>NC_017043.1:0-1279798 GCF_000284175.1 Rickettsia montanensis str. OSU 85-930
AAGAGAAGTTATTACCTAATTACTACCAAATTACCGATGCAAAAATAACAGTTAACGATATAATGTCGGTGAAAGAGACGGCAAGTCATTTAGTAAGTAGCTTTGACGGTAAGTCTCGTGCTTTTATTCAGGTACAAAACGGTTGTGATCATTCTTGTACTTTCTGTATTATCCCTTATGGTAGAGGAAAAAGTAGATCAGTAGCAATAGGAGCTATAGCAAAGCAGGTAAAGCATTTGGTATTAAACGGCTTTAAAGAAGTAGTTTTTACCGGTGTCGATGTCACGGCTTACGGTAGTGATTTGCCGGGAAGTCCAACATTCGCACAAATGATTAAACGAGTGTTGAATTTAGTCCCTGAATTAAAGAGGCTTAGATTATCTTCAATAGATGTTGCAGAAATAGATGATGAACTTTTTGAGCTTATAGCTTATAGTGAAAGGATAATGCCGCATTTTCATATTAGCTTGCAAGCAGGCGACGATATGATATTAAAACGTATGAAAAGACGTCATAATAGAGCAAACGTAATAGAGTTTTGTCGGAAGCTGCGGGCAATAAGACCGGAAGTATCTTTTGGTGCGGATATTATAGCTGGTTTCCCGACTGAAACCCCTGAAATGTTTGAAAATACAAGAAAATTAATTTCAGAAGCGGAATTACAATATTTACATGTTTTTCCTTATTCGGAAAGAGAAGGAACGCCTGCAGCACGTATGCCACAAGTACCTAAAAATATAAGAAAAGAAAGGGCAGAACTTTTAAGGCAAGAAGGGCAAAACCAGTTGACCGAATTCTTTAAAAAACATATAGGACAGAAAGTGGAGTTATTAGTAGAGAATAATAATATTGCCCATACCGAAAATTTTATTCCGGTAAAGCTAGATAAACCTTTAGAAATAGGGCAGATATTTAAAGCGAAGTTGGTGGGGGTAGAAGAGAATTATATGAAGTGTATGTTGGTTTAACGTCATCGCGAGGAGGTATTGTTGCATAGATACTGAAGGTCGTCATTGCGAGGAGCCGTAGGCGACGCGGCAATCCAGAAAATAATTAAAAAAATTCTGTAAATCAGTTTTAGCTGGATTGCTTAGTCAATTGCTATGCAATTTTCTTGCAATGACGGATAAACAGGTCCACGCAACAATGCCCGCTCGCAATGACGTTCTACCGTACAATAAAAAATCAAAAACAAAAAAACAATCATGGAAAATATAGAAACAATATTAAGGCTTGCTGAGGACAAAATCTTATTAGTACAAAACTTAAAAGCTCTGCAAGAATATAAAGTAGAATTTTTAGGCAAGAACGGTATAGTGACCGGTGAGCTTAAAAAATTAGGTAGTTTAAATGAACAGGAACGTAAAGAATTTGGCTTAAAAATCAATAAATTAAAAGATAAAATACAGAATATAATAAAAGCACAAGAAGAAATTTTAGAGGAGCAGGAACTAAATTTTAAACTTGCTGCCGATAAAATTGATTTAACAATCCCTGCACGGAGATATAAACAAGGTTCTATTCATCCAATAACACAATGTAGTGAGGAGTTAATACAAGTATTTGCGCAGTTTGGTTTTACTATAGAAAACGGACCGAATATCGAGAATGATTTTTATAATTTTACCGCTCTCAATTTTGAAGATGATCATCCCGCAAGGCAAATGCATGATACTTTTTATTTGAAAAGTCAGGAAAATAATAAGCCGCTGTTATTACGTACTCATACCTCAACAGTGCAGATTAGAGCTATGAAAAATGGCAAACCGCCTTTTAGGTTTATAGCACCTGGTAGGACTTATAGATCGGATTCGGATATGACGCATACGCCAATGTTCCACCAAATAGAAGGGCTTGTTATTGATAAAAATATCAATATGGGACATTTAAAATATGTTATCACGGCATTTATAAAAAGCTTTTTTGAAAATTCTAATATTGAATTACGTTTTAGACCCAGCTTTTTCCCATTTACCGAACCTTCTGCCGAAGTTGATATTCGGATGAATAAAAACGATAAATGGCTTGAGGTTCTCGGTTGCGGGATGGTTCATCCAAACGTGCTTAAAAATGTTGGTATCGATAGCAGCGAGTATCAAGGTTTTGCTTTTGGGCTTGGAGTAGAGCGTTTTGCAATGTTAAAATATAATATCAAAGATTTAAGACAATTTTTTGAAGGAGATATGCGTTGGCTTAAACATTATAATTTTGGGAGCTTTGATATACCGAATTTAGCAGGAGGGCTTACGAAATGAAATTTACGTTATCATGGTTAAAACAATTTTTAGAGACATCGGCTTCAGTTACTGAAATTGCCGAAGCCCTAACAGCTATTGGCCTTGAAGTGGAAGAGGTGATAGATAAAGCGGCGGAGTTACAAAAGTTTGAAGTAGCATATATTACAAATATTAAACCTCACCCTTCAGCTGATAAATTAAAGCTTTGTAATGTTGAGACTAAAAGCGGTATGCTGCAAATAGTTTGTGGTGCGCGTAATGCAAGAGCAGGTATAAAAGTAGTACTTGCAAATATCGGAATAGAAATACCAAAAGGTAAATTTAAGATTAAGGCATCTGTTATTAGAGGCGAAAAAAGCTGTGGTATGCTTTGCTCTGAAGAGGAATTACTGCTAGCTTCAGAGTCTGAAGGGATTATAGAGCTACCTGAAGATGCCGTAGTTGGAGAGAATTTTACTAAATATTACGGTTTAGATGATCCTATATTTGTTATTAACGTTACTCCTAATCGTGGTGATGCACTTGGAGTTTACGGCATCGCAAGAGATTTAGCAGCTAAAGGAATAGGAATACTTAAAGAGCTAGAAATTTCGGAAATAAAGAGTACATTTATTTCTAAAATGAAGCTTAACGTGCAAGATAAAGAAGCCTGTCCGTTATTTACTTTTAGAGAGATAAGAAATTTAAAAAATAAACCAAGCCCTGATTGGTTACAGAAATTATTAAAAAATGTTGGGGTAAAAACTATTTCAAGCTTAGTGGATGTAACAAATTATATTTCCTATAGCTTTGGGCAGCCGATGCATGCTTACGATGCAGATAGGATAAAAGGGGGAATTACTGTAGCACGTCATTGCGAGAAGCGTAGCGACGAAGCAATCTCAGGACAACAAAATGAGATTGCCACGGCTGCTTTGCAGCCTCGCAATGACGTAGCTAAATGCCACGCCCTAAACGGCAAAGAATATTTACTTACCGAAAATGATTTAGTTATAAAAGATGAAAGCGGTATTCAAGGTCTGGCCGGTGTCATTGGCGAGGCTGATAGTAGTTGTACTGATAATACGACTAATATAATACTCGAGGCTGCTTGTTTTAATGCTAAAATGGTTGCAGCTAGCGGGCGAAGATTCCAAATTGATACGGATGCTAGATATCGTAATGAGCGTAATATCGATAGAAATTTTACGGAAAAGGCTTTGGACATAGCAACTAATCTTATTTTGTCAATATGCGGAAACGGTGAAGTATCGGAAGTAGTGAAAGTCGGTGAAAAGGAGTCACAAAAAAAACCTTTAGATTTTTCAGCATGTTATTTAGAAAAAATTACAGGAATTAAATTAAATATCAAAGCGATAGAAGCCATATTAAATAAACTAGGATTTATTACGGATGTTAAAGGTGAGATTATAAAGGTAATAGCTCCTTCTTGGCGTCACGATATAACTATTTTAGAAGATATAGCTGAAGAAATCGCTCGTATTTACGGCTATGATAAAATAGAGAGTATAAAATTACCCGAACTAGACCAAGATAATAATAAGCTAAGAGAGCATAAAAGAATATCTAGTTTTAAAAGGATATTAGCAAGCAAAGGCTATGATGAGGTAGTAACTAACTCTTTTATGAGTAGTGAAGATGCAAAGTTGTTTGCTGAATTAAAAGAAGAGTTATTTTTGCTGAATCCTATTAGCATAGGAGACAATTATATGCGTCCTACTATACTGCCGAATTTGTTAAGTATAGTAAGTAAAAATCTAGCACGCTCTATAAAAGATATGGCTTTTTTTGAAGTTGGACCAAGTTTTATAGATTTAAATACGGAAGCAACTTATTTGACGGCAATTATAAGCGGTTCATATAATAATAAAAATCCTCATTCGCTTGGACGAGGCTATGATGTTTTTGATCTTAAAGGCGATTTAGAGTTGGTAGCTGATTATGCAGGACTATCTATAGATAAATGTATAGCAACAAATGGGACAGCATTGCCACAATATTATCATCCAACTAGAGCAGTAAATATAGGGCTTGGTAAAAATTTATTAGGTCATTTTGGGCAGATACACCCTAAAATCTTGAGATATTACGATATTAATCAGGAAATATTTGCATTCGAGCTAAATATTACGAATTTGCCGTTGATAAAAGCTAAATTCGGTAAAAGAGACGAATTTGCAGTATCGGATTTCCAAGCTAATTTTAGAGATTACGCATTTATTGTTGATCAAGATCATAGAGTCGGTGAAATAATATCATATATAAATAATTTTAATAAAAAGCTTGTCAAATCAGTTATATTATTTGATATTTATAGCGGTGATAAATTACCTGAAGGTAAAAAATCTATAGCGGTTAAAATAGAGCTACAAGCAGATGATCGGACGTTATCTGATACTGATTTAAATTCGTTCAGTAAAGATTTAGTTGCTGCCATCTCGCAAAAATTTCAGGGAACATTAAGAGAATAACAATATGTTAAAATTAATAGTTGAAACAAAGACATTAGTTCAGTCCCTAGGGTTTGCAAGTTCCGTTGTTGAAAAACGTAATGTAATACCTGAATATGCAAACATTAAGTTATCGGCAAAAGACGGCAATCTAGAGCTTAGTTCTACTAATATGGATTTGTACTTAAGTCAAAAAATAGCAGTACAGGTATTAAGTGAAGGTGAATTTACCGTTTCTACGAAAACTCTAAATGATATAGTCCGAAAACTTCCGGATTCCGAGCTTACATTAACAGATCTCGGTACAACGGGACTTGAGATCAAAGGAAAAAATTGTACATTTAATTTATTTACTTTGCCGGTTAGTTCTTTTCCTGCAATGGATAGTATTAATCCTGAAGCAAGTTTTAAAATTTCCTGCACGGATTTTGCTAAAATAATCGAATCGACAAAGTTTTCGATTTCTTTAGATGAAACTCGTTATAATTTAAACGGTGTTTATTTACACATAAAAGACAAAGAGTTTTGTTCGGCAAGTACCGATGGGCATAGACTTTCGATTTCATGGGTAACATTAGAAAAACAAATAAAGAATTTTGGAGTTATATTACCGCAAAAAAGTGCAGAGGAAATTTTAAAAATCGTTAAAGATCCTAAAAATATAAATGAAGATATAGAAATTTTATTAAGTAGCAATAAGATTAAATTTATATGTAACGAAAATACTATTATGCTATCAAAGCTTATAGACGGTACTTTCCCTGATTATAGTGCTTTTATTCCGGAAAGCAGCAGCTCAAAATTAGTAATTAATCGAAAAATATTTGCAGATAGTATAGAAAGGATAGCGATAATAACCGTTGAAAAATTTAGAGCAGTAAAATTATCGTTATCTCGTGAAACCTTAGAGATTAGTGCCGTCGGTGAAGCAAGAGGTAACGCAAAAGAGGTTATTAATTCTTCACAAGATAAGGAAAGTTTTTATGAATATAATAGTGATGAGTCTTTAGCTATAGGCTTTAACCCGCAATATTTGGAAGATGTCTTAAAAGCAGTGAAATCGGATTTAGTAGAACTATATTTTTCAGATGTTTCAGCACCGGTACTTATTAAATTTCCTGAGAATCCTAAAGATATTTTTGTCGTCATGCCTGTTAAGGTGTAAGTTTTATGAGAACCGGAATATATAAGCATTACAAAGAAAAATTATATCAAGTTATAGATACTGCAAAACATACTGAAACTTTGCAAGAGTTAGTAGTTTATAAAGTATTATATGATAATTTCCAGTTTTGGGTAAGGCCGCTTGAAATGTTTAACGAAAAGGTTTTATTACACGGCAAAAATATTCCACGTTTTGAATTTATTTCTGAGAAATAAATAAATCTGCCCTATGTCATTCCCGCGTAGGCGGGAATGACATCGAGTGGGTTTTTTGAGCCATATAACAATGCCAAAGAACGGTGGGAAGAAATAATTTTTGACTAATAGCTAAAGCTTCTCTATTATTTTCCTCAAGCACACTAATTAAATATTGGTTATGAAGAAAATTATCGGATTATTTTTTGTAATTATACTTAGTGCAATAAGTACTAGTATCTTAGCGGGTGATTATCCAAAAACAGAACGAGAGCAGAAATGGGACGAAGTAGGTTCTATAGCAGGTGAAGAAGGATTAGTTTTTAGACCCGGTAGGGTTAAGAACGAATCTACTAAAGCTGTAGGAGGTTCAGTTAATAAATATCTCTGGCAAGCAGCATTAGAGACTATAAGTATTGCTCCTCTTGCATCAGCCGACTCAAACGGCGGCGTGATTATTACGGAATGGTATAGCCCACGTTCTAATCCTAATTTTCGATTTAAAATAAATATATTTATTAAAGACGATGTAATAAGCCCTGATTCAATCGAAGTGAAAGTATTTGAAGAAATGCTTAAAAATAAACAATGGGTACTTAATGAAAACACCTCAAATCTTGCTATCACGCTTGAAGATAAAATTTTAAGAAAAGCTAGAGATATATATATTAATAGTGTGAGGTAATAACAGTATTTCCGTCATTGCGAGGAAATTACGGAGTAATTGACGAAGCAATCTCAGGATATTTGATGAGCTTGCCGTGCAGTTACAACTGCTCGCAATGACGATGCAGTATATAAATTAAAAAAATATGAACCAAATAGAACAAAAATGGCAGCACATTTGGCAAGAAGAAAAAGCTTTTGAGGTATCAAACGCGAGTAGCAAGCCAAAATATTACGTACTTGAAATGCTGCCTTATCCTTCCGGTAAAATCCATGTAGGTCACGTACGCAACTATTCTATAGGTGATGTTATTGCAAGGTTTATGACTATGCAAGGTTTTAATGTGCTTCATCCGATGGGCTGGGATGCTTTTGGGCTACCTGCCGAAAATGCCGCAATAAAAAATAATTCTCACCCAAAAAAATGGACATATTCTAATATCGAGAATATGAAAAAGCAGCTAAAATCTATGGGCTTTTCTTATGATTGGTCTAGAGAGATAAATAGTTGCGATCCTGAGTATTATAAATATGAGCAGAAATTCTTTTTAGAGCTTTATAAACGAAATCTTGCTTATCAAAAAGAATCGCTTGTTAATTGGGATCCGGTTGATAATACCGTGCTTGCGAATGAACAAGTTGTAGACGGGCGTGGTTGGCGTTCAGGTGCAATAGTTGCAAAACGTTATTTAAAGCAATGGTTCTTAAAAATCACCGATTATGCTGAAGAATTATCAAACGAAATTCAGAATTTAAAAGAGTGGCCTAAAGCTGTTCGGTCTATGCAAGAGAAATGGATAGGTAAATCGATAGGTGCTAATTTTCATTTCAAAATTAAGGATAATGAAGAGACTACTATAGAAGTATTCTCAACCAAACCTGAAACCATTTTTGGTGCTAGCTTTATAGGAATTGCCTTTAATCATCCGATAATAGAGCGGTTAGTTTCTAAAACACCTGAAATACTCGCTTTTATAACTAAATGCTCGCATATTACAGGAAGTAGCGAACTAGAAAAGGCTGAAAAGGAAGGTATATTTACCGGTCTTTTTGTTACTCATCCTTTCGATTCAAATATAGTTTTACCGGTTATTATTACTAATTTTGTGCTAATGGATTATGGCACTGGTGCAATATTTGGTTGCCCTGCTCATGACGAACGTGACCATGAATTAGCTGTTAAAATGAATTTATCTATTAAACAAGTAATTAAAGCAGATATGGATGTACAAAAGACCGCTTATACGAAAGATGGAATTTTAATTAATTCGGATTTTCTAAATGGCTTAACTAGTAACGAAGCAAAACAAGAAGTCATCGGAGAATTTGAGAAACTAGGCATAGGTAAACGCAGCGTAAATTATCGTCTAAAAGATTGGGGGATTTCAAGGCAGCGCTTTTGGGGATGTCCTATTCCTATGATTCACTGCGAAACTTGTGGCATAGTTCCCGTACCTTACAAAGACTTACCCGTTACTTTACCTGATGATGTAAATTTTGATGGTCACGGTAATCCGCTTGATCATCATCCTAGTTGGAAACATGTTGATTGTCCGAAATGCGATAAGCCGGCTGTGCGTGAAACTGATACTTTTGATACATTTTTTGAATCATCTTGGTATTTTGCGAGATATTGCAATAGCAATGCTACAGAGATGACTGATAAAAAAGCTTGTGATTACTGGCTACCGGTCGATCAATATATAGGCGGCATTGAACATGCGGTAATGCATTTATTATATGCAAGGTTTTTCACAAAAGTAATGAACGAACAGAATTACGTAAGCGTTCGAGAGCCTTTTAAAGGGCTATTTACTCAAGGTATGGTGCTGCATGCCACTTACAAAGATGAACATAATAATTGGTTATATCCTGAAGAAGTAGTTAAAAAGAGTAATGAATTTTTTCATAAAGAAAGCAATAATAGAGTAGTGCAAGGACGCATTGAAAAGATGAGTAAGTCTAAAAAGAATCTCATCGATCTTGAGACAATGCAAGAGCAATATGGGGCAGATGCTATTAGGCTTTTTGTACTGTCCGATAGTCCGCCTGAGCAAGATCTAGAATGGTCGGCAAGCGGTATTGAAGGCTGCTCACGTTTTATTAATAAGCTTGAGTATATGTTTAAGGCGATAGATTCTTTAAAAGATGATGTGAATAGCCAGATTAATAAAGAGCTTAATAGGTTAATACATTTTACAATAAAGCACGTCGCCGAAGATATAAAGCATTTTGCCCTAAACAGAGCAATAGCACGTATGCGCGAGCTTTCTAATGCTATATCTGCTGAAATATCCAAAGATAAAATTGATGTTAAAACCGTAAGGCATGGCTTTAATGTTTTAGTACAGCTACTAAATCCTTTTATCCCGCATATTACGGAAGAAATTTGGCAGAAGCTTGGCAATAAAGAGCGGTTATATAATTCGTCTTTTCCTGCATTTGATGAATCAATGCTAGAGTTAGATACATATGTTATGGCAGTGCAGGTTAACGGCAAACTCCGTGATACCTATGAGTTTAAAACTTCCGTAAGTGAAGATGAAATAAAGCAAGTTACCGTCAGTCTGCCAAAGGTACAAAAGTTCTTAGAAGGGAAAGAGCCGAAGAAGATTATCCTCGTTCCTTGTAAAATTGTGAATATACTCGTTTAATTTGGAAAATTGGCTAAGTCGTCTTGGTAAGTCCTCGGATGCTCACGTATTAATATACGCTCCGTTCCTCGGCTTACGTACTCCTTGCTCTTTTCCAAATTAAACTGCGTCTATCTACTTTTCATTTATCAGAAGTATATTATTTTTTGAATCTGTCATCCCGCGACTTGATCGCGGGATCTAGTTTAAAATACTAAAATTATTAGTACTTTAAGTTGTTTTTAAATACCGTGGTCAAGCCGCAGTATGACACCTAGCATACTTTTATTGTATTACCACCATACTAACCAAAAAAAAGTAGTAGTACTACCTAAAATTACCTCCTTATGTTTATCTAATGAAGAGTCATAATGCTACGCGTCTCATTTATAAAATATATAATTGGCTGCCCACCAAAATGCGGCAAAAACACCGCCATCAATACTTAAAATGTCTTCTTCTGTTTCACAAGTTATAACCCTAGTATAACAGAGGTTTGCTATACTATCTAGACTTAGATTTAAATCTGACTCTGAATCTAGCACGTCTATTTTTTTTCTATTAGTCATAAAGATCCCCTTTTTAGTTACTAATTAATTAAACTTTTTGTATAACTTGCGTCTAAGGGTAAATTTGTATGTCAATCCGGTACTCACATCCTCACGTATTTTATGTACGCTGCGGTGGCAAGTGCTCCCGTGTTTTCTTCAAATTCTTCCTTATGAGCTACATTATGCAATAAGTCTATTGTAGGCTCAGTAATTTAAAAAAATCAATTAGCTACTAATAGTCTATCTGTAATAAGTTTTAATTAATAATTGAAGAGTTTTTTAGCAAAAATTAATAAGATTTTTGCAGAAATAGCAGTTCCTATTTCAAAAAAAATCTTATAATTTACAGCAAAAAAAAATTAAATTACCGGTTAAAATTTATTATAGATAGACTATTAAGTAGTACGCCTGATTTTATACCTGAAGTCAATAAATGGTATTAATAAATTAATATTCTTATTAATTTAAATTAATACATGAAAATATCGATTTCATTCCAACCGATAAGGTCTAAATTAGCTCTTGTCGGTAAAAAACGGAAAATATCTTGGGCAAGTTCATACCTATTTTCTTTAAGTAGCATTTTTTGTAAAATATCTTTTAACTGATGCAAATAAAGCACATCTTTTGCTGCATATTCCTTTTGTTCTGAAGATAAATTATCAGCACCCCAATAGGAAGATTGTTGTTGTTTTGAAATGTTTATATTAAGCAATTCTCGGCACAAATCCTTAAGCCCATGACTATCGGTATAAGTTCTAACTAGTTTTGAAGATATTTTAGTACAAAAGATATTTTCTAAATCTATACTTAAATATTTTTTTATGGATGCTAGATCAAATCTAGCAAAATGAAATATCTTGCATCTAGTTTTATCTAGTAATAATGCTTTTAAATTAGAAGCTGTATAATCTTGATTTGTAAAATGAACAAGATGAGCTTCACCATTGCCGTTACTAAATTGTAGCAAACATAGTTTATCTCTGTGTAGATTTAGCCCCATTGTCTCGGTATCTATAGCTAGATCTCCTTCAAGTTCAAAATTATTAGGTAGGTCGTTTTGATAAATTTTTATAGTCATAAATGATTTTTAATTCCTTTTAATCAATAATGTTATTGTGTGGATCGAAAAACGCGTTCTGTGTCATACCGTGGCTTGACCACGGTGTCCAAAAAAAATTAAAAAAGACTGGATCCCGCGATCAAGTCGCGGGATGACAACAAAGTTTTGTTATTGGTGATTAAACACCTGCTCATTTGGAGCAGCTACTCCTAAAACTTTCTTTGCTTGTTCTTCTAACATATCTTTATTTAGAGATTCCGTTCGAAGTAATTTGACGTTATGCTCAAGTTCTACTCTTTCTGCTCGTAAGCCTTTTAGTTCATCATAAGCTTTTTCAAGCTGCCTATTTACTTTTAAATATGCAATAATCCCTTTGTTACCATATATGCAATGAAAAACAAAATATCCAAGCAGTAAAGCTAAAAAGATATTTAAAATTATTTTTTTAGAATGATTATTTAAATGTATTATCATAAATATATATTCATAAGAAATAATATCGGAGCGGTTAAAATAATACTATCAAATCTGTCTAGCACTCCTCCATGACCGGGTATTATATGACCGCTATCTTTAATATTAAATTTTCGCTTAAAACATGAAATAAATAAATCACTTAATTGAGCTATTAATGCTAATATACAACTAATTATAAACAAATAAATTTTATTTGAAAAATAGTAATTTTCAATATGAAAGTTTGGTATAAAACTAACCAATACCGCAACTAAACCTGCTGATAATACTCCAGTCACTAAACCGCTCCAGGTTTTTTTAGGACTAAGTTTCGGAGCAAGTTTTGCTCCTTTAAAAGTTTTGCCGCCAATCATAGCGAAAGTATCTACCGACCACATTATGCAAAAATAAAGCATAATAAGCCATCTATTGGTATCTTCCATACTTAAAAATATTAATAAGCTTATAGGAATCGGAATAATAATTAGCCCGATTAATAGATAAGGAATAGAAGAGTAGGTCATATTATACCATTCACTTAACATTCCCGTACCTACTAATATCATTAGAATATGGAATAAAGGCTTACACCATAATATAGCTACGACAAATAACGGAACTAAAACTATACCGGACAGGATTCTTAAATATATGTTTGATTTTTGTTTATCTTTTGCCAAATGTTCTTTTCCTTTTTGAGTAATCATTTATAGCTTCTTGTATATCATCTTTATTAAAATCAGGCCAATATTTGGGTGAGAAATATAATTCAGCATAAGCTGCTTGCCAAAGCAAGAAATTACTGATGCGATAAACCCCGCCTGGTCTTATTAATAAATCTACATCCGGCATTTCAGGATCATATAAAGCGTGTTGTATATCGCTGTCACTTACTGCTTTTTTACCGCTTGTAATAATTTTTGTGCAGGCATCAACTATTTCTTGACGACTTCCATAACTAAAAGCTATACAAAGCGTTATTTTATTATTATCTTTTGTTAATTCTATAGCATTATTTATTTGTTTTTGCAATGAGCTACTTAGTAAATTAAGCCTACCTATTACTTTGATTTTAACGCCGTTTTTATGTAAATCATTTAATTCGGTTTTTAAATAAATACTTAATAATTTTATTAAGAAATCTACTTCCGTGCTTGAGCGTTGCCAATTTTCGGAAGAGAAAGTATATAAAGTTATATAAGGTATGTTAAGGTTAATAAACTCAGGCAGTAATTCACGAATTTTATCGGCTCCTGCTTTATGCCCTTCAGATTTTGTTAAGTTATGCCGATCTGCCCAACGAGCATTACCGTCCATTATTATTGCTAAATGTTTTATGTTAGTCATTATTTTATATTTTAGATGTTGCTGCATGGATCGATTTTTCCGTCATTGCGAGCGACTGCAAGGAGCGTGGCAATCTCATGAAACAATATAAAATTTCTGAGATTGTCACGCCCTCGGCTTTGCCTCTCCTCGCAATGACGATTTGGTATCTATACGGGAATGACATCGGTAGTCATATTTTAGGTATTTCGATTCTTACCGATAGCCCGCCTAAATCCTTGCTATCTTCTAAATAAATAGAGCCTTTATGATCGTTTATTATTTCTTTAGTAATAGCAAGCCCAAGCCCTACGTTACTTGCATTATCAAGCTGTCTTGCTTTATCCGACCTATAAAACGGTTTAAATACAAGGTGTGTTTCCGTATCATCTATACCGGGACCGTTATCCTCAATAATTATAGCTACGGTAGATGAATTATCTTTTGAGGATATCTTAATTTTAGTTCCATATTTTATAGCGTTACCGATTAAATTAGACAAGGCTCTTTCAAAAGAATTCGGCTTAATGCGTACTTCTAGTTTATCTAAATTAGTAGATTTTATAAATTCAATATTTACATGTGACCATTTGTTAAAAAAACGTTCCATCCAAGGTAATAATAAAATGTCTTTAAATTCTTCTGTACTTTCACCTTTAGCAAAATCTAAATAAGAATTTATCATTTGCTGCATAGTTAATATATCTTGTTTTAACCCTTCGATTTCTTCGCTTTCTTCCATCAATTCAAGTTGTAGCTTCATTCTTGTTAAAGGAGTTCTAAGGTCATGAGAAATCATAGCAAGCATAGTGGTTTTTTTAGTAATTTGTTTTTCAATACGAGCTTTCATTTTTAAAAAAGCAAGCCCTGCTTTTCTTATTTCTAAGGCTCCTGAAGGTTTGAAATTTTTGCCTTTTAAAACACCTCGACCAAATTTATCCATGCTATCCGCAAGAGTGAGTATTGATTTGATTTGATTTTTGGAAAAAATAATAGAAACAGAAAGTAATATAACAGTTAAAGATATAATCCATAAAACAAATATATATACTGTAGGATTAAGTAGTAACTTTGCAGGAAAAGTAATATATAATACTCCATCTTTTAATTCTAAAAATACTTCAATTTTATTTTCCTTATTTAGTTTAACTATATTTTTTTCATGGATTTTTGTAGCTAAAATATTTTTAAATATAGTTAAAGGTTCACCTAATTTAGGCTGTTTTATAGATAACTTTTTATTAAGCTGAAACTGATAAGATAAATTAAGATAATTTTCCGATAAATGGGTTATCTCTCTTGAATTATTTCTATGTTCTTTAATCAATGATTCTATTTCATTGATAATAATAGTACTAGTATAATATGAAACATTATACCAATGACGATCGTAAAACAAAAATATAGCAACGATTTGTCCTATTAAAATCGGAATGATTATAATAAACATAAACCGTACAAATAATGTTCTCGGTAAAGCATATTTCAAAGAGCTTGATACAAGCGAATTTTTCAAGACTCGTCTGTGCTCACGTATTTTTATACGCTGTGCAGGCTCACTTTTAAATTCATCTTGTCTGAAGCTCTTTGAAATATGCTGTAATAATTTAGGTATAAAGTGCATAGCCTTCATTACGCACGGTTTTTAAATATTTCGGCTCTTTTGGGTTGTCTTCTATTTTGCTTCTTATTCTTGTAATTTGTACATCGATAGAACGCATACTAAGCCCCCCCATTATTTTTGACAGTTCAAAACGACTAGTAGATTTACCGGAATTTTTTATTAATATCTCAAGTAATTTTTGTTCAGTAGAGCTAAGGGATACAATTTGATTATTCTTGGTAAATTCTTTTGTATCGGAATTATAAAAATTATTGCCGAATTTAATTATATTCGTTTCTTTTTTAAAGTTATTATAATTATTGATTAAGTTATTTATCCGAAGTAATAATTCTCTCGGTTCAAAAGGTTTAGTTATATAATCAGAGGCACCGGCTTCAAGTCCTTTAACACGGTCATCGGCTTCCGATAAAGCAGTAAGCATAACTATAGGAATATTATTACCGGCATCCCTTATAGTAGTAGCAAAATCAAGCCCTGTTATTTCAGGTAACATAACATCTAAAATAATTAAATCATAATTAGAAGTTTTTAATAGATTTTTAGCTTCTATGACTGAGCTTGCCGTTGATACTAAAAACGCGTTTTTATTTAAAAATTGCTTTAAAAGTGCTAATATTCTGCTATCATCATCAACGATTAAAATATGTGCTTTGTATGTATGCATGTATACTCGTTTAATTTTAAAAAATTGTATTTCACTATTGTCATACCGTGGCTTGACCACGAGATCTTATGTCGCAGGCTGTGTTCTGAGATCCTGCGATCAAGTCGCGGGATGACGTTAAATACTACTGGATTCCCGCCTTCGCGGGAATGACATAAGAACTACGGCCGTATAGCTCATGACGATTGACAATACTTTAATATAAATATAGGTTAATGACAATGATAAAACTAGAGCAAATTTTTTGGCATGTTTGGATTAACGGTGATTTAGTTCCTTATCAATTTGCAAGGATTCATGTTTTGACTCATAGCCTGCATTATTCAGGATCGGTATTTGAGGGTGAGAGAGCTTATAACGGCAAAGTTTTTAAACTAAAAGAACATACGGCAAGATTAATAAAATCAGCAGAAGCATTAGGTTTGAAAGTACCTTATAATGTAGACGAGATAATAAAAGCTCATGAACTTGTAATAAAACAAAATAATATTAAGGATGCATATATAAGACCGCTTATTTGGTGCGGAGACGAGTCGCTAAATATCACTAATCAGTATTTATCTACTAATCTTTTGATTGCCGGTATTCCATCTATGCCGAGGTCTTTTGAGAAAGGTATAAATTTGCATGTAAGCCGCTGGCGTAAAGCAATGCCTGATAGCACCCCGGTACAATCTAAATCCGCCGCTCAATATAATATGGCAATAACGAGTAAAAAAGAAGCTAAGGCTTTTGGCTATGATGATGCATTATTACTTGATTATGAAGGGTATATTGCTGAATGTACTACAACAAATATTTTCTTTGTTAAAGATAAAATATTATATACTCCAATTGCCGATAGGTTTTTAAACGGTATAACAAGACAGACTATTATTGAAATTGCAAAAGATTTAGGTCTAGAAATAAAAGAAGAGCGTTTAAAATTAGAGCAAATAGAGGATTTTACCGGATGTTTTGTTACAGGCACGGCAATTGAGGTACAAAATATTGGTTCTATAGATCTTGGCAATAAAAAGATTATTTTTGATGATCATAAAATTGCAGATCGTTTGAAAGAAGAGTATGGACGTGTTGTTAGGGAGTAGAAGAAACGTCATTGCTAGGAGGTATTGCCTGTGTATGGATACCGAGTCGTCATTGCGAGCAGTCGTAAACTGCGTGGCAATCTCATCAAATAATAACAAATTCCTGAGATTGCTTCGTCGCATTACTACGTAATTCTTCTCGCAATGACGATTTAATAAGCTAAACAATTAAAATCAAAAAAATCATGCATAACATATTTAAAGGTTTAATTACCGCACTTATAACACCTTTTAAAGATAATAAGTTAGACTTATATGCTTTAGAGAGAATTATAAAACATCAAATAAAGCATGAAGTCGATGCAGTATTAATTGCAGGCTCAACGGGAGAAAGTAGTAGTTTAAGCTTTGAAGAATATAAATTATTACTGCAAACTAGCGTAGAAATCGTTAATAAGTGTATTCCTATAATAAGCGGGTGTTCATCAAATAATACTACTTATGCAAGAGCACTTGCAGCGGAATCTACAAAAATCGGCGTAGATGGTTTTATGGCTAGCCCACCATCTTATGTCAAACCTACCCAACACGGGATTTATAAGCATTTTGAAGCATTGCATGAAGTGTGTAATCTACCTATTATGTTATATTCAGCTCCAACTAGAAGCGGAGTAGATTTTTCTGATGAGACAATATTGAGACTTAGCAAGCTACCGCGTATTTTAGCATTAAAAGATTGTGGTGTAGATTTAGAACGTCCATTGCGGATCAGAGCAACAGTTAAAAAGGATTTCAATATTTTAACCGGTAATGATGAAGTAGTCTTAGCTTTTAATGCTCAAGGTGGGGTAGGGTGGACTTCTGTAGCCTCTAATATTGTTCCTAATATATGTAAAGAGCTATTAGAAAAATGGAATAAGAACGATACTAAAGGAGCATTAGAAATCCATCAGAAATTACTACCTTTATATACAGCATTATTTGTAGAATCTAATCCGATTCCGATAAAATATGCTGCACATTATTTAGGTTTATGTGAAAATGAAATTAGACCCCCATTAACTGAAGCAAGCGATAGTGCCAAAAAACAAATTGAAAACATCATAACATCACTATCTATAAAAATATGACCGAATATAAGAAAGTTATTGCACAAAATAAGAAAGCCCTTTTTAATTATTTTATTGAAGAAAGATTAGAAGCGGGTATTGTATTAAAGGGTAGTGAAGTACAGTCTCTGCGTCAAGGCAAAGCTTCTATAGAAGAAAGTCATGCGGCAGATACCGGACATGAGGTATTTTTGTATAACTGCCATATTGCAGAATATGAAAAAGCGAATAGATTTAATCATGCTACTCGTAGACCGCGTAAATTATTGTTGCATACTAAAGAGATAAAGAAAATTATCGGTAGAATTAGAATAAAAGGCTATACGCTAGTAGCTCTTTCTATGTATTTTAATAAAAAAAATAAAGTGAAAGTTGAACTTGGTATTGCTAAAGGTAAGAAATTACGTGATAAAAGAGAGTCAATTAAAGAAAAAAACTGGAAAAGAGATCAGAGCAGATTAATAAGACAGAAGTAATGGACTTTGCTACACCGGATGACAAGCCGGCTGACTTTAAGAAGGTATAAAATTTTTAAAAAAAGGTATTTATGCAGCATATTATAGGTAAAATATTGGTTATATTTGTAGTTGTAATAGGATTTTTATTTGTTTTCAAAACAATGAAAACTTATTCTACAAATCCGGTTTCCGTTGAGGTTAAACAAAGCGAAGATACAAGAAAATGTGAGGAGGAAAGAGTACAAGAAATAATCAAAGATTATTTGCTTAAAACTCCGGAAATAATAATAGAATCAATAGAAGGGTTGCAAAAACGTAAAGTACAGGAAAATGAGACTAAAGTTAATAACTATCTAAAAGATAATAAGTTAGGTATTGAAGATAGCACAAGCTTTCCTGTTATAGGAAATAAAGACGGTGATGTAACAATAATTGTTTTTTATGATTACAATTGTTCTTATTGTAAAAAAGGCGATGTTTCTATAAATGAATTATTGCAAAACGATCCAAAAGTTAAAGTTGTATTACGACCGCTTCCTATCCTTGGAGATGCTTCCGAATATCTTGCAAGAATAGCTTTAGCCGTTTATAAGGTTAATCCAAGTAAATTCAAAGTTGTTCATGATGAATTAATAAAAATAAGAGATGTTTCTAGGGAATCTATAAAAGAATTATTAACTGAGAATGGCTTAAATGCTACGGAAATTGAAGAAATTGCCGATAGCAATGAGATTAAAGATTTAATTACTCAAAATATGAAAATAGCTAGAAGTCTTAGAATGCAAGGAGTACCTGCGTATATAATTGATTCAAAATTAATGCCTGGGTTAATAGATTTCCCACAATTACTAAATATAGTTAAAGAAATTAGGGATAATAAGAGTTCTTAAGAATTGTTGCGTAGATCAGTAAATGCTTTTTATGTTATTTATTCCCGCGAAAGCATTATTGCATGGATACCAAATCATCATTGCGAGGAGCGAAGCGACGTGGCAATCTTGTCAAGCATCCTGAAATTGCTTCGTCAATTACTTACGTAATTTCCTCGCAATGACAACCTTCAGTCTCCACGCAACAAGGTCTGGTAGGAATGACAGCAATTGCTCTTGAATAACTTTAGCCTTTATTTAGTAAATCTAACATAGTTTTACCGATATCGGCAGGGGATCTAGTGATAGTTACGCCGGCACTTTGTAGAGCTTCAATCTTATCTTCGGCACTTCCTGTTCCTCCGGCAATAATAGCTCCGGCATGTCCCATTCTTTTACCTGGAGGTGCTGTAATACCTGCAATAAAGCTTACTATAGGTTTCTTGATTTTTGATTGCTTGATAAACTCAGCTGCATCTTCTTCTGCATTACCGCCAATTTCACCGATCATAATAATTGCTTTTGTTTCATCATCTTTCAAAAACATCTCAATACAATCAACAAAATTAGTGCCGTTAACAGGATCGCCGCCTATACCGACACACGTGGATTGTCCAAGTCCTACTGTTGTTGTCTGTGCTACTGCTTCATAAGTTAGAGTACCTGATCTTGAAACAATACCTATCGTTCCTCTTTTATGAATATGCCCAGGCATAATACCGATTTTACATTCACCCGGTGTGATAACTCCAGGGCAGTTAGGACCGATTAATCTAGTTTTAGAGCCGACTAAAGCACGTTTTACTTTCACCATATCAAGCACCGGAATTCCTTCCGTTATACATACTACTACTTCAATTTCGGCATCGATTGCTTCTAATATCGAATCAGCGGCAAAGCCGGGCGGAACATATATAACGCTTGCATTTGCACCGGTTTTTGCTTTTGCTTCATGTACGGTATTATATACAGGTAAATCAAGGTGAGTATGACCGCCTTTGCCTGGTGTAACACCGCCAACCATGTTAGTGCCGTACGCTATCGCTTGTTCAGAGTGAAAAGTTCCTTGTGAACCAGTAAAACCCTGACAGATAACTTGTGTTTTTTTATTTATTAATATTGCCATGTTAAATAATTTTTATTGTTTTTATTTTACTTTGATGTCATCCCGCGACTTGATCGCGGGATCCAGTCCTCTTTTAATTTTTTTATGGATGCTGTGTGGTCAAGCCACGGTATGACACTAAACTAGTTTTTCGAGTCATACAACAAGGTCAATGCCTGCATAGCTCATGACGGTTATCTCCGTATCGCTGCAACTATTTTATTTGCCGCATCTGCTAAATCATGTGCCGGTATTATTTCTAAACCGGAATTTGATAAAATTTCTTCGCCTTTTTCAACGTTTGTACCGGCTAAACGAACTACTAACGGTACTTTTATACCTATGTCTTTTGCAGCTGCAATAATCCCTTCTGCTATAATATCACAACGCATGATACCGCCGAAAATATTAACTAGAATCCCTTGTACTTCTTTATCAGATAAAATTATTTTTAAAGCTTCTTTTACACGCTCACGATCAGCTCCACCACCGACATCCAAGAAATTAGCAGGCGAAGCACCGTAAAGTTTAATAATATCCATAGTGGCCATGGCAAGACCGGCACCGTTAACCATACAACCGATATTACCGTCCATTTTTACATAGCTAAGTCCTGCATTTGCTGCTCTAGTTTCTAGAGGATCTTCTTCATCATGATCACGCATTGCCGTAATATTCGGATGCTGAAATAAGCCGTTATCGTCAAAAGTAATTTTTGCATCTAAAGCTAATAAGTTCCCGTCGCTATTTACAATTAATGGGTTGATTTCAATTTGTGCTGCATCGGTTTCAATAAAAGCATTATAGACTGATTTTACTATTTCTTTCATCTGTTTGGCTTGGTTATCCTTAAAGCCTAACTCATAAGCTATGCCTCGCATATGAAAATCTTGTAAACCGGTTGCAGGATCAACGGAAAATTTAATAATTTTTTCCGGAGTTTTTTCTGCCACTTCTTCAATATCAACTCCTCCTTCTGTAGAAGCTATGAAAGTAATACGGCTAGTCGATCTATCAAATATTATACTAAAATAATGTTCTTTTAAAATATCACAACCTGATTCGATATAAAGACGGTTTACTTTTTGTCCTTGAGGTCCTGTTTGACGCGTTACTAAATTAATACCAAACATGTCATGAGCAACTTTTTTGGCTTCTTCTTTACTCTTAACAACCTTAACACCGCCTGCTTTACCTCTACCGCCGGCATGTATTTGTGCTTTAACCACATATACTTCCGTATTTAAGTTATCTATGGTTTCATTAATCTTTTCGGTTTTCGTAACAACTAGCCCGGTGGAAGTAGGTACGCCGTATTTTCTTAAAATCTCTTTTGCTTGATATTCATGAATATTCATTTTAAATAATTTATTTAAATTGCTATTAATTTTTATGGATAAGATGCATTTTTAACTTCTCTTACTATGTCTTTATCAAAAGTGATAAACTTATTAGCACTATTGACTTCTCCTTCTGCAATAATCATATAATCGGCAAAGTCTGCTTTACCTTTAATATATTTCTCAGCAGCTGATATTATTATGTCTTGATGCCCAATGATAAAGCCGGAACTATCAATAAGATTAATTACTGCTTCATAAATTGCCTGGAGAGTAAATTTATTTACTTTTAGCATCTATACAAATTCAAGTAATGCATATGATGAAAAATCTTATTAGTGATGTTATTTTTTAAGAAATTTTGAGCTGCTTTACCTTGTATCTCATCATCTTCAAGAAAGTTTATTTCTTATATATTTAGGTATAACTACCTGTTCTTTCGATGAAACTACTACTCTGGCACTTTTACTCATAATACTAATATAGTAAGTTATCTGATCTTACTTTGTATATAAAACACAATTTATTATATGTCAATAAGTTTATAATGAGGTTACTCATTCAACATCCTCTTGAATACGTTATCTTTCCTAATAAAGTGATGATATAATGCAGCTAGTATATGCAAAATAATTAAAGCAGTAAATAAGCAGCCTTTTTATGGATTTTTTTAAAGATTTTGGCAAATTGTAAATCTGGAGCAAAAGAATTTATAGTAAATAAAAAAATCAATATGATGGTTTGATAAAATAGTCATTAGAAGCCGCTTATTGGCATTAATAACATTAAAAGCTATAGCAAATTTATATTAATATTAGCGGCTTTTTTTTGCCAACTCGGCATATCTTCCGGTAGCAAAACATTAGCATTATAAAATTTCCATCAAAGCCTTATTATTACTAAAGATAAAACAACTATACCGGTTGCTTCATGTATCCCGTATAATTGCCATTTTAAAGGAAGTTCTACGAAATTATCCATTAAGAAACCGACAACAAGCATTACTATAACTATAATGCTCATGATCCAGTGAAAAAGTTTTGCAATTAAGCCGTAAGAATTTTCAGTATTTGTAAGTAGCATGATAGTACTCCAATAAATTATTCTGAACTTACTTAATGTCATTTTCGCCCTTCTATGTCATTCCTGCGAAAGCAGGAATCTAAAAAACAATAAAAAACACTAAAATTATTAGTACTTTTAACTAGATCCTGTGGACAAGCCACGGGGTGACACCGAGTCGCGGTATGATAGTTTCTTCTTAATTCCCAACTGCCGTATCTATAATTTTTTCTGCCTCTGTACCGCTAATTTTTTCTTTATCATTCAGAATGAGATTAGCATTCTTTAAGTCATCTCCTATATGTTCCGCTCTTCCTTTTAAAATCTTAGCTAAAAACTGCTCGGCAAGAGCGTAATATGAGATTCTATTACCAGGTTTTGCAAATCCATGACCTTCATCTTTGTAAAGTGCATAAACTACCGGTATATGCTTTGCTTGCATGCTGTTTACAATCTGTTCTGATTCTGCCTGCACGACTCTCACATCGTGAACACCTTGTGCTATAAATAAAGGCTTTTTGATATTATCAACAAAATTAATCGGTGATCTTTGTCTTAAAAACTCTTTTTCTTCTTCAGTATCCCAAGGTCCTATACGTGTTTTATATATACTTAACAATGGTGTCATATAAGGAGCTTTAGATTGCACATGAGTTAATAAATTAGACATACCGACAACGTCAACACCGCAAGCAAATACGTCAGGCGTCATGGTAAGACCTACAAGCGTTGCATAACCTCCATAGCTTCCGCCCATAATACAAACTTTATCAGAATCAACTATATTATTCTTAATAGCCCAGTTAACACCATCAATTAAATCGGTGTGCATTTTACCGGCATATTCTAAATTACCGGCATTTAAGAAATCTTTCCCAAAACCGGTAGAACCACGGTAATTTATACTTAAAACTGCGTAACCACGATTTGCAAGCCACTGATGCTCAGGATTGTATCCCCAGCTATCACGTACCCACGGACCACCGTGGACATTTAAAATTAGAGGTACTTTTCTATCGGGTATATTATTTTTATCGAGCTTTACATCATTTGGAAAAGTGATATAGCTAACTAAATCAAGCCCGTCACGTGACTTGATAATTACCGGTATCATCTTAGCAAGATTATATTGCTCAAGTTCTGTGCGATTAGTAAATAAAAACTCAGCTTTTTTATTTGCCCTATCATATTTATAATATTTCACCGGTGCATTATCAGCCATATAAGTAACGATCCAAGTTTTATCGTCTAGCGTCCTACTATTAATAATTAAATCACCGCGATCAATAGATTGCAAATATTTAATATCATCTTCAATATCTTTATCTAATATTTTATATGAGACTCTATCATAATCTATAGATACTGCTTGCGGAGTTTGCTTTGTGGGATGAACTGTAAATAAGCCAATATCGGCTTTTGCATCTTCGGCTAATATTTCTTCGCTACCTGTAGCTAGTGTTATAGCTTTAAGTGCGGAGGTATTACGATTACGTCCCTCTAGCATATATAAAGTTTCACCGCTAGCATCAAAACCAAGTATGGAAGTGTTAAAAGAATCTTCCATTGATATCTTAGTAAATAACTTTGGTTCTCCGTCTTTAAATTCATAATATTCAACAGCTCCATCTTTATCTAGTAAGCTACCGAATCTTAAATTTAAATTTCCATCGGTTACATAATCAGTAAATCTATCATTTTTATAAATCAGCTCTTTTTCTAGAGTATCTAGATTTAATTTGTAAATATCAAAATATTCAGGATTACGCTCATTTAAATATATTAATATCTCATTTGGCTTCTTATGACTTGCTCCGGCTATTTCGGCTTTAACTCCTTTTGCGGGAGTAAGTAATTTTGTCTCTTTTGTCTCTATGTTATAGCTATAAATTCGGTCATTTTCATCACCGTTAAAATCTTGGGTATATAAAATATTTTTATTATTATAAGCTTTAGCATAAGACCAAATACCGCGTCCTTTGTCATGGGTTATGGCTTCTGCTTTACTAATATCATCTGAGGGTGCTAGCCAAATGTTTAATACACCGTCTTTCGGTGCAACATATAGAATATATTTGCCGTCGTGGGTTAGAGAAACCCTTGCTTTATCAGGGTTACCGAATAAAACTTTTCTGGGGATTATTTGATTGTTATCCGTTATCGTTTGTGTTTGAAACATAAAAATACCGACACTTATTATTAATATAGTGCCTATAATATAGAAAATTTTACTCATTACTAATAGTTTGTTATTTAGTTTTGTAGTCTTTTGATGTCATTTCCGCGGAAGCGGGAATGACATTCAGGTCATAAAATATAATTGCTACACTCTCTCAATATTGCTTAAAAACCAATCAACTTCTTTGGTATTAGCATTACGTGTAAATGTCCATTCTTCTTTTAAATCTTCGATTTTGTCAACTACATTTTTACCTTGAAATAGTAATTTAATAAATATGTTATTACCGAACATGTAAATTTCTGAATATTTTGCACTTAAAGCCGATGAGTCAAAAAAATCACCATAGGACGGTGTTATTTTTTCAAATTCTTCCAAGTATCTTTTATCTATCAGCTCAGATAATTCTTTAGTATCTTTTTTATAAGCAGCTTCTATAATCATTTGAAAAGCAGTTTTAGCATTATTTATGAATTTAACCGGATCAAAGGAGTAAAGGCGTTTATGGACTTGTTCCATTCCATCTACGACCGCAGTTATATTATGTTCCACTATTATATCTTTAAAAGCTTTAATATCTTGGGCTGTTGGAATATTTTTTTCTTCTTTATTAGATTTAACTGTACTGTAAGTTACGTCCTTAATAACCGGTTCGCCAAAATAAGATTTTTGCTTTGTCTGTTCCTCTTCTGAAGTAGAACCGAGAGTCGTAATTAATTTGTTGATAATGTAAAAGGCAATAACGGCAAAAATTAATAACTCTATTATTTGAGGAGACATTTTCTATTTATTTTTATTAAAAGATTATTCTTATATCTTAATATAAAAAAATAATCTTTTAAAGTTATTTAATAAAAATAAGGATTTATTTTTATTTGAGTTATACTTAAAGTTTAAAAAAATAACTAAAATATCTTGATTATTATGATATTATCGTTTTGTAAATGATGTTTAAACTCCATTATTGCAAAACATTTATAGCCTTTAGTCCATTTATGCTAGGGTGCTGTTGTACTAAAGCTTAATTTTTAAGCGTTTTTAGTATAACGGATAATTATTGTTTTCAATGATTGAGTTTATCCCCTAGTACCTATCTATCTATTCACTTTTAATTGACGAATGAACTGGCAAGCTGGTAATTCAATTATATGATGCAAAATAGTAGCTATTGTAACTGAAGTAGCAAATTTAAGCCATAAAGGAGTTGGATAAATCAAGAAAAAATTCTGTAGTTAAAGCAGAAAGGTATAAAGCATATGAAATTTGACCTAGAAAATATGTTATTGGATTACCGAAAATAAGTTTATTTAATCCTGAATCATTAGGTGTTCCAAGAATTATTAAGGATGAGCCAACTGCAGGCCACCAAAGTGTTTCTGCATTAATTATAATAAAAATATAAGCAAAAACAGCAATTCCTACAAATGTAATAATATCATAAATAATATAATTAAGTTTCAAAGATTTTATATGTTTTGTAATAAAAAATGTTATACAACCAAAAATAAATACACCTAAAAACATTATTAACCTTTTACCGTAAGCAAATTGTACTCTTTCGTTACTAATATGGGTCTGCAGCCATTGAAGCATAAGGAGCAGAAATTATCCAATAAGATATAAATAATAAGATTATCAATAACTTAATTATTGATAATCTTTGCATCAATGATATTAAAAAAGGAAATAATTAATATGCAAACATTTCCGTACTTATTGAACATGAAGGTTGATTCCAAGATACTAAATCCGTGAACCCCCATGCTTGAATAAGGAACACATTAAGAAGAAAAGTATAAGAATTATCGGAGGGTGAAAGAATTTCTGGAAAAATCGACTCTGCATTAATACGCATAAAAGCATAAATAAATGTAAGGGATAAACTCTGGCAATACGTGCAAATAAAAAACTTTTATAACTAACGGTATGCGTATAAAATCTAGTATTATATACATAACATAAAGCCGGATAACACAAAAAATATTACGACCCCAAGACCGTCAAGTCTTGCTATATTCATTCCAATTGAGTTACCTGGCCAAATTATATGTGGCGTGTAAGAAGAATACCCATAATGCAGCATACCCGCGTAAACCTGTTAATCCTTTTATTTCTTTTTAAGTTAATTTTGTTATGCATATTCAAGTTATAACATTACTGATTAAAATATGGCATGATACAATAACCTAAATATTAAAACAATTTATTAATAATAATTTTTTTAATAAATTATTAGATTCTTATATTCAGAAATCTTTTAATAAGTGTGCCACTTTTATAGCATTATCAAATCCGTGATCGTAATGAAATCTTATATCAGGCGAGAATTTCATATTTATTTTATTAGTAATAAAATTTCTGATAGCATTTTTAGAATTATTTAATGCATCCATAATTTCATCTATTGTTAGTTTAGTGTTAAAAGGCAAGAAATAACAATTAGCTATTTTAAGATCAGCAGTAACTATAACTTTCGTAATAGTGAGAGGACAATCAAAAAGTCTGCTATCCAGCATTTTGCCACGCCTTAGAATTTCTATTAATGCTTCATTTATAATGCTTGCTAATTTTTGTCGTCTATGAGAATTAGTTTTGGTTAATTTTTTCATGAGTTAAAATATATACAATTCTAAGGCATAATAGCATGCTTTTGCCAAACAACCAATACCTAAAAATTTTAGAAATTTTGTTTTAAAAAAACCGGAGAATAAAGAAATAAAGCTTCCCCAAAAAGAAAATGCCATTAAGAAAATTATAAATATCTCATATTTATAATATAGTTTTGTTAAATTTTTATGTCTTAAAATATTTTGTGCATTTTTGGAAGCATAAAAGATATTTAAAACTATTCTTCCAAAAATATAATTGACTGCATTACCGCTAAGAGAAGCACAAATAGCTACTAACAGCATTATTAAACTATTATAGCCTCCGAACATTTTCATAGAATGAAATATTAATTCATTCTGAAAACCTATAACAAGATTTGAGACAAAACTATCAACAAATAATAAACTATATGCTTCAAATTGATTCATGAATGTAATATATTGAATTTTGATTAGGGGCATTAATCGTCATTGCGAGGGAAAACTGTAAGTTTTGACGAAGCAATCTCATGCCAAAATCCTGAGATTGTCACAACCCTTACTATCTAACACCAAAATAAAGTAACTGGCAATGAAAAAGCAAATTATTTATCCTGATTTTATAGCACGAATTTTTTCTACGGCACTTGATTTATCATTATTTGCCTTTATAGCAATCCCAATATCACAATTTTGTTCTTTTAATTTATTATGGTTATTCTTTAATGATTATTTCCTTAGCAATAATATTAATCTTCATAATCTCAATGAAATGTTTAACTCGGTTATGAGTCAGGAATTTTATGAATATCTTAAAGCAGGAAATTTTAATAAATATATTTTGTTTAATATTTCAATTTTTGCTACTAATATATTAGTAATAGGCTCATATTTCATAACGCTTTGGTATTATAAAGGTGCAACGCTTAGTAAAATGTTTTTACGTATGAAAATCGTAGATGCCGTAACATTAAATCGTCCGACTTTAAAGCAGTTAATTAAAAGATTTTTAGGGTATATGACTTTTCCTATCGGTATTTTTTTCATACTTTTTTCTTCTAAAAAACAAGCATTACATGATAAAATAGCCGGAACCGTCGTTATTAAGTCTTAAATATACTCCTAAGTAATAGACGAAGTTTAATTTGGAAAAGAGCAAGGAGTATATAAGACGAGGAGCGGAACGTATACTTAATAGGTGAGTACCGCAGTTCTTATAATACGGCGTAGCTCATTTTTCAAATTAAACGAGTATATTTATGAATGAAACAAATGATAATGATATAGATCAGCTAATTTATCTTTTTTCAAAATTACCCGGTCTTGGTAGTAGATCGGCAAGGCGTATAGCGCTTTACCTATTGCAAGATAAAGACGTAAGGTTAAAAAGCCTGATTAATAATCTTGTAGAGATAGATAAGAAAATAGTAAAATGCGAGATTTGCGGTAATATGGATACAGAAAATATTTGCCGTATTTGTTCTTCTGAATATAGAGATAAATCAATTATTGCTATTGTCGAAACTGTGGCTGAATTATGGGCAATGGAGCGTAGCGGTAATTTTAAAGGTTTATATCATGTACTCGGTCATAATTTATCGGCAGCTAGTAGACAAAACCCTAGCATACTTCGGTTGCCTGAACTACTTGAAAGATGTTTTGCAGAAAATATTAAAGAAGTTATTATTGCTACTAATTCTACTTTAGAAGGTCAGACTACTGCTTATTTTATTACAGAATATTTAAAAGAGCATCCTGCTAAAATTTCTCGCCTTGCTAGTGGTATACCTATCGGAGGTGAACTTGATTATTTAGACGAGGGTACCGTATCTGCCGCTATTAACCTACGCCAACCTTTTGAGTAAAAATTAATAATTTTATTAAAGTTATAATGAATCTTGATGAAATTCTAGATGATGTTCGCCGGCGAATTTTATTACATCTTGATTCTTATCTAATTTTTCTTGTAATTTTTCGCTAATTCTTCCATAACATTCAAGTCCTTGATATTTGCCTAAAACAGTAGTGTTATTACTTGTAATTTCTCCTTCTTGATTAACTTTCCAACTGCTGTAACTAGGAATAACCTGCCCGATAGTATGAAGTAAATGTGCATTTTTTATTGATTGATAATATTCATGAATTTCTATAGGATTTTAATTTTCATACTGCTCTAGCTCTTCTTTAAGTGATAATAAACCAATATATTCCTGTATCTTTTCGTGATCATTAGCTAGCCTTGCAGCTGTGAGTCCATTCTCAATGGCTTCCTAATTTTTATTATCATATTGTAAAATTTCCTCAACTTTCTTTAACGCTAAGTTATATTTCTTAATTGCGATTAAACAAGTGATAATCTTATTAATTTTTTCTATAGCTTGTGCTTGTGCAAAATTAAGGTTGCTAACAAGAGCTTCGATATGAATTTGGTTAATATATTCTTTAGGATTTAATAAAAATTCTATTTCCTGGGAGATATTACTGAGATATGGAGTTATTTTATTTTTAGGTATTTTTTGTATAAATTGTTTAGCTAATTCATATTGTTTGGTATATAAGGCTGTTGTAGATAGTAATATAGCACCACCAATAGAGTTGCTGATTTCGATTCACTCATCCTTTAGGTTTTCTTCATTCACAATTTTCTCAGCAGTAGAATATTGATTGTATTTGGCAATATATTGAAAACATCGAAACTGTTCTTTACTATCTTTAGATAAATTGTTTTGGTTAATTAGATTTAATTTAGCTTCAGCAATTTCAGCTAAATTAAAACTCATTGCTGTCAAAATTTTGATATCTGTAGGAGCATTTTTGATTAAATTTTTTGCTTCTGTTGCCCTCTCGTTAAGTAAATAAATATTAAATAAGCTATAGATTGAATCGCTATCGTTTGGTCGATCCTTTAAAGTGCGTAATAATTGCTCTTCGTCTAATGATAATTTTCCTGTATTATTATAGGCTACTGATAGATTATAACGGAAAAATAGATGAATTTACTTTCCTGTTTTTGCTCATTGTTTACTAGATTCGCTAGTCGTGGTGCAAGTAATGTTATTATTTCATCATATTTTTTGGTAGCAAGCAATATTTCAGAAAAAGAGCTTAGAATAGCAAAATCTTCTATATTTGCTAATTGTTTAATAATATCAGGTTGAAATTCAGGTTTTACAAATAATAAAATTTAGATATTTTTGATACCATTCTCCTTGAGTTTTAAGTAAATTTAAAACTATAGGTGCTGATTTAAGTATATCTTTAGCTACTTCTTCCATTAATGAAATATTCTTTTCTACTACGGCTAAACGAAAAATATTTTCCTTAGCGATAAATTTATTGATAATCTTAGTGATAGGGTTAGAAGAATTGGAGCTAGGTTTGTATTCAAAAAATATTTCTACTTTAGAATTTTTATTAATTAAAGCATTATATTCACTAATCTCATAATCTTTAAATAACTCATGATTTTTAAGTTCTTCGTAACTGTAATTTTTTAATACACATTCCAATAGCTTTTTTGGAGTTTTTACCTCATTTTATCTTCTTAATCGCTAAATTAGCAAATTCTGAAGCTAATTTTGAATTTTTTATTTCTTCAATAGTTCTTAAATAATTATTTTTTATATCAAAATCTTTAACTATTGCTGAGTACAATTCTATAGCTGTATTTAAGGTAATATTGCGAGTTTCAAGTGATAACCATAAAATATGGTTATTGTCAGAAAAGTTAATAGAAGACTTTTTTGATTTCATGTATGATGCCTAGTTATTTTTAACAAGGCATCATACATTAGTTTAATTCTTAGTCAAAAAATTATTAATATTTTTTAATAATTACCCACCGAATTGCTCTTTAATAATTCTATCTTCCAGCGTATGGTTTTTATTAAAGAGCAGTTTGATAGGCTTATCCTTAGTAGATTTAACGGTAACATTTGTGATATTATTAAACTCCTGAAAGTCGGCAGTAGCATTTACCGGTCGTTTATTTGTATTAAGTATTTCAAATTTAATCGTAGCAGATGAAAGCAGTAAAGCACCGTGCCATCTACGCGGTCTAAACGAGCAGATAGGGGTTAGGCATAACATGTTCGACTCAAGCGGTAAAATAGGACCGCCGGCAGATAAATTATAAGCACTACTTCCGGCAGGTGTTGCAACTAAAGCTCCGTCTGCTACTAATTCGCTCATTCTCTCTATCCCGTTTACGTCTACTCTAAATTTAGCAGCTTGATTAGTTTTGCGAAATATCGATACTTCGTTAATAGCAAGTGCCGTATATATTTGACCGCTCGTATCTTCGACTTGCATAAGAAGAGGATTTAGGATAGAAACCGTACTTTCATGTATATTTTGTAATAAATTTTTGGTATCTAAAGGATTCATTAAAAAGCCGAGGCTTCCTAAATTAATTCCGTAAAAAGGTATATTAAGATGCATATAGCGGTGAATATTATGTAGTAATTCTCCATCCCCGCCTATTACAATAATTACCTCCGCTTCCTCTATTTTACAATAATTATAGAGTTTTTTTATTTCCTCTATAATAGCTAAATGTTTGGAATTTTGGTTATAAATCAATGCTATTTTATTTATATTCATTATATGAATTTCTTTTTTAATATATAGACGCTTAACTAATAATAAGTTATAAGAATAAAGTAATAAAATAAATATTAAGTTAAATTATGTCATCATTCAACATCAAAAATCATAAAAATGATCTGCTATTTGTACCGCTAGGGGGATCTAATGAAATAGGTATGAATCTTAATCTTTACCATTATCAAGGTAAATGGTTAATGATTGATTGTGGTAGCGGTTTTGCCGATGATTATTTACCCGGTGTTGATATGATAATTGCTGATAGCAGCTTTATCGAGAAATATAAAAAAGATATAGTAGGTCTGATTTTAACTCATGCTCACGAGGATCATTTAGGTGGAGTCCAATATTTATGGAATAGCCTTAAATGTCCTATTTATACTACTACTTTTACAGCAAATTTTTTAAAAATTCGTTTAAATGAATATGATTTTGCTAAAAATATAAAAATTCATGAAGTAAAACCCGGTAGTAAAATAAATCTAGGTCCTTTTTCCTTAGAGATGGTGCCACTGACTCACTCGGCTCCTGAAATGCAAGCAATTATGATCCGTACGGATGCAGGTAATATTTTACATACGGGAGATTGGAAATTTGATAACGATCCGATACTTGGGAAAAAAGCCGATGAGGAGCTTTTAAAATCTTACGGAGATGAAGGGATTCTTGCACTTGTTTGTGATTCAACTAACGTATTTAATAAAGGAAGCTCAGGTTCTGAGGGGGATGTTAGAAAAAGTTTAGTAGATATTATAGCCGGTTGTCCTCAAATGATAGTAGTTTCAACCTTTGCCTCTAATTTAGCACGGCTTGATACAATAATTCATGCTGCAGGGCTTGCGGGTAGAAAAGTAGTCTTAACCGGTAGAAGTTTGCACCGTATGATGCTTGCTGCGCAGGAAAGCGGCTATTTGAAAGATATTGCTCCTCTAATTAGTGAACGTGATGTTAGCAGATTTAGAAGAGAAGAATTATTAGTAATTGCTACCGGTTGTCAAGGTGAGCCTATGGCTGCCACCGCAAAACTGGCTAGTAATTCTCACCCGTCTATAAAGCTTGTTCCTAAGGATACAATGATTTTTTCTTCAAAAATTATTCCGGGTAATGAAAAGAAAATATTCAGGCTATTTAATATATTTGTTAAAGCCGGTGTAGAAGTTATTGCCGAGCGAGACCATTTTGTACATGTTTCAGGACATCCATCGATTGACGAGCTACAAAAAATGTATTCTCTAATTAGACCGAATATTTGTATACCTGTTCACGGCGAGCCTGTACATATTCATGAACATGTTAAGCTTGCTAAGAAAAACGGCATAAAACAGGCAGTAGAGGTTGAAAACGGTAGTGTAGTACTGCTTGAACCTAATAATGCAAAAGTAATTTCAAAGGTTGAAAACGGTTATTTAGCTGTTGACGGTAATTATTTGCTGCCCGTTGAATCTCCGATTTTCAAAGCTAGAAGACGTATGCGTGAGTCGGGTATCGTGGTAGTATCAGTAGTCATTGATAAAAAAGGACTGCTTGCTGCAAACCCAATGCTGTCTATGCCCGGGCTGCTTGATCCGAAAGAGGATATGGCATTAGTCGACCTCATTAAAAACGACATTAAAGAACTTGTTACCATTCAAAATAAACAGGCTAAAAAAGCATTGTCGGATGAACAAGTAATCGAGGCAATAAAAGGAACAATCCGTAAAACCTTAAAACAAGAAATTAATAAGTCACCCGTTATAATAGTAAATCTTGAGAAAGCTGTGGAGTAGTGAAATTGTTATTGTGAGTAAGTATTGTTTTATGGCTCGAGAAATTTGCTCGATGTCATTCCCGCGGAAGCGGGAATCCAGAAAAACAACTTCAATATTTTGATACAGAAGTTACATATTTGATAAAAAAACCATATAAAAACAAGTTTTTATATGGTTTTACTGGATTCCCGCCTTCGTGAGAATGACATAAACAAGCCAAGCAACGATACCTACAAACCTGCAAGTGACAAGGAAAAAATAAGCACATGAACAAATTTAAAAATATTGCGGTTTATGGGGGAGGGAGTTTCGGTACTAGTCTTGCTTCTTTAGCAGCACAAGACTGTAATAACGTTACTTTATTTTTACGTGATGAGGCAATAGCAAAGGAAATTTTACATAACAAAACTAACGTAAAATATTTAGGGGATATTAAATTACCTGCTCATTTACAGGCTACTACAAACTTAGATATAATTAAGGATTTTGAACTAATTATTATTGCAGTGCCGTCTTACGCTTTTGATGACTCAATAAAATTATTAAAAACTCACAGCATTTCTAAAGACAATACTCTTCTAATTGCAACAAAAGGCTTTGCCCGTAATCCTACCGCATTATTTTCAGATAGGTTAAAAACTCTATTACCGCATAGCCCTACAGCGTTTTTTGCAGGTCCGAATCTAGCAAAAGAACTTGCTAAAAATTTACCTGCTTCGGCAAGTATTGCAAGTTTAGATATAGATATAGCAAATAAAATAGCTTATAACCTAAGTTCAAAAATTTTTACTACTAATGTGTCAAGCGATATTGTAACATTACAGGTAGCAGGAGCTTTAAAAAATATTTTTGCTATTAAAAGCGGGATTGATTTAGCAAGAAAGCAGGGCGAAAATGCAAGAGCAACGCTTATAGTAGCTGCCTTAAAAGAAATTGCTATTTTATCGAAAGCTTTAGGTGGTATGCAAAAAAATTCTAATATTTTACTAGAAGCGGGAGTAGTAAGCGATTTAGTGCTTACTTGTTACTCGTTAGGCTCACGTAATACAAAATTTGGTTATGAACTTGGAATTAGTAGTGATAAAAAGAAATTTTTACAGGAATATAAAGAGCTAGTAGAGGGAAGAGAAGCATTAAAATTAGTTTTGGATTTGATAAAAAAATATAATTTACATATGCCTATAATTTCCGAAGTAGCTTCGTGTGTTATTTCTTATGTCATTCATGCGAAAGCAGGAATCCAGAAAAAAGTATAAATACAGCAAATTTTTGAAATTAAAAGCTCGATTTATCTCGCTTTATGCTGGATTCCTGCTTTCGCATGAATGACATAGGTATCCACGCAACAATGCCTCCGCGGGAATGACATATGACTCCACGCGAGCAATACCAATCAAGTATTACAGCAATCTCTTTATCTGTTCTTGCTCTAATTTTTCTTCTTTATCTAGTTTGTTTAAAAATTCTTTATAAAAATCGTTTGTTATATATACAAGTTCCATTTCGGTATTTAATTTAGAAGATTCAAGTATGATTACACATTCACCATCCTTGAAAGTAACCACTTTATCATTTTCTTCTTCTAAACTATATTTATCTTTGTAAAATGTTATAAAACTCTTCAAATTTATTTTGATCTATAGTTAAAATAACGGCTTCTATTACATTAAAATCATTACATATCACTAAAGCTTTAGATATAGTTTTTGTATTTGGTTCTATATAATAATTATATCCTTGCCAATAATTAGGTTCTTTATTGATGATTTTGTATTTTTTTGTTAGATCTATATTGGTAGTTTTATTTAATTCAAGACCAAGTGGCATAGGATTAGAATGGATATTTAAATAAAAAAATATAATGAACAAGGATAATAGATTTGGCATAAATAATATGAAAATTTTATATTAAATTAGGCACCTTAAATAACATAAGATTTTTAAAGTTTCAATTAGAAATTTATTTTGGTCTGATGAAGTAAAAATCTTTACAAAATTTAGTGAAAAAAAATAAAACCTCATATATTATAAGTAATTATATCTTTAGCTCATTACATGATAATCTTTAGTATAGTTTTTTTTAAAACCGTTTCGGTATTGTTAAGTGTAGTAATAGGATTTTTAGCAGGTAAATATTCAAATGTTGAAAGAGATAGTATCTCTTCGTTACTATTCTATTTTATATCGCCTATAGTGTTTTTTACGATACCTGCTAGTACAACCTTAACACTTGCGACATTAAGCGTTACGGTCGTAACATTTGTAATTGCAACACTCTTATCGCTCTTTTCTTATTATTTTTTTGGTAAATTTTGGCAGGATCATACACGTAATATTATAGCTTTGTCTGCAGGTACGGCAAATGGTGGGTATTTTATGTTGCCTATAGCTGCAGCACTTTTTGATGATTATACATTAAGTATTTACATGATGGCTGTTATAGGAGTGAATATTTATGAATGTTCCGTCGGCTTTTATATTTGTATGAGGAGCTTTGCTAATACCACCTATAGTATATTAAAAGTAGTAAAATTACCGATTTTAAACGCTTTTTTCTTGGGATGTTTATTTAGTTTTTGCGGTTTTACTTTACCGGATTTTTTAGATGATTTTATATATAATATGAAAGGCTCTTTTTCGATACTCGGTATGGTGATGGTGGGTCTTGCTCTTTCGTCTCTACAAAAATTTGAAGTTGATATCAAATTTACTCTTGCTACTTTTGCTGCTAAATTTCTGTTCTATCCTTTGGGAGTAGGGTTATTTATCATGTTTGATCATTTTGTAACAAAATGGTATAACAATGATTACTATAATGCCCTAAAACTACTTTCTACGGCACCACTCGCAGCAAATACTATAGTTATAGCGAATTTACAGAAATTTTACCCTGAAAAAGTTGCAGCTACTGTGTTTTTATCTTTGCTTTTTGTAGTTATATATATGCCGACCATGGTCAGTATATTTTTAAGTGACTTAAATTAATAACATGATGACAATGATTTTTTTAAAATTTATTCTAAATTGGTATTAATAGGTTCATATGAAAATTAATTCAATAAAAATTGGTCCCTATATTAATTTATTACCTCTTCAATATATACCGAAACATAAAATTTCTTATGTGGAATTCGGTGATCCTAAAAATAAAAATATAATAGTATGTGCTCACGGTTTAACTAGAAATGCTCATGATTTTGATAAAATAGCTAAAGAGTTGAGTAAAAATTATAGAGTAATTGCAATAAATTATCCCGGTCGCAGTGATAGCGAAAATTTTAAAAAAGCTAATCATTATAACTATACGACTTATATTAAAGATACGTTATTTTTTTTAAAAAGGCTAAATATCAAAAATCCTATTTGGCTTGGTACTTCAATGGGTGGTATTATAGGTATGGTACTTGCCAGTAAATATAAAAACATTTTTAAAGCCTTAATATTAAATGATATAGGGGCGTTTGTTGATGCTGCTCCTTTAATTAAAATTGAAGATTATGCTAAAAAAACTATACTCTTAGATGATTTGGCTAGTGCAAAAGAACATTTAAAACTTATTTATGCACAAAGCGGTATTAAAGATGAAGAAGATTGGGATTATTTAACAAAATATAGTGTAATTTCTACATTCGGTGGAAAATATAAAATGAATTATGATCCTGCTATAACAAAAGGAATGAAAAATGCTAGTAACCAGGAAGATATTAAACTATGGTCTGTATGGAATAAAATAAAATGTAGAATATTAGTAATTCATGGGATGAAATCTCAAATTTTAACAAAATCTACTATTAAAAAGATGAAAGAAACAAAAATTTTTGATCTTTATGAAATAAAATATGCCGGTCATGCTCCTTCTCTAATGAACCCTGAAGAAATTAACTATGTCAAATCTTGGTTAGAAAAGAAGTCTTAGATTGTGTGACCTTGTGTTGTACGAATGTTCAGGATGTCATTCCCGCGGAAGTTGGAATCCAGAAAATAACCTTAATCTTGGTACAAAAATTACATATTTAATAAAATAAACATATAAAAAAACTGTTTTTTTATATGTTTTTCTGGATTCCTGCTTTCGCATGAATGACATAGGCATCATTTAAATTAATAAATAATAATTATGAAAATTACTGCTAAAGTACTAATAATAGGTTCAGGACCTGCGGGCTTAAGTGCCGCTATTTATACAGCTAGAGCTGCTTTAAAACCAATATTAATAAATGGTATGCAGCCAGGCGGGCAGCTTACAATTACCACCGATGTTGAGAACTATCCAGGATTTGCGGAAACGGTGCAAGGACCTTGGCTTATGGAGCAGATGTCTATGCAGGCTAAAAATGTCGGTACGGAAATTGTTAGTGATTATGTAGAAAAAGTGGATCTATCAAAAAGACCTTTTAAAGTATTTACAGGAGCAGGAAATGAATATGACGCGGAGAGCATGATAATTTGTACCGGTGCGGAAGCAAAATGGCTTGGTATAGCTTCAGAGCAGAAATTTCGTGGTTTTGGTGTTTCGGCATGTGCTACTTGCGATGGTTTCTTTTTTAAGAATCAAGAAATAGTTGTAGTAGGGGGAGGAAATAGTGCAGTAGAAGAAGCTTTATACTTAACCAATCATGCTAGCAAAGTCACTATAGTGCATAGAAGGGATAGTTTTAGAGCTGAGAAAATATTACAGGATCGATTATTTAAAAATCCTAAAATATCAGTAATTTGGGATCATGTAGTAGATGAGATTGTAGGTAGTAATAAACCAAAATCCGTTACCGGAGTTAAAATTCAAAATGTTCACACCAAAGAGATTAGTTTATTGAATTGTAGCGGTGTATTTATAGCTATTGGGCATGTACCGAATACGGGGCTATTTACCGGACAAATTGTAATGGATGACGATAATTATATCATCACGAAGTCAGGCACTACTAGAACTAGTGTAGAAGGTGTTTTTGCTGCTGGTGACGTTCAAGATAAAATTTATAGACAAGCAGTAACTGCTGCAGGAACAGGCTGTATGGCGGCTCTTGAGGCTGAAAAATTTCTAAATAAATAATTTAGATTTTTTAGCTGTAAATTAACATATAAGTTAATAAAAAATTGTTGCATTCAGTAAGACACTTATTATAGTCATTGTGTATTAATTTAATTAGGTACAAATATAATGACTTGGAACATAATAAATATACCACCACAAAAACAAAATATTGATACATATCCATTACTTATGAAATTTTTAGTTGGACGAGGTAGTTTTAACATACAAAATTTAGAAGCATTGAAAAATGCTAATTTAGAAAATATTTCTTATGATGTATTAGAAAGTCAAATGGGTGGTGAAGATTTGGGTATAAATAATTCATTATAAATATTTTTCTTGCTAGTATTGCCGTATAATTTTAAGATAAGTTTGTAACAGTTTTTTCGTCTGAGTTACGGGAAGACGATTTTAGTATCCACGCAGGTAATGAGAAATATATGAACTTACTTAAAAACATTACGGGAAAGAATTATATAAACGGTGAATTTATAGAGTTCGGGAAGCAAATATCCGTTATTAATCCTGCGACCTTAAAAGAAATTGCTACAGTTCCGAATTTGGGATTATCTGAGATTAATTCAGCGATTAATAATACGGTGACTAGTTTTTCTTCATGGTCACAAAGCTCATTTGAAGCGAGAATAGCGATTCTTAGAAGATGGTATAATTTAGTAATCGAAAATATTGAGGAGTTAAGTCATATATTAACCCTAGAGCAAGGTAAAGTACTTGCTGAATCAAAAAAAGAAATTTTATATGGAGTCTCTTTTATTGATTGGTATACATATGCTATACATAATATTCATTCGACTATCAAACCCGGTAATAGTAAAGCTCATAAAATTGTTACGCAATATGAGCCTGTAGGACCGTCTGCTGCTATAACTCCTTGGAATTTTCCAAATGCAATGATTACTCGCAAGGTAGTACCTGCAATAGCTGCGGGTTGCAGCGTTATATTAAAACCGTCAAGTCTTACGCCTCTATCAGCTTTAGTACTTGCTAAATTTGCAAGCGATGCCGGTTTGCCTGCCGGAGTATTTAATGTAATTACAGGTAGTTCAGATATTATAGGTAAGGCTTTTTGTGAAGATTTTAGGCTTCGGAAGTTATCATTTACCGGCTCTACAAATGTCGGTAAAATTCTATATCAAAATGCCGCAAATACTCTAAAACGTTTATCTTTGGAACTTGGCGGCAATGCTCCTTTCATTATAACGGCAGATAATAATTTAGAGAAAGTAGTAAGTGATTTAATAACCGCTAAAACTAGAAATAGTGGACAGTCTTGTATTTCACCTAACAGAATATTTATAGAAGAATCTATATATGAAAAATTTATAGAAATTCTAAAGGCTAAATTTACTAAGCTTAAAGCCGGTGACGGATTTGATAAGGAATCGGATGTAGGCCCGTTAATTAATTCTGCTGCCATAGAAAAAATACAAAAGTTACTCGCTGATGCACAAAGTAAAGGAGCTAAATTAATTTGCGGCGGTAAAGCTGTTGATAATTTTATTGAGCCTACTATTATTATTGACTGTTTGGATAATATGGATATCTTTAGAACAGAAATATTCGGTCCGGTAGTTGCTTGTTATAAATTTAAAGATTTGGATGAAGTAATAGAACGTGCAAATAATACTGAATACGGCTTGCAAGGATATGTATATTCAAATAATATATCCGTGGTACAAATGATAGCGTCTAAGCTTGATTTTGGTATGGTATCGATTAACGACCCGTTACCTGCAAATGCAAAAGCACCTTTTGCAGGACGTAAAGCTTCAGGTTTTGGAGTTGAAGGCTCATTTGAAGGGATATTTGAATATCTAAATACGAAATATATAAATTTACAACATTAAGAATGCCCGCATGGTTCTTTTTATGTCATTCCTGCGAAAGCAGGAATCTAGTAAAGAATATAAAAAATTATTTTATAAAAAATATAATTCTTTGTAGCAGTATTAGGATTATTTTTTCTGGATTCCCGCTTTCGCGGGAATGACATAGAAAATATAATAATCTAAGTAATAAATAGTAAAAATTATGCCAGTGCTTGTAAATAATATTGAAGTACAAATTGAAAAAATTTATGAAGTATTTGATTTAATAGATAATGAAGGAGCTGATCTTTTGTTATGGGCAGTATCTGATTGTCTTGCCGAGCTATTAGATCAATATAAAGAATCGTTAACAATTGAATATGTTGATCCTTTGATGCAACTAATTAAAAGGTTTGAAGAGCAAAATACTATAATACCCAAAATGCTTAATAATGCTTTAAGTAATATATTATTAATCCTTGAAGATGGATGTAAATCTGAGGAATCAGAACTAATAGAAAATATAATTAATAGTTTAGATACTCTTGATATGTTAGGAGGACATGCATAGTAATCTTCCAAAAATCTCAATAGTTTTACCGGTTTATAATAGAAAGAAGCTATTACCTTTTGCTATTGAGAGCTGCCTTAATCAAAGCTTTAAAGACTTTGAGCTTATTATTATTGATGATTGCTCAAAAGATAATAGTGTTATAGTAGCTAGGACATATGCAGAGCAGGATTCACGTATTAAGGTAATAGTAAATGAGACCAATAAAAGATTACCGGCAAGTCTTAATATTGCTTTTAAAGAGGCCAAGGGGGAGTATTTTACTTGGACTTCAGATGATAATCTTTTCCATGAGAATGCTTTAGAAAAAATGGTTAAGATACTTGATAATTCACCTGAGATAGGGCTTGTATATACTGATTATACTTTGATCGATGACCACGGTAAAGTAGGAATAAGACTTTATCAAGAACCTCCTGAGTTTTTACCGATTAGAGATTGCGTCGGTGCATGTTTCTTATATAGAGCTGATTTAGCAAGGCAAGTAGGTGGATATAATGAAAATATGCAGTTAGTGGATGATTATGAATATTGGCTAAGGTTTGGGCTTGTTACGAAATTTGCTCATATACCGGAATCTTTATATTTCTATCGAGTACATGATAAGAGCTTAACAATAGAGCGTAAGGTAGAAGCAAAACAGGCAAAAAGAGTTTTAAAAGAATTATTTAAAGATCAATATATTATTCCTGCTGAGATTAAACCTATAAATGATTTATATAATTGGTTTATTGAAGATAGAAATTTAAGCTCTTATTTTAGGTTATTTAAAATAATTATTTGTAGCCCGATAATTACTATTTCGTATATTATTAAAAATCTAAGAAGAATAAGGTGATATTTTAATGCTTTAATGTCATTCCCGCGAAAGCGGGAATCTAGAAAAAATAACTTTAATATTTATACAAAATACATATTATTGACAAAATAAACATATAAAAACAAGTTTTTATATGTTTTACTGGATTTCCGCTTTTGCGGGAATGACATAGTAGAGCCATAGCACAACATCCTTAAAACAAATGCAAAATCAAGATTTCATACATACATTAAATCCAGAACAGCAAAAAGCAGTTCTCCACACTGAAGGACCGCTTTTATTGCTTGCAGGTGCAGGGACAGGTAAAACAAAGGTACTGACCTCAAGAATAGCTAATATTATTCACCAAAATTTAGCCTCACCTCAAAATATTCTAGCCGTTACTTTTACTAATAAAGCTGCTAAAGAAATGGCTGAAAGAGTTAATAGTCTAATTAATTGCTATGGTCTTAATATAGGCACTTTCCACTCAATGGCAGCTAGGATATTACGTGACCAGATTGAGCATTTAAATCTTGGTTTTAATAATAGATTTACTATTATTAGTCATGATGATCAATTAAAACTAGTGAAAGATATAGTAAAGCTAAAAGATATTGATACTAAAAAATATGCTCCTAAATTAATACATATCATAATTTCTAGATGGAAAGATCAAGGATTATTACCAACTAAACTATCAGTATCAGATACTAATTTACCACTGCAGAGGGTTGCAAAACTTGTATACGAAGAATATCAGAAAAATTTACTTATTTCTAATGTTTTAGATTTTGGAGATTTGCTACTTTATAATAATGAGCTTTTTATTAAAAATCCTGAAATACTAAGATATTACCAAGAAAAATATCGATATATTTTAATCGATGAATATCAAGACACTAACGTTGTCCAGTATTTATGGGCAAGAATGCTCGCAAGTTTATATAAAAATATTTGCTGTGTAGGGGATGATGATCAATCTATTTATGGTTGGCGAGGAGCAGAAGTCGGGAATATATTACGTTTTGAAAAAGATTTTGTAGGTGCAACAATTATTAAATTAGAGCAGAATTATAGATCAACCTTGCCAATACTTGCTGCTGCTTCCAATATTATCAATAATAATAAAAACCGTCACGGTAAAACGTTATGGACGAATAGGGAAAGCGGTGAAAAGATAAAAATTATCTCTTGTTGGAGTGATAAAGAAGAAGCAAGATATATAGCCGGTGAAATAGATAAGTTAGTGCGAGAAGACCGGTATAATGCCGGCAATATTGTAATATTAGTACGAGCCGGATTTCAAACAAGAAGTTTTGAGGAAGCGTTTATAAATAGTGCTATGCCTTATAAAATTATAGGCGGTTTGCGGTTCTATGAACGTATGGAAATAAGAGACGTGCTTGCTTATATCCGTATATCTTTGAATCAAAATGACAATCTAGCACTTGAGCGTATTATAAATGTGCCGAAAAGGGCAATAGGTGCAGCTAGCTTAAATAAAATTAGAGTCTATGCACTTGAGCGAAATATTTCTAATTTCGCAGCCATTAAAGAAATGCTAGAAATAGGTGAAATTAAAGCAAAGTCATATGAAACTCTAAAAGATTTGGTTACTAAAATCGATAATTGGTACGAAAGATTTATTATAGATGCTCCAATAAACGTAGTTAAAGCAATACTTGATGATTCTGGTTATCTTGAAATGCTTCAAGAAGAAAAAACCGAAGAAGCATTCGGTAGAATCGAAAATATTAACGAAATGCTTAGAGCTATTGCTGAATTTAACGATGTTCATGATTTTATCGAACATTCAAGCTTAGTTATGGAAAATGAAATGCTTGAAACCAATTATGGTGGTTCTGTTACTATAATGACCCTGCACGCAGCTAAAGGGCTTGAGTTTGATGTGGTATTTTTACCGGGCTGGGAAGAGGGTGTATTTCCGTCTCAAAGATCTCTAGACGAAGACGGTGAAAAAGGCTTAGAAGAAGAACGCCGCATTGCTTATGTCGGCATTACGAGAGCAAAAAAAGATCTCTACATTACTCATGCTGAAAGCAGAAAAATATTTTATGAAATAGTCCGTTCTTACCCTTCAAGGTTCATAACCGAAATCCCTGATGAAATTACGATCAGAACCTCTTCTATGAAAAAATACAATTCTTTTTATAAGTTTTAATTAATAGAGGAAGTGATATGGCTAAAGATGCTAATAAACCTGAAGGAAATCGTCAGGCTCCATTAAGTGCAGAAGAATTATATAATAAATTTTTAGACAATATCAAGTAGTATTGATAGTAAATTTAATACTCAAATTAAATTTTTTAAAGATGCTTTTGCTCCTCTTAACTCTGTTGCCGCTACTAGACAAAATATTTTTACTGCAATAGAATCGCAGTTTGCTCCTTTTAGTACTAATTATTTACCAAATGATGTAGTTCAATCTTTAACTGACACTATATATAACACTCATGATGAAGTAACTAAATTAATTTCGTCGGAAGAGGAAAAAGGAAAATATAGCGTTGCAAATGCTAAAAATGCAGCTGCTTTAAAAGTTTTTGCCATAGATTTAAGTGAGTCTCAAGTAGAGCAGATGAACGACGAAAAACGTAATGGCTTAAGCGAAGATGAAGTGATGGATATTAAAAAACCATTAGAAAAAGCTATGTTAGAATTAGCTAACCAAAAAATATCTAAAGAATAATATAGAGAGAAATTAATAGATAAAACATTAGATAACCTTAAAGAAAATGTTTCAGAAACAACATTAGGTAACTACAGAAAATTTCTTACTAAAAATACTACCCCTAAACTTGATAAACAAGAGCAAATTAATGATCTAAAACAAGTAGAAGCATTAACACAAGCAGCATTAAAGATAGATGAATTTTTTTAAAATTACTTTTCAAACAAATGAAAAAGAAGCAAAAGCTTTATCGTCTATTAATGAGTTAGGAGTAAATGAGCCTAATATAATTAAAACTTTATTACCAGCGATAAGTAAACTACCGCCTGAAAAAATGATAGAGCAAGGTAAAGAAATTATCAAGAATTTTGCCCCATTACTTGAGAGCAGCAATCCTGCACTTGTTAACGGTACTAAAAGAGTATTAGCAGAGTTAAATCCTGGATGTTTAACGGAACACGGATGGGGAGAAAGTATAGCATTAGAATTACAAAGAGTAACCAAACCTAAGCTATGGCAAAGAATAGTAGCAGTTTTTACCGGTACGGATTATGCTCAAAAAAATACCCCAAGGCTATAAGTCTTCTATATCAACCCCTGTATCTCATGTTGAAAACCTTAATAAAAGTAGAGAGAGTGGGCAACAGTCAGGGCATAGTAAAGTGATTTATATGATAATATAGTTGCGAATTTTTAAAAAGTTTGATAATTTAGCTCATTATAACTTAATAATGAGTATTATATGGCAGAGATTATAACTAATATAGATGATACTATTAAAAAAAACGATGAAGTGACTGAGATATTGGCTGCAGTAAAAGATAAAATAGTTGATATAAAAAACGTAGATAGTAGATTAGATACTTTGAATAAAAATATTGTTACTCCTGATCCTATTCAACAATATTTACAATCTGAAGAATATATCACTAGTACGCTTGAAGTACTTGCCAGTAAAATTATTAGTGAAGTTGTAGAAAATAAAGATATACAAAAATTAGTAGATAACTTGCATATCAATTTAGGACAAGATACAAAACTAATGCCTAGTATAGCAGATAAGCTAAAGTTTGATGTCGCAAGGGCTGAAGCAGCACTTAAGGGTTTTGTACTTCCTCTAAATAAAGGAGGACCTTTTGATACATTATCATTGATGGGTATAGAAGATAAAGAAGAAATCTTTGCCAATCCTATAAGAGCAACTAAAGAAGCATTAATAGCCGTAAGTGGAAAGTCTATACCTAAAGAGCAGTATGCACAGGCTGTAAAAGATCAAGCTATAGAAATCTTAAAACAAGATCCTAAAAACACTCCAGACAAACTTGAGAAATATGCAAAATTTATTATTCAAGGAGATAAAAACCAGAAATTTAATAAAGAGAGTGAGCAGTTTATCCCAAGAGTAAATCAATTATCTCAAGTGGAATTTAAGGAATTACAAAAGGCAGCCACTGATACGGTGCAGCAGATTAGTAATAGATTAGAAAAAAATAATAAAATTAGTAAGCAATTAGAACAAACTATTATACTTACTAACTCATCAGGCATAAAGAATCCTGAAATAATAAGGAAATTAAATAAGTTAGATTCTACTTATCTAACTGAGAATAGTACTAAAATAGCCACTGAATTAAAAGATATTAATGATAGAGGTACTTCTTTATGGGAAAAATTTAAGCAGATATTTACAGGTAGAAACTATTTGGAAGAAAGATTAGGAAAAGTTGTAGATAAATATATTACTCTGAGTGATAGATATGTAGTGAAGACAATTAATGATAAAATCTTTTCAAACGCTTTAACAAATTCTGAAATTACTGCAGGTCTAACAAAATTTTTAAATGAAAATAAAGATAAAGCAGCAACTAATCCTGAATTTAAAAATTTAATGCCTGTTACGGGTGAGCCTATTATAGTTCAACCGCAACAAGTTAATAATTTTAATTTAGCGGAACTCAGGAAAATCAATCCAATAGCATTTGATAAAACCATATTTGAAGATTCAATAAAACTAAGAAGTTCTAATATAAAACCTCCGCAAATCACTCCTAATACTTCTACTAAAAATCAAGAAGCAGTAAGAAGAAAGGGTTAAATTTTAATATAACTTCATCATTGTGAGGAGGCTTTGTTATATTGCTTCTATGTCATTCCCGCGAAAGCTGGAATCTAGATTTTTTATTGTCATCCCGTGGCGTGACCACGGGGTCTTGTATCACCAGCTGAGTCCTAAGATACCGCGATCAAGTCGCGGTATGACATTAAAGGTTACTAGATTGCTGCTTTCGCAGAAATGACATCAGAACATAAAGATTTAGGTGAGATGCTTAAATACTCCTCTTTCCATAATTCATTATAAAGAATAGGATCGATATTACCGCCTGAGATTAGTACTAGTAATTTTTGAGGTTTGGATTGTGTTTTTAAAAAATTTACCACTGAAACCATATTTATACTACTTGACGGCTCGCATATTACTTTCAGTAAATGAGTAAGCCACGCCGTCCAGTAACATATTTCATATTCTTCTGCTAAATAAAAATCATCAAGTTTTTTCAGATATTCAAATGTACGAGCTGATACACTCAAGGTTTTAAGACCGTCCGCAATAGTATTCGGAGCATAGTTAAATCTATATGTTTTATTATCTTTAACAGATAAATAAGCATCATTGGCATTTAAAGGTTCTGAACCTATTAACAAGCTTGTCGGTGATATTAATTCCTTGGCAAGATATGCGCCGGAAATTAAACCGCCGCCGCCGCAAGAGGCAAAAATAGCATCAGGACTAAAACCTAGCTGCTGTAATGCTTCATAGCATAACGTGCCTGCTCCTGCTATTGTAGAATCACTATCGGAAGGATGCATATAGTAAAATCCTTGCTTTTCATCTTCTTTTGCTTTTTCTTCCGCTTCTTGTCGAGTATATGTATATATAACTTCACCGCCGTAATAAAGAGCTGCTTGCTGTTTTACTTTTGAAGTATTTAACGGTAAATAAATCCTTGTTTTAATACCGAATAATTTACTCGCATAAGCAAGACCGATTCCATGGTTACCCGTACTATAACCGACTATTTTATCAGGTAATTTTCCTTGCTCTTTTAATTCTAATAAATGATTTAACACGCCTCTAACTTTAAATGCACCGGTTTTTTGTAATGATTCAACCTTAAAAAAAATCTCATGACCGAGCATCTCATTTAAGTTTTCAGAGTGAACGATCGGAGTTAAATGTAGATATTGTTTTATTCTATTATATGCGGCTGCTACATTTTGAGGAGGTTGTAGTAATAAATTCATAAATATAATTAATAACGGTAGCTTGAAATCAGGTTGATACTATATTATATAGTTAATAATTAGAAATTTTAAAAGGTTTTAATTGATGAATAAAAAATCCCTTCCGTTAATGGCACTGAGAGATATGGTAGTATTCCCGGGAGTAATTGCTCCTATTTTTGTGGGTAGGCAAAAATCGCTGCAAGCACTCTCTCATACTACCATTTCCGAGGAAGATAATAGTAAATATATTCTAGTAACTTTACAGAAAAAATTTGATCAAGAAAACCCTAGTACACACGAACTTTATAAAACAGCTATACTTGCCAAGATTATCCAAATAGTAAAGCTGCCTAATAATACGGCAAAAATCTTAATAGAAGCAGTAGCAAGAGTAAAGCTAAGCAATATCAAAGGCGAGGAAGCTTTTGAAGCAAATTACGAAATTATTCCGGATGAAGAAATATTTGACGTTAATAACATGCGTTCACTCGTTGATAATGCAGTACAACTATTTAGTAAATATGCGATTAATGATAAGAAAGTTAATGCAGAAATTATTGAAACTATCAATAAAGAAATAAGTAATAGCACTAATTTCATAAATATTATAAATATATTAGCCTCACATTTGATAACTTCACTTGAGGCAAAGCAGAATTTATTAGAAGAAACTAGTCCTTTTAAGCGTATCACGACGGTTATTAGTATGCTTACTTCCAATATAGTAAATTCAGAAACCGAGCAGGCATTGCAGCAAAGAGTAAGAAAGCAAATCGAAAAAACGCAGCGTGATTATTATCTGCACGAACAAATGAAAGCTATTCAAAAAGAGCTTGATGAAGATAAATCAGAACTTGCCGATATTGAAAAAAAAATTAAAAGTTTAAAATTATCAAAAGAAGCAAAAGAAAAAGCTGAGGCTGAACTTAAGAAACTCCGTACCATGAACCAAATGTCAGCGGAGTCGGGAGTAACGCGTAACTATCTTGAGACATTACTTAGCCTGCCTTGGGGTAAGTATGATAATAGCAAAATAGATATTAACCAAGCAGAGAAAATTTTAAATCGTGACCATTTTGGACTCGAAAAAGTTAAAGAACGAATTATAGAATATTTAGCAGTATTACAGCGTTCAAGTAAAATTAGAGGACCTATATTATGTTTAATAGGTCCGCCAGGGGTCGGTAAAACTTCACTTGTAAAATCTATTGCCGAAGGAATGGGCAGAAAATATACTAAAATTGCGCTTGGCGGTGTTAGAGACGAAGCAGAAATCAGAGGACATAGAAAACTTACCTTGGATCAATGCCCGGTAAAATTTTAGGTCAACTTAAGAAAGTTAAGACTAGTAATCCTGTAATGCTGCTTGATGAAATCGATAAAATGAGTTCTGATTTTAGAGGTGATCCGGCATCCGCTTTGCTTGAGGTATTAGACCCTGAGCAGAATAGTCACTTTGTTGATCATTATCTAGAAGTAGAATATGATCTATCAAATGTAATATTTATTGCTACTGCTAACTCTCATGATTTACCTAGAGCTTTAAGTGATAGAATGGAAAAAATATATATTTCCGGTTATGTAGAGGAAGCAAAGCTCCAAATTGCCAGAAGTTATTTAGTTCCAAAACAATTTAAAATGCATAAAATCAAAAAAGATGAAATTACTATATCCGAGACGGCAATTTTGGATTTAATTAGATATTATACCAAGGAATCAGGTGTAAGAGCTTTAGAGCGTGAAATAGGGGCATTAACTAGAAAATCATTAAAGCAGATTTTAGCAGATAAAAGTGTTAAGCATATCGCCATAGATAGTAATAATCTTGAAGAATTTTTAGGAGCTAAGAAATATAATTTCGGGCTTGCCGAGAAAGAAGATCAAATAGGAAGTACTACGGGACTTGCTTACACTGAAGTAGGCGGAGAGCTTTTAACTATAGAGGCTTTAGCATTTCCAGGGAAAGGTGAAATAAAGACCACCGGAAAACTCGGTGATGTTATGAAAGAATCGGCAATGGCTGCCTATAGTTGTTTTAGAAGCAGAGCAACAAATTTTGGATTAAAGTATGACAATTATAAAGATTTTGATATTCACATTCACGTACCGGCCGGAGCTATTCCAAAAGATGGACCGTCTGCCGGCTGTGCTTTGTTTACGACTATTGTTTCGTTGATGACTAAAATACCCGTACATCGTACTGTAGCAATGACCGGTGAAATTACTTTAAGAGGCAATGTTTTACCTATAGGTGGTCTTAAAGAGAAGTTACTTGCTGCAAGTAGGGGAGGTATTAAAACCGTGTTGATTCCTGAAGAGAATGTCAAAGATTTGAAAGATATACCGCCGAATATAAAAGAAAGCCTAGACATTATATCTGTATCAAATATTGATCAAGTACTTAAGCATGCTTTGGTAGAAACACCGATAAATAAATAGAGATTTGTTAATAGTCAAAATATCATATATTAAATTAATGCAAGCTATAGTAAAGTAATTCTTTTTGATTTTTCAATCAAAATGCGATTTTTCTTGCTTAATTCCTGAATATCTTGAACTCGTCTATTATTATAGGCTTTCTTCCTTACGCCTGTTACTAAATTGGGCTGAACTAATTATATTGTTGCGTGGATTAATTTCACCTCTGTCATCCTGTGGCTTGACCACGGGATCCAGTTAAAAATACTAATAATTTTAGTATTTTTTATTGTTTTTATGGACCATATGGGGGTGACACAGTAATGCTGCTACTACTGCAGCAGCTACTCAAAGCGGCTTATCCGAGGTAGAAAATCCATGCCTACAATAAAAGACAAAACAGCTTAGTTTATCTTTTTGCTTTCCAACTTTCATTGAGAAATTCCTTTAACTTAATTCTAAATACATAATTAAATTTCTACACTTACCAAGTAACAATATTTTTTTGGTACAGCGTCGTTCAGAAAGCTTGATACAAGTGAATTTTCTGACATTCGCCTTTGCTCACGTACTTTTGTACGTTCCGCAGGCTCAGTTGTCAATTCATCTTGTCTAAAGCTTTCTGAATCTAGCTCTATCTGCTTCTATTTTATTGTTGTAAAAAAGTTGCTACAAATTATTAATTAAATGTATTGGGGTTAATATTAATGAAAGAATCAAAAATATTAAGAAAATTTTTAGCAACGGCATCATTATGCGGAACATTATTCACTAGCTCTAATACTGCAGGCGCAACAATTCCTAATCTCGGTGGCGTAAGCTTGGATAAATACATTAATAGCACTACCTGCTTTTGGTGAGGTTGAGGTAAGTCAAAATGTATCAATAGGTGCTCTTAGTGCAACAGTAGGTCTTACTCCTAATTTCGGTCCTCTTAAATTTATTAATAATAATGTTACATCAATTATTACCGGAGTCGGTAATCAAACATTTAGTAATATAGATTTCGCCGGTAAGAATTCTACTTTACAAATTAATAACGTTTTAAATATTACAACTCAGATAGATAATACGGTAGCTGGCAATAACGGTACAATAACATTTGCAGGTATAGGTATTATATCAAATCACATAGGTTTAACTAACTCTCTTTCCGGAATAAATGTAGGAAACGGGGAAGCACAGATTTATATGCCAGGAGCAGGTAATATTACAATTAATGCTGCAAATATAAATCTTACTAACAATAACTCTATACTTACTCTTTTTGACGGTAATATAACAACGTTAACGGGTAATATAAATAATACTACCGGCGTTGACGATCAAGGGATACTAAATCTAGCTCATGATCTTGGTAGTAGTAACATAGTAACATAATAACAGGCGATATAGGTAATATAGGCTCATTAGCCGCATTAAATGTTTTACTTGGGTCCGGCAACAACTTAATTCTACAATATTAAAAGCTACTAATATTAATTTACAAAGTAATACGTCTGTACTTAATTTAGATGACGACATAACGGTTACGGGTAATATAAACGGTGCTAATGGAGTAAACGGTACATTAAATGATCCAAGTGCCGGAGATATAGGTGATATTAGAATAGCGGATAATACGACATATACAATAGATGCAGTAAATGGGAATGTAAATTTGCTAAATAACAGTGCTAAGATAATATTTGAAGGACTAAATGAATATGGAATAGTGAGAATAGGAGCAATCACAAAATACCTAACTATAGCAAATGACGGTGGACCTTATACTATAGGGCAGGATAATACCCATCGCCTTAAGAATTTCATAGTAGACGGAGCAGGTGATGTCGTAGTCGATAATACGGTATTTACGAAGTTACTTAGTATGAATAGTACGGAGCAGGTAACATTTGACCAAGCCTTAGACCTAGGAGCGGGTGGTAACATATTATTTAGAGCAGATGGTGAGTTAATAGTAAATGGTGTGACCGGTTCAGTTACGACCTCTGCAAATAACCAAGGAATACTGACAATACAAAGCGGTAATGTTAACGGTACGATTGGAGCTAACGGCAGCAGCTTAAAACTCGTAAATATCGGAGCAAACCCCATTACGTTCTCAGCTAATGTGTTTGCTCCCGTAGCTTTAAATAAGAATGGCTCTATCTTAGCTTTAGCAGATGGGATTACGCTAACCGGAGCAGTGACAACTACTGCCGGAGACGGAAGCGGTAAGTGAATATTTGCAGGTGATGGAACGGTAACAGGTAGTGTAGGAGCAAATGGAGCAGTACTTAGCACCGGCGGTGTAGGCGGTACATTAAATTTTATAGGTGACGGTAATGTAACTCAAAATATAGGTACGGATACTGCAAATAGCCCTGCTAATATAAATATCCCTAACTTTACTTAATTCAGTCATATCCATTGCGGCAATTAATTTTTGTGCTTCTGCGGTATTTTCTTTCTGTATAGTTCTTATTAATTCTTGATTTGAGGGTTGAAACCATCTAAACATAATTATATTCTTATTAAATTCTATAAATTTTAATATTTTATTAAAAATGAGCTTATAGATAGAATCATAAGAAGTTTTAAGAATACAATAGCAATTTAACTAAAAGTGCGAGTAAATGAGTTGAGGTTGCTTTAAGGAATATACATAAGTTAGTTTTTTATAATATTTAAAATTCGGAATTTAAAAGAGTTTAATATAACAATTAAAACAAAAGGCGAATAAAAGGAGCATATGGATTTTTTAGAAAACGACTGGAAATCCCGAAACCCTGAAAGGGCTTGGCGAGAGTGACGGGACCCGAACCCGCGACCTTCTGCGTGACAGGCAGATGCTCTAACCAACTGAGCTACACCCCCTTATTATATACTCTTCTGCTTTTAAGAATTGCTCTTTCATTTTATCAAGGATTCATATCCTCATCTATTAAGTATAGGCTGTGGGTGCTCACCTCTCAAAATAAAATGCAATTCTTGAAATCATTTGAGTACACATAAAAGATAACAATATATATAACAATTCTTCTATTCCTGCAAGAGTAAAATATCGTATTTTATCAAAAAATATACAGAATCTAACGTTTATAGCTTATTCCTAATATTATAATTACTAGATATCTCTATTAATCCAAATTAGTCACTACTAGTTGAAGCCTTGAAAATTATTATACTTTTTAAGGACTTTGTTAAAAAAGAAAAACCTATTGGTTACATTCATATTAACAAAATCTTACTTTATTAATAATTATTAGAGTTATATGACTAAATCATATGTCATTAAATTAACTACTCCTTTTGAGCATATTAAACTTTATAATCCTATACCCGATATTGCTCTTAGAAGTGCTATTATTATGCAGGCAATAATAGATGCAACTAATACTTCTACCAAGAAAGAGGCAACAAAAGCAGAATATAACGCTAAAAAATGGCTTTTTGAAAATAATGAAAATTTTAATGCTATCTGCTTAGAAATCGGCATCTAATTATGTAAGAAAGACTGCTAAAAAACTAATTAAATCGCAACAAAATAAGGATAAGCGTCCTAAACTCTACGGCTAAAGTTTAAATAAATTAATTTGTAATAAAACTTGAAATTACTCTAAATATAAATTAACTTATATATTAATTATTTCAGATTATAAAGGTTATTTATGATTATTTCAGTCTCAGGTCAACATATTTCTATCGGTAATAATTTACAAGAATATTCAAAAGAGAGGGCTACGCAAGTCGTTAAAAAATATTTTACCGATATAATAAATATAGATATACATTTTTCAAAAGAGGGAATTAACTTTAAATGTGATATTATAGTAAAATATGGCTCAGGTAAACATAATATAGTCAAAAGTAATGATAGTTGTAGCGATATATATGTAGCTTTTGATAAAGCTATGTCGAAACTAGAAAAACAGCTTAGAAAATATAAATCAAAATTCAAAAATCATCATGCGGGTAAAGTAAAAATATCAGAAATTGCTTACGAAGGTACCAAATATATTATTAATCCGCAATCTGATAATGAAACCTCTAACGCCGAAGATAATGATAATCCAGCAATTATTGCTGAAAAGCCTGTAGAAATATTAAAATTATCAGTAAAAGAAGCGGTAATGAAAATGGATTTAGAAGATTTACCCGCAGTAGTATTTAAAAATATAAATAATGATCGTATCAATATAGTTTATTATCGTAAAGACGGTAATATTTCTTGGGTCGATTATAATTAATACTCATTATCCCTTACAAAGGAGTTACGCCAAGAATCGATAAAAGTGCATATATTGCCGAAAGCAGCTCTTTAATAGGAGATGTTGAAATAGGTAGTAATTCAAGCATTTGGTTTAATACGATTCTTAGAGGCGACGTTGAATCGATAAAAATAGGCGATAATATAACTATCGGTCATCTCTCTCTTATTCATGCCTGTACAATACATAATAATGCTTTTATCGGTATGAGTGCTACGGTAATGGATTATGCAGTAATAGAAGAATATGCTTTTATTGCTGCAGGAAGTCTTATCCAGCCAAAGAAGATAATTAAATCTCAAGAATTATGGATGGGATCCCCTGCAAAATTTGTTAGATATTTAACCGATCAAGATTTAGAATATATGCAAGATAATGTAAGAAATTATGTAGAACTTGCAAATGTTTATAAGATACTCGTTAAACTTCGTCTATCTACTTTTCACTTATCAAGAGTATATAAGGAATCCTTAAATGCCTTAACCGTATTTTTAAGTAAAAACGCAATAGTCATCGGTCCGATGCCGCCTGGGACGGGAGTAATATATTTTACTTTAGACTGAACATTTTCAAAATCAACATCACCGATAATTTTATTGCCGCTAATTCTATTAATGCCTACATCAATTACTATAGATTCAGGATTAAAATATTCTGCAGTTAATTTTAAAGGTGAGCCTATTGCAGCAACGACAATATCGGATTTAGAAGTAATAGAGCTTAAATTGTGTGTCTTAGAATGACAAATAGTAACGCTGCAATTTTCTTTTAACAGTAAAGCACTTAAAGGTTTTCCTACTATATTTGAGCGTCCAATAATTACAACGTTTTTACCGGTTAAATTAGGTTCGTATTTTTTTATAACTGCAAGACAACCAAGAGCAGTGCAGGGAATAAAGCCTCGACTAATCCCGCTATGTAAGTAACCGATATTTAAAGGGTGGAAACCATCGATATCTTTAGAAGGTGATACTGCCGATAAAATTTTATTTTTATCTATGGAGCTTGGCAAAGGAAGTTGAACTATAATTCCTGAAATCTCGTTATCAAGGTTTAACTCATCGATTTTTGATATTAAATCATTAGTATGAATAGTAGTAGATAGATTTACTAATAAAGTATAAATTCCTATTTTATGTGCATTTTTTATTTTGTTTCTTACATAAGTAATGCTTGCCGGATTATCGCCTACTAGGACTATAGCAAGTTTCGGTGAAGCGTTAGTTTGGCTTGTAAGTTCTTGAATTTCTAGCTTTAAGTCTGCTAGTATCTCATTGGCTAATGCTTTACCGTCAATTATATTATTCACTCTTATTTTTGTCTCCGTTCAGTTTTAACATCATTGCGAGGAAAATTACAAAGTAATTGACGAAGCAATCTCAGGAGTTCGTTATTGTTTCATGAGATTGTCACGCTCTCTACGGTTGCTCGCAATGACGATCTCTTTATTTAGTAACGCTCTTACTTCTTTTCCACGTATTTGGCAGTAGAATACTCAAAATGTAGAGCCTTGCCGTCAAATACTCTACTATAAGCATGATGAAGACTGTTTGCCGCTTCAGCAAAACCCGTAAGAATCAGCTTAAGCTTACCGACATAATGAGCAATATCGCCAATGGCGTAAATACCTTCTATATTAGTTTGATAATAGGAAGAGTCTACTTCAATATGGTGAAGCTTAACATTTAAACCCCAATTTGCTAAGCTACCTAAATCTTGTTTTAAACCAAAAAAAGGTAGTAGTATATTGGCATCCAATTTACGAGTATTATTTTGTAAATCTTTAACTATAACCGATTGAAGTTCACTATTATTACCATCTAAAGCATTTAATTGATAACCGGTTACTAACTCGATTTTATCGGTTTCTGCAATATGTCTTAATTGCCTTACGCTTTCAGGAGCTGCCGTAAATTTATCCCGCCTATGTACTAAATATATTTTATTTGCAATATCTGAAAGAGAAATAGCCCAGTCAACAGCCGAATCCCCGCCGCCTGCTATAACTATATTTTTACCCGCAAATTTGCTTTTATCATTGATGAAATAAAAAACCGACTTGCTTTCAAAATCTTCAATATTCGCAAGGGGCGGTTTGTTTGGACCGAATGAACCTGCTCCTGCTGCAATAATAATAACTTTGCTTTTAATAAGAGTGTTTTTTGAGGTTTTAATTTCAAAAAAATCATCTTGTTTATTTAGCTCTATAGCTTGCTGACTTAAATGATATATAGGGTTAAAAGGAGCTGCTTGAAGTTCTAACTGTTTTATTAGCTCTTCTGCTGCAATTTTAGGATATGCCGGTATATCGTAAATAGGCTTTTCAGGATATAGGGTAATACACTGACCGCCGATAACTTCTTGTGCATCAATAACATGACATTTCATTCCAAGCATTCCTGCTTGAAAAACTGCAAATAATCCAACCGGACCGGCACCTATTATTACAACATCAGTATTATACATACTTTTTATATTTAAATTTTAAAAAGGATTTTATTGGATATTGAGGAAATAATCAATGGTTATGTGAGTGTATTTATAGAAATCCAACACTTTCGCAGGGGGACTTTTAAAAACTGTCGGATATTATACTAGACGAGATGCATTTAAAGGTTGTGCTGCATTCCACTTTTCTTCTACTGGTTCTAATATATCCGCTTTTATCTCGGCTTTGTTTTTTAGCATACCGAATAATGAGACTTTTTAGTATTTATAGGTAATATTTGTGCTACTTCCCTATCGCTTTTGGTAGTTATAATAGATTCTTTATCTGTTTGTAATTTTTCTATTATTGCAAGGCAATGAGATTTAAATTGAGTAATTGCTATTTTAATAGTCATTTTATAACCTGCAAAAAATAAAAGTATTATTATACTATAATAGTCAAATAAAGTGGTCAATTATATTTCTATAAAGAAAAACCAAAGCAAATTCTGTGGGAAAAATATCATCAATTCATATTTAAATATAAACATTTCTTAAACTAGCCTTGTAAAATCATTAAACTTTGTAAAAGATTAATAACAGAAATTAATTATTTTTATTATTAATTATGCAAATTAAGATTCTACGAAATATTATCGGTTTTATTATCTTAACTATAAGTACGGGCAATAGTTTTGCCTCCTCTGCTAATGCTTTTTTCCTTGTTAGTGCAACGGTTTTACCTTCTTGTATAGTTACGGCTACTCCTTTAGCTTTCGGTACGTATGTTTCAACTGCCGATGCTCTGCAAACAAATACAGTTATAATAAAGTGTACTTTAGGTGCTAATTATACTGTTTCATTAAATGCCGGTACCACACCTGCTGCTACAACTAGTACCCGTAAAATGACTGGTCTTGTTAACACTACTAGTTATTTACCTTATAATCTTTCTCCAATGCAGGGAGAACGCAGAATTGGGGAAATCAATCAAGGGGTAATGGGAACAGGAACAGGACTAGCTCAAACGCTCACAATATACGGCAGAATACCTCAAGGAGCAAATGTTCCTTCCGATACTTATAATGATACAATTACAGTAACCGTGGCATATTGATATTATGAAAAAATATTTTTTTAAGATTTCTACCTAGCCTATCTATATTCTTGACTTTTAATTCTTTTGCCAGTGCCACTATCGTACCTGTCAATATAGAGATAAACAAAGGTAATAAAATAGCAACTATGACGGTGCAAAATAATGATTATGCACCTAAAAAGTTTCAATTAATTCTTTTAAAGCGTACATATAAAGATGGTATAGAAGAATATAAAGAAACTAAAGATTTAGTGGCAACTCCGGTAACATTTACCTTACACGACGGTAAAATACAATTGATACGGGTAGCTTTAAAAAACACACAGAATTATTCTACCAAAGCAAAAGACTATAGAATTTTTATAAAAGAATTACCTCGTAGAGTGAAGTTAGAGAATAGTGTTGCCTCTACCGTAGATCTTGTTGTTCAGCATAGTATACCTATAACAATATCAGGTTAAAAATCTTTAAGACTAAATAAATTAAAGCAATGTGCTTTTTAAATACAATAATATCGGTTTTTATAGGTATTATTTTTTTATGCCGGTGAGAGTTTTGCAGATGGAGTTATCTCTGAATCTCTTGGCGATACTTTGCCTTGAATCGCAGCTGATACAAACGTACATGAGGATAAGGAGTTAGGGTTATTGCCCCAATTACCTCTAGCAGTAGAATTTGAGAATAGCGCTAATGAAATTGCGGGTAAGAGTGAATTGATTGTTTCGTTAAAAGTTAATTATACCGAAACCGATATATTGCCGACTATAGTGCAAAATGCTCAAGGTCATTGTTTAATTCCTCTTGAAGATATAGAACATTTTGATGTTCAAGAAAATTATCTTAAGCAGGGTTTAGTGAATTATCATGATACTGCATATATTAATTTAGATTTGCTTGTGAGGGTACTAAATATGATTTAAACTTTGAGAATTTAGATTTAAATATCACTTTCCCAGCGGGAAAAATGCAACCTCAATCATTTGATGCCTCGGGTGGTCCTATGAAGAACGTCGATACTAAACTTATTAGTAGGGTATATTTAAACTATGATGTGACTCTTAGTCCAAATGATGATATTAATTATTTAGCCGGAGTAGAGGAACTCAATTATTTCACTGAAAACGGTGTATATAGTTATAGTTTCTTATTTCAAACTGAAGCCGTTAAATCAAATTTTTCTAAAATCACAAATACCACAAAAAACCAAAATAAATTTACACGTTTAGACACAAATTGGAAATGTGAGAATATGGATAAGATATAATTGGTGGGTAGGGGGTAGCATAATTAAAGCGTCTTCTTGGTCTAATTCAACTAGATTTGCCGGTATTCAGTATGCTAATAATTTTGCAGTTAGAATTTAGTTACCTATCCGTTACTGGATTTTAAAGGGAAATCAGAACTTCCAAGCAGTATAGAGAGATATTTTCAAATAGTATACCTTAATACGAATGATGGAGAATGTCTTGAACGTTATTCCCGCATAGATAAGGTCTTGTTGCATGGATCGGTTTTCTTTCTGTTACGCTGTGACTTGATCGTGAGATGACAGAGATGGAATCGATTCTTAAACTTATGTCTACGCAAAAATGCAACCGGGAACCACGCAACGTTGCCTTACTTCCGCAAGATAAGACTGCTTGTGCCTTAAGCAAGCATAATATTTGTAAAAACTATTCCATATAGTAATCAAGAGTGATTTGTGTCAAGTCAAAAATCTAAAAAAAAAATAAATATTTATATTGAATAAATTATTATTCTCGTGTCTACTTAGGTGAAGATTCTATACACTGAATATGGTGTCATTTTTTCAAAATAAGCATTATAAATAACGCCTACAACCCCATTAGTACCTATAATGAACACGCTTAAAAAAAATAAATTTCAAATAACTATAAACAACAACCATAACAATTTACTTACTCCTTTCGGTAAAGCTATTCTGCGAGATCGATATCTTATGAAAGGTGAGGATTTTCAAGATTTATTTGCAAGAGTTTCTAGTTATTATGCCGAAAATAAACAGCATGCTCAGAAGTTATATGAATATATGAGTAAAATGTGGTTTATGCCAGCAACACCAATCTTAAGTAACGGCGGAACGGATAGGGGACTTCCTATTTCATGCTTCTTGAATGAGACCGATGATAGCTTAGATGATATAGTAAATTTATGGACAGAAAATGTTTGGCTTGCTGCACGCGGTGGCGGGATTGGCAGTTATTGGGGTAATGTTCGTGCTATTAATGAAGGGATTCGTGATAAAGGTCATTCATCCGGTATTATACCGTTTATTAAAGTAATGGATTCTATGACTCTTGCTATTTCGCAAGGTTCTATTAGACGAGGTTCATCGGCTGTATATTTGCCTATTAATCACCCTGAAATTGAAGAATTTATCGATATAAGACGTCCGACAGGTGGGGATGTTAACCGTAAAACTCTTAATATTCATCACGGTATAGCTATAACCGATGAATTTATGAAAGCAGTTGAAAACAATACGGATTTTGACCTTATTAGTCCTGCTACCAAAAAAGTCGTAAATAAAGTTAGAGCAAGAGATTTATGGGTTAAGTTATTAACTACTAGAATAGAAACAGGTGAGCCTTACTTGTTATTTATCGATAGTGTTAATAAATCTATCCCTGAGCATCATAAAAAATTAGGGCTTCAAGTTAAAATGTCTAATCTTTGTAGTGAAATTACATTGCCGACGGGAATTGACCATCTAGGAAAGTCAAGAACTGCTGTTTGCTGCCTTTCCTCTTTAAATTTAGAGTATTACGAAGAGTGGAAAGATGATAAAGAATTTATCCATTCTATTATGTTGTTCCTTGATAATGTTTTAGAAGACTTTATTAATAAAGCACCGGATACTATGGCAAGAGCTAAATATTCGGCTTTACGTGAGCGAAGCGTTGGACTTGGCGTAATGGGCTTCCACTCATTTTTGCAAATGAAAAAAGTACCGATAGAATCGGTTATGGCAAAAGTTTGGAATAAAAAAATATTTGAATATATATCTGCTAAAGCTGATAAAGCCTCAATAGAAATCGGTAAAGAAAAAGGAGCATGTCCTGATGCTCTAGATGCAGGAAGTAATGAACGATTTAGCAATAAAACCGCAATAGCACCTACCGCCTCAATTTCGGTAATAGCAGGTAATGCCTCACCCGGAATAGAGCCGTTTGCTGCTAATAGTTTTGTACAAAAGACTTTAACCGGTTCTTTTAACGTGCGTAACAAACATTTAGAAAAGTTATTAGAGGAGAAAGGATTTAATAATGATCAAGTTTGGTCTTCGATTGCAACACATGAAGGATCAGTACAACATTTAACATTTTTATCCGAAGAAGAAAAACAGGTTTTCAAAACCGCTTACGAAATTGATCAGAATTGGCTAATTGAACTGGCAAGCGATCGTACTCCTTACATTACGCAAGCACAATCTTTAAACATCTTTTTACCGGGGAATGTTAGTAAGAAATATTTAAATAATATTCATTTTAAAGCCTGGAAAAAAGGAGTAAAAAGTTTATATTACTGCAGATCGACATCAATACAGCGAGCCGATAAGGTCTCGCATGACGTATTAAAGGCCGATTTTAAAGATTTAGAGGAACAAAACGATAAGTTGGCAGAAGCCGGTAACTACGAAGAATGCTTGGCTTGCCAGTAAGTATAATATAACTATGCAAAGATATTTAGACCCAACAAATGATGTAGCATTTAAAAAATTGTTTACGGATAAAATAAGGTTACTAAGCTTTCTCAATAATATTACGAGGTTACCTGAAGAGTTGGATTATCAACCTTGAATATATTTCAAACGAATAAGTACCGGATTTAGGGCAGAATAAAAGGAGTATAGTAGACGTAAAAGTTAGAGATAACTCCGGCAATATTTATATTGTTGAGATGCAAAACGGCTATGCCGGTGCTTTTTTATCAAGAGTACAATTTTACAGTTGTATAGCATTTTCTTCGCAATTAAAAAGAGGAAAAGAATATGCTGATCTAGCTCCTGTAGTAATGGTAGTAATTACTGCTGGGTTTCAGGCATTGCCCGAGGAAAAAGAATGTATTAGCTATCATCAAACTATTAATGTCGGCAACGGTAAGCATCAACTTAAATGCTTGTCTTACGTATTTGTTGAATTAGACAAATTTACCAAAGAAGCAGATAAGTTAGAAAGCTTAGAAGATGATTGGTTATATATGATGACTAAATTCGATAGAGCAAACAATATACAAAAGATGAAATAGTATTATCAGTCTATAAAACTATTGAATAATTTAACTGGAGCGAAGCAGAATATGATAATTATATTAAAGCGATGCTTGCTGCTCAAACGGAAGAGTAAAATCAAAAAAGTAAATATAATGAGGGGAAAGCTGATGAGAAAGCTGATGGTATTGAAATTGGAGAAACTAGAAGAAATACAGAAATAGTAAAAGAAATGTTAGCGGATAATGAGCCGATAGAGAAAATAATTAAATATACTAAGCTTTCAAAAGAAGAAATAGAAAAATTATGTCACTACTTGATGCAAGTCCAATTTATAAACCGTTTTCATATCCATGGGCATATGAAGCTTGGCACACTCAACAAAAAATTCATTGGCTACCGGAAGAAGTACCGCTTGCCGACGATGTTAAAGATTGGAAATATAACTTAACTCCAGGGGAAAAACATCTATTAATGCAAATATTTCGTTTTTTTACACAGGCAGATATTGAAGTGAATAATTGCTATATGAAGCATTATTCACGAGTATTTAAACCGACTGAAATATTAATGATGTTATCGGCATTTTCTAATATGGAAACGGTACATATCGCAGCATATTCACATTTACTTGATACGGTAGGCATGCCGGAAGTAGAATATTCAGCATTTCTTAAATATAAGGAAATGAAAGACAAGTATGATTATATGCAGCAATTCGGAGTGGATGCCAAAGAAAATATAGCAACTACACTCGCAGTATTTGGAGCTTTTACTGAAGGATTACAGCTATTTGCTTCTTTTGCGATCATGCTTAATTTCCCTCGTTTTAATAAAATGAAAGGTATGGGACAGATTATTGCTTGGTCAGTGCGTGATGAAACACTTCATACTAACTCAATTATTACTCTGTTTAAGACTTTTGTAAGAGAAAACCCTGAAGTTTGGACAGAAACTTTACGTAAACGTATTTATGAAGCTTGTACGACTATTGTGCATTTTGAAGATGCCTTTATTGAACTTGCTTTTGAAGTTGGCGGTATTGAGGGATTAACGGCATATGAAGTAAGACAATATATTCGTTATATTGCCGACCGCCGTTTAATGCAGCTAGGACTCAAAGATGTGTATTTGGTAAATCATAACCCCCTTCCTTGGCTTGATGAAATGCTAAACGGAGTCGAACATACGAACTTTTTTGAAAATAGAGCAACTGAATATTCAAAAGCAGCGACTACCGGTTCATGGGAAGAAGTATTCACTGAGATGGACGCCAAAAGCGGAGGCTAAATAATAACTCAAATAGAACTTGAAAAATTGGCAGCCATGTCTTTGTAAGTCCTCGGATGCTGAACATGTTGTGTCGTTTTTTAAAATAGATTTAGAATATTTAAAAATTGAGTAATTTCATGGTTATTATAAATAATAAAAACTATCAAAAAGTTGTAGAAAAAGTTTTATCTTCTTCTAAAGCTAATAAAGTACTAAAGAGTGCAATTAAGGACTTATCATCTTCAAAGAGTATAAGCTTAAGAACGATGTTACTCGGAGCAAGATTTATTTTAACTAATCCTGTAAATACTTATAATCTTGTTAAGCTTGCTAACTCTTCTAAGATATATCTTGATCCGGAATTTCAAAAATCACTTCTTGAAAAATCTCCAATATGGGAATTTTTAAAAAAACATTCGGATGATTTGCCTAAAATAGGTCAAATCTTAGCAAATGCGGGCTTTAGAGAATTTCAAGATAAGAGTGTTTTAGATGAAAAGGGACTCGAAATACTAAAAGAATGTTTTAAAAATGAACAAGTACTTAAAAAACTTCAAGAAATTGCGGTTGAAGTAAAGCAAGAGCTACCGGACTGGAATAAAGTGACTTCTAGAACTTTAGATATGCTGGTTACCGATAAAAACTTCCAAAAATTCTTTAACGAAAAGAGTGAAGATATTACGAAATACATACGTACAGGAGCAACTGAAATACTTCCAAGCGATTATATAAAAACTTTTGATGATATATTACAAAAGCCCGAAAAGAAAAATTTATTAAAAATATTTAATGAACATCCTGGTTTTAAGCAAGAACTGGCTAAAAAGATAAACAATCCTAATACTCTAAAAAGATTTAATAAGTTATCTCCTGAAAAACAAATAATTATTGAAAATTTCTTAGAAGAAGCAAAAGAACAAGCTAAACCTTTCTTAAAAGAACGTTTTGAAATCTACAAAATTGATCTTAAAATTTTAGATATTATTCCTACTTTATTAAATAAAATACCTGAAACAACAGAGATTTTTGATACTCTTAATGCTCCAAATCAAGGTGTAATGATATCTCTTGAGAAATCCTTAGAAATGGTAGTTGGTGATGATAAATTAAAAAGTTTTTTTGCTAATAATAAAACAATCTTACCAAATATTGCTTTAGGTATTATTGAAAATACTCCTAGCGTACAAAGCATAACAAAAGAATATAATTTTGATAAACAAATGCTTAATATTGTAGGCGAAATTATGTCAAAACCAGAAATTGCTCATGAGATTATTGCAGACTTAAATAAAGGCGATTATATGAGTTTAACCGGTAATATAATCTCCGCCCTTAATGATCCTTCATTTAAATTAAAAGATATATTAGTAGAGCAAAGTAAAGAAGGTCTATTTGATAATTTAATTACAGGAGTTCTAGAACAAGATGCAAAAAATAGCCAAACTATAAAACAACAACTTATAAGTTATGGTCTGGAAGCGAGTGATGTTACAAAGCTAACGAGCATAATGCCTATATTACTTGATAAATCTGAATCATTAAAAAAGGTTTTTCAAGATTTTATTAAAGGTGATTATACGGGAATGGCAAAAGAGTTAATAGCTTTAACTAAAGACAATCCTGAAATTAAAAAATATTTAAACAATAATAGAGAAATATTTGCAAGTATTTTAGATAAAACTTTAGTAGACATACCAGGTATAAATAACCTTGATAAGCAAGAATTATATAATGTACTTCCATCAATGTTAAACCATCCTAATGAATTAGTTAAAGTTATAGAAGAGGTTGAAAAAAGTAATTATCGTGGGGCTACTAGTGCTATATATAATCTAGTTCAAAAAACAAATTATTTGGAAGGGCAATTGCCGAATATTATAAAAGTAGGTTTTAGCTATGCTATTGAAAAAGTAAAAGATGTATTTAGTTCATCACAAGATTTTAAAGATAAAACTATAGATGAAATTACTCTTAGAAATAATTTACATAAAATACAAAATGGAAAATTCAGCTTAGAGGGAGCTATATTAGTAGGTAATTTATCTAATATCGACTTCTCAGGCGTATCATTAAAAAATGCAGATTTAACTAAAGTAACTTCTTTAAAAGATTGTAATTTTAAAAATATTAATTTAGCAGGGGCTAAATTACCTGATAATTTAATGCTACTTACTGATACTTATAATCTTGATAAGGCTATCCCTCCTTTAGTACCTAAACTAATTAAAGAACAACAAGCAAAATTAATTGATAAGGCAATTGATAAAGTATTTTTACAAATACAAGCTGAAGGAAAAAGAAATGTACTTAGTAAAAAAAAAATTGCTCAACAAGTAAAAAGATTATATGAAGAAAATCAAACGATTAAAGACTATATTATAGAAAAACTAAATTCACTACCTATGAATATGGTTACTAACCTAGCTACTCCTAAAACAAATCAATATAAACATATTACAAATTATGTAAATTCTCCATTACAAGTATTGAACCCTTTATATGAAAACATTGCAAATAAACAAAATATTAAGAGTAATTTATTGGCAAATATTTTAAGCGAGAAAATATCACAAAAACTTTTTGATAAAGGTGATAATAGAGGTGAAGATTTTTACATGATGAATCAGATGCTAAAACCTATCGTTTCTGAATATTCTAAAGAAAATCCTGATAATATAAATAATTTTTTAGAACCAAAAAATCTAGAAAAGTTAGCAAGTAATATTGCCTCTACTTTAAATTCTAAATCTAAATATACTGGGGCAGGCACTATTACCGGTGGAATTTATTTACCAAAAGAAATCTTCAATGAACAGTTAAAAGATAACTTTAAAAATGAGTTTGAAAATATTAATAAATTAAATGTTTTAAAAGAAGCAAAAAATATAGTTTCAAATTTAGATAGTAAAGTGCATATAGTAGATAATCACGATAAATCACATACTTACGCATCATTACCTACAAAAAGTAAACAAATACACAGATGATCCCATAAATCTTAGATCAAATTGATTTAATTACCATATTATGTAATATAAATTAAAATATTTAAGTAGTGCTTAATTTATTTCTTTGAATCAATTTTAAGATAATTTAATGTTTATGTAATTAAATATATTTCATTATTTTTATGGCAGTTACAAATTTCATTAAAGAATTTTAATAAAACTGTTAAAAGGACATTATCTTCTCCTGATGCAGACAAGGCATTAACAAGCTTTATTTATGACCTTGCATCTCCAAAGAAAAAAATATTACCAGTTAGTATAGGAGCATTATTAAAAGGTACAAAGTTTGCCTTAACTAATCCCGAGTTATAATCTTGTTAAACTTGCAAGCTCCTCTGATATATATCTTGATTCAAAGTTTCAAAAATCTGTTCTTGAAAAATCCAAAATATAGGATTTTCTAAAAAAGCATGCCGATGATTTACCAAAAATAGGACAAATCTTAGCAAAAGCAGGTTTTAGAAAATTTCAAGAAGGTAGTTTTCTAGATCACAAGGGTCTTACAACATTAAAAGAATATTTTAAAAATGATGCTTTACTTAAAAGCCTTCAAGAAATTGCACTTGAGATAAAGCAAGAAGTACCGGACTATAATAAAGTAACTTCTAAAACATTAGAAATGTTATCCACGGATAAAAATTGCTTAAAATTTTTTAATGAAAAAGGTAACGATATTGCGAATTACATAACTGAAATACTTCCAAGCGACTATATAAAAGCTTTTGAGATATATTACAAAAACCTCAAAGTAATGACATATATGCAAAAGTTATAAAAATATTTAATGAACATCCTGAGTTTAAACAAGAGCTGGCTGAAAATATAAACAATCCTAATGCTCTAAAAAGGTTTAATAAATTATCTCCTGAAAAATAAATAATTATAGAAGGTTTCTTAATAGAAACTAAAGAACAAGCTAAACCTTTCTTAAAAGAATATTTTGAAAGCTATAAAGTTGATCTGAGTATTGTAGATACTATTCCTACTTTATTAAATAAAATGCCTGAAACAACAGAGATTTTTGATACTCTGAATGCAAATCAAGGAGTAATGGTGGCTCTTGAGAAATCTTTAGAAATGGTAGTGGGTGACGATAAATTAAAAAGTTTTTTTGCTGATAATAAAACAGTCTTACCAGATATTGCCTCAGCTATTATTGAAAATACTCCGAATATACAAAGCATGACGAAAGAATATAATTTCGATAAACAAATGCTTAGTATAGTAGGTGAAGTTATGTCAAAACCGAAAATTGCACATGCTATTATTACAGATATAAATAAAGGCTATGATATGACCGTAACAAGCCGTGTAATTACTGCTTTTAACGAACCTTCATTTAAGTTAAAAATATATTAGTAGAGCAAAGTAAAGAGGGTTTATTCGATAATTTAATTAAAGGCATTTTAGAGCAAGATGAAAAAAATAGCCAAACTATAAAACAGCAGCTTGAAAATTATGGACTAGAAACAAAAGATACTACAAAACTTACGAATGTAATGCCTATATTACTTGATAATCCTGAATCATTAAAAAAGGTTTTTGATGGATTTGTTAAAGGTGATTATACGGGAATAGCTAAAGAATTGGTAATGTTAACTAAAGATAATCCCGAGATCAAAAAATATTTAAACGATAATAAGGAAATATTTACAGATATTTTAGATAAAACTTTAAAAGATGTACCCGGTATAAATAAGCTCGATAAGAAAGAATTATATAGTATACTAACACCTATGCTCAATCAACCGGATAAGCTGATTCAAATCTTAGAAAATATTGAAAATAAAAAATATATTAATGTTGCTACTAGTATAGGTAGTTTAGTTTTGAAAGAAGGGCAAGCACTGAATATTATTAAACAAATACTAAATGTTGTTAAAGCGGGAGTTGGTTATTTTAATCAAAAATCTGATAAGAAACCAGAATTAGAAAATAAAGTTCCGGCTGATGTATTAAAAGAAGCACAAAGTATCGTCTCAAATTTAAATAGTAAGATTAATATTGTAGGACCTAAGACAAATACACTTTCCATTACTCCTATTGCCAATAATAAAAAGAAAGAAGAAATACGTAGATAAGCTATATAGTTTTAAAAGGGTTTTTTAAAGTTTGAGTAAATTCTTCTTGGTTAGCATATTCCAATGTGATTTTATCTTGTATCTGATTTTTAAACCAAGTAACTTGTCTTTTAGCATACTGACGGGTTCGTATTTGAGCTGCATTTAAAGCCTCATCTAAAGTGAGATTGCCGTTTAAATAAGCTAAAATTTCTTTTATCCCTACAGCTTTCAGATTCGTATAATCTTTAGGAGCAAATTGCTTTTTTATTAAAGCTATTTCGTCAATTGCCCCTTCTTTAAATATCTTATCTAAACGCTCATTACATGTTTTATATAAAAATTTTCGCTCAGGATTTAAGAAAATAATTTTGAAATTAAAATCAGATAAGATTTGTTCTTTTGGCAAAGTTTGAAAAGAAAAAATAGATTTACCGGTTTGCATGAATACTTCATAAGCTCTAATTAAACGCTGAGTATCATTTTGGTTTATTTTAGAAGCAGCAAGCGGGTCAAGCTTCTCTAATTTACCCCATAATTCTATATTGCCTATTTTAGCGTGTAAGTTTCTTACCTGTTCTCGTAAATCTTCTGATATATCAGGAATATTATTATAGCCAAAAACTAAAGAATTGATATATAAACCCGTTCCACCTATTAATATAGGTAGCTTATCCCTGTCGGTTATTTCTTTTATTTTTTCTGTCACAAGTTTTAGATATTTTATTACCGAGAAATCTTCTGTCATTGATAAGAAGTTATATAAGTGATACAAGATTTCAGTTTTGTAGCTTTTCGGAGGGGAGGCGGTAATAATAGGAATTTCCTTATAAACCTGCATTGAGTCGATATTAATGATTTCGCCGTTATAAGCTTTAGCCAGTTCATGACCTAAATAAGACTTCCCGCTAGCAGTCGGCCCGCATAATATAATTATACTCTTCTGCTTTGAAGAATTGTTTCTGCAAAACTTCGGATCACCTATTAAATATAGGCTGTGCGTACTCGCTCCTCGTTTTACATTCCCATTCTCCAAATCATTTGAGTATATTTCTTTCTTTGTCACTTGTTTAACTAATAAATACGAACTTGTATCGTCATTGCGAGCCAGCATTTATGCTGGCGTGGCAATCTCGGGAGTTTTTTTATATTATCTTATGAGATTGCCGCATCGTTGCTAACGTAACTCCTCGCAATGACGAAAAAACCTATCTATGTAACAACGCCTCGCAGGAATGACCTCATACCCTTAAACGGTTTCATCAGTATTAATAGTATTTCCTAAAGTCTCAGTATTAGCATTACTATCTGCCGGTCCACTAAATGTTATTGTACCAAGTTTGTTGTCATAACTAATAGTTGGACCACTAAATAAGCCTGTATCACTGTAGTCAATGGTCAGACTATTTAAACCGTTAGATGCGGCTACGTCACTGTTTAAAAATGAGAGGATTATCAGTAGGCTCAAGATCTTTATGTTTTATTACTAATGGTGCCTCAATGTTAATATTTAATGTATTTGCACCTATTGGCGTTATTGTAACTAATTTAGTATCAACAAATGAGTGATTGATATCTGAGATTTTTAACATATTATTTTTCTTTATATTAATTTAATGTAAGAAAAACATATAAAATAATATTTTAGAAAGCAATAATGTTTTAATAATTAATTAATAACCCGTATTTTTCAAGATATTTATTAATTATAGTGATTATTTCCTCTAAACCATTCTTACTATCTGATTCAGCCCTTGCAACTATAATAGATTCGGTATTAGAGCTACGCAAGAGCCACCAACCATGTGCAGTATTTACCCGTACACCGTCTATATCATTAAACTCTATTTTCTCTTCTAATGATTTTTCTTTAATCTCTTCAATAATTTGTAATTTTAACTCTGAAGGAACAAGAATTTTAATTTCCGGTGTACTATAGCTTTTCGGTACATCCTCTATTATCTCATCTAGAGTTTTACTTGATCTACTAAGTAAATCTAAAAATCTAAGAGCTGCATAAATTGCATCGTCAAAACCAAAATATTTATCGGCAAAGAATATATGCCCGCTCATTTCGCCGGCGAGTAAAGCCTTTGTCTCAAGCATTTTGCTTTTAATAAAAGGATGACCTGTTCGCCATATTATAGGGTGTCCTCCATATGATTTTATTTTAGCGACTATAAATTGGCTGACTTTTACATCAACTATTATAGTTGCGTTTGGATTGTCCTTTAAAATATCCTCAGCAAAAATGCATAAAATTTGATCACCGAATAATATTTTACCGCTTGAGCTTATAATGCCGATTCTATCACCGTCACCGTCAAAAGCTATACCAAGGTCACAATTTTGTTCTTTAACCACTTTTATTAGCTCCTGCAAATTAGCAGGATTTGTAGGATCAGGATGATGATTTGGAAAATTCCCGTCAATCTTACTATGTATGATTATATTCTTGTTTGAGAGATGCTTTTTAAGTTCTTCAACAATATCGCCGGTTGCTCCATTGCCGCAATCCCAAGCTACTTTTAATTTTGGATTCATGTTTATTCCATCTAAAATACGTTTTAGGTATTTAGATTGTATATTATGGATTCCTGCTTTCGCAGGAATGACATAAGGAGATGCTGGTGTGGTATTGGAGTAGTTATCCAAAATCTTAGTCAATAACTCCTGTATCTGATCACCGAAAAAAGGTTTACCGTTTTGTAGCATTTTAAAGCCGTTATCGTCACGAGGATTGTGTGACCCCGTGACCATAATACTACCGGCGGGCGTAAAGTGTTTATCGGCAAAATATAAAACCGGCGTTGGAACTACGCCAATATTTATGATTTCAGCCCCTGCATTAGTTAATCCTAGTTCTAAAGCTTTACAAATGGTAGGGGAGCTAAGCCGACCGTCTAAGCCGACACAGATTTTATCGTTATCTTTCGTTATAGTCATCTCGGCAAAACCAAAGCCGATTTTATAAGCTACTTCTTCCGTTAAATCTTTAAGGCTATTGCCTCTTATATCATAAACCCTAAAAATTTCTTTGTTAATTTGCATAGAAAACTGTTTTGAATATTTTGAATATTATTACATGGCTCTTATGTCATTCCTGCAAAAGAGCCTTGTTGCATGGCTCGGAAAACCTACTCGATGTCATCCCCGCGTCGGGGATCCAGAAAAATAACTTCAATATTTATATAGAAGCTACATAGTGTGATAAAATAAACCTATAAAAAACAAGTTTTTATAGGTTTTACTGGATTCCCACCTACGCGGGAATGACATAAAACAATCCAGGCAACAACACCTGCAAGTCGCTCGCAATGACGAATTTGCATAGTCTAGAAACTAAAGCTCTCACCTAAATACACTTCCTTAACTTTCTTGCTATTTGCTATTTCCTTGGCACTTCCTTCTAATAATACTTTACCTTCAAAAATAACATAAGCGCGGTCGACTATATCTAGAGTATCACGTACGTTATGGTCGGTAATTAATATACCTATATTAAATTCACGTAAATAAGTAATTAGATTTTTGATATCGGAAATAGCAAGCGGGTCAATACCGGCAAGCGGTTCATCAAGCATGATAAATTTAGGCTCTATTGCAAGTGCACGTGCAATCTCAAGCCTACGCCTTTCACCGCCTGATAAGCTAGCAGCAGATAAACCTTTTAAATGAACTATCGAAAACTTCTCTAACAAATTATGGGTTTTTTGTTCAATTACTTCTTTATCATTTTCAGATATCTCAACTACAGCCTTAATATTATCTTCAACCGACAATCCCCGGAATATCGAAGGTTCTTGAAGAAGATAGCCGATTCCAAGCCTTGCTCGTAAATAAATAGGCAAGTTGGTAATATTTATATCATTTAAAAGTAATTGCCCTGAGTCCGGTTTCATTAAACCGATAATAAGGTTAAAGCAAGTTGTTTTGCCGGCTCCATTCGGACCGAATAAACCAACTATCTCTCCTTGTTTTATATTCAGAGATATATCAGTTAATATATTCCTTTTTTTGTAGGATTTTGATATATTTTTAACGTGTAAGCTGTCCATCTTTTTTATTTGTTAAGATTTTGTTGCGTGGATTAATTTGCAACGTCATTGCGAGAAAATTACGTAAGTAATTGACGAAGCAATCCAGTTAAAAATACTAATCTTTAGCATTTTTTTTAATTATTTTCTGGATTGTCACACTTCTTGCAATCGCGTGCAATGATGTACCAACGGTAAATAGCTCTATTTCTTAATAATATCTACATAGTAGATTAGTTTATTAGTTTTTAAAACATTATCGTCACGCTGTAATATTACATTACCAAGTAGAATAAGTTGTTTATTATCGAAAAAATATTTAGCACTATCTGCAAGTAATAATTCATTATTTATTTTTCTTTCTACAGTCAATTTAGTAGGGACAACTATATGATCAATAGTTTGCTTTTCATCTATTGTTTTATAAAAAATATATAATTCTTTCGTTCTAAGTATCGCATTATCGAAGTAAACAATAACATTTCCAAGATATGCTGCTTTTTGTTTGGTTCTATCAATAATTAAACTATCAGATATGATATGTAAATTTGAAATATTTTTATCATTAGCATATATTATGGTACTAATTATAAGGAGTAAAACAAGTTTAATAATAGACATCTTTCCAAACTTTGCTTCTAGAGGTAATTTAGACGTCGAATCGGTACTCGTATCCTCACGTACTTCTTTGTACGCTGCGGTGCTGCGTTCCATGTCTCCTTTAAATTTCTCTCTATAAGCTGGTTTGGAAAGATGTCTAACCCGATAAATCGATGATTGTAGAGACATTGCCTTTAAAAATTATAATATTATTTTCATCTTTCGTATTAAAACTATCCGAAGTAATTGAAGAGTTTTTGTAAAGTAACTTAGCAGGGGAATGACCGGTTATATTCTTATTTACTAAATCAATCCTTGCATCGTTAGTGTTAAATATGATCTCATCAAAAAAAAGTTTTACATCGTTTTTTAAATCTAATATGTTTGATTCTTCATCTAAAAAGCCTTCTTTCGCATTGATAATAAGAGTTTGGTCTTGATTTACGTTATAAATAGCATTTATTATATCTAGTTTATATTTGTTATCCGACTCTTTTATAGCTCGTTCAGTTTTAATCTTATACGCATTTAAATTTTTATTTACTCCTTCAAAAATTGAATCTTTCAATATAATATTATACTTTAAATCAAAATTTTTATTATCTTTTAAACTTTTTTTTGTAACATTAATATCGTTTTCTGCATTAATATAACCGCTTTTAATTAATATATATCCTATGTACAAAATTCCAACTGTTATTAAAAGATATATAGATTTCCAAATTTTTTTTCGCCGTTTATAAGAAGAGGGCATAGATTTTAGCTAACCCCTATGCGTAGTAAATCATGAATATGAATAATGCCTATAATAATATTATCATCAACAATCGGTATATTAGTGATATTCTTGGCTTTCATTAAATTTAAAGCCTCTTTTGCAAATATTTCCGATGAGATATGAATAGGGTTTTTGGTCATAATGCTTGATGCTGTTTTTAAGTGGATTTGATCGTTAACATGACGACGTAAATCCCCATCGGTTATAATTCCCACCAAATTTTGGTTTTTATCTGTTACAAGCGTACAACCTAAACGTTTTTTATTCATAATAATTATAGTTTCGGCAAAGGAAGTATCTTCATATACTAAAGGTATTGCATCACCGCTACGCATTAGGTTTTTAATTTTTGTTAAATTAGCACCAATTGTACCTCCCGGATGATAAATTTTAAAATCATCTTTAGTAAAGCCTCGTTTTTCATGTATAACAGTCATTAAAGCATCACCGAGTGATAGCATGATTAAAGATGATATAGTAGGAGCTCCAATTACAGAAGCTTCCGGGTATTCAGGTACTATTAATAAAAAATCGCTTCTTTTAGCTAAAGTAGAATTTTTATTCATTGTCATTGCAGCAATTTTTATGGAAGAGTTCTTGCAATATTCAATTATATTAAATAGTTCTTTAGTTTCACCGGAATTAGATAACATAATTACTAGATCATTTCTCGTCACCATACCTAAATCGCCGTGACTGGCTTCTGCCGGATGTAAATAAAAAGCAGGCATACCGGTTGAAGAAAAGCTAGCAGCTATTTTTCTTGCAATATAACCGCTTTTGCCTATGCCGGTTAGGATTATCCGTCCTTTGAAAGACAGTAAAAATTCTATAATTCTGTTAAAGTCTTCAGGGATATTTTCGGATAATTTTTCTAAAGCACTTGCCTCACTAGAAATAACCCTCTTTGCGATAATTTGGTAATTATTTGTGTCGGTCATTTATTTACTCATTGTCATACCGTGGCTTGTCCACGGCATCCAGTAAATTATTAGTATTATGAGCTATTTTTGTGGATACCCGAACCGTCATCGTGACCGTAGGTTGCACGGCAATCTCATGAAATAATAACAAACTCCTGAAATTGCTTCGTCAATTACTTCGTAATTTCCTCGCAATGACGATTAAACTTCATATCAATTAAAATACTTACGTTCTGTAATTACTTCAACAGTTTCAACATTATTATCTTCATTCCAAGCTCGTTTTTTACTAGAATCACGCCGCTGCTCAGGTTCTGAATTGTCCTTAGCATTATTAACATTAGTTTTTGGCTTTGTATTATTTGAAGATTTATCTTTATCGGCATTTTTAATAGTTAATTTTGCTTTGCCTTTATTATCAAAGCCTATTAGCTTAACTTTTACTATATCGCCTTGTTTTAAAACACTGCTAACCGTTTCTATTCTTTCTTCTGAAACTTCACTAATATGAACAAAGCCGTCTTTATTACCTAAATAATTAATAAAAGCACCGGAATCTAAGACTTTCATTACCGTACCGTTAAATATTTCACCGATTTCAGGTTCAACGGCAATAGCTTTAATTTTATCTAAGGCAACTTTTAGCTTATCTCTATCTGAAGCATAAACAGACACCGTACCGTCATCGCTTATATCTATTTTAGCACTGCTAGTTTCACAAATTTCCTTTATTACTTTACCGCCCGGTCCTATAATATCTCTAATTTTATCCTTATCTATTTTTATAGTAGTAATAGAAGGAGCATTTTTACTTAGTTCGTTATTTGGTTTACTGATGACTTTATTCATTTGCTCCAGTATATGCAAACGACCGAGTCGTGCTTGCTCTAAAGCTACTTTCATTATTTTAAAATCTACTCCGGATATTTTGATATCCATTTGTAATGCAGTAATCCCTTCGCTAGTTCCTGCAACCTTAAAGTCCATATCACCGAAATAATCTTCATCGCCGAGAATATCCGATAATACGGCAAATTTTTTGCCTTCCTTAACAAGTCCCATAGCAATACCCGCAACCGGTGCTTTTATCGGTACGCCGGCATACATTAAAGCAAGAGAACTACCGCAAACAGTTGCCATTGAAGAAGAACCGTTAGACTCCGTAGTTTCGGCAACTACTCTAATAGAATAAGGAAATTGTACTTTATTAGGTAATATTGGATTAATAGCACGCCATGCGAGTTTACCGTGTCCGACTTCACGACGACTAGGTGCTTTCATCGGCATTGCTTCATTTACAGAGTAGGGCGGAAAGATATAATGGAGCATAAAACGCTCTTTATACTCACCCTCTAAACTGTCAACTATCTGCTCATCTAAACTAGTACCGAATGTAGTACTAACTAAGCTTTGCGTTTCACCTCTAGTAAATAAAGCTGAACCATGTGCGGAAGGTAGTAAACCTATTTCACAAGCAATTTGTCTTATATCCGTGGTACTTCTTCCATCGATACGTCTATTTTTTTCTAAAATCTCGTTACGTAATATATCTGATTCAATAGCTTTTAAAGCTGATTCGATTTGATAATTACTATATTTTTTATTTTCTATGTCGCTTACAAAACGTGTAAGAACTTTTTCAGGTATTAAATCTAAATTAGTGCTACGTTCTTGTTTAGATTTAATTGCAAAAGCTTGTTCAATTTCTTTTACAAATAACTTCTCAATTTCTTTCTTTAATGAAGCAGGATATAAATCTTGCATTTCAAGTTTTGGTTTTTTAGCTTCTTCTGCTAGTTCTTTAATTATCTTTATTACCGGCTGAAAGCTTTCAAATCCCAATTTTACGGCTTCTAACATTTGTTCTTCAGAGAGTACATGAGCTTCCGATTCAACCATCATTACTGAATCTGATGTTCCTGCAACTACTAAATCAAGCTGACTTGTTTTCAATAATTCAAGTGTCGGATTTAAAACAAATTCACCATTGATTAAACCCACTTTACTTGCCGCAACTATTTCTAGATAAGGAGCAGGGGATAGGCTAAGTGCAGCCGATGCACCGATAATTGCAAGTATATCTACCGGAGTTTCAGGATCATATGAAAGCACACTGCAAGTTACATGCGTTTCATTCACAAAAGCCGGATGAAATAATGGTCTAATCGGTCTATCTATTAAACGAGATACTAAAACTTCTCTATCTGATGCTTTTCCCTCAAGTTTAAAAAATCCCCCTGGTATCTTACCGGCAGCATATGCCATTTCTCTATAATTAATTGTTAAAGGAAAAAAACCTATACCCTCTTTTGCTTTGTTAGCTACTACTGCCGTACATAATAAAACGGAATTACCCATTTTTACCGTAACTGCCCCGTCAGCTTGCCTTGCTATTTTACCTGTACTAAGCTCAAGAACTTTCCCGTTCCATGTAACACTCTTAGTTATTTCGTTAAACATCTATTTATCTCATTTCATAATTTATATTTTATTGTATTCTACCACGTCATTGCGAGGAAAATTACGAAGTAATTCGACGAAGCAATATCAGGATATTTGACGAGATCGCCATGCAATCTACGGCTGCTCGCAATGACGATTATCCAACTACTTAATCTTTCTAATTCCTAGCTTACTTATTAAATCTAAATATTTGCTAACATTATTTTTTTTAATATAGTTAAGTAATCTGCGGCGACGCCCGACTAAAATTAATAATCCGCGTCTTGAAGTATGATCTTTATGGTTAGATTTAAAATGCTCGGTTAAATTATTGATTCTTTCAGTTAAGATAGCACATTGCACTGCACTTGAACCGGTATCATTTTCCGTTATAGCATATTCTTTAATTAATTGTTGTTTACGTTCTGTAGTAATCGACATCGATAATTTCTCCTTAAATATATAGACTTCCAGTTTTAAAAGAAGTTTTATGTTAAATTAAATACTCGTAAAGAATTAAAGCAACTCTTGTTTAAGCTACCTATTGCAAGCAAAGTGCCTTTATAGCGAACCCATAAAAGATCAACAGACATCTTGCCAAACTCTACTTCTAGAGGTAATTTGGCAAGATGTCTAAAGTCTTTTTCATAATTAAATAAACATTTCTGTCCATATTTAATTTGCTGTGCTTGGCTGTCAGTTGCATCAAGAACCAGGATGTCGTCCAGTATTGCTTCTATCTTTATACTTTTTTCCTCTAGGGAATTTTTGGTAATTTCGTAAGGCGATTTAATTCGGATAGCATTTTCTTCTTTAAATATTCCAACCTGAGTACGGCGCAATTCTATCACAAATCCCAAACTTTGCAAGGACAATGCCAAATCTTCTGCTAAAGTCCTTATATAAGTACCTTTTGAGCATTCCGTATAGTATGTAGCGGTAGCATTTTTCTCATCAAAATTTAAACATTTTAGATCATAAATAGTTATATTTCGTGGCTTTAATTCTACTTTTTTTCCCTCTCTAGCCAATTTATAAGCTCTTACACCGTTAACTTTAAGAGCTGAAAAAGCCGGCGGTATTTGTGTTACATTACCGATAAATTTAGAACATACGACATAAGCTTCTTCTTGAGAAGGAATACAATCTTTCGTTGCTATTACTTTACCAGCATAATCGCCGCTATTGGTTTGCGTTCCGAATTTTACGGTAAAAATATAGGTCTTTCTAGCATCAATTAGCAGATGTATCAGCTTTGTAGCTTCACCTACGGCAAGCGGTAATATTCCTTCCGCTTCTACGTCTAAAGTACCGGCATGTCCTATCTTGTTTTTACCAAGTATTTTTTTTACTATGCTAACAAGTTGAGTAGAACTTATACCTCTTGGTTTATAAATATTTAACCAATAATTACTCATTTTAATTTGATTTTAACTTGACTTAAATTTAGAAAATCTTTAACATACAACTCTAGCCAATAGCAAGATAGGTTAGACCAAATAATGACGATTAACCCCAGCAATATAGAAAATTCTTCCTCTAAAATCAATAGCTATTTTTCCAAACTTACCGATTATATCTGGCCTATAAAACGCCATGAAGTTTCTAAATTTTTATTCATCACTTTATTAATGTTCTGTATTTTATTTATCCAAAATCTCATCAGAGCTTTAAAAGATAGTATTGTTACTACTATGATCGGTGCCGAGACTATCTCGTTTTTGAAGTTTTGGGGAGTGATGCCGTCAGCTTTTTTAATGACTGCTATATATGTAAAGCTTGTTAATAAGATGAAAGCAGAAAATATATTTTATCTTATTATATCAATATTTTTAACATTCTTTGCTCTTTTTGCTTACGTTATTTTTCCAAATCATGAAATGCTGCATTTAAGCCCTGTAACCGTTCAAAATTTAACGGCAAGTTTACCTAATTTAAAATGGTTTATATTGCTTTTATCAAAATGGAGTTTTTCGTTATTTTATATAATAGCCGAATTATGGCCAAACGTAGTTTTCGCATTACTTTTTTGGCAGTTTGTTAATAATATTACTACAGTGGAAGAATCTAAAAGATTTTATCCGTTATTCGGTTTACTTAGTCAAACAGGTATTTATTTAGCAGGACAATTTTTAGAAAATCTAAGTAATATTAATGATTACGTAACTAATAAATTTGCATTGCAATCGTCTTTTCATACACTTTCTATACAAATTATACTAACTATAGTATTAATTTTAGGAATAATAGCTATTAAAACTTTTTGGTTGCTTAATCATAAAGTACTAGGCAAAGAGCATATGGCGTTACTCAGGTTTAAAGCAAAGAAAAAATCTATGACTATTGCCGAAAGTTTTCAGATGCTTCTATCGTCAAGACATATTAGATTAATTGCAACTTTGCTTATCTGCTATGGCATTGCCATTAATTTAGTAGAAGGTCCTTGGAAAGCAGCAGCTACTAAAATTTATAAAACTCCAACCGAATATGCAGCTTTTATAGGAAGTTATTTGAGCTATACCGGAGTATTTACTATTTTATTTGTCGTACTTGGTTCAAATATAGTTAGAAGACTTGGCTGGTTTACGGCGGCTGTTATCACCCCTTTAATAGTTTTTATTACCGGTATATTATTTTTTGCCGTTAATAATTTTGAAAGATTTGCCGGCTTAATAATAGCAAATTTTATTCTAACCGATCCTGCTTTAATTGCTATAACAATAGGTGCTATTCAAAATGTGCTTAGTAAATCAAGCAAATATACCTTATTTGATTCAACAAAAGAAATGGCCTATGTTCCTTTAGATCCGGAAATAAAAATAAAAGGCAAAGCTGCTGCCGACGTGATAGGTACAAAACTCGGTAAATCTGGTAGTGCATTTTTACAATCATTGGTATTTATAATATTACCTTCCACTAGTTATCAATCTATTTCCATCTGTTTAATGATTATATTTATAATTACTTGCTTAACCTGGCTTTGGGCAACTAAAGCACTCAATAAAGAATATAAAAATTCTATTAAATTTTCTCAATAATAATATTAGTTTTTTCTTGATATTATTAAAATCTCTATATACTATCTTTGACAGTATAATACAAACTGTGAAAAAAGGATATGTTATGTCATTCCCGCGTAGGCGGGAATCCAGAAAAAAGCGAAATAAATCGAGCTTTTAATTTAAAAATCTAGTGTGCTTAGACTTTATTAGTGACTGGATACCCGCCTACGCGGGAATGACATAGAGGGTAAAGATCAACGTAACAACATCGGCTTGACTACGCATCACTTACAGTTTGTGCTAATTAATTTTTGGTTAAATGAGAGGTTTTATGAGTAAAGACGGTAACCTAGATACAAGTGAATTTGATCCTTTAGCAAATAAGAAATATACAGAAGAACAAAAGCAAAAAGAATTTTTATCTCAAACTACAACCCCAGAACTAGAAGCTGACGATGGTTTTATCGTTACTTCTGCATCTTCTGTTCAATCTACCCCTTCAATTAGTGCTTTATCGGGCAATATCTCTCCTGACAGTCAGACATCAGACCCAATAACCAAGACTGTAAGAGAAATAATTATACAACCGCAAAAAGATAATTTAATAGAACAAATATTAAAAGACCTAGCAGCCCTTACAGACCGTGATTTAGCTGAACAAAAAAGAAAAGAAATAGAAGAAGAAAAAGATAAAACATTAAGTACTTTTTTCGGTAATCCGGCTAATAGAGAATTTATTGATAAGGCTTTAGAAAATCCTGAGCTTAAAAAGAAATTAGAATCAATAGAAATAGCCGGCTATAAAAATGTTCATAATATATTTAGTGCCGCTAGTGGATACCCTGGTGGATTTAAACCGGTACAGTGGGAAAATCAAGTAAGTGCAAGCGATCTTAGAGCAACAGTAGTTAAAAATGATGCAGGTGATGAACTTTGTACCTTACATGAAACAACTGTTAAAACTAAGCCTTTTACTGTAGCTAAACAAGACGGTACTCAGGTTCAGATCAGCTCATATAGGGAAATAGATTTTCCTATAAAACTTGATAAAGCCGATGGGTCAATGCATTTATCGATAGTAGCATTAAAAGCTGATGGCACAAAGCCCTCCAAAGATAAAGCCGTATATTTCACTGCCCACTACGAAGAAGGACCAAACGGTAAACCTCAACTTAAAGAAATAAGCTCACCAAAACCTTTAAAATTTGCCGGAACCGGAGATGACGCAATAGCTTATATAGAGCATGGTGGAGAAATTTATACACTTGCGGTAACACGCGGTAAATATAAAGAAATGATGAAAGAGGTAGAACTAAACCAAGGGCAGAGCGTTGATTTATCGCAAGCTGAAGATATTATAATAGGACAAGGACAAAGTAAGGAAGAACCGCTAATAACTCCACAGCAAACAGCAAGTTCATCGGTTGAACCACCTCAGTATAAACAACAAGTACCGCCAATTACTCCTACTAACCAACCACTGCAACCTGGGACTTCACAAATGCCACAGTCGCAACAAGTGAATCTAAACCTTCTTAATGCAGCTACGACTTTATCAGGCAGCATGCAAGATTTACTAAATTATGTAAATGCAGGTTTAACAAAAGAAATTGATAGCAATAAACAAATTTATTTAATTAAAGAAGCAGCCACGACAATTCTTAATAATGAGAAAAGTGATATTGCTGAAAAGCAGGCTAATATCATTGCTTTAGCTGAAAATACGGTCAATAATAAAAACCTCACACCGGACGCAAAAGTAGCTGGAGTCAATGCAGTATTAGAAACCATAAAAAATGATCAAAATACCCCAGACCTAGAAAAATCAAAAATGCTTGAAGCTACAGTAGCTATCGCTTTAAATTCAGAGAATCTTGAGCCGAAGCAAAAACAGCAGATGTTAGAAAAAGCAGTAGATGTCGGTTTAAGTCTTAAAGATGATGCAAGTAGAGCTGCAGCAATTGACGGTATTACGGATGTTGTAATAAAAAGTAACCTTTCTACTGAAGATAAAGGAATAATGCTTATAGCAGCAGGTGATAAGGTTAATGTCTCTGAATTAAGCGATGCGGAAAAACAAAGATTATTAGGTTCTGTATTAAAGACAGGTGTAGAAGCCCAAGTTCTCAGTCCAGCACAACAACAATTGATGCAGCAGAATTTAGATAAGATTACGGCGGAACAAACTAAAAAAGATACAATAAAAAAAGTAAATGATATTTTGTTTGATCCTCTAAGTAATACTAAATTAAAAACAACAAACATACAAGCCATTACGTCTAATGTTTTAGATGGTCCGGCTACAGCAGAAGTCAAAGGCGAAATAATTCAAGAAATTACTAACACAGTTGCAGGAAGCTCGCTTGAAGCTCAAGACAAAGCAGAGATTGTTAAAGGGGTAGGCGAGACTATAGCTACTCATAGTGATACCTCTTTATCCTTACCTAATAAAGCACTTATTATGGCATCAGCGGAAAAAGGTATTGCAGAAAGTAAGACTAATTCACCTGATAGAGAGCTAATGACTAAAGTGTTAGTAGACGGTATTTATGAAGGCAAAGGAGGTCCTGAAATAACTAAGGCAGTTTCTAGCGGGATCGATAATAGTAATATTAATGACTCTGAGAAAGAGGCACTTAAAAAAGCTAAAGATGCAGCGAGTGAGGCAGCTTTAGATAGAGAAACTCAAAATTTAACTGAAGGGTTAAAAGGACAGAATATAGAAGCACACAAGCCTCGCGATGATATATATAACAAAGCTCAGGAAGTAATTAACGCTGTTAATCCTGTTATAGAAGCATTAGAAAAATCTAAAGAACCGGTAGTGTCGTCAGAAGAAAGAATTGTACAAGAAACTTCTAGTATATTAAATAATATCTCTAAGCTTGCAGTTGAGAAAGTCAATAATTTTCGTGCTATGTTTTCTCCAAATGGTAACCTTAAAACTCTTGAAGAAAAAAAAGAGGAATCAATAAAAAAAGTAGATAAGCTGGTAAAGGAATTTGGTACTAAATCTTCTACTGCAGAACAGCAAAGTTTCATTAAAGCTAATTTAATTGATGATAAAACTTTATCTAAAGAGGTACGTTTACAAACTATAGATAAGTTATTACAAGAACAAACACAAAAACGAGCAGAAGCAATTGAAAACCCTAGTGTTAAAACGGAAGATGTAAGGGTAGTATCAGGAAAGTCTAAATTAAAACCTATAAGTAAAGATAAGCCGGATATTGAAAAAGCTAAAATGGTAGTAGGAAGAGGTAGAGTTAATATCGAAGAGAATATAAAAATTATGGGAGCATTAATGAATGCAAGAGATAGCATTCAGTCGGAAAATTTAAACAAATCAACACCTATTAAAAGAGAGTCTTCCCCTCCACAACGCTGATCAAGATTTGTATTCTGTATATTATCAAGGCAAGCAATGTTATTCCTAGCTAAAAGCGGGAATCTAGTAAAACATATAAAAAACTTATTTTTTATATGTTTATTTTATCAAATATGTAACTTCGTATCAATATTAAAATTATTTTCTGGATTCCCGCTTCTGCGGGGATGACATAAATGATATCACAACATAATAAGGATGGCAGCTTGCCTTTATGCATTAGTTTTTAGTTTTTCTTTTCCAGCTAAACATTTTACTAAATTATTAATGGCTTGTTGTTCTTCCGTGCTATTAATTTTCATAAAATTTCTTGAAACTTCAATGCACATACGTTGATGTTGAGTATGTACGGGCTGCGGTCTATTAGCTTCTTCTAAACCTTCAAAGAAATAATCAATATTCCTATCTAAAGCTTCTGCGATTAGTACTAACCTTCCTACAGAAATTCTATTAATTGCTTTTTCGTATTTTTGTAATTGTTGATGCGTAACATCAATTACTTCAGCAAGTTGTTGACGAGACAACCCCTTAGCGAGTCTTAAAGAATAAATTTTCTTGCCGATAAAACTATCGATTTTTTGTATAATATCGTTTTTTCTACCCATTATCCTCTCCTTGGTTACTATTATATCTATATTTAAAAATTTTCTTTGAACAAAAATGATATTATCATATATTATTATAAAACATGTGGTTATTAATAATTTTATACCATTAAACTTATCCAAGTGTAAGTAGAAATAATACCATAAATTAATATTATAAGCAACTATGAAATAACATTTTTTAAGTTTTTTGTAATCATTTGGTAAATAATTATTAAAGAATCGTGCAAAATTATTTCTTATCAAATAAAAATATCATAAGAACTTTAAAATTATTTTTAAAAAGCGAACTTATTTAAGATTAAATATAAAATTAACAATAACAACTTAGCTTTTATAATGAGAAAAATTTTTAATTGTCTTTACGTAGCCTTATTTAGAACAATAGAAGATGATGGCGTTGAACATTCGGGATATATGTCATTCATGATACTTTTATCTATTTTCCCTTTCCTAGTATTCTTATTAGCTTTAACAAGCTTTTTAGGAGCTTCAGAACTTGGTCAAAATTTTATACAAATTTTTCTAGAGAGTCTTCCGGAACAAGCAACGGAATCAATAGAAAAAAGAATACGAGAATTACTAAGTGCTCCGCCTCAAAGTTTAATGAATCTTGCCATAGTAGGCAGTATTTGGACTGCTTCTTCTTTTGTAGAATGTTTAAGGACTATTTTAAATCGTGTATATCAAATAAAATCTCCACCCCCTTATATAAGAAGAAGATTACTTAGTATTATACAGTTTCTTATAATTAGTGCCTTGATTACCTTTACTATGTTTCTTTTAGTGGTGATTCCAATATTATTTACAAAAATTCCGATAATATTAGAGACCATTGAAAAATATAAGGTCATTTTAAATTTTATAAGATATTCTTTAATTTTAATTTTATTATTTTTAGGTGCCTCGTCTTTGTATTATATATTACCTAATGTAAAACTAAATTTTATTGATGTATTTCCAGGGGCTTTATTAACTGTGATATTATGGATAATAAGCGGCTATTTGCTTTCAACTTACATAGTCTACTATAATCAATTAAATCTAATGTATGGTTCCCTTGGTAATATAATAGTTACATTAATATTCTTCTATATTATAAATATGATATTTATCTATGGTGCGGAATTTAATTATCTAATGAAAAATTATGAAAATATAGAGTAAAGTGCAGCTTAAAGCACTTCATTAGTACTTAGTTTTACAAAAATAAAATAATTAATTGAAACAATTTCGGCAGTTTTATATTTAATATTTTATATCAATCTTTATTTTAGTTGTAAAAAACAATTATTGTTTAGTTTTTAGGTTTTGTGAACAAAATACAAATTATTTAAAAAAATCCGGTTTAAATAACATAAAGCTCTCCTGAGATGATGTCGGTAATGGAGTTAAATTATATTGTGGATCGAAAGCATTCCCGTAAATTTTTTCTATTGTTTGGAGCGAACTTGGAGATTTTAAAGCCAACAATATTGACTTTAAAATAGTAAAAATTGCTATATATGGATCGGTTTCGGGGGAAGATAAGCGATGTTCTAAACGTTTGGGAAAAGCATTTGGAGTTCGTACGGCTACGCTTCTATTATTTCCACCGTACGATATATGCGTAGGAGCCATAAATTTTTTATTTATCCGTGAATAATCTAGAGTAGTAGGCATAAAAGCGAGTAGAGTGTTTAACATATAGTGACATAGCCCTTGTGCTGCTAAAATTATATAATAATCATTGAACTCGGGATTAAAATTAATATGAAAATGCATACTATTACCATAATCATCCAAAAACGGCTTAGGCGAAAAATCTATATAACCGTTTAATTGCTGTGCCATTTTTTTTAAAATAGTTTTAACCTCTAATATATTTTTTATATATTGTATTAAATTTACAGAAGGGGGAAGATCTATTTCAAATTGGTTATTGCCTTTTTCTTTTTTTATTTTAGCAATTTTAAATCTAGCTAAGTATTTTCTTGAAAGTATTTCAAATTTAGCTATATCAATATTGTGACTTAAATAAAACTCTATTTCTACGCCGATAATAGGGATTAGGTTATAGTCTTGATGAAATTGTGCTATTATTTTTTCTAGCTGTTTATTTTTTTGTAAACGACCGGATAAAGTATTAATAAAACTATTATAATTAATATGTGGTATTTTCATGGAAGGATTAATAAACGGATCAGTTTATTATAAAATTTTTGACAAAACATTCAATAATTCTAGTCATAGATATATAAAAAAAAATAACTCTATAAATGAAACAGAAATAGTTGAAAACAAAAAATCTATTACTACTTATTTTAAAGCACAAGATATTTTAATTTTAAACCAAGTACATGGCAATCAAATTGTTAATGCTGATGAGTCCATAATTGCCGTACCTGAAGCAGATGGCAGCATTACAACTAAGAAAAATTTAGTATTAGCGGTACAATCGGCAGATTGTGTACCGGTATTACTTGCAAGCGGCGACGGTAAAATAATCGGAGCGGCACATGCAGGTTGGAAAGGAAGTATAAATAATATTATTAGTAATATAGTTACTAAAATAACAGAAAAAGGAGCAAAGAATTTAATAGCAGTGATAGGGCCTGCTATAGCTCAAAGTTCATATGAAGTTGATGATGAATATTATAAAGCTTTCTTAAGTAAGGATATTAACAATAAACAGTTTTTTATAAACTCTATAAAAGAAAATCATTATATGTTTGATTTACCGGCTTTTGTAGAGTTAAAACTTAAAGAAGCAGGCGTCAAAGATATAAAAAATATTGCTGAAGATACTTACACAAATCCGTTAAAATATCCAAGTAAAAGACGCTCATATCATTTGCAAGAACCTTATAATCAGAATATATTATCAGCTATCGTAATGAAATAATGGCATTGCTAAATAAATATTGATGGTTTGAAAAAGCGACACCATTGCAAGGAGGCGTTGTTGCATGGACACTGAGTCATCATTGTGAGCAGCCATAGGCTGCGTGGCAATCTAGAAAATAATTAAAAAAATTCTGTAAATTAGAATTTTTTACTGGATTGCTTCGTCAATTACTTTGTAATTTCCTCGCAATGACGGGAAAACCGGTCTAAGCAACAATGCTCGCTCGCAATAACGATATCTATCTTTATTTAGCAATGCCAAAATAACTCTTCATTTATCGGAGTATATTAATGAATCAAGATAAACCTTACTATCAAATAGTTTATGCACCAAACGATATTTTTAAAAAACAAGCAGAATATATAGACATTGTTGATGATAATATTCGTACTATTGTCGATAAAATGCTTAAGAATTTACATATAGAAAGGGCAGTGGGCTTGGGTGCTAATATGGTAGGAATATTAAAGCGTATAGCAGTAGTTGACCTACATGAAAATAATAAATCATCGCCTATAGTTTTTATTAATCCGGACATAACTTATTTTTCGGAAGAAAAACAAACTTTTATTGAGGGTTCTTTATCGTTTCCAGGTATTGAAGCATCTATTACACGATCAAAAGCAATCAAGGTAAAATATCTTGATTATAACGGTAATAAGCAAGAACTAGCAGCAGAAGGCTTTTTAGCAACTGTAATTCAGCATGAAATAGATTATTTAAACGGCAAGACTTTCTTAGATTATTTATCAAAACTTAAGCGTGATACACTACTTAAAAAGATGCTAAAGCATATAAAACTCCATCCTCCACATATTCACGGTAGCGGTTGTAGGCATTAGACATTTTCTCAAACTTCGCTTCTAGAGGTAATTTATACATCGAGCCTAGACTCGTATCCTCACGTACTAGTGTGTAAGCTGCGGTGACAAGTGCTTCCGTGTCTCCTTTAAATTCCTCTCTATAAGCGTTTGGAAAGATGTCTATTAAAGTTTTTGACATTTAAATTTAAAATATGTTATAACTGACTAGTTAATTAACTAGTTAATTATATGAAAAACACAATTACAGCCTTTGATGCTAAAACCCATTTTTCTAAATTATTAGACCGAGCTAGTAAAGGTGAAGAAATTTTAATTACTAAAAGAGGGAAAGCTGCTGCAAAAATTGTTCCTATTGATTCTCATAATAATATTGAAATAGCAAAGATTGCAGCTCTTAGACTTCGAAAACTTGCAAAAGAAATTAATTTACAACCATCGGATTTAGAAGTATGGCTAAATTACAAAAATGAGGGTAAGAAGTAAAATGGTCTCTTTTGTTTTAGATTCTTCAATCACTTTATCATGGCTTATGCCTAATGAAGTAGCAAGCTTGGATATACTAGATAAAACCATAACAGAAGGAGCAATTGTCCCTGCTATTTGGGGTCTTGAGATTGGAAATGTATTATTATGTGCAGAGCGTGCAAAACGTCTTACTGCAAATCAACGTCACCAAGCAATTTATACTTTAAAGGATCTTTACATCAAAATTGATCAAATAACACTGGAACATATATGGTTTGAGACAATGGATTTAGCCGTACAATATGGATTAACACTTTATGATGCTAGCTATTTAGAGCTAGCATTACGCTGTGGGTTACCAATAGCAACACTTGATAAATCCTTAAAACAAGCAAGTAAAGCCGCTGGGGTCGTAGTATTGTGATCACACCTTCACAAGTCGTAGCCAAGCTGCCCAGTCACGTTTGCCTAAATCTTCTTCAAACGATAATAAGTCTTTTACCGTCTGCTTACATATTTCTACGGAAGGGATTATAAGCTCTTGTTCTTTTGTAGAATTTAGTAGGCATTGCGTTTTACAAGCTTGTTCTAAATGGTAAGTATAAAACATAGCTTCATGAATAGTTTTGCCGCAGGTAATAGCACCGTGATTACGAAGTAACATCACATAATTCTGTTTAAGGTCAGTAACAAGTCTACTACTCTGTTTGTCGGCATCTAGTACTAGAGAATTATAATTATGATATGATATTTTGTCGTAAAAATGTAATGCCCATTGACTGATCGGTAAAAGCCCGCATTTTAAAGCAGAAACGGCAATAGCTGCAGGAGTATGATAATGAAAAATGGCAGAAATATCAGGGCGTGTTTTATAAATACTACCATGAATAAAGTAACCGGTTTTATTATATTGATATTCTTCCCCTTCTAAAATTTGTCCGTCTAAACTAACTTTTAAAAGATTCTCTGTAGTTACTTCTTCAAATACTAGTCCAAAAGGATAAATATAGTAAAAATCGGCATTTTTAGGTCTTGCGGATAGATGCGTATAAGTATGATCATCCAGCGATAAATACGCCATTATTCGGTAAGCGGCAGCTAAATTATATTTTATATCCATAATTGTTAAAATCTATATTGGTTTTATGTTATTCTCGCGTGATGTTGTTGCGTGAATCAGCTTTCCCGTCTGAGCTACGGAAATTGCATAGCAATTGACGAAGCAATCTCAGAAGTCTGTTATTATTTTATGAGATTGCCACGCAAGTACTACGACTGCTCGCAATGATGGGGTAATATCTACACAACAAGGCCACACAGGAATGACATAGGAGCTGTGCAACAAATCCTCAACGCTATTTAAAAGGAGCGTATACCGCTTCTTCCTTCGTTTCTATAATCGCTTCTTTAGGAGCTTTTATGCATTCTTGTAAGGATTTCTTACCTAAATACGGTACTAGATTATAATTTAATATATAACATTGTAAATTATCTTTCTTACCGCTAAAGTTAAATTCAATTTTATTGCCTTGCTCCAATAGCTTTTTAACTTCTGTTGTTTGCTGGATAAAATTCTTTTGTTCTAAGTTTAAGTGTTTGATTCTTAGTATATTTTTTACTACGGAAAACGTAGAAACAGCAAGAAGCAGAAGGAATATAAATAACTCTTTATTACTTTGCTTGTGTAAGAAAATACTATTTTTAACATACGAAGCTGCAATCATTCCGATAGCTATAACATAACATCCAAGATATCTAAGTAACGATGCTCCTCTAATTGCCTCTTCATAACTAAAGTTAAAGAAATATAAATATAACCGCCACAAAGCAAAAATTATAAAACACGCAAACGTACTTATCAGGAAAAATTTATATTCTTTCAAATCCGGTTTATATTTACGAATTCCGTACCATGCAGCTATACAAATAGTATATACAACCAAACTTCCTTCTTTTAATAAGAATAACAAGAGAAATTTACCGTAATTTAGTAATAATGATCTATGCTGTTCATTAAAATTTTCAGCAATATATACTAAATTGCTAAAACTATGTTCGCATCTGTCAAAAAAATCATGGGTATTTTTAAAATAACTCATCCAAATAAAATTACACAAAATAGGTAAAGTAAGTAAAATCAGATACGTAATATAATCACTTGATTTTTTAGGCTTTTTATAAAAAATTGTATAATGAGCTATAAGAATTATCGAAGCAAAACTAGCAAGCCATGTTCCAATTTCTCGGAAAGAGGCAAGTAATATCGTAATAGGTAAAATAAGCAATAATGCTTTTTTCTTGTCTTCCGCAAGGATATAAATTGCAAAAATAGCTCCGAACATTAAGCCAATAGTACTATCGTTATATATTGAACGAATTCCGGTCGTATATAATACTACGCCGCAAAGTAAAAGTGAAAACAACATTCCGGTTTGCCACAATTTCTTATTTGCGGCTAAAGGAGCTAGAAATGCTAAATGTAATAAGAAATGAGCAAATAATACGTTACCGTCCGAATAACCTGAAAGTAGCAGCATAAAATAATGATAAACGGCAGCTCCCCTTGGATAATGGGCATGAGTAGTAATAATGGAAGTTAACGAAGACTGATTTTCAAAAACACCGAAATATAATAATTCTTTAGTAAATATTCCCCAATGTGAGAAATCATCATAAGCATGCAGCAATGCATCTCTGGTATAAAGAAAAAACAAAAGAATCAATAAAGTAAATACAATGATTTCAATTATATTTTTTCTAGATTCCTGCTTCCACAGAAATGACATGAAGGAGGTATTATTGCGTAGATCAAGAAATGTGTGCGGTGTCATACCGTGGCTTGACCACGGTATCCAAAAATATAACTTAAAAATACTAAACATTTTTAACTGGACCCCGCGATCAAGTTGCGGGATGACAGGAGCGGAGCCAACCCCTACAATAACGCCTATGAAATGCAGGAATGACATGAAAGCTAAAAATATACCGATGAAATAACATATATATGTTGCAGCCGGTAATAGCTTTAACATAGCAAAACAATATAAAATCGGTACTAATATGCTGATTGTTACGGGAATAGCGAAAGTCAATTTTGTTTTGAAATATTTGGCAAAAAAAGACGAAAACCCAAAAATGCTTAATATCGGTATTATGATCATATTAATTTGTAAATAATTTTTTGGTCATTGCGTGGATCGGTAAACCCACTGTGTTACCCCGTGGCTTGACCACGGGGTCCAAAAAACAATAAAAAATACTAATAATTTTAGTATTTTTAACTGGATCCCGTGGTCAAGCCACGGGATGACAGAGGTGAAATTGATTCACACAACAAGGCCACACGGGAATGACATAGAACGAAAATGTCCGGTACTATAGGTATCAATACCCGCTCGCAACAACGCCTTTATCACCCGTGTTTAATTTTAGCTTGTGCTGCGGCGATTCTTGCTATAGGAATACGGTATGGAGAACAAGAAACATAGTTTAAATTCATTCTATGAAAAAATTCTATAGAGGCAGGGTTCCCTGCATGTTCTCCGCAAGCTCCGAGTTTCAAATTAGCATTACTGCTTTTTCCGCGTTTTATAGCAATTTCAATTAATTCTCCTACTCCTTCTTCATCGAGAGTAGTAAATGGATCGGATTCAAAAATCTTTTCTTCTAAATAATATGGAAGAAAAGAGGCAATATCATCTCTAGAAATTCCATATGTAGTCTGAGTTAAATCATTAGTACCAAAACTAAAATAGTCAACTTCCTTAGCTACTTTCTTACTGCCGAGTGCTGCCCTGGGTAGTTCTATCATAGTACCGAGCGTAAAGGAAAACTTATATCTATAACGTTGTTCTAATTCCTCTATTACCGCATAAATATCCATTTTAAGCTTTTTTATTTCACCTACATTGCTAATTAAAGGAATCATTAATTCTAAGTTACATTCTATATGTTCTTTTTTATGTAACTCAAAAATAGCTGTAAAAATTGCTTCAATTTGCATTTGGTAAATTTCCGGCGAACATATACCAAGTCTACATCCACGGTGACCGAGCATAGGATTTACTTCATGCATAGCATGAAGACGTTGATTAATCATGGATAAAGGTAGATTTAAGCTATTGGCCAAATTCTTTTTATCTTCTTCGGTGGTAGGTAAAAACTCATGTAACGGCGGATCAAGTAATCTAATATTTATCGGTTTATCTTTCATTACTCTGAATAAAGCTTTAAAATCCTCAGTTTGCAGAGGTAATAATTTCTGCACGGCAAGCTTTCTCCGTTCTATATCAGGAGCAATAATCATTTCTCTTACTAAAGGAATTTTATTTTTATCAAAAAACATGTGTTCGCTACGACACAAACCTATACCTTGAGCTCCAAATTTTATAGATACTAAAGCATCGTTAACTGTTTCAGCATTTGCACGAACTTTTAAGCTACTAATCTCGTCTGCCCAATCTAAAATTAATTTTGATTCCTCACTGAAAGTAGGTTGAATTAACGGCATTTCACCTAAGAAGATTTTACCGCTACCTCCGTCAATCGTTATAATATCACCTTGTTTAATAACTATGTCGCCTGCTGTTAATATTTGCTTTTTCTCATCTATAGATAAATTACTTATCCCGCAAACACAAGGCTTCCCCATACCTCTTGCCACAACTGCGGCATGTGAAGTCATTCCCCCTCTAATAGTTAAAATACCTGAAGAAACATGCATTCCGTTAATATCCTCAGGACTAGTATCATGGCGTACTAAAATTACTTTATGATGATGAGATAATTTTTCGGCATCATAAGGTGAAAATACTGCAATACCTGTTGCAGCTCCAGGAGAAGCAGGGAGCCCCTCAGCAATAGAAGTAAACCCCTTACTGTAATCAATTCTTGTATGTAATAATTGATTTAATGATTCTGGATCGATTCGCATTAAGGCTTGTTCTTTAGAAATAAGCTTTTCTTCTACCATTTGTACGGCAATATTAATAGCAGCGATGGCTGTTCTTTTTGCAGTACGTGTTTGCAAAATATATAGCTTATTATTTTCTATAGTGAATTCTATATCCTGCATATCTAAGTAATGTTCTTCAAGCTTTTGCGCAATTTGTGATAACTCCTTAAACACTTCCGGCATCATTGCTTGCATAGAATTTGAATCATTTGCAATAATAGGCATAGGTGTTCTAGTTCCCGATACTATGTCTTCACCTTGAGCATTTATTAAAAACTCTCCAAAGAGCTTTTTTTCTCCTGTAGAAGGTGATCTAGTAAAAGCAACTCCCGTAGCTGAAGTTTTACCTAAATTACCGAAAACCATTGCTTGGATATTAATAGCCGTACCGAAATCCTCCGAAATATTATTGATTTTTCTATATATAACCGCTCTATTACTCATCCAAGAATGTAGCACTACTTTAATTGCCGATTCTAACTGTTCATAAGGATCATTAATTAGCTGCTTAGTATACTTAATATGCAACCGTTTGAAATCATCAATAATTTTTTCTAATAATTCTACGGTAATATCGCTATCTTTATGAATATCGGCTTGCATCTTGTGCTTTTCGTAAATTTGTTCAAATAGATCACTAGGTATAGATAATACTGTTGAACCGTACATTTCTAAAAATCTTTTGTAACTATCAAGAGCAAATCGTTTATCACCGCAGGAATCCGCAAGCGCATTACACACTTCGTTATTCATTCCAAGATTAAGGATAGTATCCATCATTCCAGGCATTGAAATCGTAGAGCCCGAACGCACCGATAATAACAAAGGATTACTTGTACTGCCGAAAATTTTACCGGTAGTTATTTCAAGTTCGGTGATAGCTTTTTTTAAGTCGTTTTGAAAGTTTTTAGGAAAGTTATTATTGTGGGTATAAAAGTAATTACATAGCTCTGTAGTTATTGTAAAACCATCAGGAATAGGTAGTTTTAGGTTGGACATTTCGGCAAGACCGGCACCTTTGTTACCAAGTATATTTTTCATGCTAGCGTTTCCATCACTACCATTACTGCCAAAATAATAAATTAATTTTTTCATATCATATATCAAAATTTGCTAACAATTTATGTGTTTAGGAGCATTAAATACATATTTATACAGTATGAAAAAAATAGTAGCAACGTTAAATTAAGAATATCTTTAATGAAATAGTTGAAATTTTAAATTTTTTAATAAATTTGTTATTATACTTACTAATTTAATTATATTCTGTGTACAAAAGTCAAATTTTCAAAAAAAATCTTATTAATTTTCGCTAAAAAATATCTCAAAATAGCAAATCAATTAGAAACCTTCACAGAACCTAATAAGTTAATTGAACTTATTCTAAATGTTGTTGACTAATTTAAGAAAATTGACCATAATCCTAAATGGTCGTGCAGTTGCGTGATGATATAGCAAAGCTATAGATCACGAGGAAAGTCCGGACTCTATAGAGGTATGGTGCCGGTTAACCTCCGGCAGAGTATTATTACTTTAGGGACAGTACCACAGAAAATACACCGCCAAGTATGAATACGAAGATCAACTTCAAAAAGAGCTAGGAGTTCACAAGACGAGGAACGGAGTGTATACTTAATACGTGAGTACCGTAGTACTTGTGGAATGACGCAGCCAATTTTTGAAATTGATCGAGTATTTTTGGTAAGGGTGAAAAGGTACGGTAAGAGCGTACCGGTAAGTTGGTAACAAATTACGCATGGTAAACCCCACCAAGAGCAAGATCAAATAGGCGTTACAGAACTTATCAAGTTCCCGGATTATCTCTAGCCGGCTTGTAATGCGGGTAGATCGCTTGAGGTAAACGGTAACGTTTATCCTAGATAAATAACTGCAATGAATTTATATTCATACAGAATCCGGCTTATAGACCTTATTGTCATCCCGCGACTTGATCGCGGGAGCTTAGAAAACAGCTTAATAAATATTAAATATTGATAGATCCTGCGATCAAGTCGCGGCATGACTAGGACTGTAACACAATTTAATGAAAAAGTTATATCATTATCCTATTTGTCCTCTTGCAAGACAAGCCCGTGTCTTCTTAAAAGAATTAGATATAGAATTTACTACGATTAAAGAAGATTATTGGCAATTCAATAAAGATTTCTTAAAAATAAATCCTGCCGGAACTTTACCTATTTTAGCAGAATCATACGGCTTATTTGTGGTAGGTATTTATCCTTTTGTTGAATATCTTAATAGCAAATATCCGAATTTTAATTTTTTAGATGAAGATATTGATATTTGTTGCGAAATTAGACGATTATTCTTTTGGTTTAACGATAAATTTTATCGTGAAGTTACTAAGATTATTATCGATGAAAAAGTTATAAGATCAATTGCTAAAATGAGCAGCCCACGAACCGAGTTTTTACGTGCTGCAAAAAATAATTTAAATTATCACTTAGAATATATAACTTCTTTACTAGAAAAAAGAAGTTATCTTGTATCGGATTCACTAACTATTGCCGATATTGCCGCAAGTTGTCACTTATCGGTACTTGATTATTTCGGTGAGATTTATTGGGATAAATGGACGCTTATTAAACATTGGTATTCACTAATTAAATCAAGACCGGCTTTTAGGTTGTTACTACAAGATAGAATCCCTGGCTTTACCCCTCCAAACTATTATACAGATTTAGATTTTTGAATAGACTTCTGCGGAAACTCTACTTCTAGAGGTAATTTGTGCGTCAATTCGCTGCTCGCATCCTCACGTACTTCTATGTACGCTGCGGTGCTGTGCTGCGTGTTTCCTACAAATTCCTCTCTATAGCGAGTTTCCGCAGAAGTCTAATATATAATTTAATAATTTGATTCTTTCCGTATCATGAGCTTTTAGTATTTTACGAATATTATTAAGGGATTGATTTTTTATGAGTGCAGGCTCATATTCAAGATGCACTCCACTTAAAATAGCTGTCCCGTCGCCGTAAGTACATTTTATTATTGCAGCCTGAGAATCCTCATAACTTGCTATTATTTCAGTATCTTTGGTATTTTCTGCATCAATAAAATATCCACCGCCATTATAAAAAGCATAACAATCCTTAATATTTAAATTAAGTGTTGGATTTATTTTTAGATAAGCGGCTCTTGCTCCTTTATGTGAGTTGTAATAATAAGGAGCAAGCAATGGTCCTCTAACCGTTCCATTGAAAATCTTTAATTCTCTTTTACTTATAATCTCTATATTTGTTCCTTTAGCGAATTCTATATAGTTACCGCTGTAGTAACTACCTGCACATATCCCAAGAAAATTACCACCGTTTTTAATATAATTCTTTATATTAGCATTTCCTTTGCCTTGCAATTTTTGTACATAGTACAAATCTCTTCCACCGAGTAAAATAAGTAATAAGGTGTTTTGAACCCACTTTTCGTCTATAATTTCTTGTGCAGTAATATAATCTACGTTATACTTTGGAGCATAAAGTCTTAAGGTATGCACGCAATGCTTAATACTTTCTTTTGAAACTCCTAGATCATTATAAATTTTTATTTTCATTTTTATATTCTTGACAAGGACATTATATAATTCTATTTAGTGTAATTACTTAAAAATAAATCATGCGGTAATTTTATGCAACTTAATTCAATCTCACTACCGTTAACCACAAGGCAAGCAATAGAAATAGTTTTAGGAGTGGCATTACTTACTATTTGTTCACAAATAGTAATACCTATAAAGCCTATATTTATTTCATTGCAAACCGTTGCAGTGATATTCATCGGACTTACATATAATAAGACTACCGCACCTTTAACAATATTATCTTTCATAACTCTTGGAGCAATGGGAATCCCTGTGTTCGGAGAATTTTCAAGCGGTTTACGAATATTATTCGGTCCTACCGGAGGATATCTAGCAGGTTTTGTAATTGCCGCATATGTTATGGCTAGCTTAAAAGATAAAATTTTTACTTCTAATAAATGGTTAAATCAGATATCTTTATGTTTGATCGGTAATATAATTATTATGAGTTTAGGCTGGATGTGGCTCTCTACACTCTTAGGAGCAGGCGGTGCATTTTACGGCGGCGTATTACCTTTTATAATACCGGGAATAATTAAATCAGTATTATTAATTGGACTTATCAATGCAGTAAAACCAAAAACTCGATGAACTTCAGTATTACCTAAAAACAGTTGATCTAAAGTTTCGATGTCATTCCCGCGCAAGCGGGAATCCGCTACTTTTAAGCTTTTTAAAAGCTCGATTTATCTCGCTTTACCCTGGATTCCCGCTTGCGCGGGAATGACATCGAGTAGGTTTTGCGAGCCATGCAAAAACACCACCTTTGCAGAAATGGCATCGATCTTTAAGTTGACAACAAATATGGTATAACTCTATCATTCATGAAAAAAATCAATAACAATGCTAATGCCGCATTTTCCGGTGCCGACCTGGAAAAATAACATTAAATATGATCTTGAAAATATAGCAAGACTTTTAAGAGCCTTAGGTAACTCTCATTTAAGGCTTCCTCCCGTCATACATATAGCAGGTACAAACGGTAAAGGTTCAAGCAGTGCTATGCTTAAAAGCATCTTTACGCTTGCCGGTTATAAGGTACATTGCTATACATCTCCTCATTTATTAGAATTTAATGAACGAATCGTAGTAGCAGGTGAGCAAATCTCAGATAATGAATTATGGCAGGTTTGTGAGCAGGTGAGGGTAGCAAGCGAAAAATTTAATATTGAACCTAGCTTCTTTGAGGGTACTACGGCAGCAGCGTTTCTAGCATTTGAGAAAACAAAAGCCGATATATTAATTTTAGAAACGGGACTAGGCGGTCGGTTAGACGCAACAAATATAGTAGAACGACCGTTAATTACTTTAATTACACCTATTTCATATGATCATATGCATATGCTGGGTAATACATTACCCCTAATAGCAGTTGAGAAAGCTGGTATTATGAAGTCTTGCGTTCCTTGCGTTATAAGTATGCAAGCTTTGGAAGTTTATGAAACATTATTTGCAAAGGCTGAAGAGTTAGAAGTACCAAGTTTCTGTTATGAATATGATTTCGATATTAAAAAGACGGACAACGGATTTATTTATTCATCACGAAATTTTACCTATGAGTTTCCGACTCCTTCGCTGCCTGGTGATCATCAATTAATAAATGCTGCAAGCGTTATTGCCTTAATAAGCCTTATTAACAAACAATTTAATATTAATAATGAGGTTATTGCTAAAGGATTACAAAATACTATTTGGCCTGCTAGAATCGAAAAAATAGAACCGAAAAAATATTCTAAATTAATAGGTGATAATGTTCAAATTTGGATAGACGCAGCTCACAATAATAGCGGAGCTCAAGTTTTGGCAAATTGGATGCGTGATAATTTAAAATCATCTATATATTTAATACTCGGTATGACTAAAAATAGAAATATCGAGGAATTTTGCTCTTACTTTAAGGGTTTGACAATTAAAGGTTACGGCGTTAAAGTTTTATCCGAACCGCTAAGCCATAGTGCAGAAACAATAAATTTGGAAGGCAGAAAGAGTGGTATTGATTTTAGCGAAAGCGATTCACTCGAAGAAGCGATTAGTGATATAAAGAAGATAAACGGCGATAATAAAGCAAATATTATAATAACCGGATCGCTTTATTTAGCTTCCGACTTTCATAGGTTACTATGATGTCATTCCTGCGTGGATACTAAATCGTCATTGCGAGCAACTGCAAGGAGCGTGGCAATCTCATACAAGTAGGACTCCTGAGATTGTTGCTGCGTCAAAATTTTCAATTTTTCCTCGCAATGACGTATTGATTCTCGCTATAAATATATAAAAACCAACATAGGAGAAAATAACATGACCTATTGCAACAAATCTAATCAAACCTCATATCCTTTTATCTTACCTGATTTACCTTATGAGAAAGAAAGTTTTAAACCATATTTTACTCTTGAGACTTTTGATTATCATCATGGTAAGCATCATAATGCTTATGTACAAAAGCTAAACAATTTACTCAAAGATAAAGAAGAATTACAAAAAAAAGATTTAGAAGAAATAATAGAATGGTCATCACAAAACTCAAATGCGGCTATTTTTAATAACGCAGCCCAAATATGGAATCATACCTTTTTTTGGCATTCAATAAAGCCGCAGGGCGGAGGTAAGCCAAGCGGTAAAATATTAGAACAAATTAATAAAGATTTCGGTAGTTTTGAAGAGTTTTGCGAACAGTTTAAGCAAGAGGCAGTAGGGCAGTTCGGTAGCGGCTGGGCATGGCTTGTATATCACGATAATAGGTTACAAATTATAAAAACTGCTAATGCCGATATACCTATAGCAAACGGTATGAAGCCGCTTCTTGCATGTGATGTATGGGAACACGCTTATTATATTGATTATCGTAACAAACGACCTGATTATGTTGACATGTTTATTGAGCACATGATTAACTGGAAGTTTGTAGAAGATAACTTAATAAAATAAAACTATGGCTGATATAAAGGTAAGAAAACATCCTATTATTAATAATCTGAAGCAAGAGTCAAAAACTCCTGTAGTTAATGAGCAATCTGATATATTAGAGGAGTTAAAAGACCTAAAAAAAATTCAACAATTTTCTAGCAATCAAACAAAAACATTGCAGGAGTTAGAGCAAGCACAGAAAGCTCCTATCGAATATATAGCTTTTAGTGGAGGAGGAGCTAAGGGAGCAATATATTCCGGAGCTTATGAGGCAGTAAAAAAAGCTGGTATTTTAGATAATGTCAAGGCGGTAGCAGGTTCTTCCGCTGGTGCTATAACTGCCACAGTGGTAGCTCTTGGGACACCGCCTGAGCGATTTGAAGAAATTTCTAAAAATACAAATCTGCAAACTTTACTTGGAAAAAAAGGATTTTCTGCGGGTATAGTACAGTTAAATAAAGACGGTAAACCTTTATATGCTCTATTAGAACTTGTTATTAAAGAAAATATAGGAAATTTTTTACAGAGATCAGATATAGTAAATGTTAAAGATGATAAAGCTCTTGATGAATTAAGAGCAAGATACAACCAAAAAGACGGTAAAATATATTTTAAGGATATAGCGTTACTGCGAAAATACGATCCAGTGCAGTATAAGGATTTAGTAATTACGGCAACTCAACGAGAGACAAGTGAACTAACTATTTTCAATAGCTTTGATACGCCAAATGTTGAAATTGCTTTAGCTTGCCGTGCTTCTGCCTCTATACCGCTTGTTTTTAAGCCGGTAGAAATTGACGGTAAAAAATATGTCGATGGTGGATATAGAGATAATATACCGACAAAATATTTTAAAGGCAATGAACCGGAATTTGATACAAAAGCAGTAACTGATAATATGGAGGAGATTACCTTAGCTAAAAAGCAAGGTAGAACTTTAGCTATGGCTTTTGGTACGGGTATGGAAGCTGATGCAAATATTGCCATATATAGTGCAAAAAAATTCGAAAGCCCAAGTGATATCGTAAAGTTTTTAGCTGATATATTATTTAAGATGCTTGCAAAAGTAGGAGGAAAATTTAAATATACTGAAACCCTAAGAGCAACTAATGAGCAGTTACGTGAAAATGCTTTAAACACTGTTGTTTTAGATACTGCCGGAATAGATACTTTGGATTTCAAAGATGCACAAAAATATTCTGATTATTTGCATATTAAAGGATATTGTCAAACTAGAGAACATTTGAATAATCATGACCTTGGCAAAGAAGCAGATAAAATATTTGACCATCAAAAATTTCTACTAAATGTTTATGAAGTTTATGATAATAAAAATCTACATAAAACATTTGGCACTAAATTATTAGAAATGTTTATTCCGTCAAAAGAAAATAATACTTCTAAATGGCAAGAAAGAGTTATTGAAAATCATGATGATAAAGCAAAGATGTTATTATCATTTTGTAAAGCCGGAGCATTAAACGAAAAAGAATTAAATGAAAAGCTTAAAGAATATGTAGTTGTTGCTGCAACTAGTCGTAATAATACACTAAAAGCCAATACAAACTCATTGAACGCTTTGTTGTATACCTTAAACGATACTGCTGCTTCAAGTAAAATAAAAGATAGTTTCATTGAGGTACTTGGAATAGATAAAAATAAAGATGTAAGATTTGATAAAACTAAAACCTTTGATGAAAATATTGCTAAGTTTAAATTTACTAAACAAGATTTAGAAAGCTTTATAACTAAGAGTAAAAGCGAGGCACCAAAAATTCAAAGAAAACATAGTGTAGCTACAAGTCATGTCAGTGGGGGTGAGTTAGGTGTTTTTATGTCATTCCCACGAAAGCGGGAATGACATCGAGCGGGTTTTTCGAGCCATGCAACAAAGCTCGCCTTTCCTCGCAATGACGGCTACTAAAAAAAATGAATATCGGTAAATTTAAACTAATTGTTTTTGACAAGCTAGACAGTACAAACTCTGAGGCTATGAGAATGGCTCAGAATGCTAAAGTTGATTCAAACTATGCAGTACTTGCCAAATCTCAAACTAACGGACGTGGTAGAAGCGGCAAAAACTGGCAGTCTAGGTCAGGTAACTTACATGTAAGTTTACTAATAAAGCCTGATAAGGAGCTAGAATTATTGCCGCAATTATCTTTTGTTACGGCACTTAGTGTTTATGATAGTATAACCTCTTTATGTCACTCCCATAGTTTTCTATGTCATTCCCGCAAAAGCGGGAATGACATAGAGAACGAAAATAACACTATACAACTAAAATGGCCCAATGATGTATTAATTAACGGTCGGAAAATTGCCGGTATACTTCTTGAATCTGTTAAAGTAGAAAATAATTATTACCTTATTATCGGTATCGGCATTAATATTACCTATCACCCTGATAATATCGACCAGCCTACTACTAGCTTAATAAGCGAAAATCTACCACCTATAGAACCGCAAGCTTTACTTGAGATATTAATAGAAAATTTTGAAGAATATTATCAAATTTGGCATAATAACGGTTTTCCTTTTATTAGAAAAAAATGGTTAGAACATGCTTATAAGTTATATGAAAATATTAGCGTTAAATATCAAAATGATATAGTAACCGGTCTTTTTAAAGATATCGATAATACCGGCAGAATAATATTGCAACTGCCTTCCAAAAAAATAATCTCTTTTTCCACTGCCGAACTTTTTTTTAGCAAAAATATTACTAAATTTAAATTTTAGATTTAATTTTTGTTAACTTATACTTAAGCTCCAATTTAACAAGGTGATAAATATATGCCCGACCCAAGTTATCTGTCTCAAGCGTTTTTAACAAATACATATGAGCAATTAAACGAATTTAAAAAACTTTCTTCTAATAACATTCTTACATTAATGCAAAATTTTTATAAAAATTTACGGGTAATAATAACGCATGTGAAAGTTTAGTAGAATTATATGACGAAGTAATAAAAAAATGCTTAATTATGGACTTCAAAATATAAATATAACACAATTTAGAGATATTATGGTCTTAGTCGGAAGAGAACTTAAGCATGAAAAATGTATAAATACCTCCTTATTGTCAGTAAATATTAATGAAAAATTTCTCAAACCAAGTGTTGTTACTCACGTAAAAACTATTGAAATATGTCAACAGCAAAATAGTGAAGATCCTTTCGCAATTAACGAGGATGAAATTATTGAAAATTTTAATCTCACTCTTGATAGCCTCCGTATATTTGTAACAATAGACTATTCAGGGCTTGTATCCTCAATAACTATAGACGAAGATGAGATAAAATAATAACCTCAGAATATAATTTATGTGTTATAGGGATATGGATTATGAAAGCAAATCCTATTTCAGCTCAAAAATTTATACAACTAACTCCTGAATATTTATATGAAAAAGTTAAAAAATCTTATCAAGATGCTTTACTGGAAGAAGAGATTTCTAAGCGACAAGAAAAATTTGTAGATACCATATTATATTTTCAATGTGCTATGTTTTTAGGAAGTAATGATGCTTGTGCATATTTATCAGAATTTTATAAAAATGGAAATCACCTTGGAATTAATAATGAACAACTAATTAATTTAATAAAAATTGTAATTAATATAGGAAAATCTTTACATCATAGCAAGTTAACAAATTCTGTATGTTTAAAAGATTTTGGGATATCTGCTTACTCTGAACTTAAAGAGCTAGTTATAATAAAAAATGGATATATGAATGCAGTACAGGGAGAATGGCGTAAAATTCCCGTTCCTGAATACTTAATTCTTTCTAATTTAAAATCAATTATAACAGATTTTAATGGCACTTTACCCACTGAGTAACATTTAATTACCGATGAAAGTGTTTTCGAATGTAAAGAAGCAATAATAAAGCCTACTAACGCCCAATCTCAATCTATAACTTCAAAACCAATAGAAGAATATAGAGAGTATGTTAAGAATGATGATTACGGGCTAACAGGCGCAACACACTGCACTATATATTAAAAAAATAAAGGGATAAAAATAATGATAAATAACCAAGATAAAAAATTAACTTCTGATGCAATGTTTACAGCAGCACGAGATCAATATCTAACAGACATCAACCGGCTACTTATTAGATCAGAAACTAATACATTAGAAATGACACCTAAGAACGAAAACATTATATTTATATGTGAATTACATCAAAAAATTAAAAGAAACATTCTCTTGCGGACAAGGGGAGGCAGCTTACTATTTATCTCAATTTTATTATAACGGCTGGTCAATTAAAAAAGATATTATTAAGGGAGATTTTATTCTTTCAATAGGGAAAAAATGCGGTGATCAAAATTGTATGGTTTTGGATTATAAAAATGTCTGAAGGGCTTAAAGTTTTGGCTGTAAAATGTACTAGAGTTATTATAAGCTCCAAGTCAAAATATAAATCAGAAATAACCGATGCAATAAAAAAGGAAGCTGAATCTGCTATTATTGAATGTATAAAAGATACTGAAATAAAAGACATATTCAGTATTATCGATAACACGTCACACAATATATCTAATACTCCGGAGCTATTAACGCAACCTGATACATCGTTAGAATTAAGTGGACCATTAGATAAGCCTAAAAAAAATGATAGTTTAAGCATGTTAATGCTGCTTTCTAAAGTAAATGAACCAACAAAATATAATAATGCTGATAATAAAGAACCTCCACCACCTATCACCTTACAACAGACAGAATTAAATACCGCACAATAAATAGAGATTCTTGGGTTAGGCGAAGATACAGAAAAAAATAATAATTGCTTCGTTAAAAAATGTTTAATTCTATAAAAAACAATAAAATCTTTTATCTATCACCGTGCTTAAGGCAGGTTTAAGACAACAAGAAATGTTTTTTGTTTTTCACGATAAATGGCCTTTTTATACTAAAAAAGCAGTTAATCTATTGTTTGAGTCGGCAGTAGAAAATTTGACCTGTGCTATGCTACTTGGTGAAGAAGAGGCAATATTGCCTCTATCGCGGCTTTATTATAGCGGTGCTATTTACGATACTTTACCAGATTTAGTTTTTGGTCATTATATTATTTTAATAGGTCAAAAACTTGGATATAAATCATGCCAAAATATTTCTTTAAGAATGATTACTAATACTAAGTGTTTAGAAAAGCAGTTAGATAGTCTCGCTATTACTATTACTTTTATAATGATGCAAGGCAAAGAGTCATTACTGAAGCAGAGCTTTTAGAGATAAGCATTGTTACTTTTCCAGCTAATCAAAGTGCTAAAATTTTATATATTACTAAAAGTCAAGATGTAGAATATCAAGATAAAATCAATGAGTTAGAGGCAAAGCTATATAATATGCAAAATATTTTAGAAAGATCAAATAGTATTAATATAGAAAATCAGGAACAAAAAAACTCGTTTATTAATTACGTACGTAAAGGCGAAGATAATGGGCTTATGCACAAGTCATCTCTAAATAAATAGTAGTACGGAAGCAGGGGGCGTTTTAATATTACAGACTTTATATAACAGTATCATCACCGAAATAAATGCTAGATCACCAATGAGGCAGTTAGCTTCGATTGAAACAATTTCTACGAATGCACTTGATATAATAAGCGAGGATGGCAAATTTAGCAGTGGCTAGATTGGGGAAGTAGAAGCTCGAGAAGAGACTCCGGCAACGAAGTTAAAGCAGCAGCGTATTTTTGTTCATGAACTATATGCACAGTCTAAAGCTAGCCAGGCATTACTTGAGGATACGACTATTAGAGTTGAAAATTGGTTCGGTGAAAGATTGCGTGATAGTGTCGTTAAAATGGAAAATAATGCGTTTATCAATGGTGACGGTATAAAAAACCTAGAGATATTTTATCACCTGACCATGATAAAATCGAGAAGATTAAGATGGATAATAAAATTACCGCCGATGGGCTGCTTGATTTTATAAACTCCCTTAAAGAAGAATATTTAGTGAATGCAACTTTGCTCATGAATCGTATTACTTTATCCGAAATTCAGAAGCTTAAAGATCACCAAGGACGTTTTATTTGGCAGTCTTCACCATCCGATTCCTTTAAACAAACTATATTTGGAGTACTGGTAGTTTGTAGCTCCGCTATGCCTCCTATAGATAAAAAGGGCAATGCTATAGCGATAGGTGACTTTAAAGCAGGTTATAAAATAGTAGATAGAAGCGGTATTAATATTATACGTGATCCTTACACTGAAAAGCCTTTTGTAAAGTTTTATGCCGTAAAGAGAGTAGGAGGTGATGATGTGGTGAACCAAGAAGCTATTAAGAGTGGGGTATTAATTAGATATACTTGTATGTCATTCCTGCGAAGGCGGGAATCCATGGTAAAGCGAGATAAATCGAGCTTTTAATATTAAAAATTCAATATATTTATACCTTTTTATTATGTCACTGAATTCCCGCCTTCGCGGAAATGACATAAACGATCCATGCAGGCAACGCCTACAAGTGAGCTAGGATGACATCTTACTTAATTTAAAAGGTAATAAAATGACAAAAACAGTCGTTAAAAATTTTCAGCATCAAGTTAAATTTTTAAAAAATATCGCAGGAGAAGAAATGGAAGAGGATAGATGGGTAGAGAAATTAACAAGCTATGCCGAAATTAAACCACTATGTGATAGTAAATTCCTTGCTCTAGAAAATATAATCTTAGGACGTATAATAACAGAAGGATATTTTTTATTTAAAATAAGATTTATTAAAAATATCACTACTAAAATGCGTATTTTATTTAAAGAACGGGAATTTGAAATTAAACGAATTATTAACGTTGAAGAAAAGAGTAAATTTTTAAATATAATAGCGTTGGAAATATATGTATCATGATTTTATCTATAATTTGCAGCTAAGTTTGTATAAATTACTTATAAACGATAATGAAATCAAAACTAAAATTAATAAAATATATTTTTCTGTTGTTCAGGATGCAAAATGTCCGTTCTTACTTGTTAATATATTGAATGTTAATAATATATCTACTAATGTACAAAATATAATGCAACTGGAATTTGAAATATGTATTTTTACTAATGATAAAAACCGTAATATTGCTCTAAGCCTTGCTAGTAAAATAAGCGATAAAATAGAACATCACTCATTTGAAAATGTTGCTGGTATAAAAACAAATAAAATAGAATTTCAAACTAGCCAAGACTTAGTCAGTACAAAACTGGTAATGAATTATCAGGCATTATTAAAGCAAAAAATAGGAGTATAAAATGCATTTAATCGCAGGGCTAGATATAAGTAGTCTATTAAAATCAAGGAAGAAATTCAAAGAGTTTCGTAAACATTTAGATACATACTGAGCAGAATAAAGCCGGCAGTATCCAATCTTTTGAATTTTGTTATGAACTAGCTTGGAAAACAATGAAACGCTTTTGTGAAAAATCCGGCAAAACACCTTATATTTTAAAGGATGTATTTCGGGAAGCAGCGGTTAGCGGGTTGATTTCCGACCCTAGAATATGGTTTAAATTTATAGAGATTCGTAACATTACGGTTCATACTTATAATGAAAAAAATTTAGAACTAGTAATTAGTATTTTTGATGATTTTTCTGATGCTTTAAATGAGCTTATAAATAATTTGGAGAAATATAGTGGTTCAGATTGAAAAGCAAGATTTGTTAATATTACGTTCTATACTTGGGAAATATCCTTATAAATTTTATGCCTAAGGTTCAAGGATTAAAGGTAATGCAAAAAAATTCTCCGATCTTGATCTTTGTATTTGATATTAATTATGAAGTTTTGCTTGAAATTAGGGAAGCACTAGACGAATCTGATATATCAATACATATAGATATAAAAAGATGGAATATAGATATGAATGAAGATTTTCGCTCTTTAATTAAAAATGATCTTATCCTTTTTAATTAACAGCTCAGGTATCTTATGAATTTTCACGATATACGCATGCCGGAATTTATTGAAAGTTTTGCAGTTGGGAAGCCGGAATTGTCTACTTCTCACGCTATAACTAAATCCGGTAGAGAAGCAAGACATTTAGATCGCAACTATGACTGTCAGAAATATTTAATCAAAAATGCAAGGTTAAGCAGTACGGAATTTGAGCAATTTAATAGCTTTTTTAAAGCAAGACGTGGAAGTAATTTTGCTTTGAGATTTAGGAATTATGCAGATTATAGAGGCATTAACGAAGTTATTGCTAAAGGGGACGGTAATTTAAATAAATTTCAGCTAAGGAAGATATATAGCGATCCTATTGCTCCTTACGAACGAGTTATCACTAAACCGGTTAATAATAGTGTAATTCTATATATTAATAATGTAAGAACTATGGGCATTGTAGATTACAACGATGGTATAGTGACCTTACCAAGTCCCTTAGGTCAAGATGTAATTTTAACTGCTGATTTTACTTTTGACGTAGCAGTTAGATTTAGTATAGATAGCTTTGTAATGACGGTTCTATAGCGTTATCCAACATAGAGTTAGTGGAGGGATTATATGAGTATTGCGATTGAAGAGGTAATTACAAAGCTTACGAATTTTGTTTATTGTTTTCAAATTGAGCGAGCGAGCGGTGAGGAATTACACTTAACAAATAACGATCATGCTATAAAAAGTGAAGAGAGAGTGTTTTTACCGAATTCCGGTTTAGATTTAAAAGAAGCGGAATTTAACGATTCCGCACAAAACCATATATAATCATTGAAGGTATTTTTGAGGAAAACAGCATTACGACGACAATGGACTTAAATAATGCTATTGTTAAAATAATAATACATACTGACAAGGTTTTTGAGCATTTCGTTACATATTATTGCACTTTATATACAAAATACGATTTAAACTTTAAAATACATTTAAAACCCGAAACGGTAAAATATAATCAGACTATAATTAATCGATATGGCAAAACATGTAGAGCAATTTTCGGAGATAGTCAATGTAAAATAGATAAAGTTTATATAGTGGCATATATAAGGTTAAAGAAATGCTCAAGGAAAGTTTAAAAATACTAGATTTAGATAAAGAAAACGGCTATTATAACGGCGGTCAAATTATATTCAGCGAAAATTGTTTTAACAGTAAAGTTCTAAGCAATTTCGGTGATTTGATTATATTAGAGGATATTATACCGGATTATGTTAAAGATGCCGAGGAAGTAAAAATTACTGCCGGATGTGATAAAAATTTTATAACCTGTTGCAATAAATTTAATAATGCTATAAATTTTAGGGACAAACCGCTAATGCCAAAAACAGATTTTATAAATTTAGTATAATCAATGAAACAAAGTTTTATAAAACTAGTATATGCAGAGCTAAAGAATATAATAAATATGAAAAGCTCCAAACAACAGCAAAAAAAAGAAACGCAATTAATTGATTATTTTAAAATAGTTGAAAGTAATATATCATATACATTTCAAAAAATAAAAAAGAAATATGAAAGAGACTAAACGTTTTTTTAACAAAAATAATAGATTAAATAAAGGTTATGCTAAGACTTTTAGTGTAAACGAACCTGATAATAATTTTTACCGTAAAAAATTTGAACATATATTACCGCCAATTGATTTAATCAGTGAGTATGAGAGTATTTATCCCGGTACTTTACAGGAATTAATGCATATGGCACAAAAAGAACAAGCTCATAAGCATGCTATAGACCTAAAAAACTTGAAAATACAGGCAAGAGTCGCTAAATTAACACGAATCTGTTTATTAATATTTGGAATTTGCCTTGTAGTTTCAATTTTTTTAAAAGCTTTCTAAATAAAATTAAAGATAAAATATTTTATTTACTTGTAATTTTAAATAAAATAAGTTAAATGCAATATATATTTATTTATAAACATAATACGGAGAAATTTTATTTCTAAAAATAATTTTCCTAAGGCTAATAGAGAAATCAGAGCTAGAGAAGTTCGTTTAATAGGCGGAAACGGCGAAATGCACGGCGTCGTAAATATTAGAGAAGCATTAGATATGGCGGAAAGAGCCGGTCTTGACTTAGTCGAGATATCACCGAATGCTGTACCCCCTGTCTGTAAAATTCTAGATTTTGGTAAGTTTAAGTACGAAAGCAAAAAACGTTTGCATGAAGCACGCAAAAAGCAAAAAATCGTCGTACTTAAAGAAATGAAATTTAAACCTAATATTAGTATAGGTGATTTTGAAACTAAGCTAAGAAAAATAAAAGAATTTTTAAAAGACGGAGATAAAGTAAAAATTTCTTTATGGTTTAAGGGACGAGAGATTCTTCATAAAGAGGTCGGTCAAGAACTATTTAAACGTATAGAAGTAGGGCTCGAAGGACTCGTTAAAATCGATCAGCATGCTAAAATGGAAGGTAAGCAGATGATAATGATCGTTAGCCCTGATATTAAGGTGCAATAGCTACTCAAATCGTCATTACGCGCGAACGTAGAGAGTGTGACAATCTCAGGAATTTTACTGTTTCATGAGGTTGCCGCGTCGAGGCTTTGCCTCTCCTCGCAATGACGTGTAATAACAACAATAAAAAATCAAATCTAAATAAGTTATGCCGATTAAAATTTTAATGCCTGCTTTATCTCCAACTATGACGGAAGGAAATCTAGCTAGGTGGTTAAAAAAAGAAGGGGACAAAGTTAATCCTGGAGAAGTAATTGCTGAAATTGAAACCGATAAAGCAACGATGGAAGTAGAGGCAGTAGACGAAGGTATACTTGCCAAAATAGTTATCCCACAAAATAGTCAAAATGTACCTGTTAACTCTTTAATTGCCGTGTTAAGTGAAGAGGGGGAAGAAAAAACGGACATTGATGCGTTTATTGCAAAAAATAATAGTGTATCACCGTCACCGAAAACAGATGCTAATCTTCCGAAACCCTACGAGGATATAGCTAATGTAGAAGAACAGGTAACAGTTATAAAACATGATGCTAGTAAAATATTCGCCTCACCGCTTGCAAAAAGACTTGCAAAAATGGGAAATATTAGATTTGAGAGCGTGAAAGGTAGCGGCCCGCACGGTAGAATAGTCAAACAAGATATCTTATCATATACTTCTAGCACTGCTCATAATAAAATAGTTAGCAGAAATCCTGAAGAATATCGTTTAGTACCAAATAATAATGTCCGCAAGATTATAGCCAAGCGTCTGCTTGAATCTAAACAAACAGTTCCACATTTTTATTTATCTATAGAATGTAATGTCGATAAATTGTTAGATATAAGAGAAGACATTAATAAATCTTTTTCTGAAGATAAATCAACAAGGATATCGGTTAATGATTTTATTATTTTAGCAGTAGCCAAAGCTTTACAAGAAGTGCCAAATGCCAATGCTAGCTGGGGAGAAGATGCAATTAGATATTACAATAATGTCGATATTTCAGTAGCGGTAGCGATTGAGAACGGGCTTATCACGCCAATAGTTAAAAATGCCAATCAAAAAAATATTCTAGAACTATCTCGTGAAATGAAAGAATTAATAAAGAAAGCAAAAGATAATAAATTAACCCCTGAAGAATTTCAGGGCGGAGGGTTTACCATTTCTAACCTCGGTATGTACGGTATTAAGAATTTCAATGCTATAATTAACCCACCGCAAAGTTGTATAATGGGCGTCGGAGCTAGTGCAAAACGTGCTATAGTCAAGCATGATCAAATAACTATAGCAACAATTATGGACGTAACTCTTTCTGCCGATCACCGAGTAGTAGACGGAGCAGTCGGTGCTGAGTTCTTGGGAGCATTTAAAAAGTTTATAGAGCGTCCCGCTTTGATGTTGATATAAGTCGTCATTGCGAGCAGCCATAGGCTGCGTGGCAATCTCTGAGATTGCTTCGTCGAAACTTTCAGTTTCTTCTCGCAATAACGTTGAAATTTCATCCATAAACAAATCACAATAAAATAACATGCGTTTTTCAGATAATTTAGCAAAAATTTTAGATAAATACGAAAATTTAGGCAACAAACTATCTTCCGGCATTATGGGAGACGCGTTTGTTAAGGCATCTAAAGAATATGCAGAACTTGAAGATGTTGTAGCAAAAATTAAAAAATATAATAAGGCTAAATCTGACCTTGAAGAAGCAAATAATTTTAAGCTAGAAGTGGGACTTGATAATGCCACTTTAGAAATGATTAAAGACGAAATACACACTCTTGAAAATTCGTTACCAAAACTTGAAAGAGCCGTAAAAATTGCTTTATTACCGAAAGATGATGCGGATAGTAAAAGTGCTATTATTGAAGTTAGAGCAGGAAGCGGCGGAGAAGAAGCTGCACTTTTTGCTGCCGTACTTTTTAATATGTATCAAAGATATGCTGAGTTAAAAGGATGGCGTTTTGAGATATTAGCAATTTCCGATACGGGAATAGGCGGTTATAAAGAAGCATCAGCGTCAATAAAAGGCAAAGATGTGTTCTCTAAGCTCAAATTTGAGTCAGGCGTTCATAGAGTACAGAGAGTACCGGAAACGGAATCACAAGGACGTATTCATACTTCGGCAGCAACGGTTGCAGTACTTCCTGAGGCTGAAGAGGTTGATATTAAAATTGAAGATAAAGACTTAAGAATCGATACTTATAGAGCTTCAGGGGCTGGTGGACAGCACGTTAATACTACCGATTCTGCCGTACGTATAACTCATATCCCTACCGGTATTACCGTAGCATTGCAAGATGAGAAGTCACAGCATAAAAATAAAGCAAAGGCGTTAAAAATTCTACGTGCTAGAATTTATGAAGAAGAACGACGTAAAAAGGAACAAGAAAGAGCCGATAGCAGAAGAGGGCAGGTAGGTTCGGGAGATCGTTCGGAGCGGATACGTACTTATAATTTCCCACAGGGAAGAGTATCCGACCATAGAATAAACTTAACACTTCATAAGATAGACGAAGTAGTTAAAAACGGACAATTAGATGAGTTTGTTGAAGCTTTAATTGCGGATGATGAAGCTCAAAAACTTTTGGAGATATACAGCAAAAATACAGCCTAATAAACAAATGAAACCACAAGCATCTATAAGCGGTAAAATCTGGCAGCAAAAACTGATTAACGAAGATATAGTCACCGAGTTATGTCGTAGTTTCAAAATTAGTGATTTACTTGCTAGGATAGTATCATTAAGAGTAAATGATCTAGAGGAAGTAGAAAATTTTTTGATACCGAAAATCAAAAATTTATTACCTGATCCTTTTCATCTACTTGATATGGAAAAGGCTGTAGATAGAACCGTTACAGCTATTTTAAATAACCAAAAAATATGTATCTTTGCCGATTATGATGTAGACGGTGCTACTTCAGCCGCTTTACTTAAAAATATTTTTAGAGATTTAAATATACTATGTGATATTTATGTTCCCGATCGTATAGCTGAAGGATACGGTCCAACTCCTTTTGCTATGCAAAAAATTAAAGATAACGGCACAGAATTATTAATTACGGTTGATTGCGGTGCTATGGCACATGAAGCCCTAAAATACGCAAAAGATGTTAACCTTGATGTTATAGTAATCGATCATCATATAGCTACGGAAATATTACCGGATGCAGTAGCTATAGTAAATCCAAATCGTATTGATGAAAAAAGCGAATATAAACATTTGGCAGCCGTAGGAGTTGCTTTCTTATTTGCAACTGCAATATTATCGACTTTAAAGAAGCAAAATTATTTCACGCAAACAATGCTTCAGCCTAATCTCATGAAGTATCTAGATTTAGTGGCTCTTGGTACTGTTTGCGATATGATGAAATTAACAGGCTTAAATCGTGCATTTGTTGCAAGCGGATTGAAAGTAATGCAACAAAGGCACAATATAGGGATTAAAACATTATATGATATGGCAGGGCTTAATGAAATACCAAAATGTTATCATTTAGGGTTTATTCTAGGTCCGCGTATCAATGCGGGCGGTAGAGTAGGAAAGTCAAGTTTAGGGGCTAATCTCCTATCTACTAATTGTTCTAATGAGGCAAATAAATTAGCTAAAGAACTTGAAAAACATAATAATGAGCGTAAAGTAATTGAGTTATTAATGATAGAAGAAGCGATGGAAATTGCTTTGACACAACAAGATAGTAGTTTATTATTTATCGTAAAAGAAGGATGGCATCCAGGCGTTATAGGAATCGTTGCCGGCAAATTAAAAGAAAAATTTGATAAGCCGGTGGCAGTTATAGCTTTAAATGACGGGATTGGTAAAGCTTCATGCCGTTCTATTTTAGGTATTGATTTTGGTGCTGAAATTATCAATGCTAAAAGCAAAGATTTGCTAATAGCAGGCGGAGGTCATGCTATGGCGGCAGGTTTTACCGTAACTGCTGAAAAATTACAAGCATTGCAGAATTTTTTTAATAATGCTTTTAGAATTAGTATAAATAAACTAGAAAATTATAAGCATGCGGAATATGATATTGATTTAACGGTTAATAGTGTGAATTTCCCTTTAATGGAGGAATTAAACACTTTAGAGCCTTTCGGTCAAGGAAATCATGAGCCTATATTTAAATTCGATGATTTATTTGTATTAAAAGCGGATATCGTTGGAAGTAAGCATATTAAATGTATGCTTGTTCCAAATAAGCGAGGCTTTGGTAATAAAGCCTTATCTGCTATTGCTTTTAATTCGGTAGGAACTGCATTTGAAGATGTTTTATTAAGCCCTAAAGCAAAAAATATTGCCGCAATAGGAACGTTAAAAACTAATAATTGGCAAGATAATTATACTATTCAATTAATTATAAAAGATATACTTCTAAAAGAGTAGATAGACAAGTATATATAATAACAACTTAAAAAATAATAATTTGTGAATAATAATTTATGAGCAATTTAAAGAAAACAAAAAATACTACAATTTCTAAAGACTTAGCAGAAGTACAAGAGCATTATCAAGATTATCCTTATCCTTTCAGAGACCCAAATCAAGAAAAAGAACGTTTACTTGCAACGTGCGGTGAGTCCTTAGGAGAATTAAACCATTTTCTATATCAAGGAAAAGAAAATTTTAATAATAATTTTAGATGCTTAATAGCAGGCGGCGGCACCGGTGATTCGACTATTTATCTTGCCGAGCAGTTAAAAGATAAAAATGCCGAAATAATATATCTAGATTTCAGCAAACCTAGCATGGAAGTAGCACAAAAACGTGCAGAAGTACGAGGTTTTAAAAATATTAAATGGATTAATGATTCAATATTAAATATACCTAATCTAAAACTTGGAAAATTTGATTATATAAATTGTACCGGCGTGCTTCATCATTTAGCAAATCCTGATGAAGGTTTAAAAAATCTAAAAGATTCTTTAAAGCCGACCGGCGGTATGGGTTTAATGGTATATGCTAAATACGGACGTACCGGTGTTTATCAAATTCAGGATTTAATGAAAATGATAAATAAAGATACTAAAAGCCGTGTCGAAGAAGTAATGAACGGGAAGCTAATTCTAGATAATTTGCCTGCTACTAACTGGTATAAAAGAGGTTGGGAGTTATTTTCAGATTACCAAAATTACGGTGACGTCGGAGTTTATGATATGTTCCTGCACAAACAGGATAGAGCCTATTCCGTTCCTGAGTTATATGAATTCGTAGAAAAAGCAAACTTAAATTTTGTTGATTATCTTGATCCTTTAGAGAAGATTTTATTAAGACCGGAAAATTATGTAAAAGATTTTTCACTTCTACAAAAAGTTAAAAAGATGGATAAAGTAACTAGAGAAGCAATTTCCGAAATACTTACCGGTAATATTATTAAACATTCATTTTACGTATCAAATCAAAAAGATAGTGTAGCCTCTCTTGATGACCTTGATAATATACCGTACTTCCATAATATTGCCAATTTTGCTAAACAAATTTATGAACATTTGGAATCTAATCCTTCAGCAGTAAATAACGCTATTAATTTTACTATTAATAATGGGATATTAAATAATGTTAATATCTCAATGTCGATATTTAGAAGCACTAAATATATTTTTAAATATATGGTAGAAGAGAAAAGTTTAAGAGAAATATTTGATGCGGTACGCAGCGAATTAAATCAAGAAATAAGCAATGAGGCCTTATTAAATGAAGTTAAAAACGTATGCATTCCATTACTTAATACAAATGTGTTATTGTTAAAATCAAAGGATTGCTAGAGTTACGTGGATTGATTTATCCGTCATTGCGAGAAGAGGTTACCAGGGTCGTCATAAGCTACGCAACCGTAAGCTGTGCGGTAATCTCATGAAATAATAATAAACTCCCAAGATTGCTTCGTCATTTTCTCGCAATGACCATTATTACCTGCTCGCAATGACGATTTGGGTTGACAATGTGCTATTAACGTTGTTAGTATGTTTTTACATACATAGGCAGCTCTTATAAGCTAACAAGATAAATAATTCTTCAAACCGCAAGAATAAATAAAACTTTCTAAAAATCTAATTTGATTCCTAATTTAAATAAGTATATTACTTACCTTTAAACTTAATTGCTAACTCAACTTTTCAATTATAATCTATTAATAATAAAATAATGAACACAACTAATAAAGAATCCACAGCAGAACTTAACAATACCGAATCCAATAACAATCATAATAATTTTGCAGAGAACGGTAATATTATTAATTTAAAACAATTAAAACGTAAATTACCGGAGGAACTACAAGCTCAAGCAGAAGAATTAAAAATTGAAAATATTAATTCATTACTTAAACAAGAATTAGTTTTTGCAATTTTGAAAAAATCCGTAGAGCAGGGAGGTTTAATAGTGGGAGAGGGGGTACTTGAAGTACTACCTGACGGATTTGGTTTTTTACGTTCGCCGGAAGTAAACTACTTAGCAGGCCCTGATGATATTTATATTTCTCCTAGTCAGATTCGTCGCTTTGGTCTGCGTACCGGTGATACTGTAGAAGGTCAGATCAGAGCTCCAAAAGCCGGAGAACGTTATTTTGCTTTACTGAAAGTCAATAGAGTAAATTTTGAAGACCCTTCTAAAGCTTATCATCGTGTTCATTTTGATAATTTAACCCCCTTATATCCTGATGAAAAATTAGGATTAGAACTTGAAAATAATAGTAAAGATAGTAAGGATTTTAGTACACGGGTTATTGAACTTGTTGCCCCTATGGGTAAAGGACAACGTGCATTAATAGTAGCACCGCCTCGTACAGGTAAAACCGTATTATTACAAAATATAGCACATGCAATTACAACCAATAATCCGGAAGTATTTTTAATAGTACTGTTAATAGATGAAAGACCTGAAGAAGTAACCGATATGCAACGTTCCGTGCGTGGGGAGGTTGTTAGCTCTACTTTCGATGAACCGGCAAGTAGGCACGTGCAGCTTGCAGAAATGGTTATCAAAAAAGCAAAGCGTTTAGTAGAACATAAAAAAGATGTGGTAATTTTAGTAGATGCGATAACACGTTTAGCTCGTGCTTATAATACCGTAGTGCCGTCATCAGGTAAAGTATTAACGGGCGGTGTTGATGCTAATGCTCTTCAGAGACCTAAAAGATTTTTCGGAGCAGCAAGAAATATTGAAAACGGCGGTTCACTTACTATAATCGGTACGGCTTTAATTGAAACCGGTTCTCGTATGGATGAGGTAATTTTTGAGGAGTTTAAAGGTACAGGTAATTCCGAGATAATTCTAGATCGTAAGATTGCCGATAAGCGTATTTATCCGGCTATTGATATAACTAGATCAGGAACTAGAAAAGAAGATTTATTAGTAGATAAAATAATATTAAATAAAATGTGGGTTCTTCGTCGTATTATCGATCCGATGGGTAGCAGTGAAGCAATGGAATTTTTACTCAAAAAACTTGAAAATACTAAAACTAACGGTGAGTTTTTTGAGATGATGAAGAGTCCTGAACGTCCTAAGAACGGTCTATAGTCAATTGATACCTATATTGCGCTTCGTTGTTAATCGGCTTGCCTATTATTATAGGCTTCGCTCCTCACGCCTGTTACAGTATAGGTCTGAATTGACTATAGTATTCTAAAAAAGTATATAAAATCATGAGTATAACACCTGATTATTTAATTGAAAGAAGACAAATAAAATCTCGTTTGTTAATTTGGAAGCTAGCAGCTATTATTTTAACTGCGATCGTATTCTTACTAGTCGGTAAAGATTTTGCTCCAAAAGAGGTTTTACCTATTAATAGTAATGAAGACTATATAGCTTCCGTATTAATAGATGAAATAATTCTTGAAGACGAAAAGCGTGACAAAAAGCTCAAAAAAATAATCGATGATTCTCATATTAAAGCTTTAATAGTTAACGTAAATTCTCCCGGCGGTACGGTAGTCGGCTCTGAAAAAATTTATAATATTCTACGTAAAATATCCGCAAAAAAGCCGGTAGTGATAGTTATGGGAACAATGGCTACAAGTGGCGGTTATTTAATCTCTCTTGGAGGTGATTATATTATCAGCCATAACGGAACCATTACGGGTTCAATCGGTGTAATACTACAAACAGCCGAGATAACGGAGCTTGCTCAAAAATTGGGGATTAAGTTTAATAATTTCAAATCGGGTGAATTAAAAGCTGTCCCAAATCCTACCGAAAAACTGACGGAAGCAGTGCGGGTAACTATTATGGAAAATATAGAAGATACTTATAATTTCTTCCTTGAACTTGTTTCAGAGAGGCGTAATCTTCCTATAGAAGAAGTAAAAAAGCTCGCAGACGGACGAGTATATTCAGGTCGTCAGGCTTTAAAGTTAAAGCTTGTGGATGCTATAGGCTCGGAAGATACTGCATTAAAATGGTTACAGGAAGTTCAGAAAATTAATGTTAATCTACTAGTTAAAGATTATCAATTAAAACCAAAATTAATGGACATAATACTTGAAGATTTTGATAGTATAGCACCTAGTTTTTTTAAAAATAGTTTTAACGGAATCAAAGCGATTTTTTAATAATGATTACTAAGAATTATTTAATAGATAAAGTACATGATAAGCTGAATTATCTTTCTAAAGAAGATGTTAAAGATTCAGTAGATTTAATTTTAGATTATTTAAACGAATCTCTTAAAGAACAAAAGCGTGTTGAAATCAGAAATTTCGGTAATTTCTCTATCCGCAAACGCAAATTTCCTGAAAGCGAAAAATTCTATAATACGGTTTATTACAGAATGCCTAAAAATTTATTTAAGGAGTAAATAAGTTATGGAATGGGCTAAATATAGTACTAAGAGAAGTGGCAAATAATAAAAAGCATGGTACTAAATAATAATATTTTTTCCATAGCTCTTCATATTGAAGATTTAGAACTCTTCAAAAAAATATTATCGATAGATGGGAAACTGGTTATTCAAGCACTTAATATAGACTCTTTTATATATCACGATATTATAGGTAATGGGAAATATGATTCTTTTTTTGAAGGATTATATTAATTAACTTAAATGATAGTAAATCAACAATCATGCCTTTAGTATCTGAATAAGAAAGAATATTATCCTATTGTTGAAGAATTATGTAATGAATCTTTAAAGGAAAAAACATCATCAATAATGATATATTTAGAAAAAGAATCCGATAATCACCCTCTACCTAGATGGGAATATGAAGAAACTTTAGAATATTATTTAAAAACTAGAAAAAATTATGATAAGCCTAAACCTGAACCCGAGATAGAAATAAGCGAAGATGAACCTAATTTAAATTATGCAGAATTAGATTTAAAATATTATGAAGAATCTTTAGACTATTACTGAAAGGTTATAGGGTAGGGTAATAAAATTTTCCTCTCACTTGACATTATAATAATAGGCAGCTATCTTAAGCGTAAAATTAAAACAGGGTATTTATGATAAGATATTTAATGATTTTATTTGCTTCTATAGCTTTAATTGGCTGTACCGGTCAAAAAACTACGAAACCCAAAGAAGTAGTAGAGCTTGACGGTGATCCAAGCTATGCAATTATGCAAACAATCGATAGTACTAACAGAAATATCGCTAACACTACTTCATCTCTTCCGAGTACTCCGGCTAGATAGAAATGCTTGCTATTATTGCTTCTGCTAAAACTCTAAATTTCGAGCAGTTAGCTCCCAAGACGGAGCTGACGACCCCAATGTCCCTTACGTTAACTAATCAACTACTTTCTACACTCCAAAGCTATTCTGAGAATCAATTATCGAAAATAATGAATATAAGTGCAAAACTTGCACATATAAATAAAGAAAGATTTAAGGATTTTGACAATCAAGAGAGTAAAGCGGCTATTTTTGCTTATGCAGGAGATGTTTTTAATAATATACATATAGAAAAATTAACTAATCATGAATTAAATTTCCTGCAATCACATTTGCTTATTATATCAGGACTTTACGGAGTCTTAAAACCGCTAGATACTATTAAGCCGTATAGATTAGAAATGGCAACAAAATTAAATGAAATAAATTTAACAAACTTTTGGCAAGATGAAGTCACTAATTATATTAATAAAATTCTTGCTAAACAGGAAAATAAATATTTACTCAACCTAGCATCACAAGAATATTCATCTGTAATAAACCCAAATAAACTTAAATATCAATTAGTTAACGTTCATTTTAAAGAAAATAGGAACGGTAAATTCTCAACAATCGGTATAAATGCTAAAAAAGCTCGAGGGGTGATGATCAAGGTTATTGCTAACAACCTAATTGACTCACCTGAGCTACTTAAGAATTTTTCATATTTAGGTTATGCATTTAGTACTAAACACTCATCCGATAACGAATTGGTGTTTATTAAGAGTTAAAATAGCAGAAGTGCAATACCAATAGAAATGCTTCAAGTTATTAACTTTAATTAAAAATTAGTATTTTCTTTACAAAATAGTGGATTTACTTTATAATGCATGCCTATTTATTAATAAGTATTTATTATGATAAAAAATCCTAAATCTTCAGCAGTCTCAAAATTTAATCCTATAGCATTGTCACACAATAAAATAATAGAGTTTAAATCAAAAAAGTCTTTAATTGTAGCGGGGGAATGAATAGAACCAAAAAATGTAAAAAGTTCTATAGATGCCAGTGCAGAAATAGCAACAACTCTTTTAAACTCTTTAGATAGCAAAACAACAAAAAAATTGGGTATTCCACAAGTAACAAGCCTAAAACTTAATACACTAAAAACTTTATTTGATAATTATGAATATAAAAATATTCAAGAACATAAAGTGCTGAAAGAAGCCTTAAGCAAATATCATGTTGCATTAAAAGCGAATAAAGAAATTAGCATTTTTATAAGCCCCAAAACTTATAGTACTCCTATTGTAAATAAAGAACCCGAAACTATTAATTTTATAAATATTTTTCTTCAACTTCAAGGGATGATCACTGCTATACATTGCAGTATAATGAATAACCATTTGGAAGTAGCAGAAAAATTATTTATAGATATATTGTCAAAAGCAAACATAGATTTAAATTTAATATATTTCCAATACGAATTTCAAATTCATAAAGCTTATACCAATACTTTATTTGAGTTAGTCAATCAGTTTATATCAATGGAGTATGGAGATAAAATTATTAAAGATTTAACACCTCATATAAAGCATTATTACAATATTACATATACAATCTCTACCATGTTAATTAATAATAATCACTTAGATGAAGCTAAAGAATTGCTTACGGCAGCACTTAGCAATATCACTATAGATGATCAAGTAAATGCCAAAGATATAGGTTGGTGCCAGTATAACTTAGGGGTTGTTTATTATAAAACTGGTCAATTAGAACTTGCTATAAAATATTATAATAGTGCAATAGATAGGTTACCTGAAGAGGAAGAAATCATATATAATTTATGGACTATCTATGGTTATCACTCTGATTCAAAAAATATAGAAAATTTACTAAATAAAATGCCTGAAGGTAGCCTTAAAGCTTTACTAAAATTAGGTCGAGACTTAAATAATATCACCAATGACAAATTAGAGACAATGAATTCTAAAAATTTATTACCTTACCACGTTCAAAGGTTTGAGCTTTATAAATATACCGCTAAATATAATGCTCTTTCAGATGAGAGAAAAATTGCACACAAAATACGTTTAGCAAAGGATTTAAATATGAGTTACTTGTACTTTCGGTTGCCATTTATACAAAATAATTGGATATAGCACGTAATTATTAAATAACATTCCTAACAACGATATTGTTATTTATAAAAGTTAAAATTTATCTACTTTAGCAGCTTTTCCTGATCCAAATTCTATAATTTATAATGCAAATACATTAAAAAAAGAAGAAATAACAGAAGTCCTTAACGCTACCAGCATCTCGCTAATGGCAGAAGATGCAAAAGAATTTGTTTCTAAAAATGCTCAAAAAGTTTTACAAAATGTAGAGAAAGTTTTAGAAGACGCCCCTCAAAATGAAGAAACTTTAGAAATTGGAATAAATGCTGCTTTACTTAATAATGACATAAATAAAGCTAAGGAATATGCAAACCAATTAAGTAAGGAAAAACAAGAAGAAATTTTTACAAATGATTTTGGAGAGGTTAATGACGCAGAGGATTTAGATCAATTATTTAAGCAATATGATGCAAAAAAATTCACCAGTATTATCAGCTTAAAAAAACAACAGCTTCATATATTAAGTCATAAAATTACTCATTATATCACTTCATGGAATATTCCAGAGAAAGGGTATATTAAAAATACTGAAGCTACTTGTATAGGTAAAAATATAAAGGTCAAGATTGTTATAGTATTATTGATGAAAAAATAAAGAATAAAGAAAGCTGTTGATTCTTTACCGCCACGGTTTGAGAAAGCTATGGAGCAAGGAATAATACATCATCAATATGGAATAAATGGAGTTAAATTTTTGAAGGAGAATGCTGTTGAAATAAAAATTAACGCCGGTAAACGTATATTAACGGATAAAATTTATGAAAACACAAGAAAAGAGTTATTAATAAATTTTGATTATGAGACCAACCATAAAGAAGCTGAAGTATTTATTAACGGTCACCATTTGGAGATTTGCTCTACCGAAGGTTTATAAATCTTATCCTGAATTGATTTATCTATCTAATTGATATTCTCTAACTTTTCTTTGAACACTGAAAAACCTCTACTTTATGCTGCGTTCGCCGTTTGATACCTTTGTAGAAATACCGAAAAATGGAGAATGGTGAGTGATAGAGGGCTCGAACCTCTGACCTTTACGATGTCAATGTAACGGTTCGTTTTACCTTACTTTTTGCCTTTTTCTTATAAACCAATTTATACCTCACAACTCTTTATATGTTAAGGGTTTTTTCTTACTACCAATACTATGCTTTAACTTTAGTAGAGTTGCAATAATTTGTCAATCTTTAAAAAATATTAGAAATTTTAAAATAGGATATGGATATAATGAGCATATAGCGAGTCAAATTTTATGATCAATTTTTACCTTGCAATTTACTTGGACCTTTTGAATTTATGAATCAATAATTACAATTATTAGTTGTTTATATTGTAAAAGTAATAATCAAGTTCATTGTAATTATATTTGATATAGAATTTGCTATTACAATTAAAACATACTACAGTTTTAAATATATATTTCGGTTAAGCTATGGTAGGTAATATTATGCCAGTTAAATCATTACTTTTTACTAAAGAAATGCTTCAAGAAATAAAAGCTCCAGAAGCAAAGCGAGATATATATAAAGATACCAAAGAAAAAGGATTATTGCTAATCGTCTCATACGGTGGTAGTAAAATATTTTATTTAGGAGTGGTACTTAGTAAAAAGTATCATAGAATCAAAATAGGAGTATTTCCCTATCTATCTATTATTGATGCAAGACTCAAAGCATCTGAGTTAAAAGGGAAAATTGCTCAAGGATATAATCCTATAGAAGAAAAAGCTAGATTATCTAAAGAGCCTACCTTTAAAGAGTTTTATGATAGATACCTTGATGAATACAGTAAAATTAATAATAAAAGATGGAAAGATTATGCTGCTTCTGTAGATAGATATGCAAAACATTTATATAATAGAAAAATATCAACCATTCAAAAAGCAGATATTCAAGAATTATTTAATAAATTGACGAAAACTGGTAAATATGGAGCTAATAGATTTCTTGAAGTTTTAAGTCCTGTATTTAGTAAAGCAATAGAATGGGAATTATTAACAGTAAATCCAGTTATTGGCATAAAGAAGCACAAGGAACAATCTAGAGATCGATATTTAACTAGGGAAGAAATACCACGATTTTTTACAGCAATATCAGAAGAGCAAAACCAGGTAATGAAGGACTTTTTCTTAATAGCTTTGTATACATCAGTTCGTAAGGATAATGTACTTACTATGCGTTGGGAACAGATTAGTTTTGCTGATAAACAGTTATATCTTCCAGATACTAAGAATGGTGATCCTCACCGTTTACCTTTATTAGATCAGGCAGTAGAAATATTAAAAGCCAGGAAAGAGCAATCTGATAGCATTTGGGTATTTCCAAGTGAGACAAGCAGTAGTGGTCATTTGCAAGAACCAAAGAAAGCATGGAAGAGGATTTGTAAAAAGGCAGGAATAGAAAATTTAAGAATCCATGATTTAAGAAGAACAATACCAAGCTGGATGGCAATGACCGGAGCAAATCAATATGTAATAGGACAGCTTCTAAATCATAGAGATCCAAGATCAACGGCAGTTTATACTAGACTTGCCACTGATACTGCTCGAGAATATATGCAAAGAGCCATTAATGAAATGATCTCTACAGTTCAACAGTAATAAATATAGTAAAACTTATATAGCTAGGAGGGTACATATATGCCATATAAAACAATGATTGATAACTTAAAAGATAATCACAGTTTATCTCTTAGTAATATAGGAGAAGGCGATGTTAAATCTCTAGCTCAAGCTCTAAAAGGTACTCAAATTACTAGACTTGATCTTAGTAATAATAACATAGGATGTAATGGTCTTAAGTATTTAACTCAAATTTTGAGAGACACTCAAATTACCACACTTAATCTTAAAAATAATAATATAATGGATGAAGGTGTAAAATATCTTACTGAATCTCTAAAAGAAATACAAATTACTGAACTTGATTTGAGTGAAAATAAAATTGGAAGCGATGCAGCACAATACTTAAATAAGATGCTGAGTAATACTAAAATGAGGTCTCTTTATCTTGATATCCATTACACAGAAGATGGTGATGTTAATAAGTATATATCTCAAAGATCATATTGTGATATTAAGAATATTCATATTACTATCCATAATAATAAAATAGGCATTAAGGGTGCTCAATATCTAAATAAAACCTTTCAAAATATTGCAATTGCTGAGCTTACACTTGATAGTCAAAACTTAGAAGCCGATGATGCTCAATATCTGGCTCAAGCTTTCAAAGATACTAAAATTAGTGAGCTTAAAATGTCTTACAATCATATTATGCAACTTAATGGTATTCAATATTTAGTTCAAGCATTTAAAGATAGTCAAATTGCCAAGTTAAATGTACATGCAGAAAAAATAAGAACTACAGGTGTTAAGTATTTAGCTGAATTTTTAAAAGAGGTTAAAGTTTTAGATCTTGATCTTCGTCTAAATTACATAGGAGATGAAGGTATGAAATATTTAGCACCAGCACTTAAAAATAGTGACATTATGTATATTGATCTTGCTTGGGATGATATAGAAGCTGAAGGAGCTAGATATTTAGCTGAAATCTTACAAAATTCTAAAATTCTTTTTATAGATTTGTGCAATAATAGTATAGGAGCTGATGGTGCTAGATATCTAGCAGATGGTTTGCCATATAGCCAAGTCACTGGTATTCATCTTCATGGCAATATGATTGAATATGCAGGATATCAATATCTTATTGATGTTGTTGATAATACCAATATATCTTGGGTTAATTTACATTGCAATAATATAGAGACAGGATTAGAAGAAGGAACCAAACTATGGCCTTATAGCATACCAAGAAATACTACTTCTATTGCATATGAAATACGTAATGTATTTAAAGAATTAGTATCACTAGATCCTATGAGTAATGAGTTTGAATTTATTGTACCTAGAAAGAATACATACCCTCATGTTGATATTGATCAATATGCTTTTTTGGTTAGAATTTTAAATGATAATCCAAATTCTAAGGTACATATTTTCGATATGATGTGTAAAAAGGATCATGGTAATGATTATGATTTTAATATAATGAACAAGATTAATGAGTTTATAGCAATAATGCCGAACAAATTTAATACATTTATTGATAGTAAATTACCGGATTTAGTAGAATTATTTGACAATTATAACTATGTAAATCTTGTAAAGCAATTTGAAGATATGAAACTGTATGATATTGTTCAAAATCTATTATTACATAGGGTATTATATTATGTAGATGAAAACCAGGAAATTTTACATCCATATATTTACAAGATGTTAGATAAATATAGTATGCCTTTATATAATGAACAGCTTGAACCGAATAAAAAAGAAGAAATAATTGCTTATTATCAAAGTCATCAAGAAATTGATGGTGTACAGGAAATTATAGATTTGTTAGGATCAGAATCTTTTAAGTAAAATTAATAATAAACCTAATTTAAACTTACTTTATTGATAGAAAATTGAATTGGTACATTTTCATTATTTTCTATAAGGAAACGATAATATTGTTTTGCAATATCCACAGCATCATAACTACAGCAAGACTGGATAGCAAGTTTTAAACATTCTAGTTTTAACTCTACATCATTTCTAAACATACACAACTCACCAATAATTTATTTCGTTAATATTAGCAAAATTACTGCTAGTTATCAACAAATTCATGGATAGAGCTATAGATTCTATCTCCAGATATCCACAGTTTTATATGAATTACAGTTTTTTTTATTATGGCTTAAAACTCCACTGGCAATGTAAAAATTAGGATGTTAATGTCATGACTAGCAAAACTTATCTATTAATGGAAATATCACTTAATTAATATGAATAATAATTGTGCTAATCAAAGATTATATTGGTCACTCTCTACTCCCCTAAAATATATGGCCTTAAGCTTAGATGAGTGGTTAGTTATCTTACTTGGTATAGTACCTGGGATAGTGTTACTGAATAGCGGACATGCTAAGCTTGGGATGATATGCATTATAGCTGGAGTTGTACTTTGTTATGCATTTAAGAAGTTTAAAAAATTATCGGAATATTTTGTACTTAAGAGTTATTTAGTCGCTAAGAAATGGCTATATGCTCCTACTTCTTATCCTAATTTACTTGGTAAAAAGGTAGGTAAGTAATGGATCATTTATTTAAGCAAAGCGGGGTTCAGCAGCTAGTTAAATATAATAAGAGATTATTGCTTATTACATTGCTGCTTGCAGTTACGAGTCTTCTTGGGATGATTAAAACAATTAGCACGGAAGAAAAATGGTTATTAATTCCAGCAATAGAGCCAGATCGTCGGATGATAGTATCATCCAAAAGCTATCATGAGACTTATCTTAAAGAATGGGCAGTGTTTGTAATGAAGGAATTATTTACTACTTCGCCTGAGGAAGTAGAGAGGCAAATAGCAGATATGAAGGTGGTGTCTAGTAATACAGAGCAGCTGGATAAATTTTTTAAGGAACATTTAGATTTTGTTAAGGGCTCTGGAATTTGCTCAGTATTTTTTCCTAAAAAGGTAAAAGTCATTGAGGATGGAGTATTAATTAATGGAACATTTCGTTATTGGTTTTCTGAGAATAAGCATATAGCAACTGATAAAACTTATTTGTTAACCTATAAGCGAGGAGCAAATCATTTATTATTACTTACAGGAATTAAAGAAGAAGAGGTAAATAAGTAATGAAAAGTTTGAAGTCAGAGTTACAAATCTTAGTAGTGTTTATTGGAATAATGCTTGCAAGCTTTAGTAGTAATGCTTATGGGATAAGCTATATGTTACATGCTGATTCTTTGTTAGAGCTGCAAATAGCTAAAGATGCTCCAACTAGAATTAACATAGAAGGAGAAAAGATCAATGATATTTTTATTCATCCTCAAATCGCCGCAGAAGTAGCAGTGCATAATTCAGGTTGTTTATTTATTTTGCCACAGCAAGATAGCAGTAAACTGTATCTCACTCTAATTGGAGAAAATGGTACGGTCCAAGATTTAATGTTGAATTTTACTAAAATCAAACCAACACCAATTAGACTTATTAAGTTTGGTTTAGAACAAGAAGTAATAAAGTTAACTAATAACAAAGAAGAGAAGCATCATGAATGTAAAAAACAAAGATGTAATAGAAAAAGAAAATAAAAAACAGTGTTTAAGAATAATATATCCTTTATTGCCGGTATTATTAATTTTTTGTGTAAATGTGATACTATCTGAAGTAGCTTTAGGAGAAACATTAGAAGGACAGTTAGACCGCATTGGTGGACTCTCTACCGGTAAACTGAAAACTATCGGGATATCAGGAGCAACGATTTTGTCATCAATCTGGGCAGTGGTCAGGGGTAATTTAAGGCTTGCTGGAGCAATCGTTGCTATTGGTATTATTTTAGGGTTTTATTTAGAGTGGGTCTCTAGTGGTATGAAAATCAGTTAGATAATTAGGATATTGATTAAAAGCAATGGATCAAGAGTTCAATAAGCAGGAAGAATTACAAAGTACAGTAGAGGATCATAAATTACCATCTACATTTAGTAAAAGATTATCAGAACTCATAGAGATAATTAAAAACAGACCATTAGTAACTTTAGCTTGCATAGGCGTGATAATGGTTTTGGTATTTTATGAATTTGCCGAAAATGAGGTCAAAACTTCCCGAGGTTTACAAGAAGATAGACAATCAAGGGAAATATCAGGGATAGAGCAGGCAATAGATCCAAGGGCTAAATGGACTGCAGAAATATTAAATGAAGTCAAAAACATGCAGAATCATTTGGAAAAGCTAATAGAGAATAAATATTTAGAAACTAAAACTAAAATTGATGATTTTAGTCAAAAGTTAGAATCATTAGAGAAGCCTCTTAAAGAAACTATATTATATGATGGCAATGATTTTAATAATGATCAAAAGATAGAAGATTTATTAGATAATAACTTTGAGCAAAGCATTGCTGCTGCTCCTACTGCTCCAGTAAAAAGATTACTTGGTTACGTAAAAAGAGCTGATGTGGAACTCAAAAAAGATTTTAAAGATTATATTACTACTGGTAGCTTTGCACGGGGGGTGCTGCTTACTGGTGTGGTGGTTGGAACTGGCACTAATAATGCAGCTTCGCCTGAGCCCATAATGATAAGGCTTGTTGATACAGCTATTTTTTCTAAAGGCTATAAAACGGAGCAAATCAAAGAAGCAATTTTAATTGGTTCTTGCAGCGGGGATATATCATCGGAGCGGGCTAAATGCCGGTTAGAGACGGTATCTTTACTAAATAGTAATGGAGAGATCATTGAAAAACCGGTAGAAGGATGGTTAATAGGAGAAGATGGTAGACCTGGAATTAAAGGGATAGTTGTTGATAGATCATCAGATGTAGCAAGGATGGCGGTGCTTAACGGCGTACTTGGCGGGATAGCACAATTTTTTCAGAACCAGGCAAGCAATGGCATATTTCCGGTGTCACCGATTACCGGTCAGCAAAATGCCTTAAAAGCTGCTGACTCTCTTAAAGCCGGTGTTTATTCCGGTACCGGTAATGCTTTAGAAAAGCTTGCTGATTTTGCAATTAAACGAGCAGAAAGTATGAGTCCGGTAATTGTTGTCACTTCAGGTAGAGTAATAGATGTTGTATTTAGAAAAGGTTTTAATTTAAGAGAGAATAAAGAAGCTGCTAAAGTAGATAGAGTACTACCACCAACTACTACTGATTATTCGCAAAAGGAAGCAAATTATAGTAATTATCAAAATTATGCCGGGAATAAAGTGACAAGTTTTACTAAGGCAAAAACTAAATTGCAAGAACGTTTTACTCGGGATAATGATGATTATGAGATGACGGATATTGATTTGCAGTCAGAACAACAACATCCGGGTAATTTTTAATGAATAATAAAATAATTAATCTGCTTTTGTTATCGATGTTAAGCTTTAGCGTTGCTAATTGTAAGTTGATGCCATATAGAAGCGATTTTGATTGCCCGCTGCCCCAAGGACTAAAATGTAAAGCTTTATATGAAGTAAATAAAATGGCTGATCAGAATATGTTTAATCCAAATAATAATAATGACAAGCCTAATTTTAAATCGATATGCTCTACTAGATGCTTTGGAAGGTATAATAATGATATCAGGAATTGATAAAGATTTTGCTCGGGAAAGACTAGCTAAACATTTTGTTTATGAATCATATGATGAGGAGAGTAGCTTGTTTTTTAATAGAGCTTCAGTAGGATTTGTCCTGCTTGGCTGGCCACTGGTTGGGACAAGCTTGCAAGCTCAAGGAGAGATAGCTGAATTTTTAAAAAGTGATGAGAATTTACCGGCAGGAAGTAGTTTTCAAATATTGATGATTGGCTCTGATCATATAAGAGAATATCTAGATAACTGGCAATTACATAGAAAAGGGACAATTTTTGCTGAGCTTAGTAGTAGAAGAACAAAATTTTTAGAGCAAAAAGCAAAGGCAGAGGGGAATATCAAAGATGTCGTGTTATTAATTTCCGTAACTATTCCGACGCTGACGATTGATATTAATGAGATGATACGAAGAAGAGAAGTATTGCAAGATACATTTAAATCAATTGGGCTTGCTACTTACAATGTTGAGGCAACATTGCTATTAAAATTTGTCCGTTTAATATTTGGTTGGAGGGAAGAAGAACATCCTGAACTTAATCCTTATGAAATATTATCTGAGCAGATTTTACCTGGTAATTTTTCTTTATATGAAAAGGAAGATTATGTAAGTCTTAATGATAATCAAATATTTATAAGCTTAGAGGCAGGAAAAAGACCGGCAGAGTGGCTTTTATCAGCCATGGATTTGTTTTTAGGTAATGAGCTAAGACGAGATGAATATATTAGATCAAATTTTCTGATTCATTTTGGTTTGCAAATAGTGCCTAATCAAGTGATAGCAAAAACAGCAGCAATTACTAAAAGAGAAGCTTTAGAGAGAAATATTAATGCTGGGATGGGTAAATTCTTTCCTAACTTAGCTAGTGAAGCACAAGATTTAGCAGGAGCAGTAGCGTGCTTGCAAAGTGGCGATAGAGTAGTAAATATCCACTTAAATGTCATTATGTGGGATAAGAAGAACAAAGCCAAAGGGGCAGCATCACAGTTTTGCTCACAGCTTCGTCGAAGTGGTTGGTATTTTGTCCCTTGTAAATATGATCATTTAGCGGTGGTACTTGCTAGTTTACCGATGCAGTTAGTTGAAGCAGCACCTAATTCTTTAGTGGGTAAATTTAATAGATTCAATAACATATTTAATAAAAAGACTCGGGGAGTTGGCATAGCATTATCAAATCTTGGTAGAGGCATAAAAACTATTGCTTCAGAAAGTAAGGTGTTACTTCCTATTATTGGTGAATGGAAAGGGGATTTAAGCTCTCCTGGAATGCTGCTTACTGGTAGAAGAGGACAGATAATGTATTGGTCTCCCTTTGGCTCAGCATTAATTGGCTCAAATTTATATAGCACAGCTGCAACTCCAAATGAAAATTTTAATCTTTGTATAGCAGGAGTGCCAGGCTCTGGTAAGTCAGTGTTTATGCAAGAACTAATGCTATCGGTCTTAGGCACTGGCGGCAAAGTGTTTGTTCTTGATTATGGTAGATCATTTAAAAGAACCTGTTTGCTACTGGGCGGTAATTATATTGAATTTGATGTAAAAAATCCTATTTCTATTAATCCATTTTCAGAAATTCCAGCAGACGGCAGCGAAGGCTCAATTGAAGCACAGGCAGATTTTTTAGCAAGTTTTCCATCGATTCTAGCTACTATGGCAGCTCCGCAATATGGAACTAATGATTTGCAACAACCAATGCTGCAAAAGGCGTTAATAGCTGTGTGGCAAGAAAAAGGCAATAAAGTTGAGATAACTGACATAGCAGATTGGTTGCTTAAAAGAGAAGAATCTTACGCACAGGAACTTGGTAATATGTTATTTCCGTTCACCAGAGATGGACAATATGGCAAGTTTTTTAGTGGTAAGGCAAAATTATCCTTAAACGCAGATATAGTAGTAATTGAAACTGATCATCTTCGTAGTAGCCCGGCACTACTTGCAGTAATTGTACAAATCATGATTGTTCATATTAACCAGAGCATGGTTAAAGGTGATAGGAAGCGTCCTTTTCTAATCATGATTGATGAAGCATGGAAATTACTATCTGGCAAAAGATCTGGAGAATTTATTGAAGAAGCAGGAAGAATTGCAAGAAAATATAACGGCTCAATTACTCTTGCTACTCAGCAATTAACTGATTACTTTAGAGAGGAAGGATCAGCAGCTGAAAAAGCTTTTGAGAACTCATCACATAAAGTTATTTTAAAGCAAAATCCTGAGAGCTTTAAAGCAATGAGAGCAAGCCCTAAGCTTGCAGGTTTTGTCGATGAGGACTGGAAGCTAAATTTACTACAATCAATTCATTCAAACCCGCCGCATTATAGTGAAGCAGCGATTTATGGACCAAGTGTTAACGGAGTTGTAGCAAGGTTAATGTTAGACCCATTTACTCTGATGCTAACATCTACTAATGCTAGGGATTACCAAGCCATAGAAGATAGAATGATCGCAGGAATGAGCGTTACAGATGCCATCAATAATATACTGGATGAGAGAGTTTTTTTTGTCAATACCGGCTGAAAAATGATACAGATTTCTAATATTACAATGGTTGAAAATTAATACAGCACACACTATGCTATGTTGAATAATTAATTGCTTAATATTGAGATATTATTACAGTTATTCCTTATCAAAATATACTTTTATAGGGGTTAAAATCATCTTGGAGCAACATAGCATAAATTTTGAATGATAATACTGTATCAATTTTTATCCGTTGTTCTGTATCATTTTACTTCCGTTGCTAACAGCTTAAAAACGTGGCAAAATATGACAGGGTATTTAGATCTAAAAATTATTATTATAAGTTCCTTTGTTTTATTTGTTATTATGTTGAAGGTAAGTTATGTAAATGCACACAATAATAATTTGGCTATAAGCATAGATAATAATTCTAAAATAGAAATTAGAGATTATGAAGTCCAAGGTCATGTATTTCCAATTATTGAAGAGTCATTACTAGAGGTCATTATGGCTAAACTTCAAATAGCAAAACAAAATGGCGTTTTAGAGAAAATGCAGGAAGAATTTAAAAATAAGGTACAGCAAAAAATATCAAGACCAACTCCGGTATTGGCTCTAGCAAAAGCAAGCATAAACCGAAATTGGCACTATGATCCGAGCTTTATACAAAAGACAGATGTAAAAGATCAAGCAGGAAACATCATAGTAAAAGTTGGCACAAATGTAAATCCTTTGGAGAAAATAAGCTGGGGAAAAGCTTTAATATTTATTGATGGTGATGATGAGCAGCAAGTTAAGTGGGCTAAATCAAAAATAGGAAAATTAGTACTCACGAGTGGCAATCCTATTAAGGGCTGACGAGTTTGAAGAAAAATTAAAGATAATGCAAGATAATTTGTAATTTGATGCAACAAAATCAAAATAATTTTACTCGTGGTTCACAGATTTTTGCTCATCAGATGAGAATGCTTGGGCAAGGCAGTATTAATGCTTTAACTATTGGATTAATATTTACTGTAGTTTGGCTAATGTGGCGTACATATCAGAAATTGTCCTTAGTAAGCTTATATTATTTTATCATAGAGCGATACGCACAATTAAAACTTGCCATAGGAGAGTATTTTTACCCTATAAGCCAAATAGGTATTAAATTCTATTATTTAGAACAAAAAGCTTGGGTTTATCGTAATGCTGAAGAATTTGTGCATAAATTTTGGCATGTTACACCGCATTCGCATAATATCAATCAATTTGGGCAATTCTTATTGCATTCAGCTTGGCCAGAAGGTATTATTGTTTTTACTATTAGCATGTTTACTGCCATCATCTTTTTTATGTATCGAGGTAAAAAAGCTGTTATACAAGATAAGATCAGGGGAGCAGATTTGGTGGAAGCAAAAACTTTAGCGAGAATGCTTCATAAAAACAAACAAGCTGCTAATATTTGTTTTTCTGGATTGCCATTAGTTAAAAATAGCGAAAGGAGGCATATTCTTATTACCGGTACTACTGGTAGTGGTAAAACTAATATGTTAAATGAGCTATTACCTCAGATTAGAAAAGAGCAAGGTAGAGCAATTATTGTTGATTTAACAGGTAGCTTTACTGATCGATTTTTTGATCCCAAATGTGATAAGCTACTTAATCCTTTGCAAGAGAATACAGAGCATTGGTTGCCTTGGAATGATTGTCATGAAATTTGGGATTATAATGATATGGCAAGTAACTTTAGTAACTATAATCCCAAATTAGATGATTTTTTTGCTAAAAGTGCTGAGTTGGTACTCGCTGAAGGATTAAGATTATATCAGGATAGTAAAGACATCAAAAAGCTAATAAATACTATTCTTTATGCAAATAATAAAGAATTTGCAAAAAGTTTTAAAAATAGTGCAGTATCTGGTATAATTAGCAGTAGTGCCCCTGAGACTTCTTCAGGTATTCAAGCAACTGTTAGTAAAAATATTGAAGTGTTGCAACATTTAAAGCCTAAAGGTGAGTTTAGTATTAGAAAGTGGTTTACTGCGGACAAAGGTTGGTTATTTATAACTAGTACTCCTAATCAAAGAGTAATGCTTCGACCACTTATTGCTGCATGGATTAGCATAGCGATAAAAGCATTAATGAATAGGAACATCAATAATACTCATAGTAATATGTGGTTTGTGATTGATGAGCTGCCAGCTTTACAAAAGATATCTTCACTCCCTATAGCTTTGGCTGAAAGCAGGAAATATGGTGGCTGCGTTGTTGCAGGTATGCAAAACATTCATCAATTAGAGGAGATATATGGTTCTGCTGGAACAGCTTCAATGCTTGATTTATTTGGTAGCAAATTTATTTTTCGGGTAAGTGATCAACAAACAGCACATAAATCAGCTTTAATGCTTGGTGAGCAAGAAATTATTGAAACTCAAGAGAATCTCTCTTATGGTGCTAACTCCATGCGTGATGGAGTAAATATGCATAGCTTAGAGAAAAGAAAATTATTAGTAATGCCATCTGAAATTATGAATCTAGAAGATCTTACCTGTTATGTAAAACTTGCGGGTAACATCCCAATTACTAAATTACAAATGAATTTACAAACTTGATTTAAATGCAAAAATATAGAAACCATTTTAATGGTATTTTTAAAAGATTTCAATTGTTTGATAGGGGATTACCTTATAAAGAAAAATCCTACTATAATGCCCCTTTAAATCGCTAATTTAGTCCGTCCGCCAAAACTCTACAGACCTTATAGATACTAGGTTTTAAGGCAAAAAGTAATAGTAAAATCCATAAGAAAATGAAAGGTTTTATATCAAAAGCTTATGGAAATACAAAAAAATGGCAACGAGAAAATTGAGTACGTTTTGGGACATAGTGTGTTTTTTGATACAAAAATTTAAAATTAGCCCTCAAAATCATAGTAATTTGCTCTAAAATTGCCCTGTTTTTGGAAATTAGTGCCACAAGTGATATTTTTTTGAGTTTTGGCGGACGGACTAATTTAGTATACGAGTTTTAGAGGTAAGCTGTGTATAAAAAACTTTTTTGTCATTTCAGAATTTTTTATAAATTATTTTTCAAACAGCAGAGTAAATTTTACAAGAAATATGTTTACTCTAAAGAACTAATAAAAGCTTCATCAAGACCGGTTACACTAGAAATTAAAGAAACATTACAACCTTGAGTTAACATTTTCTTTGCTACCTCTACTGCTTTATTATATTCCCCTTCAGCTTTACCTTCAGCTTTACCTTCAGCTTTTCCAATTTGGATACCTTCAGCTTTTCCAATTTGGATACCTTTAGCTTCACCAATTTGGATACCTTTAGCCTCACCAACTTGTAAGCCTTCAAGAATACCTATTTCTTTCCCTTCTTGTTGCCAATGCTCTGCTAAACTTCTCATAAGCCTTGTCCCTATTTCCGGATTTAACTTTGTTGATAATAAATTCTTTAGCTTTATTTTATCAGCTTGCTCTATCTTCGTCAATGTATAATATAATATCATTTCTAGATAATCATAACCTATCGTTATTTTGGTTAATTCCGGTAATATATCTGATATTTCTTGCCATCTTTTTAACAACTCTCTCTCATGTATATGTTTGAGAAAAAATTCTAATATCCCTGACCATATCCTTTGTTTAAACTCTTCATCAGGAATTTCATGGACGTTCACTAACTGGTAATCATTAATCCATAATTCTTTTGCTAATTTGTTATTAGTAAATAAATCCCACAAATTCCTTGCAACATTATATTTTTCCTGACCATTGAAAAATATCATCGGGTATATTAATGGTAAAGTCTTAGCTTTAGGATTTTGTATTAAATATCGCTCACAAATATTAATCATATATTTAAATAACCTAAAAGCCATAAAATGATCTGCTTTTGATTGATGCTCGACAAGCAAAAATAAGTATCCGTCTTGTTTATCAAATTTGCATGAGAATAAAACATCAGAGATAGAATCTTTTAAAGAGCTTTCTACAAAAGTGGTATTTTCCATTGCTAAACTAGGAAAATCTATTAAACTTTTAATATTTGGGGGCAAATGTGCATTAAAGAATTCATGGGCAACTAGAGGATTCTCTAGTGCCTTACGAAATATCTTATCATGCTTAGCTTTCTTCTTATCCTTATCTGGATCACCCAGCAGGTTTCCTTGTTCACTCATATATTTATATTTTTTAACTTGATAAAATATTATTACACTACACTCTAAACTCTTATTCCTTGATTTAGCTTGATCTCAGATACTTGCTTTACCGCACTTCTTATTTCTTTACCTATTTCTGAGCTTGGACTTATATATTGCATTACTTGTTTATCTCTTCCTATGGCATTTAAGTAATCTTCAGGGACGAGATGGCTTTTGCCTTGAAAATCATGTACTACTATATCACAAAATTTTTTATCACCAAGATTATAATTAGGATCAAATTTATTCTGCATAATTTGTAAATCTTTCTGTATCTTCTGCTCTATTGCTGCTATGCAAATCTTGTTACTATAAGCAGTACAAGAATCTATACCTTTTTCTCTGTAGATTTGTAAAGCAGTATCGATATTTTCTGCTGTGCCAAACTTTGCTAGAGCTTTTATTTGCTGTTGCTGCAAATTATTTAGTCCGTTATTATCGTTATTTGCAAATTTTGAAAATAATAATTCTATAGATTTAATTTGTGATTTTCTATCATCACTTGCTTTTAAGGATGATTTAAGTTCTGTTACTTTGCTAGCTGCTGTTAATTTTGCTATTTCAGCTTCTATAAGCTTGTTTATAGATTCTGCTCCTTGGGATTTTAACATATCATTAAAATCGCCTTTTTCTGGTGGTCGTATTATTGCTACCGTCGCTCCTTGCCTAATTAATTCTTCCTGTGCTTTAATTACAGTATTAACTGATACTGCGTCTTTGCCGTCATTATCGGCAGCAATTATTATTCTTTCTCCTTTGATAGGCTCATAGTTCCTAATGTTACTTACACCTAAACTACAAAGAATTTTGCCTTTAATACCAGCTTCCCTAATACTTAAAGCGGTCTCTACCCCTTCTGCTATAATCGTTATATTACTAACTGAATTATTGCCATCTTTACTGCTTTGTACGTTCCTGCTTTGTACGTTCTGCTGTTCGTTAGTTTTATTAATCTCAACAAAAGAACCTCTGATTCTACCAAATGAACGTTTATTAACCTCAATATCAGCTTTATTATTTGTTTCTTTGTTTAAATAAATTGATTGTCCACCGGTAATATTACCATCTTTATTTCTAGCAAAAGCAATTAATGCAGGATAATATTGTTTGCTATTACTGTCCCACATCATATTGGTTCTAAGATCATTATTTAGTTGATATCCTGTTAATATTTTTTTAATTCCACGATGTTCTAATAAATATTTTTTTGCTATATTATTTGGCGTCGTATAGATTATAGAATCTGATTTTTCATATAATTCTTCAGCTCTCTTTATCTTAGATATTTCAGCATATTTCGCTTGTTGATCTTGATTCTTAACTTTTTGGTCAAATTGCTCTTTTATCTTATCTTCTAATAACTTGCTATTGTTTGATATACCAACCATATCTTGTAAATATTTCTTAGCTTCTACAAAATCACAATTTTTTTCTCTTTGTACTAAGGTAAATAAATCTCCTCCCTCTCCTTTACTAAAATCATACCATCTGCCAGCTTTACTGCCATTTATCTTCATCGCTATCTTACCATCTTTTCCCCAGCGTAATATGTGACTACTCGATAAGTGGTTATTTGGACTGCCTAGCAAATTTCTACCTATTTCTTCCGCTTTAAATGATAATCGTTGCTTTAATTCTACTGCTTTTTGTTTATTAATAGCATTATAATCTATTTTATTCTTTGCCATAATATCCTCTTGTAATTTAACACTTATTGTTGTATCTTGTTTATTACAATTCGTAAGGTTATAAGAAGAGCTTTTTCGCTCTTCTTGGGCTTTATGGCTTGTGGCAAAATTTGTGCTAGTGCTTCTTAGGATTTCTGCTACCTTAGCAGATGATCTTGATCTCACTCTTAAGTGGTAATAGTTATCATTACTGTGTAATCTATCCTTAATATCTTCTACTACCCCTTTAAACCAATCACCTACTTTATCTATAATATTAGGACTCTTATTTTCTTGATCTTGAATCGCTACTAATTCTTCTAAAGTTTTAAAATTAATGCTAGATAGCCTATTATCTATTTTGCTAAGTTGCGATATTAAACTGGCCATATTCCTGGTAGCCTTCCTATTATAGTAAAGTTTTACCTCTTCTATATGTCTAGTCATGGCTACATAAGAATTTCTGCTATTTCCTGCTAAATTATGTAATACATAGACATTTTTAATTGAGGCTCCTTGTGCTTTATACACTGTAGAAGCATAGCCATGTTTAAAGCTTACATCTTGAGGATTAAATTCTATTTCTTTCCCGCTATCTGTTTTAGCAATAAATTTATCATTACTTACTGAAGTTATCGTTGCAAATTCACCATTTTCTATTTGTAAATCTTTATTTGTACTTTTAAACAAAATACGATCTCCTGCCATATAATCTTCATGCTTTTCAGATGATAGATAACGTCTATATTCTTTACCGGTAAGTAAGCCTCTAGCTTTTAGTAACTCCCTGATGCCTTGATTAATACTATCTACTTCAGCATTACGCATGGTAATTATTAAACGCTCATTTAGAGCAAATTTGCTGTTGCTCCAATCATTAATTAATCTTGCCATTGATTCTTCTAGCGTATGATCAATCTTTAAACCATCATGTTGTGCAAGTAAACGCAAGCCACCAGTAATATCTGATCTTGCAAAGCATGAAGCCATTTCTCTTGCCCATGCTTTACTCTGTCTTCTAATTCTACTTAACTCATATGAGCCAAATTTACTAGCCAATACTGCAAACATTCCTCCTCGCTCAACGGAAGTGAGTTGTCTCTCATCTCCAGCCAGTATTAGATTACAATTGTTACTCCTTGCTACTTTTAGTAATTCTAAATAATCACTATTACCTACCATCCCTGCTTCATCTACTACTAGCAGGCTATTTCTTGGTAGATCAGCTTTGCCATTATATAATTTAAATAAAAATCCTTTTACTGTATAACATTGCCGGTAACCTTTACTTTTAAGCTCTGATGCTGCTTTATGAGTAGGACTAAGCCCTATAATATTTTGCCCATGATTAGTGGCAATTTTATAAGCCTGCACAAGTACTTGTGACTTACCGGTACCGGCTCTACCTTGTAAAATCCTAATCCCTTGATTATTAATTAAAATATGCTGTAGACTTTCTCTTTGTGCTTCATTAACACTTGCAAGATTATCGATAGCACTTTTAAGCTTAATAATATTATTAAAATGAATCTGGTTATTTACCTTATATGCTATTCTAAGTAACCTTAATTCTTCATCCCTTATGTCTTTAGTAGTATAGTATTTAGTATCCGTGCCATCTTCATTATATAGTTTTACCAGCCTATCTGAATTTAATACCTCCCTTATTAGTTTTGACTTTTCTACTTCTTCTGGAATCTCTTTTATTGCTTTTTCTATATCCAATTTAGTAAAAATAGCTTGATGACGAATAATACGATTTAACACTCCATCACTATTTTTAATAATTTCCAGATGAGCTAATTTACATATTTTATTTTGCTCAGCTATTTCATTGATAATACTTCGCATTCTAGTAGGACCAACATGCTGCTGAGGCATAAAACTTATCGGGTCTACTTGGATTTCTAAACCTAACTTAGCAAAATATTTATTGATTACTTCTTTAACTCTCTTATGTATTATTTCCTCCTCTGGGATAATGAATGCTTTGCCCTTAACTTTGGCAAATTTAGGATTTAAATCTACTGCCTTAGCTCCTAAAGATTTACCATCTTCTGTGAATCTTCTGGTAGTAACAAGCAAATGGGCATGCCAATTCTTATCTCCATCATGTGGCTGATGAATATCAATTTGAACTCCTAGACCATTCTTTACCCACCCCATCTCTTCGATTATTTCATGAGTAATGGCTATCCTATCATTTAAATCTAGCTCTTTATCATCAGGCAGTGCTATAACTATATCTTTTAATAATTGACTATTTTTTCTTGTCTCTAGACGTTCTACTTCATTCATCAAGACCCTTGGGTCTTTAAATCTTTTATCTACATAATTAGGCAATAATACTGCATGGTAAACATTATCGCCTTTTTTGCTAAAATTATAAGTAACGTTAGTTCTCTCATCTTTAATAATCAGCCTGGCATTATAGGCAGCTTTCAGGCAAGCATTTCCTCCTGAACTCCTACTCACTATTTCTATTCTTGCAAACTGTATTGCCATGATTCTTCTTATGATTATTACAATCCTGCATTACATTAGCATGAATGTTTTTCATCATCCATTGAATCAGCACAAATAAGCAAATAATAAACCTTCAGGTTTATATATTGCGTTAACCTCGCTCTAAAGAGCTTTGTTAAACCAAAACTTACGCTATGTTTGATATAATGCCCATGAATTAAGGGATATTATGAAGTGCTTCACTATAAAACATTGCTGTGTAATAAGAGTTTTTAGCATATTTGCTATAACATAGCGTAAGTTTTGAAACCTTTGTTGCTTACGTTCCTTAACTAAATATTTGTCTTTATTGATCTTAGTTTTGCTGGTTCGGTTAGGTATGGGGATTATCTTGATCTTGAATGGCTTTTTTATTCCATCACTAATCTTAGACTATGCAATCTTAGAGTTGTATCCAACATTAGTCTGTTTTAGAAAAAAATTTGTAGAATTTCTGTAGCACTTATAATTATGAAGTTGACTTCCACAATTTATTGATGATTCATGATGATTATAACAATAAAAAATGAAAACTATCTATATGGATAATGTCATAAAACGTAGATTGAAATTAGAACAAAAAAAAACTCAAATTATTACTGAAGAAGCAAGACTTAAAATTCAAGAAAGAAAAGCTCGTACTCGTCGTTTAATTGAAATCGGCGGCTTAGTTGTTAAAGCTAAACTTGATGATTTACCCACTAACAGTTTACTAGGAGCTTTTGTTTCTTTAAAAGAAAAATTAATACAAAATCCTAATATCCAAGATCACTGGACTAAAATCGGCAAAAATATTTTTGATCAAAAATTAAATAATTAACGTCCATTATCTTAATGGGACTGTTGAAAAAGTTTTAAGTAATTTAAATACATTATAGTAAAATAAATTAAAAGTTATACTATATATGCTTATTTATCAAAACTACAGTGGTTTATACAAACAAAATGACTACAAAAATACTTTTTCAACAGTTCGCTGATATTAATACACATAACACTTTCAGGAGTTTCGCATTTAGCAAAATTGCGTATCAGCTAAAAGCCATCCGATGGATAGTCCACTTTTCGCTTTTCGCATGTTCCGTTACGGCAATCCAAATGATGACAAAGATTCTCAAGTATCTGCTCATATGCAAGGAGTTGTGACATAGTCCAATTAAATCGACTCAAAATATTATAGGCATTATTGATGTTAATATTAATATAAGCTGTATTAAACCTATAATTAGAGAGTAACTTTCTTAATCTTGTTTCCTGTGTCTTTTTATATTCATCGTGGTTTGCTGTACCAAATTCTGCTATATTATGCATCTCTCTGCTACGTATTTGTATTTCTATATTACGTTTATAGATATTAATTATGACATGTAAGGAACGGTAGCCATTATCCTTAGGATTAGTAATATAGTCTTTAAACTTCTTTACATCAACAGAATAAATATTGTAAATAATATCTAATACTTTATAACAGTCTTCTTTTTTATTAACTATAATCCTAAAAGCAATTAGGTCCTTCAATTCTTTCACAGTGGTAGCTTTTTTAAATATCTTCTTTAAAACAGAACAAGGAGATTTTAATCTGTAATGTATTTCAGCAGCTATATTAGCTTTATATAGTTTAGTGCTAATAGCAGCTATGATATTATGTAAATCATTAGTATTTATACCTTGCATAATTAACATTTATAATAAATTATAATACGTTTGTTATAAAATAATCAGCTTTTGATCCCTGTAATTAACTATTAACTCCACATTAGTACACTAAACTCCATAAAGAGATATAACTCTTGGAACTTTACTTTTAAATTTATGGAGGGAAAAAGCTGATTATTTTACAGTAACTTAAGTACAATATTTAACTCCCTGACCTTACTAATTTGGTAGAATGTATTAAAACTTAAATTAGAATTATTACAACTCTTAAAAAAACAGTAAGTATTATACATAAGTAAAAAACACGTAGATATTAATGTAAAAATTTATCTATTAAAGACCTCTGAAAATAACTGAATTAAGTAGTCAATAATAAGAAAGAGATATTAATGAAGAGATTATAATCATTAAGAATTATTAGAATGGATATATTTACAGTTGTTGGAAGAGACAGATTAAGTAAAGATAATGTACTTAAGTTAGAACAAATAATTAACTGGAATCAAGTAAGTAATTATTTAAAGAACAGTAAACTGAGATCTGACTTAGAACCTGTCTTGAAAGACTAATTATCTAATTACATAGTACTTCAACATGTTACTTTTTTAGTACTATTTTATGTCTAAAAAATTTACATGTTTTAGCAAAATTACTGTTTTTTATATAGATTTTAAACTGTTTGTTATGAATTAGTGTATTATTGTTGTTATCAATCCACTTTCAAGACAGCCTCTTAGGCAGGATTGGTTATAGCGAGTGATTGTTATTTAAATGTATCCTATTAGGACAATTATATAATTTAACGTGAATAGCGAATTAAAATAAGTCAAGAATTAAGGAAAGAGTCGATAGACGGTTTGTTAGGTAGTAACTGGTAATTGATAAGAGAAGCGATCATGTGAGAGAAGGCATTTTTGACTGATCCATATATGACGATGTCTTTTAACCTTATAGAATAATAATAGTTTAAATAAATTAGATTTTATGGAAGATAAAGACTATGTGTCCGCAAGAAATATATGAAAAACATTTACGTGTAATTAACAATATTAGATTTACATCAAGAGAAATAGATGTAATAGCATGCATTATGCATGGGAAGAACATAAAAGGAGTAGCTAATTTTTTATCAAATGAGGATAAACAGGTTGAGACAAGAACTATTGAAAGTCATATTTCTAACATCAAACGGAAAATAGGAACAAATGTTCGAGAGGGCATTATAAACTTTATGGAAAAGTCCGATAAATATAAACTAATACAAAGTTACTATTTAAGTTTATTAATTCAACAAGAATTTAAAAAAAACTTAAAGGAAATTTTAATATTAACAAAGCCTTATAATATATCTTTTTTTATTGTTTTGCAGATGCTAGGAAACAATGATTTAAACTGGATGATTTATAAGATACGTAGGGATTTACAACTTGTAGGCATAACAGTTTTTATAGAACTGCGAGAATATTCTGATAATGTTCCTATAGTTCTCATGCATAAGGGGACACATGGCGAAGATAAAAAGCAATGTACTATCTATGTTTTATCTGTAAATAAAACTAATATACCTAAACGACAATCTATTGTTATGTCTAATGATCAGGATATATCTAAAGTATTTTTCCTTACAACACAGGAAAAACAAGGTTTAGAATTTTTACCTAAGCGAACTAATTTTGAATATATTAATCTTTCTCTATCCAAACAATATCATTTTATTTTTTTAGAAATTATCACAAAAGTTTTTTCTAATACAAATGTAGAGAATATTATTGTTAAGTTCAGGGAAAGATATAATAATATTATGTCAAATCAGACTAGTTTAGTTGCCCCTCACTCCTATTTGACAGACAAAAATATTCAAGCTAAAGTTAGGAATATTTATTTACCAATAGTTGGTGTATTGGTTTTGATTATTTGTGGTACTTATCTTTTAATATTTGACCCAGCTGTTAGAACAACGGTTAAAAGTCAAAAAGCAGAAATGCCTTACCTTAAACCACAAGAATCAATAATATTTCCTAAGAATGTGACTACTTGGAATATACCTAGACAAGATAACGTTTTTGTTGGTAGAGAAAAATTATTGAATAATTTACACAATAAATTACGTCAGAATCATACACCAGAAGGAATAAGTAATGTGGCAATTAGTGCATGTGCTGGACTTGGAGGAATTGGAAAAACACAATTAACTTTGCAATATGTCACGCACACAAAACATCCGTATACATTTAAAGCTTGGTTTCCTGCAGAGAACATTGATGATTTGTATAATAAATATATTGAATTCGCTAAGCTATTAGGATATACAGAAAACATCTATACAAAAGAAAACATTATCGCTTATGTTAAACAATGGCTAGTTGATAATCCAGGATGGCTTTTAATTTATGATAACGTAAATAACTATCGTGAAATTGCACCATTTTTACCAGAAACTGGGGGACATGTAATTTTAACAACTCGTCAACGTCATTGGCCAACAAAATTTTCAATATTGCCCATTGACGTCATGACAGAAGAAGAATCTATTAAAACAATAAAGACTTTAATACAGCGAAATGTGGCATTAGAAGAAGAAAATGCTATAAGGGAATTAGTAGAAATTTTAGGATATTTACCCTTAGCACTAGTACAAGCTAGTGCTTATATTAAGCAAAAACATATTACTATTCCAGAATATTTAGGCCTTTACAAGAAGTATGAATCAGAATTATTATCAGATAATTCTTTTTTAGAAGAGACAAATAATTATAGTTACCCAGTGGCAGTAACCTGGAACATTACCTTAGATGAAATTGTTAGAGATACTAGAATTAACAATGAACCACCAATAGCTATTGAACTTTTAATAGTATGTGCTTACTTAGCACCAGACAAAATCTCTCGAAAACTATTGCTTACATGGCTGCAAACTGCTCATCCTGATTTATCATCGCCAGAATTAACATTAAATAAACATATTGCTCTATTATGGCAATATTCCATGATCAATTATGATGACGATAATAATATTTCCGTCCATCGTCTAGTACAAACAGTTTTACGTCATCAGTTCAATCAGATACTAAATCAAAACAATAATATGTATCCTACCTTAAATTTCAGGTGGTTTGAATCCCTATTACAATTTTTTATAGATAATGAGCAAGAATTTAAACTAACTAATTCTTTTCAACAAATTATTGAAACTAGTCAGCACTTTAAAACTCAATTTCAGGATAAATATAATGAAAATCTTGTGACAATGGATTTGATGGTGGCTACAATCTACTATTATCAAGAAAAGTATAAAGATTTTCTAAAGATACTTGATCAGGTTAATGCATATTTGCAGAAAATTGACGGCTTAGAAATGTTAAAATGTGAAATGCTAGCCTTATATTCAGCATATTTTTATAAAATCGGTAATTATCATGAGGCTGAAGAAAAACTAAATAAAGCATTTGATGAGTACAATAATATAAAAATAAATAATTCAGAAAAAGACAATGATATGAAAATATTGAAGGCAAGATTAGTGTATCATAAAGCCAATCTTGTCTTAGAGAAAAGTAAAAAAACAGATAAAACTAATATAAATACACTAGAAATAGAGAATGCTATTAAATCAATTCAAGAATCAATGATTTTATTTAAGGCAGCTAATAGAACTAAAGGTTTTTTATTATCAATTAGATTGTATGGACAACTACTTATTTTAACTAACCAAGTGGATAAAGTAATAATAGAGTTTAATAAATACAATAACTTAATTGAGCAAACATCTGATTACATGATAAAAATGCTTTTTTATATAACTTATTCAGATGCTTATTTTAGCAAAGGCGATTTCAACAAAGCTTTGGAATATTGTGGTAAAGCTAAACAACAAGCAGAGAAATTACATCTTAACAATAAATTAAATTATCTTAACAATCAAGAGAAAACTATTAAAGCATCACTGCAATAAAATTGAATAGCATTCTATAGTTAAGTAAATTCAATTAGGTATAATAAAGAGTATTAAGTCCGTCCGCTAAAACTTAAGAAAATATCGCTTTAGGCACTAATTCCCAAAAATAGTGCGATTTTAGAGCAAATTACTATGATTTTGATGGCTGATTTCAAATTTTTGTATCAAAAAAACACCATATTTTCCAAAACGCACTCAATTTTCCCATTGCGATTTTTTCTTATTTCCATAAGCTTTTGATATAAAACCCTTCATTTTTTTATGGATTTTACTATTACTTTTTGCCTTACAACCCTATTGCCTACAAGGCTTGTAGAGTTTTGGCGGACGGACTATTAAAGATATTTATTGCATAATAACAATTTACCGTTATTGTGGAGTAAGAGGAGAGAATGGGACTGTGTTATTATATAAATTTAATTTTTTGTAATTTGTAGTTATATTTAAACAATGTGTGTGTAATTGTCTTGCAACTTTTGGTATTTTGAGATAAGTAGCAAGAGCTAAGAAGACCTGTAAAGTTTCTAAAATTGTTTTCTGTTCTTTTTTATGGGTTTTAGCTCCTATTGTTTGTACATTATGTAGCCGATCAAATAACTTAATTAATAGCAACTCTTTTTTCTTCTGCTGATATAATATTTTAACCACTTCTGCTGCACTAATTTTTTTATCCTTTTTAACTCGTGTTAAATCTTCAACTTGACCTGCGATTTTATAGCCAAACTCTTTTACTATCATTTCTTTAGTAAGTAATGTATCTTCAATACAATCGTGCAATATGCTAGTTACTATGATATCTGTTCTAAATAAATAATCAGAAACCATGTATGCTACTTCTAAAGGATGTGAGTAATAGAATTCTCCTGTTTCTCTCTTTTGCCTGCCATGATACTTTTTAGCAAAATAAATTGCTTTTTTAATTTTATTAAGATCAACCATGTTCTTAGACATCTTATTAATAAGCATGATCTTCGTTAATAGCCTTTTACTATATCGGCAATTTGATAGATCTGTAATTTTTATTTTGTCTAGCTCAAGATCTATACCTTTAGGTAAATTTAACTTTCCTGTAATAGGATCTATAGTTTTTTGATGATTTTCTTGACTTCTTGCCATATATCCTTCCTTACTATAATTTACTTAAGTGTAGCAAGTGAAGTACAATAATCAAGAAAATCATCATTATTAGTTAATACATAATCATCAAAACCTTATCAATATCAACATTATGTATCATAAATCAGATCATCAAGAAGAGGTAACTTAATTGGTATATTACAGACAATAGTAGTACTTTTACCTTTTTCACTTGTTACTTCAATCTCTCCATTTAGCTCACTAATTAGACGCTTTACAAAACTTAATCCTGATCCAAGTCCATTATATTGCATAGCAACATCAAATTTATCAATCTTTTCATGAAGATGTTGCCTGATTTCTTTAGACAAACCAACACCACTATCATGCACCATAAATTGGAATACCATTTCTCTGTTTTGTTGTTCTGATTCTGAAACGGCTGGACTAATAGCAAACATGTTCACTGTTACCACAACTTTACCTTCTTTAGTAAAGTTAATAGAATTATCTATTAACTGCTCTAATATTGCCCCTATTCGATAAGTATCACTAATTATAGCATTTGTTAAATCATACTGAAAATTACAAGATAAATTTAATCCCTTACGTTGAGCTATTGGCATCGCTTTATCAATAATCTTATTTACCAACTGTTTTGGATCAAACTTATTAAAAACTATAGGAGGTAATCCTGAATTATTCTGTAAATAACTAAGTATATTGTTATAATAATCCAGTAATTCTTCAGCACAATTTACCACACTAGCTAAATAATCCTTTTTTTCAGGATGATCCTCTATTTCATAAAGGGCTGTTACTAATGAAAAAATCCCATTACATGGAATCTTTAATCCATGTACCATATTTTGCACCACATCTCTTTTAAATAACTCAGATTCTTTCAATTTATTATTTGCTTCTTGTAACTCTAATTTATATTTAATTATATCAGTATAATTTGTGATCGTCGAGTTAATGATATTCTCTTCTTGCTGATATGGTATTAATGTGACAGATATGGGAGATAATTGAAGATTCCAATTTGTTTTAGTAATATTATGATTATCTTTTGGTTGATTTTGATTATTAATTGTCATAGCATCTCCTTGCTGTTAAAGTTCAGAAAACAGCTCAGAGGTTAAAGTGCTAAAATTTTGTAGTTTTTAATTTAACCTCTGAACTAGAACTGCACCACGGCTGCTCTTAACAAGGACAGATATCCTAACTATTCCATGAAGTACAGAGGATTTAAGAGCTTTTTTGACAGATTTCTACACAATTTAATAAAGAGCTGCATAAATGAGACACAGCTAAATTACTATTATTTGTTAGCTCAGATCTTTGTCTATTACATACAAATCAAAACTAGTATTAATGATGTTACAGAAAACATCAAGAATTCCTTGAAAATCCCTTGTAATACAGTATTTTGCTGGCATTTAAACCTATTTTATACTATAATTTAGTATAAATATTTTAATAATAATTTCATGTCAGTAAAGAACTCAGATAAATCACAACCATTCCTACAATGGGTTGGTGGTAAAAGAAAAATTGCCGATCAATTAATTAAGTTTCTTCCATCAACACTGAATAACTACTATGAACCATTCCTTGGTGGTGGGGCTTTATTTTTTCAAATTAGAGATAAATTTAAACAATGCTATTTATCTGATATTAATCTAGAGCTAGTAACTAGCTATAACGCAATAAAGAAGAATCCAGATAAGGTCAGTAAACTATTAGACTCTCATAAAGAAAAACATTCCAAAGAGCATTATTACCAAGTTAGAAGTAATAATGATAGTAATGACCCAGCAAAAATTACTGCAAGATTTATCTATCTTAATAGATATTCATTTAAAGGCATTTACCGGATTAATATTGATGGGAAGCCAGCTCAAACTTTCTCTGGTAGAAACTATAGTAAATCTGATATTGCTTCTCGATTAAAACAGTGTAGTCAGCTTTTAGCTGACACATCTATTTGTGCTATGGATTTTTCTTTCATTGAACCACAACAAGATGATTTTGTTTATTTTGATCCTCCTTATCATAAATCAGGTGAGAAGTTTTATACCAGATTACCCTTTGATGAAAATGAGCAAACGAGACTTAAAGATTTTGCTACAGAACTCAATGATAAAAATGTTAAAATAATGGTTTCTAATAGTAATACTCCCTTTATTAGAAACTTATACAAAAATTTTAATATTAGTACTATTAAGGTTAAATATTCTATGCCTGAGCACAATAAAATATCTGATGAAGTAGTTATTACAAATTATCAATTACCACAATAGCTTAGTTATATTCAAACTTGATTAATTCAAAGCAATAATCTTGAGTCTTAAAAGCTTCTTCTAGATCTTGCATATGACGATTTCTAACATAGTAATCATTAAAAGCCGTTGTTGATTTAAGGATTACCTTGTTGTTGACTATATCTTCCTCTACCACTACTAATTTACTTAATACCCCAAAATCAATATATTGGTTATAACGTTCAATAAGAAATTTCCGTGCCCTGTACCATATTGAATTAGGATTTAATTGCTTGCTAAGCTGCAATAGGTAATTTTGTTTTTCATCTTCAGTATTATTATGCTTAGCTTCAAGCTCAGCAAATGGTATGATTTGTAATTGCCCAATATTACTGCCATAGATCATTCGTACTTGCTGTAGTATTTTATCTTGGCTATGTTCTGAAAGCGTAATGTTTTTAAGCAATTTTATTTGATAGCTATTACCTACTACCCCAATAAAGTAGCAAGAACTTAGTAATTCATAAGCTGTATCAGGATCAAAACTACCAACAATTTTACGTTTTAGCTGAGCTTGCTTGCTAGTATCAAGGCTACTTTCTATCTTATCTAGATGTCGGTCTTTGGCTTTGTTTACATCGCTAGATTTAAACTGAAATGTAGTGCTGTTGGCTTTAGTAGTTTCTCTGAGCTCATGAGCTAAAGCTTTAGCCATATAGTTCAGTAGGACTTTCTTATGACCAAAATGATATTCTGGATATTGTTCTGCTAGCTTCAATAAGAGCTTATTGATGAAATTAAGATTAAATTCTCGATTTGATTTTACCTGTAATAAATCGGCCTCTTCTTGAGTTAAGGGATGGAAATCTATTAATTTTTTTCTTTTGAACCAGCCTTTATTCTTTACAGATTCTACTGCTGAATCATTATTAGCTGGTGATGCTATTTGCTTACATCTTGCCTTATCCACCTTATCAAGCACTGCTTGCAATGCCTTATTAATCTGTAATGGACCAACGATAAAATCACTTTTGGCTGTTTTGGTATTTTCACTCTCTTGCTGATTATTAGCCGATCTTGTTGTTGCGAATTTTAACTCTTGTGCAAGCTTTTGTTGTTGTGAATATTGTAGTAATTGTTGATTTTGAACAGTTTCATTTTGTTCATTTTGAAAAATTATAGATTTGCTATATCTAGATTTATTAGATATATTTTTATTATTATCTATATATATGTACTGGTCCAAACTTTTTTGGGGTTGAGGCAAAATTTCTTTGGGTTTCACCCCAAATTTATTTTGAGTTAAGCCCAAATTTTTTTCATTTTCATTGAGAATTTTTTGAGAAAATGGCTGGAAATTTCTAGCCAGCTTAATACAAGGAGTATTGCGGCATTTAATACCATATTTAATAATAGTTGCTTTATAAAACTTAATGAAACCACTCTTTTCTAATTCAATTAGGCACTGTCTGACACGTTCTTGACAAACTCCTAAGTGTTCTTCAAAGAAATGATAGGTTTCCTGAAGTTCGTCGATACTATTGTTATAGTAGATTTGCAAGCGGAAGACTATTAGAGATAGGAGTTGTCTTGAGGTTTTACTTAAAATTTTACCATTACTAGAGGATAGGTTACTCCATTCAGGAGGAATAAAATTACCAACAAAATTGTAGAAAATGATTGAATTTTGATTACCATGATCATGTGTTACACAATCATTAGTAAAATGTGATGAGCATATAGTGTGCATAAGACCTCAACTTAAACATCAGGTTTAGTCAAGGTAGTAAGAGAATTAGAGTACCATTTTTAAAAACGCAATGAGCATATAGTGAGCATATGGAGTAGGGAGGTAAAATTAGTAGATTACAAAAAGCTTGACTGTATGCTGGTGGGCGATAGAGGGGTTGAACCTCTGACCTTTACGATGTCAACGTAATGCTCTAACCAACTGAGCTAATCACCCTTATAATTTTTTTAATCTTTATGTAGTTTCGGCTTTATCGAATTATGGACCTTATAATATTTACAATTAAGATAAGTGTCAATTGATTAGTTCAAGTTATATGTTAAAAAGATTATATTGATAGAAAATAGTTGTATAATATATCAAATTTGATATATTATACATATGACAAAGTGGGTTATAAAATTTATCAATAATGCTGCAGAGAAAAAAGTACAGAAGCTTACTTATGATCTACAAGCTGATTTTTTACATCTATGTGAACTGCTTATTGAGTTTAGTTCACATAACGTAGGGATGCTCCACACAAAAAATATAGAAGGCAAACTTTGGGAACTATTATTTAGCTATGGATAAAAAAATAGTTATATTACATACATTTATTAAAAAAACAGAAAAAACTCCTAAAACAGCTATTTCAATGGCTAAAACTTAAGATTAAAGGAAGGTTTTAATGAAAAACTTTGATGAATTTAAAAAAGAGTTATTATCAAACCCTGAAGTAAAAAAAAAGCTTATGAAGAACGAAAAATGGAATTCGAGATAGCAAGCACCTTAATAAAGGCTCATCTTGCATCTAATATGACTCAGGCGGATGTTGCTAAAAAAATGTCTACTTCTCAAGCTCAAATAGCAAGAATGGAAAGCGGACATCATATTCCTAATTTCTTAAGCCTTCAAAAATACGCTAAAGCTGTAAATCAAAAAATTGATTTGTTGATTACCCCATAGGGGTGTACTACTAAATCTATATGTAGTTTTTAACCCTTGTTTTTTTAAAAAATTCATTAATGTACTAGATTTCAAGCTTTATTTCCATTATTTATAATATTTTATTATTTAGTCTATAATTTTATGGTGGATTTAAAAACTAAAGCCTTTGATATTTCTCAAAATTTCACTATTTCTCTTGACGGTCCTGCTGCTTCAGGTAAAGGGACTATCGGTTTAATACTGGCCAAGAAATTTTCTCTTAAATATTTTCAGTCAAGTATTGTTTATAGGCAGCTTGCGTTTGACTGTATTAGTCAAAAAATAGATGTCACTGATATAGATGCGGTAATTGCTTTATCTAAAGAATTAAAACTCGACAATAATTTTGACTTAGAGAATGAGAATATAGGAAATATAGCATCGCAAATTGCCGTAATAAGTGAAATTAGAAATAATCTAAACAAATACCTGATTAATCTAATAAAAACAACACCTAGAATGATTATGGAGGGTAGGGATATAGGCACCGTTGTTGCACCTGACGCCGATTTAAAGATTTTTATAACCGCAAATCCTCAAATTAGGGCTGAAAGACGATATAAGCAGTTGCAAGCAAAAGGAAAAACATGTATACTCGATGAGATTTTACGGCAAATAATTTTGCGAGATAAAAGAGATAAAGAGCGAAAAGCTGCACCGTTGTTACCGGCTTCAGATGCTTTAATTATCGATACTTCAAAGCTTTCGGCTATGGAAGTCGTAGAAGAAGTAACAAATTATGTAAAGAATAAAATAACTTGAAAAAGTGCTAGGTTATTTTATTCGATTTTATGGCGTTGTTGCATGGCTAAAAAAAAGCGTTCTATGTCATTCCCGCGTAGGCGGGAATTCAGTAACTACAAGGTAAAAACGCACTGAATTTTTAATATTAAAAGCTCAAATAGTTTCGCTTTTCTGGATTCCCGCCTACGCGGGAATGACATAGAACGCTTTTTTTTTAGCCATGCAAGAGCATCCAATTTTATTAACCTTTCAAAAAAATTTTATTAGCCTAGGCACTTTAGCTAATATTACGAGAAGAATATGTCAATAAAACTAAAACGACGATTTGTTCCACAACTTGCAGCAATTAATCACGAATTTGAAGAAGATTTCTCTAAAATGCTTGAAACCGTTGATACAAGTCATATAAAAGAAAAAACGGTAGTTAAAGGTCAAGTAATCGAAATAAAAAATGATATGATTATTGTTGACGTTGGATTAAAAAATGAAGGTAGAATACCTAAGTCTGAATTTTTAGCTTTACCTGAAGTTGGGGACGTAGTTGAAGTTTTCATCGAGAAAATTGAAGGACGTAACGGCAGAACGATATTGAGCCGTGAAAAAGCAATTAAAGAAGAATTATGGGGGCAACTAGAAATCATGTGTTCCAAGGGCGAATTTGTCGACGGTACGATTTTCGGTCGTGTAAAAGGAGGCTTTACCGTGGATTTATCCGGTGTAGTAGCATTCTTACCGGGAAGCCAAGTTGACGTTAGACCTATTAAAGATCCTACTTCTATAATGAATATCAAGCAACCATTTAAAATTTTAAGTATGGATAAAAAGCTTGGTAATATAGTAGTTTCAAGAAGAGCTATTTTAGAAGAATCACGTTCCGAAGCTAGAGATGAGATGCTATCTAAAATTAAAGAAGGCATGGTATTAGAAGGAACCGTAAAAAATATTACTGATTACGGTGCGTTTATCGATCTTGGAAGTGTTGACGGTTTATTACATTTAACCGATATTTCTTGGGGAAGAGTTAACCATCCTTCAGAAGTGTTAGAATTTAACCAAAAGGTTAAAGTAATGGTTATTAAGTTTGATGAAAAAACCAAAAGAATATCACTCGGTATAAAACAACTTGATTCTAACCCATGGGAAGCAATTAAAAAAGAATTCCCCGTCGGTAAACAAATGACCGGTAAAGTTACAAATTTTGCTGATTACGGCGTATTTATAGAATTAAAAGATGGGCTTGAGGGACTTGTTCATTCAAGCGAAGTTAGTTGGTTAAAATCTAATCAAAATCCTAGAAAAACGCTAACTATAGGGCAAGAAGTAGAATTCGTAGTTTTAGAGGTCGATACTGAAAAGCATCGTGTTTCTTTAAGTATTAAACAATGCCAAGAAAATCCTTTAACAAAGTTCGCTGAAAATAATCCTGTCGGTACTATAATTAAAGCACCGATTAGAAATATTACGGATTTCGGTATTTTTGTTGCACTCGGTAATAATATGGACGGCATGATTCATGAAGGTGATATTAGCTGGGAAGATAAAGGAACGGATCTATTAAAATCATACAAAAAAGGTGACGAAATAGAATGCAAAGTTCTAGCCATTAATATTGAAAAAGAACAAGTTAGTTTAGGTATAAAACAATTGTCGCCGAATCCATATCAAGAAATCAGTGATGAATATAAAAAAGGTACAATAGTTAAAGCCCTTATAACAGAAGTTAAAGATGAGGGACTCGAAGTATTATTAAACAATAAAGTAGCAGGTTTTATTAAAAGAACTGAACTATCGGATGAAAAAGACGAGCAGAAGCCTGAAATGTTTCAAATAGACGAAGAAATAGAAGCAAAAGTTGTTTCTATCGAGAAATCAACCGGTAGAATTTTATTATCGGTAAAAGCTCATAAAATAGCAGAACGTCAAAAAGCTCTCAAAGAATATGGTTCTAGTGATAATACTACCAATATGGGAGATATACTTGCTAATGCTTTAGAAGATAAGAAGTAATAATTATAAGTCATTGCGAGGAGAAACTGTAAGTTTCAATGAAGCAATCTCAGGAGTTCTATGCTACTTCACGGGATTGCCACGTCGGTTATTAAAACAACCTCCTCGTAATGACGAAAAACTATTTAATTCATCAATTTTAGGAGAAAATATTAATGTCGTATGTACCAATAGTAATTGAATCAACATCACGCGGTGAACGTGCTTATGATATATATTCAAGATTGCTAAAAGAACGTATAATCTTTGTATGTAGTACTGTTGAAGATCATATGGCAAACTTAATTGTTGCACAATTATTGTTTCTTGAGGCAGCAAATCCTAAAAAAGATATATATATGTATATCAATTCCCCCGGAGGAGTTGTAACCGCAGGTCTTGCGATTTATGACACAATGCAATATATAAAACCTAAAGTGGCTACATTATGCATAGGTCAAGCTTGTTCTATGGGTTCACTTTTACTGTGCGGGGGCGAGAAGGGGATGCGTTATAGTTTACCTCACAGTCGTATTATGATCCATCAACCATCAGGAGGTTATAAAGGGCAAGCTACCGATATAGAAATCCACGCTCAAGAAACCCTAAAAATCAAAAGGTTACTTAACGAATTGTATAGTAAACATACGGGACAAGAGTTAAAACATATCGAAAAAAGTATGGAACGTGATAATTTCATGTCACCGGAAGAAGCAAAAAAATTTGGATTAGTAGATAATATAATTTCTTCTAGAGATACTATGGCATTGTTAGCAAAATAAAGATTAAATTTTATAAAAAAATCTTATAGATTTAGTTTTATTATTATAGTATAAGAGAATTAACTTGTTATAGTCAAGTCAGTGGGATTTGCACACCAGGAGCGAGGAGTTAAGCCTAACTAATAGGAGAACGACGAGTGACGATGCAGGCGCATCCAAATCAATTGACTATATTGGGGTCATAGCTCAGTTGGTAGAGTGTTTGAATGGCATTCAAAAGGTCGGGGGTTCGACTCCCCCTGGCTCCACCATGTCTTATTGCTATTTCAATTTATAAATACTTTACACAGTAAACATATTATAAACTAAGGACTTTTTGCTTTTCAAAAAAAGTTAGATAATATTCAATCTTATCATAATTCCTTTTTAGATTAGTTTTAACTTACTTAGTGAATTAATAAGAGGCTATAAAATGCATAAAGTAATTACACAATTATCAGAAGTTAAATTAATTGGTATTACAGCCCGCACCTCAAACGCTGCAGAAATGAACGCTGATACTGCAAAAATAGGAATAACAATGCAGCGATTTTTTGCAGACAAGCTACAAGACAAAATCCTAAATAGAAAAACTCCGAAAAAAGTTTTTTCGGAGTTTTTCTGTACTTTCTTGGAGAAGAAGTTACTTTTCCAGTACAAATTTATGTAAAATTTACATCCGATCCTGATCAAATGCCTAAAGTTGTTATTGATATGTGGCAAAAAATATGGCATATGGATGCGGCAATGTTAGGAGGGGAAAGAGCTTACATAGCTGACTTTGAAATATATGATGCAAGAAGTAGTGATCCACATAATGCAATAGTTGATATTTATATTGACATTAAATTAAACTAGGCTATATGCTTTATCGGCAAGTTTTAAAAATAACTCATTTTCTATTCCATCCTCAAGATTCCAACAGATAGCTAAAATAAGCTGGACAAAATACCAACTTCTAACCTCTTGTAATTTAAAGCCAAAATAATTTGCTGCAAATTCTGTGTCTTGCTCAGTATTCATGGCAAAAATCCATACTTCATTTATAGGATATCCAATTACTCCTTTAGGGTCATGACTACCCATTGCTTATCATTTTGTAATATATTCTCATGATGTAAATCACCATGAAGTAAAATTTGAGGTTCAGGATTTTGAAGAAGTTTATCTCTCAATTTTCTTGCCTTTTGTAAGTAAGTTTTAGGCAAATCCCATTCTTTATCCAAAGCTTTCAGCTGATCCTTGATATTAGGGAATTGGTGCATTTTTGGTATAGATGCTCTGTGCAGCTTGCTCATAACAGAACAAGCTATAGCAATTTTGTTATCTGATGAATATTCTTTTAAGGAAATACCGGATACCGCTCTCTCAAGTAATAAAGCATTATCTTTTTGGGCTAGAATAGTTGCAGCATCAAACCCTGAAAAAACTTTTAAAGCTTCCGCTGCGTTTGTTAGGTCTTTAGCAACACAGCTTAGTTTCAATATAATAGGCTTATTATTTTGATACCCTGATAGAACATAATTGAAAGATAAATTATCTATAGGTTTAAGCTTAGATAGGTTCCATTCTCTAGCTAATTCTGCTACAATTTCAGGTAATTTTTCAAGCCAGATTTCCCCTTGCTCTTTATATATACTAATTATATTATTTCTAAATCTATCCATATTATAGATTATATATGAATATACATTTCGAGAAAGCTAATTTAACTCATAAAGAAATTATTTTTAATTGGTTAGAAGAGCCTCATATAAAAGAATTTTGGGACAATAGTCAAGAACATAAGAATGACATTTTAATTTTATTACCGGCAGAAAACAGCATTATTTTTACGGGACAACTAATTATTGGATTGGTTTTATAAATAATGAACCGTTTTGTTTTATATTATCGGGTAGCCTTGAAAAAGACCACAATTTATCTGATATTCAACGAAAATATTTGTCTAAATCAGGTCATATGATAACTCTTGATTTCGGTATAGGTAATAAAAACTTCTTAGGCCAAGGGCTTGCTAGCTCTACTTTAGCAGCTTTTATAAAATTCTACCACAAATATATTGATCTACTAAGCGATACTTTCTTTATTGATCCTGATGAAAATAATCCACAAGCTATGCATGTTTATAGTAAAGCCGGCTTTAAACAGGTCGGAGAATATAAAGCTCAAAGCGGGGCATTTAAAGGTAATATAAGTTATTTAATGATAAGAAATATATTAACATAAGCTTTACCCCACTTTCTACTTCTCATTTTTTGCTTTTTTTAAAATGGCTAGAAATGCCACATATAAAACTATAGTGGGATAAAGATATAGAATGGAGTTTAGAATTGATCGAACAAAAATACTTAAGCTATGTTAGAGGGTATAAGCTAGAAAATAATGAGCCTAAAAATATACACACTTACATTATAGAAGCAGACCGTACTCCTATAGGATACATCCAAATTTACAATGCTTATGATTTTGAGCGTTCAGACCCATTAATAAACTTACCTTCAAAACTTGCAGCACTTGATTATTTCTTTAATGCTTAGGTTCTGTGAACATTTAATAGAATAATCATAATTATGACTCTTTTTTGCTGCAAATTATAAGATTTTTTTTGAAATATGAAGAACTATTCCTTCAAAAATCTTATTAATTTTCGCTAAAAAATACTTCAAAATAAAAAATCAATTAGAAATCTTCACAGAACCTAGATATATTAATATAGATTAAGTGTAAAAAGAATTAGTGAGAAAATGCTAAAAGATAAGAATTTAGATATAGCAAGAAAGCAAGACCATATTGAAATTAATCTTACAAAAAACGTTGAATCTACACTCAAAAGCGGTTTTGAATCTATTCAATTTATTCACAATGCATTACCGGAAATTAACTACGATAGCGTAAATACAACTACTACTTTCCTCGGAAAATCTTTACAAGCACCTATCCTAATTTCTAGTATGACCGGAGGCACGACTAAAGCTAGAGATATTAACTATAGACTTGCACAGGTCGCTCAAAAAGCCGGTATTGCTATGGGGCTTGGCTCTATGCGGGTTTTGTTAACGGAACCGGATACAATCAAGACATTTGCAGTAAGGCATATAGCTCCCGATATCCCTTTACTAGCCAATATCGGTGCAGTACAGCTTAATTACGGAGTGACACCTAAAGAATGTCAGTATTTAGTGGATGCTATTAAAGCCGATGCCTTAATTTTACACTTAAACGTGTTACAGGAACTGACTCAGCCGGAAGGTAATAGAAACTGGGAAAAGCTGTTACCTAAGATAAGAGAAGTGGTGAATTACCTTTCTATTCCAGTAATTGTTAAGGAAGTAGGATACGGTTTATCTAAAAAAGTTGCTGAGAGTCTTATTGACGCAGGGGTTAAGGTTCTTGATATTGCAGGGAGCGGTGGGACATCTTGGAGTCAAGTGGAGGCTTATCGTGCTACAAATTCGTTACAAAACCGTATAGCTAGTAGCTTTATTAACTGGGGAATCCCGACTTTAGATTCTCTAAAAATGGTGCGGGAAGTTTCAAAAGATATTACGATTATTACCAGTGGCGGGTTAAAATCCGGCATTGACGGTGCAAAAGCAATTCGTATAGGAGCTAATATTTTTGGACTTGCCGGTCAATTTTTAAAAGCAGCAGATACTTCTGAAAGCTTGCTTTCCGAAGAGATACAATTGATAATCGAGCAACTTAAAATTACCATGCTATGCACCGGATCACACACTTTAAAAGATTTAGCAAAAGCAGAGATTAGGTTGTAGTAAAATTTATATTCATAATATATTGGCACCAAATTCAAAAATAACTCTTTCGGCCTTATAATCACTCATTTGAACAAGTTTAACTTCTTCAAGATAATTACCTTTGGTAAATTCGTTAATGACTTTCCGCCAAAATATTAATGCCGGTTTATTTTCAGGAATAACTGCAACTTCCCATAATCCTTTATGCATTTGCCAAATTTGCTTAGCTAATTGCATACCAACTCCTTTATTTTGAAATCTTGCTATAATAAAAAATTCCCCCATATTCCAATCGATTTTATAATGCGTTCCAACCTTATTAAGCAATATAAAACCTGCTATTTCGTCATTTACTTTAAGTCAATAGGCTTTCCTATCCGTTTCTATAAAATATTTTTTGTAATCATCAGCTTCATATAAACCATCTCGTGGCAATGTCCAATCATATTCATCTGATTCAAACCCCCACAATAACGCGATATACCATATATATATAAAAATATATAAAACCGTGCCATATTTTGGATTAGAGGGTAATCAGCAACGGTTGCAGTGGTTAAACGTATATTCTTTACAGATTCATTCTTCATAACTCTTTTCTTTAGCCATTTCTCAGGAATTATGATAACCTAGCACTTCATAAAATATATGCGTACTGTCTTTAGCACGTCGATAACCAGAAGTAAGATCAACGATTACGGGGCTATATTTTTTTGCTATTTCTTCTAAATATTCCATAAGCTTTTTACCTATTTGCTTTCCCCGATAATTCTCATCAATAACTAAAGCTTCAATATAAATTCTAGTTTTATCTGAGACGAAAAACAGCGATTTAGACCAAGCAATAAATCCAACTATTTTATTATCTAAACTAGCTAAAGCAACACCATACCCCTCACGATTTATAAGTTTGGATAATAGTCTGTTAATGCTTTTTCTTGATTGAATTTTAAGGCATCAAGACTGCTTGTTAAAGGATTAATTAATACAAAACCTCTACGACCTAGATGTCCTACAATATGATCATTTAAATCTTCGTCCGGTGCTAAACTCGGTACAGAATGTCCTTTTAAATATGGCTTTACAAATTCAAGACCTTCAGAAGCAGAATGTTCTACTACACTTAATAAATATAAAGCATCTTTTAGAGTCAATTCTTCAATTGGCGGAGCTTTAATATTTTTATACAAAAATGTATCTATTAAAATACGGCTTTTTGCTTCTTCTTCAGTTTGTTTTTGCTGTTTTATAGCTTTCTTACAATTATCACATGAACAACTAAAGTTATTGTTATGATTACATATAGGGCCCAATAGAGCAAAACTTGTTTCTCCATAAACATAGCTATAATAATTTCTACTCTTTAGCTTAATAACTAAATTTGTATCTCGGCAGTATTTACAGAATAATTTATGATGCGTAACAAGCGGAAATAAACTAACTAAACTATTGGGCGATACGTTAACATTAAATTCTTCTAATAAATTAGCTATTTTCTCATAGTTATAATAACGTTTTATTAAATCTTTGATTTGTTCTTCTGTTAAATGTGATAAATCTTTATGAGCCATAACTTAATATAAATTAATTGATTATTAGGTATATAATTGTAACTTATAAAATTATAGCTGTAATAGAAAAAACAATATAAATATACAACTATTTTTATTATAAAAGTAAAAATAGCAATTAAAAGACTATCAATATGAGGTAATTAGTAGACGATAAGCTTCGTAAAAAGCTTTTAGACTTTATAAATGTAATAACAAATGCATATGAAACTTTTAAATACTCGACAGTGGAAACCTTGATTACTATTTGGCTTTCCGGTTCAATAAACTACAAAAATTGGCTAACTGTCCAGACTAGAGCGTGGTACGTTAGTATTACAGAAAAAAGATATTTTTGTTTAGGTACAGTTGATGGTAATATTTTAACAGTCCGTTTTACATTCCGAGATAATCATATAAGAATTTTTAGAGCAGGATACTGGCGTAAAGGTAAGAGAATTTATGAGCAAGAGAATAAAATACACTGATGGGGAAATAGGGGAAGTAAAAATAGTAAAAGATTGCTTACCACATCCTAGAGAACTGTTATTAAAAGATGATTCAGTAAAAGTAACCATTTCTTTAAGTAAAGAGAGCGTAGAATTTTTTAAATCAGAAGCAGCAACTGCACATGTTCCTTATCAAAAAATGATTAGGATTTTACTAGATAAATATACTAAGTATTATAAAGAAAATAAACGAGCATAACATACTCTTCTACTTTTAAGAATTGCTCTTTGTTATCTTCATGAATTCACGTACTCACTTATTAAGTATAAGCTGTACACACTCACCATTTAATAACAAATTCAATTCTTGAAATCATTTGAGTATACCATAAACTGAACTGGCGGAGAGAGGGGGATTCGAACCCCCGACACGTTGCCGTGAACACGCTCTCCAGGCGTGCGCCTTAAACCGCTCGGCCATCTCTCCAAAATTTTTAGCATTGCCTGTATGGCTTCCTATGTCATTCTCACAAGGCATTGATGTTGTTGCATAGAGTAAAAAGCCTACTCGATATCATCCCAGCGAAAGCGAGGATCCAAAAAAATAAACCTATAAAAACAAGTTTTTTGTAGGTTTTACTGGATTCCCGCTTTCGCGGGAATGACATCAAACGATCTATGCCACAAAGCCTTTAGTCGCTTGCAATGACGACTCAGGTATCCATACGACAAAGCTAAGACTTATTCTGAGAAAAAATATTATTAGCTTTTTCTAGCTCATTTTTAGTATTAACACCAACCATTAAATCATGATCAGTAGATAATAAATATGAAACTTTTTCACCGTGATTTTTACATATTTTTACTATTTCAGTTAAATAAACTTCCTTATGACCGTTAGTATTAGTAGCAAATAAAGGTAAGTATTTATTTAAAATTTCGCTACTGAAAGCCATAATACCTGAATTACAAAGCTTTATGTTTTTCTCTTCTTCGCTTGCATTTTTATGTTCGATTATCTCTAAAAATTCACCATTTTTATCAGTAGCTATTCTTCCATATTGCATCGGATTTGCTCTCTCAAAGCTTAAAGCCACTAATGCAGAATTAGTAAGGCTTAAATAAGCTATTAATTCATGCATAAGTTTTGGAGTAATAAGAGGATGATCAGCGTATAAAACTAATATTGTTTTATTTTTATTAATTAAATCTATTGCTGCATAAGTAGCATGAGCTGTGCCTTTAGGTTCTTCTTGCAGTACAAAGCGACACATATTTTCATAGGGCGTTAAATGTTTTTTAAGTTCTTCTGAATAAACTATAATTACATCATTTGTGACGTTAAGCGAATTCTTTAATACCGTTTCAAGCATTGGAACTCCACCGACTTTATGCATTACTTTCGGTAAATCGGACTCCATTCTAGTACCTTTACCGGCTGCTAAAATAATTATTTGATAATTTGCATCGTTATAAGTCATGGTTCTCCTTGTATTATTTCGTAAACATCATCAGATAACTCATAATTCCCAAAAACTCTTTGCACATCATCGCTTTCTTCTAAAACTTCCACAAGCTTTAGTAATTTTTCAGCTTTTTCCTTATCATCTATAATTATTGTATTTAATGGGATCCAGCCTATATACGAATCTTCAGGTATGCCGTATTTGCCAGTTAAAAATTCTAGAACTTTAGAGAAATTTTCAATATCCGTATAGATTGTATGGGTGGTATCATCGGATATAATATCATTCCCCCCGGCTTCTATGGCTGCCTCTAAAACATCTTCATTAGATGCTATATTTATTGGATACTGAATAACTCCGCAATGGTTGAATAAATAATTGACACTACCGGTTTCGCCTAAACTCCCACCATATTTAGTAAAACTAGAGCGTACTTCTGCAACAGTGCGGTTTTTATTATCGGTTAAAGCTTCAACTATTATAGCAATACCATTCGGTGCATAACCTTCATATCTAATTTCCGTATAATTTTCGGTATTAGAAGAATCATTAGCACTATTAATAGCTTTATCTATTCTTTCTTTAGGGAGATTTTGACTACGTGCGGCGGTTAAAGCATTTCTAAGACGTGGATTATTTTCAGGGTTATTAGAAGAACCGGTTTTAGCTGCAGTAACTATTTCACGAATTAATTTAGTGAAAACTTTTGCTCTTTTTTTATCTTGAGCCCCCTTACGATGCTGAATATTTTTGAACTTTGAATGACCGGCCATATTTATTTCTTTTCTTTCAAAAGTAGTTATACTCTGAAGTAAAATGAAAAGTAATATACGAAGATCAACTTGAAAAAGAGCAAGGAGTCTGCAAACCGAGGAGCGGAGCATATAATAAACACTCAGCATCCGAGGACTTACAAAGACGACGTAGCTAATTTTTCAAGTTCATCGAGTATATTTTTTTCTCCAAAAACGATTAATTAACCTTGTTTTGCTTTAAATCTTTTATTCTTTTTATTTATTACAAAAATTTTGCTTCTTCTTTTAACGATCTGACAATCTTTATCACGTTTTTTTAACGATTTTAATGAGCTAACAACTTTCATAAAATATACTTTTACATTCAATTTGGATTGATAATAAACATTTTTATTTAATCAGTCAATTAGGTTCTGTACTCTTGTAATAGAATAATCATAATTATGGCCATTTTTAGCTGCAAATTATAATCATTAATCAAAAGTGTACAGGACCTAACAATTTAAAGCATTTTTTTTTAAAAAGTACCATATATAACTTTACTCAAGAAACTATAAATGAAATCAAGCAAAATGGAAGAGAATGGAGTTTAAACAAAGCTAATAATCAATGGAAAGCTATAAAAGCAGTATGAGAGCATGCTAAAACATCAGGTATAGATTATTGTAGGTTAATAAGAGGCTAGGAAAATAATAAAGAGGCAGCACAAGGCGATCAGATACTGAAACTTCTTTTAAACAAAGTTAAACAAAATATTGACTTAAGTATAGGTGAGCTGAAGATAGCTAAAATCATAATAGACGAAGCAGATAAAGGAGAATACGGCTTATACACTATTCCAAATAATTATAAAAATAATGAAAATGCAAAACATGCAGCTAACGAACATAAAAAATGGTATGAAAGCGTAATTAAAGATGATGATTTTTCAATGTTACAAGCTTTAAGCTATAGTGTGGATACAAGCTCTATATTGCGAGAAGAAGATCTAATTGATCTATCTGAGGGTGATTCTACTATATCTCCAGAAATGTCAAAGGAACAAAATAATCTTAACGATCAACAACTTGCAGCTTTGGTTCATCAAGCAACTGCTCACACTAACAGAGAGGAAATACCACATATACAATCTTCTACTAGTTCTAATAGAGGAGAGAGCGGTACAGAAGATACTATTTTAGGTATGCAAGCTAAGGATTTAGTAGCATTAATTAATGCCGGAGTGCAAGCTTTAGATGGGACTACTAATCCTCAAGATGCTCAAGGTAGCACTGTTGAAGACTTTGTAATACAAGTAAGTAATCTTTTGCAAGCGACAGGAGACGATATTAATAATTTGTTGGACATGATACCCGATATATTAGGTAATCCTCAAAACACTAATGATGCTGCTTGGGATTTAGATTAAATCCTTACCTCTTAAATGCTATAACTTCCCTTGCTTCATAAGATGAGTTATGGTAGACTAGTTTATCTTATTGTAACTCAAGTTATTTTAGCGTTGCCGGTATGGTTTGGGAATTATGCCAAAATTGTCATTGCAAGCAACTACAAGGAGCGTGGCAATCCAGCAAAACAATAAAAAAATTCTGTAAATCAGAATTTTTTACTGGACTGCTTAGTCAATTACTACGTAATTTTCCTCGCAATGACGTTAAAATCATACTACTCCTATTATTATCCTTTATCCTCTTCTCTAAGCCGGCTATTGCCGATCCTGAAATAGCTGAATCCTTTAAATGTTCAAAACTTTTTCCTTACTTTGAAAAAAAATTTAATATCCCATCTAATACGTTACATTCAATAGCTTTAAAAGAATCGGGAAAAAAACATACAACCCATAAAATTAGAGTAGTATGGCCTTGGACGGTAAATGTTGAAGGAAAAGGCTATTATTTTAACACAAAAAGAGAAGCCATAAGTTTTGTTAGAATAGAGCTTATAAAAGGGCGAGAGAGTATTGATGTCGGATGCATGCAGATTAACTTAAGGCATCATTTAGGGGCTTTTAATTCCCTTGAACAGGCATTTGATCCAAATAATAACATTCGTTACGGTGCAGAATTTTTGCGTTCAAAATATGATCAACTAAGGAGTTGGCACAAGGCGATAGCTCATTATCATTCGGCTACACATTCTTTAGGGTTTAAATATAAACAAGACGTAGTTAAAATAGCAAATAATATGGCTCTTTATAAAGCATCCTTACATAGTTATCTAAATAATAATGAAGGAGCTTTAGAAGATACAATTCCAGTAAATAATAACAAGGTTCAAAAAAAATCACTTTTTAGTGGCAATAAAAGATACAGAAGTAGTATTATGATACCGGTTCCTGCTAAGATTAATTAATTCTATGAATATTAAATTAATTACATGTTTTTTAATATTAGTCAGTGCGGTAAAAGTAAATGCCGATTTTAACAATATTCAAGATAATTTTTATCAGGAAGAGCAACTAACAACAGGATTACCTTGGAGCGATTGTACCGAAATTCATAAATTATTAGAGGAAAAATTATCTTTTTCAGAACAACAAATAAAAAAAGAAAATAAAATTCATGAGAAATATAAACAATTTTATTTAAAACATAATAATCCTACTAATTTTTCTATGCAATTTCTTGAGAAAAAATCTGAGACTAGTGGAGTAGAAACTTTAATATCAGGTTTTTTAAAATTTTGTGAAGATAATTTTCAAACTAGTAAAAGTAAATCTAATTCCCTAAATTATTATATTAAAAAACAACAAGACCAATTGTTTAATGATATAAGAAATGAGAATTACAAAATATATTATAGAAAAAAATACGAAGATAATATCTTTAGAAATAATTAATTAAGGCAACTATATATCTTGTATAACCTAAATTGTTTCGATATAATAATTTTATATAAAATTGTGTTAGTATAGTTAAGTGTTAGATTTTAAAAGTGTTGTTGATTTATTCGAAAGATTACCTACTGAACAAAAGTGCATAGATTATTTTACTGATATACGTTGGGCTAACGGAGCTTATTGTCCGTATTACGGCAACCAAAAGATTTTTCATTATGCGGATGGAACGAATCACAAATGTTCGGCATGTAAAAAGCGTTTTAGCATCAAAGTCGACACAATTTTTGAAAATAGTAAGATTTCTTTAAAGAAATGGTTTACAGCAATTTTGCAAGTTACTACGCCAAAAAAAAGTTTATCATCGTTACAGTTTTCAAGAGATATTAATGTTACCCAAAAAACTGCATGGTTTATGCTTCGTAGGATTAGAGAAGTGACTAAACTAGAAAGTTTTAGTATTCCTTTAAAAAGCACTGTAGAAATAGATGAGACGTATATTGGTGGTAAAGAAAAGAACAAACATCAAAATAAAAAAACTAAAGGTACACAAGGTCGTAGCACAAAGACAAAAACCGTTGTAATCGGCATGATATAGAGAAACGGTAACGCTAAGGCTCAAGTTATAACAAAGGTTAATTCAAAGACCATAGAAAAAATTGCAATAATAAATAATATTCTAATAGGGTCAGCTATTTTATCTGATGAATGGGGAGCTTACAAGGTATTAGAAAAGTTATATAATCATGAATATATAAATCACGACTTAGGTAAATATATAAGAGAGTCTGTGTCCACAAACACGATAGAAAGCCTTTGGGCGGTGTTTAAGCGTGGTATAGTCGTATCTTATTCTATTAGCAAAAAACACATAGAGAGATATTTAGGTGCAACCATAAAAACTATAATGTAAGCAATATGTTTAATGCTATACTTTTTAAATACAGGTAATTATTTATCTTATAAAGCCTTGGTAGGTCGGTATGAAACTCAAAGTAGTTAAAAACGGAGAATTATCTTTTAACGAGGCTTTAGCAATGATAGGTCAAGCTCCGTTAAAAATTAATTCTCCAGAGGTTGAAGAAGACGAAATCCCTAAACCATTTATAAAATGGGCAGGAGAAAAAGAAGCCTTATCAAAGAGTTGTGCTTACGCTTACCTGCCAGTTACAATAATTATTATGAGCCTTTTATAGGAGGAGGAGCACTTTTTTTGCACTCGTTCCAGACAAAGCTATTATATCAGATATAAACTTAGATTTGATTATTATATACAAGGCAGTTAAGGATGAGGCTCGAGCATTAATTGAGCTATTAGCTAAGCATAAAGCTAATCACTCTCAAGATTATTACTATGCTGTTAGAAAGAACGCAAATAGCGATAACCCTATTGAAATAGCAACACGTTTCATATACCTTAACAAGACTTGTTATAATGGTCTTTATAGAGTAAATAGCAAAGGAGAGTGCAATGTCCCGATGGGAGCTTATATGAATCCTAATATTCTTGATAAGGATAACATACTTGCGTGTAGTAAAGCTTTACAAAATGCTGAAATAATATATCAGGATTTCAGCCTAAAGATTTTGTTTATATAGACCCACCATATCAACCTATTAATAATACTTCATTTACAAAATATACAAAGCTTGGCTTTACAGAGGCAGATCAGGTTAAGCTTTATGAAAAATGCAGAGCATTAAATAAGAAAGGTGTATATTTTATGCTTTCAAATTCAGATAGCGATTTTATAAAGAACTTATACAAGTCTTTTAGTATAGATATAGTAAATGCACCAAGAAGCATAAATTGCAAATCCGACAGTAGGCAAGGCGCTAATGAAGTTTTAATAAGAAATTATTAGTACAATGGTAAAACAAATTGCAATTTTACAAGCTAATAAAACTGGAAATGAACTTGAGATTTTTATACATGATCGACTAAAAAGAGAATGGTATTGTTTTGTACCTAACAAAAGATTTAGTGCAGCTAGGATCCTTAAGCAGCCTATTTATACTAGACAGTTTGAAGTTGGCAAAAATATTTATGATACTAAATGGAAATGCGATTTTATATTATATCATCCAGAACGTCACCCCAATTGCCTAGTTATAGAATCTAAGTGACAACAAGCAGGAGTATTGGTTGATGAAAAATATCCTTATCTTGTGCTAAACATAAAAAAACAAGGATATTTATGATACTATAATAATAATTGATGGTGATGGATATAAAAAAGAAGCCTTGAAATGGCTCAAGGATCAAGTTGGCAGTAATTTAATAGAAGTGTTTAGTATGTCTGAATTTACATCTTGGGTAAATAAAAAGAAAATATAGGTTATACAAGTATATAATTCCCTTAATTTATTTCAGTACTTGATTCATATATTATTTAATTTATATTAACTGTAATAATATACAGGGTTATTTATGTTAAAGAAATTTATATAAAGTTTCTAGTAATGATAAACAACTAAAACCTGTCTACTTAGAGCATTTGGATCTAACTTCGGATTTAAATCCTGCAGAAAAAAGCCTGTTGAGTTTAGAACCTTTATCGCCTAATAATAACAATACGAAACCTGTAGTTGTAGATGTTCAGGAGAATTTTGAAGGGCTAGATAGAGTTAAAGGGGATGATATTCGCACTGCAAGACAGAGAGAACTTGTTCCAAATAGTTTGCTAAGAGATTTTTTAGGGGGTTTTATTTCTCGACCGCCACCAACAATTTTAGGAGAAAAAATTCAAGATAGGAGAGGATTATATATTCAACAGACTAAAGCTAAAAAATCACCGAAATAATACAGTAGAGGGGATAAGTAACAGCTTATTTATCAAGCATGCAGCTAATGATATAATAAGTCGATTAGGGATGATTGATAAGGATTTTTCGGATATTCTAGAAATATCGGCTAAATGCGGTTATCTTACGAGCTTACTAAAAAATGCTTATCGAAGTGCCGATATCACCGTAACAGATATGTCGCCTTTATTGCTTGATTCTTTTGAGCATAATCATAAATTATTAATCGATGATGAAGATTTAGAATTGCCAAAAGACTCTTTTGATTTAATTATTTATTCATTAGGGTTACACTGGATAAATGATGTACAACGCTTTTTATCTAATATAAGAATGTTTTTAAAGTCTGACGGTATTTTTATCGGTAATTTTGTCGGAGGAAATAGCTTAAAGAATTTACGTAAATCCTTAATAGATGCCGAAATAGCAAGCGATTTTAAGCACTCTCCTCATATTGCTCCTTTTATTCATTTTGATCATGTTCCGATTTTATTTTCGCAAGCAAGATTTGCCGAAGTAATTGTTGACTATGAAAATATAGAGCTAAAATTTGATAATCCTTTAGCTTTAATGAGAGAAATAAAAAATATAGGTGAGGCAAATTCACTAGATACTAGTCATAATTACGCTATTTCTAAAAAGATGTTTTCTTTACTACAAAATTATACAAACGGCTTTGAAGATAATATTAATTTAATTAGTTTTATTGCTTCACCAAATAAGAATAGTACAAGATTAAAGTTGTTATAAAGATGATAGTGATGTATTTTTAGCAGTATTACGTCATTGCGAGGAAATTATGTAAGGAATTGACGAAGCAATCTCAGGATATTTGACAAGATTGCCACGCAGCCTATGGCTGCTCGCAATGACGATCCAACAATTTATTAAGGTCAAACAAATATGCAAGAATTTGATTTAGTAGTAATAGGTAGCGGTCCAGCCGGTTATACAGGCAGTATTAGGGCTGCTCAGCTTGGTATGAAAGTAGCGTGTATTGAGAAAAGCGATACTCTTGGCGGCACTTGTTTAAATATAGGATGCATACCATCGAAAGTTTTACTTAATTCTTCTGAAAAATACGAAGAAGCTCTAAAACATTTTGAGAATATAGGTATTACTGCAGATGTAAAACTAGACTTACAAAAAATGCTAGCTAATAAAGATAAAGTAGTTCTTGATCTTACAAAAGGTATAGAAAGTCTATTTGCCAAAAACAAAGTTACTAGGATAAAGGGTGAAGCTAAAATTATCTCTAGTAATATCGTTGAAGTAAATAAAGAGCAAATTAAAGCCAAAAATATCCTAATTACTACAGGTTCCAGCTTCATAGAAATACCGAATATCAAAATAGACGAAGAATTTATTGTTTCATCTACCGGTGCTTTGAAACTTTCTAAAGTACCTGAGAACTTAATAGTAGTCGGCGGAGGGTATATAGGCTTAGAACTTGGTTCAGTTTGGCGTCGTTTGGGAGCTAAAGTAACGGTTATTGAGTATGCACCGAGCATTGTACCTATGCTTGATAAAGAAATTGCTACACAATTTATGAAACTACAGCAAAAACAAGGTATAGAGTTTAAACTGAATACTAAAGTGCTATCTGCTGAAGTAAAGTCAGGAAAAGTAAATCTGACAATAGAGGAGGGCGGTAAGAGTTCGGTAGTAACAAGCGATGTTGTGTTGATGGCGGTGGGCAGAAAAGCCTATACGCAAAATCTAGGACTTGAGTCTGTCGGTATTATTACGGATAAGCAAGGTAGCATTGAGATTAATAACCGGTTCCAAACAGCAATTTCAAATATTTACGCAGTCGGTGATGTGGTAAAAGGAGCTATGCTTGCTCATAAAGCCGAGGAAGAGGCTGTAGCTGCCGTGGAAATTATGGCAGGGCAGGCAGGACATGTTAACTATAACTTAATTCCAAGCGTAATATATACTTATCCTGAAGTAGCAAGCGTCGGTGAAACGGAAGAACAGCTAAAAGAAAAAGGCATTAATTATAAAGTCGGTAAGTTTCCGTTTTTAGCAAATAGTAGAGCAAGAACAATCGGTAGTACGGCAGGGATGGTTAAGATCCTTGCCGATAGTAAAACCGATAGGGTTTTAGGAGCTCATATTATAGGAGCTGATGCAGGTACATTAATTGCCGCGCTTACGGCTTATATGGAGTTCGGAGCAGCTTCAGAAGATATAGCAAGAACCTGCTACGCTCACCCAACTTTAAGCGAGGCTATAAAAGAGGCAGCGCTTAGTATAGATAAGAGGACTATTAATATGTGATATATTTCTACGTCATTGCGAGGCAAAACTGTAAGTTTTGACGAAGCAATCTCAGGAGTCCTGCTTTATGAGATTGCCACGCTCCTTGCAGTCGCGGCGTTGTTACATGGCTTAAAAAACCAGTTTGGTGTCATACCGTGGCTTGACCACGGTATCCAGTAAAACCACTAAAAATACTAATAATATTAGTATTTTTAACTAGATCCCACGAACAAGTCACGGGATGACAGAGATGAAGCGAACCATGCCACAAGGCCTTCAGTCGCTCGCAATGACGAATTTAAGAATATTTATGACCAAACAAGAGCTGCGTCTTTATTTCAAAGAATTTTTAATAAAAAACCAAGATAAGATTAATTCCGATTTAGTCAAAAACTCTCTAATCAATAAAATTAACCGGTTATTACAGGAGTTAAAAGTAAAGACAGTAGGACTTTACTTTCCTCTAAAATACGAAATTAACTTACTTGAAATAACAAACTTACATCCTGAAATACGATTCTTCCTACCGAAAATCATAAAAAATGAGATAAAATATTGTCCTTATCATTATAACAATCAATTGGCTTTAGGGGCTTTTAAAACCTATGAACCTATAAATAATGATTTTTTTATTCCTGAGTTAGTTATTATCCCAGGACTTGCGTTTAGTAAGGAGGGTTATAGACTTGGATACGGCAAAGGACATTTTGACCGATATCTTAATAATAACCGAAATATATTAACCGCCGGAGTTTGTTTAAAAGAACAATTAATAGATAGTTTTCTGATTGAATCTCATGATCGTAAGCTTAAATTTATGATTTCGGTATAATAACCTTAATTTTTTAACTTTTTTTATTGCATAAAATATTATATTTACATATCATTACTACAAAAATCAACTTAGGGTAAAATGGTTGATATAATAAAAAAAATTGTTGTATTGATCGGTGTACCTTTTGCTTTTTTTTTGCACAAGCAGTTGGAGATTAGCTAGAAACAGGACAAATATCCGGCGATACTCAGACTGGAGATATTTGCTTTCAATTAGCATTAGTAGGAGTAGGGACACTTATCATAGATCAGGCATTTAGTAACTTGCCTGATGATGTATACAACAGTTATTTGATTTATAGCTTTTGCCTTATAAGTTATTACACAAACTTATTATTTCATCTTTATATTTTTGTTTGTGTAAATATTCGCTTTTTAAATTTAGATTTTTAAAATCCTTGTGATTCAATGGCGGGTATTTACTAAGCTTTATTAAATCTTCATCTGAAATAAAATGCTTACGAGGAATATTTATAGTTTGTGCATTCTCTTCACGATAAGCTGCAAACATTTGAATTTTGTGATTAAAACTCTTATCATCACTTCTATGTTTTATTTTTTTCCAAGCATCTTGCGGCTCAACCTTATAATTTCTAACATCTAATAAAGAACTAAGAGTAGTTTGATATTTATTAGTTAAATTATTTCTAATAATTATATTATTTAACTCTTTATATATCTTATACAAATACTCCACGTCTAACATTGCATAATTTAACATATCACTAGTAATAGGGCGTTTTAGCCAGTTAGATTTTTGGTGGGTTTTATCGATAGTAATACCGATTAGCTTATAGCAAAGGTCATCATAGCTTAGCTGTTTACCGAATCCGCAAATATTTGCTGCAATTTGTATATCAAAAACATTAGCAGGTAGTATTTTAAATAAATTATAGAAAATCTCTAAATCTTCACGAGGAGCATGAAATATTTTAGTAATATTATTATCTGCAAGCAGCTTATTAAAAATATTCAGATCTAAATTGCTTAATGCATCAATTATTCCGCAATATTCTTCTGCTTTAACTTGAATTATACTAAGCTGAGCATAATAAGTATAGCGACGCTCAAATTCCGTATCTATGCTTAAGCATGCCTTATTTGCTAACCGGTTACAAAATTCTTCTAATGTTTTTTGATTATCGATAATTTGCATAGAAGCTATTTATAAAGCTCCGATAATTTTTAAGAAAAGATTAGTATGAGATAACGACAGAACAACTTCAAGACCGATTAAAATAATAATAATCCACTCAAGTTTGGTGGAATGTTTATAATTAAGATCGTTTGAAAGAATGTCTAAAAGCTCGTGAATCATATTAAGACGATGATTCATTATATTTTGCCGTATTTCTATGTCTTGAAACTCTGCCGTCATGAGATATAGAGGCTCATAACTCGGACGACGCCAAAAGAATTCCGGAGTATCGAATATATCGCTATGCAAACTGATTGAATAACGCTCGTTAAATAATATACCTATTTGCTGTAATATCTCCTTTTTAGAAAGCGATACGCTACCGGTTCTAGCTAGCTCCTGTTGTATAGGGGTTGTCTGAACAATCAAGTTACTAACAGATTGCTCAAGAACGCTAAGTTTAACCGATTGTGCAAGAGCATGGGAAATAGAAAGTTTAACAAAAACTGATTTATCTGCTAAGATTATTTTATTTTTTTCTTCATCAATAAATGTTTTCTTGACTTCCATATTATATTCAAAATAAATATAATCGGATACCGGCTCTTTAAGCTTATTTACTGGTACTAAATCAGTATCGCTTAAAACTATTTTTTCTTGAATTTCATCGCCGCCCCAAATAGTTACACAACCAAATGGAAAGAAAAATATCTCTATAAAATCAGAATCTTTATTTATCTCTTTCCGAATATATAAAACATCGTCAAAATGTTGAGGTTCAAGACCAATCTTTTTTAAATTAGTAACTAGATCACTCATCTTATATTCGGAAGAAGTACAGTAAGATGAACATCTCATGATTATTAAGTTTAATTTATATAAATTTAGAGTATAGTAGTTAGGAACCTATAAAGTCAATAATATTATAATTATGTATGAAATATTAAGTAATAGAGAAGTTATCAAAATAATAGGTTTCGATTCCGTAAAGTTCCTACAAAATCTCATTACTAACGATATTTGTAAGAGTATAGTCAATTCAGTTGAATTCGGATACAAGGAGCGAGGAGCGAAGCCTATAATGATAGGCGAGACGACGAGTAACGCAGTAGGCGAGTCCAAATCAATTGACTATAATTATTGCTATACTTATTTGCTTAATAATCAAGGAAGATATTTATTTGATTTTTTCGTGTATGTTCATAACCCTGAGGCAATTTACCTTGATACTGATAAAAGTAATAAAGCTGCTTTGATAGAGTATTTAAACTTCTATAAATTTCGCTCAAAAATACAAGTAATAGATTGTAGTGACGAATATAAAGTTATCTACTCACTTCAAAAATTAGATATAGACTCGCTAATTACGGTTCGTGATCCCCGTTATGCTAAGCTTGGTTTCCGCTCAATAAATAAGCTCGATGTCATACCGCGGCTTGACCGTGGTATCCAGAAAATAATTAAAAAAGACTGGACCCCGTGGTCAAGCCACGGGGTGACAGAGGGGGAAACGCCCCCCTCAACAACATCTCCCCGCGAAAGCGGGAATCCAATATACCTGGAAGATAAATATAATTTTGCAATAATAGATGGTGTAGAAGATTTAATCACAGGTAAATCTATCCCAAATATGTATGGTGCTGAGGAGTTAAATGCAATTAGTTTTGATAAAGGTTGTTATGTCGGGCAGGAAGTGATTTCAAGGGCTAAATATCAAGGAGTTATAAGAAGAAAGATATATAAAATTACAGCAGATGAAGATTTATCTTCATTAGTTAAAGATGAAGAAATACTCGCAGATAACAATAAAATCGGCGTAATATGCTCAAGTTATCACAATAAAGCAATCGCCTTAATCAGAGAAGAAAAATATCTTGCCGATAAAAAAGCTAATGTTACTGTTAAAGGGATTAAAATAAACTTATCTCTCGCACCTTGGTATTAAATAATAGTTAATTTTTTTAATAATTACTTGACATTATTTCATGGTATTTTTTATAAAAAATTAATATAAATTGGAGATTTTTATGTATACACCTTTTCAATTATTAACTTCAGGCAACATACAATTAATACCGGCTATATTAAACGGAACTAATGTTAATAATGTTAACAATAAACTTAATATTTTTGCAGCTCTTTGTAGTTTAATACCTCCACAATAAGATCAGAATGTTAAAAATGTTTTAGAAAATACTGCTGTACAGATATTAAACAAAATGATCCTCATCCCTGACACTAATTGGGATAAGAAAGATACAAACGGTAATACTATACTTGAATGGGGTATTTAGAGTAATAGCTCCAATGTTATTGATGTATTTCATCACAACCCTGCACTTATGGCAAAATTTGTTTCAACTGAGAAAGCACAAATTCATAATTTTTTCCGTGTTGCTATGGAGTCGCATATTTCTGATGATTTCCGTAAGACACAAATTGAAAAATTTACACAATTAGGTTTAGATATTAATGATCTTGGTCAAGATAATCATATTGCTTTATATTCTACAATACATACTTAAATAAATATCAGCTTATTACTAATAATCCGAGTAATCAAAATATAAGTTTATTTCAAACTCAAATGGATAAATATTATAAAATAATTGAGAATCTAGTTAAATTTGGTGCTAATCCTTCGCTTGAAGCAAATAATATATTAAATTTATTAGCTACCGGTACTTTACAAATACAAAATACAATATCTAAATGTCCGATAACGGTAATAAATATTTAGCTCAAGCAGGTTTTAAAATTTTAATAATGAATGTAAAGGAATTAGTAGAAAAAACATTAGGAAATTGTAACCTTTAAAATTCTACTGGAGGTAATAAGATTGCTACGCTTGGTAATATAATATGGTCTATTAAACAAGATATTTCAAAAGCATCCGGTCAAGAAAAAACATTGTTAATCAACAATTTTAAAGAACTGAAATCTTTAGCTGAGCCTATAATAGAAAAAATAGTAAAACAGCAAGGATTTAATCCTAACATTATGGATCAATTGAATTCTAATGCAATAGCATGGTTCAGTGAATTTGGAGCCGAATTCTTAGAAAAATGCATAAAAAATACGCATACAAAACCTGATGTAAATTTCTGGTAAAACACCACTTGATTGATATAGCGATTATAACGCTACTAAAATCGTAGAAACTTTAATAAAAATGGCGGTAATGTAAATCTTCAGTGTACTCAAGATGCAGCTACTCCTAGCCATAGATTATTTTTAAATAATTCAAAAGTTAATGCTAGCAACCCAAAACTTCCAACTCTAAAAGCATTATTAAATAAAGAAAACAAGCCGCCGTTTGATCCAAGTATCAAGATGGTGGGTAATAAAACTGCAGCAGATGTATTAGAAGAGAAAAAAACAGCTATAGTTGATTACAATGATTGTCATAATGCACTTGATGAGTACACAACTTGGTATAATAACGATTATACTGTAGCATCATTAGGTCAGGCAGTAGAAGAGTTTAATCTTTATTAATAAAAATGAGTCTTGTATGTCATTCTTAGCTAAAAGCGGCCTTATTGCATGGCTCGTTTATGTCATGCCCGCAGAAGCAGGAATTCAGCATAAAGCAAGATAAAGCAAGCTTTAAAAAAATCTTTTAAAAAGTTTTGAAGTACTGAATTCCCGCCTACGCGGGAATGACATCGAGTCTTATGACACCCATGTGTATTCGTAGGCATAACATACTTTTTTAACTCCACAAAAATATTGTTTGCTTCTTTTTTTATCTTTATTATTATTTGCATAGAAAATCCCTATAACTTAACTCTATGCCAAATATAGATCTCCTTATTTTTACTAGCTTTTTAGCGATTAATTTGCTAGTTGGATTTCTAAATATAAAAAATATTCGCGAATATGCGATAGGAACAAGGAATTTTTCTACAGGTACAATAGTCGCAACTAACAAAGTTCGTATTCTTACGTCGATAGTTAGTATATTAATGTCTATAGGTAGGATTGCTATGCAATTCCACGTAGCAAGTTTAATATTACAGCTATTCTTTAACATTTCAAATTTTTACATAGATTTATGTATTGCCACTGTAATAATAAGCTATTCTGCTTTTGGCGGTGTAAAATCGGTTACTTTTACCAAAGCCGTACAGTTTTTTACTTATAGTGCAATTATTCCGGTAATGGGAATTGTCGTATGGAATGTTTTTAGCGATCCGCATATAGTTATAGACTCAAATGTACAAACTCGTCTTACTGATTTACAAGGATTGTTTCACTATACTAGTCCTAAATTTTGGATTTCTTTAAATATTTTTATATATTTTGCGATTCCGTCACTTGGTCCTTCAATTTTTCAAAGAATATTGATGGCAAAAGACACAAGGCAAATATCACGCACATTTTTTATTTCGGCAGTTATTTGTCTTTGTTTATCCGTTTTATTCATTTGGATTGCAATATGTAAGAAATTATATCTAAACGGCAAAATCTTAAATAATAATAAATGCTATCAGCTATTGTAGTGAGGGAATAATAAAAATTGATCTACACATGCAAGAAAATCATATCTTGTTTAGTATAAAAGACAATGGAATAGGAGCACTGAAAGAGGAATTGCAGAGTATATTTGGTGTATTTGTCGTAAGCTCTAAAACACGTACACCGGCAGGATGTGGAGGAGTAGGACTTGCATTATGTAAGAAAGTAATAGAACTGCACGCCGGAAAAATTTGGGCAGAAAATGATAAACAGGGAAAGACTACTTTTATTTTTACGATGCCTTTGTAATTGAAAATGTCATTCCGTTGATCACAGGAATCCAGTACTTTTTGCTGTCATACCGTGGGCCCCGCCACGGTATCCAAAAAACAATTTATAACACGCATTTTTTAATATTTTTACCGGATACCGTGGCGGGGCCACGGTATGACATTATTATGAAAAAAATTATTTTTAATAAACAACGAGATTTTATATCAATTATAGCACCGGCGTCAAGCTGTCCAGATGCACAAGATAAATTGAAGGAAGCTATTAAAATACTAGCGTTGCATGGTTTTAAAACTTTAGTAGATGATAAGATTTTTTCAGGTGATGAATTGCCTTTTTTCGCTGCTTCTAAAGAGGAAAGGTTGAGAATGTTTAAAGAAGCTATGGAAAATGAACAGGTTAAAATAATTTGGGCTTTTCGCGGCGGATATGGATGCAGTGAATTTGTAGAAGATTGTTTTAATATAGAACAAAAAGGGGATAAAGTCCTGATAGGCTATAGCGATATTACCGTTTTGCATTTATTACTAAATAACCATTATAATATCCCAACTATTCACGGTTCAGTGTTAACTTCGTTACTACCGCCTACTAATCAGGATATTATGCCTATAATAAATGTTCTTAAAGGAGAAAAGAGTGAAATACAACTTATACCTATAAAGAAAATGAGTGAGGAAAATATAACAGGTACAATAACAGGCGGAAATTTAACGGTTTTAACTAAATTGATTAGTACTGGTTTGCAAATTCATTCTCATTCCTATGCTTCTTTATGTCATTCCTACGGAAGCGGGAATCCAGAAAAAATAATACTGGATCCCCGTTTTCACGGGGATGACAATAAAATTCTATTGCTTGAAGACGTTAACGAAAAAGCCTATGCCGTGCATCGTAATCTAGTTCAACTAAAAAATACCGGTATATTTGAATGCATAAAGGCAATAATCTTTGGTGATTTTACTAAAGGAGATGAGTTTGTAGAACAAGCTATAAAAAGTTTTTGTTTAAATCATATTCAAAATATTGGAACTTATAAAGCAGCAGGAATAGGGCATGGAGGAGTAAATCATCCGGTTATTATGAATCATGAAGTAACTATAAACAGTAATGTTTTAAGTTTTACTAGCCCTTTTGAAATAGTAGAAAACAAATGACAAATTTTATCAGAATAGGTACAAGAAAAAGTCCACTTGCTTTAATACACACTAATTTAGTTATTCAGCAAATCAAACAATTTTTTCCTGATATTAATTGTGAAATAGTGCCGATTATTACTAGCGGGGATTTAATCCAAAATAAACCATTATACGATATAGGCGGTAAAGCTTTATTTTTAAAGGAAATAGAGCAAGCCTTGCTTGATAAAAAAATTGACTTAGCTGTTCATTCTTTAAAAGATGTACCGGGTATAATACCTGAACCGCTAGTAATAGCTGCTGTTTTAGAGCGTGAAGACCCCAGAGATGTTTTTGTTTGTCTAAAATATAAATCTATAGAAGAACTGCCGCAAAATGCCGTAATAGGTAGCTCGGCAGTGCGAAGAAAAGCATTTATCCAAAAAATAAGACCGGATTTAAAGGTAACGGTTTTTAGAGGGAATGTTGATTCAAGAATAAAAAAGCTAATGACCGGCGAAGTTGACGCAACAATTTTAGCATATACAGGTCTTAAAAGGTTAGAGGCGTTTAATCCGGAGTATTGCCATTTGATAGAGTATTCACAGATGTTACCGTGTATAGGGCAGGGAGTCATTGCAGTTGAGATTAGAAAAGACGATAATGCTATGCTTGAGATATGCAACCAAATTAATCATCTCCCCACTTTTGAACTAATAAAACCCGAAAGAGCATTTTTAGAGTATCTAGATGCTAATTGCCGCACCCCGATTGCTGCTTATTCACAATATCTAGATACAGATCCTAGACATCTTTCCAAACTCGCTTATAGGGAGGCATTTGCAGGAAACACGGAAGCACTTGCCACCAAAGCGTACAAAAGCGATAGCACAGATGCGAGTACCGGATTGACGTACAAATTACCCCTAGAAGTAGAACTTGGGAAGATGTCTAATATACAAACCGATTTTATGCTCGGTAACCTTGACGGCAGTAAAATAACTTTCCATACCGAAACTACCAATATAAAAACTTCAACAGAAGCAGGCATAAAAGCCGCTAAAATGATGTTGGAAACTATCTGTAAATAAATTTTAATCGATAATTTAATTCTTTTTTACTGCAAATTATAAGATTTTTTTGAAATATGAATAACATCCTATCAAAAATCTTATCAATTTTTGCTAAAAAAGCTCTTTACTTGCTAATTACAATTTATTTACAGATAACCTCTTAAATCAACTAGACAAATAGATATTTAGGGAATATACTCCTAAAATATCCGATATTTAGGGAATATACTCCTAAAATATCTAAATTTGTAAGATATTATCATGACAATACAAAGATTTTTAGACTTAGAATTACCAAAAGGACAGTCCTGTTTTTTGTGGGGAGCACGTAAAACTGGTAAGTCAACATATCTGAAACAACGTTTTCCGGATAGTTTATATATAGATTTATTACAAGCTGATATCTATAAAGTTTACTTTCAAAATCCTGAACGTTTAAGAGAAGAGCTTAAGTCAAAAGACGGCATCTCAACTATTATTATTGATGAGGTGCAAAAAATTCCCTTACTGTTAGATGAGGTTCATTATTTAATAGAATCTAATAAATCTTTACAATTTATCCTTTGCGGCTCCAGTGCTAGGCGCTTAAAATCAACAGGTAGCAATTTACTTGGAGGAAGAGCTTGGAGATATATGTTTTTGCCGCTATGCTATTCTGAGATAAAAGAGCTTGATTGGCATAAAATTTTTAATCATGGACTAATACCTGATCATTATATTGCATCAAAAAAGATTCATAAATATCTTGCGTCCTATTTATATGACTATATTTTACCTGAAGTACAGTTTGAAGCAAATTTAAGAAAACGCGAAGCATTTGCAAGGTTTCTAGAGATTATAGGTATTTCAAACGGTGAGATGATAAATTATAGTAATATAGCAAGAGATTGCGGTGTTGATGCAAAAACCGTTAGAACATATCTTGAAATATTAGAAGATATGTATTTAGGATATCATCTTTATCCGTATAGATCACGTAGTAAAAGGCAAATTATTACAGAAATGCCTAAATTTTACCTTTTCGATACCGCACTTAGCAATTACCTAAGGAAATATGAATATCAGGAAATGATAGGGTTTGATGCTGGTAAATCTTGTGAGCATTATGTATTCTTAGAATTAATAGCTTATAAATATTTAAACGACAAAAGAGATGAGTTATTTTATTGGCGTACTAAAGAAGGATATGAGGTTGATTTTATATTTCAAAATAATGCATTTGAAGTTAAAATTGCTTCTTCTATACAAAAAAATCATTTAAAAGGTCTATTAGAATTTAGTAAAGATAGTAATTTTAAATTACATGTTATATCCTTTGAAAAAACAAAACGTATAATTAATTTAGAAAATAAAAAAATTACCATTTGGCCTATTCAAGAATTTTTAGATACTCTTTGGAATAATGAAATATGGCGATAAAATAATTAATAAATTTTTTCTTAAATTTTAATTTAAAACTAAACAGTATGGTTTATTACCCATATAAATATATGGACATTTAGTATAGAGCTAAGTATTATTAAATTAATCGATTAAAGGCTAACAATGCATTCTTCTTTTGAATTGGATGAAGAAAAAAATAAAATTAATATTGGTAAGCATAACGTAAGCTTTTATGAAGCTCAAAAAGCTTTTCTAGATATCAAAAGGATCACCCTTCAAGGTGTAGACCATAGTATTATACTATAAACTGAGCTGGCGGATAGGGTGGGATTCGAACCCACGATACGGTTGCCCGTACGCCAGTTTTCAAGACTAGTGCCTTAAACCACTCGGCCACCTATCCAAGGAGATTCATACCAAATAATCTTATATATTTCAAGGGAAATCTTGCAATATATGAATTTAAATTACAAATCCGAATTGTTCTTTCACTTCGTTAACCGTTTCAGAAGCTCTAATTCTTGCTTTTGCTGCTCCTTTGTGCAATATTTTTAATAAATATTCTTTATCATTCATTAATTCTAAATATTTATCACGTATCGGTTGTAGATTTGTAATAATAATTTCTGCCAAATCTTCTTTAAATTTTGCGAAACCTTGGTTTTGATAATTACCGATTATTTTTTCCAAGCTTTCTTCGGATAAACTGCTATAAATATCTAATAAATTACTAATTTCCGGTCTTGTTTCTTTATCATAGCTAACAAAACTTAAATGATCAGTTTTGGCTTTTTTTATTTTTTGATGAATAAGATCGTTATCGTCTTTTAAATTGATACGGGAAAAATCCGAAATATCAGATTTACTCATTTTCTTTAATCCATCCCGTAAGCTCATGATTCTTGTACCTGTTTCACTAATTAAAACCTCAGGAACTTTTAGAATTTCTTTGTTAAATTTTCTATTTATTACCCCTGCAATATCTCTTGTTAGCTCTAAATGCTGCTTCTGATCCTCACCTACAGGCACTATATCGGCTTTATATATTAAGATATCCGCTGCCATAAGTACCGGATAGGAAAATAACCCAAGACAAGCCTTTTCTTGATCGCTACCTGCTTTATCTTTAAATTGCGTCATGCGCTTTAACCATCCAAGCGGTGTAACGCAATTTAATAGCCAAGCAAGTTCAGTATGCTCTTTCACCATACTTTGGACAAAAATCGTTACTTTGTCGGGGTTAAGCCCTGCTGCTAAATAAACAGCAAGCACCTCCATAATTGAATTGTTAAGTTCTGATGGCTTAATATCAACCGTGATAGCATGCAAATCTGCTAAGAAGAAAAAACAATTATATTCTTCCTGCATTTTAACCCAGTTTTTAATTGCACCAAGATAGTTACCGAGATGTAAAGAACCGGTTGCTTGCACACCGGAAAGAACAGTTTTTTTCATTTAATACCTTTTTATTTTACTCATTGTAAAATTATGTTATAAGTACCATTTTAATTAATATAATTATCTTAATAATTATGCTGTGGCGTTTAAGAATTTTATCATTTTACGGATTATTATCGTTATTTACATTTATTTTTTTTCTTATATGTTACATACCCGTAACATTTTGCAATGTCAACTATCAAATAAGATATAGAATTGCCATTATCTTTTCTTATGCTTTTGTGTGGCTTGCAAAAATTTGTTGCGGTTTAAAATATGAAGTAGAGGGACTTGAGAAATTACCGAAGATTACTTCAATAGTCGTGTCTAATCACCAATCCTTTTGGGATCAAATGTTTATGCAACTGATTATTCCTAAACATTCTTGGGTATTAAAGCGTGAATTATTTAATATACCCCTGCTTGGTTGGGGACTTCGGATGGTTAAACCTATTGCGGTTGACCGTGGTACTAATAGCTCGGTTGCTCAGATTTTAAGAGAAGGTCAGGAAAAAATAAAGGAAGGATTATGGTTAATAATATTTCCGGAATCAACTAAAGTTCCGCCTGATAGAACGGTAAAATTTAAACCAAGTGCCGTAAAGCTTGCTTCAATTACTAAAGTTCCAATTGTGATGATGGCTCATAATGCCGGTTTATTTTGGCCTAGAGGTTTTTGGTTTAAGCAACCTGGAACTATAAAGATAAAGATTATAGGTGTAATAGAAAAAGAAGAAATAGAGCAAACAGACGTACGTATACTTAATGACAAGGTTGAGCAAATTATTAACAGTGAAAAGCAAAAATTATTAAATTAATATTAGGTTTTAAAAATAATTAGTATTATCATAAAATTACAACTTAGTTCTTATGGAGGTATTTATGGTAAGTACAGCACCGTTAAAATTAATTGCGGTTATCGATAGTAGACAAATGATGCTCTACGACGCTCAAGGAGTTAAAATTACTACTAATACACCTTTAAAATTATCTTTGGATTTAGAGGAGCATCACCACCATAGAGAAAAAAGACAAAGCCTTTACCAAAATAAATCTACACCGGCTTCGTTGTTTGAGCCGCATACTTCGCTAAAAGATATAGAACATAAAGAGGCAGCAAGGAGCGTCATTAAACATTTAGAGAAAGTAACTACTGCTGATCAAGCTAAATATAAGGAATTGATTATTGTAGCAGAACCGCAAATGCTTGGATGTGTTAGACAAGAACTTAAAAACGGTCTAAAAAAGATGATTACTAAAGAAATTGCTAAGGATTTAGTGCAACATAGCGTAGATGCAGTGGAGCGAGCAGTATTTTCTTAGATAATCTTTATATGTCATTCCCGCGAAAGCTGGAATCCAGTAAAACCTATAAAAAACTTGTTTTTTAGGCTTATTTTGTCAATAATCTGTAATTTTTATACTAGTATTAAGGTGATTTTTTCTAGACTCCCGCTTTCGCGGGAATGATATGGAAGTCGTACAACAAGGTTTTTAGTCGCTTGCAATGATGATATAAATTAGGTGCCTAATTTATTAAACATTTCTTTTGTATTATTTGAGATAGTGAAACCAATTTGCTTATCTGTACCCTCAAAAGTTTTTATAGTCTTTTCATTAGGAATCTTAATATGTGGTTTGAAGGACAAACCGCCGCTATTTATACATTGATTTAGGAATATCCTCATGGCTTCTGACATAGTCATCCCCATTTGCTTAAATATTTTCTTCTGCTTCAATTTTTATATCTGCTGAAACACGTAATCTAATATCTACTGTATTCATAATATAGCTCCATTCAGTTATTATTATCCGCTATAGTCAAATGATTTGAATTCACTTACATCGTCTCTCGTCGCTCTCCTATTATCTATAGGCTGCGCTTCTCGCTCCTTGTAATTAAATCCAACTGATTTGACTACATTTTAGTATATATGGCGGCATGCGTCAATACAATCATATTTTAATTAAGAATAGTTGCACTAATAAGAAAAAGTGGTAAAATATCATATCGAACAAATTAAATATCATGAATAATTATGCCGCAAATTTATTTCAACGGTCCGGCAGGACGCATTGAAGGAAGATATGCAAAAGCTACCTCGCCTAACGCCCCTATTGCATTAGTTCTGCATCCTCATCCTTTATATGAGGGTAATATGAATAATAAAGTAGTTTATAATGCCTATAAGATTTTAGCAGATAACGGTTATACCGTCTTACGTATTAATTTTAGAGGGGTAGGGGGATCACAAGGTAAATTTGATAACGGAGTCGGTGAAGTGGTTGATGCGGGGGCAGCTCTCGACTGGTTACAGCAGAATAACCCAAATGCTCAGTCTAATCTGATATTAGGATTTTCTTTCGGAGCATGGATAGCTATGCAACTTGTAATGCGACGTCCGGAAATAAATCATTTTATTGCTATTTCGCCGCCAGTTAATACAATTCATAAATATGACTTCTCATTCCTCTCACCTTGTCCTATTCCAGGGTTTATATTACAGGGAGATAATGATAGTATAGTATCGGCAGATGATGTAAAAGACCTAGCAAATAGATTATCTAAGCAACAATCCCATGTTAAAGTTGATTATAAAATTATCAGTGGGGCTGACCATTTCTTTCGTTATAAAACTGAAGAATTTTCTAAAGCAATAAATGCTTATTTAATAACAATTCAATCTAATTATCACCATAATAATAATGTTAATGAAGAAATTAGTAAGAACCCAAAGAAATTATTTTTATATTAGTTTTTGTTGTGTGGTTCGGTTTATCCATCATTGCGAGCAGGCGTTGTTGCGTAGGTACCCAAGTCGTCATTGCGAGGAAATTGCGTAGCAATTGACGAAGCAATCCAGTAAAAAATTCTGTAAATCAGAATTTTTTTTATTATTTTTCCGGATTGCCACGCAGTCTACAGCTGCTCGCAATGACGATTTGCTATCCACGCGGGAATGACATAAAAGCATCCATATCACAACGTCTACAATTCTAAATAAGCTTCCATTGCCAAAATTAATATTTCATCTTTTTTAGCATCTAACTCTTGAGTTAATTCTTCGTAAATTTGCCTATCTGATAGAGAAGTAAATTTTTTAAATAGCTGCACTAATTTTAAAGAGGGGATAATACGAAAAGCATCTTTTAATATTTTGATCTTTTTATTAACATTAAGCTTATTATTTAAATTAAAGTAAAATTCTAGTAATTCGTCGTTATAAAAATTTAAATCTACAGCCGTTGCCAAATAATCTATAGCATTAGCCGTATTATTACCTTTTACTTCTTGCTTCGCTGCTAATAAATAATACTCAGCAATTTCCGGCATAGACTCATGTTTATGAAATTTTGCGAGCTTATTTGTTATAAAAATAAATTTCGTCCATAGAGAAAGTCTAGCATAACAACGCATTAAAGTAATTAAATTGTCAATATCAAGTTCATTGAAATTATAAGCCTTTGTTGCGTAATTTTCTGCTTTCTCATACAAAGATTTATCATAATAAAGTTTTGCTAGATTTTTGCTACCGTAAAAAACAAATTCTTTAGATGTAATAAGTTTTTGAAAATAGGAAATTTTTCTATCTACATCCTCTTCAGTTACGGCTAAGATTAAATTATGGAATTCTCGTGAATCTTTTAGATCTTCAGGAGATAAATTTTTGCAAGCAATAGAAGCAGATTTAGCTTTATTATTCATAATATATTCGGCAAAAGCTAAAATTAAAGCATATCTATCATGATTAATTTTTCGTTTACTAAAAATATTATGTATTTTAGATGGTAAATCGATAATTAATATTAGAAATCTAATGACAATAAAACAAGAAATTAGTAATAAAAGCCATAAAATAAGACTAAAGAACAAGGTAGTCTCAATATTATAATCATATAAACTAATAAAAACTTTTGAATCAAAGCTCTCTATAAAAGTAAACCCGAAATAAAGCAGTAAAAAAGTAGCACATATTAATAATAACCTAAACATCTTTATTATTTACAAACTCCTGCATAAATTTTTCTGAATAAAGAAAATCGATTAGATATTTTAAGTTCTCTAAAATTAGAGCTTTATCTTGTTCTTTTATCATCATAGCAGAAGGTTTTTTTTTAATTTTGATAAACTTCTCCAGCCACTTATGGTTGGTAGGAAAAATTACTTCCGTACTACTTGATTTAGAAAAAAGATAATTATTATATGCTTCTAAGTTATTTAAAATATTCCTTATATCTTGAGGCAGTAGGCGGGATTTTACTATTCTTAGTTCTTTACTATAATCCTTATCTTGCATGAAATTATATACTAATAGATTTACATTTAATAAGTAATTAATATAGTCAAGTGATACCCATCCGCCTACCTCGTCATTCATCGCTCTCCTATTAGTTATAGGCTTTGCTCCTTGTTCCTTGTATCCGAATGAGACTGAATTGACTACAGTTTCTAATTTTGGTTCTACTAAATTAATCGGTGCTTCAGGAAACTTTAAAGAACTTACGTAATTTAAAAGCGACTTGGCAGATAATAGAGGAGCTGCTTCCTTTTCTTCCATGGTAGTATTTTCTTTATTTTTTACTGCTTGATCAGGAATTTGGCTTAAATCCTTATTTTCACTTTTAAACAGTTTTAAAATATCGGATCTATTATGATAAAGAGTAAAAGAAGATAAGACAAATATTACTATTGCTATAAAAAAGATGTTTTTGCTTTTAAATAAACTATCGAATTTGTGCATTTTCAGATAATAACTTGATTATATCGTTAAGGTTTTGATCATCACAATAAACCACATTTTTTATAAAAGGTCTAACTATATTTGCGACTTTCAAACTTATGGCTACAACTAAACTATCTTGTAAGTACTCTAGTAAATTATTTTTAAGTAATAATTTTACTAAAGTCCTAGCGCTATTTTGAGAATAAAGTAATATAAAATCAATATTATTTTTAAATTCTTTTATAATAGATACGGGCAACTCATTTAAATATTCTACATTATAAATGACATGTCTAGCTATTTTGCTAGGTAAATCTTTAGTAATTTCATTTGAAGATAAATATATAGTCTGCGCATATAAATCAGGAGGAAAATGCTTAATCAAATCTTCCACGTTTTTAGCAGTATACATTACTTTCTTGCCTAATAATCGTTTTGACTTACTACCTACTACCCAAATATCTTGTTTTAAGTTATGACCGGTTAAGATACTTGCCGCATATTTACTAGTTATTATTATATTTGAGTAATTATCTAAAATATCGATATTAAAATCTAGAGTTTTATATTTAATTAAAGGACAATGAATATCACGTAAATCTAAATTATATTTACTTATTTCCTTTATAGTTTCATTATTTTCTTCAATATGTCTAGTTAATAAAACCGATTTCATACAATATTTGTACTCCAATATAAAAAGCAACTGCCCAAATAATAATAGCAGATATTTTATTAATTATAGTTAAAATCGTACTACTTTTATTTAGCTTTCTGATATTATAACCTGCAACTGCTAAAGAAAAAAACCATATCCAAGATATAAGTATGCAAGTTAAGGTAAATATAATTTTTGCAATACCGCTATACTTTAAAGCACTAGTACCTATTACTATAATCGTATCCATAATTGCATGCGGATTTAATATTGACACCGACATAGCAAATAAAATTTGTTTTTTAGCTGAAAAAGCCCTGGAATTCATTGTAAGATCAATAGGCGGCTGATTCCAAGTATTATATCCCATATAAATTAAGAAAATAAATCCAACAATAAATATAGATAATTTTAACCAAGAAATTGCAAGAATTAACAAAGATATCCCAAGAACTGCAATACATATAAGCACAGTATCACATATTGAGGCTGCAATTATGCTAGGTAAAGCCTTGCTAAACTTTGGCTGTTTTGCTCCTTGATTGAATATAAAAATATTCTGCACTCCGAGCGGCACTATTAAACCGAGAGCTAAAACGATGCCATGTAAAAAAGCACTTAATATATCATTCATTATTGTAATTTAGTTTTTATTTTTAATAATATTAATAAAGACGGAATAGTTATAATAGTGGTAAATAAAAAGAAATTTTGCCAACCGAAATTTACTACCATATAGCCTGAAATTATAGGAAAAATTGAGCGCGAAATCCCCATCATCGATGAAAGAAAAGAATATTGAGTAGCTCGAAATTTACCTTGACAGAGTGAAGAAATAAAAGTGATATAAGCAGTCATCGTCATACCGCCGGTAATACTTGCTATTCCTATCGTAATAAATAATAATAAAGAATTTTTACCGTTTATTTCAAGAAAAATAAATAAAATATATCCTAAAGCATGAATAATACCAAATAAAAATATACTATTTAATATATTTTTATGTTTCATAATAACACCGCCGACAAGTCCACCGATTATAACTCCTACAACTCCCCAAAACTTTCCAACGCTTGCTATTTCAAAAGCATCATACTCAAGATGAAGCAAAAACGGATTAATCATAACATTAATTAAGTTATCCGGTAATCTATATAATACTAGGAAAATTAATATAAGAATAATGAAATAAACAGAACCTATAGGTTTTAACGCATTATATATAAAATTTATTATGTTTTTTTTATTGTGATTATTTTTTATATCATTCTTGATTATCTGTATATGTATGTTCTCGTTTAAATAACAATACTTAATTCCTACAATCAATAAAATTAAATAAATAAATACTAAACCGGCAAAGATTTTATATATTTCATTAAAGGTTAAATAAATAGATAAATAAATAGCTCCGGAACCGGCTAAAAGCATACCGACCCGATAACCGAATATATATATTCCTGAAGTAAACCCAAGCGATTCTTTAGGTACTATTTCCGTTCTTAAAGCACTTAATATAGTATCTTGTGCAGCACTAAAAAAAGAAATAATTAAAGCCGTGAAAGCAAATAATAATAGATTAGTACTAGGATCTAGAAAGCTGAAAATATATATAAGAAATATCAATGCACTACTAGTTAAGCAAATCCAAGATAATCTATGACCGAATATTTTGTTTAAATATTTAATTTGCACTGCATCAAAAATCGGTGCTAACAAGAAATTAATAGAGTAGGGAAGCGTTATGAATGATAATATACCGATTGTTTGCAGTGCTATATCTTCTTTAGCAAGCCAATAATTTAAAGTATTACCGGTAATCATTAGATTAAAACCGCTAATAAGCCCAAACAACCAAATAATAAATAAACGAGAGTTATTTAACATAAATTTATATACTTCGAGTAAATGAAGAATTGATAGACGAAGATCAACTTCAAAAAGAGCAAGGAGTCTATAAGGCGAGGAGCGGAGCGTATACTTAATACGTGGGCACCGCAGAGCTTATGAGACAACGTAACCAAATGCCTTTAGCTCTAAGTTCCTATAGGCTTAATATGCAAAAATGTGAGTATTCTGTTTATTTGCAGCAGTAATGTAATCATGTTATTTTAATTTCCCAATATCTTTCTTATCTAATTTTGTTATTTTCATAATAGCTTCTAAAGAAAGTCTTTCTTTTTTCATTTCTTTAGCCATAGTAATTTTCTCTTTTTTTCTGCCTTCTTCAATACCTTCTTGTTTCCAGCTATGAGCTAAGCTATTCATAAGGTTTCCTCCTAATGCAGGGTTTAAATGCGATTTAAGCATTTTTTCTATTTTTATTTTATCACTTTCCCTAATCTTATTCAAGGTGTAGGACGAAATTAGCTCTATATAATCTATACCGATATTAACTTTAATAAATTCTGGTAAAAGATCAGCTACTTCTTGCCATCTCTTTAATAAATCTCGTTCGTGGGTAGGTACATTATAGTTTTTGTGGTTTTCCAAAAGTAAAAATAAATATCCATTTTCATTATTAAATTTAGCGGAAAATAAAATATCTACTATAGATTTCTTTAGGCTACGCTCTACAAAACTATCTTTTTCCATTCTAAGAGCTTCAAAAGAAAGTAAAGTTTTGATATGTGGCGGTAGGTAGATTCCAAAGAACTCTTAAGTAACTATAGGGTTTTCAAATGCAGCTCTTATAACCTCGTCATGTTTTGGCTTGCTATTTTTCTTTTTAGACATAAATGTTATTTTTTGACAAAAAACATTATATAAGGTTCTTTATTATGAGTATATAAATAACTAATAAATTTTTTGTAATAATTATTGCTCTTTTCAAGTAGAAGACGGAATGGTGCGTTTGGAGGTAGCAAAGGGTTATGATTGCTTACTACGTCTTTATCTAGACAAAAATGCTACTTTGATTATATTGCTGCGGGTATAGATACAGGTATTACATATTGTAGTCATAAAGTGATAACAGAATGTAAGAGAAATATAGCTCATTCTTATAAAAATAGCGGGGTAGTATTTTTAAACTTAAAAAATATGCAAGAAAAGCAAGATAAAAATATGCTTTTAGAAACTTTACAAAATTCAAAATGTGATTTTTCTTTTCCTGACCAAGATTTATTAAATGTTGCATTTCAGCATTATATTTATCCCTTATCGATGAGATGGAACTTTTTTACATATTTTGAGACTCAAAGCCCTTATTTTTCTTATTTCATTTTACACTATGCAGGGACCTAAGCCATGGACTACCAATAAGCAGGAATTATGGAAGACAAATCAGGACAAATTAGATAAGATCACAAAATATTACTGGCGATATAGAGAAATAACACCTTGGAGTAGTATAAATTAATTATTTTAATTGACTTTAGCACTTAAGAGATTTAAAAGTTAACTTTAATATGTAAGGTTACAATAAAAATGTTACCGCCTAAAATTTTCTTTAAAAAAATTAAAGAAATAATGTGGCCTATAGAAAGGAAAGAATTAAAGCTATTTATACCTATGGCTTTAATGATGTTATGTATCCTTTTTAATTTTGGGGCTTTAAGATCTATCAAAGATAGTTTAGTAGTACCCTCTATGGGGGCTGAAATTATTAGCTTCTTAAAATTATGGTTAGTATTACCCTCGTGCGTAATTTTTACTGTACTTTATGTTAAGCTTAGTAATAAATTAAATTTTGAATATATTTTCTACATTATAGTCGGCAGTTTTTTACTATTTTTCTTATTATTTGCCTATATTATTTATCCAAATCAAGATATTTATCATCCTAATGATAAAATGATAAATAACTTAATTGCTTCATACCCTAATTTTAAATGGTTTATTAAAATAGGTAGTCAATGGAGTTATGCACTGATGTATATTTTCGCGGAATTATGGAGTGCAGTAGTCATAAACTTAATGTTTTGGCAGTTTGCCAATCACATTTTTGATACTTCTAAAGCTAAAAGATTCTATCCCGTTCTTGGAATGGTCGGTAATATCGGTCTTATAATAGCAGGCAGCGTACTTGTCTTTTTCTCAAGCGGGCAGGACGTCATTGATTCAGAATTATTACCGGATTCTTTTAATTCATCTGCCGGAAATGCTATAATGCTTCAGCCAATCATGTCAATTATTGTTACTGCAGGAATAATTGCTATGCTTCTATTTAGAATAATAAATAGATTTATTTTAACAGATTCCATAAATGTTTTAGATGCAAAAAAAGTTACAGTTAAAATGAAAACAAAACTTTCGGTAATTGAAAGTATCAAATTAGTAATTCACTCAAAATATATAGGTCGTATTGCCTTATTAATAATCTGTTATGGATTATTAATAAATATAGTTGAAGGACCTTGGAAAGCAAAAATAAAAGAATTACATCCAAACACTATAGACTATGTTAACTTTATGGGCAGGTTTAATATTTGGATGGGGATATCATGCGTTACTTTCATGATAATAGGCAGTAATATTCTTAGAAGACTCGGTTGGCTCATTTCTGCATTATTAACTCCTATTATGTTGTCTATTACCGGCTTGATGTTTTTTATCTTTATAATTTTTATTGAAGAAATAGGAGCATGTTTCTGTGATTTTAATCTTCTATATGCAGCGATTATTGTTGGAGCAATTCAGAACATACTGAGTAAATCGTCCAAATATTCATTATTCGATTCAACAAAAGAAATGGCGTATATTCCTTTATCTTTAGAGCTTAGAACTAAGGGAAAAGCTGCCGTAGAGGTAATAGGTACTAAATTCGGTAAATCGCTTGGAGCATTTATACAGTCTTTGATATTTATTATTATTCCGACTGCTACCTTTGATTCTATTATAATATATTTATTAGTAACTTTTATAGTTATGATGAGTTTATGGATTTGGAACGTTATAAAATTGAATAAGGAATATATAGAGCTGTGTAAGTAAACGTCATTGCGAGCGGGCATTGTTGCGTGGATACCACCCAGTCATTGCGAGCAGTCGTAGACTGCGTGGCAATCTCATGAAATAATAACAAACTACTGAGATTGCTTCGTCAAAATTTTCAATTTTTCCTTGCAATGACGAAAAAACTTATCCATACAACAACAGAAAATCACACTATAATACCGATTTAAAGATGAAAAAAATTCTTAAAATAATATTATTTATAACTATCTTTATTATACTCGCATATAGTGGGCTGTGGTTTACTATTATGTTCTCTTTATCACACTCTATAAATCAAAAATATGCCGGTACCAACCTTAATATAGAAGAGGCTGATAATAATCCTAATCAGCAATATCTTATTAAGTTTTCTAAAGTTCAGCCATATGGTTTTCCTTTCAAGTTAGGTATTTCAGTAATTAATTGGCAAGAAGAAAGTATTAATAGAGCAACTGAATTTACCACACCGATAAATATCGGTTATGATTTACTTAAGCAGAAATTATTTATACATTTTTCCGGAGAAGCATTCGGAAAATTTAAGCCGGTTCAAAGAGGCTTTGGAGTAAGATTTTATAATGAGAACTGTATATTATCAACAAAAATACCGTTAAATTTTAAATTATTTGAAATAGTACGATTTAAAAAAGATTTATTTGAAGTTATAAATTTAATAGAAAATATTAAATTTACTTCCGGTAAAACAGAAATTTTTGACTTAGTTGATAATCAAAAATTATATGAAGAAGATCATACTATACTTACTATGTTATTTGACAAAAGTAAGTATTATACAAGTAAACAGGATTTCCTTGATAACATACCGCAAAAATTAGAAATTTATTATGAAACCGAAATAGTACAAAGTAACCTTGAAGATAGAATAATACCTGCCGGCTTATTATTATATAGACCCGCTTGGAATAATAATTTCAAATTTTCCGGTAATTTCTTGATTAGTACTAGTAGTGTACATTTTAAAGATATTGCTAAAGATTTAACAATTGAAGTTACTAATGCAAAAATCAATAGTAATAACTTTGAAAATAATATTAATTTATTATATAAAGGTAAGTTAAACGATTTCGGCAATAATAATATTGATCTTTTGGTAGATTCGCAATTTAAGCTAAAACCTGGTTTTATAATAGGTTCATTAGAATTTATAAAGAAATATTACGATAAGCAAACCTATTTATTTAACCTTTCTGATAATAAGCTATATAAAGATTTTAATAATGAACTAAGCTATATTTTAAATAATAATAAACAATATAATTTTAGTATTTTTGAAGATAGGGAATATAATTTTAATTTAAATATTAATTTAGTGACTGAATTAAACAAATTAACTAGAGCACAGATAAATGCTTTAAGTCTCTATTCAAACGCATCGGGATTTAATATAACAAATGAAACTATAGTAAATGCTCTTAAAGATTCTTACAGTAAAGGTACGATAATAATTAATGATTACTCTAGAATAATAGATGTTTTAAGTGCATATATATACGGAGTAGGGGATTTTAAAAATTTTTCGGAAGAGCGTAAGGAAGTATACGGAAATGCTTTGAAATCATTTTTAAAAACTATTTCCGATCACCCGAATTCATCTAATTTAATTGATGCTAGCATTGAGTATGTGTTTGATTTGTCCGATTTAAACAAAGCTAAAATAGGTAATATAGATGATATAAATAAACTTATACCTTTATATTATTTATCTTTATATCAAGCAGCAGTAAAAAAAGTGCAACCCGGTGAAAATGTAAAAGAAAAAATTATGGAGTTAATTCCTAATGTTAATCAAAAAATATTAGAGGAATGTATACTCGATGAACTTCGTTAATCATCATTATGAGCGACTGAAAGGAGCGTGGCAATTTCAGGATTTTGGCACGAGATTGCTGCATCAAAATTTTCAATTTTTTCTCGCAATGACGGAAAAATTTATAAAAATACCATGAATATTATAGTAAAAATACAGCAAGATTTAAAAGATGAAGTAACTAAGTTAAACAATTTAATCATTAGCTGTTTAAAAAGTGATGAAGAGTTAATAGAAAAGGTCGGTAAATATTTACTAGAAGCAGGAGGTAAAAGAATTCGTCCGCTTTTAACTATAATAACTGCTAAAATGTTTAATTATAAAGGCGATAATCATATAAAGCTCGCAAGTGCCGTTGAATTCATTCACACCGCCACATTGCTTCATGATGATGTGGTAGACGACAGCACTTTAAGAAGATTCAAACCTACGGCTAACGTTATTTGGGGAAGTAAAACAAGTATTTTAGTGGGTGATTTCCTCTTTAGTCAGTCTTTTAAGTTAATGGTAGCTTCCGGCTCTATTAAAGCTATGCATGTTCTAGCTAAAGCTTCGGCAATTATTTCCGAAGGGGAGGTAGTACAGCTAGTGAAGTTAAATGAACGACGTATTATAACTATAGACGAATATCAGCAAATAGTTAAATCTAAAACCGCCGAACTATTTGGAGCTGCTTGTGAAGTTGGAGCTATTATAGCAGAGCAGGTAGACCATATTTCTAAAGATATGCAGGACTTTGGGAAATTACTCGGTACGATATTTCAGGTTATAGATGACTTGCTTGATTATTTGGGTAATGATAAACAGGTAGGCAAAAATATTGGCGATGATTTCTTAGAAGGAAAAGTTACGTTACCGCTGATTTTTTTATATAATAAGTTAGAGCAAGATAAGCAACTTTGGCTCGAAAATATAATTAAATGTGATAAGCGTACTAAAGATGACTTTGTAAAAATACATGACTTAATGGTAAAGCATGAAATTTACAATGCAACAGTTAATTATTTGAGTAACTTAGAAAATGAAGCAAATAAGTTATTAAATAAAATTCCGGTTCAGAATATTTATAAAGACTATTTGTTTTCAATTATTAAATTTATTTTGGATCGCTCTTATTAATTATTAATAGTTAGTTATTGCGTGAAGGCATTGTTGCGTGGATCAATTTTCTTGAGCCATGCAACAAGGTCTACGTTCGCTTGCATTCGTAGCTCAGCTGGATAGAGCGTTGCCCTCCGAAGGCAAAGGTCGTTGGTTCAAATCCAATCGGATGCACCATCACTAAATTAACTCAGAAGAATCTACAGTATCATTTATTTTCCATAATATAGATTATAGAACAATTACTTAATTTGACTTGAAGTACCTGCTTCTAATGGCTGGGACGGGAGGATTCGAACCTCCGGATGACGATACCAAAAACCGTTGCCTTACCACTTGGCGACGTCCCAATGTAGAAATTAGAAATGTATAGACTTTATACCAATAAATAGCGGAAACGTCAATTACAATAATGAAATTACAATAATGATTGTAAAAATAAATTTATTTCATTATTAAGCCAATTCCTCGCTTGCGTGGATAATAAATCATAAATTTTAGCTCTAATTTTGTTATAATATTCCTTGATATAGTTTATTTCATCAATATTAAGTAGTTTCATATCAGTCAATTTACTAGCATAAGGCACTAGGCTTAAGGTCTCAAACTCAAGCCATCCATTATTTTCTTTTACATACATCAAATTCTCAATTCTAATACCATATTTTCCAGGAATATAAAAACCCGGTTCATTAGATAAGATCATACCTGCTTTAAGTATTGTTTTATTACGAAGATTTATGCTTTGCGGTCCTTCGTGAACACTTAAGAAGCTCCCTACCCCATGCCCTGTACCGTGTGGATAATCTAGCATTTCTTGCCATAAATATTGCCGAGCGAGTATATCAAGATTAGCTCCTGCGATGATATTTTTTGGGAATTTGGCTTTAGCTAAAGCAATATGTCCTTTAAGTACTTGCGTATAATGCTTTTTCTGCTCATCTGTCGGCGTACCTATTACTATTGTTCTAGTTATATCGGTAGTAGCACCTTGATACTGACCGCCGGAATCTATCAGTAATATCCCCTGCCCTTCAATTTTTTTAGCAGTTTCTTGGTCAGCTCTATAATGAATAATAGCACTATTTTCCTGAAATCCGCAAATAGCAGGAAAACTATCCGAAACATATCCTTCTTGTTTAGCTCGTTGCTCTGTAAGCTTTAAACCGAGGGAATACTCGGTCAATTCGTTATTTCCTATGTCATTCCCGCGAAGGCGGGAATCCATATTATGTTTTTCTGGATCCCCGTTTTCACGGGGATGACATTGAGAAAAATCAGCAAAAAATTCACATAAAGCTACTGCATCTTTAATATGCAAATCGATTGCATGCTTAATTTCTACATCGTTCTTACAAGCTTTAAGCATTAAGCATGGATCGGTAATTTTTTGTACTTTTTTATCAGCTACTAAGTCCATTATATGAACAGATGCTATAGTATCATCAATAAAAATATTAGACATCCTCCCAAACTTCGCTTCTAGAGGTAATCTAGATATCGATCCGATGCTCGCATCCTCACGTACGCTTTTGTACGCTGCAGTGCTGCGTTTCGTATCTCCTTTAAGTTCCTCTCTATAAGCTGGTTTGGAAAGATGTTTATTCTCGCTATCTCTTAAAATATTTTCAAATTCTTCTTCCGGTAAAATCGTTATTTCAGGACGAGCATTAATAATTTCGGCATCGATTCTTGTAGGATTTATAAACAAATATAATTGTGTAGAAGTGAGTATAACTTTTGCAAACATTAAAGGCGTATAAGCAACGTCACTAGCCCGCAAATTTAGTAACCAACATATGGAGGAGATATCGAGAATGACTAAGGCAGATTGCTCGGTGTCATTCCCGCAAAAGCGAGAATCCAAAAAAATTTCACGACATTTGCTTATTTTATCAGTATGACTAACGCCCGCAAACTTAATATCATGCAAATAAACTTTAGAGTTTGGCTCTAGTGGCTGATTTTGCCAAATCTTATCAACTAAATTTCCATTAATCTTCTGAAAATTGAACTTTAAATTTGATATAGTGGGATACGTAAATAATTCAGAATCGTATCCTATTTTTGCATCTTTACCAAACTTAGATATATCTTTTAAGTCAAAAAGCTTAAAAAGCTCTAAATCCAGCTCTTTATTTGCTTGCTCTAAATAACGTCCATCGGTAAAGAATAATGCTGTATCTTTATATATAATAGCTATACCGTTTGAACCAGTAAAACCTGTTATATATTCAAGTCTCTTTGCGTAGCTTGGAACATATTCACTCATATATTTATCGTTAGACGGAATTATATAACCGTCTATATCATATTCTGTGAATAAATTTCTAAGCAGATTAATGCGGATTTTTGTCATGTTTATATCTCTTATGTAGTGCTCTTGCCCGCTTGGATGCTGAGCCGTCATTGCGAAGAAATTACTTAAGTAATTGACGAAGCAATCCAGTTTAAAAATTCTGATTTACAGAATTTTTTTATTATTTTTTCTGGATTGCCACGCTCCTTGCAGTCGCTCGCAATGACGGCTCAGCATCCAGCTAGGCAACGCTCATAGGCTGGAATGACATTTATACCATCCATAATACAAAGGAATACCAAAGATAGTAAAAGAACTAGCTATAATCAGAGTTTTAACAGGTGTTTCATAGATAACCCATGCACAAAAGATAATCGATATTATAGCTATAAGTAAATAATAATAAGAAAAATTTTCTTTTGAGCTAAAAATCACCTTTAAGAAAGCTAAGCTACAAATTAAATAGACGAATAAGAATGTTATTGCCGAGAAATCTATTATTTGTGTAATCTGTTTGGCAAAATTATCATTTGCCGTAAAGACTAATAACGGCACAATGCCAAGGCAGCTTACAATAATTCCGTGAGTTGGAGCGTTATTGCTATTTTTCTTAGCAAAAAATTCCGGTAATAAACCGTCTTCTGCAAGCCCAAGAGCTATCTGTCCGCTAGTTAGCACCCAAGCATTGAGCGTACCTATACATATAATCGAGGCTATAACCGTAATTACGCTTGACCATTTACCTCCGAATAATAATGAAGCGGCATCGGCATAAGGAGCTTTAGCACTAATAAGTTCAGAAGCAGGGATTAATCCCATTATACCTATGCTATTAATAATATATAACACTGCTACGCAAAAAGTTCCAATTATTATGGCTCGTGGAATGGTTTTTGCCGGATCTTTTACCGCACCTGCCGTGGTAGTTGCACATTCTACGCCGATAAATCCCCAAAAAGTAAGAAGTGCAACTCTTCCCATAATGCTCGTAATGCTTAAATTCTCTACTTCTTCGGCAATAGTTATATTATCTATATTAAAATGTGATAAAGCACATAAACCTACTACAAGCAATGGAACAAATTTTAAGAGAGTTAAATAAAACTCTGCTTTTCCTGCTACTTCAGGACCTTTTAAATTTAAAACCATAATAGCACCTAATAATATGATCTGTAATATTAAGTCTAAAATCGCTTGTGATTTAAAAAAAGGCGTTAGATAACCTATTGCCGAAATGACTACTATACTTGTACTGACAAAGGATATAACCCAGTAAGTCCAACCAGTGAAAAAAGCTATTTTATCCCCGAAATTTTCCCGTACATAAACGTGCGGACCTCCTGTTTTAGGAAATTTTGCACAAAGGGTAGAAAATACAAGTGCTATACTCATAGCACCAAATAATGAAAGTACCCAGCCCCAAATGCTGTATATACCAAACGGTGCTAAACTTAACGGCAATATAAAAACGCTAGTACCGATTTGACTGCCGGTTACTAAGGCAAAAACCGCACAGAAACCTAATTTTTGTGACATATTAATCTAATTTAAAGAAACAGCTTTAAAATAGCTGAAATAATGATTTTTAGCAATAGTTAAAACTACTATAGTTATTTTACTCTTGATTTCTAAACAAAAGATTGATAGCTTTTTTAAGCTATCAAAAATAATCTTAGGAGTTAATATGCCAAATCGCACCGCTAAAGTTTATACAGTGAAATCAGGAGATGCTTTATCAAAAATTTCACAAAATTATGGTACTCCTGTTCAGGATTTAGTTAAATATAATAATATACGCGATCCTAATCATATCGCAGTAGGCTGGGGGATTTCATTTTCCGGTGATTTGCATGATTTTTCTTAAAATAAGCTATTGGTGTTTTAATATACATGCTTGAGTCATACATTGTATTATTAACATATTCATAATACCCACTAGTATCTTGTCCTCCTACAATATGACTATTTTTCAAATCATATATTTTCATAGAAAAACAAAAGTATGAAAACATTTTTGCGAATATCTCTTGAAAAGTAGAGGCTGCTCTTAAATCAAAACCTATATTTTCTACCTTCTCTGCAATAATAGAGAAAGGGACGCCTTGATTATTAAATTTAAGATTTCCTCCAACAACGGCAATTTTTTTATTAGAAAACATCATATTACCCAAATGGATCTGTTTATAATACTGAAGATCAAGAAGAATGTAATGATCATTTGGTTTAATATCTTGCAGTGATCGTAAGCTTTCAATATTAGGTGAAGGATAAGAGAAAGTGTTACACGCTAAAAGATTTGCCGCAGCCGCAATTAGCTTTTTCGTTGGGATTGGTGAAAGTGAATTGGGATCTGAATTTAGTCTCTACATAGTCCATTTCAGAACCTAGAATATACATTAATGCCTTTGGGTCGATTAGTATCCGTACGCCCTTTTCTTCAACTACTTCATCGAATTGATTTTTACTATCGGCATATTCCACGTAATAAGTCTGACCGGCACAACCACCTGACTTAACCCCTACCCTAATACCAAAGATAGGCTTGGCGCGTTTTTCTATTAGCAATTTTACTTGCTTTGCAGCAGAATCGGTTAATGAAATAACATTTTTCATGTTTTAAGAGTCTTTTTTGCTTTCTTTTTTCTGTTTGTAATCGGCTATAGCTGCTTTTATTGCATCTTCAGCAAGTAGTGAGCAATGTAATTTTACCGGTGGAAGTGATAACTCTTTTGCTATTTCGGTATTTTTAATAGTCTCGGCATCTTCTACCGATCTTCCTTTAACCCACTCCGTTACTAAAGAACTTGAGGCAATAGCTGAACCGCAGCCGAATGTTTTAAATTTAGCATCTGTAATAACCCCATCATCATCAACTGCGATTTGTAACTTCATAACGTCACCGCAAGCAGGAGCTCCAACTAGTCCTGTACCAACATTTTTATTTTCTTTATCAAGCGATCCAACATTACGAGGATTTTCATAATGATCTATCACTTTTTTGCTATAAGCCATTGTTATTCTCTAAAATTTGGTTTTGTATGTTATACTTGCGTGAACACCTGAGCCGTCATTGCGAGGAAAAACTGCAAGTTTTGACAAAGCAATCTCAGGATATTTGACAAGATTGCCACGCAGCCTATGGCTGCTCGCAATGACGATATTCTCAATGTACAGCCCATTTAATCTTTTTCAAATCAATTCCCTCTTGCATCATTTCCCAAAGAGGGCTTAATTCCCTTAGTTTATCGATTTTTGAGCATATTAAATTTACTGCGTAGTCAACTTCCTGCTCGGTAGTAAATCTACCTATGCCAAACCTAATTGCAGTATGGGCAAGCTCTTCACCGATTCCCATAGCACGTAAAACATATGACGGCTCTAAAGAGGCAGAAGTACAAGCAGAACCGGAGGAAACCGCTAAATCTTTAATGGCAAGGATAATTGATTCTCCTTCAACTCCGGCAAAGCTTAAATTTAAATTACCTTTATATCTTTGATTTTTATCGCCGTTTAAATAAACTTCTGAAATTCGCTTATGTATATTATTTAAAAATCTGTCGAATAAGTAACTTACGTGCTTAGTATCTTTTTCCATCTCACTATACGCTATTTCAGCAGCCATGCCAAGCCCTACGATTAAAGGAGTCGGTAGCGTACCTGAACGCATACCTCTCTCCTGCCCGCCACCGTTTATGAGCGGTGTAACACGCACACGAGGTTTTTTCCTTACATATAATGCCCCTATTCCTTTCGGACCGTAAATTTTATGCCCTGAGATACTGGCAAGATCAATATTAAACTCGTTAACATCAATTGGAATTTTACCAAAACCTTGAGCAATATCGGAATGAAAAAAAACGCCCTTTTCACGGCAAATTTTCCCGATTTCCTTTAAAGGCTGAACAACACCTATTTCATTATTAACCACCATAACTGAAACTAACATAGTCTGATCGGTAATGGCATTTTTTAGAGTTTCTAAATCGATTATTCCATTTGGCTTAATTGGTAAGTATGTGATTTTTATACCTTCTTGCTCTAAATGCCTGCAAGCATCAAGTACGCATTTATGTTCACTGACTACGGTAATAATATGATTCTTTTTATTGCTGTAAAATTTTGCTATTCCCTTTATTGCAAGGTTGTTAGACTCAGTTGCACCGGAAGTGAAAATAATTTCTTTAGTATCCGCCCCTATTAACTTTGCTACCATACTCCTTGCCTCTTCAACGGCGTTTTCTGCCTCCCAACCGAAAGAATGGCTGCGTGAATGAGGATTGCCGAACTTGGTAGTAAAATAAGGCAACATTGCCTCCATTACTCTTGGATCTATTGGAGTCGTCGCCTGATAATCCATATATATCGGTAAGGTTAAATTGTTTAATTGTGGGTTCATATGGTTAAATTAATTCATGTTTTGGTATAGTTTAAACAGTCATCAATATCATTCTCGCTTTCGCGGGAACGACATAAACGGAGCCGTACAACAACAACGTCGCTTTTAGCTAGGCATGACATCGTAAATCTCCTCAAAAGCCTCTATAAAAGCCTCTATATCACTTACCGTATTAGTATGGCTTAAAGATATCCTAATCGAAGATTTTGCTTCCCCTTCCCCTACACCCATATTGGTTAATACATGCGATTTAGATATTTTTCCCGATGAACAAGCAGAACCGGAACTTACGCAAATATTATGTAAATCAAACCCGATTAATTTCGCTTGTGCATCCGTATTTGGTATAGTAATTAAGGTAGTATTAGGCAACCTAGCTACGTTATTACTAACAATATTTACATTAGGATATTTTTTTAATTTTTTCTCTAAATTTTCTTGTAACTTTTTGATTTTTATATAATTTTCTGAGATATTGTCTGTCCTCAATGCAGAAGCTAAACCAAATCCTGCAATTGCTAAAACATTTTCAGTGCCTGAGCGTACTGATTTTTCCTGCCCTCCTCCTATAATCATTGGAGTAACTTGAAAATTAGAGCTAGAAATTAAAGCAGCACCACCCTGCCCCCCTCCTATTTTATGCCCTGAAATTGTAGCAAAATCTAATCCTAATGCTTTGATATTTATTGGTATTCTGCCAAAACCTTGCACTAAATCGCTATGAAATTTTGCCTCATATTTTTTAGTTATTTTACCTATCTCAGCTATATCTTGTAAAACTCCGCTTTCATTATTAGCCATTATTACGGAAACTAGTTTTTTACTAGTATTACTTTGAGCTAACAACTCTTCTAAATGTTCTAAATCAACTAGCCCTTGCGTATTAACTCTTATAACTTTAATATTTGGAACGTAATTTATATGGTTATAGATCGATAAATGTTCAATAGCTGAAATAAAAATATCGCCGTCATAAAAATTTTTCATTATTAAATTATTACCTTCAGCCCCTGATGAAGTAAAAGTAATATCATATTCTCTAGATGATAAGGTTATACCAAGAGCCGCCGCTATTTGTGCGCGTGCCGTTTCTATGAGATTCTTAGCAAATCTACCTGAGCTATGTACTGATGAGGGGTTAAGCTCCTTGTCCATTAAACTTATTATGAATTCCTTAACTCTAGGGTCGATAAAAGTAGTAGCATTATGGTCTAAATATATCATATATTTAAATTTGAGTTTAACGCATCTTTAATTGAGATATTTTCAAAATAATCTCTAATATGCTTACCAAGACCTTGCCATAATTTATGCGAATTACATTTTATTGTATCAGGCACGCAAGTTTTAACTGACTTCTTATAGCAGGTAGTCATTATAAAATTTTCGTTAACGGCGTCCATAATATCGGAAATTTTTATTTCTTCTAGGTTACCTATTAAAATATACCCACCTTTCGATCCTCTAATAGCCTTAACTAGATCAGCTTTTTTAAGTTTAGAAAATATCTGCTCTAAATAGTCAAGCGATATATTTTGTTTTACGGACATTTCATTCAAAGTGACCGGCTCGGCACTTGATTTTGAAGCCATTTCAAGTATTGCCATTACGGCATATCTTCCTTTCGTCGTCAGCATCATATAACCAACTTATTAAAACTTAAAATTGCTTTATATCTACAATACCCAAGTAATTTAGTCAAGTATATAATTATATTATTTAATAAAAAATTAGCTTGTTAATATAAACTAAAATTTAATTGTGTAGAAACTAGTAGAAGTAGAAAAGAAGGAGAGAATATTATAAATAAGTGATTAATCTAACATTACCTAGGGACGTTATTGCATGGTACAAAAAACACCTTCGATGTCATTCCTAGCTAGAAGTGGGAATCCAAAATTGCTTTGTCATCATCCCGCAAGCTTGTAGCGGGACCCAACTTAAATATTAGTACTTTAAATTATTTTTATGGTCCCAGTGGTCAAGCGAACTAGGTGACATAGTGGGTTTTACCAATCCACGCAACAATGCCGGAGTATGACATTTAGCTGGATTCCTGCTTTCGCAGGAATAACATTTAATTATAAATAGTTAATTATTTTATTATCCACGCCCTATGTTTGTTGTTCTTGTTCTATTTCTAGCTTTAGGTTTTGAAGAAGCAGCAATATTTTTTAAATTAGCTTGATAATTTTTAATTTTCTCTATTCTTTCCTCTCTTAGTTTTTCATAATGAGTTTTAGCATTTTTTCCGAAACCTATTTGGGTTTCCATATTTTTTACAAAATCAGTAACAAGTATAACAAGTATTCGTGGATGCCCTTGAATATCGATTTGACAATTTTTATCTAAAGCACCGAGCATAGTTTCTTGTATTTTTTTGCAGTACGGTACATATCTAAAGCTTCAGGTTGATAATGACCGCTATTATTACGCAGGTAATCAATTTTTCCCCTATCATTTTTATACCTATAACTCCTGCTGCTTCCGCAGGCTTTCCACTTAAAAATGAACCGTGAACAAGATTTTTAGTATTTGGCAAATATTGATTTTTATGAGTACCTATATAAATTGTTCCATCCTCTCCCATTACAAATTCTTGAACATTATTCATGCTTTTACTTTCTTTACCGATAGTAGAAGCTACTTTACCGTTAGCATCAAGTAATCTTTGAGAGGAGGTATCATAGAATAATTGGTGATTTTTTGCCTCTGGTCCCATACGTAATATTTCAAATTCATGCCCATCCCATATTTGTTTACCTTGAGCTATTTCTTGAAGATGATGTTCTGCAAGTTTTGGATTTGGATGAACTACTTTAACTCTTACAGAATCTACTATAGCATCGTTTAATTTTCCTAACTCATGTTCCGGTATTAAAGCATGCTTAAATTTCTTTATTAATCTATTCCAATTATCTCTAGCTCTAGTTTTTGGATCTCTAAAAGGTGTATCAATATTTCTTCCGGCATCTCCAACTAGATAAACTTTATTATCTTTTTGGACTCAGTTATCTTTGTATAAAGGCTCTCCTTCTTGATTTATAAGTGGACCTTTTCTTTCAATAGCAGCTAATTGACCATCCTTATAAAGAATAATTTTTTCATTACTTAGTCCAAACTTTGAATTAATTTGTATTTTACCCTGATGATTTAAATTACCAATACCGATACCGTCAATATCTGCAATTTGAATATCTCTATTTTTATCAACAAATTTTCTAATTTCTTCAGAATTATTAATAAATTGACCGTTATCTTTTAATATTCCTTGTATATCGCCGGTAGTATAAGTAAATTCTTCTTTGATTGTTTTTGTGTCCTTTATAAGACCTACTGCAGCGAAAATTTGTTGAAAGAAATTTGGATTTCTCTTTACTTCAACATTTTTTACTCCAATAGCTTCTCGTTCATGAATTACCAATTGATCCAGCTTTAAGTAGCCGCCTTTATCATAAATATTAATTACTCTTCCTCTTATAAGGTCTACTTTTGTTGCTTCTTTATCTTATGAAAATTCCTTAACTTGCGGCTCTTCTGCAAACCTTACTTTCTTTTTTTTCCTTACCTATTTATAGGCTGTTTTTTTAAAATTGAGGATTTTAAATCACATATTATATGATAACTGATTTTTCTTATATTTATATATAGTACGATAGGTTCTTGTTAATTTGCCAAATAGCGACAAATACTAAACAAGTTGTAAACATTTGTAGTAGCTGTAATAATATGCTTAATTCCGGTATTAATATAATAATAACCGGTTGTAATATTATCGGGACTCCGCTTGAAAACATTACTAGCCTTATAGAAGCTTGTATTGAAGTTTTAGTAGTAAGTAAATTAGCTAAGCTATATACTAACAAAACTATAATACTTTTCTCTAATAAGAATGTTATAAACCAAAATAATATAATAGCCGGCATACCGAAATAAATAAATAAATTTGGTGCATATAATAAATTATCGGCAAAATATTTTTTTATTATTTCAGGAGTTAAAATTACTTCATTTTGCTTGAATATCTCAGAATAGTTAACAGTACTTGGGAAATTTTTCTTAGTATTGGCTACAATTAAATTTATCTTCAGCTTATTCTCTTCAAGTACAAACGGTATTTTGCTTTTTTCTTTGTTAGAAACTTGATTTTTTGTATCAATGACGACTATTTTATTGTTATTCTTGCTATATAAATATATAGGCTCTACTTCTTCAACTGAAATGTTTGAATTATTATATTTAATTTCCGGCAATTGATTAATAATATATTCAATGTTGTCTGTAACTTTTGATGATTGTATTCCGTTAAAATAATCTTTTAAAGTTATTATGTAATTTAATATAAAAATACAATAAATTATTGATGGGATAAAAGATAAGGTAAATACATATCTTATCCCGTACCCTTGATAGTTTTTATATACGTCTTTATAAAACTCTATAGAACTAATTGATAAACGTAATTGACGGAGTAATGCATTTAATCCTCCTAATATAAATAATAATAAATACATGTATAAGTAATTTATTTAAGTTTTTCAACCTCTTCCTTCTTTAATCCGGTTGAGGTAGCTATTAAATCAGTTTTTACACCGGCTTTGATTAAATTTTTGGCTATATTAATTGTGATTTAAGTATTTTTTCTATTATATCATTTTGACCAAGTTTGGTCAAAGTGTAGAATAAAATTAACTCTATATAATCAAGCCCTATATTAACCTCAGCAAATATGGGTAAAAGGTCCGCTATTTCTTACCATCTCTTTAACAAATCTCGTGTATGAATGTGCTTCATAAAAAATTATAAAATTCCGGACCAAGTATTTTCTGTCAATTTTTCATCAGGAATTTCATGAACATTAATTAGCTGATAATCGTTAATCCAAGTAGCTTTTACTAATTCACTATTTTCAAATAATTCCCATAAATTTAAAGGAGCAGTATATTTTTGTGTGCCATTATAAAACACTAAAGGATATATGAAAGGAAATTTTGTGTTTTTTAGTACTTTCTATGATATTCAGCAATATTTAACATATACCTAAATAACCGAAAAGCCATATAATAGTGTGTGACACGAGGTTGTATCAAAGAGTTGTTTCCGCTAGGCAACCATCTATGTCACTAGATGAACCTAAGAGTATGAATAAAGAGACTCAAAATGAAATATTTACCGATTGTAAGATATGTGAAAGTTAAAATGGATACTAGTGAGGGAATAGAGCAATATGTACATAAAAATTTTGAGTATGATAAAGAGCTAGGAGTGCAATTAAAAAGCTTTTTGGATACTCATAGCCAAATAAAAGAAATATGTGAAATTGCTAGTAGTATGGCAGAAATAGTAAAAGTGATACCATCAAAAGAAATAATTACTGGATTGAAAGAGTTACTTAATAATCCTAACTGTTATGTCAGATATGCAGCTGTTTGGAGTTTAGTCGAGATAATGGAAAGAAAGCCTAATATAGCGATAGAAGTATTTATAGGGGTAAAAGAATTGATTATAAATTCTAACATTGATAATTATATTAGGTGTGAAGCGATTATGAATTTAGCGGGAATAGTGGAAGTAATACCTCATCTAGCAGAAAGAGCATATAGTGTTTTAAAAGGGCTACTACTTAATAAGCCTTACTACAACGAAGATGTCAAATATGCAGCTGCTGTAAGTTTAATTAATATAATAAATGTAAGATCATTTGATAAAGCTAGTTATAAACAAGTTAATAGGTTAATAAAAATAATTGATCTACATAGAACTCAAAATTTTTATAAGGATTTATATTTAGAAATAGACGCCAAAACCACTCTACACACAATAACCGACCATATCACTCAAGAATATGAAAAAAGTAAAAATCCTGAAGTAATAGAATGGTTTACTACAAGTTTTAACGAATTACCAAAAATAAAAGAAAATAGCCACTATTTATCCAGCAGAAATTAACACAGAACTAAGAGGGCAACTATTTAACGAATTAGCAGCCCAAGAACAATGTGATTGCTTTATTAAGAATGAAAAGCTTAAGCCTGAAGAAGAAAAACAGATATTTAAACATATTAGTAAGCTGAAGTTTGCAAGTGAAATAATTCAAGATGCAAAAATAAGGTTGAAAACCAGTAATTTTAAATTACTAGATGCCGGGGCAAATAAAAGATTAGATGCCTATGAAATTAAGATAGATAGCCACAATAAAACACTAAAAGCTAGTGGAACAAACAAAAAGCAGAAATCTTTAGAGAAATTGAAAGTTTAGCACAAGAAAGCCAATTATTATATGATTACTGTAATGCATTTTATTGGAATATAAAAAATATCATAAATGCTTGCTGTATTGCTGAAACTAAAATATTTAAAAATAATATTAATGAGAAAGAGGGTATAATAAAAATATTAGCAAAAGGTATAGATTTAATAACGCAGTTTCTTAATAGATATATTAACAGATTTGGCTTGCAGTATAGTAGCAGCAAGGCATGAGAGAAAGCATGGAAATAAAATAATTAGTATAGACGATATTATTCGCAATAAAATTGGAATGGAAGATTTAGACGATAACTTAAAGAAAATAGCTATTATTAAAACACAAGAACGTAGAAACGAAATAATAAATCTCTCAAAAACACCTATATCAAGTTCTTATTCCACTAAATTGCGAGCTAATATAAAAGAATTAGGTAATGTAGTTAAAGAATTTGGGCTTCCTAAAGCTATAGAAAGACATGATAAGGACAATTATAGCTGTGCAACTAGCTTTAAAGGACTCTATTTTATTTATTGAATCTTTATATACAAACCGTGATGATATCTTGAATGAAAAAAACGATTTTTACGTGCAGGATGAAAAAGGTGAAAATAGTAATATTGTCTAATGTTAATCTCTTCTGACACCTAATAAATGTAAAATCAGATAAGCAGCAATTGCCACTCTCCTAAGAATCGTGTATGCTGGTTTTCCCACACACAGCTCAAACCCTGTTAGACCCAGCTATTTGGTTGTGTGTCACCTTACTCCCACTCAATGGAGCGTTTTATTATGAACCTAATGCACATGTGATGAGTTTCTTTTGAGTCGGCGCACGCTTTTCAAAATATTTCTTATATGCCGGATCATATATACTATCCCAGCCTGCATTGTCTACTTTCCGCGCAAACCTGTTACGCATTTCTTCTACAACCGCATTAGGTCTAGAACTCATTATTACGTTTTTATATTCTAATATTTTATCTATTAACTTTTTAAATTCATCTCGAGTATTTAGATGTGCTACTTCGTCATACCAATCAAGTAATAACAACATCTTATCTTTATTTTGGATATCCATTATTTCCTTAACACTTAAGGTACTTTCACTACTACCTAAACAATAATGGATAAAACAATTAAGCTTACTTTGAGATAAATTATTAATATCAAAATACCCACTATAACCGTCTTTCCAACTTTCATTTAATAATTCTTTTAACCTAACTCTCAAAACATAATCAAACTTATCGCTCCATAACTCCCCTTTTCCCCATTTATAAGATAGATAATGCATTAACGTGGTTTTACCTATTCCTGCACTACCGAGTAACAGTACTTTACCGATATCTGCTTTTATTCTGTTTACTTGCTCAATGATATTTTTTATTGCTGATTCACTTTTATTAGGTAGATTTCTGCGAAGTATCTCAAACTTATGTTCTTCATTTAGTGACTTAACTATATTATCAATTTTTTCTTCTTGAACTTGATAATTTTTATCAAACAACTCCCTTATCTTTTCTTCCGTATCTATGGCTTTAAAAATATTCTTTATTTCTATCGATCTCTTTTCTCCGACAATTTGGTAAAGTATCGTGAGAGCTATATAAGGTTCTTAACTTGTCAGTTAATGATTTTGAAGTAGAAAGCTTCATATTTTTACTTAACGGTAGAAAGTATATTTTTATTAGAAAACCTAATTAGATTAAAACAATTATAGGTGTGAGTTTAAGAATTTAATTTTATTTAAGCAATTTAAAATTGATTAACCAAAATAATTTATTTTTTTATTTATTGCAACTATTAATTATTAATGTATAAGAAATTATACACTCAACAAAATTAGCACTTATAGTTATGAAATATAAAAATATAAAACGAACATCTAAAATATTAGCCATAGGAATTTTAATAGCCGGTAATAATATATTTGCACAGGATACGAAGTCTGCTAAAGAATAAGGACAAAGAAGGATTATTAGAACTAAGCTGTAGAGGGCTTTAGCAACTATAGGGTTTTCAAATGCACTACGTACAATCTCATCATGTTTAGGCTTTTTTTGTATAATATAATTTTACGAAGAAAATAATTTTAATTAGAGGTAGTATTAAAGTTCAATATTATATATAAGTTTGTTGATAAAAAATGATTTATTTACTAATATCTATATTTCCATAAATAATATTAGTTTTATATGCTACTGCTACTTCCTGAAATAACTTTGACTTTAATAGCACTTTTAGGGCAGTTTTTTGCCGTAATGATCCCAAATAAAAATAGAATTATTTCTAATATCATTATTTTACTATGCATATTATCAATTTTTCTTACCTTTAAGTACTCAAGTTATGAAGGAGTATGGTACTCATTTGCTACCGGAATAAATATCGGTATTAGTAAAAGCATAGTGCTACTATTCACTATTATCGCCATGATTATATACCGTGATTACTCTATTCTTGTTGCTGAGGAATTAAAGTTTGAATTTATTACTTTAATGTTATTATCGGTCGTAGGTATTTTTGTTGCAATTTCATCACGGAATTTTCTATTATTATTCTGCGGTATGGAGCTTACTGCTTTAACTTCATATGCACTTGCAGGATTCAAATTAAATGATATGAAATCATCGGAAGGTGCTTTAAAATATTTTATCTTAGGTAGTTTAGTTAGTTGTTTATCATTATTCGGTATTTCTTTTATATACGGATTCGGCAGAAGCCTACAATTTGAGGATATCTTATATAAACTAAATGATAATTCCGGAATGAATCTTGGTTTAATAATCGGTATTGTACTATTTTTAAGTAGTATTTTCTTTAAACTCTCAAGTGTTCCACTCCATTTTTGGGTCCCTGACGTATATGAAGGATCACCGATTACTTCGGTTACTTATTTCACCGCTGCCTCAAAAATAGGTATTGTTATTGTTTTATTAAATATCAGCAAATTAATTATAGGTAATTACTACCCTATTAATTATAATTTAATAAAGATAATTGCTATATTATCTATGCTGTTTGGAGCTTTTGGAGCCATTCGTCAAACTTCTCTAAAAAGATTAATGGCTTATAGTACTATTTTAAATATCGGTTATGTATTAATCGGCGTTCTTCTGCATAATCAAGAAGGGTATAAAGCAGCTCTACTATATATTCTAATATATGCGGTAGGGAGTATAGGATTTTTTACTTGCTTAATTATACTGCTCGGTAAAGACGCCGATAAAGCTAGTTTTAAAACTATACAAGGAATTGCAGAGCATCATAAAACTATAGCTGCCGTAATTAGCATAGTTATGTTTTCAATGATTGGAATCCCTCCTCTTACAGGATTTTTCGGTAAATATTACCTTTTTTACCAAGCAATTAATCAAGAAGAATTCGCATTAGCTTATTGTGGTATTTTTACCAGCATAGTTGCTGCGTTTTATTATCTTAAAGTAGTAAAAGCCATGTATTTTTCTAAAAAGATTGAGATAATTAAGCTGCCGATGCAATATGGGCTTTTACTGATTAATTACTTAGTTGTAGGCTTCTTGTTGCTTGGTTCATTTATTGTCTCGTTTTAGCCGGTGTAGACTTTTTATTAACAACACTAGCTGCAGTAGTTTTAGTAGGCTTCATAACCTTTTCTTTTAGATTCTTTATATGTTTTAGATTTTCTTCATCTAATTTTAATAAATCTTGGTCTTTGTGTTTAGCTTTTTTAGCTAGACCTAATTGACTTGGAGTAACACTAACAATATCATCCGTTCCAACTTCTTTCTTAAATTTTTCTAGCGCATCTACATATTCTCTGTTTGCATATATATTTGTCTTTACCGATTGTTGTTTTGGTTCTTTCTTTATTTTATCAGAAGAACCAGCTAAATTTCTTTCATCTTTAATATCTTCATTTAAACTTTTTATTGTCTTTATTAAATGTTTTTTCGCACTATCTCTAATACCAAGTATTTCTAAAATTCTTGCAAAATTAGTAGCAATTTGATTTCTTAATTTAAGTTTTCGTCCTCCTTTTTTTCTTTCTTCATAATTAAGAATCTTCTCAAAATAATCAGGATACTCTTTCATTAATGTTTTTAACCCTTGCTCTTTCACTTCGTAATAAGGAAAACTACATTTTTTAGAAATTAAACTATTTACTTTAATTTCTAAGCCGTATTCCTTTAAGGATTCTTGCCTTTTTTTCATTGTATCTATTAAACTAGCCTTAATTTCTTCAGGCGTTATTTCTTTAGATTGTTTATTATTAAATTGCTTTGGCATCGCTTGTTTTGCAAATTCTGCAATTGCTTCATTACTATAATATTTAGTTAATTCATCAAAACTTTTATCAATAGTTTTGCTTAAATCAATTTTAGAAACTGCAAGTAAGCTATCGGCAAAATTAGGATTTTTTGTTCTTAAATTAGAAGGAAATTCTCTAAAATGGTTAGTGGGACCGAATCCAGGCAAATGTTTAGCTCTTGAATGCGGATATATATTATTTGTTAAATTGTCAAAACTACCAGCAAAATCAATTCTTACTAATTTAGGTAAAGTTTTTGGATTTTTTTGATCTCTGATAACTCCTATATTTCCAACATGTATATCAAAATCGCCGATCAATAAACTTGCCGGCATAATATTTTCAAAGTTCTGATACTTAATTTCCTTAAAAGCATTTTCTAAGGTTCTAAATAATTTATTTCTAGCCCCCATAAAAAGTGGTCTACCGCCGTCCTTTCTAAACCAAGAACTCGGTTTAGTTTTAGCAGACATATGTTTATCCATGTCCACATACATATCGCTACTATAATTCTTAAAAAATTCAGATTTGACATATATTTGCGAATCAATGACTTTAGATTTATTAAAATCATCAGGAGCAATTAAATTAACCTTTGCTCCATTGCCAGGACTTATAGCTTCAAAAATTTGAGACCCTAAAAACTCGGCTATATTTTTTGAACTTGAAGCCTCTTTTTTTATCATCGCTGTAATTTTACCGTCTAAGCTTTGATATACTCCGCCATGCTCTCCTGCCTCATTAGCTCCGCCTCCTTTAGACTTTAAAAAATTCCAACCTTTAAATACTGATTTCTTATTTTGCGTCATCTTCGCCTCTTTATAATGATTTACATCAAATTGATAATTTTGATATAATTATAAAACATATTATTTATTTTATATCAAGGACAGAAGCCGTTTTCTACTTAATTTTATTGTTCTTTAATATTTCAGCTACTTCAAGAGCTGCATAGGTAAATATACCTGTGGCACCGGCACGTTTAAAACTAATTAATGACTCCATCAAAGCTCTCTCCCAATCAATTGCCCCTGCTTCTACTGCAAATTTTAACATTGCATATTCTCCACTAACCTGATATGCAAAAATTTTAGCATTAAAATTATTTGCCGCTTCACGAATAACATCCAAAAACGGCATACCAGGCTTCACCATTACCATATCGGCTCCCTCTGCTATATCATGCTCAATCTCAAGCATTGCTTCCTTAATATTACGTACATCCATTTGATAGCTTGATTTATCTAAATAATTCTTTTTATTACTCTTAACAGCATCGCGAAACGGACCGTAAAAACTTGAAGCATATTTAGCGGCATAAGCAAGAATTCCAACATTTATAAATCCCTCTTTGTCAAGATATTCCCTTATAGCCCCGATTCTTCCATCCATCATATCAGAAGGTGCAACAATATCTACTCCAGCTTTTGCTAGCACTAATGCTTGATTACACAAAGCTCTTACTGATCTATCATTATCAACTTCCCCATTATGCACAATACCGTCATGACCATGTGTAGTATAAGGATCAAGTGCTACATCGCATATTATACCAATATCGATATTAGCGTTTTTGATGCTTCTAATAGTTCTACATATTAAATTATCTAAATTATAAGCCTCATCGGCATTTTCACTTTTTAGACTTTGATCAATACTCGGAAATAATGCAATAACATTAATACCAAGCTCTGCTGCTTCTTTTGCTGTTTCTACTATTTGATCAATCGATAAGCGATATATACCAGGCATAGTTTTAATTTCTTGCCTTTCATTATGTCCTTCAACAACAAATAAAGGCAACACTAAATCACTAACCGATAAATTACTTTCGGATATTAACTCTCTAAGCCACAAAGCTTTTCTATTTCTTCTAAGTCTAATATGGGGGTACATAAAATTCATATCTCATTTTAATTAATAACTTGGATTCTAAATATATAAAATATATAACCTAACCATCTTATAGTAAAAATATTGCATTACAAAAAGAAATTTTGCTTGCAATTTATAAAAAATTTAAGCAAGCTGTTTAATTATGTAAATAAACATAGGAGCTTATTAATATGACACAAGATAATATTCTAAAATCAGTAAAAGATAGAATACAAGAGTGGGAAAAAAAATCAAAAAATATGTCAAATAACCCACCAAAAAATACAAAACCGGCTGTTCCTCCAAAACCTACTTCTGAGCAAATAAAGGCATGGAACGAGGCACATAAAAAACAGACTGACTTAACTTCCCAAGCACTTGATATATTTGTCAACACCCCATCTCCGCAAGTTGAAACCCAAAAGCCTATTATTTTTTCAAAACCGGCTCCGGAACAAACAAAAGTACCGGAAGAAACACCTAAAAAACAATCTAATTTAACCGTAAAAGAGAAAATAGAGAAATTTTTTAAAGATCATAATATTGATACCAAAGATGCTTTGATTCCGGAATTTAGCCGCTATATAGAATTAAGCGGTTCTATGGCAGGGAAGCGTCTTGATGTTATTATTAAAGCTTATGAACAATCATTAGGACGGCTAATAAAACAAGTAGAAGTACCTCAAAAAGAGTTTGTTTCTTTTATAGAAGATGATCTAATAAAGAATCATCCACACAAAGATAAATTTGAAAAAATCAATCAACATTATAAATTACCTGAACCACCTAAATTATCTGATATAATTGATAATCTTAGAGAATTAGTAAACAATGATGATATAATAACTCATTTGAAACAAAGTAGAGAACACATTGAATTTAAAGAAAAAGTAAATAATATTATTCAGATTTATGATGATAATAAACATAATCCAGCTGCTATAGCTAAAGTTGAAGCAAAACTGAAAGAGGTAGGTAAATGGTGTGAAGAAACTACAAAAATGGATAATAATCCTATTTGGAAAAATATTGGTAATTTTATAAAATATTCTTTTACCGGAGATAAAGCTAAAGCTGCTTTTTATAAAGATGCTATAAAAAGTTCTACTCAAAATACTAAAAAAGCTATAGCAGAAATACAAAAATCTCTTACCAATCCTTCTCCTCATTCATCTAATGTTCCACCGTCGAAGAATAAAGGAGAAAGATATAGAAGCTAATAAAAACTTTTAGGATCGATATCTATTTTTAGATGACAAAAAGAAGGAATTTTTATAAGGCTTAGCCAAAATTTTAAGTATTTCTGCAAATTAAATTTCTTATCGGCTATAATAAGTATCCGGTAACGATATTTACCAGCGAGCTTTGACATTAATGAGCTTGCCGGTCCTAAAATTTTCACGTTTGCTTTTGGTGCAATTCGCACCATATCCCTAGCAATTGCTAGAATTTTAGCCTCACTGGAACCTGATAAAATTACCGATGCTGTTTTGGAAAATGGCGGCATATCTGCTGATTTTCTTATTTCAAGTTCATTTGCAAAAAAACTATCTTCATCACCGGCTTTAACATAACTAAAAATTGTATTATCAGGATAATAGCTTTGTAAATATACTACACCTTTACTATCTCCTCTACCCGCTCTACCACCTACTTGATGTAGTAGCTGAAAAGTTCGCTCAGATGCTCTAAGATCGGCATTATTACTTCCAAGATCGGCATCTATTACTCCAACTAAAGTAAGATTCGGAAAGTGATAACCTTTTGTTATTATTTGTGTGCCTATTAAAATATCAATTTCTAAATTTTCCATTTGATTTAGAAGCTGTGCTATTTTTTCCGGGCTTTTAGCATGATCTTTACTTATCACCGCAATTTTACTCTCAGGAAAAAGTGCTTTTGCTTCTTCCTCTATTCTCTCTATACCTGGACCACAGATAGTTAATGTTTCATCCTCTAGACATTCAGGACAAGAACTAAAAATTTTACTTTGATAACCGCAATGGTGACATTCAAGTTTTTTAGTCGCTTTATGTACTACCATCCAAGAAGAGCAGAATTTACAGGTAAATCTGTGACCACAAGCTTTGCATAGCATGAGCGGAGCATAACCACGCCTATTAAGAAATAATAAGACTTGCTTTTTATTATCTAAATTACCTTTGATAGCTTCTATAAGAATCTTGGATAAATAGGAACTCTTAGATAGCTTTTCTTTAGTCATGTCGATTATTTCTATATTTGGCAAATCGACATTTTTGTATCTATTAACCAATGTAACCAATTGATATTTACCCATTTCTATATTATGTACCGTTTCAATAGACGGTGTTGCCGAACACAAAACAATTTGTGCTTTATCAAATGTACCTCTTACGATAGCCGTATCCCTAGCATTATATAATATACCGTCATCTTGTTTATAGGAATCGTCATGCTCCTCATCTATAACTATTAAACCGAGATTTTTAAAAGGTAAAAACAAACTACTTCTAGCCCCAATTACTACTTTAACTTTATCGCTTAATATACCTCTTAAAATCATTTTCTTGTGAGCTTTGGTAACGCTTGAGTTCCATATGATAGGCTCAAAACCGAATCGCTCTATAAAACGATTAATAATTTGTGTACTTAAAGCAATTTCAGGCAACATAACAAGCACTTGTTTGCCTTTTGCTAAGTAATCTGCTATTAGATGAAAATATATTTCTGTTTTACCTGATCCCGTAACACCTTTAACAAGTGTTGGCTTATTACTTTCATTTAAAATTGTTACTGCTTGTTTCTGCTCTTCTGACAAATCAGGTAGCACAAAGTTATTATTGACTTTCTGCTCCTTAACTTTAATCGGTTTTTCAGCAATATCTATAGGTAATACTAACTTGGCTATGCTCCCAAACTCTGACATATAATAGCTACTCATCCATTTAATTAATTCTAAAACTTCTGAAGTAATATTTAAATTTAACGGTACTTTCGCTCTAATAGTTTTTATTTTTTTTGCCTCGGAATTTGAAACAAGCTCCCATACTATGCCGGTTAATTCCTTATTTCTAAAAGGCACTACAACAAGATCACCTATGTTTAGCTCTAAATCTTCAGGCATTAAATAATCTAGCGGAAATAATTTTGCTACCGGTAATAATATTTTTGCTATTCGCATATATAATGTATTTTATAATTTTTTTTTTATTATATACTAAACTGATAAATTATAGAAACCTAGATGAATAAAGAAACAAAAATTGTTATAGCAATTTCTGGAGCTTCAGGAGCAATATACGGTATTCGTTTGCTTGAGGTACTAAAGCAACAAAATATCGAAACTCATTTGGTTATTTCAGAGGGAGCAGCTCTTACTATAAAGCTCGAAACTAAATATTCTATAGATGAAGTTAAGCTACTGGCTAATTATTATTATGACGATAAAGATTTAGGTGCTACTATTTCAAGCGGCTCTTTTAAAACTTCAGGCATGATAATAGCCCCTTGTAGTATGAAGACCTTAGCAAGTATTGCTCACTCAATGGAAGATAATTTAATTAGTAGAGCGGTAGGTGTTGTACTTAAAGACAGAAGAAAACTTATTTTAATGACCCGTGAAACTCCTTTGCATATCGGACATTTAGAAAATATGTTAAAAGTAGCAAGTTACGGCGGCATTATATCGCCGCCCGTGCCGGCTTTTTATAATAACCCTGTAAGTATAGATGATATAGTGAATCATTCTATTACTAGAGTTTTAGATTTTTTCGATATCGAAACTAATTTAATTAAACGCTGGGATGGTTATGAGCAATAAAAGTATCAACTTTACTATTAAAACTTGCATTAAAAAAAGCCCGTAATATCATTAATAAATATTTTTCACCGGAAGAAAGTTTAGTAGATAAATTAATCGCTGAACGTAGAAATGAAGCAAAGAATGAATAATGTAAAATGTTCTGTTTTGGGCTTTGTTGTGTGGATCGGTTTTAACATCATTGCGAGGAAATTACATAAGTAATTGACTAAGCAATCCAGTAAAAATTCTGATTTACAGAATTTTTTTATCATTCTCCTAGATTGCCACGCAGCCTACGGCTGTTTGCAATGACGACTCGGTATCCACGAAACAATACCTCGTGGGAATGACATAAAGTACTTCTTTTTTCAAACCATATAATAATTTAACAAACAACAATGGCACGTAATAAAATAAATAACGAAACAAATAATATATTAGCTGATAACGAAGATAATTTACCTATACCAAGGGTTTTACCTTCAAATGTTCAAGCAGAGCAAATGCTACTTGGGGCGATTTTAACCAATAACGAATTACTAAATTACGTATCGGAATTTTTACGTGATGAACATTTTTTTGAACCTATTCATCAAAAAATCTATAAGGCAATTGAGAAAATTACTGAAAAAGGGCTGACAGCTACACCTATTACTTTACGTAGTATGTTAACTCAAGATGAACTATTTCAAGAAGTAGAAGGAGCGGAGTATTTAGCAAAATTGATAACTATGTCAATGATGGTAATAAATCCGGTTGATTATGGTAAAATAATATATGATTTAGCAATAAAGCGTAATTTAATAAATATCGGTGAAGCAGTAGTAAATAATGCCTATAATTCTTCATTAGAAGTTGAAGCAAAGGAACAGATTGAACATGCCGAAGCTAAACTTTACGATTTAGCTAGCGAAGGCTTGAATGAAAAAAGTTTTACCAAAATCGGTATATCTATTTCAGAGTCACTAGCTAGTATTAATAGGGCTATGAAAAATAATGATCATGTGATCGGTATATCTACCGGTTTTATTGATCTAGATAATAAATTATGCGGCTTTCATAATTCCGATCTTATAATTCTTGCAGGACGTCCGTCAATGGGTAAAACGGCATTTGCTATAAATCTTGCACTTAATGCCTGTAATAATATGCGTCTTAAAAATATTAGAGATAATCAAGAAATTCAGTCAGTAGGTTTTTTCTCTTTAGAAATGTCCTCAGAACAGCTAACCACACGTCTACTTTCAATGTGTGCAGAAATTGATTCTACTTCTCTTCGTACGGGGATTCTAGGTGAAGAAAAATATAACCGTCTTCGCAAGGAAGCAAATACTTTATCGGAATTACAATTTTTTATCGATGATACCCCTGCTCTATCTATTTCCGCTATAAGAACAAGAGCTAGAAGAATGAAACGCAAGCATAATCTCGGTATATTATTTATTGATTATTTACAATTAATTAGAGGAGTAAGTAAATCTGAAAATAGAGTTAGCGAGATTTCAGAAATAACCCAAGGTTTAAAAGCAATAGCAAAAGAGTTAAATGTTCCGGTTATTGCGTTATCTCAGCTTTCAAGAGCGGTAGAACTACGTGAGGATAAAAAACCTATGCTATCCGATCTTCGAGAATCGGGAACTATAGAACAGGATGCTGACATAGTAATGTTTATTTATCGTGAAGAATATTATTTAACTAGAAAAGAACCGGCAGCAGGCGATGCTAAACATGCCGAATGGTTAGATAAGCTCAACAAAGTATATAATATTGCTGATATAATTGTTGCAAAACATCGTAACGGACCAGTTGGAAATGTTCCGCTTTATTATGATAGTCAATTTTCTAAATTCGGTAATTTGGAGACAAGAACTTTTAACTCTCATTAAATCAGAATTGCTTTACGTCATTATTGCGTGGGTACCAAATCGTCATTGCGAGCGAACGTTAGTTAGCGTGGCAATCTCAGGAATTTTCCCGAGATTGCTTCGTCAGTTACTTCGTACCTTCTTCGCAATGACGATGTTTATCTTTTATTTTTTTTCTGTCCATCCTATTACTTTATCAAGCATCTCGTTATTATTGTTCCTATAAAGCCACATCTCATTATCAGGAATGAACTTACCGGGCTTTATTATTATAGTACCGTCACTTAAGGTTAAAACTTGTATCTGTTTTCCTGCATATTTCTTCCCCAGGGATATTTGCCCGTTATTCTCACCAAATTATATATACTATTGCAGGAATTAAGCTTCCAAATAAAAACGCCATCTTTAGCATTTTTGTTACAATAATTAGTTAAGGTATGGAAGATTACTTGAAAACCAAATGAAGTAAAAACTACCGGAGTTACTACACCCCATATAGATATTTCTTTATAATTTGGTGAGAATAACGGTAAATTATCCCACTGAATCATAGAAACAAGTCCAATAACTAAAATTGCAATTATTATAAGCAATCCGATTAAATAGTACCCGATTTATATAATCTACTAACTTTAGAAGTAATAATAATATTAGAATACTAATAATAATACACCATGCTCCTATATAAGTTATACTTGTATTTAAAGCTAATAATTTCTGTAATATTGAAGAGCCTCCGTATATAAATACTGCAAGTAAAGCATATGAAAGGAGCTTAAGGCTTACCGTACCGATGATTTGAGCAGTATGTCCTGAAAAATATTTTCCCAATACCCAAGTGTTAAGCTTTTACCCGCTTGAAGATTAAGCTCTAGGTTAATTAAAGAAGTATAATACATTATAAACCAAATTATAAACATCAATATTATACTAGGTATTATACCTAATTTTGCTAATACCGTGGGTAGTGCTATCATACCGCTACCTATACAAGTACCTGAAATTAACAGGATTGCACCAATAAGTTTTTGCATAATTTAATGAAGTTTAAATTAAAGCAAAGGACTTAATTTTTGCTAAAAAGAAAATCAGCTAAAAAAAGAAGATAAGAATTTTAAAGAATAAAAAGTTTTGATAAGTAAAATTAACATTTGTATAATTTTGTTAAAACATATGTAGCGGTATAGTATAATTATATTAATAATTTATGTAAAATTATTAATATTGCTTTTTAAGGGTATTTTTATATATTCTTATTAGACCTCTTCCCAAACCAGCTTATAGAGAGGAACTCAAAGGAGACACGGAACACAGCACCACAGCGTATATAGAAATACGTGAAGATGCGAGTACCGGATCGACGTATAAATTACCTCTAGAAGCGATGCTTGGAAAGAGGTCTATTGAAATTTACTATATTTAAAAATGCATAGATTAGCTAAAATAATTAGTAATGCAGGAGTTTGTTCTAGGCGTGATGCTGAAAAGCTGATAGTTGAAGGACAGATAAAAGTAGATGGCATTACAATTTTATCACCAGCTACAAATGTTGATATTAGTAATCAAATTGAAGTATCAGGCACATTAATCAATAATATACACAAACCAAGGCTTTGGATTTATTACAAACCTGTTGGTTTAATTACCACTCATAAAGATCCTTTATCTCGTAAAACGGTGTTTGAACAGCTAACCGGTTTACCTCGTGTTATTTCAATAGGTAGGCTGGATTTTAATAGCGAAGGTTTGTTATTACTAACTAATAGCGGTGATTTAGCTCGTCAGTTTGAGCTCCCCTCAAGTAGGTTAAAGCGAGTATATCATGTTAGGGCGTATGGGAAGTCTGATATTCTACTAAAAAGCAATTATAAAAATTTAGAAATTGACGGGATATTTTATAACCCTCATTCAATAAAATTACTTAAGCAAAATAAGAGTAATTCCTGGTTTGAAGTAGTTTTATTTGAAGGAAAAAATCGTGAAATTAGAAGAATATTCGAGTATTTTGGACTAAAAGTTAACAAATTAATTAGGATTCAATATGGTAGTTTTACAATAGATAATTTAAAACCCGGAGATTATAAAGAAATAAATAATAAAGTACTGGAGAAATAATTAGTAATGTGTTATTGTTAATGCATTTTAACTAAATCTATATAGAACACATATGACAAATCTTAATATATATAAATGTGAAGAAAAAGACCTAAACGATTACCTTGGTTATATAAAAGATAACCCTAGTGTCTCGCTAAATGATTTTATCAAAAATAAATATTTCGCTGAAGATAATGATCAAATTATCATTACTAGTTTAGAAAATATGGGAATTAACACAGATTTAGCCAATGCTAATTTCCAAGGTACAATATTAACAGATGCCGTATTTAATAATTGTGACTTAACAAATACCATATTATGTGATTCAGATTTAACAAATGTAAAATTTAATGATTGTACATTTATTGGTACCGACTTTAGAGGAGCAAATCTTCATTATACAGATTTTAATTATAAAGATTATGATTATGATAACTATAAAATCCCCAATCTCAAAGATAAAATACGAGATATCAAACTATCTTTTTCAGATCTTGAAAGATTAAATCAATATATAGATAAATACTTAGAAAAAGAACATATCAAAGAAATAGTGATAGATGAAGCTACGAAGAAAAAGAAATATATTTTGGCTGGAGAAGACGAAAAAACTTTATGGGAAATCAAATCAAAAGAGCTAAAGACTAAGCAAGAAGAGTTAGACACTCTAAAGCAAAATTTAGATAATCCTGGGATGGCTACCAATCTTTTAAATGCTTTTTGGAATAGTGCAGAAACTATTGCTAGAAACCGACAAAATGAACTAGAAAAAATCAACAAGTTACAGCATGAAGTAAACAAATTAGAAACTGAAGTATATGCTTTAGATAATCTTAGAATGTTCTGCGGTAAGGGTTTAGATGGTATTTTTGAGCAGTTAAAAGACGAAGAAATACAAATAAAACTAGACCCATCATATATTATAGGTTCGACTGCCAAAGAGCGAGATATACCGAAAGAATATATAAAATTAACTTCTGCCGAATTTGATCTATATTTAGCTGAAGCAGCAAAACAATCCAATACAAAATTATCTCTTACCGAATTTGTTAGAAAGCAAAAAAATCTTTCAGAAGATTTAAATATAGTTCCTGATCTTTCAGCGATTAATTTATCAGGTAAAACTCTTACTAATCTTAACCTGAAAAATACATTATTTGCTTCAGCCAACTTAGAGAATATCAAAATCTCAAATTGTAATTTAGATTTTACTAATTTTGAAGGAGCTAATTTACAAAATGCCGTTTTTCAAAATGTTACGGCTCGTAACGTAGGATTTCTTTTTGCTGATCTTAAAAAGAGCAAAATTGAAAATAGTGATATGTCGAGAGCTTACATGCCTAAAGTAGATTTATCTGAAGCAGAGGTAACAAATAGCAAATTTAATGCGGTTATGATGGTTAATGCCGATGCCGAAAAGTTAATTATTAAAAATTCAGAATGGAAAAATTCTAATCTTACCGGTATATCGCTTGCTTATGCAGATATGCAAAGAGTTCAAATGCAGGGGGTAGTTTTAAATAACGCACTTCTAGATCAAGCAAATATCGTTTCTACTGATCTTGAAAATGTTTTTATGAATAAAACACATGCATTAGAAGCAAAATTTAAAGAGCAATGTAACATGCAAGGCATAACTGCAAGAAATGCCTATTTTAGCGATGCTGAATTTGAAAATATAATATCTTTAAAAGAAGCTGACTTAAGAGAAGCTATAATGCAGCGTGTTAAACTTAAGAACGCTGATTTAACAAAAGCACAGCTTGATAAAGCAAATCTTGAATATGCCGATCTTACAAACGCTACGCTTACTAATGCAACTGCACAATTTGCTAAGTTAAGTAATGCTACTTTAGAAAAAGCAGAAGCTGAAGGATTAAATATTTCGGATGCTATTGCTAAAAATATTAATGCTAAGGAAGCTAACTTTAAAAATGCAATTATGCAGCGTGCCGATCTTACTAAAGCCGATTTCACTAAAGCATTGTTGGAAAATGCCGATATGCAAGCAGTGGAAGCAGCCGAGGCTATATTTAAAGAAGCAATTCTAAAACAAGCGAATTTAAAAGCAGCAAATCTAGCTGGAATTAATAAAGAAGGAGCAGATTTTGATAAAGCAAAAATCAACGATGCTACAAAGATGCATGATACTAAAGGTGAGGCTAAAGGGAATTTAGATCATCAAGATAAAGACGGTAAAAAAACATCTGTCAATGTTAACGAACATGCTAAATTACAAGATAAAATTCATGCAAGAGAGAAGAGCGGTTGGTTTCTGAAAACCAGAGTAGGACAGCTTTGTACAAAACTTGCTAAAAGTACTACATCAGGAATTAGCCGCGTAACAAATTTTTTAACAAGTAAAAAATTTTTAGTAGGACTTGCCGTAGTAGCAGGTCTTGCAGTAGCAGCTGCACCTTTCGTAGCAATGCCTGTGTTATTGGTCACCGGCACGGCCCTTACTACTAAAGCTGTCATTCTAGGAGCAGGTATTTTGGCCGGAGGGTTAGTCGCTGCCGGAACTTATAAACTTACTCAAAAACCTTTACGCAATCTTCAGAAGTCATTTGAAAACTTAACTAGTAGTATAGATAAATATATCTCACCGCCTCCTGAAAATATTGATGAATTAGTAACAGAAAAACAACAAGCAAGACAAAAAGCTGAGACAGAAAAATCTAAAGAAAGGGAAGAAAATTTAAATAATGTAAATAATAATATTGATAAAGCTAAAGAACAAGATCTTTTAAAACAAGCACAAAATAATTTAAACCAAGAAACGCCAAAAGTAGAAATAAAAGAAAAGCAAGATAAAACTGTAGAAAAACAACAAGCAAAATCTAATACATTCGCAGCAAAATTTAAGCCTAACACTAAAGGCAAAGGATTTGCCACAAAAATAAAAGACGAAAAAAAATCAAGCTTAACAAAAGCAGCATATAACTAAATAAGTGTTAAAAATAATATCCGGTAAATATAGAAACCAAATTATACCTACCGCTAAAAATATCAAATATCGACCTTCCACCGGTAAGCTCAAAGAGGCAATATTTAGTATATTAACCTCCGGTGAGTTTACCGGTAATAAATTATTTAACGAAAATACTCACATTCTCGATTTATTTGCCGGTAGCGGTAGCCTTGCTTTTGAGAGCCTATCAAGAGGAGCAGGTTTTGCTACCTTAATTGATATTGATACATACTCATTAAAAATAGCAAAAGGATTTGCTAAATCTCTAAACATTGAAAATAATGTTAATTTCGTTAATATTAATGCTTTAAATCTACCGAAAACTACTAGACATCTTTTTAAACCAGCTTATAGAGAGGGATCTAAAGGAGACACGGAACGCAGCACCGCAGCGTACACACTAGTACGTGAGGATGCAAGTACCGGATCGACGTCTAAATTACCTCTAGAAGCGAAGTTTGGGAAGATGTCTAATAAATCATTTGATCTTGTCTTTATAGACCCCCCTTATCATAAAAATATAGTGCCTAAAGTAATGAAACTGCTGATAAAAAATAATTGGCTCAAAGACGGTACTATTATAGTTATTGAGATGGCTAAAACAGATGATTATGTTTTAGATGAAAATATTGAAATTATACGTGAAAAACTGTATGGTAAGAGTAAGCTGTTGGTTTTGAGCTTTACCGTCATTCCCGCGGAGGCGGGAATCCAGTAAAACATATAAAAACTTGTTTTTATATGTTTATTTTATTCATAGTATGTAATTTTGTCCCTATATTAAGGTTATTTTTTCTGGATTCCCGCTTTCGTGGGAATGACATAGAACCGCATAACAAGACATTAAAAAACAAACATGACCAAAAAGCATTACATATGTTCTAACTGTGGAAATATTAGTCCTAAATGGTCAGGGCAGTGCTTTGATTGCGGTGTATGGGGTAGTATTGTCGAAGAGATAGTAAGTGCAAATCAAGCAATTGTTAATAAAGTCGGTAGCAAGCAAGACTTCGATAAGCTTTCAGGGCATGTAACCGAGCAGTTACGCATCCCTACCCCTATAGGTGAATTAAATAGAGTACTAGGCGGCGGTTTAGTGCTTGGTTCTGCTATATTAATAGGAGGAGACCCTGGTATAGGCAAATCTACTTTGTTACTACAGCTAGCAGCAAGTAACTTTGCATCAAAGATGAATTGCTTATATATAACGGGCGAAGAATCGTTAGACCAAATAAAATTAAGGGCCATAAGGCTAAACCTAACTAACTATAATACCGATATTTTAGCAGCTACTAATTTGGAAGATATTATTGCAAGTATAGAAGCTAATAAAAACAATATTGATTTAATAGTGATTGATTCTATTCAAACAATTACCACAAAAGAATTATCATCGCCTCCAGGCACTGTTTCGCAAATTCGTACATGTGCAAATGAGCTTGTTAATTATGCTAAGCAAAACAATATAATTATTTTATTAAGCTGTCACGTCACTAAAGACGGACAGCTAGCAGGTCCTAAGATACTTGAACATTTAGTTGATACCGTGCTATATTTTGAGGGAGATAATAATAATCATTTCCGTATTTTACGCTCATATAAAAATCGTTTTGGCGGTGTGGGTGAAATAGGAGTATTTGAGATGAGCGGCAGCGGGCTTATTGAAGTAACAAATCCGTCTGAACTATTTTTAATGAAGCGAGAACAGAACGTTATAGGTACGTCTATTTTTGCAGGAATCGAAGGTTCAAGACCGTTACTTATGGAAGTACAAGCCCTTATAGTACCCTCAAATATGGTAACTCCTAGACGCTCTGCGGTGGGCTGGGATGCTAATAGGTTATCAATGATACTTGCCGTGCTTAGTAGTAGGATAGGACTTAATCTTGTTAATTATGAGGTATATTTAAGCATTGCGGGGGGACTTAAAATTGCCGATCCTGCTTCTGATTTAGCAGTAGCAGCGAGCTTAATATCTGCTGCAACCGGCAAACCTATACCCGAACATAGCGTCTTTTTCGGCGAAATAAGCTTATCGGGTGAAATAAGAAAAACCGCAAAAGCAGAAACAAGAATAAAAGAAGCCGTAAAACTTGGATTTAATAAGATTATCTGCTCTAAATTTGAAAATTTAACGTATGACTTTATATCTTCCGTCTCACATTTAAAGGACCTAAAAGAGATAATTAAATGAGTATAGTTTATGAAATAAGAAATTTGGAAGAAGCACGTAATTTTTTATCTAGTGTAGAAGAGCAGCTGATATTAACAAATCATGCCTCTAGCGTAAAATATTACGGTATGCTAGCAATTGATTACATGTTAAAAACTCTAAGTAAAGAATTTCCGGAAAAAGTTTTAGATCTTACCGTAAATGTAGGAGAGGATCACGCCGCTTTATTTACTGCAATCAAACTAGGGTATAAGAATATATCATATACAGGGAATTCTGAGGAAGCTAGGGGATTGTTGTACGGATATTAAACCGTCATTGCGAGCGACTGAAAGGAGCACAGCAATCCAGAAAATAATTAAAAAAATGCTAAAAATTAGCATTTTTAACTGGATTGCTTCGTCAATTACTCCGTAATTTTCCTCGCAATGACGGATAAACCTATCCATGCAACAAAGCCTACATTTCCTCGCAATGACGAAAATTTAATAATAAAAACCATGAATATCAAAGATATAGGAGTAATAATTGCTAAAAAACCTTTGAAAGAAAATACATTTATTATTACGGTTTTTACTAAAAATCATGGTTTATATTCGGGAGTTGTAAAAGAATTTTCTAGAAAAAGTAAATTTATATATCAAGAAGGGAATATTGTAGATTTTCTTTGGCAGGCAAGATTACATGAACATATTGGCATGGCTAAATGTGAACTCATTAAATCTTACACCGGTTATTTTATCACAAATAAAGCTAAATTATATGCCTTTAATTCCGTTATATCTTTAATCAAAGAGTTATTTCATGAAAGAGCAGAACATTCTAAATTTTTTTCATTTCTAATTAACTATTTAGATAATTTATCAAAGAATTTTTGTTTTCGTGATTATATTAATTTTGAGCTAGCTTTACTTGCCGAGACGGGTTATAAGCTTGATCTTACCAAGTGCGGCGTGAGCCATGTTACAACTGATTTAATCTATGTATCACCTAAATCAGCTAGAGCATTATCATATGAAGTAGGAAAACCTTACAAAGATAAATTATTGATGTTACCAAAATTTCTACTTTCAGATAATAGTGAGATTACATTAGAAGAAAAACGGCAAGCTTTAGCTCTAACAAACTATTTTTTTAATAGATATTTATTTCATAATAGTAGACAGGTTGAAGCACGCCAAACTTTTATTGAATATACTTTAAATAATTTTTAGAGACTATATTTTTACTTTTATTTTTCTTATTTTATGATATACCTACTTAAGTAATTACTTAAATAAGTATGTAATATGACTAGACTAAGCATAGATATACCAAACGAATTACATCATTTTCTTAAAGTTCACACTGCACATAAAAATGATACTATTATGAATTTTGTAAGAGAAGCGATATATTATAAAATAGAACAGGAAAAAGAATTAAATGCAGAATCAATAAAAATATTAGAAGAATCAGCAAAAAGTTTAAATATTAATAAATATTCTTCGTATAAAGAAATGTATAAAAAGCTTAATTTAATATGATTCTGCAAACCTCTACTATTTTATTCCATGTCATTCCCGCTTTCGCAGGAATGACATAAGGGCTTTTCAAAAATTTCCCGGTACTACATACCGGTACACATAGTGACTTATTCAAATAATAATCTATGAAAATACTAGCATTTGACACAGCCAATAATACTGCATCGGTAGCAATATCCAAAAATGAGAATATCCTTGCATGTATAGAAGAATTACGTCCTTCTATGCAAGCAGAAAATCTAATGCCGATGATAGAAGACGTGATGAAATCAGCTAAATGTTCATATGATGATTTAGATTATTTAGCGGTAACTAACGGACCCGGTAGCTTTACCGGCATTAGAATAGGACTTGCTAGTGCTAAAGGTATATTATTTTCCAAGGAGAATATTAAAGCAGTAGCGGTTAGCAATTTTGAATATGCTTATTTTAGAGCCATAACTCAAGTTAAAGATTATGATAAAATATATGTCTTTTTAAACGCTTATCGCTCACAGCTTTATATGCAAGTTTTTCATAAATCAGGAAAAATAGAAGAGCCGTTATTGATAGATTTCGAGTATGCTATAAAACTGCTTACAAATGAGAAAGTGAATATAGTTTGTTGCGGTAGCGGACTTGAATTTATATATCACCAAATTATGCATTTGCCGAATATAATAACCTTGCCACGTTTTGCACGAGTTAAAGCTTGGGTTACCTGTAGATATATTGCTAGTAGATTGTCAAGCGATATAAAATTAAATAGCTCCATCGAGCCACTATACATACGCCCTCCTGATGCTAAAATCGCAGTCAATTATGCCATTCCTAGTTAAAAGTAGGAATCCATTTACTGGATTTCTGTAATTAACGCAATAACATAAGAGCTTTATTATACGTATACTACATCATCTTCATAATTAAAGACTCCAAAATAATTATAAGATAATTCCACCTGATAACTTATAGTAAAACCACTATTAGAGTGTTCTACTTGATTGTCTGATACTTCTATTTCATCTTCACAATCAGAGAATCCGGAATCACTATCAGATACTGCACCTGATTCTTGCTTTACACACTTCTTGTCGTGTATTAAGGCTATTATTTGCCCAACTAATGATTTCGATAAATCATGATTATCCGAGTCAATAATATCAATGATTCTTACTAAACTTTCATCTGAGGCGTGAGAAATTATTGTTGCTAGCTTATCATTTGAAATATTACTCATGATTCTTACTAAATTTTTATTTGGAATAATATCAAAATTTTCTGCAAGTTTTTCTTCTCCTGCTAAAATAATTATATTTTCAAGCTGTTCATCAGAAATATCCTCATCTGATAATTTTTTTAGTTCCTGCTCGGTAATTTCTTCTAAAGAAATGGTAGTATCTATATATGTATTTAATTTATCTAATGGAATAAATTTCATTAATTTTTCAAAATGCTCCGGCAAAATATAACTAACTAATTTTTGTGCTTGTTCATCGGAAATATTATTAATTAATTCCACCAATTTTTTATATGTCATCTTTTCAAAAACTTCATCTAATTCATTTTCAGACGTGTTTAAAATTTCTTCTACTAACTCATTATCAGAAAGAGTTTCAAGTTGATCTAAGAGATTAAATGTTTCTTCAGTGTTATTATTTAAATAAGAAAAAACTTTATTACTCACAAAATTAAAAGTTTTAGCAACTTTAGAAAAAAGAATACTAGATGTATTTTTTATATTAAAACTCTTTACTCCAAAATCATAAACTGTTTTTAATGATGAACTAAATTTACTGAACAAACCTTTACTTTTAGGTGTGTTAGTTACTTTTTCACTACCATCAAGCTCATTTAAAATATCTGTAAATCTGATTTGAGAGATGCCTAGAGTATCTGGCTGACCTTTTACTGCTTCTTGGAAGATTATTTTAGAATTCAAAAAAGGATATTTAGCTTGAGCTTCTACTATTTTTTTATTACATCTTGCACTTTTTTTGTCATACTGCTTAATTGAATTATCTAACGCTGCTAAAAAATCAGTATTTTCTTCTTGATTAGTAGTTTGCTCTGGAGAAGTTATAAACTCAAATTCATCATTAGCAAGATAGGAGGCTGACTTTTGAGCAGTATTATGTGAGATTAAATTTTGTAAATTATTAAAAATTGATGTTATTACCATAATTCTTCCTCATTGCTGATTATAATAATCAGCTTTGCATTATAATAAAAATTATGAGGAGGTCAAGATCAAGGCTAATAATTATTAACTTTTTATTATATTTTACTTAAAATTGATTAATCTATCAAAAAGGGATATTCTACTAAATGTCATGCCCGCGAAAGCAGGGCGTTGTTGCGTGGTTCTAACTTTTCGTCATTGCGAGGAAATTACAAAGTAATTGACAAAGCAATCTTAGGAGTTTGGTTATGATTTCATGAGATTGCCATGCAGTCTACGACTACTCGCAATGACGATTTAGTAGTATCCATGCAACAACGCCGCAGTACTTGTATGATAATGTAGCCAATTTTTGAAGTTCAACGAGTATATTATAATTGTCTTTGTTCTTGAATTAGCTCAAAAACTTCAACTGTGTCTCCTTCTCTAATATCTTCGTAATTTTCAAATGCTATACCACACTCATATCCTTCTCTAACTTCTTTAACTTCGTCTTTAAAGCGTTTTAAAGTTTTGAGTTTTCCTTCATGAATGACTACATTATCACGTAATAAGCGTACGCCCGCTCCTTTCTTAATAATCCCTTTAGTTACATAGCTACCGGCGATTTTGCCGACTTTGGTAATATTAAATATTTGTCTAATTTCTGCACTTCCGATATACTGCTCTCTAATGATCGGATCAAGCATACCGCTCATAATGGCTTTTATATCATCAATTAAATGATATATTATGCTATAATATCGAATATCGACTTTTTCTTTTTCTGCGGCAGTTAAGGCATTTGCCCCTGCTCTAACGTTAAAGCCGACAATAATAGCCGAAGAAGCATGTGCAAGAGATACATCGGATTCCGTTATCGGACCTACGCCGCTATGAAGTATACGAAGCTTTATCTCATCACTCGATAATTTTAATAAGCTACCTGAAATAGCTTCAACCGAACCTTGAACATCACCTTTAACAATTAAAGGTAATTCCTTAATTTTACTATTACCGGAAGCTTTTAAAAACAAATCTTCTAAACTTGAACGCGGTGCAATAGATATTTTTTTTTCTTTAGCAAGACGCATTCTATATTCGGCTATATCTTTTGCTTGTTTCTCACTTTGTACTATGTTAAATTTATCGCCGGCAAAAGGCACTTCATTTAAACCCTGAATTTCTACAGGAACAGACGGAGTTGCTTCTACTATTTCTAGTCCCTTATCATTAGTCATCTTTTTAACTTTACCGTAAGAAGTACCAGCTATTATAATATCACTGTTTCTTAAAGTACCTCGCTGAACTAATATAGTGGTTAGCGTTCCTCTTCCTTGTTCAATTTTTGACTCGATTACAACACCGGCAGCTGAACCGAAAGGATTTGCCTTTAAATCCTGCATTTCTGCAATTAATAAAATTGCTTCTTCAAGTTTATCTAAGTTAATTTTCTTTAGTGCCGAGATAGGAATAACCATAACGTCACCACCTGCCTCTTCGCCGATAATTTCGTGGACATATAATTCGTTCTTTACACGCTCAATATCAATATCAGGCTTATCAATCTTATTAATAGCTACAATTATAGGAACACCAGCTGCTTTCGCATGATTAATTGCCTCAACCGTTTGCGTTTTGATTCCATCATCTGCTGCTACCACTATAATAACTATATCCGTTACTTTAGCACCTCTTGACCGCATTTCCGAAAAAGCTTCATGCCCCGGAGTATCAATAAAAGTAATTGCTCTACCGTCTGCAAGAGTTACTCTGTAAGCCCCAATATGTTGTGTAATTCCGCCTAGCTCACCTGCAGCAATATCTGTAGACTTAAGAGCGTCAAGCAATGAGGTTTTACCATGATCGACATGACCCATTACCGTCACAACCGGAGCACGCGTTCTTAAATCCTCAACCTTATCATCACTAATTAAAACATTTTCAACATCTGACTCTTGGACTCTTTTTACCGTATGCCCTAAATTTGTTGCAACTAGTTCTGCAGTATCGGCATCTATTGTTTGGCTAGCATTTGCAAGAATACCGAGTTTCATTAATTCTTTAATTACATCAGCCACTCTTTCAGACATAGCATTTGCAAGATCGCCGACTCCTATAACCTCCGGGATCGTCACTTCTCTATATACTTTCTCAGGTGCTTGTGATACTAATTTACGCTTTTCTTTTTCTCTAGCTCTTTTTATAGAAGCAAGACTTCTAGTTCTACCGCTGCCGCTTTCGTCGTCGCTAAGCATATTGAAAAGATCGGCTTTTTTGAATTTTTTTGGCTCTTCTAGCTTAATTTTTGGTGCAACTATTTTACTATCTGCTGTTTTATCTAATTCTTTCTCTGATTCTATACCGTAACGTGTTCGCATTCCTACTAAAGGAGACTTTACAAAAGTTGCTTCTTTCTTTTTAGGTATTTGTGACGGTATATCTTCATCATCTTGAACGATTTTAGCACTAACTTCTACTTTATTTTCTTCGGTATTTTGCTGTTTTTGTTTAACTTCTTTATCAGTTTCTAGCGGTTCCATTTTTGAGTTAGCAGACTGGTTAATACTTGCAAGTTTACTTAAAGTGCTTATTTTTGAAGGGTCATTTAATTTAGATTGCTCAGCAGCTTTTTTAAGAATAGATAAACGTCTGTTAAATTCTTCCTTATTAGCATCAATAACAGTTTGATCTAAGCTATTCCTTTCTTTATTTAATGAAAGGGTAGTAGCACTACTGGTAGAGCTTTTTCTAACTTCTACTAGCGTTCTAGATTTAGCATTAACAAAGCTTTGAGCTCCTGTAAGAGAGTCAAAAGATTTATTAAGCGATAATTTTGAATTGCCAAGTGTCAACTTTTTGGGTTTGATTTCCTGGTTATCCGTCATATTTAAAACCTTTGTGTTTCTGTTTTTTCCGTCTACTACTTGATTATGTCATTCCTAGCTAAAAGCGGCGTTGCTCGCATGGCTCGTTTATGTCATTCCCACGAAAGCGGGAATCCACTAAAATCTATAAAAAAACTTGTTTTTATAGGTTTATTTTATCAAGGACACCATAATTACTAAGCTATTTATTCTGGATGCCTGCTTTCGCAGGAATGACATACACCCTACATTCAACCCACTAACTATCCTTCAATTCACCATGCTGTCTAGCAGTTTTAATCAGCAATTTAATATTTTCGTCCGTTATATTAGAATTTGGAGCTAAATTTTTAAATTCATTTACGCTCATCTCTCCTAAATCTTCTATGGTCTTTATACCATATTCGGCAAATTTTAATATTAATTCAAGCGATAATTCTAATATATCTATTAATTCTTGCTCAACTCCTAGATCCTCTAGCTTTTTGAGAATCTTTTCATTCTTAAGGTCAACGTAATTAATAGCTCGATTTTTAATCTCTACGGCAAGTTCCTCCTCAAAGCCTTCGATTCTTGTTAAAGTACTAATCTCACTACTAGCAATTTGTTCTACTGAATTAAATCCCGTTACCGATAAAAGCTGACCTATAACTTCTTCAACATCTAAAGCTTCCATAAATAATTCCGTAGAAGTTAAGAACTCTTCATTTCTTCTTTTTGATTCTTGCTCTTCGGTCATTATATCGATATTCCAACCTGTAAGCTGAGAAGCTAAACGAACATTCTGCCCTCTTCTACCTATTGCAATACTTTGACTTTCTTGCGAAACCACTACTTCTACCTTATGCCTATCCTCATCAATCAAAATTTTTGTGATTTCCCCAGGTGCAAGCGGTGCAAGAGCATTAACTATAAACTGTGCAAGATCATTACTCCATAATACTATATCAATTTTCTCTCCGTTTAATTCATTTGTTACGGCTTTTACTCTATTACCTCTAATACCTACGCATGAGCCTACGGGATCTATACTACTATCCGAAGCAAATACCGCTATTTTTGCTTTTGAACCGGGATCACGTGCTACTGATTTTACTTGAATAATAGCTTCAAGAATTTCAGGTACTTCTAGCTTAAATAGTTTAACTAGCATCTGGTTATCTGCTCTAGACAAGAAAATCTGCGGTCCTTTTGTTTCTTGCCTTACATCCTGCACATATGCTTTTATACGATCATTAGGTTTAAAATTCTCACCCTTAATTAATTGATCTTTTTTTATTATTGCTTCAGCACGACTCAAGTCAACTATTATATCACCGTATTCTATTCTCTTAACTATCCCGTTTATAATTTCGCCTTTTCTATCTTTAAAGTCATGATATTGTTTTTCACGTTCAGCTTCTATAACACGTTGAGTTATAACTTGTTTTGCAGCTTGAGCCGATACTCTAGCATGATCAATCGGCGGTAAATATTCATATATCTCATCACCAATTTTAGCTTCCGGATTCTTTATTAAAGCTTCTTCAAGTGAGATTTGTGTTAAGTAATCTTCTACATCTTCTACTATTTTTAATATCCTTAAAAGATTTATCTCACCGGTTTTCCTATTTATCTGAGCTTTAATATTATATTCATTACCGTATTTTTTTCGTCCTGCTGCTTGTACCGCTTGTTCAACCGTTGAAATCAAAATTTCTTTTGATATTCCTTTCTCACGGGCTACAGAATCTATAATTTGTAAAATTTCTACATTACCTATATTAGACATACATTATCTCTTATTGCTTTAGCAATTTTTTAAATACTTCTTCAGTTAAAACTAGATTAGCATTTTTAATTAAATCATAATCAATTAGTACTTCTTGTTCTTCACATTTTAAATATATTTTATTATTTTCGGCTTTAATTATTTTACCCTGATAACGAGTTTTGCCATTCAATAATTCTTTAAGTTTGATTTTAACTTCTCTTTCTAAAAATCTATTATAATTTTCAAACTTTACTAACGGACGTTCAAGACCGCTTGATGCTACCTCTAAAGAATATGCAGCTTCTATTAAATCTTCAACATCTAGAATAGCGGAGATAGTCCTACTTGCTTTAGTACAATCTTCCACAGATATTTTTTCGCCGTTTAAGCTATCAATCAATATCTCGACTACTTTAGGGTTAACACCTTTAAACTTAACAAGAACTAACTCAAACCCCATATCCGTCAAGGATTCTTCTATTACGTTTGTTATTTGTTGTTCAATAGTTTGCATATTTGATATTTATAACAAAAAAGGTGGGATAAACCCACCTATCTATAATTTTTATAATGCTTATCCGTAACGAAAATACACTAATTAGAATATATAAGCAATATTTAACTTTATATTTTTGTAAAACTACATATTCATAAATGGGCAAATACTCGATAATCCCTCTTGTCCACTTAGAGATGGATCATAGTCTCCTCCTGATGAACAAAATGCTTCTACGAGTATACATAACCCCCATTTTCGCTTCTAATATATGCTGCACATGATCGTTAAAAGAATGAGGACCACAAATTTCATCAGTTTCACCTTTTAAAAGGCCTAATAAAAATTCTTCAGCTATTCTACCGGTATGATAATGTATATTATCGTTCTCATTAATATTATTATAACTATCTTGAGTATAAAATTTATCATAGTGAATTTCAGTATCGCATATTGCTGCAATATCAGTTAATTTTTTTACAGCTGCATCTAATTGAAATGTATCACTGTTTTTATTTCTAGTAGAGTGAATAATGTGCATAATGGCGGGAAGCTTAACATTTTCTTCATTTGTTATACTATTAATTCTAGAAATAGAATGGCTTTCTCCCGACCCGCCGCTGATAAGAACAAGATCTTTATTGTTTTCTATATCCGATTCAATATAAATAAAATTTTTATGCAGTTAACAAGTTTTACCGACTACGGATTACGTAGCCTTATATATCTTGCTTCAAAACCGGAAAGAATTTGTAGCGTAAAAGAGATATCAGAGTACTATAATATTTCTTTTAATCATTTGATAAAAGTGATTCATAGATTAGCACAATTAGGATATATTAATAGTAGTAAAGGAAAAGGAATTAAGCTAGCATTTAGCCCTTCTTCCACGAAGTTGGGAGATATAATAGAAAAATTAGAACCTAATATGGATATAGTAGAATGTTTCAACAAAAATACTAATAGCTGCAGAATTACAAATTCATGCCAATTTAAACATTTTATTAAAGAAGCAAGTGAAGCATTTATAAAAACATTGAATCATTATACATTAGAAGATGCAATGATTACTAAAACAATTCAAATTAAGGATAAACTATAGAAAAATAACCGTTTTTCTTTTTCCGCATATTAAAAACTCTTGATTCCCCTTAGCTCCTAGTATTGGACTTGCTATTATACCGAATATTTTAAAATTATGCTCTTTCTCAAGCCAATCTTTGATTTTATCGCATACTTTTTGATGTAAGAGAGGATTTTTAATAATTCCTCCCTGCTCTACTTCATGCTTTTCGACCTCAAACTGCGGTTTTATTAAAGCAATAAGCATGCAATCTTCTTTAACTAAATTTAGTGCAGTCGGTAATATAGCAGTTAAACTAATAAAGCTGGCATCGCAAACAATTAAATCAGGCTTCGTTATTATTTGTTTATCGGTTAAATATCGTGCATTAGTCTTCTCAAGCACCTTAATGTGTGGATTGTCGCGTAATTTAGGATGAAGTTCGCCATAACCGACATCTACGGCAAAAATTAATTTTGCTTTACGCTCAAGTAACACTTCCGTAAAACCGCCGGTGCTACTACCGATATCAATACAAACTAAATTTTCGGGATCAATTTTAAAATAATCCAAAGCGGCAATTAATTTTAATGCCCCTCTTGAAACATAATTATGCTTCGGTAGCTTTACCTTAATGTCGGTGTCATTTATATTAACCTGTATCCCAGGCTTAATTAACTGCTCATGCTTATTATGTACTTTACCTTGGATAATCAAGCTTCGTGCTATGGTAATATCTGTTACAAAACCTTTTTGCAACAAATATTCATCAAGCCTTATTTTAGTCATTACTGTTTAAATTTGAATTTAACTTATGTTATAAGGGCTCATGAGATAGAAAATATACAATTTGTCTAATTGAAAGTTGCAGTTTCAATTAGACATAATATATTTGAGCCATACAATAATGCTGCAACTGAAGGGAACATGGTAATCTAGAAAAATATTCAAACCCTAACCAATATATGTCTTTTCTTACCGGCAGAGAGCTTTATAACATTTTTATCAAGTAAGAAATTAGTGTTAATTATCATATTTTCATCTTCGACTAATCTATCATTTATCTTAGCACCATTCCCTCTTATAAGCTTGCGTGCTTCCGATTTAGAAGTAGCAAGCCCTGCTTCATGAAATAATTCATATGCACTAATACCTGCTTGTAATACTTCCTGCTCTAAAACAACGGTAGGTAAATTCTCATCGATTTGTCCTTCTTCAAATATCTTTACTGCAGTTTCTAGAGCTGATTTTGCTGCCTGCTCCGAGTGACAAAGCTTAGTTAGCTCATAAGCAAGCTGTTTTTTAGCTGCATTAATATCTTCTGCCGCTAAACTCTCAAACCTATTAAGCTCTTCTTGAGTGAACTCGCTATATAATTTGGCAAATCTAACTATGTCGGCATCTTCGCAGTTACGCCAATATTGGTAATAATCATACGGGCTTAGCAAATCTTCATTAAGCCATACCGCTCCCGCAGCAGTCTTGCCCATCTTAGCACCGGAGCTAGTCGTAAGTAGCGGTGTCGTCATACCGAATACTTCTTGGCCGCTTATTTTACGAATTAAATCCGCTCCCATTACGATATTGCCCCACTGATCACTACCGCCAAGTTGCAAGCTGCAATTGTAATGCTTGCTTAAATAGTAAAAATCATAGGCTTGCAATAACATATAGTTAAATTCTAAGAAGCTTAAATGCTGCTCACGCTCAAGCCTTAGTTTTACCGAATCCATAGTCAGCATACGGTTTACCGAGAAATAGCTACCGAAATCCCGTAGAAAATCTAGATAATTGAACGAATCTAACCACTCTGCGTTATCCAGCATAATAGCATCACTTTTACCGTCACCGAATTTGATAAACTTCGACAAAGATTTTTTAATACCTTCGGCATTTTTAGCTATATCTTCTTTGCTTAAAATTTTGCGCACTTCGTCTTTCCAAGTAGGATCACCGATTTTACTCGTACCGCCACCGATAATTACAATAGGCTTATGCCCGTGCTGCTGAAGCAATCGCAGAATCATTATCTGCATTAAACTACCGATGTGGAGTGATGTAGCAGTACAGTCAAAACCTATATACGCAGCTATTTTTGTTTCTTTCGTTATAGCAGTTAACCGATCCAAATCGGTACATTGATGGAAATATCCTTTATTTATAAATTCTTCTATAAAACACATATATTATTTCTTATTTTTTAAAAATTCCTTTTTTGCTTTTCTGCTAGGAAATAAAGTGTTAAGGAAAATAGCATCTTTATCACCTTTTATATAAAGTACTGCATATACTTGTGCAATCATTCGAACATATAAAATTTTTTGACCTTTATATTTCTCTTGATTATGATGTAATTTAATATTTAATAAATTACCGTCAGCAATCGACTGTATTATTTCTTCAAAGCCTATACCACGCTCATGCAATAACTTAACGTTCTTTTCATGATTATATCTATACTTGGTCATAATATTTAGAGTTTAGTAGCGTCTGAATGAATTAGCATATTAAGATAGGTCTGATAAGGCAAACCATGCTTAGAAGCTTTAATTTTTATTGCTTCTATGTCATGTTCTGCAATCCTAATAGTAACAGATCTTTTTTTACTAAGATGTGCTTTTGCAAATTTTTGAAGCAAAGCTATTTCACTTCTATCATCAATTTTTTGCTGCTTTTCAAAATTATCTTCAATATCTTGTTCGTAAGAATCTAGTTTGATACTCATAATACAACCATTTTCAATGTTATATTTATTATAAAGAATGTAAGTACTTTATCAATACTTGATATATTAGATTATCATGCGAATAGTTGTAAATCTGTACATTGGATTTTGTGAAAGAAATTTAATTTAATCTATTTTTTAGTTCTCTTTGCATCACAGGAAGTAAAATATAAATCAAAACAGGTAATAAAGCAAATTTAAGCAAAAGTGTAAAATTAAATAATATTGTTGAATTTTTTATTATAGGAAAAGTTTTATAAAAAAAGAATAACAGAATGAAACTAATAATTATACCTATAGTTTTCTGAGCATTATTTAAGATCAAATCAGAATTATATTTAAAACAAATATATACGATACCATAACCCAATAAAGTTCCTATTGGTAATAAAAGCAGTAAGGGAAAAGGACTGTCTTTCCATAAAAAGAAACATATACCTATCACAAAAACCAATATACAATAATAATATTTAGCACTATCTTCCCATCTACTTATTTGTGCTTGCATAAAATTACTTCTATAAACTAAAACAATTAACACTCCAAAAATCATACCGCCTATAACATCATATATACTATGTACTCCAAGATATAGGCGTGAAAGCATAATATTGATAATCATTGCGATAGATATTATTTTTAACGTTTTTGAATTAAATGATAAAAATATTATCATAAAGAAAACAGTAGCCACCTGTACATCTCCACTAGGGAAACCAAATGATCCATCATTAATAGGTAACATATGTAATGTACTAGGCGGACGAGGAATAGAAAAAGCCTTTTTAATAATAACATTCAATAGTGTTGCAAATGATATAAGCCAGCCTAAATCCAAAAATAATCTCTTTCTTGGATTTAACCAGTAAGCAACCGCAATAATTGTAATGTAAAAATAATCACTAGCGAAAAAGGGAAATATTTTAAACCAGCTAGTTAACATTTCACTTCTAAAATTCAATATCCATTCAGGATTTATTTTAAATAACATCATTACATATAATATTTTTTAGAATAGTATAGACATAACCACATATGAGATAGACGGTCAATGATAGAATATGGTTGTTAGGTATTGTAGTAAAAAATTTATTAATTTTTTAAGAAATAATTAATATTCTCTCTTAACATGCGACAGTCTATTAGTGCGTAATGCACTTAAGACAAAAAAGGAACTATCAATAACGCATTAATAATATTCAGTTAGAATATATTAATTGATTATTACTTTTTTAGGTAAAAATTAAATTTAATCAAAATTTTTAAAGGGGAAAAATTATGTTTAGCTATCTATTTAAATACAGTTTCTAATAACATGTCACCTGAAAAAGTAGTAAATAATTCGACTACATATGCAGGAGTAAAAGTGTCTGAAGCAACATTTGAGTATTTTGCAAATGCTACAGAAGCTGCTGTAGGTTGTGCAACGTCTGCTGCTACAGCAGCCGGTTACGGTTATAAAGTACTTAATACGACTTATACAGGAATAGAAGCAGCAAAATTTGCTTATGAAAATACAGCAGGGATAGTAAACGGAATAGCCGGCTTAGCTCATCTTGTGTATGATAACTTACCAAGCTACAGCGAAACTCCTCAAGTGGAGCTAGCCGGTAGCATAGAAAGTTCATGGGTAGATGCTGTTGCATAAATCTCTAAAATAGCCAATAACTAAAAAAGCTGATTATGTCATTCCTGCAAACCAGGGATGTTGTTGTATAAATCGGCGTCATTCCCGCAAGATATTGTTGCGTGAATCAGTAAAATCCACTGTGTCATACCGTGGTTTGACCACGGTACCCAAAAAAATAACTTAAAACACTGAGGGTTCCCGCTGCTGCAGGAAGATATTGCCTGCGTAGATCGATTCCACCATTGTCACCCCGTAGCCTGTACCTCTGCTGGGTCCAGTTAAAAATACTAGTATTTTTTTTATCATATTTATGGATCCCGTGGTCAAGCCACGGTATGACAACAGGAAATTGATCCACACAGGCAATGCCCCACGGGAATGACATCGAATAAAAACTGTCCGGTTACCTTACTAATATCTGTTATATTTTATTTCGTTGTTTTTAAATGCATCTTTTTTATTCCTAAAACCCTTTTTCAAGGAGCTACAGGAAAAATTAATATTACCGGCTTGAGCCGTGTCCGGTCCTTCATTTTTTATTTTCTCTATATCCTTACTACTTGGTACTACAACGGCAATATGCCCTGCTCTTTTTGGATTAGCATTTTTATATACGGATACAACAAAATATCCTTGATTAGCAAATTTTTGTGCTTGAATAAAATTATCATCACGATTTCCTGCTTTAACAAAATTCCATCCGTTCTTTATTCCGTCTGTTTCAAGCCACTCAGCTTGCTTATTTGATAAAGTAGGTATAAATTCTTTAGCGCTTTCAGGATGAGGCAGTAGAGACTGATTTGGAAGCCCCAAGGCTGCACTAGCAGCATACGCAAAACAACTACAATGAGTCAAACACTTTAACTTAGGAGAGTTATATTTTTCTGTTTCTTCTGATAAAGTTTCTCCCGACTTACAATTTATTACATTACCTTTCTGCCACTTTTCCTCAACATTTAAAGAGTTAATTACCGCTAAATTTTTAGCACTTTCCGATATATTGTCTGCTTGTGCAGTCATATCAATCCAAAGTAAGTAAATTATGATTAATTTTATTTAATTCATTTTTTTCTCATATCAATTTATGAACCTCCATATACACTATATAATATGATAATTCAACTATTAATTGTAATTTTTTATACTTTATTGTTCAGAGAAACATAAGAACACTCTATGTTTCTTGACAAATGCTATGCTCTTATATATGCTTCTCCGTATGTTAGCAACAAGAAATAAGGCTTAGAAATAAGTACTTCAAACTTAGCACCCGTAGCTCAATTGGATAGAGTATATGACTACGGATCATAAGGTTAGGGGTTCGACTCCTCTCGGGTGCACCATTCTTCAATTTCTTTCACTTTTATGAATGAATCAAACGGCGGACGCGGCATAAAATCAAGCTTTTAAGGTTTAAGTGTTAGGTTAGCAAAAACTAAAGGTGGTAGAAAAACGATGCGGGCAGCATTATATATGGCAGCTGTTACGTCTGTAAGATATAATTCTGTAGTTAAACCTTTTTATAAAAGACTCGTAGAAAAAGGAAAAGCCAAAAAGTTAGCTCTTATCTTGACTTCTTAAACACAATTACCTATGTAAAGGATAAAGAACTTAAAGGCTTAGTTAAATGCCGTAAGCTGGAACGGGCTATATTTTGAGCGAGGTGGATTTAGCTTTACCAAGTGAGATTTAAGCAAGAAAGAAACACATTTATTCCTGGGAAATAAAGATTTTTCTTCTATATAGAGTTATCTCCCAATTGAGATATTTCTTTTTGACTGATCGTTTAAAGCTTTCCGTTGTACCATACTATTACCTTTAGTGCTTGCTCTTATGTTAACCATTCTTGTTGGAATGGCACTTCCAATATTTAAAGCTTTCTGTAGTATTTTTCTAGGTATGTGACTAAATCCTATATCATGTTTTTTACTGTTTTCTAAGTTTTTCTCTAAATTAACCAGATGACTAGAGCCGACACTTGCAATTACATTATATCCTTTACCACGAATCTCATTAATTACGCCCGTTATATATTGTTCACGATTCTCATTATAAAGCGGTGTATCTCTTTTAAGTGTTCTAGATTTTTACCTTCTAAACTGATAATCTTAATTTCTTTAGCTATCTTATATAAAAGAGCATCTTGTAATTTGTATCAATTGCTTTAAAATCTATATTTGCCGTAATTACCGCTTCCCTATCAAACTTATTCAGTAACTCTTTATTATCATTTACAGCCGCTAAACGCTCAGTTCAATTATATTTTCCATTTACATTTAGCTCTTCTTGTAATAATAAATTCGTAAGGTTTTCTTTTTCGACGCGAGTAAGATTACTAAATTTCAAGTTTTTGACTAGATCAAAAAGTATGGGCATCACCTCATCAAAGTTGCTTACTTCAAGTTTTTTACTTAACTGCTTCTTAACACTGCTATTAAGTGCCTCATCTTCGCTATCACTTAGCGTTAACTCTTCATTCTCACTGACACTATGTTTGCGTTTATTGATTATTATTCGGATATTTTTCTAGCTCTTGCAAAATGCGTGGTAATATATCCTTATGGTCACTATTATTTTTATAATAATATTGTGCAGCATCTAGAAGTAGCGCTTTTCGTTGAGTAGATAGATTTTGTTGTTGTAGAAAATTTTTTTGCTCTTCTGTAGGTAAAGCTGTGTAAGTAGCATAATCTTGTAAATATTTAAAAACTTTTGTGGTATGTGTCTCAATTTGTTCAACTTTATTTGTGTTCACACTAGAATTATGTAATTCGTTGAACGCTACTAAAAGTTGTTGTTGTCATTTAACAGCCCGTGGGTAGGATTCTCGTCGGCAAATCCAACATGCAATGCCATTATAAGGAACAAGTTCTTTTGGAATAATCTTTTCTGTTTTACCTGCTAAAACCGCTAGAACTGCTAATTTTTCAAAACTTTCATCAAGGGCTTCACTATTATTTTTGTGTATTTTCTTATAGTGTTCAGTAAGGATTTTTAAGGCAGATATAGATTCGTTTAATATAATACTTTTTAATAAAGCCTCTCTCGATTTTTTATCTCTTATGATATCCTCTACTGTCTGGCTATCTACATATTTAACAAACTCTACTGTTAACCTTTCTTTCTGTGCATTTGTTAGATTTGCCATATAAATATTACTTTATAATTTTAATTATTTTCTCCTAAAGCCTCAACACTTTTCTCAAATATTGAATTATCAATATCATTACCGTCTACTAAAATCGTCATGTTACCTGGAATGCTTTTTAAGCTTTCCGCACCCAAATTGGTTATGTTATTATCTCTTAGATCTAATTCCTTTATATGTTGTAGGTGATCTTTGTGATAAAAAAATACTGTAGCAAGATAGGCGGCTCCTAGATCTCCTAATTTAATGTTCATAAAAGCTAATTTTTTTAGAGAATTATTTTTTTTGTACATGTTCGCTATTGCTTCAAAACTTAGATCTCCTATTTCAATATTATTGCTTATTAAAGTTTCTAACGCTTTATTTTCGGTTAATGCAGTAGTAAGTTCTTTTATATTATTATTGGGTTAAATTATTGTTATTAAGATTTAGAGCTTTTAACCATGGATTTAATTTTAAAGCAGATGCTATATATTTTTATCCCCTAAGTTATTTGTTTTAAATCTAAAGCATCAATAGATGTTGAGGTTAAAAACCTCCAATTACCTCTGCACTTTTTTCGGAGATTCTTGTTTCATTTAATATTAATTCTTTAATATATTGATTAGCCATTAAAGCATGAAGTAATTTTATGACTCCCTCGTTTCTAAGGTTATTATACCCTAAATTTAACGACATTAATTTTGCACTGCTAATATTATTTGCGATAACGTCTATCCCTTCTGCAGTAATATTAATTTGTCCTATATCTAAGGATTTTAACGGTAGTTTTGAATGAAACAACTCACTAATAATTGCTGCTCCTTTATTGCCAACTCCCAAATTTTGCTGTATTACTTGAGAATCAGTAAAATTAAATTTATCTTTTAAAATACTCCCGCAATAGATATAAATAATACAAAACCTAAAGGTCCTGTACATTCAATTAAAAAATAAGCAATTGTATTTTTTCTGCTAACCTTTTGTTATAAAGCTGGACTAGATTTTAATATCAATTTTAGCTTTATCAAAAGTCTTTTTAATTCTTCTTCTAGCATCGGCAAATTCAGGAGTTTCTCTTAAATTTGTTCTAGCTATAGAACCAATAAAAGCAACAATAGCACCACAAAAAATGCTAAACGCCAGTTTAAACTATAAGAGGTAACTAAGGCTACTATTCCTAGAGCAAATTTTGCTCCTAATGCTCCAAAAACTCCGATAATAGATACCGCCATGTATCTTGCAGGTAGCTGTATAGTTTCTGCTAAATATAATTCCGCACCTACTATTTCATCCATAGAAACCATTCCTTGAATAACTCGACAAGCTGTTACTAGCCATACAGCTTTAATTCCTATTGCTTCATATGAGGGCAAAGTAGCCATAATTAACAAGATATAGACATTAAAAAGGTGGTAGTAATAATTGTTGTTTTACGTCCTATAATGTCTCCTATCCAACCAAATATTAAAGTTCCAAAAGGTCTTAATAAATATGTTGAACAAAAAGCAGATGCAGAATAAATAAAAGCTACTTTTGGATCAGCCTTTGGAAAAAACAATTCATTGAATACTACTGCCATATGTACATAAAGCATAAGGTCAAAATATTCAAAAAATGTACCAACATATAATAAACCTATTGCTTCTTTTTGATTACGATTTAAGCTGCTTTGTGCTTTCTCATAGCCGAGCATAAATTCTTTATAAAAAATTAAATTGTAAAGAAACTTATACTGTTTTATATAAAAGTCAATAGGAAACTTCGCTTTATACGATAAATAAAGAAGTGAAGTGCAACTTAACCTACTTCATATACTAATACGTTGATCTTATATGAATATGGCATAACCTCAACGATAATGGAAAACTAAAACCTATTAAGAACCAAGTTAAATAAAACTTATATCCCAAATATTGTTTGAATAAATAATTAATATATTCAATCAAAGCTACTAAAGCGACAATTATAGCTAAATTAATAAAACGATTTAATTTTGATTGAGGAAAATCAAAATATTTATAAAACAGTCCCCCAGAAATAGTAAAACCGAGTAATCCCCAAAATACAGTCCATACCCAAGCAAGACAACTCACGTCAATAATTTTAAGATAGGCTACCATCGGTACGGTTAATAGCCATAAAAACGCTCCAAACATAATATAAGGGTATTTTTGAATAATCTCTTCTTTGGTTACGCTATATATAACAGCAATAACCATTATTCCAATTGTTATAGATGCAATAATATCAACCGGATAATGATAGCCCTTATAAATCAGCGAAAATCCCATACCGGTTAAAATCACTACTATTATTATTCTTAATAAGGAATATCTAATATTTGCAAAAAACCAACCGTAAAATACTACGCCGCTGCTCATATGACCGCTAGGGAAAGCAAAACCTTTAATATTTAGAGCAGGATTCAAAGGTATTTCAAATGTATATTTTAACAATATATTTAAAATTGTAGTGAAAAGTAATACACAAATAGCTTGTGCAAATAGTTGCCTCCTAAATATAGTAAATCCGAGTATTATGATAATCGCATAACAATATTCTTGTCCAAATAACAAAAAAAATTTTGTTAAATATTGAAAAAAAATATCCTTATTCATTGCTTTACTTAATTTTATTTATATATAATTGAAGTTATCATAAATAATAAGCTATAGATATGAAAAATATCTTCCGCAAATTTGTATTTACTATTTTCGTATGTTTAATAAATTTACAACTAATTGCTGCAAGCTTTAACGAAAAAATACCTTTATATTTTAAATTAACTAACGAAAATTTGTTAGCAGGACAAAATGCGTTAAATATTGACCTTTGCGACTCTAGAATTAAAGAATGGTGTACAAAGCCACAAAGAGAGCTAGGGCTTAACGGAAAAAAAATAAATGATTACATATCTATTTCACCTGATATTAAAGGAGAATGGCGATTTGGCTGGTGGTATAACATAAATTTTACTCCAGAAAACAATTTTGCAGCTCATCAAACTTATAAGATTACTATCGAAGATTATATATTCCCTAATTTTATCGGTTTAAAAAGTAATAATATAAGTTTCACGACTTTACCGCTACTTCCTATTATTAAAGAAATGAATTATCTACAGGATAATATCGATATTTCCAAAAAATTCGTTCAAACTAAAATAGCTTTTAACTATCCTATCGATCCTAAAACTCTAGAGGAAAGAATAGAGTTTATAAAATCTTCAACTAAAGAAAAATTACCGTTTTCTATCAAATTCAATACCAATAATACGGAAGCTACGATTATTACTAATATACCACCGCTTACAGATAAAGAAGATACAGTTTCCGTAATTATAAAAGACGGCGTTAAACCTCTACATGGCGGAGAAGTTTTCACATATAAAAATGTAGAAGATCAAAATAATAAGACGCCAAATAACATAAGATATTCTTATAAAGAAAATGTATTAATTCCAAGTCTATCCTCATATTTAAAAATCACCAATAGTACTGCTACAATTGTTAAAGATGATAAACTAAAACCGGAACAGATAATTATAATTACCACAAATACACCGGTTTCGGGTGAGGAAATAAAAAAACATTTGGAATTATTTTTATTACCGAAGGATAAGCCGTCTTTCTTAGGAGTTGCAGGCAAAAAAAACTATAAATGGCAAAATCCGAAAGAAATAACCGATGATATTCTTAAATCGAGTGAAAAAATAAATTTTGAGCTTTTATCTTCCGTCCCAAGCATTACTACTATGCATAGTTTTAAAGTAGATACGTTTGCCTCAAGAGCTTTGCTTGTTAAAGTAAATCAAGGTGTTAAAACATCGGATAATTTAACACTCGGCTCAGATTATTTTCAAATCGTACAAATACCGGGTAACCCTAAAGAAGTTAAGCTAATGTCCGACGGTTCTATTCTTTCACTAGCCGGCGAAAAAAAGCTTCCAGTATATTCACTTGGCATAGATAAATTATATTTAGAAATCGATAAGATTAATCAGCAAGAAGTTAATCATTTAATCAGCCAAACAAATAGATATAATATTTTCCAAAATCCGACTTTTATAAATGAATATACCTTTAATGAGTATAATATTTCCGAGGTATTTCAAGAGGAAGTAATAGTTAACTCTCAAAATTTAAATTTACCTCATTATACCGATTTAGATTTCAGTAAATATTTTAATTTAGAAGAAGCAGGTAGCTATTCTAAGGGGTTATTTCTAGCAAAAGTTTATGCTAAAGACAATAATAACATTATATCTCAAGATAAAAGATTAATTTTAGTTACCGATCTTGGTTTTATAGTAAAAACCGATAAAACCGGAACGCATCATATCTTTGTTTCTTATATCAGTAACGGTAAACCGGCTGGCGGCGTAAAAGCAGATATTATAGGACTTAACGGTGAGGTGTTAGTAAGCAGCAAAACCGATAGTAAAGGACATGCCGTTTTATCAAATATAAATGATTTGACAAAAGAAAAAACTCCAGTGGCTTATATATTAACTACTAAGGATGATTTTTCATTTATGCCGTATAGTAGGATTGATAGACAAGTTAATTATTCTCGGTTTGATGTAGCAGGAGCCGTTAGTTCTGATCAAGGGTTAAAAGCTTATTTATTTTCCGATCGTGGCATCTATAGACCAAGCGAGCAAGGTCACATAGGTATTATGCTCAAACAAACCGACTGGCAAGGAAAATTTAACGGCTTACCTTTAGAAATACAAGTAACTAACCCTAGAGGAAAAGTAATAGATAAAAGCAAAATAGCTCTAGATGCAGAAGGATTCGGCGAATATTTATTCTCAACGCTTGATGATTCCTTAACCGGCTTATACAATATAAGCTTATATTTAGTAGGAGATAAAGGCAGCAATAACTATCTTAATAGCGTGTCTGTCAGGGTTGGTGATTTTCAGCCTGACCACATGAAAATAAACATAAACTTCAATAACTCACAAGATGAGCTATGGATGAATCCAAAAGATCTTAAAGCAACCGTTAATCTCATAAATCTTTACGGCACTCCTGCAGAAAATAGAAAAGTCAGCGGCTTTATTGATATTAGACCTACCGAGTTTTTCGTACCTAGCTTTAAAGAATATAAATTTTATAGTAGCAAAGGAAATAAAGAGTTTTTTAACGAAAGTTTAGGAGATATTACTACCGACTCTAAAGGTACAGCAAACTTTGACCTTAACCTCGAGAAATATTATAACGCTACTTTTAATCTAACATTTTCAGCAGAAGGATTTGAGCCTGATTCAGGAAGAAGCGTAAACGCAAGCAAATCGCTTATAGTTTCACCTCTGCCTTATATTATAGGATTTAGAAGCGATAGCGATCTAAAATATATTAAGAAAAAAACAAGCTCGGCAATAGAATTCATAGCCATATCAAATAAAGCAGAAAAAGTAGCTGCACCTAATTTAACTCTTAACTTAAAAAAGATTAATTATGTAAACAACTTAGTAGCAGATAGTAACGGTAATTATTCTTACAGTTCAGTACCTATTGAGACTAATATATCTTCTGACAAAGTTAATATCACAGCAAACGAAAGTTATATTTATAAAGTGCCTACTAAAGAAGTAGGCGATTACGTTATTTACTTAACCGATAAAGAAGATACAATCTTTGCCCAAGCTGAATTTTCGGTAATAGGTGAAGGAAATGTTACGGCTAATTTAACAGACAAAGCAAATTTAAAAGTTAAACTTGATAAAGATGATTATAAAGCCGGCGATACTATTCTTTTAAATATTATAACTCCTTATACAGGTTATGGGTTAATTACTATCGAGACCGATAAAGTACATAATTTTGAATGGTTTAAAGCTGATGAAAATAATAGCATTCAAGAAATAAAAATTCCTGACGGCTTTGAGGGTAAAGGATATGTAAATGTACAATTTATAAGAGACATAGAAGCTACGGAAATCTTTATGTCACCGTTTAGCTATGCAGTAGTACCGTTTACTGCGGGCATTTATAAACATAAACAAGATATTGAATTAACACTTCCTGCAAAAATCAAATCGGGAGAAAAGCTAGCAATTCGTTACCGTACTACAAATCCCAGTAAAATAATAATATTTGCTGTTGATGCAGGGATATTATCATTTGCCGGTTATCAGACTCCCGACCCGCTTAATTACTTTATTAACGATAAAGCCTTGGAAGTCCGAACATCACAAATCATGGATTTAATATTACCTGAGCGTCCTTTATTAATGAAAGCTTATATGACGGCTCCTGCCGGAGACGGTTTTATAAATGTCTCTCGAAACCTTAATCCGTTTAAAAGAAAAAGCCAACCTCCCGTAGCATTTTGGTCAGGAATTTTAGAAGCGGATCTTGATGAGAGAGAAGTTACATTTGATATACCAAGCTATTTTAACGGCACTTTAAGAGTTATAGGGGTAGCCTCAAGCCTTGACGCTATAGGAACTTCCAAAGCTGATTTATTAGTCCAATCCGATCTTATTATCAATCCAAATTTACCTTTATTTGTAGCTCCGAATGATGAATTTACAGTACCGGTAACAATATTTAATAACCTAAAAGATTCAGGAAATGCTCAGGTTTTTCTAAATATTGAAACAAGTGAAGGACTTAAAATATTAGATTATCCTAAAGAGATACCGGTAGACGAAAATAAGGAAGCTACTATTAATGTTAAATTAAAAGCGACTGATAAACTCGGTTCGGCAGATTTAAAGGTTGTGGCTTCTATAAATCACCTAAAGCCGGATATAATATCTATGGCAGTAGTACATAGCTCCGAATTAACTACTACTACGAGCGTTCGCCCTGCTAGTCCGAGCATTACAACAGTTGATACAGGCTTTATTACAGACAACAAGGCTAATTTAAAAATCTTACGGGATTTATATCCTGAATTTGCTAAACTGCAAATTTCCGCTTCTAAATCACCGCTAGCTATTATTTCTGGCTTTAAAGATTTCCTAGATAATTATCCTGATGGTTGCACTGAGCAATTAATAAGCCAAAATTTTGCCAATATTTTATTATATAATGAACAAGAACTAGTTCAGATTCTTAAAACTGATCGTAAAAAAATGGATGAATCATTATCAAAAATATTCCAAACTTTATCGGAACGTCAAAATTATGACGGTGGATTTAGATATTGGAACAATTTTAATGACGATTCCGATCCATTTATTTCCGTTTATGCTATGCATTTCTTAAGCGAGGGAGCAACTAGATATTTAGCCGTTCCAAGTGATACATTTAATCAAGGTATTTACTATTTAGAGAATATGGCTAACAAATCAATAAACTCCTTAGATGAAGCAAGAGAAAAGGCATATGCGGTTTATATCCTGACGCAAAACAGCGTTATTACTACAAGCTATATTGCAAATATTTTAAAATATTTAGACGAGTACCATAAAAATACATGGCAAGATGATTTGACTAGCGTTTATTTAGCAGCTAGCTATAAAATGCTGCAAATGAATGAAGAAGCGGAGAAATTATTAGACAGATTTACTCTAAATAAACCTATATCAAAAACAGACTATCAGTATTACAATCCTCTAATAAAATATAGTCAATATTTATACTTAATTTCTATGCATTTTCCGGAACGGTTAAAAGACTTTGACCCAAAAATTGTACAGGATATCGCTTTTTTTGCTAAAGATAACTATAATAGTCTATCCGCAAGCTATGCAATTATGGCAAGTCTTGCCTATGCCGATAAAATAAATAATGTAGATGAGGCTACTATTAAAGTAACCTCTACAGATAAAGAAGTTACTTTAACAGGCGATAAAGTGATGATTGCTGAGCTGTCGGTAGAAAATAAGAATATCGACTTAACATCCTCAAGTAACGGCTTTTTCTATCAGCTTTTAACTTCAGGCTATGATAAGCAATTAACAGAAAATAAAGAGATAATTAAAGGCATAGAAATAACAAAAAAATATCTCGATGAAAATAATAAAGAGGTTAGCAAAGTAAAATTAGGTGATAATATTACGGTGGAAATCACCATGCGTTCAGGTAGTAATAAAACCTTGAGCAGTATGGTGCTACTTGATTTATTACCGGCAGGCTTCGAGCTTTTACCGGATAACAACCACGTAAATATATTAGAACGCACGCAGGAAGTAATGATATGGAAACCGATATATATAAATAATCGTGATGATAGAGTTATGATTTTCGGTACTATTTCTGATCAAAAAATGACGTATCAGTATAAAATCAAAGCAGTTAATAAGGGCATATTCTCTACTCCTGCTATTTACAGTGAAGCTATGTACGACCCTCAAACTTACTATCGTGGTGTTATAGGCAATATGATTGTGGAGTAACGTTACCCGCACGGTTTTTATGTCATTCCCGTGAAGCATTGTTGCGTGGACCGGTAAATGCTCTCTATGTCATTCCTGCGAAAGCGGGAATCCAGTAAAACCCACAAAAAACTTGTTTTTTTAGGTTTATTTTGTCAATATTAAGACTACTTTTTCTGGATTCCTACTTTCGCAGGAATGACATAGATCCATGCAACAACGCCAATGCCCCGCAAAAATGACATAGTAGGAGTTTATCCCACAATTACTTTCAGCTTCTCTATAGTTTTTGGATCTTTTGCAAGTTCTAAAAATATTTCCTGCTCATAGGCAAGTAGCTCTTCTTCATTCGTTTCATTATGTGTATCAATAATATCTTGAATTTGCTAAGTACCTTATTTTGTAGATCGTTATATTTTGATGTATCTATTGCTGTTGCTAAATTTATTTTAGGCAAAGTAATTTTATGCGGAATCGGTACTATCTTTTTAGGTAGGTTTAATTTTAAAGCTTCCTCTAAAATATAATGCTTGTTCATATTTACGTGCATATTCTCTACATCATAATCTGCTTTAAAGTAATCGGCTGAACTTGTTTTATTCTGCTCTATAATATTGCTGATATTTCTAATTAGTTTAGTTTTATTACCATTACTTCGAGCAAACATTTCGGTAACACCGCCCCACCCGGGTATTAAACCAACACCAAGTTCTACAAGCCCTGCGTTAAGTTCTTGATTTCCTATAATAAAGCTTGAGTGTAATAACAGCTCACATCCACCTCCAAGTACCACACCAAGACTACAGCTAATAACATGTACAGAGGAATATTTTAAGTGGAGCATGGTTTGTTGTCCCAGCTTTAGTAAATTCTCTAGATCGTGAAAATTCTTATCTTCAATATAAGAAAGGAGAAGTTTTAAATCAGCACCGGCAGAAAAATTATTTCCTTGCGGATAAATATAAAGATTTTTACCGTCATTTTCGGCTTTACTTGCTGCTTCTTGTAGTAAATAAAACACCTCATGATTTAAACAATTCATTTTTGTAGTAATAACAAAAATCAAAGCATCTTAATAAAGTATTAATTTTGCCAAGCTATTCTCTAATACTATCTGACTTTCTTGTAAAATATCTTTGTGAGAATTAAATTTTTGTTTATCGATTTTTTGATATTCTTTATTGGCTAAATATTGCGGAAGTGGGATATGCATTAAATCAGCATTTTTAATTACCGCATTCCAACCGTTTTTAGCCGCTATAGTCAATAATTCAAATGGACCGTATTTCCAGCTGTAACCAAGCTTCATAGCAGCATCGATATCATAAATATTATCCGTAACCGACGGAACTAGACTTGCTAAATAAACATAAAATTCCGTGATAATTTCAGTAAAAAATTTACCGTAAACCGAATCACTTACAAGAAGCTCATCAAGATTATTAAATGAAATATCTACTTTTTGAACAGGACTATATGATAAGTCATTTATATTGATAACTTCTTTAATCTTTTTGCCATTTGATACCGATAAACGATAAAATCCACCGTCACCTTTATGTCCAATTAACTGCTTCTCTATCATCTTATCAAGAACAGGGGTCTTTACATATATTTTATGATAAGCATCATTTGCAGAAAGAAAGGCAAGTAATGAACTTGAAATTAACTTCATTACATCATGCCCGATTAGATCATATAAACCGAAAATTCCGGTACTCGGCAACCCCAAACATGTAGTAAATATTTTATCTATAGTAGCAACATCAAGATTCTGACTTATCGCTTTACGGGCTACTAATTCAAATAAAAAACACCCTACTCTATTAGCAATAAAACCAGGCGTATCATTACATTTTACTATAATTTTACCAAGCGTTTTCGTTAAGAACTCTGATACTCTTTCTATTACTTCAGCCTTTATCTTACTTCAGCATTTATCTTAGGGTCTATAATTAACTCAAGCAGTTCCATATATCTTGGCGGATTGAAGAAATGCGTAATAACGAATCTAGATTTAATATTATCTGGTAAATTCTCTTTTAGTCTTTTAAGCAGTAATGTAGAGGTATTAGAAGCAATAATTGCATCTCCTTTAAGATAAGGAATAATTTTATTATATAATTGGTGTTTGATTTCTAACTTCTCAACAATAACTTCAATAACTAAATCACATTCTTTAATTAAATCTAAATCATATTCTAAATTACCGATGGTAATGAAATTTGCTTTATCAGGAAAAGATAAAGGTGGAGGTTTTTGTTTATGCAAATTTTCTTTAGCGGTTTTAACTATTTTATTAGGATCATCGGAATCTTTAGCGATAATATCAAGCAGCACTACTTTATGAGAGGAATTAGCAATTAACGCTGCAATCCCTGAACCCATTACTCCCGCACCGATAACACAAACTTTTTTTATTTCATTTTGCATAAGTTAACTTCTGTGTCACCCCGTGGCTTGACCATGGGGTCCAGTTAAAAATACTAAAATTTTTTATTATTTTTTGGATCCCGTGGTCAAGCCACGGGGTGACATCGAGTGTGTTTTTCGATACACACAACCACGTCCCCTTGCAATGACGTTATGTCATAGCAACACTTAAGACTTTTACCGACACCACCCCCACTTGCCGTAAAATTTTAGCACATTCATTTATAGTAACAGCAGTGGTAACGACATCATCGACTAATAAGATTTTTTTACTTACAATATTATACTTTGTGTTAAATTTGATACTACCCTTTATATTATTTTTGTGTTGTTTTCGTGAGAGAAAAGTCTGAGACTTGGTCCATTTTGCTTTAGTTAAAATATCAGCTTTTAACATTTTATCGGTAACTTTTGCAATTTCCATAGCTAAAATATGAGCAGGATTATACATTCGTAGTAACCTCTTAAATCTATTCATAGGTACAGGTATGATTAAATCAATATCTTTTATATCCTCGCTATATCTATTATATAAAAGCTTACAAAGGTCTTAGCAAATATCGTCTTATCTTGATATTTAAACTGATGAACTATTTTTTTGCTATGCTCATTAAACTTAAATAAGCTGCGAGCAAACTCATAATTAGGTTTGTTGCTATAACAATTTCCACAAATGCAGTTATCTAAGATTTTTATACTAAATCTTTGTCCACATATACTACAATATGGTCTTGCTATAAACTCTAGCTTCTTCCAACAATCGCTACAAAATTCACCGCTCCCCCTAGTATTTCCGCACCGCTTAAACATCTCTGCAGCAAGATATAATCTATAAGATAATTATAAGTCTTTATTAACATTGAATATTCATGGTGTTTAGAAGCATTCGGTATTAAAATCCTCGTTGATTGTGATGATGGTGAGCTAGCACCATAACGAACCCCCTTGCCGTGTGACAAATCCTCTTGCATATGTTGTGCTTGCTCATGAGCTTTGTTTTGCTCAGGTTTTACTTTATTGCTAACATTTGGAGTTATAAAAGATTGAGATGTTTCTTCTTTTTTACCGCATATTTCTTTTAAATCACCAAATTGCGATTCAACAAAATAACCGACTCCTGCTTTTACTGCCGATTTAACTTTTGCAAAATTAGTTTTTTCAGCAGGAGGAACAAATTCAGGTCTCGCTGCAACCTTTGCTCTAGTTACATTAAAATGCTCTCTTAGCTGCCCTTCACTTAATTGATCAATTTTAGGGGGTATAGTTAAAAATCCTTCTAATGCTTGGGTATCTATTTTTGCTTGCCTTTCTTTTTCAAGCAAGTCTTTCCTATCTTCATAATTTCCTATTGACATTTTTAAACTATTTATTTGATTTATTTTATCTTTTTTTTCGCTCCATACGCACTAAATTAGCATTTCCTTCACCTATTACATTAGCTCCTCCTGCTTGCTTCACACAATTAGCTTTAATGCTATCTAAACGCTTATCTTCTTTTACTTCTAAAGCTTCTTTTCCAACATTGTAAGCAACGGCTGATAAAGAAAGTGCAGCAAGCCCAACCCCGACGAGAGTGGGATTAAGTACTAACGATACTGCGACACCACCAATTCTAGCCGCACGTCTTACTGCCTTACTACCTAATGTTTTATATGTTTTCTCTAGAACATTTGCTGCAGTTTCACCACTGGGTAGTGTCCTGATTTTATTTAATGCCTTATCGGCTAAACCGGGACTTGGGGGACCTTTTTCTTTAATTTTTGCACCTTGCTGAAATTTATCAAGCGGATCATAAGCTTTTGCTACTTTTTCTCCAACGTTAATTACTCCTTCTACTAATATGAGTAGGACTAGCTATAACTTTACTGCCCTCCTGTACCACCTCGATTGCTACTCCACTTGCAGCGATTCCGGCACGAGCAACTCTAGTACCGTATAAGTGCCGTATCCTCTTGCAGCGTTCTTTTTCCTGCTGGCTTATTTTACGATTGCCGTTCCTGTGGAGGCTCAGAAGCTTTTGTTTGTGCTGCTTCTAAAAGTTCTACTCTTTCAGGGGTATTTATTGAAGATTTAAGCTTATTATCTTCTGCTGCATTTTTTATTCCTTCTTCAGGAGTATTAATAGATGACTTACTGCTTAAATTTTCTTTACTCATGCATATCTCATAAAATTATGTTCTATGTCATTCCCGCGAAAGCGGGAATCCATCTTTTAAAAAGTATAAACAAACAATGCTTTTATCGATTCTTGATTACTGGATTCCCACTTTCGCGGGAATGACATCAGAACTAGCTAGAAATGATACAAAAGAACACTCACCTCTTCCCCATCGCATAGCTAGTAATCAAGTTCTTTACAGGTTTAAAATTATTTATTACCTTAAATCCTATTTGTCTTAAACATCTTAAATTTTTGGAATAATTTGAAAAAATATTATTTAACTCATCAGTCAGCTTATACATAATAAAATTATCCTCTTGCCTTAGCTTTTGATATTCTTGTAATGTGCCATTATTACTAACTATCATACTCAAAATCTCTATATCCTTTATGCCCTGATTAAACCCTTGTCCGGCGAGCGGATGTACTGTGTGGGCAGTGTCGGCAATAAGCACTATACGGTTATGAAAATATCTATTTGCTATACGGGCTTTTAGTGGAAAGCTACTAATCTCACTATCAATAGTAATTTTACCTAGGGAATTACCGGCATTTCTTTGAGTTAAAAATCTAACTTCTTCTACAGGCAAATTAACAATTAAAGCAGCCTGATCAGAAGAAGTTGACCATATTACGGATGAAACATATTGATCTTTTAAAGGCAGCAAAGCAAAAGGACCAAGCGGTAGGAAATGCTCCACAGCACAATTTTCATGCGGCTTTTCATGCTTAATATTAAATGTAAGAGCAGTTTGATAAGGTTTCTCAATTTCATTAGCAAAGTAATGAGACCTCACTTTTGAATTTGCTCCGTCACATATAATTAATAAATTACACTTAATTTGTTTATCATCAAATTTTATAATCGAGTAGTCATTATGGCTTATAACCTCTTGATATTGATTATTATCAATTAATGTTATCAACGGATTATTAGTTATTTTTGACAATAGCATTTTTTTAAAGTCGCTATTCTTAACCACATATCCAAGTACAACGTCAGCGTCATTTCGTAAGTCTAATATCTCTGAAGCCTTATTATCTACTACATATATGTCTTGCATTTCTGCTACAAACTGCTCAAGCTCTTCCCATATATCAATAGAGAATAAGAAATTTTTAGAATGCGGCGTTAAAGCAGTAGTTCTTATATCTTTAAAAAACTCTGGGCTTTTTACCGATTGACTCTCGAATATAGTAGTTTTTATACCCTTTTGTGCAAAAGAAAGCGCCGTTAGCATGCCGCTAAGACCGCATCCTAAAATTACCGTATTAGATATCTTCCTAAATTCTACTTCTAGAGATAATTCGTGCGTCGATCCGATACTCGCATCCTCACGTACGCTTGTGTACGCTGCGATGCTGCGTTTCGTGTCTCCTACAAATTCCTCTCTATAAGCGAATTTGGAAAGATGTCTATCAATCTGTTTTGTTTTCATTCGATTCATTTATGAAATATTTTAAATATCCGTTTGTTGCTACAAAGCTTAAAAGAAAATAAATAATTGCTATATCCAAATATGAACTATTACCTGAGTATAAACCTAAACAACAAATAAATAAACTCGCTAAAGTTGTGAAGCTATTTAAAATCAATAAATTTGTAAAAATATCCGTTTTGCTGATAAATAGGTAGGTTATTAAGCAAATAAATAATGAAATAATAATTAAAAAGATGTTAAGCATAATTTTTAAAATCGGTTTTACTGTTGGATACACAATCGTCGTCGTCATTGCGAGGAAATTACGAAGTAATTGACGAAGCAATCTCAGGAGCTTGTTATTATTTCATGAGATTGCCACGCTCCCTACGGTCGCTCGCAATGACGACTTGGATATCCTACCCCTCTCATTATATATAATCATTTATAACACTATAAACTGCAAATAAAATTAATTAAATAATTTTAATATTATGTAATCTTAGCCAACCTTTACATTATAAATAGCTATTGTGACAAAAATGTTATAAAAAAAATGTTGCTTTCTTTTACATTCGGCATTAACGTATATATTTAGGTTCTTACGTACGATTTCTAAAAAGATTTAATTTTGGCTATTTTTTGCTGCAAATTATAAGATTTTTTTTGAAATATGAATAACTAATTCTTTCAAAAATCTTATTAATTTTCGCTAAAAAATATCGTAAAATAGTAAATCAATTAGAAATCGTACGCAAGAACCTAGTATTAATATTTTTAAGGTAAATTGTAATGTCACAACTAGATGTTTTAATAGTAGACGATGAAGAGAGTATACGAAACCTCATTGCTGCAAATTTGAAAGATGAAGGTTTTAACCCTCAGGTTGCCGCTAATAGTACTCAAGCCCTTAAAATACTTTCCGAAAAACCGGTCTCTGCAGTTATACTTGATATTTGGCTTCAAGGAAGCGAAATTGACGGGCTTGGGATTTTAGAGATAATTAAAAAACGCTATCCTTTAATGCCGGTAATAATTATTAGCGGTCACGGTACTATAGAAACAGCAGTAAATGCTATAAAAATGGGTGCTTACGATTATATAGAAAAACCGTTTAACAATGATAAATTAGTTATTTTACTTACAAGAGCTTGTGAAGTAACAAAGTTAAAACGCGAAAATATAGATTTAAAATCAAAGGTTATAGATAAAACTGAATTAGTAGGCGGATGTTCGGTAACTTTAAAATATAAAATGGAAATAGAAAAGGCAGCTAGCTCTAGCAGTCGTATAATGATTCACGGTAAAGTCGGTAGCGGTAAAGAACTTGCAGCAAGATTAATTCATAAACAATCTAAAAGGGTTAATAATCCGTTCATTATTTTCAGCCCTACCTGTATGACTACGGAAAAAATCAATCAAGAATTATTCGGCGAATCGGAAAAGCAGGCAAATAATAAACGCCCTACTATCTTAGAATTTGCCAATAACGGTACTTTATATATAGATGAGGTCAGTAATATTCCTATTCCTATCCAAGTAAAATTATTAAAATTCCTTAAAGATCAAACCATTACAAAACCTTGCGGAAAAAATATTAAAGTTGATATAAAAATTATCACCGGTACTTCTAAAAATATCCAAGATGAAATTAATAACGGCAAATTCCTAGAAGACCTATATTATCGCCTTAATGTATCCTCTCTAAAAGTACCTTCATTATATGAAAGAAAAGAAGATATACCGCTACTCGTTAAATATTTTGTTAAGCAACTTTCAAAATTTTCAGGTTTAAAAGAACGTAGCTTTGCCGATGAAACTATCGCTGCTCTTCAATCCTATGAATGGCCGGGCAATATTAGACAATTACGTAACGTTGTTGAATGGACTTTAATTATGAATCCTTTAACTACAGGTAATAATGAAATTATTAAACCTTATATGATACCTTCTGAAATATTAGCAAATAGTGCTAATCTTACAAAACTTGAAGATAGATTTGATATGTTATCTATGCCGCTTAGAGAAGCTAGAGAAGTTTTTGAGCGTCAATATCTATCGGCACAAATGAGTCGTTTTAATAATAATATTTCAAAAACATCCTCATTTGTCGGTATGGAAAGATCGGCTTTGCATCGTAAATTAAAATTATTAAGCTTACATATACCTTCTACAAATAGAATAAATGAAGAAGAATATGAGGAAGCAAATGCTTAAAGTCATATCAATCATTACTATTTATTTGTTATTAAGCAGCTGCTCCGAATCTACTCGTGATGCGAACGGATTACTTACGGATAGCCAAAGCACGGTAATTCGGAATTATATAATATCGCAAAATTCTAAAAACCTTAAAGTAAACCTTAAAGAGAAGTTCGGTTCAAATTTAAAAGGAGTAAAATTAATAGGAGTAAAGCTAATAAATGAAGATTTATCAGGAATAGATTTGACTTCCTGCGAAATATTACGTGCTGATTTTGCAGGTAGCAATTTAGAAAAAGCAATACTTACAAATGCTATAATTCAAGAAAGTAATTTTGCAGATTCGGTAATAAAAAATATTTCCGGATATAATTCTGACTTTCAAGGTTCAATTTTTCACAATATAACATTACAAAATACAAATTTTGTTCAATCAAATTTTAGCGATACTGCTTTTAATAAAACTACTATAATAAATGTCAACTTTGAAAATTCTAAATTTAGTCATGTATCATGGAGCAATAATACTATCGACGGTGTTAATTTTCAAAAAGCTAACCTAAAGAATAATAGCTTTAAAAATACTAATATAACAAATTCAATATTTTACGGTACAGATTTAGAAAAAAGTGTAATAAATAATACCAATTTTACTAATAATTATTTTGAATCTAGCGACCTAAGTCAAACTAAATTAACAGCAGTAATAATTAAGGATTCTAACTTCACACAAAGTATTTTTAATGAAGTAAATTTTAATAACGTACAAAGTAATAACTCTTTCTTTTCATACGCTTCCTTTCAAGATTCAACATTACAAAATATTAGCCTTACTAAATGTGATTTACAAAATAGTACAATTAGTAGTTCAGTTTTAAATCATTTTAAAATCGATAATGCTATATTAAATAATATGAGTCTAAACGATAATAAATTTAATAATTTATCAATAAAAAATAGTAATGCTAATTTTGTAAGGATTAATAAAACTAAAGGCTCAAATATTACTTTAGATAATATTAGCTATACTAATAATATTTTTAGCAATAATGATTTTAAACAATTTATAGTGATTAATACTGACTTAAACAGCAGTGAAATAATAAACTCAAATATAACTAACGGACAATTTAATAATGTAAATTTTTCTAAATCTTTAATACAAAACGTAAATTTTTCAGATGTTAAAATTACTTTAGGCAATTTAAACCAAGTAGCTCTAATAAATTCCAATCTAACAAATACTGCGGTTATTAACTCTGTCCTTTCTAATTCGCAAATAAATAATATTAACGACCAAGCGTATTCCGGTTTTATTAATACTAATGTTTCTAATAATATTATTTTAAATAGTGATAATTCGAGCAAAATTCTACCAAATAATATAGTAATAAATTCGGTAAAAGATTTGCAAAAAATAACTCACTTAGCAAATATGAACTTAACAAATTGTGACTTGAGCAACTTAATATTTGATAGAGTAGATTTTTCAAATAGTATCTTTAAAAATGCTAACCTAACAAATACGGTAATAAAAAATTCTATTTTAAAAGAGGCTAATTTTTCTGCAGCAATACTTACTAAAACAGATTTTTCAAACTCAATATTAACAGATAGTATATTTAAATCAGCTAAAATTAATCAGGCAGGCTTTAATAACTCCGACCTAACAAATGCCGATTTTACCGAAGCAGCAATTAAAGATACTTCGTTTGATAAAGCTAAGACAAACGGAATGAAAAGAGTAGAATAATTTTTAAATACCTTGGTCCTTATACGAACATTCAGTATGTCATCCCCGCGTGGCATTGTTGCGTGGATCAGTAAATGCTCTTTATGTCATTCCCGCGAAAGCGGGAATCCAGTAAAACATATAAAAAATTTTTTATATGCTTATTTATACCTTTAACAAAATAAGCTTTGTTAAAGGTATAATTTTGTCCAATATTAAGGGTTATTTTTCTAGATCCCTGCTTTCGCAGGAATGACATAGCATTTACCTTTGGTTACTCTTTGACGACCTTGCTTTATTAGTAGGAGTATTAGACGGTGTAAATGAATTATTATTTATAAAAGCAGTAGGACTTTGCTGCTGCATTCTATTAATAACTTGTTGTTGTTTAAGATTATTTATCTTTTGTTTTCCGGCTATCATTATAGATTTAGTAATTTTGGCAGTTTCTACAAATATTTCCTTAGGAGTTTGTAGCTGATCAATTCGTTCATAATGTTTTTTAAGAAACTCTTCTTTTATCTTTGGCTTTATTCCTTTCAAATCAACATATGTTCTATATAACTTCTTTAATTTTATTTGTTGCTTGGAAGATTTTTGAGGAAGTGATTTAATCGAATTAACAAGACTACTACCTATTTCTTTTATAATATTAACTGCAGGCGAAGCTATTTTCTTTATTCCTTCATAAATTTTACCTAACCCACTAGCAATAACATCTAATAGTTTAGGTGCATATTCTTTAGATATAGGGGGTATATCCCTAATAATATCTCTCGCTTCAGTTAGATTATTAGCTAAATAGAGTAATGCTTTTTTCTCCTCTAACTCGGTAGAGCGATTAGCATATGAACTAGCTATATCTGCTTGAACATCTATAGTATCGGTAATTATTGATTTAGTATCATTAAAAGAAAGATCTATAGGTGTCTTTTTTTGCGTTATAGGGCTGTCTTCTCTTAATTTATCTAGCCTATCACGTATTGCTTGGTCTTTTTGATCATTAAGGCTTTTACTTTTTTGTTCTAGTTTAAGCTCAGATTGCAGCTGCTCAATTAGATCGTCTACTTCATTACCGGATTTTTTTGTGGGGATATAAGGTCTATCTTGGAGCTTTGCAAACCTTTCTTCTAATTCTTCAAGTGATGGAGGAGTGCCTTTAAGTTTTGCTAGTCTTTCTTCTAATTCTTTTATTATTTGATCATCCTGCTTTTTCTTAGACATATATACCTCTATAATAATTCCTAGGTTTTGTAAAAGAAAACTAATAAGATTTTTGCAATAATAGTTATTCCTATTTCAAAAAAATCTTATAATTTACAACAAAAAATAGATTAATTTAATTTTCCGCACGCAAAGCCTAGTTATTAATAACACAAACTACTAACTAAAATAAAGTATTTTTTGATATGAGTTAAGATATAATTATATAAAGCTAGCATTACCCACGTGGATCAGTTTTGCTATTGTCACCTAGTTCCTTGATCACGGGGTCTAGTTAAAAATACTAATATTATTAGTATTTTTAGCTGTTTTCTGGATACCGCACAATTCAGCTAATTCTCACGTGCCTTATTTTCTCATATAACTTTAAACATTTTTCTTTTTTAACCATTCCCTAACTTCGTCAGTAGTGTAAGTTTTAAAATCAGGGGCATTAATTCTTTGCAAAGCAATTTTAGCATCTTCTGCATCTTCTTGTATTTCCTGTAGATAATATTCAATTGCTTTACGTACTATATCTGTCTAAGTTTGTTGCTGACTATGCTAAACTATTATTTAGTTCGTCCGGAATAGTTAAATTCAGTCTTGCCATCTTGTGACCTATCTTTAATTAATAACACATTACGACACATAATAGCACAAACTAAAAACTGAAAAAAGCTATAAATACTTATCCAACACGTCCGACATAATTTTACGAGCTACAGGGGCGGCGGCTTTACTACCGCCTCCGCCATGATCAATAAAGACAGTAACGGAATAACTAGGATCGTGATAAGGAGCGAAGCCTAAGAACAAGGCATGATTACGCCTTTCCCAAGCAATAGATTTACGGCTTAAATCATCTTTAGCATTTAGTTTGCCTTGCACCTGCGAAGTACCGGTTTTACCAGCGAGCTGCCTATTTTTGCCTAAAATTCTATTATAATACGCCGTACCTCCCGCAACATTAACGGTATTATACAAACTTTCTTGGATTATTGTGATATTTTCGGGCTTAATATTGACATTATAAAATTCCGGGTCATTTTTTAATATTCTAGGCGTATACAGTTTACCGTTACTTGCAATAGCCGTAATAAACCTTGCAAGCTGCATCGGCGTTACCCCTAGAAACCCCTGTCCGATTGCTAAATTAAAACTATCTCCTATTGACCAAGGAAGCTTTAATTTTTTCTTTTTCCACTCTTTTGACGGTACAAACCCGCTACTTTCAGGAGCTAAATCAATACCGGTTTTTGAGCCGAGGCCAAATTCTCTTGCAACTTCAAGAATTTTATCCGGACCTACTATTCTTGCTAATTCATACATATAAATATTACAAGAATGCTTTAAAGCAGACATCATATCTAACGTTCCGTGTCCGCTATGATTCCAACATCTAAAGCTATTAGTACCAAGAGCAGAGCTACCGTCACAAAAAACGGTTTTATTAGGATTAATGCCTACTTCAAGGGCTGCAAGTACGGTAATTATTTTAAAAACCGAGCCTGGAGGATAAGAATTTTGTATTACCTTATTAATTAAAGGCTTATAAGGATCACTCGTTAAACTTTGCCAATAATTTTCCGATAATTTACTGAAATGATTTGATTCAAAACCCGGGGTGGAAGCACAAATTAGTACATTTCCGGTTTTAGTATCCATAACTATTGCCGAAGAACCTTTAGGATTTAAATATTGCTGGATATTTTGCTGAAGAGACGCATCGATATTTAAATGCATATCTTCACCCGATTTAGTAGGGGTTCCTGCTATTTCTCTTACCTGCTTACCGTAAGCGTTTACTTCAACTTTTTTATAACCAAATTCTCCCCGTAGTTTGTTATCGTAATATTTTTCAATACCGGATTTACCGATATTAAAATCGCTTAAACTATGTATATTTAATTCCTGCTTCTCTTGCTCATTTATTTGACCAAGATAACCGATTAAATGAGAAGTAACGCTTGAAAAAGGATAAAACCTTAAATAACCTATATCAATAAATATTGAAGCGAGTTTATGCTTTTGTTCTTCAATCATTGATACTTGCTGCCAATCAAGCTGATCAAATATTATTAAAGGAGTGTGGCGACTAGATTTTTTAATTTTTTGCTTAATATAATTATATTTTTCCGGAGATAAATTTAGAATATTACTAATTATTTCTAATTCATCCCTGTAATTATTATTAATGCTCCTATCTATTACTAGCTGATAACATGGTTTATTAGTAGCTAAAATATTGCCGTCTAAATCGTAAATTCTTCCCCTAGTCGGTAGAAGTACAACGAAATTAATACGATTCTTATCCGATAAAGTCTTATATTCTTCGCTTTTAATAAGCTGTAAATAAAACATTCTTATTCCAAGCAACGATAAAAATCCGAGTTTACCTAATCCGATTATAAAGGCTCTTCGTGAAATTAACTCACCATGTAGTATTTTCTTATTTAGCATACTTTTTAAAGTAATTCATAGGAGAGTCAAGTACAAGACGAATTATATTATAAGAAAATATAGTTGTTAAAAATTGAAAGAAAATTATTAAATATCCGTCTGCTTCTAGCTTCTTGATTGTTATTAGTAAATATTTAAAATTCAATATAAATAAACAATAAACGCAAAAAATAATGAAATTTATTAAATAGTTTTTAGCTACAAAATATTTTGAAGATAATTTATAAATCGTATATGCCGATAAAAAAACTAGCGAATTTGTACCGATAGGCATACCGCTTATTTGATCTATAAATAGACCGAGAAAAAATATGCTAAAAATATTTAAGGAATATAACGACATAAAATAATAAATAAATATAATTTCCATCGCCGGAAAGATTCTGCTTTGAATATTTATTTTATAACTCACTAACGGAAATAATATTATAAAAAAACATAGCAAAGCAAACAGCAATTTTAATATTATTTGTAAGCTATTTTTATATATTTCCTGTTTTATCTTTAACATAAATAGTTCTTTATTATATAGTTTTGTACTGTGTCATGCCGTGGCTTGATCGGCAATTAGGTTGTCATCCCACGACTTGATCGCGGGATCTATATAAACAACATTTTGTGCGGTCATTTTTACTGGCCCCCGTGGTCAAGCCACGGGGTGACAATAGAAAAATCGAAGCCACCCAACGACCATATCAACCGTATGCAAAATATAAATTAATTTTCTATTTTGTACAATTTTAAAAAATGAATATGGATTCTACAATAACTCACAACAACTAGGGTTAGGTCTTTTATCATTACCGCTAAGCTCTAATTCTTCTTGTGCCTCGGAACTTGTGGATATAAATAGTTGTTTTGATATAATATTATTTATTGTTGTCGTAGGATCAAAAGACTTAAGCCACTAGGTTTACCTGTTATATTTTTATTTTTTGACATAAAAACCTCCTTTTTAGCTTATAAATGCGTCATTGCCAGAAAATTTAGGCTTTTTGTTGCACAGATCGTTTTATGTCATTCCCGCATAGGTGGGAATGAAATCAAGTAGATTTTACCGATCTACGCAACAATGCCTGCTCGCAATGACAAAATCTATAATTATTTTAGGTAATATTTTAACTTTCTTCCTCACTTTGTTCTATCGGTTCTAAACCATATAAAGATATCATACGTTCAAATACTCTACCGGCAGTAGGGGCAGCCGTCCAGCTTGCGGTTGCAAAGCCAAAGCTTTCTTTAGTCGGTTTCGGCTCATCAAATCTAATAAAAATAATATATTGCGGGTTAGATGCAGGCAGCATACCTAAAAACGATGACGCTCTACTATTTTTTAGATATTTCTTTTTTCCCCCCGCCCCTTGTGAAAGTTTTTCTGCCGTACCGGTCTTACCGCCGATAAGATAGCCTTTGACCTCTGCTCTTTTACCGTTACCTTCTTTTACTACCGATCTAAATAATTTCTTCATTTGGGTAGAGGTATTTTCACTAAAAACTTTTGTACCTATTACTTTTTCATCCTTTCTTTTTAATAAAGTAAGATCATATAAAGTACCGCCGTTAACAACCGGTAACATTGCTCTAACAAAATGCAAAGGGCTAATCGAAATGCCGTAGCCGTACGACATAGTAACACTCGTTAACTCATTCCATCTTTTCTCGGAAGGAAATAACGGAGTACCTCGTTCAGGTAATTCTATTTGTAACTGATCTAATAGACCTAATTTCTTTAGGTATTTTTTAAAATTGCTTTTACCGATTTCAAGCATAATTTGACTTGTGCCAATATTTGAAGAATATAGAAAAATCTCAGGTACACTATGCCATCCTTGCCTTGGCGTATAATCCTTAAGCTGGAATCCTCCTACTTTCATATAGCTTATATCATAAGCATCATTCATATTTATTGCACCGGTATCAAAGCCGACTGCCATAGTTAATGCCTTAAACACCGAACCCATTTCGTAAATGCCGAGACTTGCTATATTAAACAGCTCTTCCGGTTTGGCTAAACTCGGATAATGCGGATCGAAATCAGGCTTATTTACTAATGCTAAAATCTCGCCATTATTTGGATCAGCAATAATGCCTACTGCTCCTATGGCCTTAAATTGCTTTAAAGTTTTATCAATCTCCTCACTTAAAATACTTTGTAATCTGATATCAATAGATAATTGAAGCGGTTCTTTCTGATTCTTTGGTTCGTTTAATTCATAATCAGAATTAGTTAAATACTTATCATAAGCGAGCTCTAAGCCACTAAGCCCTACCGAGTCTCTACCTACATAACCGACAACATGCGACAATAAATTAGAAAAGGTATAAATTCGTTTCTGCTCTTCTTCAAATTCAAAACCAAGTAACCCAAGGCTAGTTATCTTTTCTTGCTGACTAGGTAGTAAATCCCTTTTTACCCATATAAAGCTTTTATTTGACTTAAGTTCTGCAAGTAATTTAGCTTTATTAATATCAGGTAGAATTTCTGCTAGCTTTTTTACGGAAGTTTCAGGATCAAGTACTATTTGTGGATTAGCAAATAATGAGGCAGAAGGTAGGTTCACTGCTAATAAATTACCGTTTCGATCAACTATTTCTTTTCTAAATTGATGATTTTTTTTAAAGGAATTAATATTTTTATCGTAAACATTCGTAGCAACGATTATCAATCTGTAAGATAAAGTACAAAAAAGAAAAGAAAAGCCACAAATAACCATTAATAATCGGATTTTTGTATTTTTACTACAAACATTCCAAATTATTAGACTTTTAATTGCAGGTTTCCATTTTTCCAAAATTTGTTTCATATGTTATTTATGGTGTTTCAAACACTAATATTTCCGCAATCCTTATGTCATTCCCGCGAAAGCGGGAATCCAGTACTTTAAAACCTTTTCAAAATTTGATTTGAAAAGTAAAAAATCTTTAAAATCAAGATTTTTTGAAAAGCTCGATTTATCTCGCTTTACCCTAGATCCCCGCCTACGCGGGAATGACATCGAACGCTTTTTCCAAGCCATGCAACAATCCTACCAAGATACGAAGATCAACTTCAAAAAGAGCAAGGAATCCACAAGACGAGGAACGGAGCATATACTTAATACGTGAGTACCGCAGTACTTGTAGGATGACGTAGCCAATTTTTGAAGTTCATCGAGTATCCTTCACTCTACTCGAAACAGTCTGTATATACTTATTATTTGTAATTCTTTTGTAACGCCATTTACTACTCTTGGAAATACTAATATTATGGTTAAATTTAATATTTTGATCGATATTTGGCCCTAACGGATCTTTTATCATTTGATAAGATTTAACTGTTTCTAATTTTAAATAAGCCGCCGCAAGTTTTTCCAATCTAGCCGGCAAAAGTAGATAAGCTTGCTCTGCTTTTAAAATATGAATATTATTATTCTCACTATTTATCTGTTTTACAACGCTACTTAATTGATAATCAAGAGTTGAGACTCGCTCCTTTATGCTAAACAAACTACATATTGCTATAATTGTTATCAATAATGTTAAATAGTGAAGCTTTCTTATACTCATAATTAATTACTCATATATCGCTTTTGCTGCTCGAAGTTTTGCCGATCTCGCTCTAATATTTAGCCCTACTTCTTTATCTGACGGTACTAGAGCTTTGTTAGTAATAATCTTAAGCCATTTATTTGGATCAATCGTCATGTCGTCTTTAGCATATTTTGATCTTACTACCGGCTTTTCCGAATTTTCTTTAAAGAAATTCTTAACTATCCTATCCTCTAAAGAGTGAAAAGACACCACAACTAAACGTCCGTCTTTCTTTAATATATTTTTTACATTCACTAAAAACTGCTCTAACTCCCCAAGCTCATCGTTTACATAAATCCTAATGGCTTGAAAGGTTTTAGTTGCAGGATCAATTTTGCCTTTTCTAAATCCTGTACTACTTCTAACAATCTCGGCTAACTTGCCTGTACTATCAATTCTCGCCGTTTTTCTATATTCTACAATTCTCTTAGCAATTCTCCGTGAAAAGCTCTCATCTCCGTATTTGTAAATTACGTCAGCTAGCTCTTTTTCCTCTGCCATATTTACAAACTCCTCGGCACTAAGCCCTTGCCCGCTCATACGCATATCGAGTGGTCCGTCATGCAAAAACGAAAATCCTCTATCTGCTATATCTAACTGCATTGATGAAACGCCTAAATCCAGCACTATCCCATCAAATTTTTTTTCCTTAATCTTTGCAAAACTATCCGCAAAATTCGTTTCTACAAAATCAAACCTCTCACCGTAATTTTGCTGAATTTCTTCGGCTCTTTTAATCACGTTTGGATCACGATCCAAGGCTGTGACATAACAGTTACAACTTTCTAATATTGCTTTGCTATATCCTCCTGCTCCAAACGTACAATCTAAATAAGACTCACCGTCTTTTGGGCTTAAGGCCTCTAACATTTCATTTAGCATTACAGGCACGTGAGATTGTATCATTAATGAGCATTCCTTAGAGTTAACCGCTTTTCATGAGCAATTTTTTGAGCGGCATTTAAATATTGCTCAAAATTCTGCGGCTGCCAAATCTCAAAAATCACCCCTTTACCTACAAAACATGCTTGCTCTTCGATTCCTGCATGCTTCATTAAAGATTGCGGCAATATAACTCTTCCCTCCCCATCAAAGGAAAGTTGTACAGCTTCCCCGAATATCATAGTCTCAAACGCATCACGCTCCTCAGAATAAGGATCAAGCGTCTCTATCATCTGCCTTAATTTCTCGATATGCGAAATACCGCACACCTCTATACAATTATTCCTAATCGACGGATAAGCAATTACACCGTTAAATAATTCTTTCCCTAGTACCGCACGGTAATTCGCCGGCACCGACACCCTATTCTTTTTATCAACACCATTTACATACTTAGATAAAAATACATTCATTGGTATAATTTGGGCTAATTTGGGATTTAATGGAAAATTATAGGATATTATAGGAATATCAAGGAGTCAAGGGTTTTTAACAAGGATGAGTTAAATTATTAAGATGTCATACCGTGGCTTGACCACGGTATCCAAAAAAATAATTTAAAATACTAATATTATTAGTATTTTAGAATGGATTCCGCGATCAAGTCGCGGGGACAGAGGGGGAATTGATCCACACAACAACGCCATACAGGAATGACATCGAACCACACAACAAAGCTTAATCCAATGATTTTATGGATTTTTTTAAAGTGATTTTCACCTTGAAAATTCATATTATTTAATATATTAATTTAAGGTAAATGATTATAGTAATTTTATGGCTAAAGTTAGAGAAATAGAAACGAACATGGCTACTCTAATAACAAAACAAACATCTTCTTATGATACAGGGATGGTGTCTGGATGTTACCTTACTAGAGCAGACGAAACCCTAACTCCTATTTCTTCTTCCAATTTTATCCCTAGCATTAGTTTATCGGCCATTCAAGCAGTACCACTGATATCTTCATCTTCTGCACAAGACTCCGGCTACATTACACTAGATAAACTATTCGAACAGTTTCACATCACTTACGGAGCATATTCTTTTTACTAATCCAAGTTTTTTCAAACCGCTCAACTAAAACATCTTATAAAAAAGGCTTTAGATCAAGGTAATGATATCAATATTCAAGATTCGTTTAATCATACAGTTCTACATAAGGCTATTTACTGCAAACTTTATGATATAGCTGAATTTTTACTAGAAAAAGGAGCTTCAACAGAGTTAAAAGATTTAGATGGATATACACCTCTTCAATTAGTTATTCATGAAGGCTATACAGAAATGGTTAAATTACTAATAATATATGGAGCAGATCATCGAGACAAAAAACTAATAGAATTAGTACCCGATGATAAACCTGAATTAAAAGCTTTTTTAAGCCTTGCAATAGCGTCTCAAAATAATAATTCTAGCACAATAGATAATTCTCTTGTTACCACTAAAGATATAGAAAAATTAAATGATACTACAAATTTCTATACTGGTTCAAGAATATCTAAAATTGTTGTGGTTGCTGATGAAAATCCTGAAGAGTTGGGACTTGAATTAGCTGGTGAAGTACATGAATAGGTTTCTTAAACATACTCAATAATGACTTATAGAACTATTTTAATATAGGTTAATTTAAAAAATTATGTTTTATTTGAAATAATTATTGATTAATATTAATAATGATTTTATTTTTTACATAAATAAAGGTTAATTATGCCGCAACTTAAAATAGGTATTTTTAAAATACATAAATATTGTAAAAATATAAAAACTACAACTCAATCAAACGCTAACTATCCCCTAAAGAAAAAAACTACTGAAAAAAAATTAAACCCCACGGTAAAATATATAAATATGATCCTAACCAAGATATTGGACACCGGATGCTAAACTTCTTGGAACAGATTATGACACATAATTATAAATCTAGCATTCTTGACTAAATATATATTATGAACAAATGCTAAGTTTGAACTTTAAAATCTAATTTATGTTTAATTTACCTATTGATAATATTATCGTATTCATATACCTAATATCTATTCTACTTATTGGTATATATTACCGAGCTAAACATAGTAGTTTTAAGAACTATGCAAATGTTGAAAGTAAAGCGCAAAATAGTAAGCTGTTATTAATAGCTACGATATTTGCAAGTTCTGTCGGAGGAGCCACCACTTTCGGCATTATGGAAAAGGCTTTTTTGGGGCATGAATATTATGCTTACGCTCTTATACTTACAATACCTATAGATATATTAATTGCAATCTATATAGTACCTTTAATTGCCAAACATTACGGAGCTGAAAGCATCGGCGATATCCTGAGTACATATTACGGTAATATAGGTCGTTTTATCGGAGGGGTTAGTTCGGTTATCGTTTCAGTGGGGTTTTTGGCTGCTCAAATAAGCGTAAGCGGCTATATTTTTCAATATATCTTAGAAATAAATTATGTAAATGGGGTAATTTTAAGTTATAGTATAGTACTTATATATACTACAATAGGCGGTTTACAATCTATTGTTTTTACTAATTTACTACAATTTTTGGCGATGATAATCGCTATACCAACCATAACTTTTATCAGTTTAAATAAAATCGGTTTTGTAGATTTTATTAATAACCTACCTACGGAAAATGCAAATTTTGATCAGAGCGACCTACTTTCTTATACAATTGCAGCAGCTTTAAGCTTTAGCGTCATGAATCTATATCCTACATTTATTCAAAGAACTTTAATTAATAAAAATCCTACGCAAACAACTAAAGCAATATATGCAAAATCCGCTATATATTTTTTCTTCTTGATTTGCATTACTTTAAATGGTTTAATTGCTTATAAGCTTTATCCAAACCAACTGTCGAATTTAGTATTACCTTATTTAATCAACCAAATCATCCCGACTTTAATTCAAGGGATAGTAATGAGCGGACTCTTAGCTGCCGTTATGTCTACTGCTGATTCTGATTTAAACGTTACTTCTATAGCTATTGTTAAAGATATAATCAATCCTATTTTTAAGGTTAAAAATCAGCAAAAATTATTATTAATTGCTCGAATTATTAACGTTATAATAGGAAGTTTTGCAATAATTGTAGCTTTAAAATTTAGTCATGTAATTGACTTAGTAGTATTCTTCACTGGTTTCTGGGGACCGGTAATATTAGTACCGTTAATAACAACGCTTTTTGGTATCAGAACATCTAAAACTATAATGGTCTTATCATCACTTGGCGGAGCAGCTACCTTCTTAACATGGGAATATTATTCTTTGTCGTTGCAATATTTCAACCTTAGAGGAGTGTTTACAGGGACGATGGTGAGTCTTGTGATATTTATTCTAGGATGGTGGTATTCTAATGTCATTACGAGGAAAGTCATATAAAATATATTATATATTTACTTGAAGCTTTAAATAATTTAATATATTAACTCAAGGTTAATAATTGAATTATGAGGATTTTATATCTAAGCAAAATAGCATTGAAGGAAAATATAGCATAATAATTCCTATTGAAGATTGAAGACGAGAATGGGAGAATAAAATTTAAGCTTAATTCACGTGATGACGTTAATGGCAGCACTTTAGCTGATATAGCTACGTATTCAGAAAATATGCGTAATATGTATTACTCTACTAAGCAAAAAAATGATGCTGTTAACTCTTTAATGACAGGAGCTTTAAATTATTCTATTCATGGTACAATGACTCCATATTATCCTGACTTAACTAAATTTAATTAATATTAATGATTTATCTCAGAATGATGAACCTAAATTAATAGGCGAAACATGCCAAGAACTTAAAGACCCTATTGAGGATATAAAAAGCTAGCCTTATTGCATGAATCCAGAAACCTACTCGATGTCATTCCTGCGGAAGCGGGAATTCAGTGACAAGTAGGATAAATCGAGCTTTTAATTTTTAAAATTTAGTATGTCTAGACTTTTTAGTGACTGAATTCCCGCCTCCGCGGAAATGACATCGCGACTCATACAACTAGGTTTTTCATGAGTTATAATATTAGTTTTTTCTGTGCAAAACATTAAAAATCATCTCAGCAAGTGACTTGTTAATACCATTTACTTTAGCAAGCTCATCTATGGTTGCGTCGCATACTGCTTTATACGAACCGAAATAATGCAGTAATGCTTTTTTACGAGTTTCACCTACGCCCTCTATATCGTCAAGGCTTGATATTTTTATAGCACGTGATCTACCTAGTCTATGATTCTTTATGGCAAAATTATGTGCCTCATCTCGCAAGATTTGTAAATATTTCATAACCGGTAAATTCTTATCTAGAGTAAATACTTCCTTACCTATCACATAGAACTGTTCAAGACCGGCATTTCTATCTACTCCTTTTGACATACAAACAAAAGGAATATTCATTCCAAATTTATCCATCACCTCTTTAACGACGCCTAAATGCCCTTTGCCACCGTCTATAATCATTAAACTTGGCAATTTATGCGGCTCTCGCCTTAACCTTGTAAGCCGCCTTGTTAGGACTTGCCGGAGCATCTCATAATCGTCACCTTTTATGTCACCCCAGCAGTTCTTTATGCCATTCCCGCGAAAACGGGAATCCATTAACCTTTTTGGATCCCCGCTTTCGCGGGGATGACATACGAGAGAGGGAGCATTGACATTAAAAACCCGATATTCTTTTTTATCAAAACCGACTTTACCAGCAACTACCATCACTCCAACCGCAAACTTACCTTGAATATGGCTATTATCATAAATCTCAATTCTTTCAGGAACTTCAGAAAGACCAAATAGCTCTTTAATTTCAAACATAATCTCTTGATTTTTTGCAAATTTCTTCAAATACTGCTCTAGAGAAAATAAAGCATTTGTCTCGGCATTTTGAACTAATTTAGCCTTACCACCTTTATTAGGTACTGTAATATTAAGCTGAAGTATATTGTTGATTTTCTTAATCGCCTCTATCACATTCTCTTTATCATTAATTTCATGATTAATTATAATTTCCGCAGACACGTGTTGTTTTTGGTAAAATTGTAATAAAAAATATTCTAATACTTCTTCTTTAGTACTATTTTCAATAGAAGTAGGAAAATAAGGAATATTACCGCATGCTTGCCCTGCCCTATATAAAAACACTTCCACGCAATAATGCCCGTTCTTTTCCACAATAGCGATTATATCTGCGTCTTTAACGACATCTGAAACCCCTGCCTTAAGCTGCACATAACTAAGTGCTTTAATGCGATCTCTAATTTCTGCCGCCTCTTCAAAACGCATCTGACTACTTAGCTCTTCCATCTTTCTAGATAGGTTCTCTTGGAGTTCTTTAGTACGACCTTGTAAGAACTCTTTAACCTGAGTTACTAAGTCTCTATAGTCTTCCTTGTTTATTTTACCGACGCAAGGAGCATAACAACGTTTTATTTCATATTGTAAGCAAGGGCGAGTACGTGAATTAAAGTAATTATCCGTACAGGAACGTAATTTAAAAATTTTTTGTAGTTCGGTCAAAGTAGTATTAACTTCCGCACTCGAGGCAAAAGGACCAAAAAACTTCCCGTCACTTAGAGTTTTACCTCGATATTTTAGTAATTGCGGGAAATCATGATCTAAACGTAACTTAATGAAAGGAAAAGACTTGTAGTCCTTAAGAAGAATATTAAATTTCGGCTGAAATTTCTTGATTAACTGTGCTTCTAAAAGTAGTGCTTCAACTTCGGAATTAGTGATGCTATACTCTAAAAAACAAGTATTTGCAATCATCCGAAGCGTCTTATTATCTAAATCGCTTTTAATGTAATTAGTAAGGCGTTTCTTTAAATTTTTAGCTTTACCGACATAGATAACTTGCTTGTTAACGTCAAACATTCGATAAACCCCTGAACGTTCAGGAGCATCTATAAGTTTAGATTTAATTAACTCACTTCCAGTAATTTCTAGGATCATGTGTATAGTTCCCTATGTCATTCTTAGCTAAAAGCCGGAATCCAGAAAAAATAACCTTAATATTGATATAAAAATTACACATTAAACCTAAAAAAACAAGTTTTTTATAGGTTTTACTGAATTCCCGCCTTTGCGGGCATGACATAGAAGAGTGAACCATGCAACAATAACCTTCAATTCCCCGTTTTATTATACGGATTGTCATTTGCGACTTTAACATTCACTATTTTTCGTGTATTGTCATCAAAGAAAAAGGTTATTTTAAACTCATCTCCTACATTTAAATCTACTTTTGGGTCATAAAGCATAATATGCATGCCGCCGGGCTTAAAATCAACATTGATATTACCGGCAATTGAAAATGGATAATCAACTTTTACCATTTTACTAACCCCTTGATCATTAATTGTTTGATGAATTTCTATTCCACCTATCTTATCTGAAGATATATTCACTAAATTATAACTCTTACTTCTACTATTTATTAATGTAAAATACATAGCAGAATTGCTAACTTTACCTTGCACATTTGTTGTAGGTCTTGCCCAAGGCTGTGCAAAGTGAACGGCTGCCTCTGCAAGTAAATCATCAGGCTGATCAGAAGAAGAATTTGTAGAATTAGGATTTTGAGCTGTTTGGTTATCAGCATAGCTTACTGCGCAAATTAAAGTTATAAAACTAATTAGTAATGTTTTTAGCATAATAATACCCTTAATAAATTAAAATGAAATATTAGCATAGATTAAATATAAATCTAGTTTTTTAAAAGATATTTTTTGTACAATTCTTGTGGTAACCTCTCTATAGCATAACGAACTGCGGTTCTTGGCATTTGTAAAGTATAGCGATCCAAAAAATCTATTAATTGTTTTTCATCTTTTTTTCCTGTAGCATCCAACCTACTGCTTTATGCATTAAATCATGTTTATCGTTTAAGAGTAATTTTGCTATTTCAAAAGTCGTACCTAATGTATTATTTTTGATAAAATACCAAGTAGCAACTATAGCTATTCGTCTTCCCCACAGAATTTCCGATTTTGTTAGTGTAAAGAGATAATCCTTTTCTTTATCCCATAAATAAGCTCCGATATATGATGAGCTGATGCATCCACTAAATTCCAATTATTTACGTGTTTTATATTGTTTAAATAAAAATTATACAAAAACTCTTTATCTTGTGCTGTCTGATATTGCATAATCAAAATAGCTAACGCTAAAAATCTCGCTTCATTAAATTCTGAAGTAATAAGTCGGCTTAAATCCTCCATATACAAATTATAATAACTTTTAGCTATTGTACGTAAAGTCGGCACGGTAACGCCAATAAATCGTTCATGCTCTCCATACTCGCCTTCTCTAGTTTTCAAGAATAGCGTTCTACGTTCTACAGGAATAGTAGCATTCTCAAGTAAAATATTTCTAATTTGTTGTAAATTTTCTCTCATGTTCAATAAGCCATTTTTTACGATGTAATCCCCCGCCATATCCTCCAAGTTCGCCATTGCTATTAATAATGCGATGACAAGGAACAATGATTGCTAACTGATTCATACCGTTAGCATTTGCAACAGCTCTATAAGAAGTAGGTTTGCCCAAAGCTTTAGCCTGATTTCTTCGTGTTTCACCGTAAGGTATATTAATTAATTCTTGCCAAACCATTTTTTGAAATGGGCTTCCTAAAAGCTATATAGGCGTATTAAATTTTTACCGTTAAAGTACAATTGAAGATCATCTTCAATCATTAAAATCGATTCAGTGCTTCCAGGAATAATAGCAGATTCTGTCTTAATCCTTAGCCTCTCAATTTCATGCTCCAAACCTCTTCTATCAACAAACTCTAACAAATAAAGCAATTTTTCATCACTAATTGCCAGCATAGAACCAAGAGGCGTATCTAGCCAAGCGGATTTTAAACTCATTATTTTACCCTAAATATGATTTCTTAATATTATAATGCAGACTAAGTATACCGGATATTGCTACTATGGCAAAAGAAGAAGAAAAACCTAACAGAATAATAGATCAGTATAAGACCGGTAAAATAACTACCGCAAAATTTCGTAAGAAAATGAATGAGCTTATACTTGCTGCTCCCTTTGCATTTATATATTTATATTTTTTGTTGTACCACTCATATTATGTCCTGATTTTTTTGTTAATTTATAAGAAAATAAGTTGTATTTAATAATTTATTATTCTCTTCACTGCTATAATTACTGAGTTCTAGCAAAGCTTCGTGTATTTCTTTCTCAAGTAAATAGTAACCTAAGCTTTTGAGTATGTAGATTATTTTTTTTTGCCTAGATTCTGCTGTTGTAAATACTTCCCATAACCAATAGTAGGTACAGAATATTTTTTTAGCAAGACATGGAGTGAAAATTAAAACAAAAGGAACATTCAAAGTTTCTACTAAATTTCAAAAAGCCTTGAAATCCTTATCGGAAGTGGTGGAGGCAAAGGGAATCGAACCCTTGACCCTCTGCGTGCAAAGCAGATGCTCTACCCCTGAGCTATGCCCCCGATTATTTATTGGCGGGGTTTTTGGAAGTGAAAATATTAAGATAAGCTTTTAACTAATCCCCAAGGTAATGGCTGACCATTGCTCCCTACGACTAAATCTCCGGAAGATTCATATTCGGCAGCTAGAAAAGACTTTTGAGCAGCAATAAGTTTGACCGGTTTGATTTTCTGACCGTTATGAAAATATTCTTTAGCCTGTTCCCTAGAAGTCGGGTTATTTTTGGAAGCTGTTTTTGCTTTAGACATATACTATTAACTTTTTCTTAAACTTGTGAAGAATATAAAACTTTTTCCTAAACTTGTCAATAACTACCGTGTCGATAAATAGACATTGCCTAGAAAAAGTTGATAATTTAAAAAGTTTACGTAATTTCCTCGCAATGACGATTAGGAAGTCACGCAGACAATACTGAGAACTCCTACTGATTAATCCTTGCCATGCAGATTCTTTCGGTGATTTCTTTCAACTTGTCTACTCTATCGATTAAATAAAGCAGCTGTTCTTTTGTAATTTTATAGTTTTTATCATATCTTGCGTCAACATAAGCTTTTTGAAGTAACTCAAAACATTCTTTTTGCTCAGGGGTTGCTATAGGAAATACTTGCAATAGCTCACTATTATAATTTTTTGCCATACTCCCTAATTCTTCTATATCATGCAATTTAGGTTTGTAATTGGAAAAAACTAACAAGATGCTACTGTAAAAACCCCCCGTAGCTTAATGAAGATAAAAAGCACTTTTGTTTAATTCGCTTCTTTCAAATGGATATTTGCAATCAATAAAAAACCCGCATCCACTTCTAAACCATTCTTCATAGTAACCTTTAGCAATTTCTTTCATCTCGCTCCAAGGGAAATCTTTAGCTTCGCTAAGTGTAAATTCCTTGCTATCATATAAAAGAATGCCTTCTTTTTTTATATCCGTATAAAAATTTTCTAACTGCCTGTTTACTTCATCTATTGATTCAAGAATTATTGATATTCGTGAGCCATATGGGATAATTTGAGGCTTTACTACTCCTGTCTTTTTTAATTTGGTATATATTGTATCTTTTAATCTTAAAGCAGTATATCCTTTATATTTACCTTTCTTCAGAATTATCAAAATATCGGTATCGCTATGGTAACCGTTAGGTAGATCACGCACCCAATCACCTCTTGCAAAAGAGCCATACAAGATAATCATAGCGATTTTATCTTGTGCAATATCTAGAATTTGCTGCACTATAAAATTAAGCCTAGCTTGGATTTTGAGAGGACGCTGAGGTAAAGTGGTTTTCATCTATTCATTTGCACCATGACAATATTTATATTTCTTGCCTGAACCGCACGGACATAGCTCATTACGAGATACCCTACCCCAACTAGTAGGATCGTTAGGGTTTCTATCTTTTGGGTCAATGCGTGATACGACTGGTTTAAGGTCAGTCTCAATGCTACTTCCTGCGTTATATTTACTAAATGCCGGATCTTCCCGACTCTCACGTATATTTTTCTGAAGTTTTTTATACTCAAGCGAAACATCTTCTTTTTGAACATGTTTTAAGTCAATATGGAAATGATATACGGTTTGAATAAATAATTCTTTTAAATTATTAAGCATCTGCTCGAATAAGTTAAATGCTTCTCTTTTATACTCACTAAGAGGGTCTTTTTGGGCATAAGCTCGAAGAGATATGCCTTGTCTTAAATGATCTAAGCTATATAAATGATCTTTCCAAACTTGATCAAGGGTAGTTAGTAAAATATATTTCACGGCATTATGCATTAACTCGCTACTATAGGCTTCTTCTTTTGACTTATATATATCATGAGCCATTTGTATAATGGTCTTCGTGATTTCTTCTTCCGTTACATCATTTTTACTTACTACATTATGATCAAATTTTATAGAAAAAACACGATGTAATTCTACGCTTAAATTCTCTATATCCCAATCTTCTCTATAAGATCCTACCGGCATGAAAGTTAATACTATCTTTTTGGCAAGTTCCTCAGTAGTACTATTTAAGAAACCGTGACTATCTTTAGATTTAATAATTTCAGTACGTTGCTCGTATATTATCTTACGTTGGTCATTCATTACATCATCAAAACGTAATAAATTTTTACGCATTTCGTAGTTATGTCCTTCCACTTTTTGCTGCGCTTTCTCAAGTGAACGACTAATCATCGGATGGTGGATAGCCTCTCCGTCTTTCAATCCAAGCGTTCTAAGGACTCCTGATATACGATCTGATGCAAAAATACGCATTAAATCGTCATCAAGCGATAGGAAAAACTTAGTTTTACCAGGATCACCTTGTCTACCTGATCTTCCTCTTAGCTGATTATCTATCCTACGGCTTTCATGCCTTTCCGTACCTATCACAAATAAACCGCCTGCTTCAATAACCTGCTTCTTTTCTTTGGCAATTTGAGCTTTTATTTCAGCTATTTTAGTTTCATAATTATGTTCTTTATCCAGCTGTTCTATTAACATTTCAGGATTACCGCCAAGCATAATATCAGTACCGCGCCCTGCCATATTAGTTGCAATCGTTACTGCCTTAAACCTACCTGCTTGAGCAATAATAAAAGCTTCCTGCTCATGAAATTTGGCGTTTAATACTTTATGAGGGATTTTTTCTTTATTTAAAACGCTTGAAAGTTCTTCTGACTTTTCTATGCTTATCGTACCAACAAGTATAGGCTGTCCACGATCGTAACAATCCTTAATTAGCTTTAAGATAGCATCATATTTTTCTTTTTTACTGCCGTAAATTTCGTCATCAAGGTCAAGCCTTGTAACTTTATTATGGGTTGGGACTGCGACCACATCGAGATTATATATATCTTTTAGTTCCGGTGCTTCGGTCATAGCCGTACCGGTCATACCCGATAATTTAGGATAATTACGAAAATAATTTTGGAAAGTAATAGATGCTAAAGTTTGGTTCGCATTTTGAATTTTCACATTTTCTTTTGCTTCTAATGCTTGATGTAACCCTTCCGAATATCTACGCCCTTCCATTACACGACCGGTAAACTCATCAATAATCATTACTTTACCTTCACGCACCAAATAATCTACATTAACAGTAAACATATTATGAGCTCTTAAGGCTTGGTTAACATAATGTACTAAAGTTAAATTCTCAAAATCATATAAACCGGTATCCGGTTTTATAATATTTTCTTTACTTAAAAGCGATTCTATATGTGTAATACCGGTTTCCGTTAAATTGATAGTTTTTAATTTTTCGTCTTTTTCAAAATCACTTGCATTAAGCAGACGTACTATTTTATCAATTTTACCGTATAATTCTGAATTATCATTAACCGGACCCGAGATAACGAGCGGAGTTCTTGCTTCATCTATCAAAATCGAATCAACCTCATCGATGATAGCAAAATTAAAAGGACGAAGTACCCGCTCCTGTAAGCTATACTTCATATTATCCCTTAAATAATCGAAACCGAGTTCATTATTTGTTGCATGAGTAATATCGGCGTTATAGGCGGCTCGTTTTACCGCATCAGGCATACCACTAACAATACATCCAACCGATAAACCTAAAAAATTGTAAATTTTACCCATGGAAGCAGAATCACGGCTTGCTAGATAATCATTTACGGTTACAACATGTACACCTTTTCCGGTTAAAGCATTTAAGTAAGCAGGAAGCGTTGCAACTAAGGTCTTACCCTCACCGGTACGCATTTCGGTAATCATGCCTCGATGTAATATCAGGCCGCCCATAAGCTGAACGTCAAAATGACGCATACCGCAAACTCTTCTAGCTGCTTCCCTAACTACCGCAAACGCCTCATATACTATATCGTCTAAAGTAGCTCCGTTTTTAAGCTTTTCTTTAAACTCCACAGTTTTATTCTTCAACTCCTCATCTGATAATTTTTGTATAGCAGGTTCAAGCGAGTTAATTTTTGTAATTTCGGAAAATAGTTTTTTTACAGTACGATCATTTGCAGTACCGAAAAGTTTTTTTAAAATAGAAAGCATTAAAGTCCTTATGATATTTTTAGTACTTAAATATAGGTATATTTTATAAAATTATCAAATGTTATAATTTTATTTAAATGAATAATTTTTTATTGAAATGCATTTTTTTACTACAAATATTTATAAATTATTATTAATAAATAAAATATTCTCAAATAGCTGTTGACGGTTATATATTATTTTTATAAAATTTAAGCTTATATTTAACACAATTATGAGTCATAAATGAAAAAGTTATCTGTTATATTTTTATCAGTTAGCATGCTTTCCGGTATTGCTTTTGCTGATAAAGACAAGGTAGTTGCTACCTATAAAGGCGGTGAAGTAAAAGAATCGCAAATTATGAAAGAATTTAAGCCTCAGCTTAATCTTCAATCAGGTGAAACAATCAAAAATTTTGATGATTTTCCACCACAAGATCAGGAAAAATTAATAAAAATTTATGTTAATAATCTTTTGTTAAAAGAAGAAGTTGCTAAGTTAAATATTACTTCTTCTAAAGCATTCCAAGAAAAACTTGAAAATGCAAAAAATCAATTAGCTCAACAAGAATTACTAGCAAACTACATAAAATCTAACATTACAGATAAGATGTTTGATGACGAATATAATAAATATGTCGGTAATCTTAAAGGTAAAGAACAAATAAAAGTTGCTCATATTTTAGTTAAATCTCAAAAAGAAGCTAATGATATAAAAACCAAATTAAGCAAAGGCGGAAACTTTACTAAGCTTGCAGAAGAGTTATCCCTTGATAAAGCTTCAGCTTCAAACGGCGGCGTTATCGGTTACATTCTACTAAATCAACCTGGGCAGTTAGTACCGGAATTTGAAAAGAAAGCTTTTGCTTTAAAGGTAAATGAAGTTTCAACTCCTGTAAAAACCGATTTCGGTTGGCATGTTATCAAAGTGCTTGAGAAAAAACCTGTGCCTATTCCAACAAAAGAAGAAGCAAAAGTAACTATTGATAATATATTAGCTGCAGAAGTACTAAAACAATATATTTCTGATTTAGAAGCTAAAGCTGATTTAAAAATCATTTTACCTAAAGCAGATAGCAAAGCCGGATCGTAATTTATATTTTGCCATTGCGAGAGCGGGCATTCCCCGCATACCAAGTCGTCATTACGAGGAAAAACTGTAAGTTTTGACGAAGCACAATCTCAGGAGTTTGTTATTACTGCATGAGATTGCCACGTCGCTTCGCTCCTCGCAATGACGGTTTGGGTATCCACGCAATAATGCCTCCGCGGGAATGACATAGGGTTCACACAGTAACGCCTCTACCCAAGGATAACATTATAACTACTCTCAATCACAGCAAATGCTACGCATACAGGATAATCATCAGTAAGAGAAAGGTGAATATTAAAAGGAGAGAGTTTGTTTGTATAGTTTGAGCTAACTCCTACTATAGGCTTACCTAAATCATTATTTAGTATAGTAATATCTTTAAAATTTATACCTTGACCTATACCGGCTCCAAAGGCTTTACTAATAGCCTCTTTAGCAGCGAAACGCTTGGCTAAAAAAGCAGCATGGTTTATTTCCCCCAACAAAGCAAGCTGTTTTAATTCCTTTGAAGTTAGAATTCTTTTAGCAAAAAGTTCCGGATATAAATGTAATATCTTTTCGATTCTAGGAATTTGTACTATATCAGTACCAACACCAATAAGCATTTACTTATCGGTTTCATAATCTTCACCACTCTCATCAGTAAAGACTTGATCATCTAAATCAGAATAATCTTCCCCGATATAAACTTCAGGTAAATACTCAAATTTTTCTTCTACATCTTCTGATTCATCTTGATTAACAAACGGCTCTATCATAGTTCTTGTACGCAGACTATTTATTAAATCTTGTTCTAACTGAGCTACCGATACTTTTCCAGCAGCAATTCTACGTAATGAGATAACAGGCGGCTTATCACGCTTTTCTTTTTTGATTTGATTAGTTGCTACTTTATAATTTAATAATTTAGCATATCTTGTTGCTAGGACAACAAGCCGAAACCTATCCGGTATAATTTTATTACAATCTTCTGCTGTAATTCTTGCCATAATTTTTCTCCGTTAAAAATAGTATACTACAAATAAATAGGAAACGAGTATACGAAGATCAACTTCAAAAAGAGCAAGGAGTTCACAAGGCGAGGAACGCAGCGTATACTTAATACGTGAGTACCACAGCTCTTGTAGAACGACGTAGCCAATTTTTGAAGTTGATCGAGTATATTATACCCTTTTTATATCTGCACCGCAATTACTTAATTTTTTTTCTAAATCTTGGAAGCCACGATCTAAATGATATATTCGGTGTAATACGGTTTTGCTATTAGTACTAAGACCGGCAAGTATTAGCGATACCGAAGCTCTAAGATCACTTGCCATAACTTCTGCGCCTTTTAACATTTCTACACCTCGAACAACCGCCTTATTACTTCGTACTACTATATCTGCTCCCATTCTACATAATTCAGGGACATGCATGAAACGATTTTCAAAAATATTCTCGGTGATCATTGAAACACCGCTACTAAGCGTCATAAGACTCATAAATTGTGCTTGCAAATCAGTAGCAAAGCCAGGATAGGGATTAGTTTCTAAATCAACTGAATTTAACTTCCCTTCATAAGTTACTTGAACTCCGTTATTGATCGGCACGACTTTTATACCCGTTTCGATAAGTTTTAAAGCTATATTTTCTACAATATGGTAATCAATCCCACAAATTTTTACATCACCTTTAGTAATAGCTGCCGCAAACATATAAGTACCGGCTTCAATACGATCAGAAAGTACTTTATAGCTCGCTTTATTTAAAGAATCCTTGCCTTTAATTGTTATTTCGCTAGTGCCGATACCTGCAATATCGGCTCCCATTGTGATAAGACAATTACATAAATCAACTATTTCCGGCTCTCGACCGCAATTAAAAAGCACAGTTTCCCCCTCTGCTAAAACAGCTGCAAGTATTGCATTAATCGTAGCACCTACGGAAACTTTATCAAAAACAAAATGAGTACCTTTTAAGCGTCCTTTACTTGAAGCGTTAATATAACCGTCTGCTATTTCAATCGTAGCGCCCATAGCTTTTAATACAGCAATATGCAAATCTACTTGCCTTGCTCCAATAGCACAACCACCCGGAAGCGATACTTTTGCTTTACCATATTTGGTAAGCAAAGGACCAAGCACCCAAATCGATGCTCTCATTTTACGGACTATTTCATAATCTGCAGTAAAGTTATTTATATTTTTGGTATTAATTATAAGCTCAAATTCATCTTGATGTTCTATTATTTCAATATCTGCCCCGTGACTTCGGAGCAAATCTTTCATAGTACTAACATCCGTTAACTTTGGAACATTAGTAATATGCAGTTTATCGGTAAGAATAGACGCTGCCATAATAGGTAGCACGGCATTTTTAGCACCGCTAATATTAATACTACCTTTAAGAGATTTACCACCGTGAATAATTAATTTGTGCATAAATTATTTTGATAAAATTGTAACGTCATTGCGAGGAGAAGCTGATTAAATTGTCATTCCGCGACTTGATCGCGGGGTCCAGTTAAAAATACTAATATTATTAGTATTTTTAGTTATTTTCTGGATACCGTGGTCAAGCCACGGTATGACACCAATTATACTACACATCCAAATTCACGACATTCAACGCATTTGCTTGGATAAATAACCTGCGAGGTTCAACAACGTCACCCATTAAAGTAGAGAAAATGCCTTCTGCTTCATCAATTTCTGCAACTCTTACCTGAAGCAAAGTTCTTTTTGTAGGGTCAAGAGTAGTTTCCCATAGCTGGTCGGAATTCATCTCACCAAGACCCTTAAAACGCTGAATATTTATACCTCTTTTTCCGCATTCTATAATGGTATTTAACAACTGACTCGGTGTTAAAATATCGAATTCCTGACTTTTCACTATAAGCTTTAATTGCTTACTAAATATATCAAAAATCGTTAAAGCAAGCTTTGATATTTGTACAAACTCAAATGATTCTAACTGCTCTTTCAATAATATTTTACTTTCTTTTAACCCCCTACTAAAGCGGAAGAACTCTATTTTATTTGCATGTTTTAAAACTTCCAAATTAGTCTTATCAGGCGAATCTTCTAAGCTATTTAAAACATCTAAAGCTTTTTTAAGTCTTAAATCACTTTCAGGCTCAAATATTTTGTTATTAAGTAAGTCATTAATCGCAAGAATTTCGGTAATTGAGCGATTAAATTTTTTGCTAGCATGGTCAAGCAAGCCGTTAAACTTAACTACTTTATTAATTAGCTCTTCTAAATTATCACCCACTAACTGCTCTTTACCGTCTAGAATTAAGGTTGCATCATTAATAGTTGATTTGATCAAATAATCTTGCAGCACTTGCTCATTCTTTAAATAAAACTCGGCTGCTCCTTTCTTTACTTTATAAAGCGGTGGCTGAGCTATATATAGATAGCCTTTATTTATTAGCTCAGGCATATGACGGTAGAAAAACGTGAGTAATAAAGTTCTAATGTGCGAGCCGTCAACATCAGCATCGGTCATAATAATAACTTTATGGTATCTAAGCTTTTCTAAGGAAAATTCTCGTTCAACACTAATTCCAAGAGCTGTAATTAACGTACCGATTTGGTCCGAACCGAGCATTTTATCAAATCTTGCACGTTCAACGTTCAAAATTTTACCACGCAAAGGCAATATAGCCTGAATTTTGCTATCCCTACCCTGCTTTGCAGTACCGCCCGCAGAGTCCCCCTCAACAATAAACAATTCTGAAATAGCAGGATCTTTTGCATGGCAATCTGCAAGTTTACCTGGTAAATTCGAGACTTCTAAAGCTGATTTTCTTCGAGTGAGTTCCCTGGCTTTTCTAGCAGCTTCACGAGCATTCGCAGCTTCCATAATCTTAGCTATAATTGCCTTAGCTTCTGCTGGATGCTCTTCAAACCACTCAAGAACCTTTGTATAAACAGCATTCTCAACAACCGGTCGTACTTCGGAGCTTACTAGCTTATCTTTTGTTTGAGAAGAAAATTTAGGATCAGGAACTTTAACGGAAAGCACACAACATAGCCCTTCCCTAGTATCTTCACCGCTAAAGTCATTTTTAGCTTTTTTATTAAGACCCGTAGTATCAAGATACGAGGTAATAACACGTGTTATCGCTGATTTGAAGGCACTAAGATGAGTTCCGCCATCACGCTGCCTAATATTATTAGTAAAGCATAAAATATTTTCATGATAAGAATCGTTCCAATGCATCGCAAGCTCAAGGCTCATACCGGACTCAGCATTCTCCGTATTAACTACTATACATGGATGGATAGCGTGCTTCGCTCTGTCTATATATTTTACATAAGCTTCTATACCACCCGTATAATAAAACTCTACTTCTTTAACTTCTTCAAAGCGATTATCGACGAGTAAAATCTTTACGCCTGAATTTAAAAAAGCAAGCTCACGAAGACGATGCTCTATAGTGCCGAAATCAAATTCTATATTAGTAAACGTTTCTACAGACGGAAAAAAAGTAACTTCCGTACCTTTTTTATCAATATTTTCTTTGACAACCGCAAGCGGAGCTTCCGTTATACCGTTATTAAATCTAATCAAATATTCCTTATTATTACGCCAAATACGCAGCTCAAGCCATTCAGAAAGAGCATTTACAACTGATACACCAACACCGTGTAGACCGCCTGCAACCTTATAAGCGTTCTGGTCAAACTTACCACCGGCGTGAAGTTGCGTCATAATAACTTCAGCTGCCGATATTCCTTCTTCTTCATGAATTTCAACGGGTATACCTCGCCCGTTATCGGATACGGTTACTGAACCGTTTTTATTTAATGTTACTTGTACTAGATCACAATAACCGGCAAGCGACTCGTCGATAGCGTTGTCGACTACTTCATAAATCATATGATGTAGACCCGACCCGTCTCCAACATCCCCGATATACATTCCCGGTCTTTTTCTTACGGCTTCAAGACCTTTTAAGACCTTTATGGAATCAGCACCGTATGATGATTCGTTAAATTTTTCTTCAATTTCCGACATATTATACATATAATATTATTTGGCTCTATTACTTGTTGCTGGAAACAATAAAAATGACTATAACGTAACTTATTAAAATAGTAAAGTTTCTTGATTTAAAATTAGCGAGATAACAATGAATATATTAAAGTTAAAAAATATTTTCGACGTAATTAATGATTATGACGTGTTTTTATTCGATCTTTGGGGGGTAATAATTGAAGGGGGACGTACCTATCCAGGCGTCGTACAAAATATCAATAAGATTATTGAACGAAAAAAAGTGTATTTTGTCACTAATGCTCCACGAAATATTTTTTCACTGCATCAAACAATTAAATCTTGGGGATTAAATGCAGAACCGGAAATGATCATTAGCTCAGGCGAAATAGCAGTAGAAATGATACTAGAAAGTAAAGAGCGGTTCGGTATAGAAAAACCAGTAATATATCATTTAGGACATTTAGAAAATGATATAATAAACAGAATTCAATGTCCTATCACTGATGATATTAACAAAGCTAATATTTGCTTAATGACTATTTACAGAGACGAAAACGAAAATTTAGATTTAAACGAATTCGATGAATTATTTAAAATTGTTGTACAACGTAAAATGGTCAATATTTGTGCTAATCCTGACCTCGGAATAAATCAGCACGGCGTTTATAGATATTGTAGCGGCTATTATGCCGAAAAAATAAAGCAGCTTGGCGGAAAAGTAATTTATAGCGGTAAGCCATATGAAGAAATATATAGCAAAATTTTAAAAGAATGTAATAATACCCCTAAGAATCGCATGTTAATGATTGGGGACACTGTTTATACCGATATACTTGCAGCAAATCGCCTTGGTATAGACTCTGCTCTAGTGTTAACCGGAAATTCTAGAGAATATCATATTGATTTTGATAATATTGATGAAAAACTAGATAGTTTAATGAAAGCTGCTGTTAAGCAGTCGATTACACCTAGTTTTGTTGTTGATTTATCTTGAATAGTTTTGCCGTCATTGCGAATGACTAAAGGTGTTGTCGCATGGCTATTTTATGTCATTCCCGCTTCCGCGGGAATGACATAAAAAGGCGGAAATGACATCAAAAGAACTCTATTGATATTTTACTCATAATCTGCTATAGAGTAAAACTTAAGCGGTCGTGGCGAAATTGGTAGACGCGCAGCATTGAGGGTGCTGTTCTGTAAAAAGATTGGAAGTTCAAGTCTTCTCGACCGCACCATTCGCCGGTTTTTCACAAAGTCAAATTTTTGTCTGTTTCGACACTTCAGGTTTTATATTTACTCCTAAGTTCTTCTTGTTAGCAAATGTTTGTGCTAATTGTATACTCCTGATAAATGAAAAGGAGTTGAAATAAAAACTATTGCTTATTTGTACTCTGTGATTTATATTGATTAGCAAATTGTACACAATTCTGTGCCAAGCCTAGCTAACCAGCTTTAAATAATTATAATAAGTCTATAATAAACTATTAGGTCAATAGGCTATGCCTAATTTCAATATATTTAAAAGCATCGTACCAGATCATCACGATCAATTTGCTGAAATTTTTGATCAAATTAACGATCTGATCGAAGATCACAATTATGATGCTGCTGCAAGCAGGCTGGCCAAGCTTCATTATGCCGATTTAGCAGATTTCTTAGATAATCTTAACAATAAAACATATAAAATAATTATTCCTTTATTACAGGATGAAATTAAGCCTGAAACGTTAGTATCATTAAATGCTTATAGTAAACCTTTAATAATAGAAACTTTAGGCATAAAAAAATCTGCAGAATTAATCAATAAGCTAGTTATAGAAGATGCTATTGAAGTAGTAATCGATCTAGACAATGATATAAAAGACCTTATCCTAAGTAATCTCACTAAAGAAAAAAAACACCAAATTACCGTAGGTTGTACATATCCCGAAAATACGGTAGGTAGGGTAATTGAGCGAGATTTTATTAATCTTCAAGAAGGATGGACGGTCGAGGAATCATTAAATTTTATCAAGAACGTAAAGAATGACTTTTATGCGGCAATCGTTACGGATAATAAATTACGCCCTATCGGTATTATTTCTCTTAGCACGCTAATTAAAGGCAAAAAAAATGAATTGATAAAAGATTTGATGAGCAAAGATTTTAAGCTTGCAGATGCTTTTACCGACTTAAATGAACTAAGCTTCATTTTTAGACAATATGCTTTAACTATTGTACCGGTAGTAAATAAAAGCGGTAAGTTAGTAGGTAGCGTATCAATCGATAATATAATTTATATTATCGAAGAACAAGCCGAAAAAGATATATTATCATTAAGCGGGGTACACACTCAAGATACTTTCTTCAACGTATTTTATACCGTTAAACATCGTTTTCCTTGGCTCTTTGTTAATCTAATCACTGCCTGCATGACCTCACTTATTATTAACCATTTTAACGATACTATTGCAAAACTTGTAACGCTTGCAGCCACTATGCCTATTGTAGCTTCAATGGGCGGAAATGCCGGAACACAAGCCATGACCGTTACGGTTAGAGCCCTTGCTAATAAAGATATTCATTATAATAATGTCAATAAAGTTATATTAAAAGAAATAGCCGTATCGGCTTTTAACGGTTTTGTACTTGCAATTATCGGAGCAGGACTTAGCTTTGTGATGTTGCTTGACTTAAATCTTAGCGTTATTTTTGCTATTGCAGTTATTTTAAATGTTTTAGTAGCCGGATTATTCGGCTCTGCTATTCCTATAATACTGCATTATTTTGATATAGACCCCGCTACAGGCTCCGGTGTATTTCTAACAACCATAACCGATGCTCTAGGTTTCCTAACTTTCTTAAGCCTTGCTCATATTTTTTTAGTGTAAAATTTGGTGTTTATTCAAATAAAAATACATACACATTGCAGCAAACAGTAGCTATAGCTCCAAGACATTTACATATACCACAACTTGTATCCTGATTTTCAAAGTCGGTAATATTATTCTCATAAGATATATTATTATCTCTTTGTATATTCTGATTATTATTAATATTTGACTCTTTGAACAATAAATTTGCAACAGTTAGTATTAATTCACCCTGTGATGCAGTTAGATTAGTATTATTTAAGGAGCTAGCTTGTGCGTACTCTTGTACTTCTAAACTATTACGGTTTGACATAGTTATATTTTGACTTTATGGTTAATATTTAAAATAATATAACAATAATCTTTAGGTTCTGTGAAGGAAAATTAAATTATTTATATTTTCAGATATTTTTTAGCGAAAATTAATAAGATTTTTGCAATAATAGTTGTTCCTATTTCAAAAAAATCTTATGATTTACAGCAAAAAATAGCAAAAATAGATTAATTTAATTTTCCTTCACAGAACCTAATCTGCAGCTATTTATTACTGCAATTTTTGGCATTTCCTCGAAACGGTTGATATCGTCATGAGCTAAGCGATTGCAAAGAGCGTGGCAATGACGTAAACTTTTCAAATTATCAACTTTTTCTAGGCAATGCCTAATTTTTTAATTAATAGCCCACAAATTATAATGCAATAAGAAATAACTTCTATAGAAGATATAAGCTCTTGGAAAGAAAAGTTTGAAATTTGTGTTTATAGTAAAAAATTACTTGATAAACTCGAATATTTAAATACCAAAGTAGAAAATCCTATAGATATCCTCGAATCTACTATGCACGTAACACGGTTCTCAAATGCGTCAATCAGGCGATCCTTATTATTCGCACCAGATTGAGGTAACAATTATGCTTGCTGAATTTGTAGCTGAATAAGCACCTAAGCTTTATAACATTATTAGGCTGCAAGCCGCTTTACTTCATGATACTATTGAAGACACTGAATTAACTGAAGAAGCAATTACCGAAATTTTTGGACCGGAAGTAGCAAAACACGTAGAAGGTCTAACTAGAATTAAATCTTACGGGAAGATAAGTAGCGGAAAAAGTCTAAACTTATTAATTAAAGAGAAAAGATACAATACGACATTAATAAAATTATTTGACTGAATTCATAATGTGTAAACTTTGGGAGTTAAATCACCTGAGAAAGCTAGAAAAATTATTGATGCGACTTTAATAAATTTTCTTTTGGTCGCTGCTAATATAAATTATAAACTAGAACAAGAATTTGCTGAGTTATGCCTAAAAGTTTTTAATATTAAACTTGAAAGACAAAAAGCTTTTTCTAATAATAACTCTCTGCTTCCTCCTCTAACTTTATAAAATGATTTACTCCAAATGTATAACCAATTAGAATTGGAATAATCAAGAATAATAATCCCCAGTGATTAAAATAATCTATCAAGTAAATTGTTCCAAAAGAAGAAACTGCAAACATTAAAGTTCGTGATAAAGCAAATATAAAACTGCCGCATGTAAAACGTTTTAATACTGGAAATCTTGCATAAAACACTGCACCTGCCGGAAAAGTAGTAGGGGCAAATACTACTACAATAAATAATTGGAATAAAAGTAATTCTATAGTATTTGAAATATTATTTAGTAAGATAGGAGACATAATGGCTACAATAGAAAATATTATTAATCTTACTTTAAGGACTTTTAAAGGATGTATTTTACAAACCAAATAAGTAACAATTATTGTACTTATTAATTCTGTACCACAAACAATAAAATTTTGATGAATTACTTGAGCAGCACTGTAATTAAATGAGTTTTTAGCATATTACCGCAATAAATATAAACAATATAAAACCATAACGGGGCTCCACAATGTATAAAAAAGAAAGCTATTGCTGTTGGTTTATTAATTTTTTCACTCCAAATAGGGCTTGATTTTAGCAGATTATTATCTATCCCCGCTTGTGCTACAGTTTTCTTTATTCGTCTTTTTGCATCAATGAAATCTGGAGTCTTCCTAAGATTTGTCCTTACAACAGCACCAACTGTAGCAATAGCTGCTCCAAACCAAAATGCAATACGCCAATCAAGTCCAAAAGAAGTAACAAGTGTTCCTACCACTAATGCTACTGTTACACCTAAAGTTACAAAAACAACAAGCGAAGCCACCACCCAATAACGTTGAGGAATTTTTGTCATTTCGGTTAGATAAAGCTTGGCACCTACTACCTCCCCTATAGAGGACGACATCCCCTGGGCGATACGACACGCAGTTACTACAAAAGTCGCCGTAATACCAATTTCGGCATAAGTTTTTATAATTAGCCATTATAAGACAACAAAGCGATATTAAAAAAGTTGTAATAATGACCGTTGCCTTACAACCTATAGTATCTCCTATCCAACCGAATATTAAAGCACCGATAGGTCTAAATACATATGTTGCACAATATGCAATGGCAGAATATAGAGAAGCAGCTCGTGCATCGGCTTCAGGAAAAAATAGCTCGTTAAGTAGTACCGCCATGTGTACATAGAGCATGAGATCAAAATATTCAAGAAACGTACCTATCGATAGTAGCCCTATTGCTTCTTTTTGATTACGAGCTAAACTTTTTTGCTCTTTTGCGTAACTTTACATACTTTTTTACAGATTAGTTAAAATTAATAAAGAACTATACTGTTTTATATAAAAATAAAAGTCAATTTAACAAAATTAGATTTTATAGCATTGCTAACTCAAGACAGGTGTCGTAATGAGCTGAGCGACTGAAAGGAGCGTATCAATCTAAAAAAATAATAATAAAAAATTCTAGTTTACAGAATTTTTAACTAGATTGCTTAGTCAATATACTTTGTAATTTCCTTGCAATGGCGTTAATTTATTAAATAATCTATCTTTATTTAGCAATGCCAATAAATTTCTAATTTAATACTTGCAATTTATCTTATAATTACTTATATTCAGATTCGCTTAGATTAAAAAGCACTAAGGCGTTTTATATGTAATTAATTTTGATCCCCTTAAACTTTTTACATTAAAACGCCGTTATTTTATTTAAGCGGGTGTAGCTCAGGGGTAGAGCGCTACCTTGCCAAGGTCGAAGTCGAGGGTTCGAATCCCTTCACCCGCTCCAGTGATTTTTTCCGTTTTATGTCATTCCCGCGTAGGCGGGAATGACATAGAGCGTGTTTTTCGAGCTAAGCAACAACGCCCTTTTGCAAATGACATCAGTAAGTTTATCATAAATTCAATCTTCCAAACCATATTTTTTCTTAATATCTTCTAATGAAATTACTTCTTCTCCTTTTTCTATACGAGACAAAGCAACTAATAAGTCTGCTTTTTCTTCTATATAAATAACTTTCTATTGCTTTACGTATAATATATCCTTTTGGTCTATCGATTTCCTTAGCAACATTAGAAACTATAATATCTAGTTCATTAGAAATTCTAGTAGTTATAGCTGTCATAAAAATAGCCATTTATTGGTTTTGTGATAACTTATATTAGTATAAAATACATTTAAATATATTTTATATTATTATTTTACCCTTGCATTAAAGCTATTAGGTAGCTATTTTTATTTTATTTAGACTTAGTGCATAACCCATCTATCTTATAAAGAGAAATTTTAAGGAAACACGGCACGCAGCACCACAGCGTACAAAAAGGTACGTGAGATGCGAGTACCGGATTGATGTATACCGCAGATACTTCAAAAGTTGGAAGCCCAATAAGTGGTGAGCCTGCGGAGCGTAAAAAACTACGTGAGCAAAGGCAAAGCCCAACATTTGACGTATCAAGTCTTGAAGTATCAAAGGTATACAAATTACTTTTAGAAAGAGGTTATACAGAAAGACTATTGCAACAATTAGGAAATTACATATGTCAGCAAATACGCAAGATAATCAGGCAAATAATAACGACACTATAGAAATACAGGAAACTGAGGTAGTACCTGTAGAAACAAATTCTTTACAATCGGGGTTAACAAGCTTAATACCGATGGTTTTAATTTTTGCTGTATTTTACTTCTTATTATTACGTCCACAAGAAACACGACGCAAAGAAAGAGAGAAGTTAGTAAGTGAAGTTAAAAAAGGCGAAGAAGTTCTAACAAATAGCGGCATTTACGGTATTGTGACTAAAGTAAGTGAAAATGACAATAATATTGAAATCGAAATAGCTAAAGACGTACGTATTAAAGCTTTAAAAAGTGCTATTATCGATATAACTAGTCGTACAAAAGAAGTAGCAGTAAAAAAAGAAAACAACAAAAAAGATAAGAAGGTAAGCGGTGCAAAATCTTCCTAAGTGGAAAATTTTTCTTTCAATTATATGTACGGTTTTTGCGGTTATTTGTGCCTTACCTAATTTCATGCAGATAAACTCTAAGTTTCTGCCTCATGATTCAGTAAATCTAGGACTTGACCTTAGAGGAGGAGCCCATTTGTTACTCGATGTTGATTTTGACACCTACTTAAATGATTCAATGGAACATCTTGCCGACACTTTACGCAAAAATTTTCGTGAGGATAAAATCGGCTATAAAAATCTGTTAGTTAGACAAAATAGCATTCAATTAGAAGTAAGATCGCCTGAGAAATTAAAGCCGTTAAAGAAAATAATTAATAAAATCGATCCAGAAATTATCGCTGAAGTAAATGAAAATAAAATAAAGCTTAGCTACAGCGAATCTAGATTAAATGACTTACTTAATAAGGTAGTAGACCAATCTATTGAGATCGTTCGCATGAGAGTTGATAGTACCGGCACTAAAGAGCCGACCATACAGAAACAAGGCGATAAGCATATATTACTGCAAGTTCCCGGTGAAGAAAATCCCTCTTACCTGAAGAATATATTAGGGAAAACTGCAAAGCTAACTTTTCATTTAGTTGATGAAAATGCCAATATCGAAGAAGCGGTAAAAGGACATGTTCCAGTAGGTTCAATGCTAGTTAAGGGAGATAGCGAAAGTCATGGGGAGTATTATGTCGTTATAAAGAAAAAAGTTGTTTTGGGTGGGGATCAGCTTACAACCGCTTCAGCTTCTTTTGACCAAAATTCGCAAGCGGTAGTTGCTTTTTCTTTCAACAATTTAGGTAGTAAAATATTTGGTGAAATAACCAAAAATAATACCGGTAAACGCCTTGCTATAGTTTTAGACAATAAATTACTAAGTGCTCCAACGATAAACGGAGCGATTATGGGCGGAAACGGTATAATAACAGGAAATTTTACCGTTGAGTCGGCAAATGAGCTTGCACTATTATTGCGAGCCGGTTCGCTTCCTGCCCCACTTAAAATTATTGAAGAGAGAAGTATAGGTCCAAATTTGGGTGCTGATTCTATAGAGTCGGGCAAAAAGGCAGGACTTATAGTATTTATAGCAGTGTGTATATTTATGGTTTGGTCTTACGGTGTGCTTGGTTTATTTGCCAATATAGCCTTAAGCCTTGCATTGTTATATATTTTAGCTTTACTTTCACTTTTCCAAGCTACTTTAACTCTGCCGGGAATTGCAGGAATAATACTCACTATGGGTATGGCTGTTGATGCTAATGTATTGATTTACGAAAGAATTAAAGAGGAACTGCATAAAGGAGTTTCTAATCTTTATGCTATTAGAACCGGTTTTGAATCTGCGTTTGCCACTATCCTTGATGCTAACCTAACTACTTTAATCGTTGCTTTTTTACTTTATATATTTGGAGTAGGTGCAATAAAAGGTTTTGCCGTTGCATTAACGATCGGGATTATATCTTCAATGTTTTCGGCAATTATCATTACTAAATTGTTAATAGATATTTGGGTAAAATATTTTAAACCTAAAAAATTAGGGCTTGTGTAAAAGAGTAGACTTTGTTGTATGGTCTTTTTATGTCATTCCCACGAAAGCGGGAATCCAGTAACCTCTAATGTTATCCCACAACTTGATTGCGGGATCTCAGGACACGGCCTGTGATACAAGATACCGTAGTCAAACCACGGTATGACATTTTCACTTTTCTCTGGATTCCTGCTTTCGCAGGAATGACATAAGAGCCATATAGCAGGACCAGCTAGGATGATAACGCAAAAATGGATAATATCTTATGAAAATACAGTCAAATGTTATAAAAATAATTATCGTCATTAGCTTATTAATAGGAGTAGGAGCATTATATTTGTTGTTATCTTTAAGAACGCCTGAAAAACCGCTTGCCGGTCAAGTTAATATCTATGAAGATAACGTAAAAATCGGCGGTGATTTTGAACTAATAGACCAAAATGGAGAGATATTTAATAGTGATAAGTTGAAAGGCAGCTTAAGCCTCATTTACTTTGGATTTACTAGTTGTCCTGATATATGCCCAACCTCTCTAAATAAAATAACGGAGATTGTAGAAATTTTAAATAAACATAAAATAGATATTCTGCCTGTTTTTATTACTATTGACCCAAAACGTGATACTCCTATAGCAATTAGAGAATATCTAAAACATTTTCATCCGAAATTTATAGGTCTTACCGGTAACGAGCAGCAAATAAAAGATGTAACTGATAAATTCAAGGTTTTCTATGCTCGTGTGCATGGTGATGATGACGACCCGAACTATATGCTTGATCATTCATCTTTTACATATTTAATCGATGCAAACGGAAAATATCTGAAACATTTCTATTTAGATTCTTCACCTAAGGAAATTATGGAATTTTTAAGAAATGAATAATTATATACCGGTAGCGTATTTATTTACCTTTTTAACCTTAGCGATATTGTTAATTGTAAGTTTTTTAAATTACAAGTCATTGAAAAATAAACAGAACTTTAATGCAAAAGAGAGTAAGAAATAGATTAATAACAATAATTATTTGTTTCTGCTCAGCATTTTTAGGAATTAGTATAATACTTTACAATTTAGAGAAAAATATAGTATTTTTTTTGCCACCGTCAAAAATTAATGAAATAGAACAAGGCAAAGAGTTAAGAGTCGGTGGGCTTGTTAAAACAGACTCAATAAATAAAATTGCTGATGATAAGATAAGTTTTGTTATTACCGATAATATTAAGGATTTAGAGATATTATATCAAGGAGCCCTTCCGGCTCTATTTCGTAAAGGACAAGGCATTATTGCCATCGGGCAGTTATCGAGCGGGAAATTTATAGCAAGACAATTACTTGCAAAGCATGATGAGAATTACAGACCTCCGAAATAACAACGTCATTGCGAGGAGCGAAGCGACGTAGCAATCTAGTAAAATAGGCCTGAGATTGCTTCGTCGAATTACGTTGTAATTCTCCTAGCAATGACGAAAAATAACTAAACCAAATAAATAAAAACATGTTTATAGATAAAATCAAAGCAAAAGCAAATAATTACGAAATAAACGTAATTATCGAAATTCCGATGAATAGCGGTCCAATCAAATACGAATTTGACAAAGAATCAGGAGCAGTGTTTGTTGATCGCTTTATGCAAACTACCATGAGCTATCCATGCAATTACGGTTTTATTCCTCATACTCTTTCAAATGACGGCGATCCGGTAGACGTACTTGTCGTAGCTCATCATCCGGTAGTGCCTGGGTCGGTTATAAAATGCCGAGCAGTCGGCGTATTGATGATGGAAGACGAATCAGGGCTTGATGAGAAAATAATCGCAGTACCGACTTCTAAGCTCGATATTACTTTCGATCACATTAAAGAGCTAGATGATTTATGTGACATGCTCAAGAAACGTATCGTGCATTTCTTTGAGCATTATAAAGATTTAGAAAAAGGTAAATGGGTTAAAGTGACTGGATGGGAAAATAAATCAAAAGCAGACGCTTTAATCAATGAAGGAATAGATAGGGTCAGCTCGGGATAAGAATTCATGACGTTGCTTACATGGTGCTTGATGTCATTCCCGCGGAGGCGAGACTCCAGAAAAAGCAGCCTTAATCCCGATCTCAACAATTACATATTAATTAACAAAATAAACCTATAAAAACAAGTTTTTATAGGTTTTACTGGATTCCCGCCTCCGCGGGAATGACATCTCAGAAAAATAAGATAAAAAACAAACAGTGACCGACTTCTTGCATAACGTAGCTAATAAAGAGGAATTTGAAGGAAACACGGAACGCAGCACCACAGCGTACACTTTAGTACGTGAGGATGCGAGTACCGGATTGATGCACAAATTACCTTTAGAAGCAAGTTATGCAAGAAGTCGATTATTTCGTTCAGGAGTCATAGTAGCTTTTTTCACATTAATTTCTCGCATATTTGGCTTAGTGCGTGAACAGTTTATCGCATCATTATTCGGCTCTACGCCTATGGGTGATAGCATTAATGTTGCTTTTAAACTACCGAATCTATTTAGAAGAATTTTTGCAGAAGGAGCATTATCAAGCGTATTCATTCCTATTTATAATGAAAAAATGCTTATTTCTAAGAAAGCCGCTAATAATTTTTCAGGTGAGGTTTTTACCCTTTTACTTCTGACATTAATAGTAATAATAGCATTAATGCAAATCTTCATGCCACAATTAATGCTGTTTATTGCTCCTGGATTTCACGGTAAAAAAGAAAAGTTTGAGCTTACGGTATTTTTATGCCGAATTACAATACCTTATTTAATATTTGTTTCATTAACGGCTCTACTTGGCGGAATATTAAACTCTGTAAAAAAATTCGCTGCATTTGCTTTTTCACCGGTTATTTTAAGTATATGCGTAATAATTTTTACTTTAACATTTGATCATTATATAGAATCTACTATCTCAATTAGCTTATCTTTAATAATGGCCGGAATATTACAAGTTTCTTTTATGTTTGTCTGTGTGAAAAGAGCGGATTTAAACTTTCCGATAATTTTTAACCCAAGCGATCCCGATGTAAAAAAGCTTTTGATTAATATGGGACCGGCAACCATTAGCTCCGGCGTACAGCAATTAAACCTTTTCATATCCCAATCTATTGCTAGCTTTATTGAAGGTGCTATTTCTATATTATCTTATGCCGACCGGATATATCAATTTCCTCTATCAATAATAGGTACTAGCTTCTCTACTATATTGCTACCTGAGCTGTCAAAAATCTATAAATCAAATGATATAGTAGCTGCAAAAAAAATACAGAATAATGCTATTAGAATGGGATTATTATTATCGTTGCCTGCTACATTCGGTATTATAATTCTATCTCATCCGATTATTAATATAATTTATGAAAGAGGAGTATTCACGAGCCAAGATACTACAAATACAGCTGAGGCTATTTCTGCGTTTGCACTTGGGCTTCCTGCTTTTATTTTGGCAAAAATTTTAACCCCTATTTTTTATGCTAACGGAGATACTAAAACACCGCTCAAAATAACCTTATTTTCAATGATAATTAATACCGGCATGAACCTATTATTAATGGATTCTTTGAAACATATCGGTATTGCAGTCGGTACATCTATTGCAGCTTGGTATAATCTAGGTTTATTATATAGCTATACTACAAAACAAAATAAGCTTCATATAGAAGCCGGTATAAAACTTTTCTGCGGTAAAATTTTGTTATGCTGTACATTAATGTCTATTATAATTGCTTTAATAAAGCATTATTATTTAGAATATTTTTATTCGGAATATTTACTGATTAAAGTCTGTATGCTAGGTAGTACAATTGCAGTTGGAATGGGAGCATTTTTCGGCACGGCATATTTATTAAAAGCGGTTAATTATGATAATAACAAGAAATAAGCACCAATCAAATTATCAGGATTTGCTAAAAACCTTAGCTATTATAACCATGACCATTGATCATGTAGGTTTATGTATATATCCTGAATTAACGATTATGCGGATCATAGGTCGTACAGCTATGCCAGTATTTTGCTTTTTTGCCGGTTATAATTTTCATGATAAACCAAAAACCCATATAATAATATTCGGTGTTTTATTACAAATATATACCATTGTACTATTTAAACAGTCTCTTACTACAAATATTCTAATCTCTATCTATTTAGGGCAGTGGTATATTTATTATTTTCGTAATTCTTTAACTCGCTTTTTCTATAGCGGTTATTGTCATGCAATTATAATGGTACTATTGTGGTATATTAGCTGGACTTTGATTGATTACGGGACTCTTGTAATTACTACAATGATACTTGGATTTATTTCAAAACATGAGCAGGCAAACTTAAAACTTTGCTGTTTTATAGCAATTTTTGCTTCTTTCGTGCATTCAACTCTTTTTACTCTTGCGATTTCCTTTAATGAGTTTAATTTTTCAAATACTGACTTAATTTTAAACCTCACTTTCTTAACAATTACCTATATATTAATGATCCTAAGCGATTATTCACAAAAAATAGCTATAAATCTAAAATGGATAAGTCGCAATGTTTTATATATTTACTGCATACAAATTATGATCTTACAATTCATATTCATCTATAAATACACATATGGTTTTAAAAATTGGTAAATAAACATTAATAATTAGTGACAGCGTAATTTAGTTAATATTAATATATTTAAATAAATTGATAATTAAATATATGAATATAATAGATCGTTTAATTTTGGATAATGAACAATATAAAGAGCAATTTAAAAAACACAAACTATTTAAAATTAAGTTAGATAGTACGCTACGAAAAAATAAATTTCTTAAACATTTTCGGGTTTGGTCAAACGAATTTCAAAAAATGGTATTAGCAAGAGTAGTGTTTTCTGAAACAAAAGAATTTCAACAACTTGCATGGGAGCATCTTACCGACGAATTTGGACATAATATAGAATTATTCCAAAATCTAGAAAATAATGAAGAAACTACAGATTATATTTTTGAGGCCTTAGGTTCTTGGTTTACGCTAAAAATGATGACTCTTGGAGATAGTGAAAGAGCCGTCCTTGTCCATTTAGTAATAGAGTCTTGTGCTACTATATTTTATGAAAAACTAGGATCAATATTTTTTAATCATAAAGCAGCAAAACATTTCAAAACACATATGCATCTTGATCCTGAACATGAACAAATAGGAATAGATTTATTAAAACAAATAAACATTAATGATTCTTCTTTACTCACTATTCAAAAAAAAGGCTGGGATATGATTGACACTCTGTTTACTAGACTTGCTGAAATCACACAGGATTAGCTTTAACTTATAGTATTCTAGATTTTCATTTTATAAAAAAGCTTGTTTGCACGGTGCGGTTTTTCGTCATTGCAAGCGACTGAAAGGAGCACGGCAATCTCAGGACTTTGGCACGAGATTGCTTCGTCGAATTACTGCGTAATTCTTCTCGCAATGACGGTAAAAATCGAACCACGCAACAACGCCAATGCCAAGCGGAAATAGCATATTCAAACTAAACCAACTCGCTTACTTGAGATTTGGCGAAGAGCTTTATCTGAAAGTTAACAAAATTTACATTACCTTTTGAGCCTATTCCCGCAAATTTATGCGCTTTAAGAAGTAGGTCATAATCGTCCGCTAAATCGGCGAAGAAAAATTCGATTTCGCCGCTTTGTTTTACTCCTAAAATCTCACCACTACCTCGAAGTTGTAAATCCTGCTCAGCTATATAAAATCCATCATTAGTTTGTTTCATTATCTCAAACCTACCTCGTGCAACTTTTCTAAGCCTTTTAGGATTGTATAACAATATACAATATGACTGCAAGCTACCCCGCCCTACTCTACCTCTAAGCTGATGAAGTTGAGCGAGACCAAATTGCTCAGCATTTTCAATAATGATCAAAGTGGCTTCAGGTATGTCTATTCCGACTTCAATAACGGTTGTTGCAACTAATATCTTAATTTCACCTTCCTTAAATTGCTTCATTATTTGGTCTTTCTGCTCGTTCTTCATCTTACCGTGAATAATACCGGTATAACCTTGATAGATATTGTCGATAGAGTTAAAACGATTCATCACATCCATCAATAAACTATCCTCTTCCGGCGTTTCTTTCTCTCCCTGCTCTATCAGTGGACAAATCCAATATACCCGCTCACCTGCAATAAGCTTCTTATTTATCGCTGCTATAATATGCTCTATCTTATTAACGGACATGGTATTTGTAGCGATAGGTAAGCGACTTTTCGGCTTACCCATTAGCTTTGAGATAGTCATATCACCAAACATAGTAAGTGCAAGACTGCGAGGAATCGGCGTTGCAGTCATAACTAACACATCGGGATTTACTCCTTTATTTATTAAATTCAAACGCTGTTGCACCCCAAATCTATGCTGCTCATCAATAACTATATAACCTAGTTTCTTAAAACTTACTTTTTCTTGAAATAAAGCATGAGTGCCGACTAATATATCAATCTCATCGTTGTCAAGTTGTATCATAATATTTTTACGAGCTGCCCCCAGTATCTTACCTGTAAGTAATCCGACTCTTATATTAGTATTTTTTAAAGCTTTAACAAAAAACTCATAATGCTGATTGGCAAGCAAATCAGTTGGAACCATAAGCGTTGCTTGAAATCCAGTGGCTACCACATTTACCATCGTCAGCAGAGCTACCAAAGTTTTACCGGAGCCAACATCGCCTTGCAACAATCTCATCATTTCTATTTTATCGCTTTGATCACACTCTATTTCTTCTATGACTTGCTTTTGATAAGAAGTTAACTCAAATCCTAGTTCATTTAATATATTTGCTTGAATAGATACAGCTTTAGGGTAAATATTACCTTGTCTTTTACTTATTTGCGTACGTACATTTAAAAGAGATATTTGATTAGCGATAAGCTCCTTAGCTGCTAGTTGTTTTTTGGCGTTAGTATATAAATCGTCATTGCGAAGCCCCTTTAGGGGCTGCGGCAATCTAGAATTTATTAATTTTACATTACTGGATTGCTTCGGCGGCATGCATGCCTCCTCGCAATGACGGAAAACATGCAACATTTGCAAATTCTGCAATATAATATCTAAATAATCTTTTACTTCTTTATCTTCTATACTCTTACACTTCTCTTCAAATATCTCTATTGCTTTTATGATATATGAATACAACTGCTTGTTACTAAGTAAATATGTCAGGGAATAAATCGGCTCTATTTCTTTTACGAGTTTAGGATTTACAATAAATTCAGGATGCGAAATTTGTAAGTAATGATCAAAAAATTGTACCTTTCCACTGATAATATGAGAAGTACCAACTTGCAGCTTATTAAAAATAAACGGTGGGGGTTTATGAAAAAACACTAATAACAAAGAACCAGTATCATTGCTAGCTGTAATTTTTAAAGGCTGACTACTTTTCTTTGGTAAATTAATGCTCTCAACTACAATTTCTGTTTGGATTATGTCACCGTCTCTAACTTCAGTTAAATTAGGCGATAATATTTTATTTTGATATGAAACAGGTAGATAAAATAATAAATCACGAATATTGTTAATACCAAGCCTTTTAAGAGCAGATACGGTATCTTCACGTATATTGATGAACGTTTTTACAGAAGAGAATAAGAATTTTTCTAAAATAGTTAGCATATATAGTCATAATTATCTTATATACAAATATATATACTTTATAATAAAAGAAGAATAACAAAATATACAAATTATGATTAATATGTCATTCTTGCAAAAGCAGGAACCCAGTAATTAAACGGTGCATACACAGTAAGTTTTTAAAATTAAAAGTTCGATGTATCGCGCTTTTTTCTGGATTTCTGCTTTCGCAGGAATGACATATTAATCATGCAACAAAGCCTTCTCTTATAAATCTAATTTTAACCCTGCTCTAACTATAGCTGAGGATTTTAAAGGCATACCTTCTATAAATCCCGCTGTTTTGTAACCGCCTGAGCCGACTATCTTAAATGTTTCATTTAAGCTAAGCTCAAAATTAACGGCTCCCCAAGTCCACCTTGCTTACAACTTTCTTTTAAAGGGGTAGCGGTGAACATTTTAGGCTGATTCCAAAATGTCGCTTCTAAACCTAAACCAATAAATTCAACTTTGACTAAGTTATTAGCTTTAACTCCGACACCGTAAGACTTAAATTTTTGATTTTTGCCGTAATTAATATTAATATTAACTTGAATATATTTGTTATCAACAACAACACGGTTAACTAAACCACGCTCTAAACCGTATGGAGCAAGTATCGCTCTAGTAGCCGGTAAATATTTAACCGGTCCTAATTCAATCATCGGAATATCATTTAAGTTAGTATTCATTATAAATGAATATCCTGAATAGAATAAAAACGGATAAAATAAATCCAAATAAGCATATGAACGAATTTTATTTTTAGTAATATAATTTTTACCGTATATGGAGTTAATCGCTTTTACACATGCATTTATATCATTACCGCTTTTATCTTTACCATCAAACTTAGTACTAAAAATATAACTTGCTTGATCTAGTCTTGTCCATAAATAACCTATACCATAAGTAGGATTAATTTTGTTACTTGCCATGTATCTATCTTTAATATTTTCAGATAACAAATAACTTGCTTGCATTCCCCCTGTATCTATAGCAATTTGCTTATGAACTTGCAAGGAATTAAAATCTTTAGTTTTAAAATATGTTGTACCCTCAAAGGGATCTACTTCATATTTTGTTACTTTTAAATCAAATTCTTTGCTCTTGTTCCATGACCTCCTATTTCATGATTACCTACCATAATCCAAGATGTAGCAGTAAATCTTGTAATATAACTTAAGATCTTCATAGCTATATTATCTGAATCGGCAAACATAGCATCATCTAATTGACGGTAACCTTCAATTAATGACATAGCAGCATCGCTACTCGCTTTTGAGGACATATCTTTATCATAAGTCACTGCATAACTATAATTTTTTTTAGAATTTTCTTGAATTGTTATATAGTCATCAATATTTGATGCAGTTACTAATACTGTTGATGAATACAAAAAACAAGCAGCAATGGTTAAATTTAATTTCTTGTAAAGTATTTTTTTAATATACCAAACTTGTGTATGTCCTTGACTTCTTTTGAAAATCCTCCTAATTTCTTAAATAATAGATATTAAATAATTTAAAATTTATGAATAAAATCTATCCTTCGGCTGAAGCTGCTCTTGAAGGACTTCTTTATGACGGCATGACTATAATGTCGGGCGGATTCGGTCTATGCGGTATTCCTGAAAATTTAATAAATGCACTTCTTAAAAGCAATGTTCAAAATTTAACAGTTATAAGCAATAATTGCGGTGTTGACAATTTCGGACTTGGGCTTCTTCTTCAAACTAAACAAATAAAAAAAATGATTTCTTCGTATGTCGGAGAAAATAAGATTTTTGAGCAACAATATCTTGATAAGGTTTTAGAGCTTGAGCTCAACCCACAAGGAACTTTAGCTGAACGAATTAGGGCTGCTTGTATGGGAATTCCGGCTTTTTATACTAAAACAGGTATAGGTACAATTGTAGAGGAAGGTAAAGAAACAAAGGAGTTTAACGGCAAAAAATATATAATGGAAACTGCCCTTCAAGCTGAACTTGCTATTATTAAAGGCTTTAAAGCCGATAAAAGCGGCAACGTGATTTACAATAAAACTGCACGAAATTTTAATGCAGTCATGGCAGGTGCCGCTAAAGTTACAGTTTGTGAAGTAGAGGAAATAGTTGAGGTGGGAGAGCTTGACCCTAACAATATTCACACACCTAATATTTTCATACAGCGATTAATAGTAGGTGAAAAATATGAGAAACGTATTGAGCAATTAACTGTCAGGGAAAAATAAGAGATGCCTTGGAGCAAAGAAGAAATTTATCAAATAACCGCAGAGGAACTTAAAGACGGATTATATGTCAATCTTGGTATAGGTATGCCTACGCATGTAGCAAATTATATACCTCAAGGAGTGAATGTAATATTTCAAAGCGAGAACGGTATGCTTGGTATGGGACCATTTCCTTACGCAGGAGAGGAAGATCCTGATTTAATTAACGCCGGTAAGCAAACTATTACTGCTATTCCTGAAAGCAGCTATTTCGACAGTAGCTTTTCATTTGGTATGATTAGAGGTTCGCATGTCGATTTAACTATTTTAGGTGCTATGCAAGTCTCACAAACAGGCGATCTTGCCAACTGGACTATTCCGGGTAAAATGGTTAAAGGTATGGGAGGAGCTATGGATTTGGTCGCTAACACCAAAAGAGTAGTTATTATAATGGAACATAACGCAAAAAATGGCAGTGCTAAATTATTAAAAGAATGCAGCTTTCCGTTAACAGGTAAAAAAGTAGTTAACAGAGTAATTACCGATCTTGGAATTTTTGATATTGATAAAGATGAAATGATATTAGTTAGACAAGCTGACGATGTTACTATTGAAGAAATAAGGTCTAAAACTGAAGCCGAGTTTATAGTTAATTTATAATATGGAGAATAAAACAGTTAAAGTAGCTATCGTATATTATAGTGGATACGGTCATACTGCAAAAGTAGCTGAAGAACTAAATAAGAGCGTAAAAGAAGCAGGAGCAAATGTTTCTATTATACAAATAAATAAAGATAAACCTGATAATCTCGATTGGGATTTATTAGACAATGCAGATGCTATCATTTTTGGAGTCCTAACCTATATGGGTAGTTTAGCCGGATCGTTTAAAATATTTATGGAAGCTACCTCAACTAGATGGGCACAACAAAAATGGAAAGATAAAATAGCTGCAGCTTTTACTAATTCTGCTTCTTATTCAGGTGATAAGTTTATGCAGTATTCAGCAGCTATTTCACTTCGCTATGCAGCATTGTATGATTTGGGTCGGGCAAGCTGAAGCTGCTCCGAATTTTTCTGATCATGAGATGCCTGATCCCGATAAAATTAACCGCTTAGATAGCTGGTCAGGACGTATGACTCAATCTAACCACAAATCTTCTCCTGATATTACTCCTACTCAAGGCGATTTAAAAACTGCTAATTTCTTTGGTAAAAGAATAGTTGAAATAACTAAGAAGTTTAAAGGGTAGATTTATATGGTGTTTTATGTCATTCCCGCGGAAGCGGGAATCCAAAAAATAACTTTAATACTGCTATAAAATTACCATTAATTGATAAAATAAACCTAAAAAAACAAGTTTTTTATAGGTTTTACTGGCTTCCCGCTTCCGCGGGAATGACATTTATTATTTAACAAATGATGGTTTTTGTGAGTTCCTATTATTTAGAATTTTTCGTCGTTCTCTTTTAGTTTTTAGAGTTTTTGTATTCCTATTAACACCAACATCACTCCAGTTACCACTATCGCTTTCACTGCCACTACTATCACTCATCTCCATAACAACTCTTCGTGCTAAAATTGATGCAACTCCACTAAGTTTGTTAACATTCTGAACAGGCTTACTATGAGAATGTGCAACCGGTTTTCCTGTATTAGGATCAAATTCAACTTTTTTTAGTTTGTGTTCACCTCTTATGGACTGCAGCAATAAATCTCTAGAATCTTGTACCTTAACATCCGTTTCTTCAACTTTTCTTAGTTTTTTTGGCCCTGCTATTTCTCTCATTAAATCAGAAGTATCTATAGAAGGACGTGGTTGATTTTCCGGTTTTTTAACCGTAGTAGCTTCCACAGGCTTAGATAATTTCTCAGTCTGAGCCGAAACCGGAGCCATAGGTGGGGGTGGCGGAGGTGGGATGTTATTTTGTGATAAAGGAGGAGGCGGCGGCGGTGGTGATGGAATGTTATTTCCAGGTAAAGGAGGAGGCGGCGGCGGTGGTGATGGAATGTTATTTCCCGATAAAGGAGGAGGCGGCGGTGGTGGTGATGGAATGTTATTTCCAGGTAAAGGAGGAGGCGGCGGTGGTGGTGATGGAATGTTATTTCCAGGTAAAGGAGGAGGCGGCGGTGGTGGTGATGGAATGTTATTTCCAGGTAAAGGAGGAGGCGGCGGTGGTGGTGATGGAATGTTATTTCCAGGTAAAGGAGGAGGCGGTGTTATATTATTTTCCAAAGGTTTAGCTAGGGACGAATTTGTTAATATTGGTTCTTTTGTTGAAGCCATGTGATTTGTAAGGTTACTTACTATCTTTTGTAACTCCTCATTGTCAGGTAATTTTGCAATTATATCATTAATATTTCTTTCTTTATTTTCAATTAATTCCTCAAATTTATGCTTCGTTTTATATAATTGTTCATCAATCTTCCTAATTGTTCTAGTATTACTCTCTTTGTTTTTTGCTAAAACCTGCTCACTATTATTTACAAAAACATTTTTAACATTTTGCCAAATATTATTTAATTTTTCAAAAAATGTATAAGGTACTTCTTCCCTAATTTCAGCAACCTGTTTTTGTATTTCTTTAAGTTCTTTGACATTAGAATTTTCGGATATTAAATTTTGAATGTTTTGTTTTGTAGCATTTAAAGAATTATATTGTTTCTCTAGTTCTTCAGCATTAATGAATTGTAAGGGATTTGTCATATGTAGAGCTGAGAATCTTTCAGGTTTACTCTTATAACTAAAAAATACTTCCGATAATCTTTCTCTTTGATCTTTAGATAAATCTTTCTTTGTTAAATCCTTAAAATTTTTTTCGATTTCTTCTTGTAATTCTTGCTTTAAAGATACAGATTTTTCCGCTATATTATATATCTTATTATCAATATCTTTTAATATTTTATTATTATACTTTATTGCTTCATTTGTTAACTGTTCTTCACTTTTTATAAAAATATACTTTACATTAGAAACTGTGTTTACAAATCTTTTAAACCAAGGCAGCGATCTATTATATTCTTTTTCTAGTGCTTTAGTTTCATTTTGTATTTCGATTAAACCTTGCAACTGCTTATTTTGTTCACATAATTCATTTACTTGGCTTAATATAGTATTTAAAGCATTATTTTCTTGTGCTAATAATTTATTTATATCTATTTCTTTAGTCACGCCATACACCTACTATAAATTAATGTCAGCATTGTAGTAAATTTCTTGTACAAAAGCAAATGTATTTTTGATAAATAAAAAAAAGATAGATGAACGAATATAGTTAACGTAATTTTAAGGATGATAAGCCTATAAGAGCAAATATAACTGAAATAATCCAAAATCTTATTACGACTTTTGATTCTGCCCAGCCGTGTTTTTCAAAATGATGATGGAGCGGTGCCATTTTAAATATTCTTTTTCCTTTAGTAGCTTTGAAGTAATATACCTGTAAAATTACGGATGTCGTTTCAATAACAAACAAGCCGCCGACTATAGCTAAAACTATTTCATGCTTAGTAATAACGCTAATAATACCAAGCACACCGCCAAGACTTAGACTACCGGTGTCACCCATAAAAACTTCTGCCGGTTGTGCATTAAACCATAAAAATCCAAGGCAGCTACCGACTAATCCCGCACATAACACCGTTAACTCTCCAGTATTCGGTATATAGGTTAGCTGTAAGTAGTTCGAGTAAATTAGATTTCCTACTAAATAACTTATTAAAGCAAAAGAACCGGCAGTAAAGGCAATAGGAACGGTAGCAAGACCATCAAGCCCATCCGTTAGATTCACGGCATTAGAAGAGCCGACTATAACAAACATAGCAAAAACTATATAAAAATAACCAAGATCCAAACTTAAATTTTTAAAAAACGGTACATTAAGTAAATGACTTGGACTTTTATCTAGATATTCTAGTAAAACACATATAATGAAGCTAATAATTCCTTGAAGTAAAAGCTTACTTTTTCCTCTTACTCCGTAATGATTATTTTTAGTTACCTTAGCATAATCATCCATAAATCCTATAATACCGAAACTAATAAAACCAAATAACGTAATCCAAATATATTTATTAGTTAAATCAGCAAGTAATAAAGTAGAAAGACAACTAGACAAAATAATCATAATGCCCCCCATTGTCGGAGTACCTACTTTTGTTTGATGCGATTCAGGTCCGTCTGAGCGTATAGGCTGACCGTTTTTTTGAAGAGATCGCAGAAATTTTATTAATATCGGACCCGTGATAAAGCTAAGGCTTAGAGTTATAATAATAGCAAGACCGCTACGAAAAGTAATATAGTGAAATAAATTAGCTATATGTGAATTATGGACATGAGGAAGTAAAAGATTGTATAACATTTGTAGATTTAAATTTAAAAGTATATTTTGATGTTATTCATTGTGCATGGATACCAAATCGTCATTGCGAGCAGTCATAGACTGCGCAGCAATCTCGTCAAACATCCTGTGAGATCGCTTCGTCAATTACTACGTGATTTCCGCGCAATGACGGGCAACCAAACCACACAATACTAAGAATATCCTAGTGTATTTATTTATAATAATCAACAATCTTATCAAGTTTTACGCCTCTTGACCCTTTTATTAGAATAAGCTCATTACCTTCAAATAAATCTGTAATATGCGTCATTAATTCATCAACATTTTTAAAGTATTTTTTAGCTATTTTGGAAGGTAGTAAATCATCAATATATTTAGTATTTACTCCTACTAAATAGACCTTAGAGCAAGCGGCATCTAATATGTACTGCACTAGTTTCTCATGTAATCGTTTAGAATTTTCCCCTAGCTCTAGCATATCGCCTATTATAGCAGTTTTATTCTCGGCAGGTACTTGTTTTAAGTATTCTAATGCAGCTTTCATTGACTGCGGACTTGCGTTATAGTAATCACAAATTACACGACAATTTTGTATATTGATAATTTCCCCTCTTCCTTTAGTAGGAGAAATATTTGCTAAGTGATTTGCAGCTATCTCTATATCTTTACCTAATATATCGATAATTAAAAGTACACCGGTATAATTTTCGGTAAAATGCCGAGGAATAAACGGTATTGTTACATCTAAGACTTTATTATTTATCTTATACTTTAAGTAGACTTGCTCTCCTAGGTTCTCATATAAAATTAACTCTGCCGAAGTTTTAGATGATCTACCGAAGCTATGTATATCGGTGATAGAAAGGTTTTTTAATATCGATAATATTTTGTTATAGCAATTAGTATCGGCATTAATAACGGCAATATCATTTTTGCTAAAATTTGCAAAAATCTCACATTTAGCTTCAGCTATCTCTTCAAGCGAGTTAAAAAATTCTAAATGAGCCTCCGAAATATTAGTAATCATGGCAATATTCGGCTTTAATATTTGAACCAGCTCTCTTATTTCACCTTTATGGTTCATGCCAAGCTCAAAAATAGCATATTCCGTATCATCAGCCATTGAAGCAAGATTAATAAGCATACCGAGTTTGTTATTGAAGTTACCTCGGCTAGCAAAAACTAGAAAATCATGTTGTAATAATACTTTCAGTGCTTCTTTGGTAGAAGTTTTACCGACGCTGCCTGTTATAACTATAAATTTAGCTTTTGAATTCTCTCGTTTATATAAAGCCATTTTTTGTAGAGCTTCAAAACAATCATCGACTAAGATAATTTTATCTTTATCATTGATCTCTACTTGCTTACTAATAATTACGGCTGCTGCTCCTTTATCTATTGCATCTAGAACATAATCGTGACCATCTCTATTACCTTGAAGTGCTATAAATAAATCACCTTTTTTAACGTCTTTGGAATTAAATTGCACTTCATTACAATTTATAGAATTAGAAATTGTTATACCGAGAGCAGCACTTAAAGTTTTAGAGTTCCAGATCATATGTTTTTGTTATTTATGTGTTGTTGTATGGCTTTTTGATGTCATTCCCGCGTAGGCGAGAAGCCAGTAAACATATAAAAAGCAAGCTTTTTATATGTTTATTTTATCAAATATGTAACTTCTGTATTAATATTGAAGTTATTTTTCTGGACCCCCGCTTCCGCGGGGATGACATCAAGGTTTTTTTTTTAAACTGTCCGGTACTATAGGTCAAGCCACGGGATGACAAACTTTTACACACTTCCTCACAACTTCAGCATCATCAAAAGGTAATTTCTTATCGCCTATAATTTGGTAATTTTCATGACCTTTGCCAGCAACTAATAAGATATCATCTTGTTTTAAATTATTTATACCGTATTTAATAGCCTCTTCTCTATTTGCTATTTCTGTATAATCTGCTTTCTCTATACCGCTTATGATTTCAGCTCTAATAAGCTTTGGGTCTTCATTGCGTGGATTATCATCTGTAATTATGATGGTATCGGCACGTTTTGCGGCCATTTGCCCCATAAGACTTCTCTTTGCCTTATCACGATTACCGCCGCAGCCAAAAACTACGCTTAGCTTACTATCATGTAATTTAATATTTTTCAGTTCCGTTAAAGCTTTTTCAAGAGCATCCGGAGTGTGGGCATAATCAACGAAGATATTAGTGTTATCTATTCTCTCCATTCTGCCTTTTACTGCTTTAACTTCTACTAAAGAATCTATAACATCATCAAAAGCAAAACCAGTATAATGCATGCTAAGAACAGCAATTAATAAATTACTAGCCTGAAAGCTACCAATTATCGGGGTATTAAAATTATATTCTCTATTATTAAATGTAAAATTAATATTTTGTCCTTTTAAAGAACAGTTAATTCTAGTTATTTCTAAATCACCTTTTTTCCCAACGGTTATAAATTTAATATTATGATTATGTAGATAATCTTTAACAAACTCTATTTCTTCTATATCAGAATTTAATATTGCGATGCCGTTCGGTAATAAATGATTTATAAATAATTTCAGTTTGGCTAATAAATAATTTTCTTTTGTATGGTGGTAATCTAGATGATCCTGACTAAAGCTAGTAAAACATGCGATATTTACTTTTATTTCCCTAAGTCTTGCTTGATCAAGACCATGACTAGAAGCTTCAAAAACTAAATATTCTATACCATTTTCAGCTAAATTATGAGCAATTTTTCTAAAGCTTAAATAGTCTAAAGTTGTTAATTCCGGTACATCATTTATAAGATTATCGCAGCCAAATATTTCTACCCCTATTGTACCTATAGATGCTGCTTTTTTCCCAAGTAATGAATGTGTTTGAGCTATATAGGATACTACCGAGCTTTTACCGTTAGTACCGGTTACGGCTATTAGATTCTTTGGTTTTTTAGGATAGAATATTTCTATGGCTTCATGTAAAGCTGCCTGCACATCTTTTACGTAAATTACTTTATCTATAACAATATTTTTTTTATTGTCCGTAATTACTAATACTGCACCTTTGCTTAAAGCATCCTTAATAAAAGCATTTCCATCAGTATTCCGTCCTTTAATCGCAAAAAATACGTCTTTATCCTTAACGGTTTTAGAATTAATCGACAAACCTTTTACTTTATGTTGTTGAAATAATTGCTTTAGGTTATGGGACATATTTATTATGTTAAAAACGTGTTACCGTCATTGCGAGGAAATTGCATAGCAATTGACGAAGCAATCTCAGGAGTTTGTTATTTGTTATTACTTCATGAGATTGCCACGCAGCCTACGGTTGCTTGCAATGACGGAGCAGGAATGACATCGAGTCTACACCTCCGATAAATTCCAAAGTAGTTGATTTGCCTCAACAATTATATTTTTATCTACTAATTTCTTGATATATACTAATTTATTATCTGGTTTAATTTTTGCTTGATTAGAGTAAGTACTAACGAATTTTAAAATTTTATCAGTCATATCGGCATTTTTATAAAATTTAATCACAAATCCGTTATCTCCTGAATCTAAATTTTCAATATTTAACTTAAAGCATAATAGTTTTATTTTTACAATATCAAGTAAATTATTAAATTCAATCGGTAGTAAACCGAATCTATCAATCATCTCATCTTTAAATATCTCTACTTCTATCTCATTACTTAAATTACCTATTCTTCTATATAGTCCAAGTTTAAGAGCTGCATCAGCTACATAATTATCTGGAATAAAGACGGATAATCCCAAATTAATAGTCGGGATAAAGGGTTGTTCTGAAACAATCGGTTCATCTTTAAAAATAGCTATTTGTTCTTCCAGCATTTCTTGATAGAGTTCTGTACCTACTTCTTTAATTTGTCCTGATTGTTCTTCACCTATCAAATTACCGAAACCTCGTAAATCCATATCATGGCTTGCAATAGTAAAACCTGAGCCCAAAGCACAACTATTTTGTATTATCTCTAAGCGTCTTAAGGAGTGCGATGTCATCTTTTTATGACTTGCTACCATTAGATAGGCATAACCCCGCATTTTACCTCGACCTATTCGACCACGCAATTGATATAGCTGACTAAGACCCAGCATATCAGCCTTATGTATGATCATGGTATTTGCCTCGGCTATATCAATTCCTGATTCTATAATAGTAGTTGAGACTAGTATATCGAATTTGCCGGCATAAAACTCGCTCATAACCTCATCAATTTTACTAGGAGCCATTTTTCCGTGAGCTATTTTATAGCTTAATTCCGGCACGATTTGTTTTAATTGTTTTTCGATATCCTCTATATCTTTAATTCTTGGAACTACATAAAAGCTTCTTCCGCCTCTAAAATGTTCGCGTAATAATGCATCTCTGATAATAACGGGATCAAACGGCATAACCGAGGTACGAACTTCCAGCCTGTTTAGAGGCGGCGTTGCAATAATGCTAAGTTCTTTTAAACCGGTCATTGACATTTGCAGCGTTCGAGGAATCGGTGTTGCCGACATTGCAAGTACATGGGAAGAGGATTTTAGCGATTTAAGAAATTCTTTTTGACCGACACCGAAATGCTGTTCTTCATCGATTATTAACAATTTCAAATTAAAAAATTTTATATTTTTATGTAATAAAGAATGAGTGCCTATTATTATATTTATTTTACCGCTTTCAAGCTCCGATCTTATAATTTTTGCTTCTTTAGAACTAATAACGCTAGATAATTGCTTGATATTTAAACCAAAACCTTTGAACCTTTCTATGAACCTTGAAAAATGTTGACTACATAAAATAGTTGTCGGTACAACTATGGCTACTTGAGGTAAATGTTCATTTAGAGATTTTGCTACCATAAAGACGGCACGCATTGCTACCTCTGTTTTACCAAACCCGACATCACCACATATTAACCTATCCATTAACATACCGTTTCTTAGATCTTCTTTAATATCGTTTATAGCGGTTAATTGATCTTCCGTTTCGCTGAAAGGAAAATTAGCACAAAATTTATCATATTCTTCAAGGTCAAATTCAACGGGAGCACTACTACTAAGTTTCCTTTTAGCTGCTATTTGTATTAAATGCAGTGCTATCTCTTTTATACGCTTTTTAAGCTTTGCCTTACTTCTTTGCCATGAAACGCTACCAAGCTTATCAAGCTCCGCATTATCATTGCCGTATTTTTTTATTACCTCTATACTTTCAACTGGTATATATAATTTATCATTGCCGGCATATAAAATCTTTAAAAAATCATGTGGTTTGCCTTTGATTTCTAAAGCTTCTAGCCTTAAAAACTGCCCTATTCCATGATCTTTGTGAACAACAAATTCACCTTCAGCTAAATTATCAAGCTCCAGCAAGATATTTTTAAGTCTTTTGTTAGTGTTTGTAGAGCTAGGTCTTTCTTCTAATAATTCGCTAGCGGTAATAAATAAATATTCTTTCGTATAAAAGCTTTGATTTAAAGGAATTATCCCGACATTTATTATTGAAGCCTTAGCCTCATCTAATTTATTTATCTCATTATATTTATATTCATAATTTTGAATTATGCTTTTGATTCGCTCAAAACTACTTAAAACGCTTGAGCCTATAATAATTTTCTTATGAGAATTTGCTTTAATAACCTCAAATAATTTATCGAAAACCGTTTTCTTTTCTATAAAACTTGTAGCAGCTATATTTTCAATTAAGCTAGCTTGCTCTGAGTTTTCAAAAGTAAGTAGTATATTATTTTTTCGTTCTAGTAATTCTGTTATTTCAGAAGCGGTAAAATATAAGCTAGTCGGTGAAAGGGTGGGATAGAAACTATTAAATTTAAGTTTATTTACCTCTGACCTTACCGAATAAAAATCGTTATAACTATGTTCAAATTCTAAAATGGCTTGTTTTGACAAATTATCGAATATGAAAATAGGATCGTTTAAATAATCTATTAAGTTAGAGCAGGAATCGTAAAATAACGGGAGTAATTGTTCATATCCTGTGAATTTTCTTCCAGATATTACCGCCTCATATAAAGGATTATCAGTATGATTAACTCCAAAATTTCGTAAGTAATTATTCTTAAAATTACCTATAGTTTCACTATTTAAAACTATCTCATTTGCAGGACTAATAATAAGCTCCCTGCAGAATTTAGTCGAAATTTGTGTATCAATATCAAATTCTTTTATTGATTCAATATAACCCCAGCTAAAATGAATTCTATAGGCTTTAGGACCTGGCAATATTATATCAATGATTTCGCCTCTAACCGCAAATTCCCCGGCATCGATGCTATTCGCATTTCTTGTAAAACTATTTTCTACTAGAAACATAACAAGCTCATCCGTAGTAAATTTCATTTTAGGAGATAATTTCAAAAAATATTTAGAAAAAAAATCTTTCGGTGGTAATTTGTTTAATAAGTTCGCTGTATGAGTGATGAGTAACTTGCTATTACCATTATTTGTTGTTAGCTTGGTTAATGTTTCTGCACGTCTAGATAAGATATTTGCATTTGGTGACGTATGGTCATAAGGGATGGTATCATAGCTTGGAAAGTAATAAATATTTTCATTAGAAGAAAAAAATAAAGCTTGCTTGTATAATTGCAACGCCTCCTCTTCATTACTCGCACTTAAGATGAAATCTTGCTTAAGATTCTTAGTAAAATTATCAATTGCAAAGAAAGATTTGGCAGCCGCCGGAAATTTTTGTTGTAACATTTTACAGGAGTTTATATTTTTGCTATTTTGCGTAATTTATCAATTATTTTGGCATCTAGATAAGAAGGAGCAGAAGATTTATTATTAATCCAATTATAAAGATCATTATCATTTTGATCAAGTATTAAAGAATAGCTTCCAAGTTTTTTTTCGTCCATTAAGGATAGGTACTTTTCGGCAAAGCTACCGAGTATATAATCCATTTCTCTGCAACCGCGATTTTTACTACGGTAAAAAAGTTTCTTTTGTAAAGAGTTTTTATTTAATTTATTCATCTATAACATCTTGCAAAATTTTTTTATAATAATATTATTAAGATTATCAGATACCAAGATCATTTTAAAATGCTTTAATAATTCAGCACTCTAATAAATCCATTCTACATGGGTAAAATTCTATTAACTTTTATTATCAATAACAGCAAGAAAGCGTAAATATGTCGGTTCAAAATATCTGTTCTACAAAAGCTTATGATATGCTCATTTCAAATGATAATGCTTTTCTTGTAGATGTTAGAACTAGAGAAGAGTGGCAGCAAGTGGGAATACCTCATTTAGATAATAAAAATAAGGTGATCTTTCTAAGTTGGCAATTGAATAAAGATTTTGAAGATAATTTTTTATCTATCGTCAACGATAAAATTCATGCAATAATATTTTTTCTGTGCCGTTCAGGATATAGGTCATTTATCGCAGCAAATTTTATAACTAATATAGGTTATAAAAATTGTTATAATATTAGTGACGGCTTTGAAGGAAATAATCAAGATAAAGGCTGGAAACAAAATAACTTACCGTGGCAGTTTTAAGTGAGTACTAATCAAATAATTTTAACGGATCAAGGTGATAATTATGTAAATGTCTGGAGTCACGTAGCTCAAGATCTTTACAATCATTACGGTGAAACTCTATATAATCGCTGGTTTAGTAAAGTCAATTTTATAGAGTCTTCATTAAATACCGTTATTCTTTGTGCCCCTACTAACTTTGTTAGAGATTGGATAAAATCCAAGTACTCCATGGTCATATTGCAACTATTTCAACATTATAATAATACCATTAAGTCAATTGAAATAATTACTAAAGAGTTACCTGGAACAACCCAAACAGTTATAGAATTACCTACTAAGACTTTTGCCGATATCGGCAGCAGTGAGCTTAATTCGGAAAATATCTTTTCAACCCTTGACGTACGTTTTACTTTCGATAATTTTGTGGTTGGAGCCCCAAATGAGCTAGCTTATGCAGCAGCAAGAGCGGTTGCGGAATCATCAGGTGCGGTTTCTGAGTCTAATCCGCTTTTTCTATATGGCGGCGTAGGGCTTGGTAAAACTCATTTAATGCATGCAATCGGTTGGTATATCAAGCAGAATAACCCAAGCCGCAAAGTGATATACATGTCGGCAGAAAAATTTATGTATCAGTTTGTTAAAGCTCTGCGTAACAAAGAAGTAATCTCGTTTAAAGAGAAATTTCGTTCGGTTGACGTGTTAATGATTGATGATATTCAATTTATTTGCGGTAAAGATAGTACGCAGGAAGAATTTTTCCATACTTTTAATACATTGATTGATAATAACCGTCAAATGGTTATTTCTTGTGATAGGTCGCCTTCAGATTTAGATAATATTGAAGATCGGATAAAATCTCGTCTTGGATGGGGCTTAGTTGCCGACGTTCATAGTACTACTTATGAGCTACGACTCGGTATTCTAGAATCTAAGATTGAGCAGATGAACGTTAAAATACCAAAAGACGTAATTGATTTTTTAGCATCTAAAATCGTTTCAAACGTTAGAGAACTTGAAGGAGCTTTAAATAAGGTGATTGCTCATTCTAATTTTACTTTAAAAGAAATTACACTCGAAAACACACAAAATATTTTGCGGGATTTACTGCGTTCTAATGAAAGAATAATTACCGTTGAAGATATTCAGAAAAAGGTAGCTAGCCGTTATAATATTAAGTTATCCGATATGTCTTCATCACGGAGATTACGAGAAGTTGCAAGACCGCGTCAAATAGCCATGTATCTTAGTAAAGCATTAACGCCAAAAAGTCTTGCAGATATCGGTAAAAAATTCGGTAAAAAAGACCACACGACGGTTATGCATGCTATTAAGAAAGTAGAAGAATTACTGGAACACGATATAGAATTACGCGAAGAGATTAATTTGCTAATGAAAATATTGCAGAACTAAATGTCATACCGTGGTCAAGCTGACTTTGTTGCATGGTCCAAAAAACCGACTCTATGTCATTCCCGCGAAAGCGGGAACCCAGGGTAAAGCAAAATAAATCGAGCTTTTAATTGTACAAACTTATTATGTATAACCTTTAAATTACTGGATTCCCGCTTTCGTGGGAATGACATAGATATATATCAAATGCTCTCAAAAAACGATTCAGTAAAAGAAATTTTTTCAAGATTCTCCGGAAAATACCGAATTAACAGAATTATAGATAATTATGGTTACGGTGAGGGGGTAGCATATTTCTTACTTAAAAGTTTAAATGAATTAATCTATAAAGAGGAATTACAAATTCACTATCACGACTATGATTATCAAATCCACGCTAATCAAGAATATAGATATATTTTTAAGAATAGTAATATTACAAAATATTTTATTGCTCCTGAAAAGAGCTTATTTTATCAATTAAAATTTGTTGATGCAGACAGGGTGTACTCAAATGATTTGAAGAATTGGAATGTAAAACGCGGAGCGAGTACGCACAGCCTATACTTAATAGGTGAGCATGCGAGTCCTCCGAAGTTTTGCAGAAACAATTCTTCAAATCATTTGAGTATACAAGCTACAGGCAGTCATCTATGTAGTAAAGATCAATATAATGCTACCTTATGTATTTTTAAATCCTGATTCATTTACTCTTAGCTACCAAGTTCTAGGACCTCAAAAAGACCATAATATTGTCTATATCAGTTGTTTCCAAAGTTTGATTATTATTATCATCATTTGTATCATATATATCTTTTCTTTTAGAAAAGGAAAGTTTTAATCTCTTTTGAGACGAGGTAGGAGAAATAGTTTGATTAAATTTGGTTTTAGCACATAAAATTTGTAGAATTTCAGGTAGGATTTTTTTAATTTCTTTCTTGAGAGATGCTTGTTTTTGAGCTAAAAATCCTTCAATATTTTTTAAGCTTTCAGTAAATTCCAAGTAGGTTATTTCAATTAAATCCTTTAAATCTTGAGAAAAATCCTTTTTTTCAAGCAATTTAGTTTTTGTAAGCTTTAAATTGCGTTCTCCTATATTTTTTACTTTAAGAATTAAAGCAGCGAAATTTTGGTCTAATAAATTTTATGAACTTTTTCTAAAAAAGATTTTATATCATTACTTTTTACATTATCCATATTTTTGTAAAATTACATTGAAGCTAAGATGTCAAAATTTGCTAGTTTATAATTATTTAATTTTTTACTAAGCCATTCTATTAATATATTACCTTCTTTAATAAGTAATAGATTACCATTTTGTACATTTGTAGTGTCATAATCTATTGGACAGGAATTTGGTAACACATATTTATAGTTTTTCAGTATACCTCTTGTTTGAGCAACGGCATGCTCAGCAGACATAGGAAAAAACTTCTTATATGATAAAAATATACTATTTTTATCAATAAGTTCTAAAAACATAGGAGCCGTAAATAAGGTTGCATTATTTCTATGCGTTGCAAGCATAAATAACAAATGTGTTAACTTTTCTGCAAAGTAATTTAGTTTTCGCGGTAATTCTTCTATATTTTGTGTCGATGCTTTAGCATGCACAACTTCAAATATACGTTTTATAATAGCATTTTTATATTCATGTTCTGGCTCAAATTTAGATAAAATTTCATCATACTTTCCTAAGCCAGATACATCTGTTTGTACATTACCGGTTTTATAATGTACTATATGATTAATTGTAAAAGTTTCTTCTTTAGTATTTGAGATCTTACATATAGTAGATAAATCACTATTTATTTCTTCTAAAATCCGGTGCTTTAGCTGATTTTTATTATTCCTGCCAATCATTTCAGCAAAAGCTAAAAGTCCTTTAGAATTATGTATTGTAAAATTTAATGGGTTATTACTTATACTTTTTTAAGTTGATATTACTGTTTTGCAATTCTTGTAATAATACTTTCTTTGCATGCTGAGCAGTAATACCGTCTGCTAAAGCAAATATCTTAGGGATAGAGTGATTTGGATTAAATACACAGTGCAATAGCTTTTGATAATCCTTATCACTTATATTTTCTTTGTTATAATCTTTAAATAATTATGTTTATTAAAAGCAGTTTTGATAATATTAAAATTTTCTTCGTAATAATCATTATCTACAGCTAATATTTCAGATTTAATTTTTTTATAAATATTTCTAATAGTAGAATATTTAAAAAATCTATCAGCTAAATTATGTAATACTAAACCTAGTTTAAGTTTAAAATCTTCAGAGTTATGTATATAGTTAATATCTAGTATATTTTTAAGTAAAAAATTAAGATACTTAGGTAAAGTATAATTTTCTTTTAACTCTTCATCAGAGAAACTATCAAAGTTTTCGTATTTTAGCATTATTATTTATAGTAGAAATAGCTACAATGTATTTTATAAGTTAAATTTTGTTCAGTTTATATAGATAAATTTATTGACAAAAGTCAATTTTTATTGTATTTTGCCCTCTCAGTATTTTTGAAAGGTAGTTATGGTAGATATGAACAATAATAAGATTAGCTTAGCACTATTTGAAGGCGGTGGAGTAAAAGGAAATATCCATTTAGAAAAATTAAAAATAATGGAGCAAATAACCGGTAAGCCTACTTGTGAGATATTCGATTTTACTGGAGGGACCAGTGTTGGAGGACTTATTCCTATTTTGCTTAATTTACCGGATCCTAATAATCCCGGAAAACCTTTATTCAGTGCAGAGCAAGCTCAAGAACTGTTTGAAGGAATGGCACACGATATTTTTCCGGCGGGATTAACTTTTAGAAAATTTTGGAGTTTTAATGGCTTATTCAGCCATAAATTTTCTCCTGAACCATTAGTAAAATTATTGAAAGAATATTGTAAGGATTATACCCTCAAGGATTTAATCGGTGATGTTGTAGTTACAGGTTATGATCTAAATAATAAACAAAATCCTCTTATGACCTTCTCTACTATAGAGGCTAGACAAAGTGAAGAGAATGATTATTACCTTTCAGATATAATACAAGGCATCACTGCAGCACCTGGATATTTCCCCAGCCACAGTTTCAGTAATATAACCAATACTAAATTACATAAAATTATTGATGGTGGAGTATATGCTAATGACCCAACCTTACAAACATGGAAGTTATTAAAAGAAAATAACTATCACATAGACAACGCTGTGTACTTATCATTAAAAGAAGAAAATAATGATGATTACCAAACTGTTTGTTGCGGCGGAGGAATAATAGAACTATTAAGAAATAATATGCCCAGTAAAATATTAGCAGCAACACAACAAGCTGGTGAAATAACCGCTCAAAGCATTTTGGGTGATAAATTAATAGAAATAGCTACTGATATTCCGGAAAAACATGCTGAGATGAGTAATTCTAGTACTGAAAATCTGCAAGCACTAAAAGAATTTGCTAAAAAATCTATATATGAAAGCTCCACCTTGAGAGATGCACCATATAATGAAAAATTTAAAGAAGCTATTGATAAAATAATAAATAATTATAATGCAAATAACCCTAACGACCAAATTGTTATGAATGATTTTTATAAAGAGTTATTCCATATTAATACTTCTAATAACGCACTTGATAAAAGTTTTGAAAAGGAAGAGGATATAGCAAACAACGAGGATGCAGTTAATACACCGATAGCTCAAGCTCTAGATTCTAAAGATATGGAACCTGGAAAAGAAGAATTATTAGCAGGTATCAAGGAGTTTCTTAATCCATTCATTGAAAAAAATCCAGAAGCAAAAGCAGATATAGAGAATTTTTTACACGAAATAAAAAATTTGACATTAGCAGAAATTGAAGACGGTATTATTAGTTTTAAAGAAGCGAGCTTAAAATGGCAAGCCGAGCAAAATAACCTTGATGTATTTAGTAGCTGTAGTATGGAAGCCTTAAAAGAGGATATGACTCTTGAGGGTGAAGAGCATACAGATGATGTACCAGGTTATCTCTAACTTTCTTAATGTCATTCCCGCGTAGGCGGGAATCCAGTCAAAAAAAAGTATAAATATGCTAGACTTTTAAAACTAAACGCCCGATTTATCTCTCTTTACCCTGGATTCCATCGAACGCTTTCTTCGAGCCATACAACAACGCCCACAGCTGCTCACAATGACGACACCTGTTTTTAGTTAGGAATATTTGACTTTTTCTTATATAAAATCCAAATACAGTAAAACGAAATAGCAGAGCTAATACTTAAAACGAAGCATAATAAAGCAAAATTGCTTATCGTTGCGCCGTGTATTTTAGAAACCAAATAAGTTACAGCAGCGGTAACTACGTAGTATATTGCACCAAATATAGATCCTGCTGTACCTGTTACTTTAGCATAATCCTCCAGTGCATAACGAAGCATCATAGGGATAAGTAGATTATGCCCAACCATATGAATCATCATCGGTGCAAATATCATAGCGATTGCAAGATTATGACTCGTTGAAATAACTTTTAATATAAAAGCATTTACCGCAAATAATATACAACCGCACAAACTAAAAATAAATCCTAAACCCATAACTTTTTTATCGTGTACATGGCGTTTTTTTATTAAATACCCCCCTAAAAAGCCTCCAAAGATAGAGGCAAAAGATAATAAAAATGCTAATTTACCGTAAAAAGATGGCAAAACTTTCATTTTATCAATAAAAATAAAAGGAGCTTCTATGAAAAAACCGTAATATATGCCATTAAATGCACCGATGATAAAAGCATATAACCAAAGAATTTTATCTTTAATAATTACCTGCAAAACCTCAAAATATTTACTACTTTGGGAAAAAGCTATATAAGAATTTGTTTCAGGTAAAACTTTATAATATAAAGCTAATAATATAGTACCGGTAAGGCTAAAAAATACAAAAACATAATGCCAGCTTGAATATTCTATAATATAGCCCCCTATAGATGAACCTAGAGCAGGGATAAATAACAGCCACGGAGATAAGCTAGCATAGACATATGATAACTCTGAGCCTTGATAGGAGTCTCTAGCCATAGCCTGCCCAATAACAGAACCTACACTTACACCGAAAGCTTGCACAAAACGAGCTATCATCAACATTTCTATATTAACTGCAAAAATGCTAATAATTGAAGATACAACATAAATAAAAAGCCCTAATAAAGCTATAGGTCTCCTGCCGTAAATATCCGATAATCTGCCGAGTGATAATATACCAAGAGCAAACCCTAGAAAATATAATGTAGACGTAATTTGAGTGATACCGCCGTCAATGCCGAAATATTTGGTTAAACTCGGTAATCCTGAAGTATAAATTGTTTCCGTAGTCGGTGATAAAATAAATAAGCATAGAAGCATCCATGCCGGAATCTTCGCAATAATTTTCATAAATGATTTTTTTACATCGAGTTTTATCGATTAATCCGCTCCAAATAAATTTTTTCTGTTATCATTTTTAATCTTTCTACTCTCTCAATCAAGTAAAGTAACTGCTCTCTGCTAATTCTATAATTTTTATCATATCTTACATCAACGTAAGCTTTTTCTAGTAATTCAAAACATTCTTTTTGTTCGGGAGACGATTGCGGAAATACTTTAAGTAGTTCAACATTATAATTTGCACAATATCCACCTAACTTTCTTATATCGTGTAACTTGGTTTGTAACGGGAAAAAACTAATAAAATGCTACTGTAAACACTTTCAGTGGCTCGATGCAGCTCAAAAGCACTTTTACTAAAATCACCTCTTTCTAATGGGTATTTACAATTAATAAAAAAACTCTTGCCTCTACCAAACCAGTATTCATAATCTTCTTTAGCCATTTCTTGTACTTTACTCCAAGGCAAATTTTTAGCTCGAGAAAGCTGCAACTTGCCACTATCATATAAGAGAATACCTTCATTCTTAATATCGGTATAAAAATAACGCCCTTTTTCAAGCTTGTCATTTACCTCACTTATAGATTCGCATATTATAGATATCCAAGGCTTTAGCGAAAAAACCTCGGCTTTTCTTAAGCCTGTTTGTTCTAACCTTTTTGCTATCTTAGATTCTACCCTTAAAGTAGCATGCTCCTTAAATTTACCTTTTTTTCTACTAAAAAGTCAAAATCACTTGTATAACTATAAGTAATATGATCTTCCGTATACATATCTTTAACCCAATCACCTCTAGCATACGAGCCATACAAGATAATCAGGGCAATTTTATCCTTGGCAACAGCCAAAATTTGCTGCACTATATAATCAAGCCTATCTTGAACTTCAAGAGACCGTATTTAAACGTTAAATCTAAAATGTACTATATCCCCATCCTGCATTTTATATTCTTTACCCTCTAAACGCATTTTACCTACTGCCTTGGCTTTTGCTTCACTACCGAGATTTATGTAATCTTTATAGCCGATAACTTCCGCTCTGATAAAACCTTTTTCAAAATCGGTATGAATAATACCGGCAGCAACTGGTGCAAGTGTGCCGTCTTTAAAAGTCCAGCTATGGGCTTCCTTTGGTCCTATAGTAAAAAAGCTTTTAAGGTTTAAAAGATTATACCCCTCTTTAATGACTTTACTAAGTCCTGTTTCGTCTAAACCTATAAATTTTAAAAACTCTTCCTTTTCTTTCATGCTTTCAAGTAAAGCAATTTCAGCTTCTATTTTTGAAGAAATTACGACACTTTTAGCATTTTCTTTCTTTGCTCTTTCCGCTACTAATTTTGTAAATTCATTACCTATAGCTGCATCTTTTTCAAGTACGTTACATATATATAAAACGGGCTTAGAGGTAATTAACTGCAATTGTTTTAAATTATCAACTCCTAAAGCTTCATTTAGCACTCTTGCAGGTTTATCCTCACCTAATACCTTATAAACCTCTTTTAACAGCTCTATCTGCTCTGCCATTGCTTTATCGCCTGACTTCAAGCGTTTTTCACTTGTAGCTAAACGCTTTTCAACCGATTCTATATCGGCAAGTATTAATTCCGTTTCAATAATCTCGAGGTCATGCAGCGGATCGACTTTGTTATGTACGTGCGTTATATCCTCATCTTCAAAACAACGCAGTACGTGCAGTATTGCATCGACTTCCCTGATATGAGATAAGAACTTATTACCTAGCCCTTCCCCTTTGCTTGCTCCTTTAACAAGCCCTGCAATATCGACAAACTCAATATAAGACGGAATAATTTTACCGCTTCCAGCTAAGCTTGCTAGTTTATGCAAACGCTCATCAGGCACTAAAACTTTGCTGCTATTAGGCTCAATAGTACAAAACGGATAATTAGCGGCATCTGCAGCCTGACTTGCCGTTAAGGCATTAAATAACGTCGACTTACCGACATTCGGCAACCCAACAATTCCGAGTTTTAGTGTCATAAATTTTTCCGTAAATAATACATTATAGAATCTTTTTCGTAACTGTGCATAGCAAATTCAATTTTATACCCCAGTTTCTCATAAAACGATTTTGCTTGGAAGCCCATAGTAACAAGATGAATAAAATTACAGCCTCGTTCACGTGCTAAATCCTCAGCCTTTTGCATTAGTACAGTACCATAATTTTAGTTTCTTATATTTTCATTAACAAAGAGTGAATCAATATAAAATCCCCCCAAGAACTCATACCGCTAATTCCTACAACAAAATTTTTATCCTGATCTAAACAGGAAAATGAAAAAGATTCAATATCTCCTACTAACCCCTTTTGTTCTCTAGCATCTTTGTTCAAAGCCTCAATAATTATAGTGCTATGAGTTCTATCCATTTCATCAGCATAAACAATTTCAAAATTTTGTATCATAAATCTTTGCTGTTTAGTTTTAATATCGTTTTCCCGTCATTGCGAGGAGATGCGTAGCATCGACGTGACAATCTCGTGAAGTAGTATAGAATTCCTGAGATTGCTTCGTCAAAACTTACAGTTTTTCCTCGCAATGACGAGTTGGTATCCACGCAGCAACGCCGATCAAGTCGTAGGAATAACATTGAATATATCAAGCTATCTTATTCTTAAATTCTTCTAACTTATTCTCTAATATTAAACCAAAGTTACTAGTGATTCTATCTATAGCTTGCATTACTGTTTCATACTCCAGTTTAGAGAAATTATTAAGTACGTAATCTGCTACATCCTGATTATTTTGCGGTCTACCGACTCCAATCCTAATCCGGTTATAATTATTACCTATAACCCCATCAATCGACTTTAAACCATTATGCCCGCCATTACCGTCACCGGTTTTAAATTTTATTCTACCTGTTTCTAAATCAATATCATCATGAATAACAAAGATTTTTGCGGGGTGGATATTATAATATGTTTTCACCGATATCACTGACTTACCAGACAAGTTCATATAGGTGGTGGGCTTTATAAAAATTATCTTTTGTCCATCACTAATAGTTTCAGCAATTTCACAATTGAATTTTTTCTTTGTACTAAATGATGAATTATATTGGTTTGCTATTTTCTCTATAACAATAAAGCCGACATTATGCCTCGTATATTGATACTCTTTTCCTGGATTACCAAGACCAATGACAAGAATCATAATAATTTATCTAATAAATAGTAATGGAAAATTTTTGAAGAAATATTGATTTGCAAGAAGTACAGAATAATGTCATTCTTAGCTCAGCATTATTGCATGGCTCGAAAAACCTACTCGATGTCATACCGTGGCTTGACCACGGTATCCAGAAAAAAAATTAACAAAGACTGGATACCGCTACAAGCTCACATTATAACAATTAAAGATTACCGAATTCCCGCTTCTAGCTAGGAATGGCATAAAACGAGCCATACAACAACGCCTACGAATCATCGCAATAACGATTTAAGTATCTAAGCAAGTCCTTATCGTGAGAATTATCTTACTTCCCTGCTTCAGCGGTTTGTTGTTCCCCTTCAGCTTCAATTTTTTGCTCCTCTACGTCCTATAATAGTTGCAAGGACAAATTCTTTTTTTGTAACAAAACTACATCCTTTCGGTAATTCTATCTTTGACGATTTTAGCGAAGTAGCAATAGGCATATTAGTAACATCTATAGTTACGTTTCTTGGGATATTATTAACATCACATAATAAAGTAACTCTTCTTTTTACTATATTAAAGTACCCACCTCTTTTAACGCCTAAAGCTCTTTCTTTTCCTTCATATACTACAGGTACTTCCATTTTTTGGGTTTTCTCTTCTAAAAAGACAAAATCAACATGGCGTACTATATCCGTAACAGGATGTAATTCTACAGCCTTCGGCAATACTTTATATTTTTTCTTATCAATTGTTAAATGAATTAACTGAGAGATAAAAGCCGGCTTTCTATAATATTTAGTTATTTCCTTTTCTTCCAAAGAAATACTAACAGGTGTTTTACCCGCTCCATAAATAATAGCCGGAACACGCCCTGCTCTTCTTAATGCTCTTGCTGCTCCCGTACCGAATTCCGTGCGGGATTCTGCTTCAAGTTCTAATATTTCACTCATTATTACTCCATATTAACTTATTATAAATCTTCATTATCATACTTAAGTACAATTAAAATTCAAGTAAATTAATTTTTGACTAGAATATAGGAGTAATACATTACCTTAGTTAAAATTCTTTAATTTATTGGATTATTGGATAAAGAAATTTAGTTCTAACCGAAATTATTTTGTAAGGAAATTATGAAACAGATACAACCTAAGCGTATTGCAAATCCCTCAAACTGTGGAGAAGAAATTGCTGCCAAGGATATAATAAGGATTTTCTCCTTGAATCTATTATGTACTCTTCTGACGCTGACTATATTGGGAGTGACAGCGAGAGTGAAGATAGTGAAGATGACGATTCTTATGCATCAATACTCTTGTTAAAAATTAAAGAACCGGAATGCAACATTCACTTAGATTTAGTAGTATATTACGTATGTGCTACCAAGCAAATGTTAGAGAACAAGCAGAAAATGCGGAGGTTTCTAATTTAGACAATGAAAAGCAGGTAATTACTATGTAGCACAACTCCAACAATCCTGTACCGAAAGTTCAATTGAATCTATGATAACATCAACATCAAAAAGCAACATAGATGCTGACAAAATTATCTTACCTTAGGGAAATTATATCGTTCTGAAAGTGATGGAGCTGGTGAAAATATAATTAAAATTTTTAAAGAGCTTTACCCTTCTAATTCTGACAATGGTAACGTTGGAATAGTAATATTATTAGGTGATGAAAAGGGGTCATACGGCGACCTAAATCTATGGGATATTTAAAAATTTATGAGTTTGCAGAGATAATCTAGCACCGCTTTCTAATGCTAATTTTACTGCTAACTCCTTATTTTCGCCATTAAGTCTTTGGTCGTTTTGATCCATAGGTTGAATAAAAACCGGTATATTATAAGAGGTTTGCCCTACTTCCGGTATGAGACTATATTCTAAAATATTTTTAGCAACGATAAATTTCACCGCACTAATTTTAGGCAATAAATCTTCTCTTATTTTACTATAACCGGTTTTACCTGCCTTCGGCGAACAAATTATAGACACTTCTTTCGGCAAAGAACGATATAACGTACCGTTAGTCTCTATTTGAACTTTAACATCTCGGTCTAATAACTTATGACATAATAACTCTATAGGTTGACGCATCGGCTCACCGCCGGTTATTACTACTAAATTAATCGATTTTTCATTTTTAGAATTTAATGCCAGGCTTTCTACTTTATTCAAAATCTTATCTATATCTACTAAATCAAAATCTTCAAACTCTGTATCACAAAAATTACAAGCAAGATTACATCCTCCAAGCCTAATAAAGATCGCAGGACAACCTACAAAAATGCCCTCCCCTTGTATAGTCTTAAAAATAGACTGTACCTCTAACTTAGTACCGTCACCGTTTAATATGCTTCTTTTAGGATTTTGTCCAAACATTTTTAAATTATTATCGATTGATTAAAAACATTATAATATATTTTTATAAAAAAATCTTGCAATAACTAATAAAAAAAACTACTATCTAGGTTTCATCGGTAATATGGCTTTGGTATGCCTAATGTTTTACCGTTTAAACCTAGAAATACCAATTATAAGGAACAATATGCCTAAGTTAAAAACAAAATCTGCCGTAAAAAAACGTTTTAAACTTACTGCTAGCGGCAAGGTCATTGCATCTCAAGCAGGTAAAAAACATTTTATGCGTCGTCGTACTAAAGCTCAAATTCGTAACCTTAGAGGAACTACAATACTTTGTCCTCAAGACGGATATAATATTAAAAAATATTTTTTACCGTACGGTATAAATTAATTAACTAGGAGCTAAAGCAATGACACGTGCAAAATCAGGAAAAATTTCCAAAAATCGACATAAAAAAATCCTTAAATTAGCCAAAGGCTATAGAGGTAGAGCAAATAGCTGTTTTAGAGTAGCTATTGAAAAAGTAGAAAAAGCCCTCCAATATGCTTATAGAGATCGTAGAAATCGTAAACGTGATTTTAGAGGCTTATGGATTCAAAGAATAAATGCAGCAGTAAGAGAACATGGGCTTGTTTACTCTCAATTTATGGGAGCTCTTAAAAAAGCAGAAATCGATATGGATCGTAAAGTACTTGCAGAACTTGCCGTCAATAATAGTGACGGATTCGTAAGTATCGTAGAAAAAGCAAAAGCACATATTTAAGTATTTAATGTCATCCCGTGGCTTGACCACGGGATGACATATTTGTAATAATTAATTTTTATTTTCGTTCGGTATAAATATTATGAAACGTACATTTCAACCTAGTAATTTAGTTAGAAAAAGAAGACATGGTTTTAGATCTAGAATGGCTACTCCAACTGGAAGAGCAATCTTAAGAAAACGTCGTGCTAAAGGTAGACATAAATTATCTGCTTAAAATAATCTGACTTATCAAATTGTCTATTACATCTTTAAAAAATCAAAAAGAATTTGAGCTTATAAATAAGCTTGGAAAGAAGCTCCATGAGAGATATTTTATTTTGGTAATCGCCAAAAAACTTCCAAAAATCTTCCTTGAATCAAAATATAACACCTTTTTAGGAATCAAAGTTAGCAGAAAGCTAAATAAAAAAGCTGTAGTTCGCAACAAAATTAAAAGGCGTATACGACATCTCATTAGAATTATTGTTAGTGATTCTAACTTTAAGGTTATAAAATTTGCAATGATTATTATTCCGAGAAAAGGATTTGAAGAGATAAACTTCTCACACTTGAATTATGAATTAAGTAAAGTAATTCTAAGAAATATTTAGATTTCAATAGACCTCTTCGGAAACTCGCTTATAGAGAGGAATTTGAAGGAGACACGGAACGCAGAACCGCAGCGTACAAAAGAGTACGTGAGGATTCGAGTACCGGATCGACGTACAAATTACCTCTAGAAGTAGAGTTTCCGAAGAGGTCTATTGAATGACTTAGCATTACTCGCGTGGATTGGTTTTGCCGTCATTGCGAGGAAATTGCATAGCAATTGACGAAGCAATCCAGTAAAAAATTCTGATTTACAGATTTTTTACTATTTTTTATAGATTGCCACGCTCCTTGCAGTCGCTGCTTTGTTGCATGGCTTGTTTTATGTCATTCCCGCGAAAGCGGGAATGACATCGAGTAGGTTTTTCGAGCCATGCAACAAAGCCTTTAGTCGCTCGCAATGACGGCTTGGATATTCATGTAAGCAAGCCTTCCACCTTCTACTACAGTAAGTATGGATAATTCATACCTAAGTAATATACTCCCCATCCTGACATATACCCGGTTTCTGCTCTCATCCAACTACCTAGTGAAATTAAAGCAACGCACCAAATTAAATTTGATTTAGAGAAATATCCTAATATGGTATAAACAATATAAAGATAAAAGCAATAAAATGGAAAAATGTCCACTCCCTGAATCAAATGCTTTTTCTAGTTGATAAATAGCACAAACAGTGGTTAAGACCCCTCAAAATAATACTGCCCCATTACTAAAAATTTTCTCTGGTTTTTGTTGCTGCCTTTTAAAATCAACAAAATAAATTATTCCCGATAAAGTTGATAAGGTAATAAATTTCAGCAGATGCGGGGCATTAAAAATATATTCTAATAATTCGCGTAGATAACGATCAGACAAAATAGCATTAACTATACATATTAAAGAAACCCCAAAAGAATATCTAGCTAATTTCTTCCAACCAAAATTTAATATTTCTATATCGTGTTTAAGTAATATAGTCGTATTATCATCAAGTAAACCGGCGTTATTCCATTCATTTAATGCTGAAAAAAGTATCTTTGCCTGTAATTTAGCAATTTTCATAAGTTAATCTAAATATCTCCAAAATTTTAATAAAAAGATATTGTTAATATAAAATATGTCAAGCATTACTAGATTCTGTGGACAAACTACCTTTAAAAGGAGTATATGCAATAAGTCTAATGAGTATATAAGCAAATAAGTTTTATTACTTATTCTTTAGACAAAACAGTATTGTTTTTGAGAAGAGATATAGGAAATTGAAAAAAGAAAAGAAATTATAGTCTTAAAAGCAAACAATTAGTTAAAGATAGTGACAGTAAATATTTGGACTGAGTAATTACTTATACTTGTACAAGTAATATACTAATTTAGTCTTTAAGGAGGTAATCCAGCCGCAGGTTCCCCTACGGCTACCTTGTTACGACTTCACCCCAGTCGCTAATTTTACCGTGGTTGGCTGCCTCTTGCGTTAGCTCACCACCTTCAGGTAAAACCAACTCCCATGGCGTGACGGGCAGTGTGTACAAGGCCCGAGAACGTATTCACCGCGGCATGCTGATCCGCGATTACTAGCGATTCCAACTTCATGCTCTCGAGTTGCAGAGAACAATCCGAACTGAGATGTCTTTTAGGGATTTGCTCCACGTCGCCGTCTTGCTTCCCTCTGTAAACACCATTGTAGCACGCGTGTAGCCCAACCCGTAAGGGCCATGATGACTTGACGTCGTCCCCACCTTCCTCCGGCTTATCACCGGCAGTTTTCTTATAGTTCCCGGCATTACCCGCTGGCAAATAAGAATGAGGGTTGCGCTCGTTGCGGGACTTAACCCAACATCTCACGACACGAGCTGACGACAGCCATGCAACACCTGTGTGTGGTCCAGCCGAGCTGAAGAAAAGCATCTCTGCGATTCACGACCACCATGTCAAGGGTTGGTAAGGTTTTTCGCGTAACATCGAATTAAACCGCATGCTCCACCGCTTGTGCGAGCCCCCGTCAATTCCTTTGAGTTTTAATCTTGCGACCGTACTCCCCAGGCGGAGTGCTTAATGCGTTAGCTGCGAAACCGAAAGAGAATCTTCCGATATCTAGCACTCATCGTTTACGGCGTGGACTACCAGGGTATCTAATCCTGTTTGCTCCCCACGCTTTCGTGCATCAGCGTCAGTTGCAGCCCAGATGACCGCCTTCGCCACCGGTGTTCCTCCTAATATCTAAGAATTTCACCTCTACACTAGGAATTCCATCATCCCCTACTACACTCTAGATTAGTAGTTTTGAAAGCAATTCCGAGGTTAAGCCCCGGGCTTTCACTTCCAACTTACTAAACCGCCTACGCACTCTTTACGCCCAGTAATTCCGAACAACGCTAGCCCCCTCCGTCTTACCGCGGCTGCTGGCACGGAGTTAGCCGGGGCTTTTTCTGCAAGTAACGTCATTATCTTCCCTGCTAAAAGAGCTTTACAACCCTAAGGCCTTCATCACTCACTCGGTATTGCTGGATCAGGCTTTCGCCCATTGTCCAATATTCCCCACTGCTGCCTCCCGTAGGAGTCTGGGCCGTGTCTCAGTCCCAGTGTGGCTGATCATCCTCTCAGACCAGCTACAGATCGTCGGCTTGGTGAGCCATTACCTCACCAACTACCTAATCTGACGCGGGCTCATCCATCAGCGATAAACCTTTCCTCCGTAGAGAATATACGGTATTAGCTTTTATTTCTAAAAGTTATTCCGTACTGATGGGTAGATTCCCACGCGTTACTCACCCGTCTGCCACTAACTAATTGGAGCAAGCTCCAATTAGTCCGTTCGACTTGCATGTGTTAAGCATACCGATAGCGTTCGTTCTGAGCCAGGATCAAACTCTCAAGTTTAATTCTGTCAGTTTTACTTTAAAAATTGACAGGTTTAATTATCACTTTTGTGATATGTACATGCTTACTGTCACTATCTATATCTAATTATTGACTTTTAAAAACAGCTGCGACTTTTTTTCATTTATCGCTTTGGATAGGTGTAGTTATATGCAATATAATCAGCTATGTCAACTACAATTTTGAAATTATTTTATTTTTTTTATTTTTGTTCTATATATCTAGTTTAGATCCTTCTTTAACGGTTTATAATCATTACAAAACTTAGTTAAAATCTAGTCGCCGGGCATGCTCATTATATACTTCGCAAATGTCTATTACTCATTGATATAGTATTTATAAATAGCTATCTCAATCATAATTTTTCATGCTTATATAAAATATCATGAATAATTTGTAAATTCTTAACAGCATCAAGACCATCTAGTGGAGCAATTAAAGCTTTCCACAAAGCCCAACCTCGTGCTCTTGCCCAAGTATCATCATCTAATGCTAGCTGTTCTTTAAAAATTTCTCTTGCTTCATTTTGCAGAAAAGTCCAAATTATTACCAAATCACAAGCAGGATCACCAATACCCATACCTCCAAATCGATTACTGCATTAAGCTTACCATTTTTTATAATTATAATAATATTACCACTTACAAAATCACCATGAATCCATATAGGTTTTTTATTCCACTGAGAATTTAATGCTTTTTCCCAAACAGATAGAACTTTATCTGCATCAATCAAATCTTTTAAATTTTTAATTGCTACTTTTGTCTCAAGGTCATAAACTGCAAGATCACCTCCACGCCAAAAGTTATGAGTACCTGGAACAGGTCCATCAATTATATCAATCTTATGTAATTCATTTAGAAATTTTTCTAGATCAGAAGCAATTAGAGATAAATTTAAGCTACTAGTATCAAAGCTATTTGCACTTTTTCCTTCAATCCATTTATATATTGACCAATTCCAAGGATAATTTTTTGAAGGTTTACCTAAAGCTCAAGGCTTAGGGATATGACATGACAAGTTAGGTGCTAATATTGGTAACCATTTGTGTTCTTTTGAAACCGCACCTATATTATTTTGCTGCACTTGGTCATCTAATTAACATTTCATCGCCTAAATGAAAGGTTCTATTATCATGACCACTAAATTCAACCGGTTTGATAGGTAAATGAAACCATTTAGGGAATTGTTCTGCAATAAGCTCTTTTGCTAAAAACTCCGTGACTTCTACATTCATAACTTTGCTTTTTGTTTATGATTTGTGTTCATATTAGGTGATAAATAATTGATTCTAAATTTTCCTTCATCCTCTAGTAAAATACTACATTTCCAAACGCTTAGCCTTTAAATCCAATTCTTTTAAATCAAATTTTATATCGATTATTGCTCCCTCTTCTTCTCTGTTTGCTATATCTAGAATGCCGCAATGTTCTTCGACTATTCTTTTAACTATAGCAAGCCCTACTCCCATACCTTTACTGCTGGTCGTAACATAGCTTTCGGTAGCTTTGCCTATTAGCTCAGGCGGGAATCCTTTACCGTTATCCGTTACAACAACGCTAATAAAATCGTCTTTAGCATCTATAGTAACTTCTATTTTTCCGGATTCTCGCCCTTCTATTGACTCTTCTGCGTTTTTCAACAAATTGATCATAACTTGATTTATTTGGGTAGCATCACACATAAAATCAAATTGTTCTACGTTAGACTCAAATTTATACAAAATATTATCATTAAGTAATTTACGTGCTTCAACAATATGTTTAACTAAATAAACTAATTCACTCTTCGTAAATTTAGGAGCAGGAAGACGTGCAAAAAGAACAAATTCGGATACTATATTTTTAATATCGTTAGTATGGCGAATAATCATTTTTAAATAATTTTCAAATTCTACCCTTTCCTTAATTTCAGGGCTAAATTTCTTCAACAATCTTTCAGAAGCAAGTAAAATAGGAGTTAACGGATTCTTGATTTCATGGGCTACTTTTTTTGCAACATCCGACCAAGCCATAGCCCTCTGTGCTATAACTAAATCACGCTGCTGGCGAGAAAGCTGCTTAATCATTCTATTAAATGCCACATAAAGCGTGCCTATTTCGTCTTTATCTACTTCATTTTCAGGCACTTGTACCGTTAAATCGCCACCTTTAACTTTGTCGGTTGCAGTAACTAATTTTTTAATAGGTTTTACTATTTTAGCAGTAAATATAACCCCGAAACTTATAGCTACAAAAAGAAGTAATAAGGCAATAAAGATAAACATTATAGAGAACTTAATCTGTATATTATCTATTTCATTTTTAAGGCTATTATACTCGGCAGCTGCTCCGTTAGTTGCATCTACATGGTCGATAATTTTATTATCTACTAATCTACCGACTAATAAATACACATCATGATACTCTTTTAATTTAATCAGCATCCTTATTTTGGTTGGATCGGATTTTACTTCCACCGGTTCACCTAAATCCGCTTTTTTAATTAAATGTGCAGGGATAGTTGCAAATGATAATAAAAAACTTAAATAACTATTAGCTACTATAGTATTAGTAGATTTGTTTAAAACTATAGCCTCATCAAGCGAACGCATCTCTGCTTCAGTATTAAGTGTTTTAGTAAATAAAGCGGGATTGTGAATTAAATCGTAATACATATCGCTTAAATCTTCAGCAACGGCTAAAGCCGTTTCTTTTAGCTGTAATTTATGCTCGGCGATATAAGATTCTGCAACTATCACGGATTGATCAAGAACCGTAGAAATCTTCTTATCAAACCAAGCTTGAACACTAAGATTAAAAAAATAAACAGAAAATACCGAAACAATTATAGTTGGAATAGCTGCAACTAAACTAAAGGCAATTACAATACGATTTTGTAATTTAGAACTATCGTTATTATTATTTTTAGTAAAAAATTTTTGAGTTAGTAAAATACCTAAAATTAAAAAAATTGCTAAATCAACTAATAAAAATCCAATAATCGTACTAAAATTCTTTGATTCTAAAGATATCACATAAAAAGTAGCACAAGCAAAAATAATAGCTGCTGTTGCTAAAGTAAAAATTAGTACTCTACTAGAAAAATAAGAACGTAAATTTTGTTTAAGATAACTAAGCATAGATACTGTTTATATGACTATAACAGTTCTTTATAACATAAAAAAAAGCTAATTGGAAATATTCAAGTTTTAAGTACCTTATTGTCATTTCTGCAAAAGCGGGGTGTTGTTGCATTGATTGTTTTTATGTCATTCCCGTGGAAGCGGGAATCCAGTCAAACATATAAAAACTTGTTTTTTTATTATATTGATTTCATCAAATACGTAATTTTGTATGGCTATTTTTTTGAATTCCTGCTTTCGCAGGAATGACATCTTGAACGTTCGTACAACACATGGTCAAGCAACTAGATGACGATAAAAAAAGCTAGAAATATTAATATTTCTAGCTTTATATTTAGTATGAAAATTGTTTGAAATTTTATTCATCAAACATTTTTTTACGAGCAAATTTTCTCTGTCTTCTCGCTGCTTCTTGTGCTTTACGAACACGCTTCGCTGAAGGTGTTTCATAATAACGCTGTTCTTTCATCTTACGAAAATAAAGCTCTCTTTGTAGCTTTTTCTTAAAATTCTTAAGCGTATTATCACAATTACCGGCGTGAACATTTACTAGTATCACTAAAATTACTCTCCTTAAAAGATATTGTGGTTTATTGAACTGTACCCTATAATTAAGTTGTATGTCAAGGTTAAAAATATGAGCATTCAAGAAGAACACCATATCAAAAAAATAAACTTCGTGCAATCTTTATTAGAATTATTACCGTTTAATGAATGGAATAATAAACTACTCGAAGCAGCAGAAGAAAAATGCGGTTTTGCAAAAGGCTATAGCTTAATAGTTTTTCCAGAAGGTTTATCCGAAATAGTAGGATTTTTGGAAGAGTATTTAGATAATATTATGCTAGAAAGCTTAAAGATAATAGCAGAACCATCAAAAATAAGAGAAAAAATATCTTTAGCCGTAAAGATTAGGGTCAAAACCGTACTTCCTATTATTCATAGTAAGAATGCCGCTTATTTTGCATTAAACCCAATACAAGGAACTGAAGTTGCATTCCGTAGTTGTGATGCTATTTGGCGTTATGCCGGTGATAAATCTCTTAATTTTAACTATTATACCAAAAGAAGCTTATTGCTCTCGGTTTATGTTTCATCTATTCTTTTTTATATCCAAGACGAATCGGAAAATTATATTGAAACCGATAAATTTATTGAGACTGTCGTAGAAAATATAGTAAAAACTTTCTCACAGATGAAAAAATTACTCGCCCCTTCAAATATCCCCATAGTTAGAATGTTTACGTAGATATGCTTAATGGGTAATATTAACTCCATATCAAAATAAATAAAGTTAATAATGAATTACATTTAATCACTTGTCATAAGGCTGTAAAAGAAGCTCAAGCATTGTTTAAACAACATGGTTCTAAATCAGAATCATTTGTTGATGAATTTTTAAAGCAGAAATATCAAGAAGCAAATAAAGAAAATTCTAAATTTTAACTTGTAACCCAATAATGTCTTCTCATAACAATAATTCTTGATTCTGCTTCCTTGATGGCTTTACTTGCGGAAGAAAAAGGACAGGAAAAAATTATCCGATATATACAGCAGACAAAGCTTGGGCTAGCTTACAATTAAGTTGCAATATTGTTTTGATTCGCTAATTCACATAATATGAAAACTCAATTTAAAAAAGAATGTTCTAATAAAGAACATGATAGAACATTAGTTAATAATCAAGTTATCCCTATAAGTTATTTCGGTGAAAATTCAAAAACATTGAAGATACTTTTCTCTGAACTTGCTAAAGCGTATAAAAATAATTTAGATCTTCAAGAGAAGATAAATGATGACAAATATTATTCTTATAAAACAGAAAAGAAATATGTAAGTTTAAAAGAAATCGCCTATACCGAAGAACAACAATATTTAGAAAAAGAGCTTATAGAAGAAACTAAACAAATAGAGCCGAAGCCAATATATACTTATCCACCTAAGAAAAAATTAAAAACTTATGATGATATTTCTTTAGCAAAACCAATTTATATATCCAACTACTAAATTATAACGTATGTATAAGGCAAATTAAGGGCTATGAGCCAATTTATAAAAAAGCACGGATAGAGAAAGAGACGATAAAGAGCCGTACTGTTACTAAATATAAGAATGTACCTGAGTATAAAGAGATTCAAGAATTTAAGTAATAAAGTAGAAAGTGATGCTAAAGCACAGTACCTTAGCGATTTAACAAAATATACTGGAGCTGAAGTAATGTTTAAATATTTAAATGAAGAGTGGAAATATTTAGAATACGAAGCACAAATATTATCGGCTTATGGAGCTGAAACGATAGGTAGTAACTAATAGTGAAATGAATTGAGTTAGACAAAATTTCTATATCATCTTTTAATCTGTAATACACCTTATTACTTTCTTAAATACCTTAAAAATTCTTGTATTATGACCTCTCTTGCATATAATTAAGATATTTTTAAAAATAATTTCTAAAATAATGACAAATACTAAATATTATCCTGAAGTTAGCTCGAATACTGATTTTGCAGGCTTAGAGCGAGAGATACTAAAATTTTGGCAAGACAATAATATATTCCAAAAATCTATTGATGATAGGAACGGAGAGTCAGAATTTATTTTTTATGACGGCCCGCCTTTTGCAAACGGTTTGCCGCATTACGGTCATTTGCTTACCGGCTTTATTAAAGACGTATATGCTAGATACCAAACCGTAAAAGGTAAGAAAGTCGAGCGTCACTTTGGCTGGGACTGTCACGGTCTTCCTGCTGAAATGCAATCAGAGAAAGAACTTGGCATTTCAGGACGTCTTGCAATAGCTAATTTTGGTATAGAGAAGTTTAATGCACATTGCAGAGCTTCGGTAATGAAATATGCTAATGATTGGGAAGAATATGTAACTCGTCAAGCAAGATGGGTGGATTTTAAAAATTCTTATAAAACTATGGATAAGAATTTTATGGAATCCGTACTTTGGGCATTTAAGGAGTTATATAATAAGGGGTTATTGTATGAATCTATGCGGGTAATGCCTTATTCTTGGGCATGCGAAACACCGCTTTCTAATTTTGAAACAAGACTTGATAATTCTTATCGTGAGCGAGCCGATAAAGCTGTAACGGTGAGTTTTGTACTATGTCATCCCGTGGCTACGACCACAGGATCTTTTAAAGAATACCGTATACTCGCTTGGACGACGACACCTTGGACATTGCCGTCAAATTTAGCCTTAGCAGTCGGTAGTGATATAGATTATGCATTAGTCCCTAAAAATGATGTTTGTTATATAATAGCTGCTTCTTCCGTCTTTAAATATGCTAAAGAATTAGGACTTAGTGGTGAAGAAAATTTTGAGATAATTAAAGGCTCAGAACTTCAAGGATTGAGCTATAAATCTTTATTCGACTATTTCGAGAATCATCCAAACAGCTTCAAGATATTTGCAGGCGATTTCGTGGTTGAGGGTGACGGCACGGGAGTCATACATATGGCTCCAGGCTTTGGTGAAGATGACCAAATACTTTGTGAATCGAAAGGTATTGAGCTTGTTTGTCCTGTTGATAATAGCGGTAAATTCACTAAAGAAATTCCTGATTTAGAGGGCTTACAAGTATTTGATGCAAATGACAAAATAATAATCAAACTGAAAGAGCAAGGAAATTGGCTAAAAACCGAGCAGTATATTCATAATTATCCTCATTGCTGGCGAACAGATACGCCTCTTATATATAAGGCTGTTCCGTCATGGTACGTAAAGGTTACGCAGTTTAAAGATAGAATGGTAGAGTTAAATCAGCAAATTAACTGGATACCTTTCCATATTAAAGATAATTTATTTGGTAAGTGGCTTGAAAATGCTCGTGATTGGTCGATAAGCCGTAATAGATTCTGGGGAACGCCGCTGCCTGTATGGAAGTCCGATGATCCAAAATATCCACGCATAGACGTTTACGGCTCTATAGAGGAATTAGAGAAAGATTTTGGTGTTAAAGTTACTGATTTACATCGTCCGTTTATCGATGAACTGACAAGACCAAATCCCGACGATCCAACCGGTAAATCAACAATGCGTAGAATAGAAGACGTGTTTGATTGCTGGTTTGAAAGCGGTTCAATGCCATATGGGCAAGCCCATTACCCTTTTGAAAATAAAAAGTGGTTTGAGGATCATTTCCCGGCTGATTTTATAGTTGAGTATTCAGCTCAAACACGCGGATGGTTTTATACTTTAATGGTGCTATCTACCGCTTTATTTGATCGCCCACCGTTTTTAAATTGTATATGCCACGGCGTAATTTTAGACGCTACAGGTCAAAAACTTTCAAAGCGTCTTAATAACTACGCCGATCCGCTGGAGTTATTTGATAAATACGGCTCTGACGCTTTAAGAGTTACGATGTTATCTTCAAATGTTGTTAAAGGTCAGGAGCTATTAATTGATAAAGACGGCAAAATGGTATTTGATACGCTTCGTCTATTTATCAAACCTATATGGAATGCTTACCATTTTTTTACTATGTATGCTAATGCTGATTCGCTTAAAGGCGAGCTTAATTTTAGCTCTAAAAACGTACTTGATGTTTATATATTATCTAAGCTTAAAATAGCCGTACAAAAAATTAAAGAGAGCTTAGATAATTTCGATACGCAAACAGCTTATCATGCAGTTTCAGAATTTTTTGAAGTGTTGAATAACTGGTATATAAGACGAAGCCGAGCTAGATTTTGGAAAAGCGAAAAAGATACAGATAAGCAAAATGCTTATAATACTCTATATTCATGTTTAGAAACCATGGCTATTGCGATGTCGGCACTAGTGCCTATGATTTCGGAAGCGATATATAAGGGATTACGTCACTGTGAGGAGCGTAACGACACGGCACTCTCAGAAAAATCAAACGTCATTGCGAGGAAAGACACAAGTCTTGACGAAGCAGTCTCAGGAGTATCTCATAAGATTGCCACGGCACTTTCAGTGCCTCGCAATGACAAGATTAGCGTACATCTCTGCAACTACCCTACTCTCTCAGACTTTGAAATAAATCACGAGCTGGTTGCTACTATGGATAACGCGCTTGATATTTGCAGTAATAGCCTATTTATCCGAAGCACTGAAAATATCAGGGTAAGGCAGCCACTTGCTAGCATAGCTATTATCAGTAAACATAATAACAACCTCAAAGATTTTGAAGATTTAATTAAAGATGAAATTAATGTTAAGGCGGTAATTTATCGTGACGATCTAGAGAATTACGCCAACAAAAAACTATCGATAAATTTCCCAATGCTTGGTAAACGTTTGCCGCATAAAATGAAAGAGATTATAGCCGCTTCTAAAAAAGGTGAGTGGGAAGCTATCGCAGGCGGTTTAGCTATATGCGGTGAAACCTTAAATAGTGACGAATATAAGCTAGTTTTAGAGCCGTATTCACATATCAAAGGAGCAGCAAGTTTTGAGAATAATAGTAGCTTGTTAATACTTGATTTAGAGCTGACACCTGAGTTAATAGAAGAAGGATACGCAAGAGACATTGTACGCTTTATACAACAGGCTCGAAAAGATGCCGATTTCTCTATCACTGACAGGATTTTCATTGAGATAATAAGCGAGTTTGATTTATCTAAGATAATTGATAATTATGGAGACTTTATTAAAGAACAAACTTTAGGCGAGTTTGCTAAAAATTTCACGCCTGATTATGTAAGTAAAGTAAAATTAGAGAACCATCAGATACAACTTAAAGTTAAGAAATCGTAAATTATTTTACTATCAATTAAGATATTGATAATTTACTTAGATTAATCTATAGTACGCACGCTATAAATTAATTTAAGGTAAATTATCATGCACAACTCCTCCACAACTCCGGTGGTTCTAAAATTAAAAGAACTACTAAGCCGGAAACTACTAAAACAGAAAATGTAATAACTCTAGGGTATTTAAAACAATATTTTGATGCGTTTCATCCTAAAGACGGGACAGCATTAAATATTATAGCTAGCTTAGATGATCTGAATTTAAATAAAATAAATCTCATGGAAGGCCTTATATCGCAAGGTGCAAATAAATACAAAGCATTAGAATTTACACTTAAAAACAACAATGCACAAGCTGAACATTTACTTAAGCATCTTACGTTTGAACCTAATCCCAGCCTAATACAAGCAATACATAATAAAATTTTAATTTTAGTAAAGTATTTTGTAGAAGAAAAAGGAGCGAATGTAAATTTTAGTCATTATGGTTCTAATACACTAAATGTGACTGCCGGTTTGGAAAACAGACATTACATGTGATCTTTTAATAAAAGGAGCAACTTATTTAAATACAACCTTAGAAGAAGCAGCACAAGGTGGTCAAAATGTAAACGATCTTCATAAGCAAATCTTTTTTAAAGCAATAAACGAAAATAAGCTTGAAGTAATTAAAAAATTTGTTGAAATATACGGTTTTGATGTTAATACTGAATATCGTTTTAACACACCATTAAGTACCGCAAATTTAAAAAATAGAAAAGAAATTGCAAAGTATCTTTTATCTAAAAATGCTAATTTAGATGTAGCTCTAGAAATAGCAATAATATACGGTAATTTAAATGCGGTAAAAACATTATTAGATGCAGGGGCAAAGATTAATGGCAATAAAGATGTATCACCTTTAATGCCTGCATCAGAGCATGGGCAGGTTACAATAGTAAAATATTTACTTAAACACGGTGCTAACTATAATGTTAAAGGATGGGAAAAAGATAACTTACATAGCGATGTATCGTGTCAACTAACTCAAGTCACTGAGATTTCTACATTGTGTGAAAAAGCTAATAATCCTAACTACAAATATATATTTAGAGAGGATATTAAAAACAAGTATATCATCACATCATGACGGATATAAGAATTTATCATCAGAACAAATAAAGCAAAAATTTTCTAAATTCAAAAAACAACTATCTAAAGATTTACAAAATTTCACAGAAATTAAAGCACTGTTAGAAGATTATTCTAGCGGGAAGAAAATTCCAATAAATACAAATACTGTAGTAGAAGACGAGGGCTATGTTTCTGATTTTAAGGTTGAAACTGAAAAACCTAACACAGGCTCTAGATTAGAACATACTCCTTCTAAATCAGGTATATTTCACACTTTTGTCCTTGAGGGACTTGATGAAGAAACGTCTTTAGGCGGTGATATAAAAATATTTAATTCTGAGCTTTAATAATGTCATTCTGACGATAAGATTGCTTCATTGCCTGCTCTTATGTCATTCCCGCATAGGCGTTGTTGCGTGGACCAGTTTCCTAATTGTTACCCTGTGGCTTGTCCACGGGGTCTAGTTAAAAATACTAATATTATTAGTACTTTTAACTAGATTGCTTCATCAAAACTTACAATTTTTCCTCGCAATGACGACAAAACCTCTTGCACATTAATTAGATACATATATTACCATGAAATATGATTCTCATATTTCATGGTAATATATGTATCTAATTAAAATACGGAGGAACCATGGCTCATCCAAATCTTACGGAAGGAAATAATTATTTTAGGAATGAGAAATATAAAGAAGCTATAGACATGTATAGTAAAATACACAAAAGCTCTAATTATTATCAAGAAGCATAGTATTATTTAGGAGAGTGTTACCTTAATCAAGAAGAATTTATAGAAGCTGCAGAAGCATATAATAAGGTAAACAAAAATCATTATCTATTTGAAAAAGCTAGCTCAAATATTTCAATTATTGAGAAAAATTTTGACTTAATTAATATGGATACATTCTAAATAAATGAATATAGTAAACTGATCTCCATTTTGTACTTCGTTGTTCGTTGTCTTGCCTATTAATATATAGGCTCTACCCTTACGCTTGTCATAACATGGAGCTGAGTTTACTATAGTAGCGAATTATAAGCGAAAGACAATATATTAGGTTCTGTGAAGGAAAATTAAATTAACCTATTTTTGCTCTTCTTTGCTGCAAATTATAAGATTGTTTTGAAATAGGAACAACTATTACTACAAACATCTTATTAATTTTCGCTAAAAAATATCTGAAAATATAAATAATTGAATTTTCCTTTACAGAACCTAGTATATCAAGCAAATTCTAATAATACCTGCCCTCTTACAACATTATCCTTTTCATTAACAAAAATTTTAGCTATTTTTCCGTCTCTTTCGGCAAGAATCAGGTTTTCCATTTTCATAGCAGTTAAAATCATAATTTCTTGTCCTGCCGTCACTTCCTGCCCTTCTTTCACCTTTATCGCAGCAATCTGACCGCTTAGAGGAGCTTGTAGTTCGGAGCTTTCTTCCACCACTACTTTTGAGACCATCAACGCTTCAAGTTCTGATATACGAGGAGAGCGTACAAAGGCTTTTACGCTAATACCGGCATGCGATAATAAATAACCGGTTCTGATATTCTCAATTTTCACATTTGTCTTTTTACCGTTAATTATAGCCGTAAAAAGTTCATTACCTAAATTCCAGTTACTACGAATATATATTCTATCGCTTTCGTGACGTATATTATAGCCGTTTTCAACAGGTGTAATCAATACGGGAAATAGTTTATCATCGATAGTTACTACCCACCTTGTACCTATTTTGTTAGCCTGATTGTTAATATTGCCGGAAATTAAAGAAGCACGTCTTTGCTCCGATATATAAATAAAAATAGCCGTTGCTAAAAATACGGTAGTTACTTCTGAAGTTAGACTAGCTCCGGAAAAACCATCAGGATATTCTTCTTGAATAAAGGCAGTAGAAATATCGCCGCTAACAAAGCGTGGATGCAGCATTACCGCTTCTAAGAAACTGATATTATGAGCAATACCGTTAATTATATAAGAACTCAAAGCAGAACGCATTAGCTCAATTGCCTGCTCTCTTGTTTCACCATAAGTACATAATTTTGCAATCATTGAGTCATAAAACATACTTACTTCGCCGCCAAGCCCAATCCCTGTATCTATACGGATATTAGGACTCTTTGCAGGTTCGGAATAAGCTATAATTCTACCACTAGAAGGTAAGAAACCTCGGCTTGGGTTTTCGGCACAAATTCGTGATTCAAATGCCCAACCTTTTAATTTTACGTCATCTTGCGTAAATGATAATTTCTCGCCGGCTGCGATTTGTATCATCTCTTCAACGATATCTATACCGGTAATTAGTTCAGTAACAGGATGCTCGACTTGCAACCTAGTATTCATCTCTAAAAAATAGAAATTTTTATTGCTATCTACTATAAACTCAACGGTACCGGCCGAATAATATCCCACTTTTTGAGATAAGGATATTACCTGCCTATACATTTCTTGCCTTATATCTTCAGTAATAAAAGAACTTGGTGCTTCTTCGATTACTTTTTGATGGTGACGCTGTATTGAACATTCCCGCTCTCCGAGACATACACTATTGCCGTATTGATCGGCAATTAGCTGAATTTCGATATGACGGGGAGTTTGAATTAACTTCTCAATAAATAATCTATCGTCACTAAAACTATTGGCTGCTTCAAGCTTTGCCGACTCAAAAGCATTGGCCATTTCAGCGGGATTATTCACTACTCTCATACCACGCCCACCGCCGCCGGCAGCCGCTTTTACTATTACCGGAAAACCAATCTCTTTAGCAATATCTATAGCTTGTTTAACATCGTTTATAGTTCCCATATAACCTGGAACGGTGCTAACTCCGGCTTCTATCGCTATCTTTTTTGCTTCGATTTTATCGCCCATTTTTTTAATAGTTCCGGCACTCGGTCCTATTAAAACAACACCTTCTCTTTTAAGAATATTGGCAAAATTCGGATTTTCTGATAAAAAACCGTAACCTGGATGTACTGCACTTGCGCCACTTTCACGAATCGCCGAAATAATATTTTTAATAGATAAATAACTTTCCGTTGCAGGGGAATCACCTATATAATAAGCCTCATCTGCATGCTGCACATACATTGAGTTTGTATCTGCTTCAGAATATACTGCAACCGACTTTATCCCCATCTTTTTTAAGGTACGTATTATCCTAACGGCGATCTCGCTACGATTAGCAATTAAAATTTTATCAAATAATGGTTTATTCATAGTTTTTTGTATCCTAATGTCACCCCGTGGCTTGACCACGGGGTCTTGTGTCACAGACTGTATTCTGAGATCCCGTGGTCAAACCACGGGATGACAGCTAAAGCGGCAAATTATCATGCTTCTTCCAAGGCAGTGCTACTTTTTTAGTACGCAGGAAATTTAACGCCTTACATATTCGCCATCTGGTATTTTGCGGTCTTATAATATCATCCAAATATCCCCTAGATGCCGCAACAAAAGGCGAAGTTACTACTTTCCTATATTCATCGATTTTTTGTTTTTTAGCTTCAGGGTTTTTACATTCTTCCTTAAATATTATCTCGGCTGCTCCCTCTGCCCCCATAACGGCGATTTCCGAATTAAACCAAGCATAGTTTATATCGCCTCTAAGATGCTTGGAGTTCATAACTATATAAGCACCCCCATAAGCCTTACGGGTAATTACAGTAATCTTCGGCACTGTAGCTTCCGCATAAGCGTATAACAGCTTAGCCCCGTGTTTAATAATACCGTCATGCTCTTGGGATGTACCAGGCAGAAATCCAGGCACATCAACAAGGCTTACTATAGGAATATTGAAAGCATCACAAAATCTAATAAATCTTGCTGCTTTTCTTGAGGCGTTTATATCTAAACATCCTGCTAAATGCAAAGGCTGATTAGCCACAAATCCTACCGGATAACCTTCCATATAACCAAAGCCAATAATGATATTCTTAGCAAAATCAGGTTGTAGTTCAAAAAATTCTCCCTCATCAACGATACGCTCAACAAGCTCTTTCATATCATAAGGCTTATTAGGAGTGTTAGGTATTAACGTGCTAAGAGACATATCAACTCTATCGGCAGGATCAACAGTCGAACGGACAGGAAGAGGACTACGATTGGATGACGGAAGGAAATTAAAGAATTTACGAATTTCAAGCAATGCTTCTATATCATTGTTGAATGCAAGATCGGCAACGCCGCTTTTAGTGGTATGCATCCTAGCACCGCCAAGCTTTTCTTGGCTTACTTCTTCACCCGTAACGGTTTTTACTACATCGGGACCAGTTACGAACATATAAGAACTATTTTTAACCATAAATATAAAATCGGTTAAGGCAGGAGAATATACCGCACCACCGGCACAAGGTCCCATAATTAGGGTAATTTGAGGGATGACACCCGACGCTAAAACATTACGCTGAAATAATTCACCGTATCCGGCCAGAGCATCAACCCCTTCTTGAATTCTTGCTCCCCCTGAGTCGTTAATACCGATTACGGGAGCACCGGTTTCTATAGCTTGATCGATAATATCGCAGATTTTCTTAGCATGATATTCGCCGAGAGAGCCACCGAGTACGGTAAAATCTTGGCTATAAATAAATACCAACCTACCGTTTATCGTACCGTGTCCCGTTACAACGCCGTCACCTAAAAACTTTTTATCCTGCATCCCAAAATTATCGCATCTATGGGATACAAACATACCTGTTTCGGTAAAGCTATTCGGATCTAATAATACTTCTATGCGTTCTCGTGCAGTTAACTTACCTTTTTGATGTTGTGCGTTGATCCTAACTTCACCGCCCCCTTGCCTTGCAATATTTCTTCTCTCATCCAGTAACTCAGGAGAGATTATATTACTTTGATTCATAGATTATTTATAGTTTTATTTTCCAAAATATCCATAATATAATATAATAATACTAATGTGAAAAGATAATTTATTTATGTCATCTACCAAAGATATCAAAGAAGCACCGAAAAAAGCCAAATCACCAGCTAAATTTGATAATTTATCAACTGCCTTAAAAAAGAATTTACAAAGAAGAAAGAAAGTTAAAACGAAAGATACTACAAGCCAAGCTTTATCTGCATTACAAACAATAGTAAAAAATTACACTGATTCTACGGACGAAAAAATTTCTCTTGCAGATGAATTAATAAAATCAAGACGCTTAGAAACAGAAAGTAAATAAGCACCACATTTGACATATTAATATAAATTGCTAATATTTGGGGAGTTTAGGTTTTGTTGCATGGCTCGCTTATGTCATTCCCGCATAGGCGGGAATCCAGGGTAAGGCGAGATAAATCGAGTTTTTAGTTTTAAAAACTTACTGTATTTATATTTTTTAATTACTGGATTCCTGTTTTCACGGGAATGACATAAGAGTCACCCAACAAAATTGGCATTTAAAATATTTTATATCATGGACACAAACAAACTATATCTTTTCAAAGATAGACGATTTTTACCGAATTTTATAGTGCAATTATGCGGTTGTCTTAATGATAATATATTAAAAAATGCTCTGGTAATCCTTATAACTTATGGTATTTCAGGAGCTTTAAGTAAATATAATAATCTACTTGTTTTAATTGCTAATGCTACTTTTGTATTACCTTCTATAATATTCGCAAGCATAGCAGGACAAATTGCCGATAAATACGAGCGTGCAAATCTTATTAAAATTATTAAGATTTGTGAAATCGGTATAATTGCCTTTGCAATTTACGGATTTCATCATAATAATCTGTTAATCCTGTTTTGTTCTATTTGCTTAATGGGTATACATTCTACTCTTTTCGGTCCAATCAAATATAGCGTATTACCTGATCACCTAAATAAAGACGAACTACTTGAAGCTAACGGCTTTGTTGAAGCCGGAACTTTTATCGGTATTTTTATCGGTACTATAATTGGCAGCTATTGTACAATCAGCAATAATTTTATAATTTATTCCTTAATTACCATCGCTTTTCTTGGCTTTATTACAAGCCTGTTTTCCCCAAAATCTAAAAACGCAAATCGTGATATTAAAATGAATTTTAATATTATAGATGAAAGCATAAATATGATTAAATATGCCAAAGCAAAAAAACAGATATATTTAGCTATACTTGGTATTTCATGGTTTTGGTTTATCGGAGCTGCTATAATTTCTCAAATACCTTTACTTGCTAAGGTAACTTTTAAAGCTGATGAGAATGTTGCTAATTTATTTTTAGCGGTTTTCTCGCTTGGTGTTGGGGTCGGTTCGTTTTTATGTAGCAAAATATTTGAAGATGAGATTACCGTTAAATATCTATTTATTTCAGCCCTAGGCATTAGTATTTTCGGTATTGATTTATTCTTTGCAAGTAGAATTAGCTCAGTTAACTACGAACCTACTCAGCTAAAAAGTATTTTAGTATTTTTATCGAAAAGACATAATTGGCGAATAGTTATAGATTTATTGTTCTTAGCAGCAATAGGCGGATTATATATCGTTCCTCTTTTTGCGATATTACAGCATTACGCAAACCCTGCTCATCGTAGTCGAATTATTGCCGTTAACAATCTTATCAATTCCATTTTCATGGTGGGATCAACAATAATTCTATCTTTATTATTTTACCTAAATTTCACTATACCCTGGATTATATTATTTATTAGCCTAGCTAATATAATCGTTACTATACATATTTACCGTTTAATACCTGAAGTTAAAATTATTCCGTTTAAGCTATTGCGAAGAATATTCCAAATCTGTTTTGATCTTATGTATAAGGTTGAAGTTAAAGGATTTGAAAATTTTCAAAAAGCAGGTAAAAAAGTAGTAGTGGTCGCTAACCATATTTCATATCTAGATCCGCCGCTAATTGCTACTTACTTACGAGAAGAAATGACTTTTGCAATTAGTCCCGATATACAAAAAATATGGTGGATTAAACCGTTTTTACGTATGGCAAAAACTTTGCCGGTTGATCCAAGTAACCCAATGGCAATAAAGACTTTAGTAAAAGAAGTACAAAAGGATCAGAAAGTAGCAATTTTCCCTGAAGGTAGAATAAGCGTTACCGGCTCTTTAATGAAAATATACGAAGGACCGGGGATGATTGCCGATAAAGCCGGTGCTACCGTCTTACCGGTTAGAATAGACGGTACTCAATTTACTCATTTATCAAAATTAAAAAACATATTAAAAAGAAAAATATTTCCTAAAATTACTATAACCGTTTTACCGCCGGTAAAATTCGCTAATATGGATGCTACAAGCAATCAAGAACGACGCAGTTATATATCTAGGACTCTTTATGATATCATGGCTGACATGATGTTTGAGAGTTCAGACTATAAAAATACTGTATTCTCATCTCTTATAGAAGCTGCTAAAATTCATGGATTTAAGAAAAAAATAGTTGATGATTTTGAAAATAATGCGGTTACTTATCGAGATTTAATATTAAAATCTTTTATCCTAGGTGATTTAATCAAAAAGAATAATATCTTTGGCAGAAATTTAGGCTTAATGTTGCCTAATACCACGAATACGTTAATTACTTTTTACGCTATGCAATCTAGCGGTTATGTTCCTGCTATAATTAACTGGAGCAGCGGCATAAGTACTATTATTAATTCCTGTAAACTTGCACAAGTTAAAGTAGTTTACACTTCAAAACAATTTATTGAGAAAGCAAATTTACATGAATTAATAACTAACTTATTAGATTTCGGTATTAAAATAATATATTTAGAAGATTTTAAAAATCAGAGTGGTACAGCTCTAAAACTAAAAGCAAAAATAGGAAGTTATTGTGCCCAAACTTATTACAATTATTTTTGTCGTAATCGTGATGACGAAAAACCGGCAGTGATAATTTTTACTTCGGGTACTGAAGGTGAACCTAAAGCCGTATTATTATCTCACAGAAATTTACAAACTAATAGATATCAAATAACTGCTAAAGTACCTTTTAGCCCTGAAGATATAGTATTTAATGCGCTACCGCTATTTCATTGTTTTGGTCTTAGTGGTGCAATTATTACAACTTTAAACGGTATTAAGCTGTTTCTATATCCTTCTCCACTAAATTATCGTAGCATTCCTGAAGTGATATACGATATTGGAGCAACTATATTAATTTCTACCGATACTTTTTTAAACGGTTATGCTAATTACGCTCACCCATATGATTTTTACTCATTACGCTATATATTTGCCGGTAGCGAGAAATTAAAAGAATCTACAAGACAATTTTGGCTTAACAAGTACGGCATACGTATTTTTGAAGGATATGGGATTACAGAAGCCTCACCTATTATAACTTGCAATACCCCTATGCATAATAAAGCAGGCACGGTAGGAAGATTATTACCGAAAATTGATTATAAGCTTGAGAAAGTAGAGGGCATAAATGAAGGGGGACGTTTATTCATTAAGGGTCCTAACATCATGCTTGGTTACTTGGACTTAGAAGGTCACCGTACTTATAAAGAATGGTACGACACAGGCGATATAGTCAAAATCGATTCTGAAGGATATATAACAATTTTAGGACGTTTAAAACGCTTTGCTAAAATAGCAGGGGACATGATATCTCTTACAAAAATTGAAGAGCTTGCAAGCGAAATTGATCCTGATTCCTTGCACGCTGCTATTTCTATTCCCGATAAAACGCACGGAGAAAAGATTATTTTACTTACTACCGGTTCCGATATAAATAGAGAGAACTTTGCAGATGCTGTATCTAAAGCTCAAATTTCTTTACTACATTTACCAAAAGTAATTATTACCGATTCAGAAATACCTTTACTTACAAACGGCAAAATTGATTATCTTGAGATTATGAAAAACGTGGATAGATTCTAACGTCATTGCGAGCGACTGCAAGGAGCGTGGCAATCTCAGGAATCGTACCTGAGATTTCTTCGTCGACGCCTATGACGCCTTCTCGCAATGACGGAAAAAAACTTCACACACAACAATGCTGGCCAAACCACGGGGCAACATTTATTTTGTCTTTTGACTATTAATAGCAGCATTCAAAACTAATTTAAACCACTTACCTAATAACTCTTGATCCTCCATAATTTCAGGTAACACCTTCCGATATGATAGAGTTACAAGTTTACCTTTACTTTGATATACAAATGACTCAGAACCGAAAGATTGAAAATATTCATAAGTGCTTAGGTCTGACTTAAAATATAATTCATTGCTCTTAATAATTCCTATCATAACACCACCCTTATCCATATCCACCAAACATTGCACGAACGGCTACTGAACCATATGGTTCTAACAATTCTTTGACATATTCAGTAAATTCATTTTTGTTCATAATAATCGCTTTAAATACAACAAACCATAAAGAAACGTACCTAATATAATAAACAATGGAGTTAAAGGTAAATCAAAGTAGAGAGAGCTAAATGCGGCACAAAAATTAATAAATAAAGATATAAGAATTGATATTATAATCATCTGGGAGGGGCTATATGCTACAAACCGTGCAATCATTGCAGGAATAAGTAAAATAGCAGTTACCATAAGTACTCCGACAATCTTTATAGCAGAAAATACCGATAATGAGAGAAGAAGTAAAAATATTAGCTCAATAGTATTAACCTTTAAGCCTTTTATGACGGCAATATCCCTATTGATAATGATAAGAAGAATTTGATTATAAAAATATACTATAAAGCCTATAATAGTTATTAGCACTATTGCAAGTATCATCAAATCATTAAAAGATACGGATAAAATATCCCCAAACAACAAATTCACTATATTATTCTGCAAAGAAGTAAAATAATTAATAACTAAAGCAACAGCTAGCATGAAGCTAGAAATCAAATTAATAACTGCGTTTTTTTCAGAATTATTTTTAAAAATAAACACAAAAAACGAAAAAAGAATTGCAACTATTATGCCTGAATATATTAATGGAACATGTGCTATAATACTTATGCTAGCCACTAAAAAACTACTATGAGCAAACCCGTCACCGAAATAAATATATCTCTTCCATAGGGCAATGCAGCCAAGCGGAGCAAATATGCAGCTAATTAAAATTAAGGCTAGTATTATTAAAGTCATCTGAGTATATTATATATGTTTGTTGTATGGCCTCTTGTTATCCCGTGGCTTGACCACGGGATCCACTAAAGTTCTTAGGCTGTACTTATGAAGCCCATGGTCAAGCCACGGGATGATATTGGAAAGAATCATAGACTATGTCTTCAATTGATAAAAGAGAATTAGAAAAATTTGAGAAAATTTCTCATAATTGGTGGAATAAGGATGGAGAATTCGGTATCTTACACCGAATAAACCCTATTCGCTTTGAATATATAATAGAGAAAATAACTACGCATTACAATAGACACCTTTCCAAACTCGCTTATAGAGAGGAATTTGTAGGAAATACGCAGCACAGCACTGCAGCGTACATAGAAGTACGTGAGGATGCGAGCAGCGGATTGACGCACAAATTACCTCTAGAAGTAGAGTTTGAGAAGATGTCTAACGATATTTCTAAATTAGAAATATTAGACGTCGGTTGCGGTGGAGGGTTAATTGCAACGCCTTTAGCGGCTCAAGGTTTTAACGTTACAGCAATTGATGCACTGCAAAGTAATATTGAAACGGCAACTGCTTATGCTAAGGAAAACGGCGTAAAGGTAAATTATTTACAATCTACTATAGAAGAATTAGAAAGTAACAAGCTATATGATGTGGTAATTTGTCTTGAGGTTATTGAACATGTAGAAAACGTACAGCAATTTATACTAAATTTGGTGAAGCATATTAAGCCAAACGGTATGGCAATAATTTCTACGATTAACCGTACTAAAAAAGCTTATATACTTGGAATAATAGTTGCCGAATATATTTTAGGTTGGGTACCAAAAAACACTCATGATTATAGCAAATTCCTAAAACCGTTGGAAATTTACGAAATGCTTACGGATACCGAAATTGAAATTAAAGAGCTGAAAGGCTTGGTATATGATCCGGCTAAAAATGAGTGGAAATTAAGCGATGATATAGACGTAAATTATTTTATGTGTTTGGGGAGAAAGAGTATGTGTTATTCTAGCTAACTTGATCAGCCTTGTTGCATGAATACCGAATCGTCATTGCAAGCGACTGTAAGGAGCGTGGCAATCCAGAAAAATAATAAAAAAATGCTAATTTTAGCATTTTTTACTGGATTGCTTCGTTAATTGCTATGCAATTTCCTCGCAATGACGCAAAAACTGATCCATGCAACAAAGCCGACTTGATCGCGGGATCCAGTTAAACATACTAGTATTATTAGTATGTTTAGTTGTTTTCTGGATACCGTGGTCAAGCCACGGTATGACACAGTTCTTAGTATATATTTAAAAAAGATAATAAATGACTAATAACGTAATTACTAGATTTGCTCCGTCACCAACGGGGTTTTTACATATAGGTTCGGCAAGAACCGCCCTTTTTAATTATTTGTTCGCAAGGCATCATAACGGTAAGTTCTTGCTTCGCATTGAAGACACTGATAAAGAAAGGTCAACTAAAGAAGCGGTAGAAGCTATATTCTCAGGTCTAAAATGGCTAGGGCTTGATTGGAACGGTGAGGTTATATTCCAGTCTAAACGTAATAATCTTTACAAAGAAGCTGCACTAAAATTACTGCAAAACGGTAAAGCATATTATTGTTTTACTAGCCAAGAAGAAATAGAAAGACAGCGACAACAAGCTTTAGAAAATAAACAACATTTTATTTTTAATAGCGAGTGGCGTGACAAAGATCCATCTATCTATCCTACTGATATTAAGCCGGTAATACGTCTAAAAACTCCAAGAGAGGGTAGCATAACAATTCATGACACCTTACAAGGTGAGGTAGTAATTGAAAACTCTCATATAGACGATATGGTACTATTAAGAGCAAACGGCACTGCTACTTACATGCTAGCCGTTGTAGTAGACGATCATGATATGGGTATAACTCATATTATTAGAGGTGACGATCATTTAACCAATGCAGCAAGGCAACTCGCTATTTATCAGGCTTTCGGATATGAAGTACCGAGCATGACTCATATACCGTTAATTCATGGAGCAGACGGAACAAAATTATCCAAAAGGCATGGAGCATTAGGCGTTGAAGCTTATAAGGATATGGGGTATTTACCGGAAAGTTTGTGTAATTATTTACTGCGTCTTGGATGGAGTCACGGCGATGATGAAATTATCTCAATGACTCAGGCTATAGACTGGTTTAATCTTGATTCACTTGGTAAATCACCTTCTAAGCTTGATTTTGCTAAGATGAATAGCCTTAACGCTCATTACTTAAGAATGCTTGACAATGATAGCTTAACTTCAAAGACTGTAGAGATATTGGAACAAAATTATAATAAACTTCTTCGGAAGCTCGCTTATAGGAAGGAATTTGAAGAAAACACGGAACGCAGCACCGCAGCGTATATAGACATACGTGAGGATGCGAGTACCGGATTGACGTACAAATTACCCCTAGCAGTAGAGTTGCCGAAGAAGTTTAAGGTTAGTGAGCAGGAAATAGGCTATATCAAACAAGCAATGCCAAGCTTGTTAGTTAGAAGTGAAACATTACTAGAACTAACACGCCTTGCTCAAATTTATCTAGTAGATTCGCCTATTATCTACAACCAAGATTCAAAAGAAATTATAGAAAATTGCGATAAGAATTTAATTAAACAAGTTATAGAAAACTTAAGCGAACTTGAGCAGTTTGATAAGGAATCTGTACAGAATAAATTTAAAGAAATAGCAGCAGCAAACGACTTAAAGCTGAATGACATTATGAAACCGGTAAGAGCTTTAATAACAGGTATGACTGCATCACCTAGCGTATTTGAGATTGCAGAAATTTTAGGAAAAGAAAATATTTTAAAAAGGTTAAAAATTATATGAAAGATTGTATAAAAAAAGTTGCTTTTGTTTTTAGTGGATTATTTATAATAACCGGCACTTTTGTTTTGTATAGCATAGGAAACGTCAACGCATCAACAGCACCAAAAAAGTACGGAGCTTGGACTTTAAATTGTACTCTTAATAATGAGAAAAAACAACTTTGCTTCTTATCACAACAAATTAATAATCTAGAGAAAGATAAAGAAAAGGAAATATTAGCCATTTATCACATAGGTTATTTCAATGGGGAGCAAGAAGAACAGGAATTAAAAATAATAGAAATAGTCCCGTCAAATGTTCAAATTCCGGCAGGTACAGTTATTAATAGCGGTGACAAACGAATAGCAGCCGGAAAATACGTAAATTGTACAGTAAACGGCTGTCAGGCTTTAGCTATTATTACAAAAGACGATCTAGACATAATTTTATCAAACGATAATTATATAGAACTAATTACCGCAGACGGCAAACAAGCTAAAATTTCATTTATAAAAGACGGCTTAAAGGAAGGCCTAAAAGCTTTGAGTAGATAGTAACGCAAGAATTTAAGCATTGTTGCGTGGATACTAAACCGTCATTGCGATCGACTGAAAGGAGCGTGGCAATCTCAAGATTTTGGTCCGCGATTGCTTTGTCAAAATTTTCAATTTTTCCTCGCAATGACGACTTGGGTATCCATCCGCACAACAAAGCTTTGAGTCGCTTAGCGCACAACCACTCGCTATTAAGTTGCTTTAAAGCTTAATTAAGCATCGTGATGATGGTGTCCATGTCCAGGGCCCTTCACTGCCTAAACTTGCTTCATATTCAAGAACCCATGATTGATGAAATGCCATGCCGGTATCAGCGATTATCCATCTTTCTAAAAGAACGCGAAATCCTGCTTCTCTTTCCGGGAGAATTATTGAGTGATCGGTAGAAGCAGGTAATGGATGTCTCCAAAATGGTTTTGCTTGGCTTATATTTTCAAAAAATGTCTTAAGCTCATTAAAGTTAGTCTTTGAGAAAAGTCAGTAGGATGATCAGTGATCGCATATGTATAACCACGTGTTTTATGTGCCATGGTATAATCCCAATGTATATCAAACTTGTCACCGGCTTTTACTTCATGAACATGATGATACTTGCTTCCATCTCTCCAATCAAATGTTTTGTCAGATGAAAATTATCGCATTTCTGCATTAGTATAATTAACAGAATCCCTCTTATCTTCTTTTCCACCGCTAAGAAGATGTCCATCTTTAATTGCCGGTGCACTTAGAGTATCATCAGGAAAGTCAACATCACCAGGAAAGGCTTTTTTCCTCCTTCCATCTCATTTTTCTGTGAGCTATCCTTTAACAACTTTAATTCTTCGCAAACTCAAGCCATTGTCTTCGGTAAGGTTACTGCCCCACGATATGGGGTAACACCTAAGACATGCGAAAATTTCTTATCGTACTCTGCTTTATTAGGAGCTATTTTGTTATCAACTAGTTTTTTAGTCATAATTTACCTTTAATTTAAATTGTATTTCGATATATATAAAAATAGATTGAATAATAATCCATCTTTACAATTAACAATGCTTACTAAATTTTTAATATATTGCAAGAAGTTATAAACCACTAAAGTGAAAAAATATTTGAGAATAAATAAAAAAATGCTTTTCTTTTTATTAAGTTTTATTAACTATTTTTATATTTTTACTTAAGATACTAGCTATTATTATAGTAATATATTCAATTTATCATGTTAACAAAAATTAATATTAATGTAATGTAACTGTGTAAAAAAATCACAAAAATATAATCCTATTTAAAAATCAAGATATAGTTTAACTTGTGCTTAACCATTGATTATCGATAAATTTAAAAAATAAATATCATGTTTTTCTAAAATCTTATTAATTTTCTTATAAAAATAGTTTTTAGCTGATATACACTTCTTTTTTTTCTAAAGTATATGCCTATTCCTTTAGGAAGAAGTTTAAATAATTAGTAGGTTTATGGAAGATATTGATATTTGGCAGAAAAAATTTGAGGTTTGTGATTATAGTAAAAAATTAATTGATCGAATTAAATATTTGAATACTATAGTAGACTCACCTATAGATATAACAGAAATTGAAAAAGGTCTTTATTATACCCGTAAATATCATGCTTCTCAAATGCGTCAATCAGGTGAGCCTTATTATTCTCACCCTATAGAAGTTGCAATCATGCTTGCAGATTTTACAGCTCCTGAAGCTCCTAAACTTTACAAATCATATATGATAAATGTTGCCCTTCTTCATGATGCTATAGAGGATACAATATGTACACATGCTGATATTAGCAAAATTTTTGATAAGAATATTGCCGATAGCGTAGAACGTTTAACAAGAATTAAGCCATACGGTAAAATTAGCTCCGGTGAAATAATACAAAATAAAAAAATAAATTAAGATAGAAGTCGTCTTTCATCTTGGATATTCATTATTTCAAACTTCTTCCTAAAGGAATAGGCATATACTTTAGAAAAAAAAGAAGTGTATATCAGCTAAAAACTATTTTTATATTTCCAGTGTGCAGCTTCACCGCTATCTGCATGATAATGCATCTTATGATCACGTATTTGTATCTCTATTTTATAATTATCCTCAGTTGTGATAATAGTATGCAAAGATTGATAGCCGTTTGGTTTAGGATTAAGAATATAATTTTTAAGTTTATCCTTTTCATACTCATAAAGATCATGAACTGCTTTTAAAGCTTTATAACATTTCTCTTCATCTATTACCACTATGCTTATCACAAAAATATCTGTTAATTCTTCTAACTTTATACCCTTACGATATAATTTATATAAAATTGATATTGGATGTTTGATCCTACCTGTTATTTGAGCAGCAATATCATGTTTAGATAAATTATGATTTAAATTTTTAATAACCCTTTGAAGCAAAACTACCTCTTTAATTTATACTAATTCAGTTAATAGTTATACTTACGAATAACTAAACACCAATTAAAGCAATAAACTTGATTAAGTTCTATTAATATTTCTAATTAATTTGCTATTTTTAGTAAATATTAATAAAACCCAGCTTTAGTTGATATTAACAGGAAAAATTAAGCTTGTGGCAAGCTTCGCACTACCCTACCCTATTATTTTATCTTTTATCCTAAATTCACATTATTTAGATTGCTTTTAGAACCTAATTTTTAAGTTTTATATATAAAATTTAAATTATCTTATTTTAGTCTTTCTTAACCGTATAAATTATAAGATTTTTTTAAAATAAGAATAGTAATTTTTCTAAAACCTTACTAATTTTAGTTAGCATAGTTTAACCGACCAAAAGCTAAAAATAGATTAACCTTGCCTATAGCTTCAACAAGAAATCTATTCTTAATAATTAAAGCGTAAAACCGCTTTAAACCTTTTGATCATCCTATATAAGGCTGTTAACAAAATAACTTTAATTGATAATTAAAGAGATTTTTAAACGAAAATCAACAAGATTTTTACAGTAATAAATATCCCTATTTCAAAAAAATCTTATAATTTGCAGTTAAAAAGAATTTAATTAGCTTTAAAATTATTTTGTTAACAGTCTCATAGGATAAATACCAAAGGTTGAACCATTATAATTAATTAAAAAATATTTGCAATCATTTACTGAAATAATTACAAGAAATTCTATATTTTATTTTTTGAGGAAGAGTTTTATTAAAGAGTTTATTTTCAAATTAAGCAAAGAATCGCTTTAAAACCCATTTGTTACATGAATCAGTTTTTCAGTGTCCTACTACGACTTAATAATGTGTTGTACGGCACGTTGTTAAAATCATCATTGCGGAGCAGGCATTGCCTGCGTGGACCAGTTTCTTAATTGTCATCCCGCGACTTGATCGCGGGATCCAATTTAAAACACTAGTATCATTAGTATTTTTAGTTGTTTTCTGGATACCGTGATCAAGCCACGATATGACATTGAACAGGTTTTGCGGTCCACGCAACAATGCCTCCTTACAATGAGGGAAACAAGCAATACAACAAAACGGGTTTATTAGATCTATTGCATAACCTATCTTATAGAGATATAGACTTAGAAATCCATACCGCCCATGCCTCCCATACCGCCACGCATTGGCATTGGCTCTTCCTTATCAGAAGGTTCGTCAACAATTAAAGTTTCCGTGGTAATAATTAACGAAGCAACGGAAGCAGCATCTTGAAGTGCAGTACGCACTACTTTAGCCGGATCAATAATTCCTGCTTTAATCATATCGACATATTGCATATCTTGAGCATTAAAGCCATAATTTTTATCCTGATGTTCTAGTAATTTACCAACTACTACGCCACCGTTTTCACCGGCATTTTCAACAATCTGTTTTAGCGGATCCTTTAAAGCTTCTATTACTATTTCAATACCTGCTTGTTGATCCTTATTCTCTACTTTAAGCTTTGTTAAAGGTTGTGATGCATGAAGTAATGTTACACCGCCACCGGCAACAACACCTTCCTCAACTGCCGCTCTTGTAGCAGCAAGTGCATCTTCAACACGATCTTTACGCTCTTTCACTTCAACTTCCGTAGCACCGCCAACCTTTAATACGGCAACACCGCCGGAAAGTTTAGCTAAACGCTCTTGTAGTTTTTCTTTATCATAATCAGAAGTAGTTTCAGCTATTTGAGATTTAATTTGTAATACTCTATCTTCAATATTTTTCTTATCACCGTTACCGTCAACAATTACGGTATTTTCTTTAGAAATTGTTACTCTTTTTGCCGTCCCTAGACTCTTAATACTCACATTTTCAAGCTTCATACCTAAATCTTCAGTAATAAGCTCACCTTTAGTTAGGATAGCAATATCCTCCATCATTGCTTTTCTTCTATCGCCAAAACCGGGAGCTTTTACTGCCGCAACTTTTAAACCACCACGTAATCTATTGACTACAAGCGTTGCAAGAGCTTCGCCCTCAACATCCTCAGCAATAATTAATAGCGGGCGTTGTGATTGTACTACAGCCTCAAGTATAGGTAACATCGGTTGTAAATTTGATAATTTTTTTTCAAATAGTAAGATGAAAGGATTTTCAAGCTCAGCAACCATTTTCTCGGAATTCGTTACAAAATACGGTGATAGATAACCTCTATCAAACATCATACCTTTAACTACTTCAACATCGAAGCTAAAATTCTTTGCTTCCTCAACGGTTATTACACCTTCTTTACCGACTTCCTCCATTGCCTTAGCAATTTTCTCACCGATTTCCTTATCACCGTTTGAAGAGATAGTACCAACTTGTGCGATTTCCTCTTGGCTATTGATTTTTTTACTGGATTTTTTAATTTCTTCTACTACTGCGTTTACCGCTAAATCCATACCACGCTTTAAATCCATAGGATTATAACCGGCAGCTACTAGCTTATTACCCTCACGAGCCAAAGCTCTAGCAAGTACCGTAGCTGTAGTAGTACCATCACCGGCTACTTCTGCAGCTTTTGTAGCAGCTGATTTTAATAGCTGAGCTCCTGCATTTCTAATTTTATCTTTTAACTCGACCGATTTTGCAACCGTCACACCGTCTTTGGTAATTTTCGGTGAACCGAATGATTGCTCGATAAGTACATTTCTACCTTTTGGACCTAAAGTAACTTTTACTGCATCTGCAAGTATATTAATGCCTTCTAGCATTTGCTCACGAGCTTTTGAACCGTGCTTAATAAGTTTTGTTGCCATATTTAATTTCTCCTTAAAATAAATAATTAATTAATAATACCAAATACGTCGCTTTCTTTCATAACGATCAGTTTTGCGCCTTCAATTTCAATTTCGGTGCCTGCCCATTTACCGTATAAAACTTTATCGCCTACTTTTAGCTCTAAAGGATGAATTTCGCCTTTTTTATTACGAATACCGTTACCTACGGCTACTATTTCACCTTGCATCGGCTTTTCTTTTACAGTATCCGGAATAATAATTCCACCTTTAGTTTTTTCTTCTTGTTCGATAGGCTTTATTGCAATTCTATCATGTAATGGTTTAAAAGACATTTTAACCTCCAATTATTAAATCTTTAAATGTACATACTATATATATTTTATTTTTGTTAGTTCAAGGGGCAAGAATAAAATTTTTTTTATTAGAGGTCTATTCTTTCTCAAAATCCTCTAAAATAGTGCCGTGTTTAGTTTTACTCCATTTCAAATTCAAAGGGTAGCAAATTATTTCAAATACTACTTTATATGAAGCTACAGTATGTAATATAAAATAACTAGCCCATAAGATCAAAGCTACTATATCCTGAAATTTTACTTTTCCGCTTTTTAAAGAATTTTTTAATATATACAGAGCTGTACCATATAGATATAAAAGCGAAAAAATACTATTAATAAGCCATAAATAATTAATTATAGAATTTTTATTTATAACAATAGACAATATTATAAAGGGTAAACTCCAAAAATTATAAGTAGATAAGCCGATGAAAATATAAATTGTTATTACTTGCAATAAAGTAAACTTTTGGCATTTATCTTTTTGTGCTTTAAATACCAAAAATGTTTGCAAAAAGCCTTGAATACAACGTGATCTTTGATTTAACCAATTACCTAAACTATTCGGAGCTTCTTCTAGAGTATAGGAATCAAGAATAGCTACTTTATAGTTCTGTGAGTAAATTCTTATACCAAGTTCGGCATCTTCTGTTACATTATAAGCATCCCATCCGCCAAGCTTATTTAATATGATTACTAGTACCCCCAAGAGGTGTAGGAAGTTTTAGCAAACTTAATCCTTTCAAGATATATTCAAACCATAAACTATATTCTATATTAAACATTTTGGTTAAAATATTCTCCTTTTTATTATAAAAATTAAGCTTAGCTTGAGGACAAGCATATTCTAGAGGCAAGTTTTTAAATATTGCTAGAGCTTTAAGTAGCCGTTCAGGTTTAGGTTTATCTTCAGCATCATATACTACTAGATACTCGCCACGTGAATATTCTAGAGCATAATTAAGGACTTTCGGCTTTTAGTTCTTGGTAGACTTTTCGGAACAGATATAACATGAAAATAAGACGGTAAATTATATAACACTATTTCTTTAATCATTAGATAATCGTCATCTTCGATAATAATTTTAACGCCTAGCTTATCTTTTGGATAATTAATTAATGAAATATTTTTAATTATTGACCTTAACTTACTTAATTTTATATAACGGTACTGTATAAACCGGTAAAGCTTTCGCCTCATTTTGAAAAATTTGTGATTCCACCGAATGATTTTTAGTACTACTTGTTTTGTGAAGCGATTCCACCTCTGTCATCCCGCGACTTGATCGCGGGATCCAGTTAAAAATACTAATATGGTCAAACCACGGTATGACACCAAATATGCTTTTCAATCCATGCAACCCTACCGAAGGCGATTCTCTTACTGCCCTTATAAATAACAGAGATTTTAAAATATTTTGCAAACAATAGCCTATATTATTAGCAACATGAAATAAAACCGGCAGATAAATCAATGTGGCTATAAACACGACGAAAAATATTAATTATTTTATTGGTATAATTAATATTCTTAGCAATAATCGGTCCGACTTTAAATTCAAGAGCATATTTTGGTTTGATACTAGTTAAATGGGCGAAATTTTTTTCTAATAATTTATAAAAATAATATTTCTTGATCAGCATTATAGATCTAAAAATATTATTATTACTAAACAATATTTTTAGATCATGTATAGCAGTTATGGTATTACCGTGAACATCTTCATATATACAATAACCATTCACTACATAGGCTTGTATATAAGAATAATTATAAATTTTAATATAAGCAATATTGCTTATTAGCGGCAATATTCTATTTTCATATAATATATCAATCATTATCTCATTATCGATAATTGCTTCTTCGATCATAGCTTTTAAACTAGTAGCTTGTTTTTTACCTAATAAGTTTTTATCTCTGATTATCTGTAATATTATATCTTCATTTATACATCTAACCATGCTGAAAAACTTATACCTGATATTTTATATTTCTTATTTGAAAAACTGCGATCCCCAAAATAACCGATTTGAGCAGTTAACAAGTTTCTATTCTCTTTACCAAAATTAATTATCTTTGCAATTCCTAGCTGCTCATAAACTGAACTATCATATACATAGCCGTAATTTTGCCGAGTATGGTATTTTGTAAAACTTGTAAGCATTATGCTGTTTTTAAATTTAATCCCTTCACAAGTAGAAAAATTATAATACATCTTCTTAGAACCAATATTAATTGAATGTCCAAAGCTAAATATATTTTGATTAAAAATAGTAACAGGGCGGATATTTTTAGACATTCCCATTAGTAAAGATATCTCGCCTAAAAAATCTTCTTTAAATTTTTTACTCTTACTCATTAAAATTTTAGGCTGAGCCGAAATAACAAAATCTTTATCTTCAAATAGCTTCAATTTATAGTAAATAGAAGCATCCGTGCTTATGTTTTTTTCATTCAAAAATTTATCTTCTTTGTACAAAAAATGTACTCCAATATTTTGATTATCGGTAATACCGTATTCTACAGTACTACTTACAAATTGCTCATATTGATCAGAGGATAATTCTACTATCTTCTGCTCTAATCTTTTTATTTGTCGTAAGATTTTTGCATGAAGACTCGGCTGATCGCTTACTTTTTTGAGGTATTCCCATAGATAAGCTACTCTTTCTCTTATGTATAAAACGGCTTCTTCTCTTTGCTTTTTCTCGTTTTTTGATATCTTATTAACTTTATTAACCCCCTATCTATATCTTCCCTGCTCTAACAACCATGCCGAAGCATGTACCTTATTAATATCAAAAATAATTATAAGGCATACTAGACAATAATATAATCTTAATACCATAGCCGCTTAAATTTAAAAAATACACTATAATAGCAATTATAAATTGAGTAAAGAGCTAGGTTAAAAAATTTTTAATTGAAGTAGTATATGGAATATTGTAGTAATGATTTTATAACTTAAAATTCATTCAAAGAGGAAAATATGAACGATCCAAAATATAGAACTATTACTTTTACCGAAGAAAGTAGAACAGCAAATATTAATATATACCCCAATAAAATAACAATTGGAGCTAATCAGCGTGTTACGTTTGAAAGCCTAGGCAATGTTGCAGAATTAATCTTAGGACCACATAGTAGTGTTAAAGTAACAGATCTTAATCATAAGGTATTTATAAATAATACCAATCGAGATAAGACAATTATATTATCAGGTGAACATATTGCTTTTGATGATAATCCATACGCTTAATAAATACGTTATTCTCGTGGAAGATTGGTTGCGTGGATACATGCACCGTTATTGCGAGGAGCAAAGCGATGCGGCAATCCAGAAAAATAACAAAAAAATGCTATAAATTAGCATTTTTTGCAATGACGGGAAAACGGATCCACTTAGCAACTTTCTAAGACCCAAGCAGTACATGATTTTGTAGTTTAAATAATTCCGCAGCTCCGCCTTTAGCAAGTTTTAACATTGCTAAAAACTGCTCTTCGGAAAAAGGATTTTTCTCTGCCGTGCCTTGTACTTCGATTAAATTACCGTTACCTGCAAACACAAAATTACTATCCACGTCCGCATCACTATCTTCTAAATAATCCAAATCTAGTATCGCCTCACCTTTATATATACCGCAAGAAATAGCTGCAATTTGACTAATTAACGGGTTCACCTTTAAAACTCTCTTTTTCATCAAGGACCTAATAGCTAGGTGCAATGCTACGTAGCTCCCTGTTATTGCTGCAGTTCTAGTACCACCGTCAGCATTAATAACATCACAATCTATGATAATTTGCCTCTCGCCGAGTTTCTTCACGTCAATTACACATCGCATCGCCCTACCTATTAAACGCTGTATCTCTTGCGTTCTGCCGCCTTGTTTTCCGAGTGCCGCTTCTCTTTTAATACGCTGTGATGTAGAACCGGGAAGCATACCGTACTCGGCAGTAATCCAGCCTTGATTTTGTCCCCTCAAGAATGGCGGTACGGTAGTTTCACAAGTAGCACTACACATGACATGTGTATTACCGATTTTAATAAGACATGAACCTTCCGCATTAATAAGCGGGGATAATTCTAATGAAATAGGACGTAATTGATTGCTTTTTCTTCCTGACTGTCTCATCATAATACAATCTGTACTCCATAAGTAAAAATAAATAGTAGACGAAGTTTAATTTGGAAAAGAGCAAGGCGTTTCATATTTTTTGACCGCAGCGTACATACTAGTACGTGAGGATAAAAAAATACGAAACAACGACGCCAATTTTTCAAATTAAACGAGTATACCATTGAAAAAATTTTTATTATATCTATATATATCTCAAAAAAGAACATAAATATAAAGTAAATAATATGATAGACGATAATATAGAAAATAATGAACAAACAATAAATGATATTGCTGAAGAGATAGTTGAAACGGAAAATCCGGAGATAACAGCGTTAAAAGCCGAGATTGAAGAGCTAAAAGATAAGCTAATAAGAACTACTGCCGAAATAGACAATACAAGGAAGCGTTTAGAAAAAGCACGTGACGAAGCAAAAGATTATGCAATTGCTACATTTGCTAAAGAACTACTAAATGTTAGTGATAATCTTTCAAGAGCATTAGCACATAAACCGGCAAATTCTGATGTAGAAGTCACAAATATTATTGCAGGCGTTCAGATGACTAAAGACGAGCTAGACAAAGTCTTTCATAAACATCATATTGAAGAAATAAAGCCGGAAATAGGATCAATGTTCGACTATAATTTACATAATGCAATTGCGCAGATAGAACATCCTGATCATGCACCGAATAGTATTATTACTTTAATGCAATCAGGATATAAAATTAGAGATAGACTACTTCGTCCTGCTACCGTACAAGTAGTTAAAAAACCTTAATACTCGATGAACTTCAAAAATTTGCGTCGTCGTTTTACAAGAGCTTCGGTTCTCACGTATTAAGTATACGCCGTGATCTTCGCCTTGTGAACTCCTAGCTCTTTTTGAAATTGATCTTCGTATAGAAAATGGGAAAAATAATATGAATAGAACCGTTATATTTTGGCTAGTTTTTTTAGGGCTTTTTATAAGCGGTTTTATGCTAATTTCAGACGCAGTAAAACCATTTTTTATCGCATTTATAATATCTTACTTACTACAACCTGCTATAGGTTTTATCGCATCAAAATTTAAAATATCAAATAAATTTGCATCAAGAATAATTTATCTGATATTTTTGAGCATATTTTTCTTAAGCTTAACTATTTTAGTGCCGATAATTTATGGACAAGTTTTTACTTTTATAAATAATATTCCAAAATATAACAATTATTTACAGACAGAAATATTACCGCCTATAATGGTAAAAATTTATTCGATAGAACCTGATATTGCCGATAAAATCAAGAATTCTTTAAGCAATTTTATAAATAGTATATTTACTATACTTGGCAGTATTGCTAATAATTTTTGGCATTATACTATTATAACTATTAACATATTTGTTTTATTTTTATCTATACCTATAATATTATTCTATTTCTTACGTGATTGGGCTAAAATTATTGCAAACATGAAATCATTATTACCTATAAAAACCCGACCGAAAATCCTTGAAACATTATCGGCAATTAATAATCTGTTATCTGCTTACATAAGAGGACAGCTAAATATTTGCTTATTATTATCTACTTATTATAGTATTGCATTTACCGTAATAGGTATTGATCTCGCTCTTTTACTTGGCATTTTAACAGGATTTTTAGTTATTATTCCTTTCCTTGGTACTTTTATATCGTTTCTTTTAACTCTAATTATCGGCTATTTAACTTTTGGTGTAACTACCAAATTACTATATATAATGATAATTTATCTAGTGGGAAATATTTGCGAGTCTTATATTTTCACCCCTAAAATTATCGGTGATAAAATAGGGTTGCATCCTCTTTGGATTATATTCTCAATTTTTGCCTGCGGCAGTTTATTTGGAATTATTGGAATATTTTTTGCTATACCGATTGCAGGGATTACAAAAATTTTACTTTTGAATCTAATTAAATTTTATAAATCTAGCAAATTCTATCGAATAAACTGCTAAAAAATTCTTATAACAGTGCAGCAATATATATTTCGTTTTACTACTTCTAATAAATATCATCCTGATGAATTTATTGTTTCTAGTTCTAACGATCAAGCTTATAATATTATAAAAAATTGGCAGTGCGGCTTTGGTGTTACCCCTTATAAATTTACTTTATTAATTAAAGGACCTTCTTCGTCAGGCAAAACTTATTTAACCAAAATATGGCAAAATTTAAGCAATGCCTATATTATTAAAGATATTTTTTTTAATGAAGAAATTTTAGAAAAATATAATGCTTTCATCATTGAAGATATTGAAAACTGGCAAGAGCCGACATTACTTCATATATTTAATATTATTAACGAAAAACAAAAATATCTTTTACTTACCGCATCTGATAAAAGCAGAAATTTTACTTTACCCGATTTATCTTCACGTATTAAATCAGTACTTAGTATTCTATTAAACTCACCTGACGATGAATTAATCAAAATTCTAATATTTAAGCATTTTGCTATTTCTTCGGTAACAATATCCGGACAAATAATAGATTTTCTTTTAGTAAATTTGCCTAGGGAATATTCTAAAATTATAGAAATATTAGACAATATTAACTATTTTGCTTTAATTTCCAAAAGAAAAATAACAACTTCATTAGTCAAAGAAGTTTTAAATAAGTATAATCATAAAACATTGTAACTTTTTCCTTGACTTGAACTCTTCTCAATATAACCTTTCTATAAATTAACTTTTTAGAAAAAATTGTGTTGGGATACGAAAAAAAACAAAAAAGTTTAAACATTAATGAGCTTTTCTTTCTGCAATATGATACTCACGTTAATCGACTTCTTGCAGTTTTTTCTTTTTGTTCTACTTTTATTTTTAGACCCTTAGGAGCTTTATTATTTGGCTGGATAGGAGATAATATAGGTCGGAAATCCACAGTCATTATACCACTATTTTAATGTCATTTTCTTGCATCGTTATGGCTAATCTTCCTACTTATGCCCAGTAGGTGCGCTAGTGCCTGGATAGTAACAATATGCCGTATAGTGCAAGGTATATCATCCATGGGAGCGAGAGTAGGAGCAGAATTATATTTAACGGAATCTGTTGGAGTTCCTAAACGCTTTCCTGCCGTAGCATTTGTAAGGGTGTGTGCTAGCTTAGGATTAACTGTGGCCCTTGGCGTAGCAACCTTAGTTACATCCTATGGCTTTAATTGGCGTATCGCATTTTGGGTAGGTGCAGGAATTGCATTAATAGGTAGTGCTGCTAGGACTACTTTGCGAGAAACACCGGATTTTGTTGATGCTAAGCGTAGAATACAAGAAATGATAAAAGATAGTAATATAATTGATGTAGCAAAGATAAAAAATAATCCTGTATGGCAGGAAAAAGTTAATAAGAAGACTGCAATCTATTATTTTTTAATACAACTAGCACAACCAGTATGGTTTTATTTTGCTTATATTCATTGTAGTAATATACTTAAAGATTCGTTACACTATACCACTGAAGCAGTAATACATCAAAATTTCATTATTTCTATAGTAGAATTTTTTGTAGCACTAGCACTTACGTGTTTATGCTATAAATTTCATCCACTAAAAATTTTAAAAACGCAATTAGTAATATTTTTAACTTTTCTTCTATTTAGTCCATTAATATTAGATAATATAACGCAAGGTTGGCAAATTCTCTTAATTCCACTAATTGTAGTTACTTTTTCTCCAAGTGAATTCCCGACAATTCCAATATTTTATAAAAGTTTTCCGGTTTTTAAACGATTTACCTATGCTAGCTTTATATATGCTTATTCAAGAGCCGCTATGTATGTAATTAGTTCTTTTGGGCTTGTTTATTTAACAGAACGTTTTAATATTATTATAGGGTATAGCCTCGGTATATCACATTTTAATTAGTTATATACTGTATCTTCTTCAGCTAATTCGGTTTTAATTCTTTCAAGCAGAGCAAAAACCTTACAATATTCTTCAAGCTTTTCGTTTATTTTTTGCAGCTCATCTAAAGTACTACTAAAATCTTCTTGTATTAAATAGGTTTCTACAGTTTTATTCTGCTCTAATGTTTTAAGCATAATATCTTGTAACAATTTATTATAGTAATTTTCTAACTTAGGTGTATTTGACATAATGATTAATAAATAACTTTGTATTTTAATTAATATATGAATTTTTTAATAATACAATCACCTTTAGTTAGTTTATGTTATTATTTATCTCTCTTTGCTCTAATTAACACTAATTCATGATAAAGATTTACCTTAAATTTGCATTTTAAGTAATTTAATTATAGATAACTATTAACAAATTTTAATAATAGAAGAAAAAAATAAATATGCACAATCACTAGAAAAAGATTTAGATATTGTAAATGCATCATCCAATAATATAGACACAGTACCTAAAAAGCAGCCTCCAATATTTAGAAGTATGGATGATATAGAAGTTATACAAAGGCGTAACTTGGAGCGTATAATTTCTCAAGAAACAGTAAATAAGTAAAGATGATTTATATATACATAATGAGCAGCAACAAACGAAAGACAAAAGTAATAAAGGTACCAAATCATTATTTATAGCATCGGTTATAACAAATGGAATAAGTAATATAGTAAACGTGTCGGGGATATCAGCAGCTATAGTCGGTAATAATGTAGCACAAATAATTTCATCAATAAATATAGGATTACAAATCATTAAAAGGTTCTAAAGATTCGGTCAATCAGATCCATGATAGGATAAAGTTAATTAAGGAGCTAAACCATAATATTAATCAAGGAACACAAAAAGCAGATATAGGTAATTATAAAAATATACAAGCATTAGCAGAGATAGGATATAAACAAACTAATCAATAGACTTCTTGTATAACCTATCTTATAAAGAGGAAACACTCTCACCGCACACTGCAACATACAAAAAGTAGGTAAGGATATGAGTATCAGATTGACGTACAAATATTTTTCTCTCAATTAGTTTATTATCATACTATTAACATCATTAATGAATAGGTAAAAATAAGCTAATAAAGTTGTATTTTATTTCTTTATTTATCGTATAAAGCGAAATTTCCTATTGACTTTTATATAAAACAGTATAATTTCTTTACAATTTAACTTTTGTAAAGAAATTATGCTCGGCTATGAGAAAGAACAAAGAAGCTTAACACGTAAGCAAAAAGAAGCAATAGGACTATTATCTATTGGTACATTTCTTGAGTATTTTGACCTAATGCCTTACGTGCATATGGCAGTACTTTTAAATGATTTATTTTTTCCTAAGTATGATCCTTTTGTTAATTCACTTCTTAATGCTTTTGCGTTTTGTTCTACTTTCATTTTTAGACCGGTAGGGGCTATATTTGGTTGGATTGGTGACAATATAGGCAGAAAAAGTAACTGGTATTATCATCACAGCTATTATGGCAATTACCTGCATTATTACAGCAACTCTTTCTCCTTACTCAGAAATAGGTATAGCTGCTACTATAGTTATAACATTATGTAGAGTTGCTCAAGGGATCTCATCAATGGGCGAGATTATGGGGGCTCAAATTTACTTAACCGAAATCATAAAACCTCCTACTCAATATTCAAGCGTGGCTATGATTGCCACAGCATCTACTGTAGGAGGCGTTGCAGCACTCGGTATAGCATCTATAGTTACCAGCTATAGTTTTAGTTGGCGTATAGCCTTTTGGATGGGAGCAGTTATTGCCGTGATTGGACTAACTGCACGAACTACTTTACGGGAAATTCCTGTATTGGCAGATGCAAAACACCAACTTCAAGAAAGCTTAACTGATGCTGTTGAAAAAGGAGATGTAAATATTAAAAAATACCTTTGGTTACACCAGTGAACAGATCATACATAACAATTTTACAATTGTAAAATTATTAGTAAATTTAGGTTCATATATAATATTAACTTATCTATGCTATAAAATATATCCATTAATTCTTATAAAATTTAGGTTATTTTAGGTTATTAATATTTTGGTTATTTGCTTTTATATATCCTTATTTATTATCAACCGTAGCCAGTCCTTTTGCAGTTCTTTTTATACAATCATTTTTTATTATCTTTAGACCTGATGCTTTTCCTGCTGTACCTATATATATAAAACATTTTCCAATTTTTAAACGTTTTACCTATCCAAGTTGGTTATTTGCTTTATCACAATCCTTAATGCATATTATTACCTCTTTTGGACTAGTTTTTTTAGTTAAATATTTTGATAATTGGGGAATAAAGTCTCTTCAATAATTTTTTTAGCTTTCTCAGGTGATTTAGCTCCTAAAGTCTGTATATTATGGACCCTATCAAAAAGTTTTATAAGTGCTGTATTATATCTTTTCTGTCTGCTCCAAAAATGCCGTTAATCATTTCTTCAGTTAATTCTATATCCTCAATAGTATCATGAAGTAACTTATGGTCATAAAAAGCTTAGGAACTTCTTCAGCTACAAACTCCGCAAGCATAATCGTCACCTCAATCGGATTGGAGTAATAAGGATCACCTGATTGACGCATTTGAGAACCGTGATATTTACGAGCGTAGTAAATGCCTTTTTTAACCTCCTCTATATCAATAGGATTTTTTATTTTAGTGTTTAAATTTTCGAGTTTATCAAGTAATTTTTTAGCGTAAACGTATACTTCAAACTTTTTTTTCCCAGAGCCTATATCTTCCATAAAAGTTATTTTTTATTTTTTGTTAATAATAGTTGATTACAATTAAAGCAAAGTATTTTAACTTTAAATATATTAGCAACCTTTGGTTATTTTGTATTTTAACAACTATCATTTTACTTTATTAGCTGCTTTAACTTCCACTTCCTCGTACAATTTATACTTTGCTATTTTTTTTGAAAATCTAGTAAAAATAACGGCAAAAGTAATAAATAATGCGGAAACAGTAGAATTCAGAAAGGTTCCGACAAGATAAATTTAAAGGCGAGCGAGCTAGGCGTATATTAATATGTGAGCAAAGGCGATAGTACAAAATTCGCTTGTATCAAGCTTTATGAATTATGCTGTATATGAAAGATTCTAAAAACTCGTAATGTAATATTATAATGAAATACGTAACTATGGCTAAAGCGAGATAAAAAAGATACTGTTTTTCTTGATAGGTTTAACTATTGTAACATCTAAAACTGAAAAGCTTGAGTTTAAGCTTCATTCATTGTTTGATATTTTCGTTGAAATACTAAAAACTTTTGATTGGTGGGCGATGACGGACTCGAACCGCCGACACTCTCGGTGTAAACGAGATACTCTACCAGCTGAGCTAACCGCCCATATTTTTTATTAATTAGTAAAATAACATCATTTATAATTAATAAGAAGTATATAAACAATTTAGCAAAATTTTATTAGTTTTTGCTTTTAAATTACTACAAAGTGTTATTTACTTTCGTTCAAACTTTTTATTTGCCTTGATAATCTGCTGATTTTTCTTGAGGCGGTATTTAATTTAATTATATTTTTTTTCACACCTTGCATTATCTTAGACTGAGCAACAGATAAAGCTAAGTTAGCATTTTCTTTATTACCAAGACTGATTTCATGTACAACTTTCTTTATAAAAGTTTTTATTGCACTAGACCGTTTTTTATTGATTAGAGTTCTTTTTACTGTTTGTCTAGCAGCTTTTTTTGCTGAAGAATGATTAGCCATCACCGAGTCCCTTATATTTTAATTTTTAATTTCTTCATTAGCATCTTGCTGTATATTTCCTTTAGCATTAATATCTCTATCTACAAATTCAATATATGCTATCGGTGCTAAATCACCATAACGGAATCCGGCTTTTATTATTCTAGTATAACCACCAGGTCTATCTTTATATCTGGTACCTAAAATATTTATAAGCTTTTCTACTGCTTTTTTATCTTTTATTTTTGATAAAACGCTTCTTCTTACCGTTAAATCAGCTTTTTTAGCTTTAGTAATTAGAGTTTCAATGTAAGGTCTTAATTCCTTAGCTTTTGGTAAAGTAGTTTTAATTTGTTCATGGGTTACAAGCGCTACAGCCATATTAGCGAGCATTGCTTGCCTATGACTACTTGTTACATTTAACTTTCTGCCTTTAATTTTATGTCGCATTTTTTAGTCCTTAATTATAAGAATCTTCATAACGTTTAGATAATTCCTGAATATTTTCCGGTGGCCAATCCGGTACATCCATACCGAATCTTAAATTAAATTTTACCAATATTTCTTTAATCTCATTTAAAGATTTTCTACCGAAATTTGGAGTTCTCAGCATATCTGCTTCCGTTCTTTTTACTAGATCCCCTATATATATTATATTATCATTTTTCAAACAATTTGCCGATCTAACCGATAATTCCAATTCATCGACTCTCTTAAGTAAATAAGGTGAAAATGGTAAAGCATCAGTTTTAACTTGCTTATCTTCTTCCTGTTCTTCAAAAGAAATAAATAATTGTAATTGTTCCTGTAAAATACGTGCAGCTAAACCTACAGCCATTTCAGGTAATACATCACCGTTAGTTTCTACAAACATAATTAATTTATCATAATCGGTAACCTGACCTACCCTAGTATTTTCTACCTTATAAGTAACACTCTTTACCGGATTAAATAAAGCATCTATAGCTATCTCACCAATAGGTAAATTATCCTCATAACTATTTGTGCTAAGCACGTATCCTTTACCAACCTTGCAAGTTAATTCCATTTCAAGCTGCTTGTCCTTCGCTAGATCACAAATTACATGATCCGGATTCAGTATTTCTACATCATGACCTGTTTCAATCATACCGGCCGTTACAACACAAGGTCCTGTTACTTTTAATTTCATGATACGTTTTTCCGCAACATGCATTTTTACTTCAATACCTTTAATGTTTAAAATCACTTCCGATACATCTTCTCTTACACCGGGTATAGAAGAAAATTCATGTTCTACAGCAGGGATCTTTATAGAAGTGATAGCTGCTCCTTGTAAAGAAGAAAGTAATACTCTTCTCATAGCATTACCAAGTGTTAAACCAAAACCTCTTTCTAAAGGTTCAACTACAATTTTAGCTTTATTATTGGTTTCTGGAAAATTTTCATAAGCGACTTTATTCGGCTTTATTAAAGTATTCCAATTTTTACTTAACGATAACATTTAATACCTATGATTCTCTTATACTCTTCTTCTTTTTGGCGGTCTTACTCCATTATGAGCAATTGACGATACATCTAAAATTGATGTAACCACAAAATTTTGTCCGAATAAAGCTCTCATTGCTGATTCACGCTGAGCCCCCGGTCCTCCAATCCTAATAGAAATAGTTTTTAGACCATATTCTTTTGCTTTCTCCGATGCTCTATCAATTGTTACTTGAGCTGCATAAGGTGTTGCTTTTCTTGCCCCTTTAAACCCATTACCTCCTGCCGATGCAGAAGAAATAGTATTACCTTGGATATCAGTAAATGTTACTATAGTGTTATTAAATGATGCTCGGATATGCACAACACCAAGAGTGATAGTTTTTTTCTTTTTCTTAACTTTAACCGTCTGATTCATTATTTATACTCTATACTTAAACTATTATTTTACAGCTTTTTTCTTTCCGGCTATCGCAATAGCTTTACCTTTTCTAGTTCGAGCATTAGAATGCGTGTTCTGTCCTCTCACCGGCAACTTACGTATATGTCTAAGTCCTTGATAACATCTTATATCTTTCTTTTTCTTAATATTAAGCGTAACTTCTCGTCTTAAATCACCCTCAACTTTATACTCACTTTCAATAATATTACGTAAGCTTATTAACTCTTGATCTGTCAGTTCTTTCACTTTTTTATCTTTCGATACTTTTGCTTTATTACAGACCTCTGCTGCCATAGTAGTCCCAAGACCGTAAATGTAAGTTAAACTCACAACTAAACGTTTATTATCAGGAATATTAACACTTGCAATTCTTGCCACAAATAATCTCCAAAATTTTACTGGTAACTAAAAAATAATATAAAAATCTTTGATAAAGTCAATTTATTTTTAGTATTTCCTGTATATCAATTTCTATTTCTTGTTCATTTTTACTTCCATTAACTATATAAAAATTACCACTATTTTTATAATAATCTATTAACGGATATGTTTCTGTTTTATATACTTCAATTCTTTTTTTTATTACTTCTTCATTATCGTCTTTTCTATAATCAAATGTACTTGAACCGCAAACATCACATACATTACCAGTTTTAGGCTGCAAGAAGTAACTATTATATATCTTACCGCAATTTTTACAACTATATCTCCCTAAAATTCTTTTAATTAATAATTCATCTGAAACATCAAAATATATTATTTTAATTTTTTCTTTAATAAATGATTCAAAAAATTTCACTTGCTCTAAATTACGCGGATATCCATCTAATATGTAGCCATTTTTATATTCAGAGGATAATAAAAAATTTTTGATTACTTGATTAACTATTTCATTAGGGATAAGCTCCCCTTGCTTAACATAATTATTAATTAACTCTGCTTCACTAGTTGATGTTTTAATAATTGTTCTAAATATATCACCGATTGCTATATGTGGTAAATCAATTTTTTTAGCTATCTTTTTTCCTTGTGTTCCCTTTCCCGCTCCTGGAGGACCTAAAAAAATTACTATCACTATTTAAGCTCATTTTTAATTTTTTAATTTTACTTTCTTCATTAAACCTGCATACTTATTACTAAATAAGTAAGTTTGAATCTGAGTCATAGTATCAAGTACCACGTTCACCACAATTAAAAAACTCGTACCTCCTAAAGAAAGAGAAATTACATATTTATTCATTAATAGCTCCGGAATTACACATATTACACTTAAATATATCCCACCTATAACCGTAAGCCTTGTAAGTATATAATCAAAATAATCAGACGTATTTTTTCCTGGTCTTTTACCTGGAATATAAGCACCGTATTTTCTTAAATTATTAGCAGTTTCTTCAGAATTAAATACTATTGCAGTATAAAAAAAACTAAAAAACATAATTAATGCTATATATAATAAAATATATACGGGTTTTCCATGCCCTAAGTAATAAGTAAGCATGCCCATAGTTTCTGAATTACTATTAGAAAAATTAGCAAGCGTAGCAGGAAATAGTAAAATTGAACTAGCAAATATTGGAGGTATTACACCAGAAGTATTTAACTTGAGAGGCATATGGGTTGCTTCGCCTCCATAAATTTTATTTCCTACTTGTCTTTTAGGATACTGCACCAATAATTTTCTTTGGGCTTTTTCAAAAAATATAATTATAGCTATTAATACAACTACTCCAATACAAACAGCTATCGCTATTAAAGGCGATAATGCTCCTTTTCTTGATAATTCAAACATACTAATAATAGCACTAGGTACTCCCGAAATTATACCTATAAATATAATTAAAGACGTACCATTACCTATCCCGCGTTGTGTAATTTGTTCTCCTAACCACATTAATAGCATCGTGCCTACAACCAAAGTAATTACGGTTGTCACTCTAAAGAAAAAACCCGCTAAAACTACTACAGGACCGGTATTTGTTACAATCGACTCTAAACTTATAGCAACTCCATAAGCCTGAAAAGCAGCAAGCAGAACCGTTAAATATCTCGATAGCTGATTTACTTTTCTTTTGCCGCCTTCCCCTTCTTTTTTTAAATTTTCCAAAGGTTTATATGCAACTGACATTAATTGGATAATAATTGAGGCGGTAATATACGGCATAATTGCTAAAGCAAAAATGGACATTCTACCTAGCGATCCTCCGGATAGCATATTAAACATTCCGAGTATTCCGGATTGATTCTTTGCAGCCACACTACTTAAAGCAATTGAATCTATACCAGGTATAGGTATAAAAGACCCAAATCTACATACTATAAGAATGAGAATAGTAAAAACAATGCGACTAACTAAATCATTACCGGATTTTTTAGAAAAATTCTGCCCCATATACTATAATAATTTTCCACCTGCTTTCTCGATTAAATCCTTAGCTTTAGAAGAATAAGCATCTAATTTTAATGATAGAGGAGAAGCGAAATCATCACTACAAATAGATAATAATTTCACTAATTTCTTATTATTTTTATTATTAACTACTCCGGCTTCTACCAATTTTTCTTTCGTAATAGTATCATCAGCACTTAAACGCCCATCGGCTAATGCTTCTTCAATATTATAAATATTTATTATATTGTATTTTTTAGTTGAAATACAATTAAACCCTCTTTTAGGTAGTCTTTTGATCATAGGTGTTTGACCACCTTCAAAACCTTTTATTGCAACGCCGGATCTAGATTTTTGACCTTTAATTCCTCTACCACCGGTTTTTCCTTTACCACTACCAATACCGCGTGCTATTCTTTTCTTATTTTTTTTAGCACCTATATTATTATATAATTCATTTAATTTCATTTAAAAACTCTAATTACATATTTTCTATTTTTAACAAATGCTTTACTTTTTCAACCATCCCTTTGATTGAATTAGTATTTGCAAGAATAACGCTCTTATTAATTTTGTTTAAACCAAGCCCAACTAATATCAATCTTTGATCATACTTACGACCTATAGCACTTTGAATTTGAGTAATTTTTATATTATTGATCTTATTATTCATAACTTCACCTTACTTACGCAACATTATTCATTAACTTGAATGTCAGAAGATTTTACAGATATTTCATTTACTTTTTTATCTCTTCTCATAGCAATAGATTTTGGTGATGCAAGTTTATTTAATGCATCAAATGTTGCAGAAATCATTGCGTAAACATTCGTTGAACCTATTGATTTAGCAACAATATCATGAACGCCTAAAGAGTCAAAAATTGCTCTCATAGATCCTCCGGCTATAACGCCTGTACCTGCTTTAGCTCTTCTTAAAATCACTTTAGCAGCTCCACTTTTACCGACAACGTCATGGTGAATAGTCCTATTTTGATATAACGGTACTTTCATCATTCTCTTTTTAGCGGCTTGTTTTGCCTTGCCTCGAGCTTCATTTACTTCTTTAGCTTTTCCGTGTCCCGCTCCGACTCTGCCGGTTTTATCACCGACAACTACATAAGCAGAAAAAGCAAATCTTCTACCGCCTTTTACTACTTTTGTAACTCTATTTACATCAACTAAAACTTCACTTAAAGTCTCGTCATTTTTTTTAACTTTAGACATTACTACAACCTTATAACCTAAAATTTTATTTTCTCTCTAGCTGCATCAGCTAGAGCTTTTACAACACCGTGATACTTATATCCGCCTCTATCAAACACTACGTCTTTTATCCCTGCAAAATCAGCTTTTTTTGCTATTTCTTCGCCTACTTTGATAGCATTTTCAATATTACAATGAGATTTTTTTAATTTTTTTATTTTCTCATCTAAAGTTGAAGCAGAAGCAATCGTTACAGACTTAGAATCATCAATAATTTGTGCATATATATGTCTACCTGACTTAAATATTGATAATCTAACTCTATTGGATGTTTTAGATATTTTACTTCTTATTCTACTTCTTCTTTTTTCAAATTTTAGCTTAGCACTACGCATATTTAACTCTTAAATTTAATTTTTCTTACCTTCTTTACGCGGTATAAATTGATTTTCAAATTTAATTCCTTTTCCTTTATAAGGCTCAGGTGGTCTCTGTTTTATAATAATTGAAGCAAATTGTCCTAATTTTTCTTTATCTGTTCCCTCAAGAATAATAATATTTTGCTTAGGCACCTCTATTTTAATATCTGAAGGTATTTCAATTTTTGTATTATGACTTTTAGCAAGCATTAAATTTAAATATTTACCTTTTACCATTGCCCTGTAACCGACTCCGTTAATTTCGAGTTTAAGCTTAAAACCTTCTTTAACGCCGATAACCATATTTGATATTATGCTTCTTGCAGTACCCCACATAGCACGTGCATTTTTATTTGCGGCTAAAGGTTTTACTAAAAGCTTATTTTCTGCCAATGAAATTGCTATATTACCTTTAAAAGTTTTTGATAACTCGCCTTTAGGTCCGGATATTTTTACTTCTAAATCATTTAAACCAATTTTCACACCTTCAGGTATAGTAATCGGCAATTTTCCAACACGTGACATTTTTTTACCTTAAAATACTTTACAAATTACTTCGCCGCCGACATTTTTAATATGAGCTTCCCTATCAGACATAACACCGTAAGGAGTAGAAAGAATATATATACCCATATTATTATAATATCCCTTCAAATCTTTAATAGCAGAATATACTCTTTTTCCAGGCTTTGATACTCTATGAATTTCGCATATAGAAGCATCGCCATTAACAGAGTATTTTAAAGCTACCTCAGTATAACTAATATTATTTTTTTGAGTAGTTATATAATCTTTTATATAACCTTCTTTTTGCAAAACATCTAAAATCGAAGTTTTAATTTTAGAACTAGGAAAAGAAACATTTATCAATTTGCTTTTATAAGCATTTCTAATTCTAGTTAACATATCTGCTACATTATCCGTCATTGACATATGATTTACCTATCGACTTTTACCAACTTGACTTAACTACACCGGGAACTAAGCCTCTGCCTATTAATTCCCTAAGCTTATTCCTCGATATACCAAACTTTCTTGTAACACCTCTTGGTCTACCTGTAAGCTCACATCTATTTCTTATTCTAGTAGATGATGAATTTCTAGGTAATTGTGCAAGTGACATTACCAAAGAAAAACGCTCTTCTAACGAAATATTTTTATCATAAATTTTACTTTTTAGTGCTAAACGTTTATTATGTAAACTTTGTGATTTTTTTTTCCTACTTTCGTTCTTTTTTATAGAACTTACTTTTGCCATTATATATATCCTAAAAATTAATTATAAAAAGGTAAATTAAACCCTGATAACAAAAATTTACTTTCTTGATCTGTTTTAGCAGATGTAACGATTGTAATATCCATACCCCTTATTGTATCGATTTTATCGTAATTAATTTCAGGAAAAACTATCTGCTCTTTTAATCCAAAAGTAAAATTCCCTTTACCATCAAAACTTTTATAAGAAAAACCACGAAATTCCTTAACACGGGGTAATGCAACAATTACTAACCTCTCTAAAAAATCATACATTCTATCTTTACGTAATGTAACCTTGCAGCCTATTTTCATATTTTCGCGTAACTTAAAAGTTGCAATAGATTTTCTTGCTAACGTTACAACCGGCTTCTGACCGGAAATCAAAGTAAGATCATTTACTGCATTATTAATTACTTTGGAATCGGCTGTTGCTTCCCCTACTCCCATATTTATAACAACTTTCTTAATTTGCGGTATTTCGTGTTTATTTTTATAAGAAAATTTTTTTTGTAAGTTTTCAATAATTTTTTGCTGATATAATTCTTTAAATCTTAACATTATTTACCTTCCTTACCGATAATTTCCCCTGATTTCTTTGCTACTCTAACCTTAGAACCGTCTTCTAAGAATTTAAAAGCTACCTTGGTAGGGTTACCGGCTTTTGGATCGATGTGTGCAATATTTGAGATATGTATAGGTAATTCTTTAGTTATTATCCCGCCTTCACTCATTTGATTAGATTTAGTATGCTTTTTTACTAAATTTACTCCAGCAACAATTACTTTACTGTCCTCTGGGAAAACTTTTAATATTTTACCTTTTTTTCCTTTGTGCTTTCCGGTAATAACAACAACTTCATCACCTTTTTTTACTTTTAATTTAATCATTTATAACACTTCCTCTGCAAGCGACATTATTCTAACATATTTTTTCGTTCTCAGTTCTCTTGTCACAGGACCGAAAACTCTAGTACCGATAGGTTCATCTTGTTTATTCAAAAGCACTAATGCGTTTTTATCAAATTTTATTGTACTACCGTCAGGTCTTACTACTCCAGTCTTTGTACGAACAATCACGCCTTTATAAACATCACCCTTTTTAACCTTACCGCCGGGTATAGCGTCTTTAACAGATACAACTATAACATCACCCAGCTTTGCCACCATATGGTGAGAGCCACCTAAAACTTTAATACACATAACTTTTTTAGCACCGGAATTATCTGCAACTTCCAAGATGCTCTGCATTTGAATCATAAACTACTTCCAATTTTTTATACACGAGAAATAAAATAAACAATCTACCTTATAAAGTCAAAGATTAAAAAACTTTATTCCCCATTTACCACTACCCATGTTTTGGTTTTTGAGATAGGACGACCTTCAATTATACTAACTTTATCTCCTTCTTGATATTTATTTTTTGAATCATGAGCAGCATATCTTTTAGATACTTTCACGAATTTTTTATAAATAGGATGCTTAAATTTTCTTTCTACTTTCACTGTAACCGTCTTATCAGCTTTTGAACTTATAACCACACCTTGTAACACTCTTTTCGGCATTTTAATATCCCTCACTATTAGATCTTTTTGTTAATTCAGTTTTAATACGTGCTATAGACTTTTTGACTAACGAAAACCTACTAGTATTTTTTAACTCACCTAAAGCTTGTTGAAATCTTAAATTAAACAATTCTTTTTTTAAAAGATTAAGGTTTTTATAAAGCTCTTCTATTGTTTCAGTAGATAACTTACTTCTTAATAATTTTAAATCATTCATAACGTCTCACTATCCTTGTTCTAACAGGTAATTTTGCACTTGCAAGCTCCAAAGCTCTAAGTGCGACATTTTCTTCTACCCCTTCAATTTCAAACATAATTCTTCCAGGCGAAACTCTAACTGCAAAAAATTCAGGAGAACCTTTACCTTTACCCATTCTTACTTCGGCAGGCTTTTTAGAAACGGGAACATCCGGAAAAATGCGAATCCATAATCTTCCTTGCCTTTTCATACATCTAGTAGCAGCTTTTCTTCCTGCTTCTATTTGTCCTGCGGTAACACGCCAACCGTCTATAGATTTTAGACCAAATGATCCAAAAGCAAGCGTCGTACCTGCTTTTGCTTTTGAAGCAACTCTACCCTTATGAGCTTTTCTAAATTTTTGTTTTTTCGGAGCTAACATTTTAATACTTAAAATTAATTATATCTTTTATTTTCTGTATATTCACCTTTATAAATCCACACTTTAACCCCTATAACTCCATAAGTAGTTATAGCCTCAGCTGTTGAATAATCAATATCAGCTCTTAAAGTATGTAACGGCATTCTTCCTTCTATATACCATTCGGTTCTAGCAATTTCAGCACCTCCAAGTCGTCCTGAACAACTAACCCTGATACCTTGTCCACCTTGTTTAAATGAAGCCTGAATTGCTGTTTTCATGGCTTTTCTAAAAGAAACTCTTTTTTCAAGCTGTAGTGCTATAGTTTGAGCTACTATAGCAGCATCTATATTAAATTTTCTAACTTCGTGAATATTTATATAAACTTCTTTTAAAGAAGTCATTTTCTCGATAGCTTTTTTTAGCTTATCAATTTCACTACCGTTTCTACCGATAATGATATTTGGTTTTTTGGCATTAATATTAATTATAATACTTTTATTAGAAGGGCGTTCAATTAAAACTCTACTAATTTGAGCTTGATTAAGACCCTTATTTATTAAATCCCTAATTTTTAAATCTTGTATAAAAAGAGTTTTATAATGTTTTTCTGCATATAATACTGAATCCCAACCTTTAATTAAAGTCGGTCCAACTCTAAAACCATGTGCACAAACTTTCTGCCCCATTTTAATTATCCTCTTTTTCTGTAACAGTTATATAAAGATTACTAAAAAACTTATTTATTCTAGTTGCTCTTCCTTTTGCTCTTGGCATAACTCTTTTCATTACTAAAGCCTTACCTACAGTCGCTTTAGTAATAACCAATCTATCTATATCTAGACCTAAATTATTTTCAGCATTAGCAACAGCAGATTGTAAACAATCTTTTACAACTTTTGCAATTCTCTTAGGAGAAAAAGTTAATTGTACCAATGCTTCAGATACTTTCATATTTCTAATAAAGGCTGCAACTAAATTGAGCTTCCTTGAACTTACTCTAATAGACTTAGCTTGTGCCGTAGCAAAATTTTTATTTTCCTGTACCATATAAATCTTTACTTTCTTTTGACTTTTTTATCTGCTCCATGACCGTGAAATGTTCTAGTAGGAGCAAACTCACCTAATTTTCTTCCAACCATTTCTTCATTTACAGAAACCGGAATAAATTTATTTCCATTATGAACAGAAAAGGTAAACCCTACAAAAATAGGTAAAATCGTTGATCTTCTAGACCAAGTTTTAATCATTTCAGATTTACCTGATTCCATTAATTTTTGAACTTTCTTTATTAAATAACCGTCTACAAAAGGCCCTTTCCATATTGAACGTGCCATACTAATACCTAATTAATTTAAAATCTATTTTCTTTTCTTTACGATAAATTTTGAAGTACGCTTATTTTTACGTGTCTTCTTACCCTTTGTTGGGAATCCCCAAGGAGTAACAGGATGGCGACCTCCTGAAGTTTTACCTTCACCACCGCCATGAGGGTGATCTACAGGATTCATTGCTACACCTCTAACATGCGGTCTCCAACCTAGCCATCTATTTCTACCTGCTTTGCCTAAATTAATATTTTTTTGATCCGGATTAGATATACTACCTATAGTAGCTTTACAATCTAAAGGTACTAACCTAAATTCACCTGATCTTAATTTAATCTGAGCATATCCTAAATCTTTACCCACTAGATCTACTGAAGTACCTGCAGACCTTGCAATTTGACCGCCCTTACCGACTTTCATTTCAACATTATGTAAAGTAGTACCGATAGGAATGAATTTTAAAGGTAAACAATTTCCTATTCTTATATCAGCATCTTGACTTGATATTACTCTATCACCTACAGATAATTTTTGCGGTGCTAGAATATAAGAATATTCCCCATCTTCATATTTTATTAAAGCAATAAAAGCAGTTCTATTAGGGTCATACTCTATTCTTTCAACAATAGCAGAAATATCGACTTTATTTCTTTTAAAATCAACAATACGATATAATTTTTTGTGTCCTCCACCTCTGTGCCAAGAAGTAATTCTACCTTGATTATTTCGTCCACCGGTTTTAGATATACCTTTGGTCAAAGATTTTAAAGGTCTGCCTTTCCATAAACTAGTTTTATCAACTTGAACTAACTCTCTAAGAGAAGGAGTAATTGGATTAAAGTTTTTTAAAGCCATTTATTTAATTCCTCCGGCAAAATCGATATTATGGTCTTTTTCTAATGTAACAATAGCTTTCTTTCTATTGATTTGAGTCCCTACAATTCCTTTAAATCTTTTCTTCTTACCTTTAAAGTTTAAAATATTCACTTTTTTTACTTTTACTTTAAATATTTCTTCTATAGCCTTTTTAACGGTAAGTTTTTCAGCAAATTTATCTACATAAAAAGCGTATTTATTTTGTTCCGAAAGGGTTGTAGTTTTTTCTGTAATAATAGGTTTTCTAATTAAATCGTAGTATTTATAAGAACTCATCTTAACCTCTCTTCTAAAACGCTCACTGCCTCTTGTGATAATAGGACATATTCATGTCGTATTATATCATAAACATTTGCTCCTATTTGTGGAACAATCACAGTATTATAAATATTTTTTGCAGCTAAAGAAAAATTAATATCCACTTCATTTCCGTCTATTACAAAGAAACTTTTCCCTTGAAATTTGTTTAATATATTTACAAGAGCAGAAGTTTTAGGCTTATCTAGCTTTAAAGAATCTATTACTAATAATTTTCCTTCAGCGAATTTCTCGGATAAAGCATGAATTAAACCAAGTTTTCGTACTTTTTTAGGTAATTTTGTTGCATGACTACGTACTCTAGGTCCATGAGCTACACCACCACCACGCATCTGTACCGATCTAAGGGAGCCTTGTCTTGCATTACCTGTACCTTTTTGTTTAAAAGGTTTTTTTGTAGTTCCTAATACTTCTGATACTGTTTTAGTTTTGTGGTTACCGGACATTGCCTTAGCTCTCTGCCAATCAATAACCTGCTTTACTATATCATCTCTGATAAATTCAACAGCAAATATATCTTCATTTAAGCTAATCTCACCAACTTCTTCATTAGCAAGACTTAATATTTTAGTTTTCATCTTTATTTAACCTTATACAGTCTTATATAAATAATTTTATATAAATAATATTGCATGGCGTTTTGTTAATTTGATAATCTTTAACCTCAACAAACATGTCTAAATATCTATTATACAGTTATTGAAATCTTTTTTATTGCATCTTTTACTGAAAGATACGAATTTTTGTGACCGGGTATACTACCCTGAATCATAATAAGCTTACGCTCTTTATCAACGGCAAATATTTTCAAATTTTGAATAGTAACTTGGTTACATCCCATATGACCGGCCATTTTTTTGCCTTTGAAAACCTTTCCTGGATCTTGTCTTTGTCCTGTAGAACCATGCGAACGATGGGATATCGAAACACCGTGAGAAGCTTCAAGACCTCTAAAATTATGTCTTTTCATACTACCGGCAAATCCTTTACCTATAGTAGTTGCCGTTATATCCACAAATTGTCCTGCCGTAAAATGGTCTACTTCTATACTTGCCGCTATATCAATAAAATTCTCTTCAGAAATTCTAAATTCTTTTAATTTAGTTTTAGGAGATATTTTAGCATTAGCAAAAACTTGTTTCATAGGTTTGGTTACTCTAGATATTTTTTTATCTTTTACACCTATAACCAAAGCATTATATCCATGTTTTTCTAGAGTTTTATGTCCTACTACTTGACAATCATCAACTTTTACTAATGTTAAAGAAATTCTTTCGCCTTTATCATTAAAAACACTAGTCATCCCAATTTTTTGAGCAATTATACCGGTTCTCATTTATTCCCCACTCTCTAATTCAATCACTACATCAACACCTGCTGCTAAATCAACTTTACTTAAAGCATCGACAACCGCCGGATTCGGATCACCTATAACTAATAATCTTTTATGCTTTCTAATTTCAAATTGCTCTCTTGACTTCTTATGTACATGAGGAGACCTATTTACGGTAAATCTTCCAATTTTTCTAGGTAAAGGAATAGGACCATTAATGTTAGCAAACGTTCTTTTAACAGCACTAACTATCTCTTTTGTAGCTTGATCAATACTACGGTGATCAAATGATTTTAAACGAATTTTGATTTTATTTTTCATTCAGTAAACCTAATATTTAAACAGCAAGATGTTTTTTAGACATCTTAAAAATAAATACCTATTATTTTTTAATAATAGGTATTTATAACATCAATTAATTATTTATTTTAGTTACTACGCCGGCACCCACTGTTCTACCACCTTCACGTATAGAGAATTTCAACCCTTCCTGCATCGCAATCGGTTTAATTAATTCCACTGTAAAAGTAGCATTATCTCCAGGCATAACCATCTGCTTATCAGCAGGCAATTTTATTGTACCGGTAACGTCTGTTGTTCTAAAATAGAACTGCGGACGATAGTCATTAGTAAATGGGGTATGACGTCCACCTTCTTCTTTACTAAGCACATATACTTCAGCTTCAAACTTATCATGCGGTTTTATGCTACCAGGTTTTGCGAGAACTTGTCCTCTTTCAACTTCTTCTCTTTTTGTACCGCGTAGTAATATACCGACATTATCTCCGGCTTGTCCTTCATCAAGTAATTTTCTGAACATTTCTACACCGGTACAGGTAGTTTTTTGCGTATCTTTTAGACCGACTATTTCAATTTCCTCACCTACCTTAATTATTCCTGACTCTACTCTACCAGTTACAACAGTACCTCTTCCTGAAATAGAGAATACATCTTCTATCGGCATTAAGAAAGGTTTATCCGTAGCTCTTACAGGCTGCGGTATATAGCTATCTACTGCATCCATTAGCTCATTAATAGCTTTTTCACCTTCAGGCTTTCCTTCTAAAGCTTGAAGTGCAGAACCTTTAATAATAGGTATTTCATCACCCGGAAAACCATATTTTGATAATAATTCCCTTACTTCCATCTCTACTAGTTCTAATAGATCAGAATCATCCACCATATCTACTTTATTCAAGAATACTACCATAGCAGGCACACCTACCTGTTTTGCTAGTAATATATGCTCTCTAGTTTGCGGCATAGGGCCATCAGCAGCAGAAACTACTAATATTGCACCGTCCATCTGAGCGGCACCAGTTATCATGTTCTTTACATAGTCAGCGTGTCCCGGACAATCTACGTGTGCATAGTGTCTATTTTTAGTCTCATATTCTACGTGTGCAGTAGAAATAGTTATACCTCTTTCTTTTTCTTCAGGAGCAGCATCAATTTGATCATACGCTGTAGCTTGTGCTCCACCTGTCTTAGCAAGTACCATAGTTATTGCTGCTGTTAAGGAAGTTTTACCGTGATCTACGTGACCGATCGTACCTATATTAACGTGCGGTTTAGTTCGTTCAAATTTTGCTTTTGCCATATTATTACTCTCTACAATTTTTTAGGTTTAATACAAGTTAATTTTTTATTAAGTGCATTTTTTTGCTAAATTTATTTGTTACCACTATCTCTGGAGCGGGTGATGGGAATCGAACCCACACAGCCAGCTTGGAAGGCTGGAACTCTACCATTGAGCTACACCCGCATTGTAGCACTATTAATAAAATAACTTCAAAGCTATTTTGTTAACAGTGCTATATCAATTTTATTCAGATTTATAAATATACACAATTTATTATTTTTAAATAAAATTAAACATATATACATGAAATCTTTTAAAATAAAATGATACGCTTCCCTGAACCATTTAAGTGGTGGAGGGAGAAGGATTCGAACCTTCGAACGCTTACACGGGCAGATTTACAGTCTGCTGCCATTGACCACTCGGCCACCCCTCCTAAAGAACTTTACTGTATTAAATAGACTAATTCACTGTAAAATACAATATATCAATTAGTATTAGGACTTAATAAAACTTCTTGCCAAATCATCAAATAAACAAATAGCAACTTGCACATTTATTTAGTTGTAACTTTCTATAATAAATAGTAGTTTCTGTCAAGAACAAATTACTGACGGTTTTCAATAAGATGCAAAATAAAAAACTTGATTCTAAACATTGTTATTATATGTATGGGAAACATCCTGTATTTTCTGCTCTAAATAATCCAAAACGTCAAATTGACAATATTTTATGCACTAGGGAAATTTTTGATACAAACAAAAAATTAATAGGTACTAGATCTTATGAAATTGTTAATAACGATATTTTATCTAAATTACTGGAAAACCAAACACATCAAGGAATAGCTGCAAAAATTAGACCAATTTTTTCTTACAATTTAGAGGACATAGATATAACAAATCCAAAATGTAAAATTGCGATTCTTGATCAAATAACAGACACACAAAATATTGGAGCAATTATTCGTAGTGCTGCTGCTTTTGATATAAATGCTATAATATTACCTCAAGATAATTCTCCGAATGAAAGCGGCAGCATTGCTAAAGCAGCTTGCGGTACTTTAGAATTAATACCTATAATTAAAGTTACTAACTTACGCTCATGTATGAATTATCTTAAAAAACACGGCTTTTGGATTATAGGTCTAACAGGTTCTGCAAATGACTACTTTACTGATAAATTAATTTCCGACAAAATAGTATTGGTATTTGGCTCAGAAGATAAAGGCATACGAAGATTAGTCGCAGAAACATGTGATTATTTAGCCAAAATCCCTATTTCTCAGAGAGTAGAAAGTCTTAATGTATCAAATGCCGCTTCTATAATTTTTCATTCATTACATAAATAATATTTTTAATAAATCAAATATTGTTTTTTATTTACTTCGATATAAATATTTAGTCTACTAAAATTAAAGTCATAAACTTTTATCAATTAATTTGAGAGAAAAGTCATGAAAAGGGGACCAAATGAACAAATTATCGAGAGTTTTGAAAAACAATTAGACATATTTATAAATGCACTTACAGAAAAAGAGATAACAACAGCTATATTAAACAATTTTTTTGATAAAGTGATCAATAACCTCAAGAATGAAAGATTAATTAATGATACTATATTTGATATATATCAAGGTAAAGCAGTAATTACTAAACCTATATATTCCGATTATATAGCATCTTCCGAACCTAAATATAACGAACATTGGCAAAAATTTTATAGTTTTAATCGTAATCTTATGATAGAAAGCACATTAATATTTATTGCTAAGAATCTACAAAAAGCTTCTTTAACAGACAAATTATATTATAGTTTTGCTAAATTAGCCCAACAATTAGACTTGAATGCAGTAAGTGATCATTTTATGAAAAAAATAGATAATTATATAACATTTAACAATTTATGAAAAATTACAGAACCGAAAGTGATTCTTTTGGAGAAATTCAAATAGAAGAAAAATTTTATTGGGGGGCTCAAACTCAAAGATCTTTAGAAAATTTTAAAATAGGCAAGCAAAAAATGCCTGAAATTTTAATTCGTGCTCTTGCTATTTTAAAAAAATGTGCAGCACAGGTTAATCATGAGTTTGGTGATTTAGAAACTAAAATCGCTATAAGTATAGATAAAGCCACGGATAGAATCTTAGAAGGCGAATTTGAGGATAATTTTCCTTTAGTAGTTTGGCAAACAGGTTCAGGAACGCAAACAAACATGAATATGAACGAGGTTATTGCCTCTATTGCCAACGAAGAATTAACAGGCAAGAAAGGCGGCAAATCTCCGGTACATCCTAACGATCATGTTAATAAAGGACAATCATCCAACGACTCTTTTCCAACCGCTATGCATATAGCAACCGTACTTGCAACTAAACAGCAACTGATACCAGCTTTGAATAATATACTTACCTCTTTGCAGGATAAGTCAAAAGATTGGGACAAAATCATAAAAATAGGACGCACCCACTTGCAGGATGCAACTCCTTTAACTCTTAAACAGGAATTCTTCGGATATATTACACAAATAGAGTATGCTTTAGAACGCATAGAAAATGCACTACAAAAAGTTTATCTACTTGCCCAAGGAGGAACGGCAGTCGGTACAGGTATTAACTCAAAAATAGGCTTTGATATAAAATTTGCCGAGAAAGTGGCAGAGTTTACTAAACAACCCTTTAAGACGGCTCCTAATAAATTTGAAAGTCTAGCTGCTCACGACGCACTAGTAGAATTTTCAGGAACTCTTAATACCATAGCAGTGAGCTTAATGAAAATAGCAAATGATATAAGACTGCTCGGCTCCGGTCCAAGATGCGGTCTTGGTGAGCTACATTTACCTGAAAATGAACCTGGTTCTTCTATTATGCCCGGTAAAGTAAACCCTACACAAGTCGAAGCTTTAACAATGGTGTGCAGTCAGGTGATGGGAAATCATGTTACGGTTACTATTGCCGGCTCAAACGGACATCTTGAACTTAACGTATTTAAACCCGTAATAATATACAATATCCTACAATCTATAGAGCTGTTATCCGATAGCGTAAATAGCTTTGTTACTCACTGTGTTAAAGGATTAGAACCCAATATAGCACGCATTAATGATTTACGTGATAAATCTCTAATGCTTGTTACAGCTCTTAATCCGCATATAGGCTATGATAATGCCGCAAAAATTGCTAAAGAAGCACATAAGCACGGGATCACTTTAAAAGAAGCAGCTAAAAAACTCAATCTTCTATCGGAAGCAGAATTTGATAAAATAGTAGTACCTGAAAAAATGGTTAGTCAATCTTAGATTTTATATAAAGATATTAATTTAAACTATTAACATTACTGTACTTATAAATAGGATAATATTACCTATGTGAAACAAAATTTATCTAATCACATTAACCTACTTGAAGCAAAAACTCATTTTCCCGATCTAATACAGCGTGTACAAGACGGAGAGCAAATTACCATTTGTAAGCATAATACACCGGTTGCAAAAATTATAACTCAAAAACCTAAAATGGATAATATAGTAGAGCAAATAAGAGAATGCAGCAAAGGCAAAACATTAGCTCCTTATACTATTAAAGAGCTTAGAGATGAAGGTAGAAAATGGTGAATTCTAAACCGTTTATATCCGATTGCTCCATAACTATCTCATGGTTCTTTTATGATGAACGTGATAAATATTCAGATTTTACATTAGATTATTGTTATAAGTTTAGAGTGATAGTACCGCCTCTTTGGAAACTTGAAGTAACTAATGTAATATTAATAGCAGAAAAACGTGCTAGAATAAAATCAGTAGAGGTTATTAAAATTATAGATTTTTTAAACTCTCCCCCCCTTAATATATCAAATTTTAATTTTTCCATACATGAAATTATACAAACTGCAAGAGCCAACAATCTTACTGCATATGATACAATTTATTTATTAACTGCCATGCATGAAGGACTTCCTATGGCCACTAACGATAAAGCATTAATCAAAGCATGTCATAATAACAGCATGCCGCTATTATATAGTGAATTAGCTTGAATTATGGATGATTTATAAGAAATATTTTATTTTTTTAAGGGCATAGTGAATACCGTTAATGCTAATCCATTTACGGTATGAGATATGTTCTTAAAAAATTAAAAGATGATATAGAAATTGTCCATAATTCAAGCTAATTCACTATAAAAGAAAATAATCCACATTTTTCATAAAAAGTTTATGGAAATTTCTAAATCTTTTATTATACTTAAACATTAATTATATAAAATAAAAGAGTATCATGGTTTTAAATATCAAAGCTCCTGAAAATATAGTATTAAAGCCGACCATTACAGTTTTTGGCGTTGGGGGTGCAGGTAGTAATGCAGTAAATAATATGATTAGTGCTAATCTGCAAGGTGCTAATTTTGTAGTAGCTAATACTGATGCACAATCGCTTGAACATTCTTTATGCACTAACAAAATACAACTCGGTGTTTCTACGACTAGAGGTCTTGGGGCAGGAGCTTCTCCTGAGGTTGGAACACTTGCTGCTCAAGAATCAGAAAGCGAAATTCGTAGTTACCTAGAAAATAGCAATATGGTATTTATTACGGCAGGTATGGGCGGTGGTACAGGTACCGGTTCTGCACCGGTTATTGCACGCATTGCTAAAGAACTAGGCATCCTTACGGTTGGGGTAGTAACTAAACCTTTCCATTTTGAAGGCGGTCATCGTATGAAAACTGCCGATAAAGGACTTATTGAATTACAGCAATTCGTTGATACTTTAATTGTAATACCGAACCAAAATCTATTCCGTATTGCTAATGAACAAACGACGTTTGCCGATGCTTTCAAAATGGCAGATGATGTATTACATGCAGGCGTTAGAGGAGTAACGGATTTAATGATTATGCCGGGACTTATTAATCTTGATTTTGCCGATATTAAAGCAGTAATGAGCGAAATGGGTAAAGCAATGATGGGTACAGGTGAAGCTAGTGGCGAAGATAGAGCTATTAAAGCGGCAGAATCTGCAATTTCAAATCCACTGCTAGATCATAGCTCAATGTGCGGTGCAAGAGGTGTATTAATCAATATTACCGGCGGTTCCGACATGACCTTATTTGAAGTTGACAACGCTGCTAATAGAATTAGAGAAGAAGTAGATAACCTTGATGCTAATATTATTTTCGGTTCAACATTTAATCCGGAATTAAAAGGAATTATCAGAGTATCAGTTGTTGCTACCGGTATTGATGCCGATAAAGTACCGACATATAAACCCACAATAGCTGAAACTACCAATATAGTTCCTGAGGAAACTTATAATAAAGCTATAGCACAACCTACACAAATAGAAGAAATTCCTGATTTTAACAGCTACAGTACCGAAAATATTGAAATTACCGACTCTCCAATAAATCAAAATTTTATCGGAAATGAAAAAGAGCTAGGGTTACATGCAAATACTTTCAACAAATCTGAAGATGACTCACCCAAACCATCATTTTTAGGGAAAATATGGGGTTCTCTGCGTGCTTCAAATAATCAAACTTTAGAACGCAAAAACGTTGTTGTTAGTACTCTAGATCAAGATAATAAAGAGTCTGATATTCATGACATACCGGCTTTTTTAAGAAAGAAACGGGATTAGATTAGAAAATGAATATAATTTCAGAACAGCATAAAAAAGAATTATTAGAAATAACTAAAAATTTTCCTGCAGATACTGCATCACTAATAAATTATGTAGATAAAACATTTAAATGTCACATTCATGATTTATCTTTATCGGATCAAAGAGATTTAAAGTTTTTTATAGCAAAAAGCTTTGCAAATCAAATTGATGTTTGTAAAACTAAAGAACATGCTCAAAATTTTTTACAAGAGTTACACGAGCTATGGGAAGATTTATTTGAAGAGATATTGGAAGATAAGCCTGTATATAGTTTAGACATTGACGGAGCAACATACTATGCCGCATTAGATTTTACCGAATTAAATCAAAATAATATGCTGAATACAAGATTTAGCGCAACCTCCCTTGATTTTCATTTAATAGAAACGCTACCTAACTTTTCTAGTGGCAAACAAAAATATAAGGCTGAACTAACCTTTACAGAATTAAAACAAAATAATTTTGCAAAAATATATTTGGAAAAACAGCAATATAACTCTCAAAGTATTCTTATTTCAAATATACAAAATAATCACAATAATTACATATTATTTCCTAAGATTATAAACCTTGAAGAACAAGTTACCATAGATATATTAAATAATTTATTATTACTTATAATAAATGTAATCTTTTTGAATCCAATAACGGATCAGAAATATATTTTAGATTCCCTAATAATGAAAGGCTTGCCATAAAAGTTTTTAGTTTAAATAATCAGCCTATATTAAAAGAAAATAAATTTGAAAATTCTATATATTGCACCCTGTCCTACGCCACTTGAAAATCAAAAGCGTTATGTAATTCATTTACCTACAAGGTCCAATGAAGAAAAGCTAAAAGTAGAATTGCAAGCAACAAAAAATGCAACGCAAGACTGTAATCGTGTTTGGTTTGGTGGTAAGCTGGAAACAAAAACTTTAGAAGGATGGGGATACAATTATTATATAATCGATCAAGTTAGCGATCATCCTGCTAGTACAATGATGGCATGCCCAAACGTAAAAGCAACCATACAACCGATTAGTGTATTTTTAGGCGATGAAACATTCTTAAGATATAATAGCAAACTACCTATCATAGTATATGCTCCAAAAGATGTTGAACTACATTACGTTATTTGGCATCAAAATGATACAATCAATTTTGCAAAGGAAGAATAGGACCATACTATTCTTCAAAAAAATTCAATATACTATATGACATTTAATCGCGAGTAGTTGTAGACTGCGTGGCAATCCAAAAAAAATAATCAAAATTCTGTAAATCAGAATTTTTTACTAGATTGCTTCGTCGAAACTTTCAGTTTCTTCTCGCAATGACGAAGACTAACCTATACAACAAGGTCCGTAGTCGCTCGCAGTTAGCATACTAAATTACTCAAAATCTTCCTCTACAGCTTCAACTTCTTGCACTTCCGGTACAAAATGTTTAAGCATGGACTCAATGCCGTTTTTTAAGGTGATGGTGGAACTAGGACATCCAAGGCATGCACCACGAAGTGCTAATTTAACTACACCGTTTTCAAAGCCTTTATATATTATGTCGCCGCCGTCTTGTGCAACAGATGGACGCACCCTAGTTTCAATAATCTCTACGATTTGCTTCTCTATTTCCGAAAGCCCATCAAGGTTATGATTTACATTATCTGCTTTGGTGTTTTCTTCAAATACAGGAAAACCTGAAACAAAATGATCCATAATAACCATTAAAATTTCAGGCTTTATAACTTGCCAATTACCCTTAGCTTGTTTAGTTACTGTTATAAAATCACTACCGAAAAACACTGATTTTACATTATTAATATGAAATAATGATTCTGCAAGTTTGCTTCTTCCTTTTACTTCAGCAAGCTCACTAAAAAATACCGGCTGATCACTACTTATTTCCTGCCCCGGGAAAAATGTTATTGCATCCGAATTTGGAGTATCTTCAGTTTGAATAAACATAATTAAAGCACACTAATAAATTTGTTGATTATTATAAATTGATAGTACTACTTTTACAATATATTTGTATTTAGGCATTTTTGCATGGCGCTCAAAAGCCTTATATGTCATTCCTGCGGCAGCAGAAATCCAGTACTACCTATCCACATCATTGCGAGAAGGCATTTATGCCGACGAAGCAATCTCATGAAATTTAAGAGAGATTGCCACGTCGCTACGCTCCTCGCAAGGCATTGTTGCAGGGACCGGTAAAGCACTCAGTGTCATCCCGTGGCTTGACCACGGGAGCCAGTTAAAAATACTAAAATTATTAGTATTTTTTATTGTTTTTATGGACCCCGTGGTCAAGCCACGGGATGACAGAGGTGAAATTGATCCACACAACAACGCCTCCTCGCAATGACAATTATAAATATTTTGCTAGATTCCCGCTTTTAGCTAGGAATAACATAAGGCGGTAAATATCTAATTAATATATAAGCCGGTATAAAACAAAATCCTGCTACAATAAAGAAATAAGTCCAACCTAAATAAGTAGCTGCATATCCTGAAATACTACCAAACAATATGGTACTAATATAAGCAATAGAAGTAATTAAAGCAATTTGGGTTATACAATATTTAGAACTACAGCATCTTAATTGGTAAGAAAAAAACGGCGACATAGTTAAGCCTTTGGTAAATTCTTGAAAAAAGACCGCTATATACAAACTTGTAATATCTCGATTATAAAAATAGAGATATAAAAAAGATAGGCTAGATAAAGCATGATATATTAATGCTCTTTTAAGCAAATAAGAATATTCATATTTTCGGCACAAAAACCCACCTATAAAACCTCCAAGGATTGTAGCACACATACCGAAAGCTTTATATCCAAAAGCTAAATCTTTCTTCGTATACCCAATATCGAGATAAAACATATTCGGCATAATTGACAGAAAATTATCTTGAAGACGATATAGAAGCATAAAACTAACAATCATTAGCCATTTAGGTTTCTTGACAAAATCATAAAAAGCATGCCAAAATCTATCAAAATCATTAATAATTATCTTATCTTTAAATTTAAGCGGATAGATTATAATTAATAGTAATGACGGTATACATAAAATTGCCATAGCACGATAAACACCTTGCCAGGATATGATAGTAGATAAATATAACGCTCCTGAACCTGCTACAAGTATACCTATTCTAAAGCCTGTAGTACAAGCTGCCTCACTTATACCCCAATTTTTATTTGTAACCAGTAACATCTGTGATGATTGAAGTAACATATCATAAATGGAAACAAAAAATGCTACAGCTACTAAGCATAAAGCAAATGGTATAAAATGAGTGTTAGGGTTAAAATTTGTTAGAACATATACACAAAAAATACAACTAACCAAAGCAATAATTAAACAATATTTATATCCCCACTTACTTAAAGGAGCAAAACTTACTTTTTCAAGCAAAGGACCCCATAAAAATTTAAATATATGAATAAAATTCACTAAACTAAAAAGCCCGATAGTGATTTTATCAAAACCGGATTCTCGAAGCCAAAAAGAAAGAGTTGAACCGGTAAGTAAATAAATTAAACCTCCGGGAAAAGAAATTATTAATATAAAGAAAATATTAGATATATATTGAAATCGTGAAAAATTTAAACTTATGAATTTATCCTCCCTTAAAATATACGGATATCATTCCTGCGAAGGCATTGCCCACATGGATATCTAATCGTCATTGTGAGCAGCCATAAGGCTGCGTGGCAATCTCATGAGATAATAATAAACTCTTGAGATTGCTTCGTCAATTACTTACGTAATTTCCTCGCAATGATATAAATGACATAAATCTAAACTACGATACTTTCTTTCTTTTATTACCGTAGCTGTTACCATCAAAGATTCTTTTACGGCTACTATCAAAAGAATTAAACTTTTTACCGTCATCGCCGGCTCTTTTACCGAATGATCTTTTACGATTATTTTTATCACTTCTAAACTCACTACGTGGCGTAGATTCTCCTTTATTTACTAGACGAGCGATTGCACGCCATCTAATAACATCATCAGGAGAAATAAAAGACAACGCATGCCCAGTAGCCCCTGCTCTACCAGTTCTACCTATCCTATGTAAATAATCTTCAGGACACATAGGTAAATCATAATTAATAACATGCTGTGTATGAGGAATATCAAGCCCACGAGCCGCTACATCAGTTGCTACCATTATTCTATGGTTTGACTTACGAAATGATAAAATTACTCTTTCACGTTGACGCTGACTTAAATCACCGTGTATAGCTTCTGCTGTATGATTTTCATATTTCAACATTTTAGCTAATTGATCGGCAGAGCGTTTAGTCTTCACAAAAATAATAACCGATCCTTCCCTATTACCAAGTTGTTTAGTTAATTCACTAAATTTTTCTTTATCAGAAACATGCATTGATTCCTGTTTTATTTCTGCAGCTGCTTTATTAGTAGCACCTACCATAATACGTACCGGATTGTTTAGATATTTTTGAGAAACAGCAATAATATGTTTTGGCATAGTAGCGGAAAACATTAAAACTTGTCTTTTTTCCGGTAAAAATTTATTGATTTCTTCTAATTGTTCTTTCATCCCCATGTCAAGCATTCTATCCATTTCGTCAAGTACGGTGATGCCTATACGATCAATTTTTAGACTTCCCCTATTTAAGTGATCGATAATACGCCCCGGCGTACCGATAATCACTTTTGGATTCTTTTTTAATTGCATAAATTGTTTAGGCATCGGTTCACCGCCTATCAAAACTGCACTATTAATTTTATAGGATGTAGTTACTTTATTTAAAGTACTGTGTATTTGCGTTGCTAATTCTCTAGTCGGCACAAGAATTAAAGCAGTAGTTTTATTTTTAATAAATGAATCAATTAACGGCAATAAATAAGCAAGAGTTTTGCCTGAACCTGTTTGGCTAGAAGCGAGTATGTCCGATCCCGCCATTGCAACCGGAATCGATTGCTTTTGTATTTCAGTCGGCTCAGTTATATTCATTGTCTCGAGAGCAATAATTAATTCTTCAGATAAATTAAAATTTTTCATTATATAATCCAATATAGTTTTAAATCAAAATATGCACATTATTGATTAGACCTCTTAACATAACTCATTTCTTAAAGATATATGAGAGCTGCTCTCTCATCCTTACATACTTAACTATGTACGCTGCGTAGAGTAGCAGTTCTTATTCCCTTTATAAGATAAGTTATGCAAGAGGTCTATTGTATAAAAAATAAGTTATAGTAAATTAAAATAACGACTTATATAATTATCCTGAATCAAAAAATATGCTTAAGCTAGATTACAAAACACCAACTAAATATATAAAACATATAAAACGATAATGAATAATGAAACTATTTTAGAATCTTATTCAAGCCAGAATAATACTATTAGATTTAGGGCATTTTCATGCCCTTTAGTAAAAATAATTTATTATACTTAAAATTATATAGGTTATTATAAGACAAAAACAAAATATTTACTATTGTGATAAAGATGACTAGGCTACCCTAAATTATAAACAACTTTGGATAGCTGCTTTTGGTATTATAAATATATTTATTTAATTCTGAGGTTAACAGCATAGGCTTTTCTTTGCTTTTCTTCAAGATCAAAAATTACATCTTGTCCTTCTTCAAGGCTATGTAAACCTGCTGCGTCTACGGCTGATTTGTGTACAAACACATCTTTGCCGCCATTTTCCTGTTCAATAAATCCAAAATTCTTCGTAGAATTATACCACTTAACTTTACCTACTATATTTGTAGTCATAAAAACCTTTATTAGATAGAAATTACTTATTTGAACTTAACACACGCTTATAATAACTAAAACTTAAATTTTACTTTAAGCTTTACTTAAATATAAGAGCCGATAAAATTCATTATGTAAAACTATCTTACCTTGCGGCATTTGTCAATAAACATGTCAATAACATGCAAGAGAAAGTATTACTTTCTGAAACTAATCTATCATATTATTACTATTTTGTCACTATCGTAAGTTAATTATCTAATAAATTAATGAGTAAACTAACTATTTTAAAGGTGTTTAATAACTTTTTCATATCAGACTAATATATTAACGATAAAAGTACTTGCTTTTTTGTATTTTTTTTATTAGTCTGTCCACTTAGCAAATGCAACCTTAATATCCACAGCTGCCCGCGTGATGGAATGGTAGACATAACGGACTTAAAATCCGTGGAGCGTAAGCTCTTGCCGGTTCAAGTCCGGCCGCGGGTACCATCCACCGTTTTTAGGCAAATTCACCAATGTATCAAACGGCGAACACAGCATAAAATCAAGCTTTTCAGGTTTCAATATTAAGTTCCCAAATATTAAATTTACTAAACGTCTTTTTTCGCTCACGCTGGAACTTTTAAATATCTTATAGGCACTTGAGGCTGTTGATATCAAGGAAACCTGTAGCGATAACCGAAATTACTGCGTAGCTGTGCCCCTAATGTATTAATTCGCATCGCAACTAGATATTATGAGCGAAACTGATTTAGAGATTGCCGCAAAAAACTAACCACCAAGCCAATGCTATTTAATATGTTTGCTTTAGCTGAACATTTGCATAAGACAATTGTCGAAATCAAGCAAATTACAGTAGACGAATAGCATCACTGCCTCGCTTATTTTAGACTAAAGAAATCTAGCAAACAGAATAGATTGAAAAGGCAATAAGTAAAAGCTTTTCAGCGTTTTTTACTTAATAATACATACGCTTTAATAAATGTTGTTTATTATATTGTGCTTCAGAATTTGTAGGATCAAGTTCAATTGCTTTATTATAAGACTCAAGAACTAAATTGTATTTACCTAGTAAATAGAAAAAGCCGTATTTTTGAGTAAGATTGACTTATTTCCCCCCCTAAAATTACTTCTCTCACATGATAATTAAACTCTATCATTAATATATAAGCTAATTTTAAAGAGTTAAAATATAAAGAAGAAGAAATTTTAACCTCTGAGTCTTATATTGATGAAGAGGAAGAAAAGAAATTAAAAGCTCAAAATGCAAGGAAAGAGCTTAAGTTAATACTAATAACTCTTGGAATAGTTTTGACTAGTTTTTTAACTTTCTGTTATTTCTTTTTTAACTATATAGAAGAAAAAGCAGCAGAATATAAACTACAGCAAGAAGCAGAAGCAAAAAAGTTAGATAAAGCTGAATGATGCAAGCTATAATATTTTATAATATTTCAGCAATTCTCAAATAATCTTGAGGGGCAAGATTTTCAGCACGATAATTATCATTGATTTTCAACTGAGTTAATACTTCATGTATATTAGGTACAAGATTTTTCAGTGATGATTTGATCATTTTCCGTCGTCCTGCAAAAGCAAGCTTTGTTATTTGCTCAACTTTATTTATCAGAGCAATAGACGGCGGATTTTCTAAAGGTATTAGTTTAACTATAGCAGAATATACTTTAGGAGGTGGATAAAAAGCAGTTGGCGCTACGTCAAAGCACTTTTCCACTTTAGCTACTAGCTGACATATTACCGATAATCTGCCATATGCTTTAGTTGAGGGCATAGTACAAATACGTTCTACTACTTCCTTTTGTAACATTAGCGTCATACTAGTAATTAGCCGTGCTTCTTTCAGCCATCTAATCACTAACTCAGTACCTATATGATACGGTAAATTAGAGATTATAGTTACTTTATAGTCAATTGATTTGGACTCACCTATATCGTTACTCGTCGCTCTCCTATTAGTTATAGGCTTCGCTTCTAGCGTCTTATATGCAAATCCAACTGAATTGACTATATCATAGCTTAAATCGGTTAAATTTATTTTAAGAGCATCTTGTTTAATAATATTTAGATTAGGATAATATTCTTTAATCTCATTAAGGAGCGGGAGGCATCTCTCATCTGTTTCTATAACAGTTAAGGATTCAGGATTTTTCTGCAATATTGACCTAGTTAACCCTCCTGTGCCGGGCCCTATTTCTAATACTCGGCTATTTTCTGCCAGATTACTTGCACGTACGATTTTATCACATAGACTACTGTCAAAAATAAAATTTTGTCCGTGCTTTTTAAGAGGATTAACTTGATGTAAAGCTGCGTGTTTTGCAATTGAAGGGAGCATAGGGTATGTCATTCCCGTGAAAGCGGGAATCCAGTAAAATATATAAAAACTTGTTTTTATATGTTTGTTTTTATCAAATATAATTCTGTATTAATAATCAAGGTTATTTTTCTGGATTCCCGCCTACGCGGGAATGACATAGAATAACACACACTAAGACGGCAGCATTATTTTTATAACTGCTTTCTTACGCATATTTTCAAACATTTTTTGTGCTTTTTGCGAAATCTTTTTATTGGTTAGGAAATTTACTACATAATTATTTTCATCTTCATTAACATTTAAGATTTTTTTGCTGCACACTAATGTTATTTCAAATTTGTTATTTACTTCAAAAACATTACTTGCTTTATCAGGAGTTAAGTCCTTTACAATAGTTTGTTTTACGCCTTCTATCTTGCTAAGCTTATCGGTAATAATTTGCATAGTAGCAAAATTATCATAAAGCGATTTTTTAACATCCGCACATTTTTTTAGCCGATTTTTCAAATTATTCATCTGCGTAAATGCTTTATTGCCACCATCTTTAGATGTAAATACTTGCATTGAAATTTCTACGTCTTTTTGATCGCTAGACAAAATTGCAACATCTATTTCTTTATTACTTACTTGTACCGACCTTGATAGACTTGATAAAATATTCATTTTAATCAACTCGGATTTAATTTGGGAAATAAAACTATCAGGATTAACCAATCTGCTTTTTAGATACTGAAGAAGAGAACCGTGAGGCATTTTATTACGATCTTCAATAGACTTAATAGCGTTATCTATCTCTTCTTGCGAAATTTCTCTATCTCCTGCATATTGAAAAAGCAAAGATTCGTCAATTAAGCTCTTGAGTGCTAAGTCACTTAGCTGCTTATCTTGAGCAGGCGTTAGACTTTCAACATTATTTAGTGCCATAATCACTTTTTTTCTAGCACGGAACTCATTAAGAGTAATAGGTTCATCATTTACGAATGCTACTATATTCGGTAATGATGCTTGCGCTACATTAAAAGTAAAAAAAACGGTAATGATTAATAATAATTTTCTCATGTGATACTCTGAATAAGTGACCAGTAAGTAGACGAAGTTTTACTTGGAAAAGAGCAAGGAGTCTACAAATCAAGGAGCGGAGCGTACATTTAGTACGTGAGCACCGCAGAACTTACAAGACGACGTAGCCAATTTTTCAAATAAAACGAGTATACTCACATGTTTAAAACTTTTAAACCGATAGAAATAGTCGGCGAAGAGGTAGTCTTTTTGATTCCTCTACTTCCATCGGCTAGATAATCGGAATAAATCTTTGCAGTAATTCTAACACAATCTTTAGCATATGTCATCCTAATAGTTCGAGTAAGTAAATCTGGAGATCGTCTAGAGAGATCAATGCGTACACCAAAGCCTATAGTCCAATTTTCCGCTAGCTGATAATTTATGTCTCCATAAAATTGTCGTGCTCTATTATTTGAAACCTTTATACTTTCTACGGAATAATATTTGTTAAGATTGGTAAGCTGAATAAAACTACCTAGAAAGTTAATCTTATCATAGTTAAAATTTCCTCCCACTTCATCTCTAATAGGTCTGAAATATCTATCTTTCCGAAAGCTATAAAACACTTCTAAATTATTAGAAAGATTACCTAGTATCTGTCCTACATTTTCCGTATTATCAGCCGGCAAATCCATACTATACCTTGTATTACGGGATTGTCCTAAAAATAATTTTAAATAATTTTCTTCTTTAGCAATACTAGTATTTAAGCCGTAACTTAATCTATTACCGAAATCATGGCAATCAATACCGCTATAACGGTTGGATAAAAAGATATTTTTTTCGGATAATTCATATTTAGCAGGATCAATTATAACAAATTTTTTATCTTTCTTAGATAGTTTACGTCCCATAGTAAAAGAAACTACCGGCTCAATAAGTAAATTTATCGTTTTTGTTATATTGCCTACTAACGGATAACGCCATAAAGTTTGCAATTCCGGTATATTCCTTTGAAATGATTTACTTTCTCTCGGCTTATCTACATAAACCCGTCTAGCAAGATAAAAATCGCCTCTATCTTTAGCAGCAAAATCAAAAATTTGTCCTGAAGCAGTCAGCACATTATGCATAAAGGATAGTTGCAAAGAGGTTCTAGCAACTTGTTTTCCTATTCTTTCTTTGTACATTAACGTGTTATTTTCAACAACGATATGGCTGTTGTCATTATCATTCAAATTTATCACGTTTTTTGTATTGATTTTTGGTAATACTAGAGGATCGGTATATTTACGATCATTACTACCTAAGCCTTGAAAACTTAATCCTTCCGCCGAAAAATAATCAGCCTCATGAATTTTATTTAAGAATATTTTAGAAGTTAAATATGAAGCGTAGTTATTATAATAATTTTTTAAATAAGCTTTATCCGATGTATGTTCCACCCTGAAACCGTAATCATAAACTTTATCGGTACTAATAAAATTACCGCTTGCTATATAATGATAAGAAGAAACTTTTTTATTTTTCACTACACTTCCGTCTTTTTCTAGAAAATACGGTAATTTACCGTAACTAACTTGAAAATTCATATTATCGGTATCATTCAGGCGATAACGTGCTTCTAGCTCATAAGTTTGATATTTACTAAAAATTCTTGGAGTGAGAGTAAAATCCATATTAGGTTTTGCACGTAGATATAGGGGGATGCCAAACCCTTTATTTTTGACTTCAGGTACCAATAATCCGGAAGTTGCAGGGGCCGTAGGAGTCGGATGGAAAAAATACGGTAAGTAAAAAATCGGTATACCGTATACTTCAAAAAACATGTTTTTATAAACTACTCTATGCTCTGCGGAATGAATATAAGTATCCTTAGCAGCAATTTGCCAAATAGGGTTTCTATTACAAGTAACATAACAAGGGGTAAACTCGGCATGGTGCAGCTTAAGATTATTTTCATCTATTCTTTCGGCAAGTTTAGCAATTAAAAGATTATTATCACCGGAAAGCAAAATGAATTCCGATATGATACCTTTCTTAAATTCATCTTTTAAAACCGCTTTGTCTCCCTCTATTATCCGATTTTGTTTATCCTTAATTCGGATATTACCTTCTGCCCATAAAATATCGTTTTCTATATCATAAAGTAAATTATCTGCCGTTAATAAATACTCATCCGTGATAATTCTTATATTACCTTTAGCATATATCAAATCCTGATTTTCATTATACTCTACGAAGTCAGCTATAATATTGCTTATTTTAATATTTTGACCATTCTTAGAAAGAGCGGCAAAACTTACCAAAGAAAATATTATGATAATAAGCAAACATATTATTCGCAGTAGCATTTATATTAATAAATATATTTTAATAGTAAAAAATAATAGCAAGCTATTAGCAATATATCAAATAATAAAAAATTTTGCTTGCTCTTTTGTAGTGCAAGGTTATTCTATGGAGATGATAACCGTCATTGCGAGGAGATGCATAGCATCGACGTGGCAATCTCATGAAGTAGGATAAACTCCTGAGATTGCTTCGTCAAAACTTATAGTTTCTCCTCGTAATGACGAATAATGTGCTACCCTCAGCGCAAAAAACCAAGTACTAATAAAATGCTAGACAATTTCATTGCGCATCAAGCAACCAAAGAGTTTTCAGTTAGTGAGATTTCTAATAAAATCAAAGAGCTATTAGAAAATAATTTTGGCTATATTAAGGTAAAAGGCGAAATTTCAGGCTTAAAAATAGCAAGCTCAGGTCATGCTTATTTTAACTTAAAAGAAAATACCGCCATTTTAGCCTGTACTTGCTGGCGTCCTATTCTTGCTAAAATCAAATTTCCTTTAAATGACGGCATGGAAGTAGTAATTAGTGGTAAACTCTCAAGTTATGCAGGTAATTCACGTTATCAATTATCGGTAGATAATTTGCAACCCGCAGGACTTGGAGCTATGCTGCAAATTCTAAATGAGCGTAAAGCAAGGCTCGAGAAAGAAGGCTTATTTAATAAAATACGTATTCCTATACCCTTTTTACCTGATAAAATAGGCGTTATTACTTCAATAACCGGTGCTGTTATTAAAGATATTATTCATCGTATTCGCGAACGTTTTCCGACTCGGATAATAATATGGCCGGTTAGCGTACAAGGCGAAAATTCCGGCAATGAAATTGCTGAAGCAATTGAAGGATTTAACAATTTAGAAGAGGTAAATAAACCACGTGTTATAATCGTCGCTAGAGGTGGCGGTTCTATAGAAGATCTTTGGTCATTTAACGATGAAATATTAGTACGTGCTGCTTATAACTCAAAAATTCCTATTATTTCCGCAGTAGGTCATGAAGTGGATTATACTTTAATAGATTTAGCAGCCGATAAAAGAGCTCCAACACCAACTGCTGCCGCAGAATTTGCCGTACCGGTACGATCTATTTTAAATAATACGCTACAATCTTATGAAAAAATATTATTGAATAATACTAGCCGATTAATTAAATACCACGAACAAAATATAGTAAATTACGATAAAATACACAGATATCTCTCTCACTATATAAATAATAGGCAGCAATTATTGGACGAAACCGGTTTTAATTTACTAGATGCTTTACCGTGCTTTATTGAACTACAAGAAACAAAGATTAAATCTTTTTCTAAAGAAAGAGTTAACCCTGCTAAAATAATCAATTACAAAACATTAGAATTAACACATCAAGCAGCTTATCTATCAAAATCGGCAAATAATACTTTGAAAAACTTTGAGTATAAATTAGAATTAAATAGTACGTTACTTGCAAGCCTTGATTATCACAACGTATTAAAACGAGGTTTTGCTATAGTTAAAGGAGAAACGGGTAATTTTTTATCTTCTAAAATTACTGCTGCGAATGAAAAAATTTTTAATATTAAATTTTCTGATGGTGAAATTAAAGTAGTTCGTGATTAGAGGCTTTGGTTTTTAACGTCATTGCGAGCAGCCGTAGGCTGCGTAGCAATCTCATGAAATAATGATAAGCTCCGGAGATTACTTCGTCGCATTACTGCGTAATTCTTCTCGCAATGACGACTCGGATATCCACGCAACAACGACTGTTCGCAATGACGATAAAATATTGCTACGGGATGACATTTTAATTCTAAAAAAATACAGGCCATGAAAATTTTAAAGCTTTTTATTTTTATACTTCTCATTTTTAAAAATTTGTATGCTTTAAGCATAGGCACGAACGAACAACAAGCAATTTTAGAATGCGAAGAGATAGCTGATAAAAAAACTTTGATAAATGCATGGTATGTAAATGAGCCTTATCAATACTTAATTGCTGCTTCAAACGGTCATACTACCGTTTCCGGTATGGATATAGAATTAATTAACGCTATTGCTGCAAAAATAGGTATAAATATTGAGTACAATCAAGATAGCTGGTATCAAGATCAATTAGATATTCAAAGCGGCCATGCCGACATGACAGCAGGAGCTACTTATACTACTGAGAGCAGTAACTACGCTTATTTTTCAAAGCCTTATCGTCTTGAAGAACTGTCATTATTTATTATTGAACCACTTGCCAAAAAGTTAAATTTCCAAAATGTTAATGAACTAACAGCACAAATACGTCTATTTAATCTTCAGTTAGGAATAGTGAAAGGTACTGTATACGTAGATCCTAAATTTACGGAGTTTTTATATAATGAGAAAAATCAAGATATAATTAGAATATATCAAAATAATATGGAATTGATAAACGGAATAATCAAGAAAGAAATTGACGGTTTCATTAGTGATCGCATTGTCGGTGCCGTTAATATTTCAGGAAGAACAATAGACAGGAATATATTAGAAGTTCCCTTAAATATTAAAACTCCTCTACATTTAATGTTTAGCAAAAAAACTGTATCTTTAAATATAGTTGAACAATTTAATTTTGTTATAGATGGTTTTCTTGCAAATAACGAGTATAAAAAAATTATTAAGACATACATATATCATATTCTATTGCCTAAATCTATAGATTCTCGTTGGTGCCATATAGGTTTACTTGGTTGCCTTGCTTTTGCTTTTTCGGGAATTATTTTGAGCAGCAGAAAAAATAGTACTTTATTTGGTACATTTTTATTTGCGGTATTACCGTCTGTTAGTAGCTGTATAATGCTAGATTTAATAGTAAACCATGATACCGGACATTTAAACTGCTATTTTACTCCTTCTTATTTCTATTACATATTTGTAGTAGTTTTACTCGGTTTTACAATTATTAAATTATTCAGCTATTATAATAAATTGCTGAAGATAATTATTGAGAACAATCATTAAATAATATAGTAATTCTGACAAGCAACTTTTATAATTATAGGAGTTGCAATGGTTATTATTCACAAAATTGAGCCTCTAAGTTTTTGGGGACCGTTTTTTGCTTTCATTACGGCTAATTGCGGTGCAATATTACGAGATTTTATTATGAAAGAAAATTCAATTAAGAGGATACTAAGAGGAGTTAGTATTGAAATCACTGTATTATGGGGTATAGCTTTTAGCGTATTATTAGATATGTATAGTAGTAATCCAAATTATCATACAATAAAATATTCAATGAGTATAGTAATTTCCAGAGCATTTATTACTAGTCTCTTAGTTTATCATTTTGGTTTTCTTGAGTGGCGATCCCGTAATGAAAAATTAGAAGATATAGAAAAACAAACATGAAGATAGCTACTTGGAATATTAATTCCATAAAAACAAGACTTAATTTATTGCGTAATTTTTTATCTAAAGAAAATCCGGATATTTTATTATTGCAAGAAATAAAATGCGAAACCACAAAATTTCCTTTTGATGCATTATCCGATCTACCTTATAATTCTTATGTTCACGGACAAAAATCATATAACGGCGTTGCTATAATTTCCAAATTTCCTGCCGATGAAATAATTAAGGATTTTCCGAATAATTACTGCAGTGATCAAGCAAGATTCTTAGAAATAAAATTATCATTACCTATAGGGTTTTGTAATATAATCTCGCTCTATGCCCCTAACGGTTCATTTGTCGGTAGCGATAAATTTGTAGCAAAACTAGCATTTTATGATAATTTTATCAATTATCTATCAACTAAAAAATCTTTTGATGAAAAAACTATCATAGGCGGTGATTTCAATATTGCACCGTTCGATATAGACGTATATTCACCTAAGCTACTGGCTGAAATTACTTGTTTTACTGAGGTTGAACAAAAAAAATTACGCACTATTCTAAATTCCGGATTTGAGGATTTGTACAGATTAATGCATCCGAGTAAACAAGAATTTTCATGGTGGGATTACAGAGCCGGATGTTTTGAACAAAATAAAGGTATGAGGATTGATATGATTCTTGGTTGTAATAATACTATTGACTATTTAGAAAATTGCTATATGGATTATAATTTAAGGACTCAAGAAAAACCTTCAGATCATATACCTGTAATTGCGAGTTTTAAGGGATAGTCAATGTGGAATGTTGCTATCTTAGGATGCCGTATGTCATTCCCGCGTAGGCGGGAGTCCAAAAAAATAGCTTTAATATTGATATAGAAGTTACATAATTTGATAAAATAACCATATAAAAACAAGTTTTTATATGATTTTAATGGATTCCCGCCTACGCGGGAATGACATAGACCACTTTTTAAAAATAAATATATGTCTCCAAAATTCATGACATTTTACGAAAAATATATGACGATTGTCGGTACAATCGGCAATTTTATGTTTTATGTACAGGCTCATAAGATTTTCACCTGCCAATCTTCGGCTTCTGTTTCTATGCCCGCCTTTACTATAAGCGCTATTGCTCTTTGTAGTTGGCTTATATACGGCATATTAATAAAAAATACACCTATTATAATAGCAAATATAGTAGGTTTTATCGGGGCATTATTAGTTCTCTTAACTATAATAATATATTAATAATGACTAAGAAAATCATTACTTTAATTGGTCGTCCGAATGTAGGCAAATCAACGCTTTTCAACAGATTAAGCATACGTAAAAAAGCTATCGTTCACAATTTGCCAGGCGTCACTAGAGATAGAAAATATACAGACGGCAAAATCGGCTCTTTTGAATTTTTGTTAATTGATACCCCAGGACTTGACGAGAATCCTAATAGTATGGGAGAGAGGTTAATGGAGCAGACTACTAAAGCAATTTTAGAGGCAGATTTAATTTGCTTTATGGTTGACGGTAGAAGCGGAATATTACCTGATGATAAGCTACTTAGTAGTTTTGTTAGAAAATATAATAAGCCTGCTATATTGGTAGTTAATAAATGTGAGAAAGCTTTTGATTTTGATAAAGAGTACTACAAATTAGGGTTTGATAGTATGATGGCTATCTCTGCCGAGCATGGCACAGGCTTAATTGATTTATATGACGAAATTATTGCCAAGTTACCTGAAGAAGAATCAATCGAGACAAATATAGCCGATCCAATTAAAGGAGATTGTTTGCAGGTAGTAGTTAGTGGCAGACCTAACGCCGGAAAATCTACTTTTATAAACGCTCTTATTAATGATGAAAGATTATTAACCGGTCCTGAAGCCGGCATTACTCGTGAATCAATTGAAATTGATTGGCAATATAAAAATAATCATATTAAATTGATTGATACGGCAGGACTCCGCAAGAAATCTACTATTACAGAATCTTTAGAAAAATTATCGGCATCGGATACTATTAACAGTATTAAATTTGCTAATACCGTAATCTTAATGATTGATGCTTTAGCTCCTTTAAAACAGCAAGATTTAAATATTGCAAGCCATGTGGTAAATGAAGGAAGAAGTATAGTTATAGTAGTGAATAAATGGGATTTAGTTAAAGAATCCGAAAAAGAAACATTTCAGGAAGAATTTTATTATCAGATAAATACTCATTTGCCTCAGGTTAAAGGTATCCCCGTTCTATTCATTTCAGCAATAAATAAACAAAATATTGAACAAGTGCTAGATGCTTGTCTTAAAATTTATAAAATTTGGAATAAGAAAATAACTACTAGCAAATTAAATGAATGGCTTAATTTTACTACGGAAGCACATCCACTGCCTTTACAAAAAGGCGGCAGAAGAGTGCGTGTAAAATATATGACTCAAACAAAAACCCGCCCCCCTACTTTCAAGCTATTCTCCAATAATCCGGAAAAAATTACCGATAGCTATACTAGGTATTTAGTAAACAAGATGCGTGAGGCTTTTGACATGCCGGGCGTTCCTATTAGATTCATTTACGTCAAAACTAAAAACCCGTATGTGTAGTTTAAAATTAATTAATAACAGTTTAGTTATTAGCACCGAAAAATCTGAATTAGATATATTACTAGATAATATTACTGATTCTAATTGTCATCATGAATTATTAAGTAATAATAAGACTAAAGGTAATGAAATATGGTAACTTATATACTTTAACCAAGCTGTAAATTAGATAAGTTCGCTATTCCAACTACACTTATTTTTTCTGTTTTTTTATATGTATTATTCCCGGCGGTAACAATATATAAATGTTCTAACTGCAAATCGGCAAGAACGGTATGCATTAATTTAGTAATACTAGGAGCATCAGCATTTTTTACTTCAAAGCCGTATTTCTTACCATTCTTAATAATTAATAAATCTAATTCTGCTCCTGTTTGCGTTCGCCAAAAAAAATACTCTGTATCCGTTTTAAATTTACGTATTAACTCCTCTATTACAAACCCTTCAAATGAAAGACCGCGTTTTGGATGAACATACCAATCATGTTCGTGAATCCCTAATAATGCATGTAGTATTCCGCTATCTCGTATATAGACTTTCGGTGCTTTCACTTGACGTTTTGAGATATTTTCATACCAAGGTTTTAATAACCGAATCATAAAAGTTTTCTCTAATATTTCAGTATAACGTTTGATAGTCATATCCGTTAAACCGAGCGACCTTCCAAGCTCGCTATAATTTAATAATTGCCCATGATTATGAGCAAGCATCATCCATAACTGCCTCATTACATGTGCATTAAGAGATATTCCTAAACTAGGCAAATCACGCTCGATAAAACTAGTGATGTAGCTATTACGCCACCTAAGACTTTGGACATAATTTTTTGCTAAATATGATTTAGGAAAACCACCTCTTAACCATAACTCCCTAAAATCATTTATCTCTATTAAATTGAACGGAGTAAGCTCCGTATATTCAATACGGCCGGCTAATGATTCTGAAGATTGTCGCAATAATTCTCCAGAAGCACTACCTAATATTAAAAATTTTTTGTTTGAACAGTCAGCAAGAACTCTTAAATAAGGAAAAATTTCAGGTTGTCTTTGAATTTCATCAATTACTATTAAACCGTTTAAAGGCTCAAGAGTTGTTTTAAGATTCTTAAATTGATCTAAGTGAGTCGGATCCTCAAGGTCAAAAAAGTAGCTCTTTTCATCTTCTTTAAGCTGTTTAATATAAGCGTGAGCTAAAGTAGTTTTACCACATTGCCTTGGACCGAGAATGGTACAAATAGGAAATATCTCAAGGGCACCTGTGATATGTGTTAGATAATAATTTCTTTCTATCATCCTTGTAATTTCATAACGACACTTTGAATTTACAATATAATTTTAATCAAATAATAGCAAGATGTTTCTAGGTCCTGTGCACTTTTGATTAATGATTATAATTATGAGATATTTTTAAGCGAAAATTAATAAGATTTTTGAAGGAATAGTTATGCATATTTCAAAAAAATTTTATAATTTCCAGCTAAAAAGAGCCATAATTATGATTATTCTATTACAAAGTGCACAGGACCTAGGCTCCTCTACCGGATTTTCTTATCTCTCTTTGTCTTTCTTCTAATACCTTACTTATATGCGGTCCTACCGCTTCTTTATCTTTACTAAACTTACTTTTTCCTAAATTAACTATAGTTTCTGCTACTACTCCTAGCACTTTTGGGTCTGATAATAATTTTAACGCCAGCAATATAATTTTACCGTATTCATGTTTGCTAAATTTATCGGCAATTTGAATTAATTCAGGTGCATGTTTACCGGCTATCTTTACTAATTTTTTACCATCTAATTTTAATTTTTGACCCTTAGGTGTTTTATTTCAAAACTCATCTACAACCAGTCCTAAACTACTTGCATGTTTTGTTAATAGTTCAGGAAGGTCTTTTTCAATTATTTTGCTTATTTCCGGATTATGGTTTTTAATTTGTATCAAAGGACTAATCAATTCCTTTACCTCTTTTACCTTTTCTTCTTTTGATTTCTCTTCCTTTGGAAGTGGCTTAATTAACTGAAATTTTTGTATTATATCAGCAACTTTATCGCTACCGGCAAGAACGAGGCTTGCAAGTTTAGTAATTGACGGCAGAGCATCTTTTAAAAAAGGCGTAGATGCATCTAATGCCCTATGCTCCGGATCTTTCCCTTGTGAATGCTATTCTTTCTGTTACTTTAGGATGCTTTAAAACACTAAATATCGCGGTAATTCTTTTTCTAAAACAGGAGATAAATTATCAATAATTTTTTTGGCATTTTCAACTAACTCTACTATTTGAGGTTTTTTGCCTTTTAATAACTCTTTTTTAGTTTCAGTATCTAACCCTTCCATATTTAGGTTAATTTTAGTCCAACGCTGATTTTCTTTAAGCTGACTATAAGCTTTTATAGCTGAAGGAGTACTTTCAATTAATTTTTCGCTAGAATTTACAAGTAGTGCTACTGTATTTAATTCAGGTTTAGCGATTTTTTGTGCTTTATTATTTATTATATTTTCCGTAATTTGAACTAACCCCTTTTGATTATCAGGATTTTTTAAAATTGTACTAACTCGTGATTAAGAAGGGGTTTTACTTTGTATGAAGTAATAATGTCATGTATATTTTTAATATAGCACCTTGAGATGACGCGTTTTTTTGTTTAATATTCTTATATATTTCTTGTACTTTTGGGTTTAAATCGCTTTCTAGTGCTTTAGATATTAAACCTACTCCTAGTGTAGATAATTCTCTGATAAATTTAGGACTTATTTTGTCTAATACATTTGTTTTTTCTGTTTCGGAAGTTTGAAAGTTTTTTGTTATTTTGCTAAACCTCTTATTTAAAATAGGCGTGAGAAGATATGGGATAACTTTAGACTGTAAAAGAGTTTCTTTTGAACTATTGGATATAATTTCGGAATGTAAAACAGAAGCACATTTTTTTATAAGCGATTCTGCATCTGCTATCATCTTGCAACCAGCTTCAATAGAACCTACACTAGTGGTAGCACTTCTCGCTTTTCTGAGGTTATTAAGCTCCAGTGCAAGATCAGGTAAAACTTGAGAAGCCTCCCAGGTAAACTGCAATGCACTAGGAACATTCCCGACTGCTTGGATAACACTTTGTATTATACCTAAATTATCTCTATTAAGATCTAGATATCTTTTATTTAACTCATCATATTTTTTGTTACCTGTTTCAGCTCCAAGAGCTAAATATCCAACTTGAACCCACGAAAGGTTTTTATATTCTTCATCAAGCTGTCGCCTTATATTATCAATGGATTCCTGCTCTTGCCTTTGGTTTTTAGATATTTAAATACCTTTATATAATTTAAAGGTTTATAAAATTTTACTTTTTAATTTTTGTTAATTTTAAAAGTCATGGTTATCTTGCAATGGTTTTTTACTATAATTTTTCATTTACTGGTAAATCCATACTAACCTCTCTACACAATAAAACGATATTCTCCATTACCTGAAGATCTATATCCGGGTTGTTATACTCTTTATTTTTCTGAATCCAGTTGTAATAGTAAGGGTCAGGCCATAATTCCATGATTTTCGGTAAAAATTTTTGCTGTATAGTACCGACATTATACTCGCGTTTTAAAACTTCAGCCGGCATTCACCCTACATCACCGATAAAATATATTTCTGAGAAATGCAAAATCGATTTAATATTATTATCGGGATCTATATGGATTTATAATATTCACGTTGTACATCATTAAACAATTTCACTACTATAAGTGGTTTATCGAGATGTTTTTCTATACTTACTAAAGCTATATTTTCTAAGTTTTCGGGGCATTGAACAATTTTATCTAAAGCCATTAATTTTTCAAACCCTTCCTCTCCTATTTTTTCTTTTAGGTCTCTTTTATATTTTTGTTCTTTATCTGAAGGAAATACTAATTTTTTACAATCAACCAAAAAAGGAGTAGTAATAGGATATTTAATAACTAAATCTTTTAGTTTCATAATAATAAATTTCTTAATATATAAGGCTATACTATTAATAATTTTTATATGTCAAATAATATCCTCTAGGCTATCTAGGTCATGCTTTACCAATCGTAACAACTTCGCTTCAGGGCTTAGATTTTTCACGGCCCATTTTTTAATCCAAGGTTCGGCAAGCTGCCACATATTAACATTACCATCTAACTGTCTGCCTATCCCTTCCACCATTATTAAAGTCTTTTGCAATAGCAACAACTCCGGTTGTACTTCCATGCCGAAATCTTCCGTGATTTTAAATAAATGTGCAAGCAGCTTACCTATGGAAATATTTTTTATGGGCGTCCCTACTATAGGCTCGGTAACTGCTCTACAACTTTGAGCGAATAAATCTAAGTCGGTATTTGATGGGATGTAGCCGGCTCTTAAATGTACTTTAGCAACTAATTTATAATCACGCCTTAAAAAGCCAAATAGACTTTCGGCAACGGCTAAACGATCTTTTTCTTTAAGTCTGCCCATAATACCGAAATCAAGTAAAATTATCTTACCTTGCTTATTCACTAAAATATTCCCTGCATGTAAATCAGCATGAAAAAATCCGTCTCTATAGGCTTGATTGAAAAACATTACGGCAAAATCCTGAGATATTTTTGCAGGCTCTAACCCCATTTCCTTTAGTAGCAAAGTATCATATATAGAAGTGCCGTCTAACCACTCGGTGGTTAGTATATTTTCTGATGTTAAATCCCAATATATTTTAGGGATTATCACGTTAATATCATTTCGCATATTATCCGTAAGCTCAGAAGCTGCTGCCGCCTCTAAACGTAAATCAAGCTCAAATTTCATAGTTTCATGAAATTTATCGACTACTTTAATCGGTTTTAGCCTTTTTGCTTTAGAAAATTTTGAGATAATTTTTGCAAGAAAATATAACAGCTTAATATCTCTGTTATATTTTTTATGAATGTCCGGACGCAAAATTTTTACCGCAACATATTCACCGGTTATAAGTTGTGCTTTATGTACCTGCGAAATTGATGCGGCAGCGATGGGGGTATCGTCGAGGTGTAAGAAAGGGAGGGCGTCATGACTCACAGTCGTAGACTGCGTGGCAATCTTTTGTTGGCTTGCTGAGATTGCTTCGTCGACATAAATGTCTCCTCGCAATGACGTTATCAACCTTCTAGCCACCCCACCATCAAACGGAGGTAGCTTATCTTGCAGTAATCTTAAATAACCTGCTATCTCTGCTCCTACTAAATCGGCTCTTGTCGAAAGAGTTTGTCCGAATTTTATATAAATAGGTCCAAGATCACTTAAACAATCTATTAAGCGTTTGCCGTAATCTTCCCGTGATTTTTTTATTAACGAGACCGGAGCAAAAAATAAGGCTAATATATAACCGATAAACCTGAAATATTTAGGGCTTCTTGAATCAATTAAGATTTGCTTTTTACTGATGATACGAAAAATACGTATTAAATTAAAAAAATTACTTATCATCTATTATATACTCCGAAGTAAAATAAAGAGTAGTATACGAAGCTCAACTTCAAAAAGAGCAAGGAGTTCACAAGTCGAGGAGCGGATCGTATACTTAATACGTGAGTACCGCAGATCTTGTAGAACGACGTAGCCAATTTTTGAAGTTCATCGAGTATACGCACTGTGGATAGCAACTATTCCGCCACTTAGATTTTTATAACCGACCTCCTCAAAACCGGCGTCTTTAATCATTATTCTAAACTCGTCTTGTGAGGGGAATAAATCTATACTTTCGACCAAATATTCATATGCCTCTTTATTACCCGCTATCATTTGACCAATACTCGGTATAATATTAAATGAGTAGAATTTATAGAAATCTTTTATGTACCCTTCCTTTACTTTTGAAAACTCAAGACATATAAACTTGCCCATTGGCTTTAAAACCCTACATGCTTCCTTTAAAGCCTTATTTATATCAGGTACGTTTCTAATACCGAATGCTATAGTATAATAATCAAAACTATCATCCGGAAACGGTAGTTCTTCAGCACTTGCTACAGTAAATTTAAGATTTTGAAATAAATTCAGATCTATTGCTTTTTTCTTAGCTTGCTTTAACATTTCTTCATTAATATCACTTAAAGTTAAAGAGATATTATTAACTCTATCTCTTGCTTTTTTAGCAAGTTTTAAAGCAATATCACCGCTACCACTAGCAACATCTAATATATGAGAGTTAAGATTTGGAATTTGCCTAATAAATTCATCTTTCCATAAGCGATGTAATCCCAAACTCATTAAGTCATTCATTAAATCATACTTATCAGCGACATTAGAAAAAACGTTATTTACTAAACCTTGTTTTTTAGTGTAGTCTACTTTTTTAAGGCCAAAATTTGTTTGGTTCATAGTTTTTTATTATAAATATTAGTATCAAATGCCGGAACTTCCTGAAGTAGAAACTCTTAAAAACTCTCTAAAAGATAAGCTAATCGGGCTTATTATAGAAAATGTAGAGTTAAAAAGAGATAATTTACGTTATAAGCTATCCCCACTTTTAGCTACAGAAATCTTAAATACTAATATACTGGATGTTAGGCGTCGTGCAAAATATTTAATTATAGATTTTAATAATGATTATTCTTTAATAGTTCATCTAGGCATGAGCGGTAGATTTACTCTGCAATCTGCTAATTATAAAACTCAAAAACACGATCATGTGATTTTTGATTTAAGTAACGGCGAAAAGTTAATTTTCAACGATACTAGACGATTCGGTATGATTTATAGTTTTAAGACTGATCTCTTAGAAAAAGAATTTTTTAATGATTTAGGCATAGAGCCTTTTTCTGATTTATTGACGTTAGAATATCTAAAAGATAAGCTACAAACTAAAAAAATACCGATAAAAAACTTGATTATGGATAATAGAGTTATAGTCGGAGTCGGTAATATCTATGCTTCCGAAAGTCTTCATTTAGCTAGAATTCATCCGGATAAATCAGGTAGCGATTTAAGGGATGATGAAATAGAAAATTTAATTAAATCGATTAGAGATGTGTTAACTAAAGCTATCACTGCCGGCGGTACTACTCTTAAAGATTTTGTAAACGGCGATAACAAACCTGGTTATTTTACTCAGCAATTTACAGTTTACGGTAGAGAGGGACAAAGTTGTTTAAGCTGCTCTAGCACTATTATCAAGACAAAACACTCAGGCAGAAGTACTTTTTATTGTAAAACTTGCCAATATAGTTAATTCACTTGACATATTTTTTAAAACTATTTATAAAGCTCTTTATTATTTATTAAATTAATAGTTGTAAAATATATGAAAGTAGACTCCTTGCATAACCTATCTTATAAAGAGGAGTTTGAAGGAGACACGAAACGCAGCACCGCAGCATACAAAAAGGTAAGTGAGGATGCGAGTATTGGATCGACGTATATCGCAGATACTTCAAAAGTTGGAAGTCAAATAAGTGGTGAGCCTGCACAGCGTATAACAATACGTGAGCACAGGCAAATCCCGAAATTTAACGTACCAAAAATCTTGAAGTATCAAAGGTATACAAATTACCTTTAGAAGGAGATTATGCAAGGAGTCTAATAAAGCCGGTGATTATGGGCAGGAGGTAACGGTAAAAGACTATGGCCTTTGTCATCTAAGGATAAACCGAAACAGTTTAAAAAAATATTGAGTGATCTAACTTTAAAAACTTCAGCAAACATTAAACCGAAATAAATTTTTAGGACAACCTACTATTATTACTTCCAAAAAATATGAATCAATCACTAAAGAACAAGCAACAGAAATAGATGTAGAAATAGCATTAATTACCGAGCCTTTACAAAAAAATACTGCCGTTTGTGCCATTATTACGACATTATCGGCTAAAGCACAAGGATTTGATATTGTAGTGTTACTACCTTCAGACCATCATATAGCGGATGATATAAATTATCTTAATACTATAAATAAAGCTTTACATTATGTTAATGAATTCGGCATTTGCACTATAGGTATTCCTATAAATGTTATAAGCGCCGAGTATGGCTATATAAACACAGGATTATCAATTGCAGAAAATGTTTATCTAGTTAATCATTTCATTGAAAAACCTATATTAGAGCAAGCAAACAAACATTTTAAGTAATGAATATTTTTGGAATTCAGGAATTTGTGTATACGATGTTAACTTCTTCTTAAACTTAGCAATGAACCTTCAACCTGATTTATTCTGTATTGCAGAAAAAGCATTTAATACTGTCGTAAAAAATGAGAATAGTTTGGCAATAGACAATGAGGCTTATAATGAAATCGCAGCAATTTCTATAGACAATGCCATAATGGAATATATTTCGGGAATGGTCATGATAAAAGCCGATTTTGCTTGGAACGATCTTGGTACTTGGCATTCCTTATTACAGGTAAAACACCGGAATATAAACGATAATTATTGCGAGGGAAACGTACAAGCAATACTACAAACTCTTTCATTAGTTCTAATAATAAATTAACTACCGTAGTAGGTCTTGACAATGTCATAATTATCGATACTATGAACGGTCTTTTGGTTGCCGATAAATCAAAAATGAATGAAATCAAAGAATTAGTAATGAAAATAGAGCAAAATTAAAATGAATGATCTAGAGAAAGCTAAAATCCTATTTACTGCTCCTTTTAACGGAAAATCTGATTCATCACCGAATTATGAAATATATGAAAAAGCTTTTCTAAATAATATTTTATCTTCTGAAGAAATAAAATTAGAAACTATGAAGGGAAATAACGAAGCTTGTTATATTCTTGCTAAAACTTACGAAATAATTAATCGTAACCCCCAAGATGAATATAACTCTATGTTATTAACATTGATTGGAAGTAAATTAGGAAATACAGAATGTACACAGCTTGTTTATTCATAATCCTATAAAATATACAAGCTTTGAATCTACTGTTAACAATTTTATTCAAGACTATCTTTTGATGATGCTATATTATCAGCTGCTTACTCCGATACTTTAAATACTTCAATGTTAGGAGACTCAAATTATAATAATATGTATAACCTTGGTTGAACACCGCTAATATTCAAGGCTATTGACATAGCGTTATTGCTTATATATCCTATTTTTATGAGTTTAAACCTCATCATTCAAATATAGCTAATCTTATAAACTTCAGAAATCTGTAAGTTATAGGAACAACTTAGTAATAAAGCGGTTCATTTTAGTTGAGTTACAACATGGAAAATACTACAGAAGAACAAATAATAATATCTGAAGTCAAAAATGATGAAGACATAGATGAAGAAGAGAAAAGGTTAAAAGCAGAAGATTCACGAAAGCAACTTAAAGCAATACTAATAACATTTGGTATTATTTTGACCGGTTTTTTAACTTTTACTTATTTCTTTTTTAATTACATAGAAGAAAAAGCGGAAGAATACAAACAACAGCAACAACAAGAAATTCAAAAAACTAATAAGAGTTGAATACTAGATTACCACACTTCTCCTTTAATTATGATCTTGTTGTATGGCTGCGATATCATTCCAGCAAGGCATTGTTGCGTGGATACCACCCCGTCATTGCGAGCGACTGAAAGGAGCGTGACAATCCAGAAAAAATAACAAAAAAATGCTGTAAATCAGCATTTTTCACTGAATTGCTGCGTCAATTACTTACGTAATTTCCTCGCAATGACGGAAAAAACAATCCACGCAGGCAATGCCCGCTCGTAATGACTATTTTTATACTGCCTTAAGTTTAGATTGCTTGAAATTAGTTTTATCAAAATCATAGATAAAATCTTTGATAATAGGCACTATAAACTGTTTAAATTTACTTCCGCTAAATACCCCGTAATGCCCTGCTCCTTTTTGTAAATGGTATCTTTTCATTGATTCTAGGTATATTTGAACAAAGGTTTAAAGCAGCTTTTGTGTGCCCTACCGCTGCAATATCATCTAATTCCCCTTCAACACCGCATAAAGCACATTTAGTAAGTATGTTTTAAATCGATCGGACGTTTCTCAGAAACTAATTTACCTCTTGCTAACGAAAATTGTTGGAATACTTCATCTATAGTTTGTAAGTAAAACCCTACCGGCATATCCATACCTGCTAAATACTCATCATAAAATTTAATAGTATGATCGGCTTTTTTATAATCAGAATTTAATAAACTTTGCCATAATTCTAAATATGAATCTATATGACGAAATAAGTTTAAACTCATAAAGCCGGCAAGTTGGAGGAAGCCGGGATATACTTTGTCTACCATGTCCGGGATAGTTTGGCGGCACCTGCATTGTAACCATTTGGCAGAACCATTCTAAACTTTTACTTTGAGCGAATTCATTAACTGCCGTGGGATTTTTTCTAGCATCTATAGGGCCACCCATCAAAATCATCGAACTCGGCACATTTGGACTATTACTCTCCGACATTAAGCTAATGGCGGCAAGCAGTGGAACAGTAGGTTGGCAAACTGCCATAGTGTGAACATGCGGTCCTATAAAATTGATAAACTCCATTACGTAATCAATATAATCATCCATATCAAAATACCCTACTTCAAGCAGCACATAACTGGCTTCCGTCCAATCTGTAATATAAATATCGGTATACGGTAATAATTCTTGTACTGTTGTTCTAAGTAAAGTAGCGTGATGTCCCGCCATGTGTGTTACTATTAATAATTGAGGTAATTCTTTTTTTAAACCTATTTTCTGAAAATGCCTTAGTTCACAAAAAGACTTTTTTAGTATAACTTTTTCATTAATGTTACAGGTTTTATCATCAATAATTGTTTCAAGGATATTAAGGGTTTTTCATATTTTCTAGTCATGCGTTCACAAAGCGTTAAATAAGCATGCATAATTCTTGCAAAACCGTTATCTTCTAATGACTCATGTTCATATGCTTCTTTTAGAATTCTGATACCTAAATGCATTGGAGCAATTTGTGCTCTAAGCCCCTCTAACATATAATATGTATAATTAGTACTTAAATCACAGTTAATCATAATTTATCCACAAATTTAAAAATAATTAATATAAGTTTAGTTTAACACTAAAAATTTCTCAGTACATTAATTTTAGGATTCACGGCTTAAATTTTTATTCTCTTCTGCTAACCTATTAGCCATATTCCAATCTATTTCCGGTCTTTCTCTAGCAGGAATTGATATTTTACTATCTTCAGGATTTTCTATATCTACTAAAATAAATCCTATACCATGCCTAGTATCATTTTATCTACTTTCAATTAAATCAGTAGCAACTAAATAACCATAACGTGCCCATGAGGAATTTGATAAAGCCTGAAAAAAAGATTCTCGTAAATTACTACGATTGATAATTTTTTTTGCTTCAAAAGACCAAAGCTTTGCTTGTTTTCCTGCATAATATTTAGCACAATCTTTAATTAGTGAACTCCACTTTTCATTAAGAACTTCCATACCTACCCAATCTGGGTGTAACCATTTATTATTACCTTTAGTTCCTTGTTTATTTGAAGAAAAATTATGCTTAATAGGCATATTATGAATCTTCAATTTGTTTTGAAGATATAATGCAAGTGCATCACATACTTACACTGCGGTTATTTTATCTTCTTTATTTGCATTTATTGTAGGTTCTGTGGTTTGTTCATTATTGACACAGTAATCAGGGTTTTGCGAATAATAAAACTTTAGCTTAGGTTTTAGCTCTATTCTAATATTAGGTTCTTGTCTTCGTTCAGCAAAAAGCTTACTACTGCTAATTTCACCTGCATCAATTCCTATAATCTCCTTATCTTTTTCTTCTTGAGTCTTTGCTTCTAACAATCTCTTATTTGTACTTGCATTTGCTTTGAGTCTTGCTTCGTCAATGTGATTTTCTACAAGCCATTCAGCTATGCCATAAGAGGTAAATTTCTGATCTTCATGTGCTTTTAAAAAACCAATGATGGCATTTTTGCGATTAAATTCCATATCAAATATACTAATAATTGAAATACTATAAAATATACATATTATTTTAAAAATTTCAACTTTAAATTATCAAACTTGATGTTTTTATAAAGTATTATTTATATATTTTTCAAATTTAGAAAATAATGTTTTGAAGTTATGAGTAGTAACATTTGCTACTTCTTTTGATGTTATATTTTTGAGTTCGGCAACTTTTTCAGCAACATACCTAACAAATGCCGGTTCGTTTTGTTTGCCGCGCATAGGCGTAGGAGCTAAGTAAGGAGTGTCGGTTTCTATTAATAACCTATCAAGCGGTATATATTTGACTATTTCTTGTAAATCAGTAGCATTCTTGAAAGTTATAATCCCTGACATTGAAATATATAAACCGATATCTAGCATTTTTGCCGCCAGATTTTTTGAAGAGGTAAAGCAATGTATTAAACCTGGAAATTTGCTGTTACGCATTTCTGAGGTTAAAATGTCAATAGTATCTTCGTCTGCTTCTCTTGTATGAACAATAACAGGCAGGCGTGTACTAGACGCCGCATGTATATGTGCTACAAACGAATCTTTTTGTAATTTTTGATCGTAAGGCTGATGATAATAATCAAGCCCCGTTTCACCGATTCCGATAATTTTCGGATGCTGGGTTAGCATAATAATTGCCTCAGCATCTGAGTTCGGAAAGACGTAGTCTTGACGTAGCAATCTTGTCCAAGCTTCCTGAGATTGCCACAGCACTTGCAATGCTTCGCAATGACTAATAAAAGAATTCACTTCACACGGATGCACCCCAACACTCGCAAAAACATTTTCATATTTTTCAGCTATCTCTAAAATAATAGGTAAATCTTCAATTTTAGTGCAGATAGTTTGCATATACTGCACATTATTTTCTAATGCTCTTTGAATGACAGAATCTAAAAGCACTGCGTCATACCATGGCTTGACTACGGTATCTAGAAAACAACTAATATTAGTTGTTTTAATACCCTCACTGGATCTCGCGATCGCATCGCGGGATGACAAGTTACTACGTAAATTAAGATGACAATGTGAATCTATTAACATATTATACTCTTAGTAGGTGTGCCATACTGCGGTCTCGCCACGATATGACACACTATTCAAATTTTGGAAATATTATAGTAGGTTCTAAAATATTGCTACCCGCTGTTAAAGTATAATCACGTATTAAATGCTTAAATAGACGTTCTTCTTTATTTACCCCTAACTGATCAAGCATTTTATTTGCTGAACTCGGTATAAAAGGCAGAAGCATTATCGCAATATAGCGTAAAACTTCTAGTAAAGCGTATAACACTTCTAACGTTTTATCTGGATCGGTTTTTTTCAAATTCCAGGGTGCTGCGCTATCAATATAGATATTTGCCTCTTCGGCCAAATTAATAATATTTTCAAGAATTTTATTAATCTCTGTTTTGTCCATCAATAAAATATTCTGCTCGACAAATTTACTTGCGGTTTTTAAAATCGGTAGCTCATATATTTTATCTATAACACCTTGCGTAAGCAAAGGCACTTTGGCATCATTATTCTTATAAACAAAAGATGTAGTACGCTGTAATAAATTACCTATTTTGTTTGACAACTCGCTATTAATACGGGTAATTAAATTACTACGAGCAAAATTGCCGTCCGCACCAAAAGTTACTTCACGCATCAGAAAATACCTAACTTGATCAACACCGAATTCATCAATTAACTTAATCGGATCAATGGTATTACCAAGAGATTTAGAGATTTTCCGCCCCTCATGTGTCCACCAGCCATGAACCATAATTGTTTTCGGCAGCGGAACTTCTGCAGCCATTAAGAAAGCAGGCCAATAGACGGCATGAAAACGCAAGATATCTTTACCGACTACATGTAAATCAGCCGGCCAAAACTTACCGTAATTACTTTGTTCGTCAGGATAACCGAGTGCTGAAATATAATTAGCCAGTGCATCAAGCCAAACATAAATTATATGTTTTTCATTGTTTGACACTTTTATTCCCCAGTTAAAAGTAGTACGCGATACCGATAAATCTTTTAAACCCGATTTAACAAAGCTAATTACTTCGTTACGCCTTGATATAGGTCTGATAAAATCAGGGTTTGCTTCATAAAACTCAAGCAATTTATCCTGCCATTTTGAAAGATTAAAGAAATAGCTAGGCTCTTTAACCCATTCAACTGGAGCACCCGTCGGTGCTAAACCGTCACTCGTAAGTTCCGACTCATCAAAAAAAGCCTCATCTCGCACTGCATACCACCCTTCATAAAAACCTTCATAAATAGTACCGTTATCTAGTAATTTCTGCCAAAAAACAGCTACAGCTTCTTTATGCCTGTGTTCCGTTGTTCTGATAAAATCATCATTGGAAATATGCATAGCAGTCATCAGATGACGAAAACTCTCGGATGTTTGATCGGTAAATTTTTGTGGGTCAATATTTTTATTAATAGCTGCTTTTTCTACTTTCTGCCCATGTTCGTCAGTACCTGTTAAAAACATTACATCGAAACCTCGAAGTCGCATGAAACGAGCGATTACGTCACTTGCAACGCTAGTATAAGCATGACCGATATGGGGAACATCGTTAACGTAATATATAGGGGTAGTAATGTAGTAAGTATTGTTCATAAATGCTTTTTTATTAACTCATGTACTTCAAGTGGACTTAAATCTAAAGTTTTAATTGTTTTTATTCTCTCAGGAAATCTATTACTTAATTCTTTAAAGCAATCATAGATTTTTTTATAAAAATCTATACCTCTTATGTCAAATTTATTGCTCATATTTCGTGAATTGACTCTCTTAATAGCAGTATCCGGCTCTACGTCAATAAAAAACGTAATATCCGGCATAAGAGAAGGCATTAAAGTTTTGTGCAGATTATAAACTAAATCTATGCCGTTTTCTAGCTCTAATCCTTGATAACATGCAGTTGAGTCAATAAACCTATCACATATTACAATATGTCCCTCTTGTAGAGCTGGTATAATTTTCCGTACCATATGATCATAACGTGCTGCCATAACTTGTAATAGCTCGGACGTGGGTAGTAATTCTTCATGTACTAGAATTTCACGCATTTTTTCGGCTACAATAGTACCACCAACTTCACGAGTTAAAATAACGGGAATATTTTGAGATTGTAAATATTCATAGAGCATTTGAGATTGAGTAGATTTGCCTATCCCTTCCCCTCCCTCAAATGTAATAAACTTTCCTTGTTTCAAATTATTCATTCATTACAATTACTTTAAGCTATAACTTTATAATCATATCTCTTAAAAAAATATTTACAAGAAAGATTACATACTTATATACTCCTACAAAATGAAGAGCTGTTATACGAAGATCAACTTGGGAAAGAGTAATCGGTCTGTAAGCCGAGGAGTGGAGAGTATATTAAACGTTCAGCATCCGAGGACTTACAAAGACATTGTCACCAATGTTCCAAGTTCATCGAGTATAATTTATTATAAATTTTAAATTATTAATATATGAATAATTCATTAAGTAAAAGGGATTTTTCGATCCTAATCGGTAATGCGATGGATCATTTCGATACTGCACTTTATGGGTTTCTTGCTCCGCTACTTGCTGGTATTTTTTTTCCGAATCATGATAAAGTCATTGCTTTAATACTTACCTATAGTGTTCTTGCTACGTCTTTATTTACACGTCCCATAGGCTCTTATTTTTTTGGCGTAATTGCTAAAAAATACGGCGGTGTTTTTGCTTTATCTTACTCTTTAATCGGCGTTGCTTTAACAACTAGCCTAATCGGTTTAATACCTTCACATGCTCAAATAGGCTGGCTTGCACCGCTATTATTAGTGTTGCTTAAAACGTTGCAAGGAGTATATTCCGAGGGTGAATGTGCCATTGCTAAATTATTTATTTTAGAGAATAAAGAAGAAAAAAAAGCGTTTAAAGCTTCTTACCTTTATCAAACATCTACTATGGTCGGTATTATTCTTGCTTCATTTATCAGTACTATAGTTTTAAATGTAGAGTATAATACATATTGGCGTTTATGTTTCATATTTGGCGGGCTTACAACATTGATAGGTTATTTTTTAAGAAAGAGCGAGGATATTGTAGTAAAGCCCTCATTGTCACCCCGCGGCTTGATCGCGGGATCCAAGAAAAAAGATAAAATTACTTTACGTAATTTTTGGATACTGTGGTCAAGCCACGGTATGACACCTAGGTCCTTTCCTCGCAATGACGTAGTATCATCACTATTACAAGACTTAACTACAATTTGGAACTGTAAACTAAGTATCTTACGCATTAGTTTTGCCATAGGTTTCTCATATATGACTTATATAGTGCCTTTCGTCTTTATGAATAGTTTTATTCCGCTTATCACTGATATATCACTCGAAATAATGATAAAATTTAATACTGAGTTTCTAATTTTTGATATGATTATGATTCCGATAATAGGGCATCTAACAAAAAAGTTACATTACCTTAAAATACTAAACGGTACTCTTATTTTAATGAGTTTAAGCATAATTCCTTTATGGCTCTGCTTGAATAATTCATCTATATGGTATGTTAATTTTGTACGTATTTGGATTATAATACTCGGTATCGGGTTCTTGGCACCTTTAAACTGCTGGCTAAATGATTTATTTAAAACTGCCGATAAATATATGTTAGTCGGTATTGGCAGTAGTATAGGTGCTTCATTAATCGGACGTCTTACTCCGTCAATCTGCCTAATGCTATGGTACGTAACCGGCAACTCTTTATCAATTGCGGTTTATATAACCGCAATATCGATGGCAACTTTATGGGCTGTTAGAGGAGTTGTTGCACGGGTCAATGTCATTCCTGCGAAAGCAGGAATCCAGTAAAACATATAAAAATTAAATTCTTATATGTTTTTTACTAGAAATGTAATACTTACAGCAATATTAATGTTATTTTTATGGATTCCTGCTTTCGCAGGAATGACATCAAGAACATTATCTAATCCCTAACAAGACTGTGATTAGGACAAGAATTTAATAAAACACCATACTCAAAACTAATCCGATATAATTATTAGCTCTGAATCTTGTCATACAATTGGCAGGATTTTCAATATCAAGAGTTGCTACTTGCAATATCAGTAAAATTAAAGCAGCTAAAATAGGTAAATAGTCGATATTATGGTTAGCCATTTTTGTTGCTAGAATAAATAACAATATAAAACCTATATAACATATATAAAGCCAAAGCTTAGAATGCTTGTTCTCTAAATATATACTTAACGATTTCACTCCTATTTTCTTATCATCTTTTATATCCATATATCCGTAAATCGTATCATAACCGATGGCCCAAAAACAGCATGCTAAATACATAATAATCGCTGCTATATCAAGTGTATCCTGAACTGCCGCATAAGCTATTAAGGCCCCTAGCTTAAAGGTAAATCCCAAAAAGATTTGCGGGAAATAAGTAATACGTTTCATTAACGGGTATAGGCTAATCATTATTACCGCAAAAAAACCTGTATATATGGCTGTTTTGTTTAAAAGTAGCAAAATACAAAGTGAGATAACGCTAAGAATAAAGAGTATCAAAATAGCATAAGAAACAGATAAAGCCTTGCTAGCTAAAGGTCGCTCTTTAGTCCTTGCGACATGCTTATCAAATTTTCTATCAAATATATCGTTAATAATACACCCGCTACTTCTAGCTGTTATACTACCTAAAATAAATAACGGTAATAAATGTATTAACTCCGTTCTTGAAGGGTTTGCAAGCAGTAGCCCAAATAAAGCAGGGAAAAAAACCAGCAAATAAGCTACCAGCTTATCTGCACGCATTAATTTTAAAGTAAGTAAAAGTTTGTCTAGAATTAGCATATTAAACTTTAAATTTAAATATGGATATTATAGATAATTTAAGATAAAATACGCCACGAAATAAAGCTACTAGATTTTTATGGCTAAAAAATTAAAACATGATTCATTAGTAAAAATAATAATGAACAACCCGGTAGTAGCACAAGAATTTTTGGAATATTATTTACCCGATGATTTTAAGAGTTTAGTAGATTTATCAAAAATAACGGTAGAACAAGAAAGCTACATTGAGGAATCTTTAAATAAGCAATATAGTAATATAACATATAAAATTAGCACCAATAATAAAGAAGAAGCATTTGTTTATGTATTAGTAGAGGCCCAATCAACAATTGATTATTGGACGGCTTTGCGGTTATGGAAATATACACTATTATTATGTAAAAGACATAAGCAAGGAAAGGATAAATTGCCGCTAGTTTATAATTTAGTTATTTACAACGGTAAAGAAATTTATAATGCTCCAAGAAATCTGTGGAGTTTATTTACTGATAGTGTGATGGCAAAGAAATTAATGGCGGAAGATTATCAATTAGTAGATTTTAAGCTATGACAGATGATGAAATCGTCAAGAAAAAACATTTAGGTATGCTAGAATATATGATGCAGCATATCCATATGCAGGATATGATAAAACTATGGGAGAAATTTTTAACAGAGTTTAAGCATATTATAATATTGGATAAAGAAAAAGGTTATATTTACCTAAGATCGTTCTTATGGTATAATGACGCAAAATTATCAAAACAAAAACAACCGGAATTAGTAGAAGTATTGGATACACATCTATTACCACAAGATAAGGATACTATTATGAAAACTATCGCTGATACATATAGAGATGAAGGAAAGGTGCAGGGTATTGAGATAGGCAAAGCTGAGGGCGAACATAATAAGGCAGTAATTATAGCGAAGGAAATGTTCAGTCAGGCTTTAAAATTCCTGTTATTGCCAAAATTATAGGTCTTCAAGAAACTTTTGTTCGCTCAAAAGTAATTAATCATGCAAGCACCACTTGCACAAATCCTAAATATCCATATCCTCCCAAAGAAAAGCATCTATTGTCATAATCACATATAACCTTTATAATAATATTCTTGAATCAACTACAAAATCTATGAAAGAATTTCCAAAAAATTATAATTTTACCGAAAATGAACAAAAGTGGCAGCAAATTTGGCAAGAGAGACAAATTTATGCTTATAATCCAAACGTTGCAAAAGAAGAAACCTATGTAATCGATACTCCGCCTCCGACAGTTTCAGGGCAGTTACATATCGGTCATGTTTATAGCTATACGCAAACCGACTTTATTGTACGTTTTCAGCGTATGATGGGTAAAAATATCTTTTATCCTATGGGTTTTGACGATAACGGGCTACCGACCGAGAGACTGGTTGAAAAGCAGAAACAGATCAAAGCTTATAATATGGATCGATCTGAATTTATAAAAATTTGCGAAGAGGTAGTAGAAAGTGAAGAAGAAAAGTTTAGAAGTCTATTTAACCAAATAGCTTTATCGGTTGATTGGAGTTTAGAGTACCAAACTATTAGTCCGTTATCACGAAAAATATCACAAATGTCTTTTCTTGATTTAGTACAAAAAGAGGAAATTTATCGTGCTAATCAACCGATTTTATGGGATCCAGTAGATGGTACAGCTCTTGCCCAAGCCGATATTGAGGATAAGGAAAAAACCTCTTTCATGAATTATATTACGTTTAAAACCGAGCAAGGAGACCCGCTTACTATAGCCACTACCAGACCTGAGTTATTACCGGCTTGCGTAGCCGTATTTTATCACCCTGACGATGAACGTTATAAGCATCTAGCAGGTAAATCAGCTATAACCCCACTGTTTAATGAGAAAGTTCCACTGCTTGCTGACCCTTTAGTACAACAAGATAAAGGTACGGGGCTGGTAATGTGCTGTACGTTTGGTGATCAAACGGATATTACTTGGTGGAAGACGCATAATTTACCTTTAAAAACTATTATCACTAAAAAAGGTACAATAGACTTCCAACATGAAACTTCTATAGATGGATTGAAAATTAAAGAAGCTCGAACAAAAATAATAGATATTTTAAAAGAACAAGAGTTGCTTATTAAACAAGAAGACATCACCCATACCATTAAATGTGCCGAGAGGTCAGGTGCTCCTCTTGAGATACTAACTGTACCGCAATGGTTCGTTAAAACTATATCACATAAAGAAGAATTGCTTAAAAGAGCAAATGAGTTAAATTGGCATCCTAAAAATATGAAGATTCGTTTAGAGAATTGGATTAATGCCATTAGTTGGGATTGGTGTATAAGTAGGCAGCGTTATTTTGGCGTGCCTTTCCCTGTTTGGTACTCTAAAAGAGTAGGTGAGGAAGGAAAAATCTTATATGCCAATGTTACGCAGCTGCCTATCGATCCGTTAAAAGATTTACCTATGGGTTATAGTAAAGAGGAAGTAGAACCTGATTATGACGTAATGGATACTTGGGCAACAAGTTCCGTTTCGCCTCAACTTTCTACTCATGGGATTTCTGACGATTTCGCTGTTAATAAAGATAGGCACGATAAATTATTTCCGATGGATTTAAGACCTCAAGCACATGAAATTATCAGAACTTGGGCGTTCTATACTATTTTAAAAGCTCATTTACACCAAAATACTTTGCCGTGGAAAAACATCATGGTAAGCGGTTGGTGTTTAGCTGAAGATCGAAGTAAAATGTCAAAATCTAAGGGCAGTGTTTTAGTTCCTGAAAAACTGCTAGAACAATATGGTTCCGACGTGATACGTTATTGGTCGGCAAATTCAAAGCTAGGTGCTGATACCGCCTATTCTGAAGACGTTATGAAAAACGGCAAAAGGCTTGTTAACAAGCTATGGAATGCCGCTAAATTTGTTTCTATACATTTTGATAAACTGAAAGGTGAAGATAAAAAAGCGAGTTTGCTCGATATTAAAGAAAAAATCACTAACGAGTTTGATAAATGGATGGTTAATAAGCTAGTGGAATTAGTCAAGCTAGCTACAAATGAGTTACAAAACTACGAATATGCAAATGCTATGCATCTGACGGAAAAATTCTTTTGGGTGGTATTTTGTGATAATTATTTAGAAATAAGCAAAACAAGAAGCTATGATGAGGAAAACAAAAATCCACAAGGACAATATAGTAGCATATTAACTTTATATCATGTTATGCAAACGTTACTGAAACTATTTGCACCTTTCATGCCGCATATTACCGAAGAATTATACCAAATATTATATAGTGAAAATTCTATTCATGTTAAAGGTAGCTGGGTTAATTACAGTGACTTAAATTATGAAATCGATGCAAAAGGAGCAGAAGGGCTGCTTGAAATACTAGATATCGTCAGAAAATTCAAAGCTGAGAAGAATCTATCTATAAAAGCTCCAATAAAATTGCTTGAAGTTAGCGGCATAGTATTATCTGCAGAATTAGCAGAAGATTTAAAAAACGTCACATCGGCAGAAGAAATACAATTTGAGATGAAAGATGATAAAATTAAAGTCAATATTATTCTTTAAAAATATTATAGGTTTAATATTAATTATATTTGCCGGGATATTTTTTTATGCTTATATATTAGAACATGATTGGCGATATGTAACCTTAAGTGATGAACAAGTAAAAAAATACAGGATTAGCGAGAAAAAAGCTATTGCACTTTATCAGTTAATGAAAGACACTCATGAGCTACTTGGTAAGAATAATATTAATTATTGGATAGACAGCGGCACTCTGCTTGGAGCCGTTAGACATCAAGGCATAATTCCTTTTGACGATGATTTAGATATCGGCATTATGCATGAAGACGAAATACGTTTGCAACAAATATTACCGCAATTTGAGCAACTCGGTTATACTGTTTCCTATGAGAGAGCTTATAATATATGCAAAAAAGCTTGTTTAGATATTTTCATTTTTCATAAAGAACAAAACAAATTTATACATACTAATTTAGCGGCTCGAAATAAATATCCGAAGAGTTCATTTTATGATAATGAATTATATCCTTTAAAAAAATATAAATTCGGTAGTATAGAGGTTTACGGTCCCGCTGATCCTATAGGAAATCTAAATAGGCAATATCCAGAATGGGATAAGTATGCAGTGATAGAGCAGCCCCATAGCTTACATTTACCTTTTTTATCGAATATCGAGAAAAAAACTAAATTTATATTAACGCCGGAATTGTTAAAACCGGCTCAGCCTTTTAGCCCTTTAGAGGATAGAATAAGCTTTTAAACAAATTGAGATAAAAAAGTCATAACCGGTTGTTTTATATAGATTAAAAAAATATTATATCAGCATGGAAAATGTAATTTAAGGTTCAAGGTGATAAAATTAAAGTCGACATTATCCTTTAAAAATATTTTACGCTTAATTCTTACTATTTTCGTCGGTATATTGTGTTATGCTTATATATTAGAACATGATTGGCGATATGTAACCTTAAGTGATGAACAAGTAAAAAAATACAGGATTAGCGAGAAAAAAGCTATTGCACTTTATCAGTTAATGAAAGACACTCATGAGCTACTTGGTAAGAATAATATTAATTATTGGATAGACAGCGGCACTCTGCTTGGAGCCGTTAGACATCAAGGCATAATTCCTTTTGACGATGATTTAGATATCGGCATTATGCATGAAGACGAAATACGTTTGCAACAAATATTACCGCAATTTGAACAATTAGGATATCGTGTTAAACATAATGAAATTTATGTAATTTGCGGGGAAAGATGCTTAGATATTTTCGTATTTCATAAAGAAAATGATAAATTTGTTCATTTTAATCAAAGTATGCGTAATAAATATCCAAATGATTTTTTTTATGATTATGAGCTATATCCTTTAAAAAAATATAAATTTGGTAGTATAGAAGTATATGGTCCATCTGAATATAAAGAGAATTTGAATAGACAATATCTAGAATGGGATAAATATGCAATAATATACAGCCCTCATAGCTTACATTTACCTTTTTTATCGAATATCGAGAAAAAAACTAAATTTATATTAACGCCGGAATTGTTAAAGCCGGCTCAACCACTCGGACCGCTAGAAGATAAAGTGAATATAGTCAATCCAACTACATTTAGTGGTATGTGCGAGGATACAGCTTATAATTAAATGTCGAATTGGTAATGACTATTTCGATATAAGCAACGAAATAGTTATATGATTTACACTTGCCTAGATTATCTTTTTTGCAAAAATTCATATCAAACAAGTTGAGATAAGAAAGTAATAGCCGGTACTATCCATAAACCCGGTTTATCAAAGCAAGAGCCCGAAATAGCTTGTTTATTTTGAATTACTTGAAAACTAAACTCAGGTTTAAGTAATTCATGAAAATATTTTAAGCTTAAAGAAACGGTTGAGTCACTTACTTTTGCTTCCACTAAAATCCACGGTTGGTTATCTTTTGTTATTAATAAATCGACTTCACGTTTTTGTTTATCACGAAGATAGTATAAACCAAAATCACCAAGCCCTGTTTCGTTCCAAAAATATACAGCTTTTAAAAGGTGAGAAACTACAAGATTTTCAAATCTCGCTCCTATATCTTTTATTTGCGACCAATCCCAAAGGTAAATTTGGGGCTCTTTGATCAAACTTTTTACAACATTTTTAGACCAAGGTTTGATAGCAAAACAATAATAATGCTTTTCTAGCAAAGAGAGCCATATTCGAGAGCCATCTTCTTATTGTTTGGTCTGCAACTCTAACTTTGTTAGCAAGGTTTGTATAGCTTATTAATGAGCCTGCTTGCTCATTGATAATGCTAACAAGTAATTCTAACGCATAAATATTGTTGATATCCTCAGTATTTCTTACATCTTCTCTAAATAATTGCTCGAATCTTTGATTACTCCATATTCTATGAAATTTAGCAGTTGCTTTTAAATAACTTTCCGCAAATCCTCCAAAATTTATTAAAGCTTCAAATTCATCTATAGTGATATTTTTGGGGCTTTTTATATAATCAATGTAATTATCAAAATTTTTAGCTATTTCAGATACCGATAACGGATGCACGGTTAAACTTATATAACGTCCCATTAGGCTATCGCCGCCTTTTTTATATATATTTAATTTGGCACTACCTGTTATAATAAATTAAATATTTTCTCCGAATTTATCATAAAATCCTTTTACAAGATTTTTCCAATCTTTATATTTATGAATTTCATCTAATATTAAGCACGGTTTCTTATCGGATATAGTAGAAAGTAGATTTTAAAAAAGTTCGGTGTGTTTGTTTAAGATTTTATTTCTATCTTCTAGATAATCCCAATTTAGGTAAATTGAATTAGGATTAGGCTTAATTACTTGTTTTGATATTGTAGTTTTTCCTACTTGCCTTGCTCCGCTTATAAATACAAGCTTACCGTAATTTGTTAGATATTCTTCAACTTGCTTTTTATATAACCTATCCATTATAATATTTCTATAAGTTTATAAAAATATTATAGACTAATATCGAAATGGTCAAGACTATTTCGATATCAGTAACGAAATAGTCTTACTTGTAGTATTGAAATTGAGCATTGCCTAGAAAAAGTTGTTTTATAGTTTAGCCTTCCAATGTCATTCCCACGAAAGCGGGAATGCTTTGTTGCGTGGACCAGTTTCCTAATTGTCATCCCGTGACTTGATCGCGGGATCCAGTTTAAAACATTAAAATTTTAGTATTTTAAGTTGTTTTTTTGGATATCGTGGTCAAGCCACGGCATAACACCAAACGGGTTTTTCGGTCCACACAACAAGACCTGCGCAGGCATGACATAAAACGAGCCATGCAACAACACCTGCAGTAACTCGCAATGACTATATCAACCTTTTCTAGGCAATGCCAAAATAATTAGTACAAATTATGCGGTACTTTAGTATTATTTAACATTAAACTTTGCTTCATTCTATGCCTTATTTATTACCAACTATTATAACTACGCTACTTATTTTATTAGCGCTAATAATTTGGTTTTATGTAAAAACTAAAACCTTAAGGACACAGTTACAATTTTTATCAGAGCAGAATCTAGAAATTAGCAATAACAACCAATTATTAAATCAAGAAAAGATAGGATATTTACAGAAAATTGAGCAATTGAAGTGTAAAATAGAATATCAAGAACAGACTATTAAGGATTCAGAAAAAATAAGAGAAGAGTCATTTTCATCGGCTAAAGCTGCGTTATTTGATTTAGGTCAAGATTTGTCTAAGCAATTAATAGCGATACATAAAATGGAAAACACGGCGGCAAGAGAGCTAGCCGAGAAAAATATCGCTACTGCTTCAGAAAAATTTAATAGTGAGTTTGAGCGGTTAATTACGATGGTGGGAGCATTAAATAAAGATATAGAGCAATCAAAAGGTACGGTTGATTTGATAAAACAGTCTCTGCTTTCTCCGATCGGGGCGGGGCTACTTGCTGAGATTACCCTTGAGAATATCTTAAAATCTTCGGGCTTACGTCCTAATTTAGATTTCATTATGCAATACGGTCTAACTACATCAGATAGCGGAAAGCTAAGACCTGATGCGCTCATTTTTCTTCCTTCCGGTAATTTAATGGTTATTGATTCTAAAGCTTCAAAGTTTCTTGTAGACGAGCAAGATAATGACATGAGTCTTAATAAAACTATGAATTACCATTTAAAATCCTTGGCGAATAAAGACTATGCCGCAAATATTTTAACTAATCTAAACAAAAAGGATCAGAGCTTTAACAATGTTATTACTTTAATGTTTTTGCCGACTGAACAAGCGGTTGAGAAAGTTATTGCAGCCGACCCTGAATTTTTACAAAAAGCTTGGGGCTGTAATATCTTTCCGGTAGGACCTAGCGGACTTATGAATATGCTATCATTTGCAAAATTTCAAATTACCGATCATCGCCGCTCGGAAAATTATAAGGTAATCATTGAAGAAGTGAGAAAGCTATTAAGCTCCATCGGTACTATGGCAGATTATTCTCAAAAGATCGGTAATAACCTGCATAATATGGTTACTAATTACGATAAATTTGCTGCCTCGTTTAATCGTAATTTTATGTCAAGAGTAAAGAATATTCAAAAACTCGGTATTGATTCAGGTAATAAAGCCATGCCGGCTACCTTAGAACGTTATCAAATCGTTTCCTCTAAATCTGAGATTATTGAAGTGGAAGCAGAAAATCCACCACAAATAGCAGAAAAATTATAAATAAATTTTTCTCGTAATAGGTAATTTAAATGTTAAAAAAAACTTTCCATAATTTGTATAACCATATTGTTACTATGTATAAGCATATAAGATTAAAGCTCCTAAAAAAGAAAACAAACATGCTATAAGAGTGAGTTTTATTAATATGTGGCCGGGCTTTACAATAGACGAGCTACCGATGATAAAAGAAATCATTGAAGAAAACGGACGAACAATTGTTATAGATCATAACAATTATGACCTTATTATTGATAGTGTTTTTGGTCAAAGAACTATTAGTAATAAAGATAGTATAAAGATATTTCCGGTGAGTCCGTTAGACCAAAGCTAGAAAATTATGATATATCTATAGGTTTTGATTATATAGATCATCCAAATTATATAAGAATACCTTTATATTATATGTATTGTACTAATGACGTCAGTACTGAATATAAACGCTCAAAATACAATCCGAACAAAACGTATTTTGCTTGTTTCTTAGTCTCTAACGGTATAGAAGATCCTGAAAACGACGGCTGCATAGCAAGAAATCGATTTTTTCATAAATTGTCGCTGTATAAAAAAGTAGTAAGCGACGGTATATTTAAATACTGAATCTACAATTATACCAAAAAAAACTCGTGAATGGTTATCTAAATGTAAATTTGTTATTGCTTTTGAAAATAAAACATATGAGGGGTATGTTACTGAAAAACCTTTTCAAACTTATTTAGCAGGAGCAGTACCTATATATTATGCAGATAAAAGTTATATAAAAGATGTAAACCCTAATGCAGTAATATTTGCTAAAGATTATTCAGAAGAAGATTTATATAATTATATCATTTCTGTTGATAAAGATGATGAAAAATATTATAAGATATATAATAAAGATTGCACCGACTTCAGACAATAATTACATCGCAGTAAAAGAAAAATTAAGAAAAAAATTACCTTTATTAAATAACCTATAATGCGATAAATTAAAAACTATTTTTATAATATCAATTATAATTATTTGTTTATCATTGCTTTTTATATTTTTAAAAACTTATCAAATAGGTTCTGCTCCACTTGAAGAAAAAGATATTAAAATTTTTATAGTAAACCTAGATCGCAACACTGATAGATATAACAATATTAGTAAACAATATTATTGTCGAATCGACAATAATAATTTATTCTATGAAAGGTTTAGTGCAGTAGACGGTTATAATTTATCTATAACAGATGCATGGGGAAAAAGATTTACCGGCTTAGATGTAAAAAATAACCCTGCTCTTTTATCCCTTGATAACGGTTATACTGTACTTTGTCCTTCGGAAAATATAAATTATTATTCCGATAGCAAAATATTAAATCATACTTTAACGGCAGGTGAACTCGGTTGTTATTGTAGCCATAGAGAAATTTGGCTTAAAATGGTTAAAGACAATATACCTTATGCCCTAATAATAGAAGATGATGCTATACTAAATGACGATTTCCATAATAAATTTTTAACAATGCTTAAGCATTTACCTTCTAAAAATAAAGTATTTTATAATATTTACAATAATCCGTATTTAAAGAAGATAGGTCATGGTGGTTACTTTAATACAACTACAGGTTATTTGATACACTTAAAAGCTGCTCAAAAACTTTACTTTAGAGATTGATAATGTAATGTACCAAGCTTTTATGCATAGCGAAGTGCAGTCCTATGTCACCTTGCCTTTTTTAATACATGCAACACTTAATTCTGAAGATTCAATTATATTTGAAATGGGAAGAGCACATTAAATAACGTAAATTTTACAACCTTAATCTAGGTTTTGTGGACATTGCTAAAAAGATTTAATTTTGGCTATTTTTTGCTGCAAAATAGCAAATCAATTAGCAGTGTCCACAAAACCTAAGCATGGTAATGCTTCTGTAGTATCAATATCAATAACTGTATCATCGTTTGTGCCTGAGGCAACCTTATTAAGCCAAGTAAGGGTAGTAGCGGTTTTCTCGGCAATATTCTTGCCTATACTACTAATTACCTTGCCGACATTTAAATCCGATATAGCAGTTGTTAAAACATCTATTAAAGTTGCAAGACTTAAGAATTTTAAATCTTTAATAAACTCAAACATTATTAAAGGTACTATCGCTACGGTCAATCTTGCCACATCATTATAGTAAAACTTTTGAAAAAACACATCATTAGTTAATTTTTCGCTGGTGATATTTTCTATAACTTTATTGCCGCAATATGTTGATACTAATAAAGAAGCAAAACGCATAAATTTCACAGAAGTTGATGCATAAAACATTGGATCTTCATAAAATTCTAATGCTGGATTACGAAAATAAAAACAGATATAATCCAAAATCAGTGTGGCTATTGCCGAACATATAGCAGTACTCTTCCATCCATGATGGATACTAATGTCTGATTCAACATTGTTAAAATCTATATCTTGATTGGTAAGTTTATTATATATTGCCTGAAGTTTTATTTGCGTATTCTTATCTTTTTTGGAATGTTTATATAGTAACTGAAAATATGGTTTAATTTCTTCAGCTGTAAATTTCTTATTCCCAATTAAAGCCGGTACAATTTTATCATGCAAAAATTTAATTAATTTATTTTGCATAAAATTTATAACTTTACTTTGTTCTTCTACTACTCCTGCAACTGTATACCATCGTAAAGCCCGTATATGCAATTATACGATTAATAGTATCATTAGCAAAGCTTGGAGTGTGATCAAATAAAAATTTAACATCTTCAGCATTGTCATTGTTATTTTCTAATGCTTGAAACATATTATTATTAATCTCTTTAGTTTGTCTATTTGACAAGACCGTACCGGGAAAAGATAATAAAATTTGTAGCATCGCAAGGCTAGTGGTCGTAAAGCACATAATTCATACCAAGGATCCTTTGCGTCAATTACATATGAACGTAAAGCAATTACACCCACTATAAAAGAAACATAAGTAATTGCTATTTTACCTGAATGATTACTAACTAAAGCTGATTTTTCGGTTAACCAAGAAGCAATTTTGTGATCTTCATTATACGTATCAGTAGCTTTTTCTATTCTAGTAAGACTTTGCTCTAATGAATTAAGATAATTTGCAAAATTTAAATGAGCTTTTTTTACTATATTAAACTCGTTTTCATAAGAGGAAGACACATTTAAAGTGTTTGTATAAGTAATATTGCTTTAGCTATATAGCGATATAAAAAATACTCTCTCGTCAGAGGATATGCCATAGCATCGATTTCTTTGGCTGCTTTAATCAAGTGTTCAGAATGATCTCGATTATTTAGCTCTTCAAAACAATTGCTCCACTGAGAATGATCAATATTATTATCTTGATACTTTCCGGTAGCAGCTACTTTACTTAACATTGTTTCTAAATATTGAGTATAAATCAAACTTTGATCTAGTGTCGGTAGATCTTTAAAATTTTTATCACAGAACCATATTTTCCATACCTCACCTAAATTAAAACTAGCAAGTGCTGTAGTAGTTTTCCATAATCTTACGCCTAAATTTGATATATCATTATAATATTTTATTATCACTTCTAGTTTATTACTCATAATTTCAATATAAAGTAATATGCTGTGTTAGAGATGTTGAATCGACCAGGAAAAATTCCCTACTGCAGAAGTGATATACTGTGATTTTAATATAGACCTAACACCACAAAGCTGGATAAATAGATTAAATAACATAGATATAGTTATTAATGTATCAGGTGTGTTAACGTCTAGTCATGCTAATAATATTGACAATGTTCATGTCAATGGTCCAAAGGCTCTATTTAAGGCTTGCAACCTTACTAACGTACAAAGAACTATTCATACTTCAGCTCTTGGAATAGATGATGAAAAAAACACTGTTTATGCTTTAACTAAAAAAGCAGCTGAAGAATATTTACAAAAATTAGAAAATATAGACTGAGTAATTTTACAACCGTCTCTTGTTTACGCAAGCGGTTGTTATGGTGGTACCTCGCTATTTAGGGCTCTTGCAACATTACCGTATTTTATTCCTTTAATAGGTGATGGTTTACAACAATTTCAACCTATTCATATTGATGATTTAACGAAAGTAATTATTCACTGTATAGAAAGGGAAGGAAAAATCCACACATTATTAAAAATAGTTGGACCAAACATAGTGACCATGAAGTATATCTTGCTTGGATTTAGAAGATGGCTTGGAGTCAATCCTGGAAGACTAATAAAAATTCCTTTAATATTCATTAAAATAGCAGCTAAATTAGGGGATTTTCTAAAAATAGGACCCATTAAATTCTACTGCGTATAATATGTTACTTCAACCTAATATTGCTGATAAAAAAGATTTTATCGATTTTACTTCTATAATCCCTAGAAACTTGCAACAAGGTTTTGCAACCGCACCTTTAACCGTACGATCCATATGGCACGCTAGGCTTTATTTTTTAAAACCTATAATAAAAATTGTCTTAGGACTATTTTGGATAATGACAGGAATTATTTCAAGCATTTTTGCTTATGATGCTAGTATGCAAATTATAATATCACTAGGATTTGATAAACAAATAGCACCTTACATGTTATATGGAAGCTGCTTTACAGATATTATTCTTGGAATTCTACTAATTATCAAAAATAAAATAAATAGGATATGTAGTTTACAAATTTTATTAATACTAGCTTATACTCTACTATTAACATATCTTAAGCCAATATTGTGGCTAGATCCGCTTGGTCCGATATTTAAAAATATTCCAATAATATTACTTACTTTAGTATTCATGGCGATAGAACGAGATAAATAATGGATTATCTCTTTATAAAAACTATTCATATTACTAGCTCTACCATTTTTGGTACTGGAATTGGTACTGCTTTTTTTATGTGGTGGGCAAATAAAATCGGTGATTTGAATGCAACGGCATATGCAGCTTGCACTACAGTTATTGCTGATCTTCTTTTTACTACTCCAACTGTGATAATTCAACCGGTTAGCGGTATAATATTAGTAAATATGCTTGGCTATAATTATTCTGATTTATGGCTTACCTTAACTTATATCGGGTACATAATCGCCGGTAGTTGTCGGCTTCCGGTGGTATGGATTCAAATTCAACTACGAAATATGGCACTTGAAGCATTAAAACAGCGAATTACCCCTACCGGAAAAATATTATAAATTATTTAAATTATGGTTCTACCTAGGCTGGCCGGCATTTATCAGTTTGAGCATTATTTTTTTCTTAATGGTACTTAAACCGCTATAATACTAGTTTAGGATAAATTTTATACTAAATTAGTATTGTCCCGTGGTCAAGCCGGCGTTGTTGTGTGGATACCAACCCATCATTACGAGCAGTCGTAGGTCTTGTTGCAGGCTCGTTTATGTCATTCCCACGTAGGCGAGAATCCAGTAAAACATATAAAAACTTGTGTTGTATATGTTTACTTTATCGCATGTGTAACTTCTTATATCAATATTGAAGTTATTTTTCTGGATTCCCGCTTTCGCGGGAATGACATAGAGAAGAAATAATATTTACGCCGGTATATCTTCAATAATCGGTTGTTTTTTGTTTGATTTTGTAGAAATGAGAGAGGTCATCATCGGTTCGACTAAGCCGTTAACTACCTCTTTTGTAATAGTAACACGCTGTTTTTTTAGCTCGGCAACTTTATACATACTATCAAGCAAAAGATGCTCAAGTATTGAACGAAGTCCTCTTGCTCCCGTCTTTTTAGCTAGAGCTTTTTCGGCAATAGCTTCTAAGGCTGAATCGTCAATTACAAGCTCAGCATCATCAAGCTCAAATTGTTTCTGATATTGCTTTACTATGGCGTTCTTAGGCTTAGTTAAAATTGTAATTAAAGCTTTTTTGTCTAACTCATCTAAAGTAGTAACGATGGGTAATCTACCGATAAATTCAGGAATTAAACCGAATTTAGTTAAATCCTCAATCTCTAGGGATTTAAGAATCTCACTATTATTTTTCTCTTTATCTATATTTACGTTAGCTGCAAAGCCTATAGAACTATGATTAGTTCTTGAGGTTATCATGCTATCAATCCCCATAAAAGCACCACCGCAAATAAATAAAATATTTGAAGTATCTAACTGTACGAAATCTTGTTGTGGGTGTTTCCTACCGCCTTGAGGAGGCACGGAAGCAACTGTTCCTTCCATAATTTTAAGTAATGCCTGCTGTACTCCTTCACCCGATACATCCCGTGTAATAGAAGGATTCTCCGATTTACGGGCAATTTTATCAACCTCGTCAATATAAATTATACCTTTTTGTGCTTTTGCTATATTAAACTCAGCTGCTATCAATAAACGTAGTAATATATTCTCAACATCTTCACCGACATACCCAGCTTCCGTTAAAGAAGTAGCATCCGCCATAGTAAAAGGTACGTCTAAAATTTTAGCAAGCGTTTGAGCAAGTAAAGTTTTTCCTGAGCCGGTAGGACCAATCAGTAAGATATTCGACTTATTAAGCTCAACGTCATTATTACTGGATTGTACATATCCAAGCCTCTTATAATGGTTATAAACCGCTACTGCTAAAATCTTTTTCGCTTGATCTTGCCCAACTACATAATCATTTAGAATTTCACATATTTTTTGCGGCGTTGGAATTGAAGAAGTAATTTGCTTTAAAGCAACTTTACTTTCTTCTTTCATAATATCTGTACATAAATCTATACATTCATCACAAATAAATACTGCAGGACCTGCTATCAGTTTTTTTACTTCATGTTGTTTTTTACTACAAAACGAACAAATCAATTCTTTTTTATCAGCGTCTACTACCATTAACTTTCTGTTTTATGTTTATTTTAACAATTCTTACTATAATACTCTTGCGTACATATAATAATCTTTATGCTCATTTGCAACTATTTCGTATTTTTTAAGAATTCCTTCCCTAGCAAAACCGCATCTCTCAAGAAGATTAATCGAACGAAAATTATCAGTAATTACTGTTGCTTGTACTCTTATAATACCAATATAATCAGCAAATTTTAAAATATTCTTTATAGATTTCAACATCATACCTTGACCCCAAAAATTAGGATCTAGATCATAACTTATTTCTGCTCTATGATGCTCTAGATTTATTATATTAAAACCAGCAGTACCTATTAATTTATTATCGTCTTTAATGGCAATTCCCCAATAAAAACTTCTATGATTTTTATATAAACTAGACCAATAACGTATTTCTTCTCCAGCTTCTTCTATGTCTTTAGGCCTATTGCTATCAGTTATATAAATAGCCATTTCCGGCTTACTCATATAATTAAAATAATCTTGTGCATCCTCCGCGGCTAACTCTCGTAAAACTATATCGTTTAAATCAAGCACAGGAAAAGGGGCATATAAATGTCCTCTATTTATCATATATACTGACTATTTTTCTTTATAATATAAATATTGCATATTCTCATATTATACAGAAGATTTTTAAATAACGAGTATATATCTATAATTATACATACTTAATCGGGTCTTGTACATTATTCTTTTTAAAAGCATCAAGTCGTGCAATGCATGATAGACATTGACCACAAGATAAACCGTCTTCTGTTGGATCATAACATGATATTGTTTTACTATAATCTACTCCAAGCTCAAGCCCTTTTTTAATTATTTGCTCTTTGGTCATATTTATTAAAGGAGCATGGACAGTAATTTTTTCTCCATTTACTCCTACCCTAGTTGCTAAATTTGCCATTGCTTCAAAAAATTTTATATATTCAGGACGACAATCAGGATAGTTAGTATAATCATTAGTGTGTACCCCAATAAAAATATCTCTAGCTCCTATAACCTCAGCAACTCCTAGTGCGTAGCTTAAAAATATTGTATTACGTGCCGGTACATAAGTAACCGGTATGTCACTTGGTAATTGATCTGTGTTTTTAAATTTTGGTACATCTATATTATCATCAGTCAATGCAGAACCGATAAATGACTGCAAATCAATATTAATAACCCTATGTTGTTTTACATTATAATCTTTAATTAATCCTTGGATTTTTTGGACTTCCGGACCATTGCGTCTATGATAATTAAAACTTAGAGCATAAATTTCATAATCCATTTTGCTAACTATCTCAAGAACCGTAGTAGAATCAGGTCCACCGCTTAATAAAATAACTGCTTTTTTTTTCATTGTTTTACCGATAAAGTTAATTTTTGAGATACTAAAGCATTTAAACTAATTTTTGCTCTAAGTGCTTCAAGTACTAAAGCTCGATGCACACGTTTATCTACTCTAACATTAAACTGTCCGCTATACTCTTTCCTAGACGGAGCTAAGGGAATAGATTGATTATGACTTATGTAACTTTCTTTCATTAAAGTCCAAGCTTGTTGTAATTCTTGCAGTGCTTTTTCAGGCGAATTGCCAAAAGCTGATACATTCGGTGGCTCCTCAAATCTTGCTAGCCAATCTCCATCCGTATCTTTAAAAAGTTCTATAGTAAACCCGTCAAATGTATCATTTGTTTTCATCTTCATTTCCTTTTGCAAAGTTTAAAAATTGTCGAACTTGATATTCTTTTGCCATATTTCCAAAAGTGTGAATAGATAACCTATTTCCTTTGGGCGAGTACCAAATCTGATGGCTACCTTTTTGCCTATCTTTAACCCAATCGCACTTAGTCATTAAAGTACGAATCAGAGAAACTCAATCCTTTAGGATTTTGTTTAGCTTTACTTATAAGTTTTATATACTGATTCATGTTGTAACTATATATAGTTATAATATATAAGTCAAATAATACATGTTAATACAATAAATATTCTTGACTAACTCCTTCTGATAATCTAAATTTACATTGTTAATTTATGGCGGGTGTAGCTCAGTTGGTTAGAGCATCAGGTTGTGGTTCTGAGGGTCGCGGGTTCGAATCCCGTCACTCGCCCCATATTTTGGAATTGTTGTGTGGTTACCAAATCATCATTGCGAAGAAAATTACAAAGTAATTGACGAATTTTATTATTTTTCTGGATTGCCACGTCGCTTCGCTCCTCGCAATGACGATTTGACATCCATGCAACAACGCCTACAGTCGCTCGCAATGACATTTTTTTCTTATGGATATCAAACTTTTATATAGACTAGCTAAATATCTAAGGTTCTATAAAAAAGATTTGATCATCGTTATGATCTCTTTACTTAGCGTATCAGCTTCATTATTACTAATCGGTAGTGTTTTTAGAAATTTAGTTGATAAAGGCTTGAGCAAAGACCATATTTTATCGGTTGATAAATCTATATTATATATTTGTTTATTAATTATCATCTTAAGTATTGCTAGTTTTTTTCGTTCATATTTTATCAATAATGTTGCTGAAAAGGCAGTTAATCAAATAAGAAAAGAAGCTTATAGTAATTTAATTAATTATGAAATTGCAGAGTTTGAAGAACTAAAAATCGGCGATATAATTTCACGCCTAACAAATGATATAGATCAAATATCTACTCTAATCGTTAATTTCTTATCTTTTTTTATTCGCAATTCGGTGATGCTAATTGGCGGCATTACATTAATGTTTTTTGAAAGCTTTAAACTCGCTTCTATAGTAATTATTACCATTCCTATCTTATTAATTCCTTTAATTAAATTCGGCAAGCATGTTAAGGTTTTATCTAAAAAAGCTCTAGAATCTAAGTCACTTTTAGCATCGGATATTGATGAAACCTTTAATAATATTAGAGCTATTTATGCTTTTAACCATCAAATAAACAAAATTGCCGATTTTGACACTAAATTACAAAACTATTTAATATACTGCAAAACCCGTTTAAAAATTCGTGCTTTATTCTTTGCGATTTCAATAGCCGTTATATTTCTTGCGATTACTTTAGTCGTTTGGATCGGAGCTTCAGATATAGTGCAAGGTCATTTATCTGCGGGACAAATTATCTCGTTTATTTATTATGCGATTATCGCCGGAGTTAGCTGTGGCGGTATTTTTGAGCTACTAAGCGAAATGCATTTACCTGTTACAGCCCTTGAGAGAATAATTACAATTATAGATAAGACACCTGTAGCACATAATAATTATTTAGAATTAAATAATTCCAATCCAATCTCAATAGAATTCAAAAATGTCGATTTTACCTATCATTCAAGACCTAATTTAAGGATTATTAATAATATGTCTTTGAAGATAAATGCCAATAAGTTTCTTGGTATTGTAGGTAGATCAGGTGCAGGAAAAAGTACTGTGATGCAGTTACTGCTGCGTTTTTACCGGCAAGAAAACGGCACTATCCTTATTAACAATCAAGATATAACTCTTTTAAATCCTGCTGAAATTCGTAAATTAATTGCCTATGTTCCTCAAGAGGCTAGCATTTTTTCCGGCACTATAAAATCAAATATTATATTCGGTAATAATAAAGCAAGCGACGACGAAATAAATGAGATAATAAAAATTACAGGAATAGAAGAATTTGCTGCTAAACTTCATGACGGTATAAATGCTAAAATCGGTGAAAGAGGGGTTAGATTATCAGGAGGACAGAAACAAAGAATAGCGGTTGCTAGAGCATTACTACGCATGCCGCAAATTTTGCTTCTTGATGAGGCAATGAGTGCTTTAGATACGATGAGCGAACAGAAATTACTAGAGTCTATAAAAAAAATAATGAAAGGGAACATTATTATATCAATTGCCCATCGAATTAGTAGTATAGAATCAGCTGATTATATTTTAGTAATAGATAAAGGAGGAGTAGTCGCTGAAGGATCACATAATGATTTATCTAAAAACTCAGAAATTTATCGAAATATTTGCAGAGAGCAGTTAACAATATAAAGGGGTGTGTCATTCCCACGAAAGTGGGAATCCAGTCAACCTTAATGTCATACCACAACTTGATCGTGGTATCTTAGGGCGTTCTGTGACACAAGAGCCCGTGGTCAAGCCACGGTATGATACTGAACGCTTTTTACTGGATTCCCGCTTTCGCGGGAATGACAATAAAGTATATAATTGATATATTTATTACAATATAAAGTTCCTTAGTATAAAAAAATTTAAATGTTTAATATAATTTAGCTTGAAAGCTGCCGTGGCTTTGTTATAATCGTAATTACAAAACAAAAAAGGTTTACAAAATGAAAAATTTATTAAAGATTTTATTAATTCTAGCTTTCGCAAGCCCAGTGTTTGCTTCATCAATGCAAATGCCTGACCCAGCTTCAATTACAACAACCCAAATACAAGCTATGAGTACTGACGATCAACAAGCTTGGGTTGCTAGTTTAACAGCAGGTCAGTATAATATGTTAAGTCCTGATGTTCAAAAGTGGGTAATGGAGAATACTACCGATACTCAAAAACAAGCTTTAGGAATTAATCAGTAATATTTTAATTAATTTTTTAAATTGATAGGGGACTGTTAACAAAATAATTTTAATTGATAATTAAAAAGAATTTTTAGCGAAAATTAATAAGGTTTTTGAAGGAATAGTTAATCCTATTTCAAAAAAGCCTTATAATTTGCAGTAAAAATAAATTTAATTAGCTTTAAAATTTATTTTGTTAATAGTCTCACATGTTAGGAATCATTATTCTTAACATATATCACTAAAAGTTTCTGCTTGCAACTTCCTTTCAGTCTTCCTGTTACCGTGTCATGTATATACTCCTGATAAATGAAAATTGCTAGACGAGCATAAATATTCATTTATTCTTTCTTTAGTAAACAATACACTAATTATTGTAAGCTATAAGAATATGGAAAGCTAATTTGTTGTGTGGCTTTACTGCCATTCCTGTGCCCTTATTTATGTCATTCCCGCAAAAATGTTGTTGCGTGGATCGGTTTTTCCGTCATTGCAAGAAAATTTACAATAGTAAATTGACGAAGCAATCTTGGGAAGAATTCCTGAGATTGCCATGCTCACTAACGTTCGCTCGCAATGACGACTTGGTATCTATGCAACAATGCCTCACAGGGATGACATCGCGCAGGCTTTCGGATTCAATAATACTTTGCTAAAATAACCTCAAACTAACAATTACTTATGAAATTAATTATTACCGTAATCATCATGGAAATACTCGCTGGAGCGGAAATAGATTTATTCGTTCCAAGTTTTCCTGAAATACAAGATACATTCAACCTTTCAACTTTTATGACAGAGTTACTACTTGGTGTTAATCTAACTGCTTATTGTATTACTTCACTTATAGTCGGTAATTTAGGAGATAGGTACGGACGCAGACCGATTATTATACTCGGTTTACTGATTTTTAATCTTGGTAGTTTATTTTGTGTATTTGCAAATAATTATGCAGTTATATTATTTGGAAGATTTTTGCAAGGATGCGGGATATCATCGGTTGCAGTGCTAGTATATGTTGTTCTTGCCGATATTTATTCGGTACAAGAACAGCAAAGATTAATGGGCATTTTAAACGGCACTATTGCCCTTTCTATGGCAATAGCACCAGTTATAGGTAGCTACGTCAATTTATTTTGGGGCTGGCATGGCAATTTTGTTTTGTTGCTTATAGCAGGTTTGATCAGCCTAACTCTTGGTATATTATTTATTCCCAAAAGAGAAGTTAATAAAAAAATACGTATTTCTTTAAAAGAATATATACCTATCTTCAAATCGCCAAAAGCTATATATTATATACTTACAATGATATTTCTTGCACAAGGATATTGGATATTTATTGGGATTGCTCCTATTTTATATATGCAAGATTTAGGTGTAACTTTAGAATATTTCGGACTTTATCAAGGAGCAATGGCGGCTCTATTCTCAATTATGAGCTTTTCAAGCGGTTATTGCTTTAAAAAATTCGGTATTAAAAATTGCTTCTATTTTGGAGTTATATTTATAATACTATTCCTACTAGGAAATAGCATATTAGTTGTATATAATATTAATAATCCTTTAACCATAACAATAGTTACTTTATTATTATCTCTTGGCATGATATATCCGATTAACATATTATGGCCATTGCTTTTAGAAGCTATTCCGGACGGTAAAGCTCGTATGGCGGCTGTTTTCACTGCGGCTAGATTAATTTTAACGGCATTTGGGCTGCAATTAGTAGGATTTTTATATAACGGTACTTTTACTCCTCTTGGCATTACTATATCCAGTGTTACGCTATTTGGGTTAGTAATATTACCTAAATTATTTAAGTACGATAAAGTCTTTGAGATTTCTAGTAACGTGTAGATGTCTTTATGTCATCAATTGTGTCGTCATTGCGAGGAAAAACTGTAAGTTTTGACGAAGCAATCTCAGGAATTTGTTATTATTTCATACGATTGCCACGCAGCCTACGGCTGCTCGCAATGACAAAAAAGCTGATTCACGCAGGAATAACCTAGAAACGGATGTAAGAAAAAATAAACAAATGATCAATAACAATTTTATCTTCAAGATAGCTTTCAGATATTTTAGAGCTAAGAAAAACGAAAAGTTTGTTTCTATTATTTCTGCCTTTTCTTTAGTGGGCGTAATGATCGGCGTTGCAGCATTGATAATAGTCATGTCCGTTATGAACGGTTTTCATATAGAGCTTACTAAAAATATTATCGGCTTAAATGGGGATATAGTGATAAATCGGCAAGGTGGTAGTATCGATAACTATGAAGAGATTAAAGCCAAACTCCTAAAACAAGATTATGTAAAGCATGTAACATTCATTGCTCACGGTCAAGCTTTGGCTCTTGGTAAAAGTAATAATAGCGGTGTGCTTGTTAAAGGTATGAACTTAAAGGATCTAAGTGTAAGAAATGAAATTTTTAAAAATGTAAATTTTGGTAGTTTTGATAATTTTCACGGCAAAAACGTAATAGCACTCGGAGAACAATTAGCAAGCAATTTAGGCGTAACCGTTGGGGATAAGATTAGATTAATTTCACCGAATTCAGTTTCTACCGCCTTTGGCAGTATGCCAAGATCAAAAGAATTTAAAGTTATAGCAATTTTCAATAGCGGTATGTATGATTATGATTTGACAACGATATTAATGCCACTTACCGCAGCACAAAATTTCTTATCTCTCGGCGACGATATTAATTTAATCGAAATTAATAGTCTAGATCCCGATAAAGCTCTCGCATATTCATATAAAATACAATCACTATTAGGTCCAACCTTATATGTATTTAATTGGCAAATCTTAAATTCACAATTTTTAAGTGCTCTTGCTGTTGAGCGTACGGCTATGTTTACTATTCTATCTTTAATTATTACGGTTGCCGCATTTAATATTATTTCAAGCTTATTTATGCTTGTTAAAGATAAAACTTCAGATATTGCAATTCTTAGAACTATGGGAGCAAGCACTAAGCAAATAATGCTTATTTTTATCTATAACGGAATGTTTATAGGATTACTTGGCACAACACTAGGTGTAATCCTTGGTGTTACCTTTGCGTATAATATTCAAACTATCAAGAATTATTTGGAACGTATAACCGGTACTAAAATTTTCGAGGCAGCTATTTATTTTCTTTATAGTTTACCTTCAAAAGTAAGAGCTGAGGATATTATTTTAATTACCTCTTTATCTATAATATTGTGTTTTCTTGCGACAATTTATCCTTCTTATAGAGCCTCAAAATTAAATCCCGTGGATGCCCTAAGATATGAGTAATACAGTCCTCATTTTAAAAAATATCTCAAAACATTACAACCAAGGCAAAACTATTGTTAGAGTACTAGATGATCTTAATCTAACGGTTAATGAAGGTGAATTAATCGCTATAATAGGTTCTTCAGGTAGCGGCAAATCAACTTTACTACATATTGCCGGCTTGCTTGATAAACCTACAAACGGTCAAGTCATCATACCCAATAGCAAGTATCAAAAATATCATCTCATTCGTCTTCATTATTTAGGTTTTATCTATCAACAACATCATTTACTTAAAGATTTTACCGCTCTTGAAAATGTTATTATGCCAAGGCTTATTAGTGGTCTTGATCAAAAAGAAGTAATAGAAGATGCAACAAAGATATTAGATGATTTAGGGCTTGGGAAAAAACTCTATAATATGCCCGGAGAATTATCGGGAGGAGAACAACAACGGGTCGCTATAGCTCGGAGCTTAATTAATAAGCCGAAAATTATTTTAGCAGATGAACCGACAGGTAATTTAGATCCAAAAACTACAAATGAAGTATTTAATTTATTTTTAAAAGTAGCAAGAGAACAAAATACCGCAGTTATTATGGTAACACATAACCATGAGTTAGCACATAAAATGGATAAATTATATAAGCTAAAGCACGGATTATTAAATATAGCTTGATTTAAAGCTCAAAAATTCTAATAATTATATGTAGATTCTGTGAAGGTTTCTAAAAAGATTTAATTCTGGCTCTTTTTTGCTGCAAATTATAAGATTTTTTTAAAATATGAATAACTATTCCTTCAAAAACCTTATTAATTTTCGCTAAAAAATATCTTAAAATAGTAAATCAATTAGAAATTTTCACAGAACCTAATATTCTTTTAATAAAGGTTAGTAATGGCTGAGCCTATTATATTTACTCTTTTACTTGGAGATAAAGATCGGATATTAGAGAAAATAAACAAGCAGGAAGTTCAAAATAAACTGCCTATTATCCGGCTAGAAGTTAATAAAACATCACATATACCCGATAAAGAACGTATTTTTTCGGAGATCTTACAAGAATCCCGCAAAAAGGGCAAAACACCGATTTTTAATATTCAACTTAATAACAATAATATACAACCTATTTTTAAGGTACAAGATTTAATTAATTTACAAAATTTAAATATAAAAACTACTATTACTTTTGATCAATATAATTCATTACCCCAAAATTCTGAACTAGAAGCTTATTGGAAGCAAATTATGAAAAAAGTTGATCATGTTTTTTTTACAAATGAAGCAGATCAAAATTTATCTATAGCCGATGGTATAGTACCAAAAGATAAAGCCACTACAATTACGGATATAAGTTTAGTAACATCTGTTTTTAACAATCTTGTATATGATCGTAAAATTGATCAATTACTTTCCGGTACAATACCTGATAAAGAAAAGCTAGATAAAATAATAAAAAACGCTAAAAATCAAGGCGGTAGAGTGATTATAGAAACTTGGCCTCTTTCTGCAGACGAAGCAACAAATCTTATCACTGCTAAATTCGGTATTACCTCTGAAGATCAAATTTACGGATTGAAACTCGAAATTAATGAAATCTTAAAAGATTCAAATAATGCTGCTGAAAACTTAAAAAAATATGTATCACAAATATCTAGGCAATTTCAAAAAGATTTAGGTAAAACTGAGGTAAATCCTATTGACTTTAATTTTAATACAAAGAAAGTTATGAATGATAGACCTAAGGATATACAAGTAGAACAAACAACATCATATGAACCTCCAAAAGCAAACCAACCACAACCGCAAGGTTTTTTAAAAAGAATTTTTAACTATTTTAAAGATATAATAACTAGTTTTAAAGAAGCAATATTTGGCAAAAAAGAAGAACCTAAAACTCACGAATCAACAACTCCAACTACGGAAGCAAAGCCGACAATAACAGAAGAACCACTAACCACTATTGCATCTTCTATAAATCCACCGCAACAGCAAGCTCCCGCTAATAATCAAAAACCATGGGGAAAATTAGGAATTCCACAGGAAATGTATAAGGAATCTCTAAAAGCAGAACAACAATTAGCCAAACCAGTAATAGAGCCAAAACAGCAGATACCTGAAAAAAAATCATCACCGGTTATAAATACTGAAGATCAAGTTGGTGTTTATAATACAGGAAATATAAAACAACCTACTTATTTATACACTGAAGATGATATAAAAAATATATTGGAAGCAAATATAGATAAGAATATGTTCTCTATATTTCATCATGCCTCTTTAGAAGAGCCGGAAATACTAAAAGATACTCTTCGTGTTACAGTAGAGGGTTTAATACTAGATAATAAGCCTGCAATTATACCACTAAATACAGGACATAAACATTGGTTACTCTTAATGGCTAGTAAAGATGATAAAGGTAATATAAACTTTATGTATAATGATCCCTATGGTGAGCCATTGGAATCTCGACCAAAAGTAACAGAATATATTACCGAAATTTATCCCGATGCAAAAATAACAGACCTAAATACCAAGCAACAAGAAAATGTATATGATTGCGGAGTGTTCGTATGCGATAGCGCGATAAAACTCTCTAAAGGGCAAAAAATTCTAACTACTGAAGAATCTAAAGAACAAGGTATAAATTTAAGGAAAGCTCAAGCTAATACATTATTAATACAGCAACAAGCAATAGCGATTGGACACGAATCACGCAAGACATTATCTACAAATAACAAATTTCAAAATCTTATTAACAGTCGACAAACAAAAGATACTGAAAGGAGTCGTTGATAACAAAAAAACATTAGGCAAAATCTATAATTACTAATATAATTACTTATAGTTAATTTATATTTTAACAAAAAATGACTACCATACTTGTGATCGTTATTATAATAATGATCGCCTTATCTGCTTTATTTGCCGCTACCGAAACTGCTATTACCGCTTCTTCCCCAGGAAAGATTCATAAGCTTAAAATCGCCGGTAATAAGCGTGCTAAAACAGTTTTAGAGGTTCTTAAGAAAAAAGAAAAGGTCATAGGAACTTTATTAATAGGTAATAGTTTTATCAATACTGTTTGTACCACTATTGCTACTACTCTCTTTATTAGCTTTCTTGGAGATAATGGACCCATTGTTGCTTCCGGCGTTATGGCTTTTATAATTATTGTTTTTGCCGAAGTAGTACCGAAAGCAATAGCCGTTGCTAAACCTGAACAATTAGCATTAAAAATGGCTTCAACTATCATAATATTTTTAAAGCTTTTCAAACCTATTAATATTGCTCTTGATTACATTACAAAAATATTTTGCTTCATATTTCGTATTAATTTAAACCCTCAAATATCAGGAACGGAAGAAGTAAGAGGCGTGATTGAGCATTACCATCAAGAAGGCGGAGTTTATAAATCTGATCGTAATATGCTCGGCGGGATATTAGATATACGTAATATGACGGTATCGGAAATTATGACTCACAGAAGTAGTATTATAGCCCTTAATATCGCCCTACCTCATGAAGTGATAATTAAAACTTTATTATCGGGTGCTCATACACGTATACCTTTGTGGCAAGATAATAGAGATAATATAATAGGGATTCTCAATCTAAAAGATTTGCTTAAAGCATTATACGAAAATAATAATGATGCAAAAAAAGTTGATATTAATAAACTTCTAACCCCACCTTGGTTTATCCCTGAGAATGCACTTGTAGTAGACCAGCTACATGCATTTAGAGAACGTAATAATCATTTTGCTTGTGTTGTAGATGAGTATGGTACTCTACTAGGTATTATTACTCTTGAAGATGTTATAGAAGAAATCGTAGGCCCCATTACTGATGAACATGATAGACTTAATAATGAAATTATCAAGAAGTCTAATACCGAGTTCATTATAAAAGGAACTACGACTATTAGAGATATTAACCGAGAACTTGATTGGAATTTATCGGATGAAGATGCAAACACTATAGCAGGATTAATAATCCATAAAATTGCTAGAATTCCAAATCAAGGGGAAGTAATTGAAATATTTAATTTAAAGGTAATTATTTTAAAGAAAATTGCCAATAAGATTGATAGCGTAAAAATTACCGTATCACCTACTACCGAAGGAACAATAAGCAGTGAGTGAAATCGGTAATTTTTTACTGCTAACAACGATGTGCTTGTCGGTTATCGGTTTGTCTTTTGTCTTTTATGTCATTCCTGCAAAAGCGGGAATCCATAAAAAATCTCTATTTTATAGACTGGATTCCCGCTTTCGCGGGAATAACCACTACCTCATTACTTTCCCCTTCTACATAGCTGCCTCATGTGCTATACTTGTCTTTTTTATCCTAGTCTATGCTTTTATTATCTCTGACTTTTCACTACAAAATGTTTTCTTAAATTCCAGTACTTTAAAACCTTTAATATATAAAATAGCCGGTAGTTGGTCGAGCCACGAAGGCTCAATGTTATTATGGTTTTGTTTATTACAAATCGTTAGTTGCTGTTATATATTTTTACTTGAAGATAACCGTCTTAAATTTTTATCTATTATTATTCTATCAGCTATACAATTATTTTTTAGCAGCTTTATTTACTTTACCTCCAATCCTTTTAACGTGTTTTCTTTCGTTCCTAAAGAAGGGTTAGGCTTAAACCCGATGCTACAAGATATTGCTTTGAGCATCCATCCTCCTCTGCTTTATTTAGGCTATGTTAGCTATGTAGTACCGTTTACTATTGTTTGTGCCTCTATGTCATTCTCATACCCACTTATGTCATTCCCGCGAAAGCGGGAATCCATTAATGACATAAGACTTCTCAAAACATTTTCCAATATCGGTATCTTATTTACTACCATAGGAATTAGCCTTGGTTCTTGGTGGGCATATAGAGAACTCGGCTGGGGCGGATTTTGGTTTTTTGATCCGATAGAAAATATTTCACTATTTCCTTGGTTATCCGGAATTATGCTCCATCATTCTATAATTGTAACAACAAAAACCGGACGTATGCAAAACTGGACGATAATTTTATCCATCATTACTTTTTTATTAGTAATATTTAGTACTTTTTTAGTACGTTCCGGTTTTATTACCTCAATTCACTCTTTTGCATTCTCACCTGAGAGAGGAATATACTTGCTTGGGATATTTTTGATTATGGGGATTGGTAGTATTGGGTTGTATACTACCACGTCATTGCGAGGAAATGCATTAGCATTGACGAAGCAATCTCAGGAAACTAGCCGAGATTGCCACAGCCACTTTCGTGGCTTCGCAATGACGAATTGTGGGAACTCCATACTCCTCGGTAATATATTCCTCCTTCTTAGCCTTATTGTGCTAATAGCTGCCACACTTTATCCGCCAATTTACTCTTTATTCGACGATAAACCTATTATTATTAGTGAAACATTTTTTGTTAATAATTTTATTATATTCGTTATCCCTATTCTTGGTACCATAGGATTATTTACTACCAGAAGCTCTATTAAAAAACATATTATAATTCTAATATTATCTCTAATAATTACTTATTTAATATCATTAAAAATAACATTTAGTGTTATATCGATTTTAACTATAATCGCATCTATATTTCTTATGCTTCATAATATTCATTATCTTTTGGTTAAAACTAATTATTGTAGAAATAGACTTAAAGCAAGTAACGCTAGTATGATCCTTGGGCATTTTGGTTTTGCACTAATTAGTTTTAGTATTACTATGAATACATTATTACAAAGTGAAATGGATTTTACCGGCAGAGTAGGAACAAGTAAAACATTTAACGAATTTAAAGTAACATTGCAAAATATTAAGTTTGCTCAAGGTAAAAATTATTATAGACAAATCGCTGAATTTTGGCTTGAGGATAATAGCCGTAATATAACTATATTAAAGCCGGAAAATAGGCTTTATATAGTTGAAAAGAGTTTATCGCAAGAAAGTGATATATACTCTTACTTATCATATGATCTTTACGCAGTTTTAAGTAATATAGACGGCGATATAATCCATGCTAAAATATATTACAAGCCAACGATGAGCTTTATTTGGCTTGGAATTATTCTTACCGCGTCCGGTTTTTTTATTGCACTAATCAGAAAAAATTCTAGCTAATTTGAACCATCACATTTAAGGTTTAAAATTTTTATACTATTCGGATGATCAGCTCCGAATTGTTCTATCTGATTATTACGGAATTTTTCATACCAAAATTTCTTAGGTAAAGTACAACTAGGACTGCAAAATACATATTACTTATTTCATACACATTTTTCATATTTTCTTTATAGTTATTCCAATATATATTTTCAACAGTAGCATAAGTATCTACCGCCTCCTCATTTTGATTAAGTAACACTAGTGCATCCCCTTCAGCAACAAACGTTTTTGCCAAATCTATATCCGGTGATATAATAATCTCTTTGTTAGGTCTAGTTGGATCATTAAGAAAAATTGCTTTAGCTTTTTTATTCTAGAGCCTCGGTACATCACCTAAACCTAGTTTTGCTCTTGATTTTTGGGTAAAAATTCGTCCAAATACTTGATTTTCCTCTTTTTTACTCGACTTATTCATATCATATACTTGTTCTAATAAAAAAAGAGCTTCCTGATGTTTCTTAAGATTATTTAATACATCTAATTTAATGAGATATGAACCGGTAAGAAATAAATCTTGAGGTTTCATCCCGTTTTCGGTACAAGCATTTATAGTATCGTCAATTCTTCTTAATGTTTCATAATTTTTACCTTGGATATTAAATAATTTAGCTTTTGCACAATATATAGTTGCTATGTCAGTTTGATCTACTAGATTTTGATTGAACATATATTCCATCATTTGGATATTTTTTTTCTGCTTCTTCTAGATTTCCTAGCTGAATATTGGATATAGCCGAACCGAAAACTACATTACATTTTATGGAATCATATCCTTTCACTTTATCAAATACCTACTTAGCTTTCGTATCATATTCAATTGCTTTTTTAGGATCCGACCAAGTTCTATAATACACCCTATGCGTCCTAAATATGCAGCATAAGCAAATTTTTCTTCATTATTCATTGTCCATAATTTAAATTTACCTTTTTGATTGTTTTTATCAAACCAATTTACTAATTTTTTTGAGTTATATAAATCGGAAGAATTAGCATATTGTATTAATAAATTTATAACTCTAAAATTTTATATATCGATATATCGTATTTTTCTACATTTTTTGTAATTAATCCGGTATAGTTTTAGCATTTCTAAAAATACGCCCCTTTACTAAACTTTTAGGTATAGAATTTAAAAGATTAGTAACACTACGTTCAAGATATTCTTTATTTCCTTTATCTCCATTTATTTGTAATATTTTTTCAGCTATAACATTATGCATTTCAAATATCGGATTAACTTCATTAGGTTCAATATTAGAGATCAAAGCAAATTTAGAAAGCTGATAAATATCATCGTCTAGAATATGCTTATCTTCAGTAATAGAATTTAATAATTCTCTTGAAAAACTTTGATTATTAAGCAATGCTATCCCATCTAGTAATCTCTTGGCACTAGGCTTTAATTCATTGCTAACAAGTTTTATATTTAGCTCAATTTTATCCTTAGAGGCTTTTATCTTTTTCTTGTATTTCTCTAAGTTTAAACCTTGTATTTGATTTAATATTTGTGCTTCTTGAACTACGAGAATCGGATAACCTCCAAATTCTTGAGTCAAAAAATTTATTAATTCCGGATTTTTATCTTCCAATATATTTTTTGCAAGTAATGCAGCTTCCGGCTTAGTGAAAGCGTTTGCTTTGATTATGTTAGATAATAATTCATCGTCTTGGGAACAAAATATAATATTACCGTTATACTCCCAATTAATAAAACCCTCTATTTTCTTATTCTCGCCTATTTTTAAATTATCAAACACCAATAACCATTTATCTTTACTTGCTAGATAAACCGTTAAATCTTTCTTCATCACTGCCATATCTTCTGAAATCACCGGTGATTTTACCTCGGTATTAATAGCTTTAGATAATTTGAGTAATTGCTGCTCTATATTTAGATTACAATCAATCAACCAAATTATGTTATAGTTATCTTTATTTTCATAAGCGTACATTCTAGCAAGCTACGTTTTACCCATACCGCTTACCCCTACTACACTAGATTGCTTATATTTATTAAGATTTTCTTTTAGTTTTTCCAATTGGGATACATGATTTATAAAATAGCTAACTGGTACAACTAAATTGAATATTTGACTTTGAGCAAATATACTTCCGCTTATTAGAAGCATAATAATCACTAATATATATTTTTTTCATAATATTTATTAATTTTAAATTCTTAGCTGTAAAAATTTATATCTTTCCGACTAGAAGTCAATAAAATTTGAGGTTAGTGAAGGTATTGCACGGGGTGGAAAAGTAGGTGATGTCATTCTCGCATAGGCGGGGGGTTGTTGTATGGCTTGTTTATGTCATTCCCGCGCAAGCGGGACTCCAGTAATTTAAAGATTATACACAATAAGTTTGTAAAATTAAAAGCTCGATTTATCTCACTTTTTTCTGGATCCCCGCCTACACGGGGACGACATACAGTAGGTTTTTTGAGCCATGCGACAAGGCATGTATGCGGGAAGAAAGAACAAACAAAGCCCCCTTTCTTCAAAGAGGGCTTTTTTCTTGAGGAACTTATAAACTTGCTAATCGGGAGCGATTAGAAGTTTACACGGACTTTTAGAGTACCTTGATGTGCAGTATATTTACTTGCAATCTGAGCATCATAACCGATTCCGTACTCCATCTTAGCATCAGGTCTTATGCTTGCACTTAAACCTAAATTATAAGATGTTTTAGCGGTTCTGTCAGACTGGCTGATACACGGAGTAACTTGTCCGTCTAATACAGACTGAGTTTTAGATAATCTACCATTTACTTTGTGAACCACAAAAGCGTGAGCTTCCGGATATACCACAAGATCAGTTATGTTCATAGTACCGCCGGCTACTTTAGCACCTACTATTAAATCGGTTCTATCGCTAAACTTGCTGTTAACTTGCTTGTTTGCAACTGTTGTACCGGTTTCTTTGTAGTTTTCGTCAGAAGACTTTAAGTAGCTAAGTCCTGCCATTGGAGTTACTAACACACCTTGCATTGCATTGTAATCATAACCGACTGTTAAGTTACCACCGAATGTCATGTTATCGTAATTACCGGCAGCAATTTGCTTGCTCATATTACCGTTAGCATCGAAGAAGTAACGCTGACTTTTGTTCTTCACTTGGTTTAAGCTAAATATTGCACTACCTTGAGCAAAGAAGTTCTCAACAAGCTGCTGGGCACCATATAGAGAGAATGAGAAACCGTTAACGTCGGTTTTATCACCTTTCTTATAATCTTGGTGTTTTATATCAGTTTTAGTGATACCGATAGCAGCACCGATCATTAAGTTATCGTTAGCTAGCGTATCCAAACCGATTACGACACCGGTGGTTTTAGCTTTATAACCAGCTAAACCACCTTTCTTACTTTGATGTGCATCAGTATAGAAAGGTTTTGCCCATATACCGTAAGCTACATTATCAACAGCCTCGTCACCTGCAGCAACCGCAGCCGGTATTGCTCCAGCTTCAGGTCCAGCCATTTCAGCAGTTTCAGGAGTACCTAAATATCTAAGAGCACCTAATCTGTTACCAAGTTGAGCTTGGATATTTTTAGCTACATCTAATTGTACATTAGTTACGGCCGCACTTGTATCGGTAACGATAGATCCGACAAAGTTAGCAGAATCAGCACTATTTTTAGCTAAAAGAAGATTATTATATGCTGCAGTATTAGTTGCATTTACAAATGTTGTAACGTTCTGACCTACACCCAGTGCACCTCCAAACGTACTACTTGCGATATCATTAGTAACTACGTTTTCTACATTGTTAGTACGTGTTATTACATAATCTTGGTTAGCAGCACGTATTAAACCGTAATTTACGAAACGATTACTTCCGGTTACAGCAAAGTCAGGATCTCCTAAAGTACCGTTAAATCTAGCACCACCTTGGATTAAAGTATAAGTTTGTGTACCACTGAAATTTGCATTGGCCTTATCTTGTACGTTAATGGTTGTAGTTCCTGTGGTTGTTGCATTAACTCGAGCACCTTCCGCGATAACGATGTGACCTATATTACCGTCTGCTAATGTTAAAGTAGTTTCAATAGAAGTATTGTTTCCCAATGTTGAAGTACCACTTGCAAATGTTAAAGTATTTGTACAAAGATCGATTGCACCGTTAATAGCAGTAGTACCACCGCCTAAAATTACATTAGAATTGACAATATCTAAGTCATAAGTACCAAAGTCTATGACTTGTGAATAAATATTTCCTTGTAATACTGCACCATTATCACTACCCGTACCACTACCCGTAAATCTAACAGAAGCTACAGGAGTATTTGAAGCACCTATACTACCGACGTATGCACCACCTAAATAAGTTACAGTACCGTTATTAGCTTTAGTAGTAACAATCATACTTGTAGAATTAGACAATATACCGTCAGCAAATCTTACATTAGCGTTACCGTTAACACTTCCAAGAGTAATTTTACCGTTAAAAACTGTTCCGGCTATACCGCCTGTAGTAACAGTTACACCGTCATTAATTGTTGTGTTAGTTGCAATAATATTACCTAAGTTGTTATAGTCTGTAGTGAACGTTACTTGCTTTAACTGTGAAGCGCTAGCATCTTTGCCTAAGCCATAAACTGTACCAGGGGTATTAGGAACACCACCGCTAAGTATGACAGTACCTTGATTATTGTTTGTAGTACCGATACCTGCATATAATTTAGTAGCATTAACGATTATGCCGTTATCGCTTCCAAGACCCAGACCTACGATATTATTTTGATCACCGATTACTTGACCGTCAGCGATGACACTATCAACACCTGAAACAATCACTTTAGGAGCATCAAAACCTTTAGCTGTTTCATTACCTACGGTACTTTTAATTGTTACATCATTGAATGGAATGCCGCTAGGTAAGAATAAAGTTGCACCTAAACTTGAATTTTCAAAAGCAATCGTACCAGTCACAGCACCATGAGCATTACCTGCATTACCTATCTCATTAACCACTACGTTACCGGGACCAGAAACCGTCATTTGTTTTAAAACACCAACAGGTGCAGCTTGTTTGTTTAATGTTACGGTAATAGGACCGGTGTTAACGAATTCTACTATACCAGTACCATCGGCAGATGCAACAAAGTCTGCAGTATAGTTACCACCGATTTGTAAGGTAGACTTAGCTTCAATTTTAGTTCCACCGTTAAACATTGCATTACCTAAGAACTTAACAGTAGTACCGTTATCTAATTCTACAGTATTAAACTTACTACCTTGCTGTCCACCAACTGTACCGCTTACTATATTTGTTCCACCGGCATTAAAGACGAAAGAACCTACGTTAGCATCGGTAGTAGTAATATTAGTAGCATATAAATTTACACCTTTACCAACATTTAATATAGTATCAGCATGAGCCCCTTTAGATCCAAAATTAATTTCTGCAAGTGGATTTGCAGCACTACCTAAATTTGTACCAGCTGCAAGAGTTGTATTATTATTTACAACAGGATTAAATATTATTTTACCTTGACCGGCAGCATTTGTAGTTTTTGTTATTAAATAAGTATCATGAGCAAATTGTACTGAACCGTTATTTCCAATAACTAACTCGTTAATAGCAACATTACCGCCATTTAAAGCTGTTTTACTTGAGCCAACATTAAATTGTCCAAGAGTTTTATTATTAGCTCCAACAGTACCGATTGTACCGCTAATAGTTAAAGTTTGAGCATTTGTTAGGCTACTCGCATCAACAACACCTGTTTGATCAGTATTTATAGCTAAATCAAAATCAACTAAAATATTATTTTGAGTGCTTGTTAATTTAATAGTACCACCGTTAGCTTGGAAATTAATCGTTCCACCATTAGCACCGATAATATTTGCTCCACCAAGTGTCAATGTTTTTGTAGCATCGTTAGCTAAAGTAATGCCTTGTAACGCAGCAGCACCGCCACCGTTACCTATATCGCCGGTAATTGTAGCACTACCGTCTAAGGTAATAGCACCAGCTGCAAGAGCACCGCCGACAACAGCAGTTTGGTTAACTTTACCGTTTATAACTGTACCATCAGCAAGTTTAAAGACAGAACCGGCATTTCCTAAACGTAACTCGGCAGTATGTGTTCCTGATAATTGGACAACTCCGACACCTGATGCTTCAATTGCTGTAATATTATTTGTCACCGCAACATTTGCATCTGCACTAGCACTTGCTAAAGTACCGTTAGCAGCAAAAGTTATCACACCTGCAGTGTTCTCGGGATTGCTAGCATTACCTGTAAAATTACCGGTAAGGGTCATAGTATCAGGAACTGTAATCTGTGCTGCAAGATTACCGAAATCAGTAGTACCAAAGTTTGAGTTTTGGGTTATTGCAACTTTAGAAGCTGCTGTTTTAAAGGCAGTAGTACCGTCTGTACCAACATCAACTATGTGTCCAAAATTTACTTGCCCACCTGCATTAGCACTCTGTATAACCATGTCTTTAGCATAAACTTGTCCAGTGATTGTTGCTGCATTACCATTACCTACGCTAACAACAAATCCTGCAGCTCTACCTGCGTCATTATTAGTACCTATTACTGCATTAGCAGGGCCTGCATTAGCTATAAGTTGACCGGCTACTGCAACAGTGTTAAATTCGATAATACCTTTTAGATTACCGCCTAAACTTCCTGTAACGTTAAAGTCGGTAGCAGCACCATTCTTACTTAATAATACTAATCTACCCGTACCGTCTGTTCCATTAAAATTAATAGTAGCACCACCTACTTGTAAATTTAAAGCATTACCACCAGCAGCAACATTAGTATTGAAAATGAAACCTTGACCGTCACCGATATTAATTGCCTTAACAGTAGCAAAACTTTTATCTGAAACTTGAATAAATCCATTAGTAACATTTAATGTACCGTTAACACCATTAGCTATTACAGCATTACCTCCAAGTATAAGAGGAGCTTTTTGAGTTGTAGGCTCTGCTAAATTAAATACTAATGTAGAAGCCGCAGCACCAAAGTCTATTGCTCCTACACCGCTAAGATCATTATTGGCAACAGCAACACCACCATTAAATTGTGCAACAACATTTTGAGCATTGTTTGTAACAGCAGCTTGTGCATTAGTAATACCTTGACCTGTTATAGTAAGAGTTTTACCGGCACCAAGCGTAAGGTTAAAGGAGTTACCATTATTAGCAACATTAGTGACGAACCCTAAGGTAGTATCTGCACTCACTGTCACTGCTAAATTGTTTGCAGTACCTAAAAACAAACCGTTAAAACTACCGGCTGGAGTATTGAAATTAATACCATTATTAGCATTAGCAGTAATAACTGCATTTGGAGCAACCGCAGCATTTACTTGAGCGGCAGTTTGGTCAAATCCCGCACCATCAACAGTTGTAGCAGCTCCGTTTGTTGTTCTATTCTGCTGTGTAGCAGCACCCATAGCTGAACCTGCAAAACTGGCTACTATGGTAGCTGTAGAAGCAGTTACCAACCCTGCGGAAATTAATTTTTTTAGAAAATTTGGTTTTTGAGCCATAATTTTTGTCCTATATTTAAGTTAAAATTTAGTACCTAGTATTAAAACAAACTTATCAAACGTGAGTCAAGACATCCCACACTTGATAAGGAAATAACCTAATATTTTGTTTCAATAGTTTCTAAACTACGGATCGAGCATACTATATATTGTATATAATTACAAGCATCACTATAGTTTTTTTATAAAGTTTTAATAAATGTTATATTTTTACCACATTGGCGTTATGCCTTATCAGTGTCATCCCGTGGTCAAGTCACGGGATGACGAACTAATTATTTCCCTACTTTTCGTTAAATATTAGCACTTCAGCAGTATTTGCCCATTTTAGCATTTCGTCGTATTTAGTATGCCAAATACGCATAATTTCTTTTTCATATTCTACAATTTGCTCTTCTAATCCTTCAAATTGTTTTACCATTTGACGTGCTTTAAAAAGTATCGTGTCATTAGTAACGTCAAAAACTTTTTTCAAATGACGGTCTTGTTCTTCTTTATAATTTAAATGAGCTGCTCTACCAAGCTCGGCATCTTTATGCATATCTTCACTTCTTATCTGTATTTCAAAATTACGTTTAGAGTGTAAAAGCTGCATTATATTATGAAGAGACTGATAGCCGTTGCTTTTTGGTCTATTGATAGCCGTTGCTTTTTGGTCTATTGATATAATCTTTGGTGTATAACCAATCTAAATGCGGAGAACTCTTAACTACGTCCAAAGCATTATAGCATAGAGCTTTAGATTTAACTATAATCCTACATGCAATTAAGTCTTTCAATGCATCAATCGGCACTTCTTTCCTTTTCATCTTTTTTAAAACAGAATAAGGTTCTTTAAGACGCATGTATATCTCATTTTCTATATCTGCTTTATTTAAATCTTCTTTAAGCAGATTAATAATATCATAAATCAAATCCCCTCCTGCTACCTAAAATTCTCTATATCTCTATTCTTAGTAAATATTACCTATAGCTTTTAGAACTTAAATCCACAAGACTGTTCATAACACTATTCAAGTAATTTATAAAATTAATTCTTTAACTAAAAATTAAAAAACAGATTAATAGTAAAAATAAATTTTTTCAATATAATTGTTTAATTAATTTTAACTTAGATTAATTGGATAAGTTCCTTAATAGCCATTTTACGGCTAAATACCTGCCGTTGTGCAGTTCCGTTGTCATCCCGTGGCTATGGGGATCTTGCATCACAGACTGTGTCCTAAGATGCCGCGGTCGAACCGCTGTATGATATTAAATGAATAATAGCATTAAGCAATAAACAAGTCAGAAAATTTATCTATAGAACTTTCCGAAACACTACTTAGAACTTCAGACATTTTGTTAAATTCTCCGGTACATTCAAGCACTATATCTACGCCTGCATCTAAAACTGCTTTGGTCATATCTGCCATACTACCGCTTAAAGCTTTCATATCTATTGCATCGGAAATAATAAGCCCTTTAAAGCCGATATTATTTTTAATATAGTCTATAACTTTTTTTGATAGGGTGGCAGGGTTCTCAGGATCAAGAGCTTTGTAAATTATATGTGCCGTCATAGCAAGTTTAATATTATCGTGCTTCGCTAGCTCCTTAAATACTTTAAAGTCTGTTTTTTCTAACTCTTCTATATCAGCATCGACAATCGGTAATTTTTTATGGCTATCCACCGTAGCTCTACCATGGCCCGGAATATGTTTTATACAAGCCCCGACTTTCTCTTCTTGTAATCCGTCTATAGCAGCTAAACATAAAGGCACAACTACTTCCGGCTCCCCGCCGAAACTTCTATCGCCGACTATCTTGTCTGCTCCTTCGTGGATCAAATCCGCTACCGGTGCAAAATCTAGATTAATACCTACTGCTCTCAGCTCTTTCGCAATATCACTATAATTTTGTTTACATGCTTGGGGATCAGTAAAAGTTTGAGCAGCTGGAGCGTCATAAAAAGTCGGTGCTATGAGCCTTTTTACCCTACCGCCTTCTTGATCTATAGAGATGATAGTATTTTCCCCTAATACTTTTTTTATATCTGCAATAAGCTTAATAGGGGCTTCTTTATCCTGCGCACCGTTATCATTCTTTCTAATATTACGACGGAATAAAATGACACCTAAAGGATTATGCCCTTCAAATAATTCTCTTTCTGCATCGGTTAATTCAGGACCAGATATACCTATAATTACTGGCTTTACCATTTGTCTTATTGTCATAATATGCTACTTTCTTTTCTTTAAAACGTGATATGACAAGTACTATACGCAAGTCATCTAGGAATCGGCAAGAATTTTTTTTATTTGAAGAGACAAATTATGGAAGTTGGTCAGTAATATATCGATTCTAGCGGTAGGAAAAAATGTAATACCTTTATTTAAAGATTTTTGAAGTAGATCAATATCATTAGCAGTATAATATTTTCTATTATTTATTTTATAATTAGATAAATCAGGGCTTTTTGTCTCTAGATATCTTAATTGATGTAAAGCAATATTTAAATGCTTAATCACTTCACTAGAAGAATAATATTTTTTTGTTAGCTTATTGTTTGTCATATACTCCGAATACAGATTTTGTTGCATGTCTCGGGAAATGCTTTTTATGTCATTCCCGCGAAAGCGGGAGTCTCAAAAAATAACCTTAATATTGATACACATTATTGACAAAATAAACCTAAAAAAACAAGTTTTTTATAGGTTTTACTGGATTCCCGCTTTCGCGGGAATGACATAAAAAGCATTTCCCGAGACATGCAACAAGCCAACAAATTATAACGAAGTTCATCGAGTAGATCCATTAATTAAAGCTTTTAATTTAGAAGAAGGGACAAAACGTAAATTCTTTTTTGATTCTATAATTACCGGTGCTTTGGTATGAAAATTTATTCCGGGACGTGGATTTTTTTGTTTAACCTCAAAGCTACCAAAATTCTTTAAAGTTAATTTTTGCTCTTTTGCTATTTCTAAAATATTAGAAAAAACAGTATGAACTATTTCCTCGCATAAATTATTTGAAAAACCCAATTTAGAGCTTAACATAGCTGCAATTTTTTCTTTGGTAATAGTCATAAATAATACCGGTTTTTAAGGGTATATTGTCCGCAGTCATTGCGAGGAGAAACTATAAGTTTCGACAAAGCAATCTCAGGAGTTTATCCTACTTTATGAGATTGCCGCGTCGATGCTACGCATCTCCTCGCAATGACGTTAAAAAATTACGAATTTGCTTTTTCTTTATCGTTATTATATTCGTTAATATTTTTATTTAGCTCTTCTAATTTATCCACTAGGTGCTGACGTATTTTTTCTTGTTTCTTGCTGCCTGCTTTTTTATAATCTTCCATTTTTGCTTTTACAGCATCTATAGATTAGTTCTTCACCTTTTTTATCTTTCTGATCTTTCACATTCTTTTTTATCTCTGCAACGCTTTGGGCTATCTGATCATAAGTATTGCTTAAGGTCTGATTAAATTTATCGGCTCCCGTTTGTGCTAGGTTTGTTAAATTGTCTTTTAATTCCTGTAAGTTTTCGGTAATTGTTTTTGTACTGCTTGTAGCTACTTCTTCAGTTTGCACTTCATTTGCTTTTGTGTCACCCTTGGTAGGCAAATCTGCAAAAATGCTAGGTGTTAATAATAAAGTAGCGGTAGCACCTAATGTTATTAAAATTTTATTATATTCTCCAATTATTTATGTTTATTATTATATTGTTCAACTCTCTTACTTAAATCATCAAGTTTTTTCACAAGAGTTTGTCTATATTCTTCCACTTTATCATCTTTAATTTTCTGATAATCCTGTAACTCTTTCGTTAAATTTTTATATTGCTCTTTTATAGTTTCTAAAGAATGGTCTTTACTATCCTTAGCATATTCCTCTAAATCATTAATTTTGACGGATAATTTATCCGCTACTTCATGACATTTTTTATTAAAATCGACAGTAATAATTTTAGCAGAGTCCTAAAGATTTTTATGTCATTCTTCAAGTGCTTCACTTATAGTTCTCATAAAACCTCTTTATTGAAATAGTTAATAAAAATTAAACTTAAGTATTATATACCGGTATCATAAATAATATAATTATAAAAAGCAATTTTAAAAAGTACATATTGAATATATAGTTATTGTATCAAATAAATTTGAGGGTATTATGACATTAGAACTAGGAAAAAAAGTTCCTGATTTATCTTTACACATAGGTAAAGATAATGTAATTAAACTATCGGATTTAAAAGGAAAATTCGTAATATTATATTTTTATCCGAAAGACGATACACCTGGATGTACTATTGAAGCACAAGATTTTAACAAGTTAAAACCGGAATTCGATAAACTTAATACGGTAATTATCGGAGTATCCAAAGATAAGCTTGACTCTCATGATAAATTTAAAGAAAAATATAGTTTAGGATTTGATTTAGCCTCTGATGCAAATTCAAATTTATGCGAACAATTAGGGGTATGGATAGAAAAATCAATGTTCGGTAAAAAATATATGGGTATTGATAGAGCTACGTTTTTACTTGATAAGGAAGGCATAGTTAAGCATATTTGGCGGTCGGTAAATGCTAAAAATCACGCTCAAGAAGTACTTGAGAAATTACGGACTATGCTTTCTTAAAATGTCATACCGTGGCTCATTTTTTTGTCATTGCGAGGAAATTGCATAGCAATTGACGAAGAATCTCAGGATATTTGACGAGATTGCCACGCAGCCTACGGCTGCTCGCAATGACGTTTCATTTCTTCCATCTATTGTGAAACCAAAACCATTGGGAAGGATTTTGCTTAACCCATTCTCCTAGCATTTGATTAATATTAAGCATAATATTATAGCAATCGGCTTTATTATCGCCGGTTTGCTCAAACTTTAATTGCGGGTGAACTATTACTTTAAAATAACTGCCTTTAGTTCTAATGATTTGGCAAGGTATAATTGGATATTTATACTGCAAAGCAATTTTAGCGATGGCGCTTGCAGTCATAGCAGGATGCCCTAAAAAAGGCACTTCAATTCCATCGTTCATTTTTTGATCAACAAGCATCACAATAGGTTCACTCTCCTTGATAGCCCTGACTAAAGCTCTGCTACCTTCAGGACCTTTCGGTATAAGTCTTAATTTATCACCGGCACGACTTTCATTAACCAACTTGTTAACATACGGGTTATTTGCTTTACGATAAATTACGGCAACTTTCGGATAAAATTTATGAAGAAGCTTAAGACTAATATCCCAATTGGCAAAGTGACCGCTAAATAATAAAAAAGGTTGTCCTTCAAGTTTTTTAATATTTTCTATACCGATTATTTCGATTCTACGCTCTAACTCGACTTCATCCATCTTGCCAACATATGTAAATTCACCGATAAACCTACCGAAATTATCCCAAGTTTGATCTATGATTTTTTCAACATCACACATATCGCCGAATACTACTTTAATATTTCGTCTAGCAATTTTATTAACAGCAAATAATATACCGACTTTTCTTGCTATAAAACTACAAATATCCGCCGCTTTATCTACACCGAATATTCCTATTACCTTTAGGAATATAACAACGATAAAATACTCAATTAAATATCTGAGCTTTTTTAAAAATTTTTTCATTTAATAAATCAGGATTGTTTATAGATAATTCTACATCTAGACAGACAATATTATTATTTAAATCATTAAACTTAACATGATCTTTTCTTGTAGTAACTAAGGTAGCGTTATGCTCTTTAGCTAATGAATATAAATTTTCTAAATCTGCTTGTAAATAATTATAATGATCAGGAAAAATTTTGTAACCGGTTATATTTAATCCGTAATTTTTTAAAGTCGCAAAGAAACGCTCAGGATTACCGATACCGCTAAAAGCAAAATAATTTTTAGTTTTATCTATATTATTTGCAGGAACTATTTGAGCATTTATTAACTTATTGACATAAGGAGTTAAAATATTCGGTATTTTATCTTGGTGGCTACTGACTAAAAAAATTAAATCAGCTGCATCAAGGACTTTATTTGGATATTGTCTTAAAGGACCGGCAGGAATTAGAAAACCGTTGCCGAAAAGCCTTTGGCTATCTACTGAGACTATAGTAAAGTCTTTATGAAAATAAGGATTTTGTAGGAAATCATCAACTATTATTGTATCAGGTTTAAGCTCGTTAATTAACGGCACAATCTCTTTAATACTTTTAGTAGCAATAACTGCTCCGTACTTTGCAAGTATTACCCCCTCATCTCCTGCCTCTAATGCTGTATGTCCTTGATGTATGGTAGTTGCACTTTTAAGGTTACTACCATAAGCCTTAGTTACTATTACAAAACTTACATTTCTAGCTTTTAGTAATTTGGCTAGATACATTACTATCTGCGTCTTACCCGTACCTCCTACACTACAATTACCGACACAAATAACTTTAGCAGGCAACATAATAGGACGTGCTAAACTAGCTCGTAAATAGCCTAAAAATTGATATATCAAGCTTATAGGCAAAAGCAAATAAGCTATAATATTTCGCTTCTGCCAAAATTCAGGATATAAAAGTTTGATCATAGTTTAACATTTACGGTAGTTAAAAATAAAGTCAAACGGATTGATTGTTTTATTATCTAACAGAATTTCAAAATGCAAATGTTCACCCGTTGCATTACCAGTGCTTCCTTGTATACCGATAAATTGACCACGCTTAATTTTATTTCCTTCCTTGACTGACATTTCTTTTAAATGAGCATATTTCGTAACAAATTTGCGTCCATGTTTAATCTCAACAAAATTCCCGTAATCAGGTGCTCTAGCGGCTTTTATAACAATTCCACTTGCTGCTGCATATATCGGTGCTGCTTTTTTAGCTTGTAAATCAATACCGCTATGGAAACATTTCTTTTTTCTTTTCTTTTTATAAGGACTTGTCCTAATTCCGTAATGGCTAGTAATTTTCGGCTCATATTCCGGCATCATAAGCGGTATTGTACTAATTATTTTATCAAGCTTGGTTAATTCCGAGATATTATTCCTATGAGTTTGTTTTTTTGCAAAATAGCTAGCTTCCGGTTTAGAGAGAAACTGATATTTTGAATTTAGTTTTGTTACAACTGCCTTTATATCAGCTATTTTTATTTCGGCTGCTTTATTAAATTCTGCCGGGTTTTTATTATGGAATTTGTGTAAAAAAATCTTATTTTGTTTAGGGTTATTAATTATTAGACCTAAGTTTTTTGCATATATATATTTGCTATTTTTGTTTGTTAAATCATACTGTACTACTAAATCCGCATGGCTGATTTTATATTTTTGCTTTAATTGAGATGAAGTAGTAGAAAGTAACGTAGTATCACTAGATTCTTTAATACTGCTACAACCTTGAACAAGAAAAACTATAAACAGTAAAAAGATATATTTTTTAAAAGACATTAAAGATAAATGTATGTAAATTTCAAATTAAGAGTGCCACTTAAATATTCTGTTAATTTCTCTAATTCTCCTCTAATATTTGGAGGGTTAATTAACATTAACCCACACTTTACCATATTTTTATCACTATTTAAAAGCTCAGATTCAATAATCATAGTTTCTTTAAATCCGATATTTTTGTAATTGTGGTAAAAATCACGGACTAAAGATAAATCTTTTATAGGATACCAAATTAAGACAGTATTATTAAGAACTCGTAGCTTGATTTTTTTAAGTGCTTCAAGTAATTTTTGAAACTCATTTTTCACTTCAAAAGGCGGATCAAGAAAAATTAATCCTCTATTCTCTTTAAATGGTAGTAAAGCTTTGATAGCATTATAAGCATCTATATTATGCGTATCATTTGGTAATAATTTTTTTAAACTTAAATAATCGCTTGGATGAAGTTCGCAGGCAATTAAGCGATCATTTGGTCTTAATAATTGTTTAATTATAAAAGGTGAACCTGGGTAGTGACTTTTGCCTGCTATATTTATTATATTTAAAAAAGTTTGTAAGAGCTGAGGAATAGGATCGGTAGCTTGCAGTAATTTATTAATTCCCGTATCACTTTCTAGAGTTTTAGAAGCCGCCTCCGAGTTTAAATCGTAAAGACCTAGCCCAGCAAAAGCATCTAAAACCACAAAAGGTTTTTCTTTTTTCTTGAGCTGTTCTAAAATACTAATTAGGACTAAATGTTTGACTATATCGGCAAAATTGCCTGCATGATAAATATGACGATAGTTCATTTTAAATTAATCATAAATTTCACTTCTATGACCAACTCGCGGGAATGACACAGAGCATATACTTTACAAACCATATTTCTTTTTTAAGAATTCCGTTGCTTCTGCTGAAATAAGTAATTTATCACTTTTATTATTGCTTCTTGCTAAAGCAGTTGCTGCCTCTTCTCTATCTTCTTTTAGTTCACGTAAATAATTTTTAATGGCTTCTCGTATTAGTTTAGATTTAGGCATCTCGTCTAACTTAGCTACAGCAATTATATATTATATCATAGTATAATTTACTGTGCAATCTTTCGTAAAAGCAGTATAGATTAATACTATAGCCTTTAATTAGATATTCTTTCAGTAAGTATTGTCTAGTTTTCTTTCTTTTAGAATTTTATTAATATGTTTTGTAATAACTGTTCTATCTTTGTCAAAAAGTTTAGCATTGCCTAGAAAAAGTTGTTTTATAGTGTAGTTTAGCTTTCCGATGTCATTCCCGCTTCCGCGGAAATGACATCGAGTTTTTTATTTACTATCATTTAGTTAGCAATGCCTTACTTTAAACATTTTTTATAAGCGTAAGCCATTCTTCTTCATCAATAATTTTAATATTAAGCTCTTTAGCTTTTTTAAGTTTACTGCCTGCATCAACGCCGGCTACAACTAAATCCGTGTTCGATGATACGCCAGCTGCAACTTTAGCCCCAAGCTTCTCAGCCGTTGCTTTAGCTTCCGCTCTAGATATCGTTGGTAAACTACCGGTAAATACTACTATCTTGTCCGTTAAACTACTCTGTTCTCTAGTCTCTTTATAATCTTCAATATTTAATATTGCACCAAGTTTTTTGATAAGCTCAATATTTTCTTTAACATCAAAAAAATCAATAATATCTACTAAAATCTTATCACCGATTCCTTCTAAATTGTTTAGTTTTTGATAAATATCAGGCTCATTTGTTCTAAGCAATTCCATTTGAGCTATAAAATTATTATAGCTGCCAAATTCTTTAGCAAGTAATTTAGCATTTTGTTCACCGATACGCCTTATGCCTAATGCATATATAAATCTTGGCAAACTAACGTTTTTTGATTTTTCTATATTTTTAAAAAGATTTTCTACTGATTTTTTACCCCATCCATCCATATTTTCAAGTTTTGCTAAGCTAGAGTCATTTTTTTCTTTTAAAAAGAAAATATCTAAAGGATTACTAATCAATCCATTATCTATTAAAAACTCAATTTGCTTACGCCCAAGCCCCTCAATATCCATAGCATTTTTCGATACAAAATGACGGATACGCTCATAATTCTGAGCAGGGCAGTTAAGGCCATTATCACAGCGTATAATAATATCTTCAGGCATATAATGTAACTTAGAATTGCATGACAGACAAAATAAAGGAGTATCAAACGTTGCTGTATCACTAGGACGTTTATCAAAATCAACTCCCATGATTTTAGGAATAACGTCACCAGCACGTTGCAGGAATACATAATCCTTAATCCGTACATCTTTTCGTGCAATTTCTTGGAAATTATGTAATGTTGCTCTGCTAACAGTTACCCCACCTATTTCTATGGGTTCAAGTTCGGCTACCGGCGTTAACGTACCAGTTCTACCGACCTGTACAGTAATAGAAAGTAACTTTGTTCGTCCTATTATTGCAGGAAATTTATGCGCGGTAGCAAAGCGTGGACTTCGTGCAATAAAGCCCATTCTATTTTGCAGTGCAAAATCATTTAGCTTATATACTACTCCATCAATTTCATAAGGTAAATTTTCTCTATTTGTTTTGAGATATTCGTAAAAGGCGAAAATTTCTTCTTCAGAACTCGCAAGTTTAGATATTTCATTAATGTTAAAGCCGCATTCTTTTAATTTTGTAAGTAATTGATCTTGTGAAGAAGCGAGATTCTGTTCAGTTACCCCTCCTGAATATACAAAATATTTGAGCGGTCTTTTAGCCGTAATAGAAGAATCAAGCTGACGAAGTGATCCGGCAGCAGCATTACGAGGATTGGCAAATTTATCCTTGCCCTGCTCTTCTTGTTCTTTATTTAGATTTAAAAAATCTTGTTTTTCAATATAAATTTCCCCTCGTACTTCTAAAAACTCCGGGACATTATCTATTTTATAAGGAAAATTTTTGATTGTTTTAATATTTGCTGTTATATCTTCACCGACATATCCGTCACCTCTTGTAGCTCCCGTTGTAAGCACCCCGTTTTTATAAACAGCAGAAAAAGACAAACCGTCTATTTTAGGTTCACAAAAGATAGGAGCAAACTCATTAAGGCGTAAGAAATTTTTTATACGGTCTACAAAATCTCTCACATCTTGCTCATCAAAAGCATTACTGAGAGATAGCATAGGCACTTGATGCGTAACTTTAGCAAATTTATTTACTATTTTAGCCCCTACTTTTTTGCTAGGACTATTTTCTAAAATTAAATGAGGAAATTTTTGTTCTAACTTGAGATTGGTATTAAATAGCTGATCATATTCGCTATCAGAAACTAAAGGATTATCTTCTATATAATAAGCATGGTTGTACGCTGCTATTTTATCAGCGAGTTCTTCTAGTAATTTTTGTGCTTCCTCTTCAGATATTAAATCAATATTTTGCATTAGTAGTTCATACTTTTATTTTAATTTACAATCAAATCCAATTCCTAAAATTTTTATTTTCTTCAAAATCGCTAATTGTTCGTTTTAGTCTTTCAGCATTTTTAGGACTTTTTAACAAGTATAGTTTCCTCCATAGCATTATGATCTTCAAGCGACATAATAACCACCGGTTTTTGTTTTTGTCTAGTTACAATCACTGAAGTGTGATCTGCACAAACTTTTTTCATAACATAACCTACTTAAGTACGTTTACATGTAATAAGGCATGTTTTATAACTAGTCACTTTAAGAATCGAAATCAAAATCTTTACCTAGTTTAATATATGCTCTAATACGGCTCATGAGATTTTGGAAATATGTTAAATTATGCCATGTCATTAGCATAGGGCCAAGTATTTCACCGATTCTAACTAAATGATGTAGATAAGCTTTACTATAGTTTCTACAAGCAGGACATAGGCAATCATGTTCTAGCGGCTTGTTATCATCGGCATATTTGCTATTGCGGATATTTACCGTACCGTATTTCGTAAAAGCCTGACCGTTGCGACCTGAGCGTGTCGGGATTACGCAGTCAAACATATCTATACCCCTGCTAACCGCACCTATAATATCAGCAGGCTTACCGACTCCCATTAAATAACGCGGCTTATTTTGCGGCAGAAAATCAGGAGCATAATCAAGTACTTTAAACATAAGCTCCTGCCCCTCACCTACTGCAAGTCCACCTATAGCATAACCCTCAAAATCAAGTTCTACTAGATCCTTAGCCGATTGCTCACGTAATTCTTCGTAAACACTACCTTGAATAATACCGAATTGTGCATAGCCTTCCCGCTTAACAAAAGCATTACGTGATCTATTCGCCCATCTAGTCGTAAGCTGCATAGAAGTTTTAGCTTCCTCAAAGGTTGCAGGGTAAGGAGTACATTCATCAAAAGCCATAGTGATTGTGCTACCAAGCAAATATTGTATTTCGGTAGAACGCTCAGGAGTTAACATATATTTATCGCCGTTAATATGAGAGCTGAAACTTACCCCCTCTTCGGTTATCTTGCGTAACTTCGATAGCGACATTACCTGAAAACCGCCAGAATCGGTTAATATCGGCTTATCCCAATTCATGAATTTATGTAAGCCACCAAGCCGTACTATACGTTCGGCAGTCGGCTGAAGCATTAAGTGGTAAGTATTGCTGAGCAATATATCCGCCCCCGTTTCTGCTACCGATTCAGGTAGCATTGCCTTAACCGTTCCTCTAGTTCCAACCGGCATAAAAGCGGGAGTACGCATCTCACCGTGTGCGGTTACGATAATACCGCTTCTAGCTTTTTTATGCTGATGATGAATATTAAAAGAAAATTTTGACACTGATAATCACTTATTTTTAAAAGCAATATCTTAGCATACTATAGTTTATCCTGGAATATAAAAATTAAGATTAAAAGCAGGTATCACCTAGAAGCAGTTGTTTTCCGCGTAATGATAATCTTTTCAACTCTAAATAATTTTATAAGTAAATTAGATTTAGAAAATTATAATTAGTACTACTGAGTGAATAATAGATGAAGAGGAGGGAAAGCGTTTAAAAGCTCAAAATGCAAGGAAAGAGCTTAAGTTAATATTAATAACATTTGCTATTATTCTCACTAGTTTTTTAACTTTTTGTTATTTCTTTTTTAACTAATATAGAAGAAAAAGCAGCAGAGTATAAATTACAGCAAGAACAAGAAGCAAAAATAAATAATAACACAAAATGAAATTGTTTAAATACAAAAGAAAAGTTTGAAATTTGTGTTTACGCTAAAAAGCTACTTGATAAACTCGAATATTTAAATACTAAAGTAAAAAAGCCTGTTGATATAGAGGAAGTTAAAAAAGGTATCTACTACGCTCGTAAATATCATGGTTCACAAATGTGTCAGTCAGGCGATCCGTATTATTCGCACCCGATCGAAGTAGCGATTATGCTTGCAGAGTTTGTAGCAGACGAAGCGCCTAAGCTTTTTACTTCTAATATGATAAATGCTGCTCTACTTCACTATACTATTGAGGATACAGAACTTACTGAAAAGAGGATCATCGAAATTTTTGGTAAAGAAATAGCAAAACATGTAGAAGGTTTAACTAGAATTAAACTTCACAGAAAAATCAGTGTCGAGGAAAGCTTAAACCTATTAATTAAGCAAAAAAGATATGATACCGCACTTATAAAATTATTTGAAATGTACAAACATTAGCAGCTAAATCACCTGAAAAAGCGAAGCAGATCATTGTGGAAACATTTAAGAAGTTTCTAGTTGTTGCTACACATTTAGAGTGTTATGAAATTGAAGAAAAGTTTAATGAAATTTGCTATAGGTTTTTATACAAAGATAAATTTTCTCAACAAAAACAAATATCATTATTCACTATGAATAACCTGCTTCTTTTTCCAACTTTTGAAAATGATTTAGACCAAACATACAAATTATAAGTAGTGAAACTATCACAACAAACAAACCATATTGACCCAAATATTTTGTTAAATATATAATTCCAAACGAAGTGATTATATACATTCAGGCTCTAGAAACAGCATGTATCATACTACTGTAAAGCGTTTAAAAACTGGAAAATGCCTAAAAAAGATTGAAACAGCAGGAACAGTATCAAATGAACATATTATCAAACCTATTTGAATTAAAAGAAGCTGGAAAGGTGTAGTTGTACTTTTTAAAAGGTATGGTGAAAATAGAATAAATATAAAGAGTAAAGCTAATTTTACTCTAAGAATTTTTAAAGGATATATTTTATAACTTAGAAAACATATTAAAGACATACTAGCTAGGTGGAACATTGAAATAATAAAATTATGATGAATAACCTGAGCTGCACTATATCCAAATGCATTCTTTAAAACTGCACCACAAGTAATATAAGTATAGTAGAAACATATGGGCCAAGCACAACTCATTATGAAATATATAGTTGTCTTCTTATTAGGTTTTTGGTTAAAAATCTCATCGTTTTTTAATTCTTTTTTGTCGATATTTGCTTTTTCATATTTTCGTAAAAGTCTAGCACTTGCATCTACAAAATCAGGCGTTTCTCTAAGATGAGCTCTAGCGTGGCCCCTCACAACTATAATAATTGCACCTATCCAAACAGCAAGACGCCAATTAAATCCTTGAGTGGTAACTAAAGATACTATAGCTAAAGCTGCAGTTGTCCCAATTACTGATGCTACACTACGGGATATTGTATAGGTGGTTTTGTAATTTCAGTTAAATAAAGTTCTGCTAACACTATTTCACCTACAGAAGATATACCTTGAATTGCACGGCAAATTGTGATTAATACAGCAGCAAAATAACCTACTTGTTCATAAGTAGGAGCATTTGCCATAATTATACAGGATAAAGCCATTAAGGTAACGTACAACATTCAATCAAAATACTCAAGAAAAGTAGCTGTAGGTAAAATTCCCGTGGCTTCTTTTTGGTTGCTTGTTAAACTGCTCTGTTCTTTTTCATAGTCTAGCATAAATTCTTTACAAAAAATTCTGTTTTATATAAAAGTCAATAGGAAATTTCGCTTTACACGATAAATAAGAAAAGGAAGTACAACTTAATATATTTCGTGAATTGATAGAAAAAAGCTATAATATATTGCGATGTTTTTTATAGTTGTAATTATATAGATTTAACTGTATTCCCCAGAAAATAGTAACGTTAAAAGCAAGAAACAAACTAATAATTAGTACTTTAAAATTTACTTTATTTTATTAGCATGATAGATATGTGATAAATAAACTAATTGAAAGAAAAAAATAAGTAATATACAGTAATGGTTCATTTTTAGATTGAAAAGTAAAAATACTATACTATACTTTAATTAGCAATAATTATTAAAACTAAACCTAGAATATTAAAAAAATAGACAAATGGTTTGCCATAAGATTTCTCTTCTTGCTTAATGCTACTTTTTAATAATTTATATATTAGAGATTTTAACATTGAATTACCTATTTCATAAGAATAGCGAGCAATACGCCTGCACCAAAAGCGTAGGCGAGGTTCCGCAAAGGGTGGCCACGTGTCGACTCACATAAATCCGCTACATTAGCTTTACCTTTATCCATGCCTTTATCTTTATAATGTTCCATAACGGATGATAAATTACCCAACTGCTCATCTAGAATATCTCCGGATTTACCTTTTACATTACGTATTTGATACCTTCGACATCTGCTTTAGCAGAGTTTGGAATTTGATTCTTTCATAATTTACTCCTTTATTAGTTTACATTTTGTTAAGCAAATTATTTTGCCTACAAAACTATACGATACTCCTCTTATAAGAACTTTACAATAGCTTAAACAATAAAAAAACCGAATCTAAACTAGATTCGGCTAAATTTAATGATTTTTTATTTCGTATTACTTCTACTTATTACCGAATAAAGAAACAATTTTATTAATTAATGATTCAATATTAATTGCTGATTGAGTATATTTTATCTCTTCATTAGCCGCTAAATTTTCATCGTCATTACCCGGTACAATTGAAATATATTTACCTCCAAGTAACCCGCTGGTGACTACTTGGGCTTTAGAATCTTTAGGTATTTTAACATCATCATTAATATTTAGATATACACTTGCATAAAAGCTATTTGGATCTAAAGTAATTTTCTTTACATTACCGATTTTTATACCTGAAATCATTACGCCGCTTCCGACTGCTATCCCTTCCGCACTTTGGAAATGAGCAGTTACCTGATAGCCTTTTGAGCTAGTTATAGAACTACCTGTTTTGTAGGCAAAAATCAAAAATAGCAAAGCAATAATTAATACTACAAAGCCTATAATTGTTTCAATAATGTTCTGTTGCATTGTTTTTTATATTTTATTAATTAATTATGGTTGCCATCTATTATATTTAAGATTTGATGTTTTAGGCAGCTTTTTAACTATTTTATTATTCTTTTGCCATGGAAAAAGCTGAGTATTTTTTGGTATCTCATTTACTAAATGATGTAACCAAGCGTGCCAACTTGGCGAAATTTTTGTAGGTTCATTTACATTTTTATAAATAACAAGCCTCCTTGGACGCCCTAAATAATCAATATTACGGCTTTCATAATATTGATTCAAAAACTCATCTTCTCCTACTTTTTTGTGCAAAAAAGTAATAAAAAACTTATCTATCCACGACATTTTAAAATTTCTATAGCAGTTTCTCTTCCTTGCACTGCAAGTTTATCGGCAGCAATATTACCGCTATTATTTGCATGACCTTTTACCCATTTCCAAATAATAGTATGTTTACTCAATTCTGCGTATAATTTTTGCCATAAATCGGCATTTTTAACGGGTTCATTGTTGCTTTTACACCAATTATTTTTTATCCAATTATGAATCCAAGCGGTAATTCCTTGTTGCAAATATTTACTATCGGTATAAATCTCAATATTACAAGATTTTTTTAAAATCCTCAAGGCTTCAAGTGCTGCCGTAATTTCCATACGATTATTAGTCGTGTCTAACTCATAACCAAATACTTCTTTGCTAGTATCATTAAATTGAAGCAAAGCTCCCCACCCTCCGGGACCTGGATTACCCGCACATGCACCATCAGTATATATCACTACTTTTGAATCCATAATATGCATTAACTAGGTTTAGAAGAATTACGAAACTTATCTAACATTATAACATTTGGACTTGAAGATGATGAAGTCTGATAACTTTTATTATTACTTATTTCCTCTTCATGTTGAGGATTTTCGTGTATATTTAACGACTGATTAAAAGTTAGACTGTAATTATTATTGGAATCAACAAAGCTAATAAGTGCATCAAAAGGTACGTAAATTATTTCTTTAACACCGTCAAAACTTACCGTTAAAGAAAAGCCCGTATCATTTACTATTAAATTTTCAAACTGATATTGCAGCACTATTGTTATCTGTTTCGGGTATGCCTGTTTAACTTTTGAAGGTAAAATTACCGCAGGGTTATCGGTTCTGTACGATATGTATATTAACTGATCCCAATATAAATCTTCATGCTGAATTTTTGTTAGAATTTTTTTCACAAATTTTAGCATATATTCATGCACAAATTTTTTATATTCAATATTCATACGAGAAAAATAAATAAAAATAGGTCAACGAAGTTTAATTTGAACAGTTTACGTCATTGCGAGGAAAAACTGTAAGTTTTGACGAAACAATCTCAGGAGTCCTACTTTATGAGATTGCCACATTCTCTACGTTCGCTCGCAATGACAAGATCAACCGTTTTTAGGCAATGCCAATTTTTCAAATTAAACAAGTATAAGTGAGGGTTTTTCTGTTGCCCGGCACACCCTCCAGCCGCGTAGGGTTAAGCTGCTAAAGCTAAACGACCTACAGAACGATTATTATCGTTTGCGTTTCTTTGTTTTGACCCATATGGCAAAAGCCATCGGCGGAATCATCCCGAGTAAAAGCAATCTTTTTATTAGGCACGTCGATCCTATTTCGCCCCCCAAAAATACTCGATGAACTTCGTATTGTCTACTCTTTAAGAGTTATTACATATTTAAACTTTTCTAAATGACGTAGCTAATAAAGAGGAATTTGAAGGCGACACGGAACGCAGAACCGCAGCGTACACGCAAGTAACGTGAGGATTCGAGTACCGGATCGACGTACAAATTACCTTTAGGAGCAAGTTATTTAGAAAGTTTTGGTGGAGGCGTCGGGTACTGCCCCCGAGTCCGCAACCTCTATTCTAAATTACGTTTATTACTATAGCTATATTAGCACCAAACATTATGCCTTAATTTGATTAAAATGTAAAGGTCAAATAAGAATTCTAGATTTATATTAAAAATGGACTTATAATAAATGTTTAGAATTCTAAATTAAAAACTTAATTATGCTACCAAATCTTGGAATTATCGCCGGCAGAGGTTCATTACCTTACTTAATAGCAGGTAATTATACAAAGCAAGGCGGTAATTGCTATATAGCGGCAATTAAAGACGAAGCTGATATAGATCAAATTAAAGATTTTGAATATAAGATTTTAAAAGTCGGTATGGTCGGGGAAGCTATAAAATATTTTAAGGAGCATGAGGTAAAAAATATTATTTTTATCGGTGGAGTTAATAGACCGAATTTTAAAAATTTAGCCGTAGATAAAATAGGCGGTTTATTGCTTTTCAAAATAGTTGGGCAAAAAATTCGAGGAGATGATAGTTTGCTAAAAACAGTAGCGGATTTTTTTGAAAGTTACGGTTTCAAGGTAATTTCAAGTAATGAAATATATAAAAATCAACAAGGTAACTCCAATATTATAACCTATACTAACCCTATAAGTTCAGATAAAAATGATATTGAGCTTGGAATAAAATTATTGAATCATCTAAGTTCATTCGACATCGCACAATCGGTTATAGTTGAAAGTGGCTACATACTTGGTATAGAGGCTGCCGAAGGAACGGATAATTTAATAACGAGATGTGCAGATTTACGTAAAAATCCTCATGGAGGAGTATTAGTAAAAATAGCAAAATTAGGTCAAGATAATAGACTAGATATGCCGACGATCGGTCCTAATACTATAAAGAATCTTGCTAAATATAATTACAAAGGGGTAGCGATTCAAAAAAATAACGTAATTATAGTCGAAGAAGAATTAACTATAAAACTCTCTAATGAACATAAAATTTTTATAACAAAATGTTAGCAATAGGTATTACCGGTAGCTATGCATCAGGCAAAACTTTTATGTTGGATTATTTAGCAGAAAAAGGATATAAAACTTTTTGTGCCGATAGATGCATAAAAGAATTATATCAAGATGTAGTTTTGCAAACTCAGATTTTAAAATTACTACCTGAACTTGAGTCTTTCAATATTGGAAAAATCAGTAATTTAATTTACAATAACGACCTAGCTAGAGAAAAACTACAAAATTTTATTTACCCCTTACTAATAGATAAACTCATTTTATTTAAAAAAGAAAATGCTAATTCCAAATTTGGCTTTGCCGAAATACCGCTGCTTTATGAAGCTAAATTTGATAAATATTTTGATTTTGTCGTAACAATATACTGCTCTGAAGAAATAAGAATGCAAAGAGCAATAACGAGATCTTCGTTTGATATAGAAATTTATAATAAAATCAAAGAAATTCAACTATCACAAGAGAGCAAAATAGCAAAAGCAGATTTTGCTATAAATAGCGGCGTTGATATGTTAGACTTGGAAAAACAAATAGCGAAGCTAATAAAGGATTTGGAATGTCGAGTTTAAGAGAAATAATTTTAGATACCGAAACTACGGGACTTGACCCACGACAAGGTCATCGAATCGTTGAGATCGGTGCTATTGAGATGGTAAATAAGGTATTAACAGGCAGGAATTTTCATTTTTATATTAATCCTGAGCGAGATATGCCGTTTGAGGCTTATAGAATTCATGGCATATCCGGCGAATTTTTAAAAGACAAGCCTCTATTTCATACAATAGCCGATGATTTTTTAGAGTTTATTTCAGATAGCAAACTGATTATTCATAATGCTCCTTTCGATATTAAATTTCTAAATCACGAATTATCATTATTAAAAAGAACCGAAATTAAACTCTTGGAACTAGCAAATACTATTGATACTTTAGTAATGGCTAGAAGCATGTTTCCAGGCTCAAAATATAATCTTGATGCATTATGTAAAAGATTTAAAGTTGATAATTCAGGTAGGCAGCTTCACGGAGCTTTGAAAGATGCAGCATTACTTGCAGAAGTATATGTAGAGTTAACGGGCGGTAGACAATCCACTTTTAAAATGGTTGATAAATCTGCCGGAATAAATAATTTAGCAACTAATCAAGTAAATAATACAACAGAGCAAGCTACTATTGTTATTAAACCTACAAAAGAAGAACTGCAAAAACATAAAGAGTTTCTCAGTAGGATTTTAAAAACTGCTTAGTAAAACGTCATTGAGAGGAGAGGCAAAGCCTCGACATGGCAATCTCAGGAATTTTATATTATTTCATGAGATTGCCACGCTCCTTTTTCGCAATGACGATTATCAACAATCCCCTTAAAACTTATCTATGAAAACAAATTTTCTTGTATTTATAACCTTTACAATACTTATCTCTTTAGGCTTTTGGCAGCTTAGTCGTTTAAAAGAAAAGAAATTATTTTTAGCTTCAATGCAAGCTAACCTAACCTCACCTGCAATTAATTTAGCAGAAATTCAAGACGGTTTACCTTATCACAAAGTAAAAATTACCGGTCAATTTTTGCCTAATAAAGACATATATTTATACGGTAGAAGGTCAATGTCGAGTGAAAAAGACGGATATTATTTAGTTACTCCTTTTAAAACCATAGAAGATAAAGTTATTTTAGTAGCACGAGGTTGGTTCAGTAATCGCAATAAAAATATTATCACGCAAGCTACAAACGACCGGCAGCACGAGATTATCGGTGTTACCATGCCATCAGAAAAAACTCGTATCTACTTACCTGCTAACGATATAAAAAATAATGTGTGGCTAACGCTAAATTTAAAAGAAACATCCAAAGTGTTAGGCTTAGATCTTGAGAATTTTTATATTATTGCGGAAGGAAAAGATATTAGCAATCTAGATATTTTATTACCTCTTGCAATAAATCATTTAGCAGCAATCAGAAATGACCATTTAGAATACGCCCTAACTTGGTTTGGACTTGCTATTTCTTTAATCGTAATATATGTAATTTATCGGCGTCGTTATATGGCTGTGGATGTCATCCCGCGAGCTTGTAGCGGGATCCAGAAAAATAATTAAAAAGACTGGACCCCGTGGTCAAGCCACGGGGTGACAGTAGAAAATCGATACATAAATGAGTGATTTACAAAAAGAAGCATCCGATCCTAATTACTCCGTTTGGGTATCAGCATCTGCCGGTACCGGTAAAACTAAAATCCTAACCGATCGATTTTTACGTCTGTTAATAACGGGCGTAGAGCCTTCCAATATTTTATGCCTTACTTTTACTAATGCTGCAGCTATAGAGATGCAAGTAAGGATTAATAGCAGCCTTAAATATCTTTCTCTTTGCAACGCCGAGAAACTAGAAGAAGCACTTTTCTTAATGAGCGGCAATAAGCCATCGCCGCAAGAAACAGAAAACGCAAAAACTTTATATGATAAAATACTAAATAGCAATAAGCTTTTAAATATCTATACAATTCATGCTTTTTGTCAAAAAATCCTTAAAACTTTTCCCTTAGAAGCCGGCATAACACCGGAATTTAAAATCCTTGAAGAAACTAAATTACAAGATATCTTCCTAAATATCAGAAACGAAATTTACTTAAGCGATGAACATAATGACTTAATTAAAATTTTACTTAACCGATTTCATGAAATAACTCTGCAAGATATTTTTACCGAGATAATCGAGCAGAAAATTAAATTCAGAAAGTTATTTATAAATAAGCAAATTCCCAAAGAAATATCTAATAAAAGATTAGCGTTAGGGGAATTAAATAATATTTACGATAAGGTAAAAAACTTATTTGCCGAGTATGATTTGGAGATAGCACCGAAAGAAATTTTTTTTACCAAAGACGGGAAAAAACGACAAAGCCTTTTATCGAAAGAATTAATAAGGAAATATCCTAAATTATTACTAGAGCTAGAAAAAATTACCTATGAAATTTACCGATTAGATGAGCTGCGTCGCATAGAAGAGCTAGAATATCATACGAACTTACTTACTAAACTTGCGCATATTATTTTAAAAAAATACGATTCATATAAGGAAGAAAATAATTTACTCGATTACGACGATTTAATTTACTACACCGAAAAATTACTAAATAATAAAACTACTCATGAGTGGTTGCTGCATAAGCTTGAAAGCGAGATAAATCATATTCTTGTTGATGAAGCACAAGACACAAGCCCCCCGCAGTGGAATATTATTACTACTTTAATAACAGAGTTTAATGCTGTAGAGAGGCTAAATAATAGTGTTTTCATAGTCGGCGATGATAAACAATCGATCTTCAGTTTTCAAGGGGCTGATCTTCATAATTTCAACTTAGTAAATGAGCAACTAAAAGCAAATCTTACAAATGCTAATAAGAAATTCAAAAATATCACCCTTGAATATTCTTATAGATCATGTGCAGAGATTTTACAATTTACTTATAATGTTTTAAAAAATATAAAATCCAATTACCCGAGTTTATTCCTTTCGAATAATCCTTCAATATCCTCATTTCGTACACATCAAGGCTCTGTAACAGTTTGGCCATTAGTGACGAGTGAAAAACAAGAAGAGCTTTTTTGGGCACTACCTGAAGATTATGAAAATTCTAAATCTGCTGCCGATTTACTCATAGCAAAAATCGTAAATTTTATAAAAGAACAAATAGAAAGCGAAGAAATTTTACCATCTACTGCAAACAGAATATCTGAAAAAGATTTCATGATATTAGTAAGAAAGAGAGATGAATTTAGTAATAATCTGATCAAAGAACTGAGCAAAGCTAAGCTTAAAGTTGAGGTAAGCGATAGAATGAACCTTAAGGAAAATCTAACTATAATGGATTTAATTTCATTAGCTAAATTTGTGTTACTACCTGATGATGATTTAAATCTTGCCGGTTTACTAAAATCACCGATTATTGGAATAAGCGAACAGCAATTATACGAACTTCTTGTAAATAAAAGTGAGAATAGCTTATGGGATATACTCTCTTCACATGAGGAGATATATAATAAATTAGATTTTCTAATTGAAATTTATAAAATATCGGTTGTTGAGAACTTCTTTGATTTAGTGGTGCATAATCTAAATTTACGAGAGATTTACGATGATGATAGTGATGATATGATAAATGAGCTATTAACATTAAGCAAAAACTATGCAAATGATATAGATAATTCACTGCAAGGATTCGTTGCTTGGTTTGAGAATAACGATATCTATATTAAACGTGATATGGAGCATTCAGACAAAATAAGAGTAATGACCGTCCACGGCTCTAAAGGGCTTGAAACTCCTATTGTTATATTATGCGATTCTACTACTTTACCGATAAGCAGCAATAAATTTATTTGGGATGATAAAGGAGAAATGTTTTTCTCTGCTAATGCTGCCGATACTCCTGAATTTTTGCAAGAGCTGAAAGAAGCTGAAAAATTAAAAGATTTGCAAGAATATATAAGACTACTCTACGTTGCAATGACAAGAGCTAAAGACAGGCTGATTATATGCGGTTTTAGTAATAAATCTACCACTCCTAAAAATTGCTGGTATGAAATAGCCAAACAAACTTGCGATAAACTTCTCAATTAGTAGCGGCTATATTAAATATAATATACTATTAAGATGCACATATATTTACGTCTTATGTTAAAAATTTTAGAAAGTTTCTTTGAAAATAAAGCAAGAATTAAAATAGAAAGGTTTAAACAATTACCATCCCTGCATTATGCTTATGAAAAAGGTAATAAGGAATAATACTTAAATTTTTTTCTTTTAAGGCTTGTTTATACTTTGTTATTTTAGAAATAACAACTACAACAAGAAAAATAAAAATACTTATTAACAGAGGATATAAGATATTGAACTATTAATTTCACAGAATTTAGTTAGATACTACATAATAGTAGTAACATTTATTTAAATTTCAACTTAAATATTTTTTATTTCAATTTAACTCCTATATCTTAAATTTAAATCATTTATATTTAGATATTGTCATAAGAAAATTAATAAGATTTTTATTGAAACCGCTACTTCTAAAATAGATAACATAATAATTTATGCATTATGATACTAATAAATCAGATTTAAGAATACCACAATTATATTCATATGAATCTAAATAAGCTTGTAATTCATGAACATTTTGTTCTATTTTTTCATAATTATATTTATATGAGTTTTGGAATTTTTCAACTAAATTTACCTTTATTAACAACTTTTTTATAAGCATCTTCTTTAAAAAACCCATCTTTTTGTTCTTCACTACGAAAGTAATCCTTAAATTCACCATGTTTTTTCGGTAAATTAGAGATAAATTCTGCAAATTTTTCTAATTGAATATTAGTAATTAGAGTAGATACCAAACCTACATTTTCTTTATATTGGTTAACTCTTGAAATTTCATGCTCTATTGTATCTTTTTGTTCAATTTCAATAACATTATTAGATAAAATAACTAAATCTTTTTTATTAACCTCTTGCTTTTCAGATTCCTTTAGTTTTATATTCAGTACTTCCTCTTCTAATGCCTCTTTACTAAATAATTTTTTAAATGCGGCAAGCCACGGGCCAAAAGCTGTACTTTCTAACTTTTTAAAATATTCTTTTAACTTTATGACTAATTTCCTTGTTTATATTTTCTTAGTTTAATTTATAGTACTAGTTGGAAGTAATCAAGTTATAGAACTAAGAAAAATTAATACTTTTGTAAAAATTATATATAGCGTAACAATTGAAAAACAGTTTTAAAATGCTTAAAATAATTTGACTATTTTAGAAAATTTTAATAAAATCTATTAATAAACTCAATCGATAATACAACATATGAAAACAGCTTTTATCTTCCCCGGTCAAGGGTTGCAATTAATCGGCATGGGAAAAGATTTTTATGATAATTTTAAACCCGCCAAAGAAACTTTTCAAATCGTTGATGAAGTACTAAACCGAAAACTCACTGATATAATTTTTAATGGACCTTCTGAAGAACTTACCTTAACCACTAACGCACAACCGGCATTAATGGCAGTATCTATGGCAATAATAAATATTATCAAAGCTGAAACCGGTAAAAGTTTGGATAATCTTTGCGATTATGCTGCCGGTCATTCGCTAGGTGAATATAGTGCTTTATGTAGTACCGAAAGTATTAACCTTGAGACAGCAGCAAAACTACTTCATATACGTAGTACATCTATGCAGGAAGCATGTCCTGAAGGTGAGGGAAGCATGGCGGCTTGTATCAATATTCCGCTTCAAAAACTTGAAGAAATATTAGAAGAGATCAACAAAATAAATTTATGCCAAATTGCCAACGATAACATCGAAGGACAAATAGTTATTAGCGGCAAGACCACAGCTATAGATCATGCTATTAGTATAATTAAAGATTTAGGTTATAAAGCGATAAAGCTGAAAGTTAGTGCTCCATTTCATTGTAGCTTAATGAAGCCAGCAGAAGAAAAAATGCGAGTAGCTCTTGATAAAGCTGCAATTAATAAACCTCTGATACCGGTAATCCAAAATTATACCGCAAAACCTACTCTAGATCCTACAGAAATCAAACAAAATTTAATTCTTCAGATATGCGGGCGAGTTAGATGGCGTGAAACTTTAGAACTATTTAACAAATTAGAAATCGCTCATATAGTAGAAATAGGGGCAGGAAGCGTACTCACAAATATGCTCCGGAAAATTAATTATCCATATAAGTTAAGTAATATAAGTAATTTAGAAGAACTACAGAATTGTTTAGATAACGTTAGTAAATAACTGTCTCTAATAACTTCTGATTCATAAAGTTTTTAAATTAACTTAATATTATTATATGCAAATTAGTTTTAGTTTTTTTAAAGCAATTGCTAGAATTATTAACTAGTGATTGGCAGAGCTATTTAGACAAAGTAATAGAGGATTTTAAAAATTTAGCCTTAACAGATACTAATGATACATTTTTAAAAGAAGAATGTTATAAAAAAATTGCTCTTATCCAAAAAGACATTAAAGAAGGTGAATATCCATGGTATGTTGCTCCTTTTAATAAAATAGATCATGCAAGTTTATTACTTACCAATATCCATATATTAGAGCTTGATTATCTAAATCAAAATGCGGTAAAAGCAGTAAAAAATATACTGCGAAATAACTTCAAAGATATATATAATCCGGAAATTTATATTATTGCTAATTATGAAGAACCTATGAGTTAAAATATATAGGCGATATAGTAAATGATATTAGAAAACTAGACAGCAAGTTAGTAGCAGATATTCAAATATCATCAAATTTATTTATCAATTTTATTTTGTAGATTTTCTTATTACTCAGTGTACAATCATTTTTATGACTGCACATTTTGAAGAATTACAAGATTTTCATCAAAATTTAGATAACCTCAATTTTTTAGTACCGTTACAAAAATATATTCCCGAATGCCAACCAAAAGACTATAAGAGTTTTGTCAATCTTGAAGCAATAACTTGGAATAGATTTTTAGTTAAATATCAGAAATTATTTGAGAACATTCAGAAATATTATTTAGCATCTGTAGTGATAGTGAGAATTTTGTACAATTGTTAATTTCAGACTCTTATCATCTTAGCTTAAACAAGCGAATCGCAATTATAGAGTACTTAATAGATAAATATAAAAATAATACTAAATCTATTTATTATATAACCCAACAACTCTTTGATATTTGTTATGATAACACGGATATTAAAACTATCGAAGCCAAGGCTAAACAGTTTTACAAATATATTGAATATTTCCGTAGTTGGGATGATTTACCTAGTGATTGGTATATGGACTTTAAAGGACTACCCGGATGTGATAAGGAAGCTTTGATTATGGGCAATTCCGTAAAGCCGGAAAATGATTATATTTAGTTAGAAAATATAAAATAATTCTAGAAATTTTGCTTATTAGATGATATAAAGTAAAGCCATAACCGGAGAGATGGCCGAGTGGCCGAAGGCGGCGGTTTGCTAAACCGTTATACGGGTCATGCCGTATCGAGGGTTCGAATCCCTCTCTCTCCGCCAGTCTGGACAGTTAGCCAATTCTTGTAGTGCTATCTAAGTATAATCTTTATCACCAAGCATATTATAGATTTCCGGCATATATTTATTTTTCAGCCAAATCTCAAGGCTACCGATAATATAAAGGTTATTTTTATCTCTGCTAATACCGACGTTTAAGACGTTTGGCTTTTTCGTCATTATATTTCTTGCACCTTCATCAAGAGATGCTGAGCTCCTAGTAGTAGTATTACCGTATCGTTTTCTTTGCCTTGAAATGCATGAATAGTGCCGATATTTTTATATCCAAATGCTTGAATTGTTTTCTCATATCTTGAATCTTCATATATTTCATTCAATTTTCTACGAATAGATTCGCTGTAATCTTTATACATTGTAATAATGTAAATTTGTTTGAGCAAATCATCCCCATTTTTCTCTTTTAATACTTGTTTTAATAACTCTAGTAATTTTTGAAATTCGGCTTCCGATTCATATTTATAACGTTGAACCTTATTATCTTTTATATCTATCCATTTTGAAGTACCTAAAATCGTTCTAATATCAGAGTTACAGTCAGAGGTAGCAAAAATCATTTTGTCACCGTAAGCTATTTTGTTACATATTTTAAACATCGAATTTTGGCATCTTCTATGCACTAATAAAGGGAAACCAACCGTAACATCATCTATTTTTGTTTGATATAAAGAATTACGGTCAGCTAGGTTTTGCAATGAAACTTCCGAAGGTGACCACTCAGGATATGAAACCTTAAAATGTTCACATAATTTGTTCATTAAATCTTGCTTTAATATAGAAATAGGATCTGTTTGCAGCGCATCACCGACTACTACGACTTTTTTTGATTTGTAAATAGCACTAGCTGCATATTGTGGCGGTATCTGCCCTGCTTCATCAATAAATAACCAAGGAATTTCATTATGTTCGGATGTTGCCAACATTTTATCGAATGAGTGAAAAGTTGTAGACACAACAGGTATGAAACAGGTATAACCATAAAGAAATTTTGCCAAGCAATTTTGTTTATCTTAGGGTCACCCGATGAATGCACTGCCATATCAAAGAAATATTGCAGGCTATGCCAAAAATTATCAGCATTAGCATTTATAAATATCTCATGTAATCTTACAGTACTTATGAATAATTTTGATCTTAATTTTTCAAACTCTTTATCAAAGTAAGGAGTGACTTTATTTAAATCTTCAAAATTTTCTTGCCAATTTTTCCAAAATAAATCTTCTTCAAAATCCTTAATATTGAAATATTTATCTTTTAAACTTACGATAGCCAAGCTTATATCGTCGTTAAGCTGTTTTATTTCTTCTACAGAAGCTTCAATTTTCTTAATTTCAGCTTTAATATTCTTAATATCAGTTTTTATCCGGTCAATTTCTTCCGAAGATTTATTTTTTAGCTTAATTAAATCCCGTTTTTGCTCATAGCAATAATTGTATTTTGCGGTTTTAAAAAATGCATGAATTTTTTCGACAAAACCCAAATTTAATAATTTTATTTCACAATCAATTTCAAGTATTTTAGAGCTTTTATAATCAAGCTCTAGTTCTAACTCATTTTGCTCTTCTTTTTTTTCTGCATATATCGCTCCTAAATCTTCTTCCTTAATTAATTCTCTTTTCTCTTTATTAAGTTCAATAACTGATGCAATATTTTCATAAACTTCATGAATTTCACTGTATAAATTGTTAAAATCAGCACACGCTTCTTTCCATTCATTATTAATTTCATCTATAGCATTACAATATTCAGGTTTAAAATGTGCAGGGACTTTATCTTTACATTTATTATTAACTAGCAGATTAAGATATTGCAGCATTGTATGTTTTTCATTATTCTTATCATCATTTTCTTCTTCATCTTTATATTTCCAAAACTTATTTGAAAATCTCTTTTTATTTCCATGATTACCGAGCACCGCAACAAATATACCCAAATCTTTCTCTTTTTCCTCTTCCAATAAAAGTTGTTTAAAATAACTTAAATCTTTATGATATAGCTTATCTATTTTACTATATAACATAACGATATTTCTTTAGATATATTTTCAACGGCATTGTTATTAGATGATGCAACAACCATACCGTAAGTTTGTAATTCCGGTTTTAAAGAATTAACATGATAATCAAAATTTGGTGTATGTAAGGAAGATTTTTTATTTTGAAACCCGTTTCTAAAGTTGCTAAATATGAAGCGCGATCTACATAGATATTTGCTATAAGATCAAAAAGTATAGTGGTTTTACCTGTACCAGGCGGACCATTAACAGCAAAAAGCTTTCCTGCAAAAGAGAGTAATACCAAATTAATCGCAGCAGCTTGCAGTGCCGCAAGAGAGTGACTCGGCAATAAACACCAACGCGTCGGTTGCATCATAAATGGAGATAACAGTTCTTGTAGACTTTCTTGATGCTTTAAAACATCTATGGAATCCGACTTATCTTCTTTACCGAGATATTTGGCAATTGCTGATTCCGAGTCAAATTCTTCTATATTACTTCGTACAAAATCTGGTTTATCTTTTTTCTTTTTATGCGAGGTAACTCTTCTTACGCATATTTCAGAGCGGCTAAATAAATATTTTTTGTCAATTTCTAACTTCTGCACTACAAGATCAATCATAAGATTAATCATTTTTAAATCTAGAGTTTTAACTCAAGAATCTTGCTTTTTATCCTTAAAATATATTCTCTCGCTTTCTGAAAATACTTCCTCTATTAGGCTGTTATTATTATCTACAAAATTTAGACTTATCTATCATGATTCTACCGAGAGCATAAGCAGCAGTAGAGATAACCATCGATCCTTCAATATATTTACCGTTTTTAGTTAAACCAGCAATAGGTGTTTGTCGGTTGCCCTTGCTTATCTTGATGGTTATTATAATCATTTAAGCACTCTTGATCTAATTTAGTTATATTTTGGATTTTCTTTAAAATATCAAGTTCAGCTTCCGACCATTTTAAATAACCGAGATAAATATGCCAATGAACTGCTACTTCGTTTTTCTCAAGATCAATACCGAGTTTTGTTTTATCCATGTTCTCTAATAATTTCAAAATATCTATTTAAATTTTCGTTTTTATTAGGAGTTAGTACTTCAATTGGTCACCAAGCATGCAATTAGCTACCTTAAGTTGTATATTGTCTTGTTTAATTGATGGGAATGATGCATATCCAATTGAAGATGCACAAATAATAAATAATGACCAGGAATGGCTTAAAAGCAATCAAACTTATACCTTTTATAATACCCAATTTCCATCTTCTCGTTATATGGAACTTGCAAAAGAGATACCTATATGCCTAAAAAGATTAAGAATATTGCATCAATTTAATGATGAGAATTATGTACCCAATGAAGCGTGAGCCTCTCATAAACTCATAAATAACTTTTCTAATTTATTGAAGCATTTTAAACTAACTCCTCTTATAGATTCTACTGATTTTAATCCTAACTATTTTATGGTATGGAGTTGGGCAAAAAATTTAGGAATATTCCTAAATATTTTGGTCAAAAGCTAAAGCGTGTTTGTAATAACATAAATTTTTCTACCTTTCATGAGTTTATAAATACAATAACACATTGTAATGATGCATTATTAGGTTGTAGAGATATTAGATCAGATATATATTACAATGAACTATAGTTAATTCAGATGAATACAACTTTCTTCTTTAGCAAATAAAGCAATTAATGCCTATATAGTCAAATGCACATTTAAACTGCTTCAACGCACATAGCCATACCCATACCGCCACCGATACATAAAGTAACTAAGCCTTTTTTAGCTTTAGCTCTTCGTAAGCCGTGTATCAGAGTAATAAGTACACGTCCGCCGCTTGCCCCGAGCGGATGACCGATTGCTATTGCTCCACCGTTAACATTAACCTTCTCCATATCCCATTTCATTTCACGGTTTACATAAATACTTTGAGCGGCAAACGCCTCATTAACCTCGATAACTTCCAAATCATTAACGCTCCAACCTGCTTTACTTAAAGCTTTTTTGGATGCAGGAACAGGGGCAGTACCCATAATACTTGGATCAACACCGGCTGAAGTATAAGAAACAATACGAGCTAGCGGCATTAAATTATGCTTTTTCAAAGCTTCTTCGGAAACTACCATAAGACATGCCGCACCGTCATTAATAGAGGAAGCATTACCCGCCGTAACTACACCGTTTTTATCAAAAGCAGGACGTAATTTACTCAAAATTTCAAGGCTGGTATCAGGTCTTACTGTTTCATCATGATCAAACAAACTAGTAGTTTTTTTAATCGTTACTTCGATAGGTAAGATTTCATCTTTAAAAACTCCTGCTAGCTGTGCTTTAGCTGCTTTCTTGTGAGAGCTTAAGGCAAACTCGTCCTGCTGTTGTCTGCTAATATTAAACTGTTTCGAGATATTTTCGGCAGTAATACCCATAAATACTCCTGAAAATACATCGGTTAATCCGTCATACTGCATTAGATCAACCATTTTAATATCGCCGAATTTAGCTCCTGCTCTGATATAGCTACCGTGCATACCGAGCGACATATTCTCCTGCCCACCTGCTATAACTATTTCATTATCACCCGTCATAATTGAATTCGCTGCAATTGCTACGCTTTTAAGACCTGAACCGCATACTTTATTAATCGTATAGCCTGGCACTTCTTTCGGTATTCCCGCATAAATCAGAGCTTGCCTCGCCGGATTCTGCCCGCTACCACCGGTTATTACCTGTCCAAGGATTACCTCACCTACTAAAGCTGGATCGATTTTGCTGTTTTGTAGTATATCCTTTATTAAATGAGCAGCAAGCATAGGTGCAGCTGTTGTACTAAGGCTACCCATAAACGAGCCGAAAGCAGTCCTTTTCGCATAAGTTATATAAACCGGTTTTGTCATAATGTGTACTCCTTAAATAATTTATCTAGTTTATCATTTATTAAATAACTAATATGCTAATATGTCCGCCTGCTACATCTATAAGCTTAGAGTTTTTTAATAATTTTTGCAAAAGTAAAATAGAAGATTTAGGTACTATTTGATCATCTTCTGCTGCTACTATATATACAGGACAACGAATTAAACTCGGATCAATAATAAAATTATCAATTTTCCATTTAAGATTTATAAACATATTTTCATCTAATATATTTTGTATAATTTGATTATAAACCTCCTTAGATATACTATTACCTGACATAAGCCAATTCTCTAATTCTTGCTCCTTATCGGAAGTTATAGAGAAAAAATAAGAAAAATCCCACGGGCAGGTAAGTAAAGTCAGAGTTTTGATAAATTTAGGCATAAGTACGTTTGTAGCTATCGCAAGGTTACCGCCGATACAATGACCTATTAAATTAATGTCTTTAATTTTCAAATTATCTATTACTTCAATTATTTTATGCACATAGTCGTCTAGTAAATATTTAGGTTCCTCAATCTCTAGCCAATCTATTAAATAAACTTCACCGTAGCTTCTTAAATTTTCAATAAAACTTTTGTCACGAGCTAAAAAAAATATTTCCGGTGAGTTGAAGATAGAGGGGATGATTAGGAAAGTTTTGATGTCATCCTGACTGCTTTCTATGTCATGCCCGGCTGCCCCTTTGTCATTCTCACAAAAGCGGGAATCCATTTTTAATTTATTTTTACTGGAACCCGTGGACAAACCACAGGATGATGCCGAGTAACACAACACCCTATAATGCTCTGTTTGCATTACTATTTTACCTGATTTTAAATATTTATTACCTAAATTATGTGTCTTTGTATAATTATTATAAAGATCAAAATATTCCTGTAGTTTATTACTATCTAGCATTAAGAGTATCTAATCTTATATTAGTAATTCTTGACAAAAGGCTAAATATATTGTATAAGCTCAGTATCTTCAGAATGTAATAACAATATATAGGCTCTAAAGTTTTAGGGGAAATATCTTTTCATAAAATCTTGAAGTGCTTAAGTTTTTTTTTTGTCCTTAGGGATTTATAATGCTAAGTACCTCATCACGATCGTTTAAAAACAAATTCAGAGCAGCACTTTGGCCTGTGCATAATTACGAACTCGGAAAGTTTATTCCGATGAGTACCTTGATGTTTTGTATTTTATTTAATCAAAATGTTTTACGAATCTTAAAAGATAGTATTTTAATCTCCGAGATTAGTGCAGAAATAGCAGGTTTTGCTAAAGTTTATTGCGTTACGCCTGCCGCTGCTTTATTCGTGGTTATTTATGCTACAATGATTAATTATCTTACTTTTGAAAAGATCTTTTATTATTTAAGTGCATTTTTTATCAGCTGTTTTGTTTTATTCACTTTCGTAATCTATCCTAATATTCATATTTTTCATGTACATCCCGATAATCTAGCTGACTGGATGAAACGTTATCCTCATTTTAAGTGGTATATCTCATTAGTAGGTAATTGGGGTTATATAGTATATTATAGTCTTGCCGAGCTTTGGCCTAATATTTTTTACGTATTATTATTTTGGCAGTTTGCTAATGAACTTACTACTACCGAAGAAGCAAAAAGATTTTATACTCTCTTTTCGCTATTCGGCAACTCTTCTTTAATATTAGTCGGCTTTTTAATGATGAATCTATCATCGGAAGATACTATTATTAAGAAGTTTATGAGTATTTCGGATAGTAAAATCACTTTAGTTCAAGTATCCACGACAATTGTGGCAATTGTTGCTATTATTTGTTGTTTGTTAGTTAGATTTATTAGCAAGAACGTTTTTACTAATCCGTTATTTTATGCTAAAGCAAAAAGTGGTAGATCAACTTCAGAACGTATGGGGCTAATTAAAAGCTTTAAATATATTGCGAAATCAAAATATTTATGGCTACTTTTAATTTGTTCGGCAGCTTTCGGATTTGCTATTAACTTAGTCGAAGCCGTATGGAAAGCAAAAATTAAGGAATTATATCCGACTGTAAATACCTATGCTGAATTTAACAGTCTGTATATACTTTGGACAGGCGTGGCAATAATGGTTATGACCATCATCGGTAATAACGTTATGCGTATGCACAACTGGTTTGTAGCAGCAGTTATTTCACCGGTTATAATAATGGTGACAGGCATTTTGTTCTTTGTACTTATCGTATTTGACCAACAAATTTTATCATTATTTGATGGAGCAATTTTAATGTCACCTCTTGCTCTTGCCGTTTCGATCGGTGGTATTCAAAATATTTTAGCTAAAGGTACTAAATATTCTATATGGGATACTTCAAGAGAAATGTTATATATCCCTCTTGATGAGGAGCTTAAAACCAAAGGCAAAGCTGCGGTTGACGTGATAAGTGCAAAAGTCGGCAAATCCTCTAGCGGTCTTGTGCAATCTATTATTTTTACTTTAGTTCCAACTGCTACTTTTACCTCAATCTCACCAATTCTAATGATGGTATTTACTTTTGTATGCTTAGCGTGGATTTATGCAGTAAGAAAAATATATTTTGAATATCAAAAAATAGCATAAAATAAATTACTGTCATCCCGCGACTTGATCACGGGATCTAAGGATACAGTCTGTGACACAAGATACCGTGGTCAAGCCACGGTATGACACCGAACGCGTTTTTTGATCCACGCGGGCAATGCCCTTTTTAGCTAGGAACCTTACAGCATAAAACTATCGATGTTACTATGAATCAATCTCTCCTAAAGCTTTAGTCTCTATAAATCTCAAAATCCTTTAAGATATTTTCAACCTCTTTTAAGATAGGATCAAATTCGTCTTTACTTTGAGAAGAAGGCGGTTTAAATGAAGTTAGGGTAACTTTTTCACTCTTTATAAAATTATGAGGCTGAGGCTGATCCTTAAGTTTAATAGTAACAACTTCGCCTGCTAGAGAGTTCGTATGTCTGTTCTCATTAATTGAATCTTGATGCGTAATTTCTAGGTTTTTTGGAGTATTATCTTCCTTGTTCTTACTACGGAATGAAAAATTCTAGATGATGACATTTGATTTACATTTTATTTAAAAAACGCCATTATAGGGCAATAATTTATATTTAACAAGCAGGATGGTTAATTGTCATAAACTTTTCTATCATTCTAGTAACGGAACGTTCTAGCTCAATATCTAATTTTGAATAATCAGAAAAGTTAAACCATTTAAGTTCATTCGATTCATTATTTTTTATAAAATTATCATTATTTACTGTTTTTAGTAAAAATCGTACATCATAGTGATAATGAGCAGGCTCCTTATGAGTTTCCGGAATATAATGGGTGTCTATATCAAAAATCTCCTTATTTATCGTTTTGATTTCATTAATTCCGGATTCTTCTATAGCTTCTTTAACCGCCACATTTAATATATTACTATCTCCATCACAATGACCGCCTGGTTGAAGCCACTTATCAAGCTTTTTATGGTGCATCAATAAAAATTTAGTTTTATCATTATTGAGTAAAAAAGCCGAAGCAGTGAAATGTCCTATTTGTAAATCTCAGCTAAAAGGGTTTTCATATTCATTTAAAAATTCAAGCATTTTTGTTTTTGTAACAATTTCTTCAGGATATGTACTACTGTAATTTTGTAGTTTAATATGTAATTCATTCATAATGATAATTTTTTATGTATAGAGCTTCGATATTTAACTCAAATTTCTCTGCTAAGTCAAATGAAAATAATGTCATAAAATTATATTTTCCATGTTTCATGGTAATTATCATTGACAATTAGTTAATGTTTAGTTATATATCGCATAACTAAAATTTAATATTAACTAATTAGGTTTATTTTTATACTTAACAAAATAGTCGAGTTATTTAGAAGTGATGATACAACCCCTTGGTATGGTAAGCTTGCAGTAGTAGGAGTATGTGCTGTTGGAATTTATGTGATAGCAGGTGATTTACTTAAATCTCCGGCTTTTATTCTCAAATGTGGTGCCGATGCAGTAGCAACAATGGGAGCAATTCTAGCATATGAGCATTATACAGAAGCAACTGCGCAAGAAAGTCCGATGGAATTGATAGGACATGAAGCACAAGCTGAAATATACTAATAAAATATTTTTAACGAATTTAGAGGACACACCGACTCTAAATTCGTATTCATTTACCATTCAAACCGTTTTTTAGTCTAATTTTGACTTGTTTTAGAGAACGAGGAGTTGCGTCCGTAACTTCAATTTCAATATTTTCTGAAATATCTATTCTAGTACCGATAGCCGGAACACTACTGACTCTAGTCAATACTAATCCACCTATCGTATCAAACTCATCATCATCATTTTGTAGCTTTTCTCCTATTATTTCTTCAAGCACTTCTACTTCAACACGTGCATTTGAAATAATTGTTGAGTTATTAATAACCTTGAAATTATCGCTATCTAATTGCTGATCATGCTCATCATCTATTCGTCCTACTATTTCTTCTATAAGATCTTCAATAGTAACTAAACCGTCAGTACCGCCATACTCATCAACAACTATTGCAATATGTGTTCTCTCACGACGCATTTTTGCTAGCAAATCTAATAATTTCATGGAAGGAGCTGCAATTATATGCTTACGTATAAGCTTTTTTAAACGACCGTTTTGCTTTGTAGCCAACGCTTTAAATAAATCCTTGATATGAATGAACCCTACTACATTATCCAAAGTACCGTCATATATAAGAGTTCGTGTATGTGGGACTTCTAACTTAATAGACTCACTTAATTCTTCTAGATTCGTAGTTAATTTTATTGCCGCAATATCGGAACGCGGTACCATTATATCTTCAATAGTTTTATCTTCTAGCTCCAATAAATTAGCTAAAATATTACGCTCGTCTAAAGTCATTTTTTGGCTATTAATTTTAAGGCGTTTTATGACACCAAAAAAATTATCGGGCGTTTTTGTTTTTCTAAAAAAATTTTTTATCGGAGAGAATAATTTTTGTACAGTAAAAATTAACTTATTATTTTGATTTTTTTTACTAGAATCTTCTTTTTTTGAAGATTTTAACATAAATTTTTTTATTTAGTTAATAAGGGGAAAAAATACCGAAATATGATAATATTTCAATTTCTAGATTTTCCATAATACTTGCTTCTGTGTCATTTTGATGATCAAACCCAATTAAGTGTAAAATACTATGTATTAAAAGATGAATAAAATGATTCTCAAAAGTTTTTTGCTGCTCACACGATTCATTACATATTACCTCATAACAAAATGCTATATCACCTAAATGCATATAATCAGAGTCACCTAAAAATTCAAGTTTAGAATATAAATCCTGCCAATTTAATTCGTTGCTTGGAAAAGAAAGAACGTTAGTAGCTTTTTCTATATTACGAAATTGTTTGTTTAAGGTCAATATTTCTGCAGCATTTGTTAGTAAAATTGATAATTCAAATTGTTTTATTTTACTAAAATTATCAAATCGCAATAAAATATTTTGAGTTATTTTTTTGATTAAACTCTTATTTATCTGCTTATGCTCACGCCATTTGTTGTAGTTTCTTACAATTTCTACGTTTATCATTGTACCAAATATTGAATGAATAGTCGTTATAGACTTAGCTGCAACTTAAGAGCATATTTTAAAAGATGTATATCTTCATTAGAGATAACGTTAATTTTAGATTTTAATCTTAATTTGCTTACTGTCATTATTTGATCGGTCATGGCTTTACCTTTTTTGCTACCTATCATTACGTAAGCTTCACAAGGATAGCATTTATCGATGTTACTAGTTAAAGGTATTACTTGCACACGATTTAATGAAGCATTTGAGTAATTATTGCCGGTCTTACCTTAGCGACTTCCCCACCTAACAAAGGATTAAAGTCGACCACCATACCTCACCTCTTTTCATAAAAATCGCGTTCTATTAACCCTTCTCCCCACTCATTGGCCTTCCCCTTAGCTTTTGTATCTTGAGCCATGGCTTTGTAAGCGGCTCCAAGCTCCTCATTAATTACATAAGGTTTTTACAAGTTGCTCAATAAATTTGCTAATTTTACGTTCACATATTACAGAATAAAGCCTATAATAAACCGCTTCATATATAGTAATTGTCAATTTCTTCTGCATAAAATACTCGTATACACGTGTGTTACACTTATGATATCATATATATAAATTAATCAACATGAGGATTATTTACTTTAGTAAACAAAGATAATAGCTATGAAAACTGACCACACAGGTAATAAGCATGATATTTTAAGACACCAGTTTTTGTTGGTAATTCTCTTTTAATTTTTGAAAATCCTCATCGGCATGGTATGAAGAACGGGTTAGCGGGCTTGCCGAAACCATCAAGAATCCTTTTGTTTTTGCTACTCGCTCTAGATATTTAAACTCTTCCGGCGTAACATATTTTGCGACCTCAGCATGATTTTGGGTAGGCTGCAGATACTGCCCGATAGTTAGGAAATCAACCTTTGCTTCTCTTAAATCATCCATAACCTGTATTACTTCATTTATTCCTTCCCCAAGCCCTACCATCATACCGGATTTTGTAAAAATTTCAGGAGATAATTTTTTGATATTATGAAGTAAGCTTAAAGAATTATAATATCTAGCCCCCGGTCTAATCGTTTTGTATAAAGACGGTACTGTTTCGACATTATGGTTAAAAACGTCAGGTTTTGCGTTTGCTATTATTTCAGCTGCTCCTTCTTTTCTTAAAAAATCGGGTGTGAGAATCTCAATAGTAGTATTTGGCGATGATTTTCGGATTTCGCTAATACACTCCGCAAAATGTGAAGCTCCGCCGTCCTCAAGATCATCACGATCGACGGAAGTAATTACTACATGCTTAAGATTTAGCTTTTGTACCGCCTCCGCTAACCTTTGCGGTTCATGCGGATCAAGTAAATCCGTTCTACCCGTTTTAACGTTACAAAACCTACAGGCTCTAGTACAAACCGAACCTAAAATCATCACAGTTGTATGTTTTTTTGACCAGCACTCACCAATATTAGGACAAGCAGCTTCCTCGCACACAGTATTTAATCTCAGATTCTTTATTAAATCTTTTGTATTATAGTACTCTGTAGAATTAGGAACTTTTACTTTTATCCAATCAGGTCGTTTATTTAAATTAGCCATAAAACGGAAATAATTTAATTAATTTTGTCACTTCATTTAATACTTTCTGCTCAAGATCGCTATTATCTTCATTATTTTTTAAACCGTCTAAAATATCTGCTACCATATGACCAACTAATACAAAATCCTTTTCTTTAAAGCCTCTAGTAGTACATGCGGGAGTACCAAGGCGAATACCTGAAGTGATAAAAGGCGAAGTTTCATCAAACGGGATAGCATTCTTATTACACGTAATCCCTGCTCTATCCAAAGAATTTGCGGCAAGCTTACCAGTGATTCCGTCTTTACGCAAATCCACTAAAACAATATGATTATCGGTACCACCTGTTAATATATCATATCCTCTTTCTTGCAAGCTACTTGCTAAAGCTTTAGCGTTACTTATTACCTGCTGAATATAACTTTTATATTCAGGCTGCAAATTTTCTAAAAAAGCTACGGCTTTTGCGGCGATTATATGCATTAACGGACCACCTTGTAGTCCTGGAAATAATGCAGAATTTATTTTTTGACCTATCTCTTCATCGTTAGATAAAACTAAACCGCCTCTTGGACCTCTAAGTGTTTTATGAGTAGTAGAGGTAACAGCGTGAGCGTAAGGAATAGGGCTTTGATGCTCACCTGTGGCAACAAGTCCTGCAATATGAGCAATATCTGCCATAAAGTAAGCTCCTACTTTATCCACGATTTCTCTAAATTTTGCAAAATCAATATTACGAGGATAAGCAGAAAAACCGGCTATAAGTAATTTTGGTTTATGCAAATCCGCTAAGCGTTCAATCTCATCATAATCGATTAAATAAGTCTCTTTATTTACGCTATAAGAAACGGCGTTAAACCATTTACCGGACATATTAGGAGCCGCACCGTGAGTTAGATGCCCGCCGCTATCTAAGGACATACCAAGAACCGTATCACCCGGCTGTAATAAAGCAAGATATACAGCCTGATTTGCTTGTGATCCTGAATGAGGTTGGACATTTGCATATTTGCAGTTAAAGAGTTTTTTTACTCGTTCTATAGCTAAATTTTCAGCTTTATCTACTTCCTCACAACCGTTATAGAATCGCTTACTTGGGTATCCTTCGGCATATTTGTTAGTCAGAAGCGACCCTTGAGATTCAAGCACAGCAGGACTTACGAAATTTTCTGATGCAATAAGCTCGATTACGCTACTTTGACGTAGCTTTTCATGCTTTATTATTTCATTAATCTCTTTATCCGTTTCGTGTAAATTATTATTAAAAATATTCATTCATCCTCATATTTTTTTTGGTTTTGTTGTGTGGATATCTAATCGTCATTGTGAAGAAAAATTGAAAATTTTGACAAGCAATCTCGTACCAAAATCCTGAGATTGCCACGCAGCCTACGGCTGCTCGCAATGACGGTTATTTATAAAATTAATCGCAATCTCAAGCCCCCGTCCATCTATTGAATGAGCAAGAGACGTTAATTTATGTCCGCTATGCTCTACATGCAGCTTAGATAAATAGTTTGAAGCATTATACATCTCGCTAATACCGACCACCTCATCTAATTCCCCATGAATCAAGCATATAGGAGTAAGCTTATTATTAACTTCCATAGGTGGAATTAATGCACCCGAAAAACCTATAGTACAGAAAAACGGCTCTTTTTGAACTAGTGTTAAATATAACCCTATCATCGTACCTTGAGAAAAGCCAATAATGATAGTATCTTTGTTGGTTAGATTTAACTCGTCCTGCTTTTGCTTTATTATATCTTCAACCTTAGAAATATTATTTGCAATTAGCTTTGCCATAATATGCGGGCTGCGGTCTTGCAAACTAAACCATTGTCTACCATAAGGCATCATATCATAAGCCTCGATACCATGCGGGGAAATAAAGTGACAATTGGGTAAATAATTTTTGATATAAGGCACAAGTCCTATTAAATCATGTCCGTCCGAGCCGACACCGTGCAGTAATACTACTAGCTTCTTCGGCGGCTGCTCTTTACTTTCTACTTCGGGGTATTCTAAATATTTGCTCATGTTTTTATATGTTTATGTACTTAAAATATTAAGGTTGAGTAGTAGTATACGAAGGTCAATTTCAAAAAGAGCAAGGAGTCTGCAAGGCAAGGAGCGGAGCGTATACTTAATACGTGAGCACCACAGAACTTGCTAGACGACGACACCAATTTTTGAAATTCACCGAGTATACGCTTTCAACATCTTCTCAAGTTCCCCACTTTGATATAACTCTCTAGCAATATCACACCCGCCGACTAATTCTCCGTTAATGTATAATTGTGGGAATGTTGGCCAGTCGCTAAATTTTTTTAAATCTTCACGTAATTCAGCATCAAAAAGTACATTAACATCACGAAATTCTACACCTAATTTATTCAAAATAGCTACTACGGTTCCTGAAAATCCGCATGCAGGCGACTCTTTAGTACCTTTCATGAACAATACTACTTTATTATTTTTTATTTCATTTTCTATAAATTTAAAATTTTTATTTTCTAGCATTTTAAGACTCAATAATTTATCTTCTAAAATACACTTTCTATAGCAATATATGCAAGCACAAATAGTTAATAAAATTTTTGAGATTTTTAGTAAGAATAATCCAAATCCGAAAACCGAATTAATATATAAGAATGATTTTACCTTATTAGTAGCGGTAATATTATCTGCTCAAGCCACCGATATATCAGTAAATTTAGCAACTAAATCTTTATTTGAAACTTATGATACACCAGAAAAAATTTTAGAACTCGGCGAAGAAGGACTTAAAAAATATATAAAATCTATCGGACTATTTAACAGCAAAACAAAAAATATTATCGCATTATGTAAAATATTGATAAGCAATTATCAAGCTTCAGTACCGAATGATTTTAAGGAATTAATTAAACTACCGGGCGTTGGCAGAAAAACTGCTAATGTTGTACTAAATTGCTTATTCGGCATGCCTACAATGGCAGTTGATACGCATGTCTTTAGAGTAGCCAAAAGGATCGGGCTTGCTAAAGGCGGTACTCCTGAAATAGTAGAAAAAGAGCTACTGCAGATTATCGATAAAACATGGCTAACGCATGCCCATCACTGGCTAATTCTGCACGGCAGATATATATGCAAAGCTAGAAAACCCGATTGCGACATCTGCCCTATTAAAGAGTATTGCGATTATTATTTTAACCTTAAATAAGAGTTATAGTAAATCTTATAAACTACCAATTATTTCTGAATAATATTCATGTTCTATAGAATTAGGTTTAGGCTCAAGCGTTGCTAATGTTTCTAAATGACAAGTAACGAACGGTGTACTTTTTTACCTTGCCCCCTGAATAGATACGGATGTTTGCAAAACCAAGTGAATTCTCCTTCCATTTGTACACTAGTTAATTCATGTAATATATTACCGTTTCTATCATAAAGACTAAATAAAGTTTTGTCATTATCCTCAATAAGTTTTATAGGGGTTTGTTTATTATCTAAATTTTCTTGCTGATGTCCTATATATATTTTATCTAAAACTCCTTTTTTTTCATATTCTTTAAGAATTATTTGTGTCATCTCCTTTACCGGTACAGTAATCATATATTCTTTTTTATTAGAATAAATATTTTTGGCACAGGCGGCAATAAAACTATGAAGTTTAACTGCAAGATTTTTATGTTTTATAATAAAAGGTTTTTCTTGATATATTGGAAGTCTTGCTATACCAGAATGCGAAATAAAGCTTGCATTTTGAGAAATCAGCATGGTTATAAACATCTCTATAGATGAAGTATCAAGCGAATCACCTTTTTGTCATATTTTATTGGAAACAAAGGCTACATAATACATCGGTTAAGCCTTGATCATGATAATCTAAGCTAGCGGAAAAGGCATACTTCCCCTTATCAAAATTTTTTATCACCAAATCATTGCCTTGATAAGAACTTTGAAAGCTACTCTGCTTACCCAAAAAATCTTGCCAAGCAGACATATCCGCTCCGTTGACTTTTACCATATAAAAATGTAAATCATCTTCCTGTTTATAATGATGAATTTCTGAATTTACTTTTTGTATTTGTGTCTCTTGTAACTTTTTAAAAATACCCTGTAAATCAGAATATTGTTTATCTATTTTACTGAAATTATACTTAGAACCAAGCCGTAAAGCTCGCCCATACTGCATTTCGACGCCATCCGGGGTTTTAGCTGCTTTACATGCAGCTTTTATAAATTGACTTAACTGTTCTTCATCTTTAGTAAAAATTTTTTTTTAAATCTCTCTAAGAATTTTTTTAATAAAGCCTCTTTTCTGTGATCTGTCATATTAACATCAGTATGATTAGTAATATTTATGCCTGTTTTTAATCTTAAATTAAAAATATCTTCCATATATCTATGAAGGTATAAATTTCTATAGTTTGGGGCTTAAAAGATGAATTATCATTTAATTACAAAATAAAATCATTTACTTCTTTCCAATTTTCATAAGTTAATATATCAAGAGAGATAATTTTATCCTTTACTATATCAGGATTTTGAAGAAAATTAAAAATCTCTTGTAAGCTTATTCCCTCTAAATTTGTACAATCTAAGACACCGTCTTTCATAGAAGATAGTGCTTCTTTCAATTGATCATTGATTTCTTTCATTTTATAAATCTTTTAAATATTAATTCTTAAAGAAATACTAAAAAATTAATATTTTGTCAACAAAATATCTTATGTGATTATAAAGATACGGCTAAGTGATGTGTACAAATACTTTAAATTTTAATATATTTTCAAGTTGACAATTTTTTGCTTACTTCATAATATCTAAGCTAAATTTGATAAAGGTAAAATTTATGCGTTCAGCACTTATAACTTCTATATTAGTAGCTGTAGCTTTCTTAACAAGTGCTTGTAATACAATGCAAGGTGCAGGTCAAGACGTGCAGGCAGCCGATAAAAAACTTGAAGATTCAGCAGAAAGAAATAAGCCTAAAAAAGGTTGCGGCTGTCCTTACAGCTCAGCTAACTAAATATACTGTTTTTTATAATGGGTCGTCTGCCGATTCTTCATTTACTCGGAGTATATATCGCAGACGACTTTCCCGCCTTATCGATTTCTGCTTTTAGCTTTTCTATTTCTTCTTTTGAAAGTTTAGTATATTTAATTACTGTTTCTAGAGGCTCTTTATCACTTAGCATTTCTTTTGCTATTTCAATATTTCTTCTAGCTTCGCCTTCAGCTCTTCCTTCCTCTTTCATCTTTTTAAAAGCACTAGTTTCAATTCTAAGCCACTCTAAACGATTTTCATATTCCTCTCTTTCTGCATCATTTAAATTTATTACCTCAAGCACGGTTAATGCTTTTTTCAATACATCATTATCCAATTCTTTCGGTAAATTATCTTCATTTAATAAATCATTACGTGTTAAAAATGCTAGCCATATATCTAAAGCATTTTTAACTTTCTTGACGACGTCAGATAACTCCTCCTTAGGATTCTTAGCAAATTTATTAAGCTCTATCGTATGTAACTCTATATCTTTAAAATATACTAAACCACTTTTTATTTCCTTCAACTGAAAAGAATTATGATATTCATCTGTATCTGTAATACTGGTAAAGTTAAGTATGTGTATCCCTATTGTTTTATTTAATGCCGCATAATCTGATCCCTCTTTCAGTTGCTCCGTATACATTTGCGCCCAGTAATACAAAGCTCTTTTATCGTAATCCGCTTCATCGGTTACTTGGATTTCGATATTATACCTTTTACTGCTTTCACTTTTGACTTTTATATCAAGTATAGATAGTTTATCAGCCTTAAAATTCTTGGGATATACGGATTAAGTAATGTTACTTCTACAATCTGATCTTTCTCACTTACTATCAAATTAATAAGCGATATCAATAAATCTCTACTCCGAAGATTTTTTAAACGCTAAATCTACTCTCGGATTAACTTTTGACATATTATTATGTTACTGAATGTTATTTTCTCTTTATTTTAGCATATTCTGAGGTAAATATTCTACTATAAATTTATATTAAATCTTTTGCTTATTCACCAATCTATATATCTCTTTTTTACTATAAACATCTTTGAATTTGTCATAAACAAGTTCGGTAATAGTTTTGCTACTTAAGTTTTTACTTAAGCAAAGTTCTATAAATTTTTCTAAATTTTTTTGTTGGTTTTGTTCCTGTATATTTCCTGAAATCAACAATACTATCTCACCTTTTAAAATATTATTTTGATAGAACTCTATTATTTCATCTATATCCCCTGTTTTTATTTCTTGATACAGTTTAGTTAACTCACGAGCTACACATATTTCTCGATTTCCTAGTATTTCCTTAGCTACCGATAAAGTATTTATCAAACGAGGGGCCGTTTCAAAAAAAATCAAAGTAGCCTTAAGATTTACTAGTTCAGAAAAAATCTTTTTCTTACTTTCTATAGTTTTAGGTAAAAACCCGTGAAATAAAAATCGATCAGTAGGAAGAGCCGATAAAGTTAGAGCAGTAACCGGTGCAGATACTCCCGGTACTACATCTATATGACAATTAAGATTGCGTATATCTCTAACTAACTTATAGCCGGGATCGGAAATTAAAGGAGTCCCTGCATCAGAAATTAAGCTTATTATATTGCCCGATTTTATTAAACTTATGATATTTTCTCTATCTTTCTCGTCACTGTGATCATTATAAATTTGTAATTTTGTATGAATGTCATGTTTTGCTAGCAATTTTTGTGATATTCTAGTATCCTCGCATAAGATAATATCCGAATTTTTTAAAGTCGATATAGCACGAAGCGTTATATCTTCAAAATTACCGATCGGTGTTGAAACAATATATAATCCCGGTTTGGAAAGATATCTAATCATAGTTTTTTAATTTTAAGTAACATTATGGCTAGTATAAAACATAAACTACGAATCGTTCTATCATTTTTTTGTTTGATATATTTAACGTCCTGTCAAACTCCTAAAGAAGAACCTATAAGTTTTCCTAAAAAAGAACAAAAAGAAATTGAGATTGCAATTTTAATGCCAAATCAGGGTCCTGATAGTATTGTCGGGAAACAATATAAAGATTTAATTAAAATGGGACTTAACGACGGAATCAAATCTTACATACATGTTACTTCTTACGACGGTTCAGACGAAAAAAACGTTTTAGCCGCTATGGATAAAATAGTAGCACGTAAAACTAAGATTATTTTAGGTCCTCTATATTCTAACTTTACCTCTCTAATAGCCGAAAAAGCAAAGGCAAATGATATTATTATAATAACTATGTCAAATAACCCGGCTCTTGCAGAAGATAAATTATTTGTATTCGGTCATGCACCTTTAAAACAACTGATACGTATCATTAATTATTACGCAAGTAACGACCATAAAGATTTTATGGCATTATTACCTAAAGGGAAGCATTCGCAAACTATTAGTCAAGTAATGCAAAATATATTGATTCAGAACAATGCATCATTATCATGCACTGCATTTTATGAGGATAATCCTGAATCTATAGCAAAAGCCACAAGAAATATTTCAGACAATGCCGATATTATAAATGAACGTAGCGACACGACAAAACCGGTTATTTATATATCAGACGATCCAAAAAATTTAAACCTACTCGCTGATAGTATTCGTAAATATAATTTAGATAAAAAGGCTATTTTAATCGGTGATAATCGTATTGATATCGATTACCCTGAAAATATCGATATTAGCTTTACCGGCTCTTTAAATTTACTCAATAGCAACGTTCCGGATAGGGCAAAAGACTTAGGTATTAACCATATAGGCTTCATGCATCTTCTTTCTTATGATTTAGGACGTATGACTGCAAACTATATAGGCAATGAATTTGCATCTGAAAGGTTTTTAAATAGAATGAACAGTAGACAACCTTATATAGGTTTATCCGGTAATATTCATTTCATCGATGGAGTAGCTCAGAGACGATATGATGTTATTAGGAAAGAGAATGGGATATATTCTACTATTTCAGGAAATTAGGGCGTTGTTGTATCTTGGTCACTCAGTAACCTGACCAGAACGTTCAGGATGTCATTCCCGCGGAAGCGGGAATCCAGAGTAAAGCGAGATAAATCGAGCTTTTCAAAAAATCTTTAAAGTACTGGATTCCCGCTTCCGCGGGAATGACATTGAGTAGGTTTTTCAAGCCATGCAACAAGGCTGGTCAAGCCACGGGATGACAAAGGGACACTAAAGATTAATTATTTATTTTTATCATTATCACTACCGTCGTCTTTCATGCCGTCTTTAAAAGCTTTAAGACCTTTAGCAAGGTCGGACATGACTTGCGGTAATTTGCCGGCACCGAATAATACAAAAATAATTAATAAAACTATTAATAAATGGCTAAAGCTCATTCCCATGATATTCTTGCTGTATAAGTTAAAATTTAATTATATAAGATATTATAGCTCTAATCTAGGATAAAATAATTAAAGAAATGTTTACTAAAAAACAATTTTCAGAATTTTTTGCTACTTTTTTTTATATCGGGAAAATAAAATACTGCCCAGGCACTTTTGGATCGATTGCCGCTTTCCCTCTAACTTATTTCTTAATATATTTTATTGTTAATAACAAAATAATCATTCCTTTCTTAAGTCTTACTCTCGGTGAAGCTCAACTTGTCAGTATATTTATTATAAGCTTTAGCCTATGTTTGATACTCTTAATACTCGGCACTTATTTTACTAAAATATATTTAAATTATACAAATTCAGAAGACCCTAAAGAAGTGGTAATTGATGAAGTAGTAGGGCAAATGCTAACTATCGTTTTAGTATTTTTTTCCGCTTTATTTGCTAATGAATCGTATTTAATTAAATATTTTAGTCCGCTAACAATAAATATTATATTACTTTTCGTATTACCTTTTTGTCTATTCCGATTTTTTGATATAGTAAAGCCCTGGCCTATTAATTGGTTGGACAAAAATATTAAGGGCAGTATCGGCGTTATGCTTGATGATTTGCTAGCTGCAATATCTGCTGCGGTAACTCAATACGCAATTATATTTGTGTTAATAGATATTCGACAATAGATTTGCTATAAAAAAATATCATTGACTAATTTCTAATATAATAATATGATACGATAAATATTTATAAATTTTTAAAGAGATAGTTTTCATGTTCGCAGTTATAAAAGCAGGTGGAAAACAATATAAAGTAGACAGAAATAGTATTATTAAAGTCGAAAAAATTGATGGAGAACTTGGCTCTAAAATTCAGTTTGATCAAATTTTAATGATTGGCGAATACTCAAAGCCTTCTTTTATTGGAACTCCAATAGTTAAAGGGGCTGTCGTTACGGCTGAAATTACTAACCAACTTAAAGATAATAAGATTATAGTCTTTAAGAAAAAGCGTAGAAAAAATTATCGTCGTAAAGCCGGTCATCGTCAAGAATTGACGGAATTAAAAATATTAGATATTACCAAACAATAATAATAACTTAAAAGGAATTATAAAATGGCAACCAAAAAAGCCGGTGGTAGTTCTAGGAATGGAAGAGACTCGGCCGGTCGAAGGCTGGGAGTTAAAAAAGCCGATGGACAATATGTAATACCCGGTAATATTATAGTTAGACAACGCGGCACAAAAATTCATCCTGGAACGAATGTAGGACTTGGCAAAGATCATACAATATTTGCTTTGATAGAAGGTAGAGTAGAATTTTTAACTAAGCGAAATCATAAAATCGTGAATGTTAAAGAAATTGCCAGTGCTTAAGTATTGCGGTTTGATCTACTAGTGTTACGTGGAACGAAAAATGCTTTTTATGGTATTGTTGTGTTGATTGGTAAAATCCACTTTGTTACCCCGTGGCTTGACTATATGGTCCATAAAAACAACTTAAAGTACTAATATTATTAGTATTTTAAGCTGGATCCCGTGATCAAGTCGCGAGATGACAATTGAAAACCGTCCTACACAATTAATGTCTGTAAGTAAGCTAGATGACGACAGGCGGAAATTAATCATATAACATAATATTCTATTAGGCTTTCTTTACTTATGGCCTTAATAATTCAAAAGTTCGGTGGCACTTCCGTTGCAAATGTTGATAGAATAAAAAAAATCGTTCCTATCATAAAAACCGAAATAGCTAAAAATAACCAAGTAATTGTAGTAGTTTCGGCTATGGCAGGTGTTACTAATCAACTTGTCACATTGTGTAATGAAGTATCAAGCCTTAACAACATTTCTCAATTTGCAGAATATGATGTAGCACTTTCTAGCGGTGAAATAGTCACTGCTTCATTACTAGCGCTCGCTCTTCAAGAAGAAGACATAAAGGCGCGATCATTTCTAGCTTGGCAATTACCGATGCTCACCGATAATAATCATAGTAAAGCTTTAGTAGAATCAATTACTACAGATTTACTAGAAAAATCTTTACAGTTAAATACAGTCCCTATAATAGCCGGTTTTCAAGGAATTAACAAATCCAATAGGTTAACTACTTTGGGCAGAGGAGGATCTGATACTACTGCCGCCTTAATCGCTGCAGCTATGAAAGCCGATAGATGTGATATTTATACCGATGTAGAGGGAATATTTACTGCTGATCCAAGAATTATTCCAAATGCCAAGAAGATAAAAGAAATAGATTTTTTAGAAATGTTAGAACTAGCATCAAGTGGAGCAAAAGTACTACACCCTAGAGCCGGAGAGTTAGTAATGCGGTATAAAGTAGATATGCGTGTTCTGTCAACATTTTCACCGGATACAGAAGGTACGTTAATCACTTCAAAGGATAAAAATATGGAGAATGGGATTATTAACAGCATTACTTCTAATAAAAATTTATTAAAAATATCTGTAAAGAACATTTCTTTAAGTTTTTTGCAAGTTGCAAATATGATTACACAAAATAATAATCATATTGAGTTTATGCAAGAGATAAAAAATAATGAAGAATATAGTTTTATTACAAATTTAACCGATAAAAATAATTTACAAGCTTTACTGACTAATTTAAAAGATGATAAGCAGATACAAGATTTTACTTTTGATACCGAAATTGCTACAATCTCTCTTATTGGTTATGGGATTAAAAATGATTGTAAATTACTTGAAACAATATTATCAAAGTTAACGAAAGATAATATAAATGCTAACATGATACAATTATCAGAAGTTAAAATTACCTTATTCATAAATGATCAAGATGCAGAAAAAACAATTTTTAATTTATATAATCTTTTTAAAATATCTTAGATTCTGCATCTGAAATTTAATTTATAGTAAAAGAAGTGGAAAAGACGTGGCTCCTACTGCAGAAAAATTTTATAATTTGTGACAAAAAAAGTTAAAATAGATTAATTTAAATTTCATATATAAGACCTAAATACTTAATTCAATAGCTTAAGTTTATTATTTTCATTATAATTATCTTCTATTTACTATTTATTAGTTATATATTAATAAATAAGTCTAAGAGGCTATCTATGAAGTTATTTTAACTCTCAATTTTTAGGAGTAAATTTTACAGGAAAAAATAATGAGCGAAGATATAAGGTCAAAAGAAAGATTTAATCGGATTAACAATATATCAGAAACAAATAAAGATGGTCCAGAAGAAATTAGAAATAATTTTAAAAAATTTGTACTGAATATATTAGAAACAGACAATATAACCCCGTATAAGTTAAGTGAAAAAACAGGTACTCATGAAACAGCGTGGAAAAATTTTCTAGATGGTCGTACAAAAATGCCTGATATGGGAGCAATTGTTGCTCTTGCAGATTATAAAAATGTTCCACTAGATGAAGTAATAGGCAGAGACATAAATAAAGCAAAAAAGATAACGGTAGAAATAAAACAAACTCCGGAAATATCGGCATCTATAGCTAAAGATATACTTCAAGAAGCCATGTTGATAGGAGAAAAAACTAGAGGATTTATTCATAAACCAACAAATAAAGAGACAAAATCTTTTGCTGAACAAGTTAAAAGCTATAATAAACCGAAAGGAAGGTCTATCTAAATAAAAATATGTTTTTCAATATTGATCCTAATATAAAACCTAAAACCTTACTTGATATTCTAAAATGGAAAATAACTTCAAAACGACCAAAATGGCCGACAGCACTGCCGCTTACTTCCACTGATATTCCACCACAAAAAATAACTAGCAATAAAAATACACAGCTAAATCTCGATCGCTTCAGACAAGATGAATTTCAGGAAGAGCCTGCGGAACGTACAAATGTACGTGAGCATAGGCGAGTGCCGCAAAATTCATTAATATCAAGCGATCGAGATGACGCTGTACGAGTAGCCTATGTAGGGCATGTAACCTTTTGAATTCAAATAGACGGTTTAAATATCTTAACCGATCCAGTATGGTCGGAGCGGGTTAGTCCTTTTACTTTTGCAGGACCAAAGAGAGTGGTAAAACCCGGTATTAATTTTACCGATTTACCTAAAATAGATGTTATATTAATAAGCCATAATCACTATGACCATTTAGACATCAGCACAATTAAAGATTTATGGGTACGAGATAAGCCTAAGATTATTACACCGCTAATGAATGACGTAATAATCAAAAAACATATTACCGATGCAGAAATTGTTACCTTAGGGTGATAAAGAACAAGAAATACAGCTAAATTCAAAAAGTTTCCAAGAAGATGAAATTAAAGGCGATGTAGAATTTTATTTAGAACCGACACAGCATTGGTCGGCTAGAGGAATATTTGATAAAAATAAAGCATTATGGGGAACTTTTATCATTAAAACTAAGATAGGAGATATTTGTTTTATAGGTGATTCGGGTTATAACGATACTCTTTTTAAAGAGATCGGAAAAAAACATAATATTGATGAAAATAAGTTTATTATCCATGAAATAGGTGAATTTTTCCTATTTGATAAAAACGATTTATAGTTTATGAACTTAAATTAGATGTGTTTTGTCTACCCATACTATATGTTTTACTGGATCCCGTGAATAAATCACGGGATAACAGAGAGGAATGATAAGCTACACCAACCACCCCTGGACGACACAAAATTCAGTTTATAATGGAGATAAAAGCATATTTATTACTGAATGAAAATTGCCAATTTCTGATTTATCACGAGAAGAGAAAATAGAGCTACTAAATGGTTGTGCTTGGGGCGTTGCATTAGTCCATAATATTCTACCACTTTTTGCTTCTACTATTCCTATAGACAAAATATATTATCTGCATTACTTACTGAACAACCCAAAGCACTCATCAAAAAGTCACGTGTACGAGCTCCATTAGTCTTTATCATTTGCACATAATTAAGTAATACAAATATATCAGCTCCTGTTTTTTCTCCTAAAATAATAACAGGTTCACCTATATTTTGAGTCATTGAGAAAGCTTTTTCTTCAGGCCATAATAAAGGCGTATATAAAGCAGTATAAACATTATCATAGGAGCTACGAAAACGAGATACTAAATCTATCAAGCTTTTGTGTTCTAATATCTTTGTTGTGCAATAGCTTAACTCTTAAACCATTCTTCTGCATTGCTAAAGAAATTTCTTGCTTCAACAATTCTTCCAAATGATCTTCATAGTCATATTTACGTTCTTTGCAATTACCAATATCTAGCGTATATAATTCCGTTTGCATCGGTAAAACTAATATTTCCTTGTATAGATAAGATAATAAAAATTATAGATTTATGAAAAATTTTATGCATAACATTTAAATTTAAAGTTAAAAAAATTACAAACAAAGATACTTATATTCATTATTTTCGTCAAGATTTATTTTTTACCTATTACGGTTAAATAATATGGTCATAGAATAAGCAAGTACGGCAAACATGCAAAGATATAAAATCGGGAATAGGTTAAAACCAAATGATTTTATTACCTTTGCACAAATATAATTAGCAGTACCGGACATTAACATTGAGCCGATATTATGTCCTAAACTTATAACACGATAGCGTTCTTTAACTACAAAAGACTTAATAACTATACTATGAGCAAGAGCATTAAAAGGTGCAACTGATGCAGCTAACATTAAACTAGCCGCAAGCCCTAAATTAGTCATTTGATATTTTACTGCTATCACAAAAAATACACTTGCTGTAATAGTACATATAAATGCGATTTTTAATACCGAATTAACTCCTAAGCGATCAGCAATAAAACCGGCAATCGGCATGCAAACAGCAAAACATATTACTATTAAGACCGAAAAAGAACTCATAATAATACCGACTGAAGGTAATACGATCGGTAAATATTGCTTCATAAAGATGATCGCAATTTGATATGTTGCTCCAAAACCTCCGGCTAAAAATATTAACCGTGCAATATTTTTCCATTGCTTTTTAATTATAGAGCTAAGTTTTTCAATAGAATCTTGACTATAGTGTGCTTTTTTAAACTCCGGTGTTTCATCAAATTTCCGGCGATAATAAAGAGTTATTAATGCAAGTGGTAAACTTAGTAAAAACGGAATACGCCAACCCCACTCCGGAAAAATATGAGAATTAAAGAAATTAGTTGCACCGATTCCGCATAATAAACCCATTACTCCTGTACATCTAGTTATTGCCGAGGCAGTAAATCGGTATTTTGCTCCTAAATGTTCAATAACATAAATCGCTGCACCGTCATATTCCCCTCCAATAAAAATACCTTGCATGAAGCGACATAAAACTAAAATTATTGTACTCCAAACTCCTATCGAGGAATAATCGGGCAATAAACCTATTATTAAGGTAGGGATTACAATACCGATAATCGTAAAACTTAAGGCTTTTTTTCGACCGTATATATCCCCTATACGTCCAAAAATATAAGCACCCATAGGCTTTGATAAATATGCTGCTGCATAAACGGCAAAAACATTTACAAGCTTTGTTAATAGATCAGTACTGGCTGAAAAGAATTTATCAGCGATAATTGCCGCTGAAAAACCATATAAACTATAGTCGTAATATTCAATAATAGTGCCTAAAAAAGCACCGAGAACTTTATTGCGTGATTTTGTTTGTTTCATTTTAAAGGTATACTGTGAGTAAACGAAAAGTAGGTAGACGAAGTTTAATTTGGAAAAGAGCAAGGCGTCTTGAAGCTGATAACCGCAGCGTACATACTTAGTACGTGAGGATTATCAGCAAAAGACAACGTAGCCAATTTTTCAAATTAAACGAGTATACATGACCGCTTTGGCCGTTACTTAAAATCCTTCAAAGACCTTTATGTAAAGGTGGACTTCATATATCTAAACTGAATTAGTATTAGACAGGGACGATGTCCTAAAAGTTAGTGGTAGTCCTAGGTTAATATTAAGCTCACGAACCAAGCAGCCAAGAGCTAATATATCACTTTCCCATTTTACGTGCAAGGTTTTCTAGGTAACCTGCTATAGTAGTTAAGGTTTCTGCGAATTTTTCTTCGTCAGGATGATTTTTTTGAAGACCGTTTTTATTAAGTTTTTCTGTTAGACTAGCTATTTCAGCTTGCGCATTAAGTGATGCCATAACTAATAATAGCTCAAAAGAGGCTGTGGGACTACCAAGTTTAATTTCCGCTATTTTATCATTCAATTTATTCGCTAAAGATAGTAATTCTTCCTCACCTCCATTATTACAATATAATTGAAAACTCTTGTTATTTAATGTTACCGTAACAATTGACATAATTATTTTTGCTGTTTTTTTATTTCTTCAAGTTCATTAATATAAATGTTAATTTGATCTAGCATTGTTATATAATTATCTTTTAATGCTTTATTTTCGTTTTGTAATTTTTGAACTTCATTTTGATTATTTACAAGCATACTCAACAAATCATCGAGTTTATGTTCTACTTCTTCCATTAATTTCTTTAGACTGCTTACATAACTTGCTTCTAAAGGTAATTTGTACGTCGATCCTATACTCGCATCCTCACGTACGTCTATGTACGCTGCGGTGCCGCGTTCCGTGTCCCCTTCAAATGCCTCTTTATTAGCTTCGTTCTGTAAGCAGTCTAATATTTCATTATCCATTTTCGTTTAAGCGTTAATTATGAATGGATGACTTACAATAATAATTGATAACATTATAATAGATATAAGTGCTAATTGTTTTTTACGTTTATAATTTATCAATACCGTAGCTCTTTTATTATTTAATAATTTTTCGGTTTCGTTCTGTTTAGTAGCTTCTATCTGCTCTGCATTTCTATCTTTTACATTAAGATAATCCAAGTATAATTTTAAGTAACCTCTTACGTATACTGCTCCCGGTAAAATATCAAAATCACCCTCTTCTAAAGCTACTAAATATTTTTTTCTAATTTTTAAATCACTAGATACCTGATTTAAAGTTTTACCTGAATCTAACCTAATTTGCTTAAGCATTGACGACATAATTTACTCAAGTTTTTGTAAGAATATTTCAAATTTCTTGTTTGCTAAAATAATTATATTTAAGTCTATAGTTTCTTGAGCTTTAATTTCTTTAATAAAATCAAGAAAATTTCTAACTAAGTTATTATTATTATCAATCCATAAATTGAAATCAATAGTTGTTTTAGATTTATTAATTATTTTTATTAATAATCTACGTTGTTTGTCATATAAATCATCTTTTAGCGATTGAATACCTAAGCGACGCCAAAATGAATCGTTCAATTGACTATCACAAGCTTTACGTAACCAATCAAGACTAAACATATCACTTATAACAAAATAAGCTTTTGCTATCTCTTTATTATTCCCTGAAGTCTGTTTTGTTACATATATAATGTCAAATACTGAAATTAAATTGTCAAATGTAGCGATAGTAGCAGCAAATGATGCCTCTACCCCGCTAGTGGTATAATAATTTAATTTTTCTTCAAATCTTATTTTAGTTTCTCCGACTAATAAAGTATCTACCGTTTTTCTTAGGTTTTGTGCAGGAATTCTAAACTCTTCTATAGTTTCACTAATATTAATAGGATGTTTTAAATTTTTAATAAACCACGAAATACCTCGACGCATTAATTTCGTTATTTCGGTAAACATGTCGATTTTTACATTGTAATCAATATTAGTAGGTAGCTTACTTATCGTTTCCCATATATCATCAAGATCAAAAATTTCACAAATAATGGTATATGACCTTATTATATCACAAAGAGGAGCCCCAATCTCATGCTTTACAATACTAATAAGCGGTCCTCCAAGCTGATTAATTATTTTATTTATAGTAACGGTTTTAATAATCTCATGTTTAAGTGGATGAGATAAAATTTCATTACGAAAATTTTTTTGCATCATTTCAGGAAAATAATCTATAAGATATGCATCAAAATATTTATCATGGGAAAAAGTAGAATTAATTAACTCATGATAAGCAGATCTCTTACTATATGATAGCAATATGCAAAGCTCAGGACGAGTTAATACTTCACCGCTAATAGCTCTTCTATTCAATTCTTCTGCACTAGGCAAGAATTCATTTTCCCGCTCTAATACTTTTTCTTCTTCTAAAATATCTATAAATTGACTAAGTATATTAACAGTTAAAGTAGGAGATAGTTGCATAATTGTTATTGCTTCGGTTTGCTTATAATTATCAAGTAATACTAACTCTTCAACTTGCTTTGTCATATCGTTTAGAAGTTTATTACGTTCTTCTAAAGTAATTTTTCCTGAGGTTATCGCACTACTTAAAGCAATCTTGATATTTACCTCATGATCGGAGCAATCAACACCTGCTGAATTATCAATAAAGTCAGCATTTATGCGTCCGCCTTTTTTAGCATATTCAACTCTACCTCTCTGTGATACCCCAACATTACCGCCTTCTGCTATAACTCTTGCTCTAATTTCTTCACCGTTACATCTAAGGTTATCATTTGCTTTATCACCGATTTCTAAATTATTTTCCGTTTTAGCTTTGATATAAGTGCCTATTCCGCCATTCCACAATAAATCAACATCTGCTTTTAAAATAGCTTTAATTAATTCTTCCGGTGATAATTCATTATCATTTATATCAAGTAATTTTTTAATTTCCGGTGATAATTTTATTAATTTACTACTGCGTTCAAATACTTTGCCTCCTTTAGAAATAAGCTTAGAATCATAATCAGACCAATTAGAACCCTTTAAATTAAATAAACGCAAACGCTCATTAAAACTTGATAAAGGATCAGGAGTAGGATCAATAAATATATGTTTATGATTAAAGGCAGCAACTAACTTAATAGCCTCTGATCTGAGCATACCGTTACCGAACACATCTCCCGACATATCTCCTATACCTACGACGGTAATAGGGTCTTTTTGGACATCTAACCCTAAAGTTTTAAAGTGATTAGTTACGGAAATCCAAGCTCCTTTGGAAGTAATAGCCATTTTTTTATGATCGTAACCTGCAGAACCACCGGAAGCAAAAGCATCATCAAGCCAGTAATTATATTCTCTTGCCACACTATTAGCATAATCCGAAAATGAGGCTGTACCTTTATCGGCAGCAACCACTAAATAAGGATCTTCTTTATCATAAATAATAACATCTTTTGGATGTACTACTTTACCGTCAATGATATTATCAGTTATGTCTAATAAACCTCTCAAGAAATTCTTATAGCATTCTACCACTTTTTCCATATATTCATCACGAGTAAGCCCTTCCTCAGTAAAATGAACATAAAAGCCGCCTTTAGAACCGACAGGGACAATAACGGAATTCTTAGTCATTTGTGCTTTCATAAGCCCAAGGACCTCAAGCCTATAATCTTCTGCTCTATCCGACCATCTAAGCCCTCCGCGTGATACGGGACCGCCTCTTAAATGAACAGCTTCAAAATTTCTAGAATAAACAAATGTTTCGGCAAACGGAACAGGTTTAGGTAAATCCGGTACTTTTGAAGAATCAAACTTAAATGAAAAAATATGTTTATGTGGTTGATAGTAATTTGTTCTAGTAATAGCATTAACTATACCAAGCATATTACGTAGTACTTTATCTTCACTACTCATCTCAACGGTTACTAAGTAATTATTTAGTTTGTCTTTAATTACTTCACAATTATTATCCGAATGTTTAGGATTAAATTTTATATCAAATAGATTTACCAACATTTTTGTATATTCGGGATGTTTAAGTAACGTTAACTGTACATAGCCTTTACCGTAACTAAATCCCGTTTGATGTAAATATCTTGTTAAAGCTTTGACGAGTTTAACTTGCTTCCAATTAAAACCGGCAAGCACTATTAATTTACTTAAAGAATCATTAGCAAGCATCCCAAGTGCCATTTTGTCTAAAGCTTCTTCAACATTTATTTTTAATTCGGTAATATTATCCTTTACAGGTACAATAGAAGTTAAGATAAAATTATATATCCAGCTTTCTTTGATTTCGAGAGCCTCCTTAATTGCAAAAGTTTGTTCATCAATTGCTTTAAAACCTAAATTTTCTATTGGCGGCAATATGTTAGAAAGTGCAAGTTTTACTTTTGGACTATATATTTTTAAGTAAAATTCCGTTTCATTTACAGAAACTAGATTAAACATATATTTTTGTGACTTACTTGCTTCCGTTAGATATTCAATATCTACTAAAGCTATTTCCGGAGAAAATTTTTGCCTATAATCTGCCGGAAAAACATTATCAAAAAGCTTTAAATTAATACCTGCTTGATATTCGCCGAATTTTTTAGAAAGCTTAAAATAAAAATCTTCACTCCAACGTGTAGAGATACGATCTAAATCTTGTTGTATTATTTCTGCTGCAAAATTTATTTTATGTTCCCCTTGTGCTTCAAGCGTTACAAAAAGATAAGAAAAATTACCGGCTACTTCGGTGATATGGTTGGATAAAATTTTACTACCGAATTTTTCTGCTAAATAACAATCTATCATATTATGCATTTCAGCCGTTAAACGTTCTCGTGGCAGAAAAATTATGATATTAAGAAAAGAACTAGACCAATCATATTGAATAAATAATTTAAGCTTCTTACTCATCATACTTGAGAGCATATGTAAACACATACAATATAAATCGCCTTGATCAATTTGTATTAAAGCTTCTCTCGGTAACGACTCCATTAAAATTCTTAACTTATCGGCATTATAACCAGATAATGCAAAACCGGCTTTCTCAATTACAAAATTAAATTTTTGTCGTAGGATTGGAATATTACTTATTGAATGGTAATACATATTTGAATTATATATACCGAAAATTATACTTCCCGAAATATATTCACCCGAAGAGTCAAATTTTTTCACTAAGATATAGTCGATTAAATTATCTGAATGGATAAGCGACGCACTATTTATTTTACCGAGTATTATTAATTGATTTTGATATAAAGGACTAGCAGAACATTTTATAATATCATCAATCTCGTCTTTTACTTCTTGCCATATTTTTGCTGCTCCTATTTCATTGCTTAATTTTAAAGATTTTACTTCAAAATCAAGAGTCCCCAATAAAACCAAATTATCGTTTTGTAACCAATTTAAGAATTCTTTAGCCTCTTTAAAATTTAATTTATAATTATCAATTATATTTTTAGATAAATCTTGTAATTTTGTGAGTAATTGCGGTAAATGGCTATAGCTTTGCTCTAACTTTTCTAATCTTTCATTTATAGCCTCGGTTAAAAATGTAGTAGTTTTATCGTCAAAATTTCCTAAAATGGTTAAATGTAGTATTGATTCTGATTTTTCATCCGACACAGAATTTTCTAATATTTTTTCTAATTCTCCTTTACTATTTCGGACACAGTTTATTACCGGATGGAGTAAAAACTTAGTTTGCAAATTCATGTTTTTAAGCAAACATATGATAAAATCAACAATATACGGCTTATTATCAAGTAATATCAAGACATTTATTGCCGGATCATTTTCGATAACTGCCTTTGTTATTGCTATTTTTCTTGCTCTTGCTATCCTCTGCTTAAAAAACTTAAAGGCTTCATCTGCAAAATTTTGGAATAATTCTTCTCTATTCTCAAAATCATAATCTATCGGAATATAATTTAAAAATTTTTGAACAAAATCTATATATATGGAACTTGAATCACGTTCCTTGCTAAGTTCTAGAATTTTAGTTTTATAATTCGGGATTTGACAATTTAAACGGCTAAAGTTTAAAGAGGTTGTTTTTGGTGTCATGATTTTCTTAAGTAATAATAATATGATTATTTCTGTTGTTATTATATTATATAAAATAACTTAAGCAAGAGGCATAGAAAATAAGTGGAAACGATATTTGCACAAAGCTCTGCATTCGGTAAAGCAGGCGTAGCGGTTTTTAGGATTTCTGGTCCTAAAAGCCTAGAAGTTTTACAGCTACTTACCGGTAGAAAGGACTTTAAATCAAGATTAATGTATTATCAACAAATTACAGTCCCTGAAACTAAGGAGCTAATCGATAATGTTATGGTTGTTTATTTTAAGTCACCTGGTAGCTTTACCGGGGAAGACGTAGTCGAAATTCACACGCATGGCAGCAAAGCTATATCTATAATGCTGACAAATGCATTATTAAATATAGCTGGTATTCGTTTGGCAGAAGCAGGAGAGTTTACCAAAAGAGCTTTTTTAAATAACAAATTTGATTTAACTGCAGCAGAGGGGATAGCCGATTTAATTAATGCCGAAACTATAATGCAGCATAAGCAAGCAATTAGACAAGCAAGCGGCAAACTTGAAGAATTATATAATAATTGGCGTAGTCAGCTTTTAAAAATTATCTCTCTGCTTGAAGCTTATATAGATTTCCCTGATGAAGATATACCTGATACCGTCCTTAATGAGGTTACTAATACTCATACAATTCTTGTAAATACAATATCGGAATATCTTAATGATAACAGAAAAGGAGAATTACTACGCAGTGGTCTTAAGCTTGCAATTATCGGTCCGCCAAACGTTGGTAAGTCTAGCTTACTAAACTTCTTAATGCAGAGAGATATAGCGATTGTCTCAAATATTGCAGGAACTACTAGAGATATAATTGAGGGACATTTAGACATTGGCGGCTATCCTATTATTTTACAGGATACAGCAGGTATAAGAGAAGAAAGTAGTGACATTATCGAGCAAGAAGGTATAAAACGAGCTATAAATTCAGCTAAAACAGCAGATATTAAAATTATAATGTTTGATGCCGAAAAATTAGACTCCTCTATAAATGAAGATATTATTAATTTAATTGATGAAAATACTATCACAATAATTAATAAAATCGATTTAATCGAAGCTAGTAAAATCTTTTCTATTGAAAATAAATATAAATGCTTAAGAGTTTCAGTAAAAAATAATATTGCTCTTTCAAGTATATTAAAAAATATTGAAAATATTGCCGAAAACATGGCAGGATTTACCGAAACTCCTTATATAACAAATCAGCGTCATCGTAACTATTTACAACAAGCTCTCTCACATTTAACGGCTTTTAGCTTAGATAATGATTTAGTTCTAGCAACTGAAGATATTAGAATGACGGCACGCTGCATCGGTGCAATTACGGGTGTTATCAACGTAGAAGAAATACTAGGCGAGATCTTTAAAAATTTCTGCATAGGTAAGTAATATTGTATAGCTCGTTCTATGTCATTCCCGCAAGGTATTATTGCATGGACACCAAATCGTCATTGCGAGCGACTGTAAGGAGCGTAGCAACCTCATGAAACAGTAGATTTCTTGCATAACCTCCTTCTAAAGGTAATTTGTACGTTAATCCGGTACTCGCATCCGTTTCCTGCAAGTTCCTCTTTATAAGATAGGTTATGCAAGAAGTCTAGTACAAAATGCCTGAGATTGCCACGTTGAGGCTTTGCCTCTCCTCGCAATGACGAAAAAACGAAACATTACAGCATAACAATCATCTTTCTCAAATCTTTCCATATATTATTTCCATATATTAATTTATTTATTCTTGACAAAAACATTCACATACTTTAGAAACCACGTTTTATTAATTAAAGGAGTAACATTATGGCATCTATATTAAATATAAATTTTAAATGCATTATGCCTATGTTTGGAAATGAAATAGCAAGCAGTTTACCGGGTAATGTAAGCCACATTATTCATAAATTAAGCAGTACTATATTTTCATCAGTATATAGTACTGTTGAAGGAGCTTTTAAAAAAGGTTATATAGTGTATAATGCACAGTGTAATTGGAAAAACATTGAACAATCTTTCAATGAGTCCCCAAATGATTTTTCAATATTACACCAAGAGTGCAACAATGGTTTAAATACTCCAATAAATAATATTTTTATCGATGCTGAAAATAATCCTCATATACTTTTACAACAAGCCGTGACACCTCATCAAAACGGTACGGCTAGTATTCTTGATCAACTTTATAAAGTAACGAATGATTATATGTTCTCTCAAGGCAATATTACCGAAACTAGCGGAGCTGATTTCTTGGGTTTAAATGAATGCACTAAAGAAGAAGCTATGAGTGCTTTACAAAACTATAACACTTATAAAGAAACTTTAATCCCTCGTGAATCGTTTATAAATACTCTTGAAAATACTCTAAATCACTTAGGTCTCTCTTTAGATAATGTCTCTCCTACAGAAATAGGTAAAGATATTTTAGATCAACTCGGTAAAGCTTACACTGACCCTACTACTACAGAAAGACCTAACGATGATACAAATGACGGTGGATATAGCGGTGCTTATATAGCTGGAGTAGCATTAGGAACACTAGCTGTAGGTACTATCTTAGGGTATTGCATTAAATATGGATGGGATTGGTATAAGGGAAGAAATATAAAAAATGAAAATTTAGATTTAGTAATGAAGAATAAAGAATTAGCATTTATAGAACTAATACATGCAAATTTTAAGAATAATGCAGTTATATTAGATGAAGTTATAAAAATAAATAATTTACATGATATTATAAAACTAGCAAAATCTATTAAGGAATATGAATTCTCAATACTACCACTAACTAATTTAAATAATGAAATTGTAAAATTAAATTCCCCATCCGCTATAGCAATAAACTTAGGTTCTTCAAGCGGAATATTGCATGAAATATGTAAGAGTCTTGGCGGTGATGATAGTTTTAAGACTATCAGCAACTTTGCACGCTTAATAACAATCATACGAACAGCAAATCCCGAGTCTGAAGAATATAAAGAAAGCATTACAGAAATATTTGAGATATTTAACCCTCGTTACACAGATATTGACTATCAAAATTGCGAAATGCCGTTATTAGCCGATGTATCATCATCATATGACTCCTCAGATATAGAAGCATAGAACGTTGTTAGTACCATAACAAAAACCATCATTGACTTTTTGAAAGTTATATATAAAATGATACTTAGAGTAGCAAAGTGCTATTTCGGTGTGTCAAAACCTCTGCCAAAAGTGAGAACATTGCTCACAAAACTGATGCAATCCTCGGCTTTATTCCGGTCGGGGTTATAACAGTTATGTCCAAGGTTTAAAGCTTAAGCTTAGAACCTAAAGACTATTATGGCTGTCGTTGACGGTTTTCTTACTCCCACGACCACCAAGAGTTTATTTCTCTTCGGTGGTTGAAACTTGAGCAGTTTAAGTTTAATCAATCGGAAACAAATATGTCTGACCAAAATACTAAAACCATCTCAAGACTCGTTACAGAATTTACTGTAAATGAAAATAAAAAAAATCTAAGAGCCGAGATAGCAGATTTACTAGAAAGACCTATAACAAAAAGCGATATCGAAAGAATAGAACAACGCTTAGCAGAATTAGAAAAAATATTTAGTAATGATTTATAGCCTTGAAAATATCATCATCTCATTTTATTAACTACCTACTATAAAAATAAGCACTAAGATCATTATTAACTATTATGGTAAATAGTGCAAAAATAGCAAAAGACGGTAAGGTTTCTATACCAGTTTCATCATATTAATGTAGAGAGGTAGATGCTTTAAAAGGAGTAAGAACATACATAATCACACTCGCCAATATTAGCATGATTATTCCTAGAATAATACCTACTATATTAAATGCATTTATAAAAGTAATATTAACCTCCTTAATTAATTCGTGAGCAAATGAAGGTGGTAGTTGTTGAGCAATAATTATTCCTTCACCGATTAAGTCACGAGCTATTTCTGCCATTGATACAGAAACACCGTGAGGGATTACTAGATTGTTACTATATATAAAAGACGTAATACTCACAATAACAGCTATACCTAATACATTACCTAATTCATATGCTGTTTCTTGTAATGCTGCTGCACCTCCGGATCTCTCTGCCGGTACTGCATTCATCATAACTGTTACGGTGGTAGAGAGGCATAGACTACTTCCTATACCAAGCAATCCAAGATATATAGTATTCGATAATATAGTCTAATATACTAGGTAAAATCAATGATATAGTAGTAAAATAAGCCCACTAAACATTATTACACGTGCAATAAATCGTGTGAGTAAATATGGCATAACTAAAGATGCAATTAAAGCAAAAACTGCTGCAGGCAACATATAAAGCCCTGCATACAAAGGACTTAACCCTTTGATGATAAACTGTAACCATAAGGACATAAGATACATTATGGATCCTAAGACACACGTAATCAGCAAATAAACTATCACTCCTATACTAAAATTGCTAATTAAGAATAAACGCATATCCACTAACGGATCATCACTTTTAAGTTGGCATAAGGTAAATATTATTAGTAACACAATACCAATTAATAGCATTCCGCCGGATACTAGATTCATAATACCGTATTTAGCCAACATCTTAATGCCTTGAACTAAAGCTGCCATCCCAAAAAACGATTGAAATACTCCTATCCAATCCCATGGTTCATTACTAGGATTAGATGATTCAGGAATCTAAACTATGCCAAAGGCAATAATTACTAATGCAATAGGTGCATTTATAAAAAATGCAAATTGCCAATTTAAAAACTCAACCAATACTCCCCCTAGTACTGGTCCTATAGCTGCTCCTACGGTTGCCATTATTCCCCACGGATATTGCGATCATACGTTCATGTGTATTAGTAAAAATGTTACGCAATACCGATAAAGTGGAGGGCATCATCACTGATCCTCCTAACCCAAGTAAAACACGACATAATACTAATGCATATGCCATTGATTATCCATAATTGTTGTAAATTAGATGGTTTTAAATCAAGGATTATAGTAGGCATAACAGCATGCAAGATTGTAGCACCCATCGATGCCAAAAGTAAGCAAATGCTTAAAATAATTAAAATATGCCATCTAAATTTATAAGATATAGATGATGAATTATCTTTAGCAATATATTCAGTTTGCGGAAATTGTGATACCATATGTGATAAATTATTTAATAAGGGTTTTACTAAATCTATCTTTTTCGAGAACTATGGGACTGTTAACAAGTATTTTAATTAGCTTTAAAATTTATTTTGTTAATAGTCCTAGGTTAATTCAGTTGGTAACATAGTAAGCAAGTCCAAATCAATTAACCATAACACAAGTAAATTTAACATCTAAGCATCACCTAGTATGGAAGTCAAGATTTAATCTTACAAGCGCAATAACATAAATAAAATTTGATTTTTCTTTCTCAAGCTTATATTTTAATTGGTAAGTTTATAATATGGAAATTTATGTCAAATACAGATAAGGAAAGAGCCATTGCCGCAGCACTCGCACAAATTGAAAAAAGCTACGGTAAAGGTTCGGTAATGAAACTAGGGCAGCGTCCGCATGTTGATATAGAGGCCGTATCGACTGGCTCACTTGGGCTAGATATAGCTCTTGGAATCGGCGGTGTTCCCAAAGGTAGAATCATCGAGATTTTCGGTCCTGAAAGCTCAGGTAAAACCACCCTAACATTGCATTTAATTGCAGAAGCTCAAAAAAAGGGTGGTACATGTGCTTTTATTGATGCCGAGCATGCATTAGACCCTGCTTATGCTAAAAAATTAGGCGTAAATATTGATGAGCTTATTATTTCACAGCCCGATACAGGTGAACAAGCCCTAGAAATTGCCGATACGTTAATTCGCTCCGGTGGTATTGATATGATAATAATAGATAGTGTTGCGGCTTTAGTACCGAAATCAGAGATTGAGGGCGAAATGGGTGATGCTCAAATGGCTTCTCAAGCAAGATTAATGAGCCAGGCTTTACGTAAACTTACCGCATCAATTAATCGCACCAATTGTATTACTGTTTTCATCAATCAAATCAGAATGAAAATAGGTGTGATGTTCGGTAGTCCTGAAACTACGACAGGCGGTAATGCCTTAAAATTTTATGCTTCTGTTAGGATCGATATAAGAAGAATCGGCCCCATTAAAGATAAAGAAGAAGTAATAGGCAGCCAAACCAAAGTAAAAGTAGTCAAAAACAAAGTATCTCCTCCATTTAAAACTGCAGATTTTGATATAATGTACGGTTCAGGTATTTCAAAAGAAGGCGAGATAATCGACCTTGGAGTTAAGCTTGATATTGTTGAGAAATCCGGCTCTTGGTTTTCCTACAAGAACGTACGCATAGGTCAAGGGCGTGAAAACGTCAAACAATATTTAAAAGAACATCCACAAATTTCCAACGAAATTGAAAAAATAATACGTGAAAAATCGTCAAAAATTACTAATATAAATCTTGATCAAACGGAGGAAGAAAATGATTGATTTAACAGGTAAAACTTCCTTAATTACGGGAGCTTCAGGAGGCATAGGCGGAGCTATAGCGAGGTTACTGCACAAGCTCGGAAGCCATGTAATTATTAGCGGTAGTAATGAGGAAAAATTAAAATCCCTTGGAAATGTTGTAAAAGATAATTATACGATAGAGGTATGTAATCTTGCCGATAAGGAAGAATGTAGAAATTTAATATCTAAAGCATCAAAGTTAGATATTTTAGTATGTAATGCCGGTATTACTAGCGATACGCTAGCAATTAGAATGAAAGATGAAGATTTTGACAAAGTTATTGATATTAATTTAAAAGCAAATTTTATTTTAAATCGTGAAGCAATAAAAAAAATGATACAAAACAGGTATGGACGTATTATTAACATATCTTCAATAGTAGGAATTTCAGGTAACCCCGGGCAGGCTAATTATTGTGCTTCTAAAGCAGGTTTAATAGGTATGACCAAATCGCTCTCTTACGAAGTTGCAACCAGAGGAATTACGGTTAACGCAGTAGCTCCAGGATTTATTAAATCAGATATGACCGATAAACTAAATGAAAAACAAAGAGAAGCTATGGTACAAAAAATTCCGCTAGGCACTTACGGTATGCCGGAAGACGTGGCAAACGCAGTAGCATTTTTAGCAAGCGATCAGGCATCATATATTACCGGTCAAACTATACATGTAAACGGCGGTATGTTAATGGTATAAAAATTAATAAGATTATTTTGTGCTAGCATAAAATAATTTTTTGTGCTAGAAGTTCTTTTAAAGATAAAATGCAATGAATATTTTAAATAAATATTCATACAGTTAAAACAAAGTCTAATAGCTGCATAACCGCTATTATACGGCATATAAAATTAAATGATTTATGGAGTTCAAAATTATGAGTACAACGGATAAGATCGAACAGAAAGTTATTGAAATGGTTGCTGAAAAGCTAAATAAAGATAAATCGATAATAACTACGGATTCAAGATTTATAGAAGATTTGAAAGCCGATAGCCTTGATACCGTAGAGTTAATGATGGCAATAGAAGTTGAATACGGTATTGATATCCCTGATGATGAAGCCACTAAAATTAAAACCGTATCCGATGTTATAAAATATATCAAAGAACGCCAATCTTAATCTGCATAAATTAAATCCCTAATAGACAATTAAAAATGCCGAATCAAAGAGTAAATAAAAGAGTAGTTATTACCGGACTTGGACTTGTTACTCCTGTGGGGCTTAATGTTGGCTCATCTTGGAAAAATATTGTAGATGGAGTAAGCGGTATAAAAACTATTACAGAATTTGACACTTCTAAACTTGCGTGTAAAATTGCCGGACTTATAGATAACTCTGAGAAAGATGGATTTAAACTTGAAAATTTCACACAAGCAGATGACGTTAATAGACTAAGTAAAATGGATAAATTTATCCATTACGGAGTAGCAGCCGCAACCGAAGCAGTTGAAGATAGCGGCTGGTTACCCGACGATGAAAAATCTCGTGATAGAACCGGCGTGATATTAGGTTCAGGAATCGGCGGGCTTAAAATGATCGAAGATACCTCTATCAAACTTTATCAAGAAAATAACGGCAAAGTTAGTCCTTTCTTTATCCCCGCTTCATTAATTAATCTTTTATCCGGTCTTGTTTCTATAAAATACGGTTTTAGCGGTCCAAACCACGCGGCAGTAACAGCTTGCTCTACAGGGGCACATGCTATAGGCGATGCTATGCGCATGATAAAGCACGGCTATGCCGATGTTATGATCGCAGGCGGTGCGGAAGCTCCAGTTACACCTGTCGGAGTTGCAGGTTTCGTTGCTGCTAGAGCATTATGTACTAAATATAACGATAATCCTGAAAAAGCCTCAAGACCTTGGGATAAAGACCGCAGCGGCTTTGTTATGGGTGAAGGAGCAGGCGTTGTAGTCTTAGAAGAATATGAGCATGCCTTAAATCGAGGGGCTAAAATTTACGGTGAAGTTATAGGATACGGCTCTACAGGTGACGCCTATCATATGACAGCTCCACACCCTGAAGGTAGAGGAGCTTATAGAGCGATGAGAGACGCAATTCTAGATGCAACTATCACGCCCGATATGATTGATTATATTAATGCACACGGTACTTCTACTACACTTGGTGATGGAATAGAATTAGCAGCCGTACAAAAATTATTTTTAGAAGCGAATCCCAAAGTTTTAATGTCTTCTACTAAATCATCAATAGGACATTTGCTTGGTGCGGCAGGAAGTGTTGAGTTTATCTTTTCAGCTCTTGCAATTAGAGACCAGATTGCACCGCCAACCTTAAACTTAGATAACCCTATGGATGAGGTGAATATAGATTTAGTTGCACTTAAAGCTAAGAAAACTAAGATAGATTACGTGCTTTCCAACTCGTTCGGATTCGGTGGTACTAATGCTAGTTTAGTGATTAAGAGTATACTCGTTTAATTTGAAAAATTGGCACAAAGTCCTATAAGCACTGTGGTACTCACGTATTAAGTATACGTTCTGCTCCTCGTCTTATGGACTCTTTGCGCTTTTCCAAATTAAACTTTGTCTACCAACCTTTAACTAATGTCATTCCTGCTTCCGTAGGAATGACATAAAAACTAGCCAATAATCAACTATGCCCCCAATTTATTACATTAAAGACGGTAACTTAAGTTTTGCGGATAAAGTAATTTTATCTGATTTAGAGCTTTATTTGTACAAAGGCGATAAGATTTGTCTTATAGGACGTAACGGCTGCGGGAAATCAAGCTTAATGAAAGTAATATCAGGTGATTATGAGCTAGATAACGGTGAATTATTTCAAGATCCTTTAGTTACAACCGGTTATTTAAAACAAGATATTTCTATAAAAACTCATCTAACTGTTTATGATTTTGTCTTACAACAAACAGATAGTACAAAAGAAATAGATAAATACCAAATCGATATAATTCTAGAAAAATTACAAATCAACGGAACAGATAATTTATCCACCTATTCAGGCGGTCAACTGAGAAGAGCAAGCCTTGCTAAAGCTTTAATATTAGAGCCGGAAATATTACTACTTGATGAACCGACTAACCATCTAGATATTGCAACAATCGAATGGTTAGAAGAATTTGTTAAATCTTATAACGGTGCTATTATTTGCGTTAGTCATGATAGAACATTCCTCTCAAATGTTACTAATAAAATTTGGTGGCTTGATAGAGGAATTTTACGTAAATCCGATAAAGGATTTAAATTTTTTGATGAATGGCAAACAATTATCATAGACCAAGAAGAAGCCGCTCTTCGGAAATTAAATAAAAAATTATCTCAAGAAAATGAATGGTTAAATGCCGGTGTTACTGCTAGACGTAAGCGGAATCAAAAGAGACTTGCAGATTTGAAAGCTTTAAGAGCAATAACACAAGAACAGACTGCAAAACTAGCTAGTTCAACACAAAGAGTTAGGACAGAGCTTGCCGAAAATATAGCTAAAAGTAAATTCATTATTGAAGCAGATAATATTACTTTTAGTTATAAAAATACTAAAATTATTGATAATTTTAGCTTTCGTGTAAAAAAAGGCGAGAAAATTGGTATAATTGGTGCAAATGGCTCAGGCAAATCTACCTTTATCAAACTACTAACAAAACAGCTTACCCCTGAAAGCGGCAAAATTATATATGGCGGTAATTTAGATATTTCATATTTTGATCAACATAGAGAAGAACTAGAGCCTAATCATACATTACAACAAACTTTATGTCCTACAGACGGTGATCAAGTATTTTTGCCAAACGGTAAAACCATACATGTTGCCGGTTATTTAAAACAATTCATGTTTAATCCTAAACTACTTAATGCAAAAACCGCTATTTTATCAGGCGGTGAAGCTAATAGATTATTACTTGCAAAAATTCTAATTAACCCTGGAAATCTGTTAATTTTAGATGAACCGACTAATGACCTCGATATGGATAGTCTGGAAATTTTACTAGATATACTTGCAGATTATTCAGGTACTTTAATAGTCGTGAGCCATGATCGTGACTTTTTAGATAGGTTAGTTACTAGAACTTTAGTTTTCGCTCAAGGTAAAATTCATGATTTAACAGGAGGTTATGAAGATTATAAGCAGTATTTTACTACCTCTCCTATAGCCAAAAAAGCTTCAAAACCACTACCACTAACTTCTCAAAAAGAACCTCTAAATAAAAAGCTATCTTATAAATATCAGCGTTTGCTTGAAACATTGCCCAACGATATTGAAAAGCTAGAAATATCCATCAAACACTTAGAAAAAGAACTTGAAGACGTTAATCTATATTTAGATAATCCTCAAAAATATAACCGCATTACTAGCCAATTAATTAATGATAAAAAGAAACTAGACGAGTTATTAAATCAATGGCTAGAAATACAAGATTAATTTTTGTTAAAATTTTCTTGACTTAATTATTAACTTTTGTTAACATTTCTTGGCGTTAATATTAAAGATGATTAGCATGTATGTCTGATATAACAGCTACATTAAAATATAAATTCGATAATTTAAAAGAGCATCTTAAAAATTCTTATTCTCGCTCTCAAATAGAAACAATCCTAGGAGAATTGAGTAGTTTACAAAGCGAAGCAGCTTCATATGGCGTGAATTTTGACATATCCAATCTAAAAGAGAATGCTGAAACTAAGATCAAGAACTATGAAGTAGAACAATCTATTGAGAAAGCTAGGGTTCAAGAAGAAGAATTTCTAAAATCACAAAGAGCAATAAAACTTGCCGAAAAAGAAAAAGCAATTGCACAAAGAATTTCTGCACTTAATAATTTGCATAATGAATTTATAAAAAATATTACTAAAGATACTAAAAGAATTGAAGAAAGTAATAAACGTTTAGATAAGATAATAAATAAACTGGAAAAGGAAAACATTATTGATCATGAAGAGTTAAATCGTGAAATATTAACTCATGAAGAAATATTGAAACTAAATCAAACGCATAAAGCATTACATGAAAATCATAAAAAAATAACTGAAGAACACAAACAAGCACATACAGAATTAAATGAATTAAATACAACAATAACGAATTTATCACAACAATTACAAGAAAAAGGCTTAGCACCAAAAAAAGTTAAAGAATTAAAAGGAGAATTAGAATTTCACCAAGAAATGCTAAAAATACATAAGGCATATGTAGAGAAGATTGAAAATAGTAAAAAAATATTAGATCAAGAAATTATTAAACGTGAAAAAGAACACAACATAAATAAAGATAAAATAAAGAAATTAGGAAGTGATATTAAAGAGCGTTATAAAAAAGAACCAGAAAAATATTTAGATGCATATGAAAAATATGTAGTTCTAAAAAATCAGCATAAAGCAATTAAGACAAACGGCGTTGTAAAGGATATAGAGCATCATAATAAAGTAATAAATAAAATTAACGTGAATCAAACTAAATCTTTAGCTAATAAAATCAGAGAACAAACACAAGTAAAAGATACTAATACTGGGAGTTTATCTCCTGCTCGTACTCCTAATATTAAAGTTACAAATAATAAAACGAGAGGAATTTAACTAAATGGTAAATATTATGTCTAAATTTAAAAATTTAACTCCTGAACAAAGAAAAGCAGCTTTAGAAGCTGCAAAAGTACACTTTGAAGAACAACAGCAACAACATAACGCAATATTTAAAGAAGCTATGCAAGCGAGTAGTCAAATCCACCAATATAATCAAGATTTAGGTAGTTGCGTGGATAATGCTTCCAAAGATGTCAAACTTGCCGGTAAAGCTTCTAAAGGCGGGTGTGAAATAATATAACATTCTAAAAGCTGTAACTATGTAGTTGCAGTTTTTGTATCATTTTGAGTTAAGCTCGAGAGACCTATTGCCTGTATTTTTTCTGACAATTTAAAACTAATCTCACCTGGAAATATTACATTAATTTGATCAAGTTTTAAATCTTCTAAGGATATTTGCATTGATTTTGTAATGCTCGGTGTATTTGTATATTTAATTTCAAACCCCAGACGTTTTCCGTTTTTAAAAATTAAAAGATCTATTTCCGCTCCATTATGAGATGACCAAAAATAACATTCTTCGGGTTCGGCTTTATAATATCTAATAATTTGTTCTAAGGCAAATCCTTCCCATGATGCACCTATTTTAGGATGAGTGCTTAAAGATTCATAATTATTTAAGCCTAATAAAGCGTGATATATTCCACTATCTCTAAAAAAGATTTTTGGAGTCTTAACTTGTCTTTTTTTAAGGTTTTCATACCAAGGCTGCAAAATACGGATCATAAAAGTTCCCTCTAAAATATCTAAATAATGCTTTGCGGTATGATATGAGATAGATAAAGAATTTCCAAGTTCTGAAGCATTAAATATATTAGCGTGATAATGGCAAAGCATTAACCAAAACCTACGTAACTGCATAGACGGAATTGTAAAACCTAAATTTGGTATATCTCTTTCTAAAAATGTTTTAATGTAATTCTGACGCCATAAAGCACTTAACTCTTCATCATCTGCAAGATATGATAAAGGAAATCCGCCGCGTATCCATAATTGCTGAGTACCTGACACTTCAGATAAGGTAAACGGTGTCATTTCAATATAACCTATTCTACCTGCTAGTGTTTCAGAACCTTGTTTAATTAAGTCTCTTGATGCACTGCCTAGTACTAAAAATTTAATATCAGTTGTATCAACAAGAACTCTTAAAATAGGGAATAGATTCGGTTTATACTGAATTTCATCAATAATAACAAATCCTTTTAGATCAGACAAAGCAAGCATCGGTTCATTTAATCTTGCTAAATCTAAAGGATTTTCAAGATCAAAAATATTGATTTTAGGAATATTAGAAGCTTCTACGAATTGTTTAGAAAGTGTAGTTTTCCCGCACTGCCTTGGTCCTAACAAGGCACAAACTTTATGAGTTTTAAAATGTTTTATTATTGATGAAAGGAATTGTTTTCTAAGCATTTAAATTAGTACCATGAAAATTAGAAACATAACGTCTAATTCTCAGTATAGAAAGAAAAAACGACAAAGTCAAAACGCTTTTTCTCGTTCTGCAACTATAATCGCATGTATTTTTTTAAGCGTCCGGTCAAAGTCATCGTTAGTAACTACATAATCATACTCATTAGCATGTGATATTTCGTTTTGTGCCGACTGCATACGTAATTTTATTGCTTCTTCATTATCGGTCGCTCTATTCCTTAAGCGTTGTTCCAATACTTCAATATTAGGAGGCAATACAAATATAGCAACAACATTAGTAGCATTTTTCTTAATACTTCTTGCTCCTTGCCAATCAATATCAAACAAAACATCCAAGCCTTGATTTAATAACATTTCGACATATTCTTTAGGCGTACCATAATAATTATCGTATATTTTAGCATATTCAAGGAATTTATTCTGCTTAACTAATTCTTCAAACTCTAGACCGGTCTTAAAGTAATAGTTTATGCCCTCTACTTCTCCTAAACGTGGTTTTCTTGTAGTTGCCGAAATAGATAAACGCAAATTATTATCTATTTTCAATAATGCTTTAGCTAAACTCGACTTGCCTGTACCTGAAGGGGAAGATAAAATTATAATCAGTCCTTTAGAGTTCCTCGAAAGTTCTACTTCTAGAGGTAATTTAGACGTCGCTGCAGTGCTACGTTCCATGTCTCCTTTAAATTCCTCTATATAAGCGAATTTCTGAAGAACTCTTTTATTTTTTGTTGTCATATTTTATGTTTTATTTCGTAGGTACAGCATATTTCAGAAAGATTTAGACAAGATGAATTTAAATGCGAGCCTGCGAAAGCAGTAGGTAAACTACGTGAGTACAGGCGAGTCATGCAAAATTCGCTTGCATCAAGCTTTATGAATTATTCTGTACTTTTCTTTTTATTACCTCATCCATAGTACAATTAAAATATTTTGCTATTTTTAAAATAGTATCTATCTCAGGATTGAATTCACGATTAGCTTCCGCTCTCATAATTCTGCTAACAGTCGTATAAGGGATATTAGTGACTTCGGCAAGATATTTACGATCTATCTTTTCTTGTTTTAATTTTTCTTCTAAAAATTCTTTTACTTTAGTAGCAAGTGCCATATTAATAACCTCTGAATAAATGGATAGATATATACAAAGTGTGTCGAGCATTACCAGCCTTGTTACATGGATCGAAAAGCCTACTCAATGTCATTCCCGCGTAGGCGAAAATCTAGTAAAACCATATAAAAACAAGTTTTTATATGGTTATTTTATCAAATATATAACTTCTGTAGCAATATTGAAGTTATTTTGCTGAATTCCCGCCTACACGGGAAAGCTTTTTTGCGTGGATCAATTTCACCTCTGTCATCCCGTGACTTGATCACGGGATCCAGTTAAAAATACTAAAATTATATTGTTTTTTGGACCCCGTGGTCAAGCCACGGGGTGACACACAGGGGATTGTACAGGTCCATGCAACAATGCCTACGCGGGAATGACATAAACTGCCCCATGCAACAAAGCCCCGATTCTGCGGTAATGACATAGAGTACAAAAAAAACAGAAATTACTCCTTAGGCAATAATACTTGTACAAATTCCGTTTTAGATAGATCAGCTGCTACGTTTACCATAACATCATGTTCCGTAACTTTAGACACATAGCCCACTAAAATACCTGCAGGATAAATACTACCGTGTCCAGAGGTTACTATCTCCTCATCTTTCTGTACTAAGTGATTGTTAGGCAAGTATAAAATTTTACTATTATTATTATTACCTGCTAAAATACCTTGTTCTCTTGAAGAATTAGCTTTAATAGGTATTCTAGAATTAACATCGCTAATTAACATTACTTTAGCATAATTATTACTCACTTCTATTACTTTTCCTACTAATTTTCCTGCATTAACAACGATTTGATCAGGTTCAATGCCTTGCTTTTTACCTGCAGAAATCAAAGCAGTTCTAGAAAAGGGATTAAAGGAAACACTCAGTAATTTAGTAGTAATATATTCAAATTCTTCTTCCTCAGCAATCATTAACAAATCTTTTAATGCAATGTTTTCGGCTCTTACCGATTCTACTTCACTTTGTAAATGTTGTAATCTTGCTATCTCAAGTTTAAGCTCTATATTTTTTCGTTCTAAATCTTGAAAATAAACAAATTTTTGTGTTATTGAATTTATATATTCAAATATATCTTCATAAACTACTAAACCGGTTGATACTATACTACCGGTTACTTCAAGTGATATACTAGATATTTTTTTAGGTGTAATAAAAAATAAATATACAGACAATCCAAGCCCAAATATAACAAAAAAACGCTTAAGAGTATTTGATATTATTCTTATTAATTCTAATGAATTTGAAGAATTTTTTACTCTATTTGCAAGTATTGCCATTTTTAATCCTGTTTAAATAGTACATGTTTTAGCTTTGTAAAATCTTCAAGTACTTTTCCTGTTCCAAGTGCCACACAAGAGAGGGCATCATCTGCAACTATTACTGGCAATTTAGTGGCTTCACTAAGAACAAAATCAAGATTTCGTAATAATGAGCCGCCGCCTGTTAAAACAATCCCCTTATCAACTATATCTGAAGATAATTCAGGAGGTGTTGCTTCTAGTGCTACTTTTACCGCTTCAACAATTTGACTTACCGGTTCAATTAGACTATCAGCAATTTGTCTTTCGTTCAATATCATTTCTTTAGGAATACCGTAAATTAAATCACGTCCTTTAATTTCCATCTTTCTCGGCTCAGCATTTTCATCTACATAAGCCGTACCTATTTCTTGCTTTATCTTTTCGGCAGTAGCCTCACCTATCAATAGGTTATAGTGCCTTCTTATATATGAGATAATAGCTTCATCCATCTTATCACCGCCGACTCTTACCGACCTTGCATATACTATGCCCCCTAGTGATAAAACTGCAACTTCGGTAGTGCCTCCTCCAATATCAACAATCATCGAACCGGTTGCTTCCGTTACGGGTAGCCCTGCTCCGATCGCTGCCGCCATAGGTTCTTCAATTAAATAGACATCCCTACCCCCTGCACTTTCTGCTGCTTCTTGGATAGCACGACGCTCAACCGGCGTAGAACCGGAAGGCACACAAATAACAATTGTCGGCCCAAAAAAAGAGCGACGATTATGCACCATTCTAATAAAATACTTTATCATTTCCTCTGCACCCTTAAAATCGGCAATAACACCGTCTTTTAAAGGTCTTTTTGCTTCAATATCCGTAGGAGTACGCCCAAGCATCATTTTTGCTTCATGACCATAAGCATAAGGCACAAAAGCACCGTCTTTTTTTATTAACGCAATAACAGAAGGTTCCCTTAGAACAATTCCACAATTTTTTTGATAGACAATAGTATTTGCCGTACCAAGATCTATGGCCATACCGGAAGAAAACCCTTCCAAAAATTTCATTATCATTTTATTTTTTCTCTCTAAATTCTAAAAACACTTCTATAGAACTGTTAACAAAATAAACAGTCCCATAGTAAATAAAAATTTAATATAGACGAAGTTTAATTTGGAAAAGAGCGAGAAGCCTCGGAATTTTTGACCGCAGCGTAGAATACTACGTGAGGATAAAAAATGAGAAACGACGATGCCAATTTTTCAAATTAAACTTCGTCTATATTAAATTTCTTTATAATGTAACATAATAAAGTTACTAATAAAAAATATTAGCATACTAGGTAATAAAATAGCAGCAATTAAAGACAAATTATTATAAGTAAGTATTTTTAATAATATTTCTGATAACGAATATGCTATAAAACCTGAAAATAAACCTAATAGCAGTATTTTTTCTTGGGAATTATCACGCTGTTTAAGACTAATAAAACAACCTGCTAAAATTACGGTTGCCATCATCATTATAGGCTTAAATAATTGCTTGTAATAATAAATTTGATGATTAATAGCCGGTAAACCTGAATTTAATAATTCATTAATTAATTTAGGTAAAGCCCAAATAGAAACCATTTCAGGACGAATAAATTTATTTACTAAACTATTAATTGATAAATTTGTCTGTATAGTTAAATTATTGTAAGCCTTAGTTTCCTCTTTTGTGAAAACCTTAACTCTATTTAAATGTAACATTTTATTTTCAATAATACCGTATAATGCATCAATTCTCTTTAAAAAAGAATTATTATGATCAACAAATAAAATTGTAATATTATTTAATTTTTTCTCGGCAACATTAATAAATTGTGTTTGGATAATTTGATTTGCATCATTTAAAGCTTCAAAAAATAATAAGCCTGATTTAGATATTATACCCTCACTCAAGGCTTTTTTAGTTAGTTTTGCTTCTAATAACTCATATTTTTGTAAGCCTATAGTACCGATAGGATTCAATATAGTCGTAAAAACTATACCTAACATTAAAGTTACAATACATGGAATAACAAGCACTTGCCAAATATGAATACCGCTAGATAACATAGCCGTTAATTCATTATTTTTTGTTAGATTTCTAAGAAAAAATAACATAGCGGTAAAACTAATTAACGAAGATACTTGACCTAGTAAATAAGGAATCTTATATAAGATAAGTCTCCAAAAAAAACTAAAAGGAACATAAATATTTTTGAATTTTTGTAAAAGATCAAAAATATTTGAGATAATTAATAGCCCGATTAAAAGAAATAATATAATAAAGAAACACTTAGAATATAATTTAGTAAGATACCAAGAAAGTGTTTTTAGATTAATCATTATAAATTCAGTGCTAATGCGAATTTAAATAAGAATTTGTGTGGTGGGGCTGGTAGGACTTGAACCTACGACCACACCGTTATGAGCGGCGTGCTCTAACCCACTGAGCTACAGCCCCTTTTCATTTGAAATTTATATAATTATTATGTAGTTAAGTCTAGTAAAATTTTTATATTTTTGAGGTATCGCCTAAAAAACAGGGCAATATGGTTCAGTTTTTTCGTCATTGCGAGGCAATTACAAAGTAATTGACGAAGCAATCTCAGGAATTTGTTGTTATTTCATGAGATTGCCACACAGCCTATGGCTGGCAATGACGATTTGGTGTCCACGCATCAACGCTTTCGCAATAATAACATCAAGTTATAAATAAAAAAAGGCCGAGCAGTAAGCTCGACCTTTTAGTATACTATAATTAGTAAATAATTTTAGTGGTGTACAACTGTTACAGCTCTACGATTATAAGCAAAAGCTTCTTCAGTATTACCCATCATAGCAGGTCTATCTTTACCATAAGAGATTGTATTTAATCTGTTATGATCGATTCCTTTATGAGCTAAGAATTTTTTCGCTGCTTCTGCTCTTCTTTCACCTAAACCTAAGTTATATTCTCTGGTACCTCTTGCATCGCAATGTCCTTCAACAGTAACTTTTACTTCAGGATGCTTTGATAACCAGCAAGCTTGTCTCTCTAGTTCTTCTTTAGCCTTTGGTGATAAAGCAGAGCTATCAAAAGCAAACCATACTGCATTTCCTGCATGCTTCTCGAAATCTTTCATTAACGAAGTTTCTTCACCTTGGTTCATATTACCGTCAAATTGCGGCGCTCTTTTTGTTGTATTACACCCTGCAAGCACAAATAATGCAAGAAAAGCTAATATAATTTTTGTTTTCATAATTAAACTCCTTGAGATTATAATTTATTAATATTGAATTCATTTTAGCTAGTCATAAAACTAAACTAACCAAAAGCTATGTGAGTTAGTATATATCATTATTTTATCAGTTTAAAGGCTAAAATATCATAAAATGCAATTACTCATGCATAAATGTGGTAAAAATATCATTTTTATAATACAAGTATATACTTTGGATAAATAGATAGATGAAGTTTAATGGGGAAAAGAGGAATCGATTTTGAAGCTTATAACTGCAGCGCATATATAATATGTGAGGATTATAAGCAAATAAGTAGCGTTGCCAATTTTTCAAATAGACATCTTCAGAAACTCGCTTATAGAGAGGAATTTGAAGGAGACACGGCATGCAGAACTGCAGCGTACATAGAGGTACGTGAGGATTCAAGTACAGGATCAACGTACAAATTACCTCTAGACGGTAGAGTTTCCGAAGATGTCTAATAAAACGAGTATATTCACCATCTAATGAATGCACTGCCCCAAGTAAGACCTGCACCGATAGCTGAAAATAGTAGAATATCACCTTTTTTTATTTTGCCTGATGCTTTGAGAGTACTCAAAGCAAGCGGAATAGAAGCAGCAGAGCAGTTAGCATGTTTTTCTAAGGTTTTCACTACTTTATGCTCTTCTATATTTAATAGTTCAGCGAGTTTATTTATAATACGGATATTTGCTTGATGAGGTATAAAATAATCAATATCGCTTACACTGAATTGATTAGCATGCAGTAAATCTTTTATAGATTGTTGCATTTTTTCTATTGCATGACGAAATAATTTTTGCCCCTGCATAACTATTTTGCCACTAATACCGTTCATACTTACACCACCGTTTGTGTATAATATTTCATAATCAGCCCCGCTTGAGAAGATATTACTATCTATTAAACCGGAATCATCACTACTACGCTGTAATATTACGCTACCGGCCCCATCACCGAATAAAACGCAAGTAGTCCTATCATTCCAATCTAATAACGACGTCATTTTCTCGGCTCCTATAAGCAAAATAGTTTTATATTTACCTGATGAGATAAGAGAATTTGCTACTTGTAAACCATAAACAAAGCCGGCACATACTGCTTGTAAATCAAAAGACGGTATATTAGTTAAACCAAGATAACCTTGAAGCTTAGAGGCAACCGAAGGGAAGCTATTATCGGGGGTAGTAGTACATGTAATAATTAAATCAATATCATTTACCGATATCCCTGCATCTGCTATAGCTTTTTCAGCTGATTTTAAAGCAAGATGGGAAGTATATTCTGTATCACCTGCTATATGACGCTGCGTAATACCTGTTCTTGTTCTAATCCATTCATCGTTAGTATCTACGAATTTTGCAAGCTCGTCATTACTAACTATTTTTGAAGGAAGATACCCGCCGCAACCAATAATTTTACAGGTCATAAATCTTTTAGGCTACTTCTTCTTCAGTTTTAATTTTCTTTGTTACTACTAGACGATTATTATAAGTACCGTCGACTAAAGAAACGTGATGCGGAAGCTTATATTCACCAGTTTGCGAATCAACTATTACGTTAACTTTGCCAAGTGCTAAGTGCGAACGTCTCATATTACGTCTTGATTTTGATGTTTTTTTCTTTGGAACTGCCATTATTAGTCTCTCTAAATATGAATTAAAAAGTATTTGTCAAATTAGTGAAGCAGTATATTATAATCTTGTAATAAAATCTAGATAAAATTAAACTTATGAAAATCTTTATAACATACATTTTTAGTATATTAGCCTTTTTTCCCTTAAGCGGCTGCAAAACTATCGAAAATAGAGGGCAATCCATAGATGATTCGGCACTTGTAAAATTAGAGTCTAAAAAACTAAATAAAACAGAAGTCGTAGAGTTAATAGGTACGCCTACTATGGTACCGGAATATTCCCAAAATACCTGGTATTATGTTGAAAGAGTTATGTCTCAAAGAGCTTGGCTCAATCCAAAAATTGAAAAGCAGAAGATAGTAAAAATTACGTTTGATGCTAATAATTTTATGCAGGAAGTAGCAGTAATAGATGATTCTCATAGACAAGATATAGAAATAGTCCATGAATATACTAGGACATATGGAACGGAACTTAACGGACTACAAAAATTTGTTAAAAATTTAGGTAGATTCAATAAAACCACTGACGGAAATAAAAACAAAAGCAAAAATAAGAAAAAGAGATAAGTACCTTAATCATCATTGCAAGATGGCTTATCTGTGTAGATACCTAATCGTCATTGCGAGCCATAGGCTGCGTGGCAATCTCATAAAATAACAACAAACTACTGAGATTGCTTCGTCAATTACTTACGTAATTTCCTCGCAATGACGATTTGATACTCACGCAGGCGTAACACCAACACCCATAAAACAAAAAACTATCCAATATGATTTCGATATTTAGTAAATTAAAACAAAGTTTATCTAAAACTTCTAATAAAATATCGGAAGGTATCGACAAAATATTTTACAAGAAAAAATTAGATGCAGAAACTCTAGAAGAGCTAGAAGAGCTACTTATCTCAAGTGATATGAGTGTTTCGGTAGTAACTAATATTATTGAAGAGTTTAAAAAGGTAAAATTTGACAAAGAAATAGATAGTGATACAGTAAAAGAAGCCCTTGCTAAATTAATAGAGCAGCAGCTATCAAAATCAGAAATTCCTTTTACTTTAAACAAAAATAAATTAAACGTAATTTTAGTTTGCGGTGTTAACGGAGCAGGTAAAACCACGACTATAGGTAAGCTTGCTGCAATGTACTCGGCACAAGGGAAAAAAGTAGCAGTTGCAGCCTGCGATACTTTTAGAGCAGCTGCCGTAAATCAGCTAAGTACTTGGGCAGATAGAGCAAATGCACTACTTATTACCGGTGAAGAATCGGCTGACCCTGCGAGTGTTGCTTATCGCGGGATGGAAGAATCGATGAAACAAAATATCGATATACTTTTTATCGATACGGCAGGTAGGCTTCATAATAAGAAAAATTTGATGGATGAACTGTCTAAGATTGTAAAAGTTATAAAAAAACTAGACGAGAATGCACCCACTCATAGCGTTTTAGTCATTGATGCTATTACCGGACAAAATACTTATAACCAAGTAGAACATTTTAATGATGCTACTAATTTGACGGGGCTTATCGTGACTAAACTAGACGGCAGTGCTAAAGCGGGTGTAATTGTCGGAGTAGTACAAAAATTTAATTTACCCTTATACTTTATCGGTATAGGCGAGAAGATAGAGGACTTAAAAATATTCAACCGACATGATTTTGCTAGAAATCTAGTGGGGTTGTGAGGTTTTGCTACGTCATTGCCCACACGAATATTGAGTTGTCATTGCGAGCAGCCGTAGGTTACACGGCAATCTCATGAAGTAATAATAAACTCCTGAGATTGCTTCGTCAGTTGCTATGCAATTTCCTCGCAATGACGATTTAATTAAAAATAAAATCATAAAATGACTCAAAAAAATACCTTATTGCTCATAGACGGATACGGATTTGTTTTTAGAGCCTATTATGCACAACAGCCTTTAACTTCACCAAAAGGCGAGCCTGTCGGTGCTCTTTACGGTTTTACTTCAATGCTGCTAAAATTACTGAGCGACTTTAAGCCTAAACATGTCGCTGTAGTATTTGACAGCGGCGGGAAAAATTTTCGCCATCAGATTTATCCCGACTATAAAGCTAACCGCCCTCCACCCCCTGAAGATTTAATTGTACAATTACCTTTAGTTCGTGATGTTGCAAGTAACTTAAATTTTCCTATTCTAGAGAAGAACGGTTATGAAGCCGATGACATTATCGCAACCTTTGCTACTAAAACTGCTGCACTTGGCGAACATGTAGTCATTATCTCTTCCGATAAAGATTTATTACAGTTAATGACTAAAAACATCAAGATATATGATCCGTTAAAAGGGAAATATATTACGGAGGATGATGTTGTTACAAAATTCGGCACTACTTCTAATAAATTACGTGAAGTAATGGCTTTAATCGGCGATAGATCGGATAATATTCCGGGTGTGCCATCTATTGGACCAAAAACTGCAAGTAGTCTTATAACGCAATTTGGTTCTGTAGAAAATATATTTAACTCTTTAGACCAAGTCTCAAGCGTAAAACAACGTGAAACTTTACAAAATTCAAGAGAAGCGGCGTTAATTTCATGGCAGTTAATAGGGCTTGATTCTAATGTTGATTTAGATTTTCAGCTAAATAATTTAGAATGGTCACCTCCAAATAGCGATAAATTAACAGGATTTTTACAGGAATACGGTTTTAGATCTTTATATAAAAGAGTAGAAAATTTATTGGATATTAAAATTAATGACCACAAAGAGATAGCAGATAATAAAGTAACGGAAATAAAAGAAATTAATAATGTTAATGAGTTAGCAGACTTTGCTAAAGAAGCCGAGAAAATAGGAATATTCGGGATATATTTATTACAGCATAAAGGAACTAATCTTGCTTTTATTTTATCACTGCAAAACCAAAGCTATATTATTAAAATTCCAAACACTTCTCATGATCTATTTTCTTATAATACTAAAACTAATAACAACTGGTTTTCGTATACAATCTTCAATTTACTAACCGATAAATCCATAAAAAAAATTACTTACTCTCTTAAACCTCTACTTAAATTTTATGCAAACCAATCTCATGACATTACGGCTATAGAAGATTTAGAATTAATGCAGTATGCGTTATCTGCCGGTTTATCACAGAAAAATTTATTTAAAGAAGTTTTGAAAGAAACTTTGATAGACAATATAATTATCGAATCAGCAAAAATAGTAATAAACTTTATCTCACTTTATAAGCAAACTATATTGGAGCTTAAAGACAACAAAACCTTTAGACTTTATAGCAACATTGATTTACCTATTTGTTTTATTTTAGATAAAATGGAGAAAGTGGGTATTACAGTAGATGCTAATTACCTAAAACAATTATCTGCTGAATTTGGAACAGAAATTCTAAAACTTGAAGAAGAAATTTTTGCTCTTAGCGGAACTAAATTTAATATTGGTTCGCCAAAACAATTAGGCGAAATCTTGTTCGAAAAAATGCAATTACCTTTCGGTAAAGCTTCAGCTAAAACAAGCTCTTACTCAACGGGAGCGGAAATACTAGAAAAACTTAGTGAGCATGGATATAATATTGCAGATTTGTTATTAAGATGGCGGCAACTGACAAAATTAAAGAATACCTACACCGATAGTTTGCCGAAACAGATAGATAATATAACACATAGAGTACATACGACATTTTTACAAACTTCTACCACTACAGGAAGACTTAGCTCACAAGAACCTAATCTACAAAATGTACCTATTCGCTCTAGTGAGGGGAATCAAATCAGACAAGCTTTTATTGCTGAAGAAGGTTATAAATTAATATCTGCCGATTATTCTCAAATTGAGCTTAGAATATTAAGCCATATCGCAAATATAGATGCACTAAAACAAGCATTTATCAATAAAGACGATATCCATACTCAAACTGCTTGTCAGATCTTTAACTTACAAAAACACGAACTAACTAGCGAACATAGGCGTAAAGCAAAAGCTATAAATTTTGGTATCATTTACGGTATAAGTGCTTTTGGGCTTGCTAAGCAACTAAACGTTACTAACGGCGAAGCATCCGAATATATCAAGAAATATTTTGCTGAATATAAAGGAGTGCAAGAATATATGGAGCAAACAAAAGCTTTTGCAAGTAGTAACGGCTATGTCACAAATTTCTTTGGCAGAAAATGTTTTGTACCTCTAATTCATGATAAAAAGCTTAAACAACTTGCAGAACGTGCGGCTATTAATGCTCCGATTCAAGGAACTAATGCCGATATAATTAAAATTGCTATGATCAATCTAGATCAAGAAATAGAAAAACGTAAACTTAAAACAAGATTAGTACTGCAAATTCATGATGAATTACTATTTGAAGCACCGATTGATGAAGTAGAAATTATAACACCTATTATTAAAAAAATCATGGAAAATTCTACTAATATGGATGTACCGATTATAACCGAAATTAGAGCAGGTAATAACTGGATGGAAATTCATTGAAGGTGTATCATTCCTAGCTAAAGGCAGCGTTATTGCATGACTTGATGTCATTCCCGCGAAAGCGGGAATCCAGTAAAGCATATATTAATATAACATTTGAAGAATTTTAAAAGGAGCGTAATGTATGAAAAATTTTATATTCACGTCTGAGTCAGCTTCTGAAAGGCACCTGGACAAAATTGCCGATCAAATTTCAGATACGGTACTTGATGAGATTCTAAAACAAGACCCTAACGGTCGTGTTGCCTGTGAAACATTTGTAACAACCGGTCTTAGTTCTAGTGAGCGGCGAAATTACTACTAGTACCTATGTGGATATTGAGCAAATAGTACATAGCAAGATACAAGAAATCGGCTATAATAATCCAAATTATGGATTTGACGGTAGCTGTTGTGCCGTAATTTCAGCTATCATTAAACAATCACCCGATATAGCTATGGGTGTTGACAATGCAAATGATGATGAAATAGGTACAGGAGACCAAGGTATGGTTTTCGGTTATGCCTGTAATGAAACGGATAGTTTCATGCCCGCACCGATTTACTACGCTCATTTATTAATGAAAAGGCAAGCATATTTACGTAAACAAAATGTCTTGGCTTAGACCCGATGCAAAATCTCAAGTCACGTTACGATATGAAAATAACAAACCAATTGCCATTGATGCAGTAGTTTTATCAACTCAGTATCATCCGGAAATACAACAAAAGGACCTTATTGAAGCAGTAATGGAAGAAATTATTAAACAGGCATTACCAAGCAATTTACTTCATAAAGACACTAAATACCTAATTAATCCGACGGGTCGGTTTGTTATAGGCGATCCCGTTGCAGGTTGCGGTTTAACCGGTAGGGAAATTATCGTGGACAGTTATGGAAGAATGGCAAGACACGGCGACGGTTGCTTTTCTGGAAAAGATCCAACAAAAATAGATAGGTCGGCTGCTTACATGGCACACTATATTGCTAAGAATATAGTAGGAGCAGGACTTGCCGATCGCTGTGAAATATAAATATCCTACACAATAGGCGTAGGTATCTGTTTATGCTGAAACTTGCGGTACTAGCAAATTAAGCAACGAACAAATTACTAAGCTTATAACACAGCATTTTGATATGCGTCCAGGAAGAATTATTAAACATCTTAAGCTTCGCACTCCATGTTATCAAAAAACGGCTTCTTACGGTCATTTCGGCCGAGAAGACGAAAATTTTACATGGGAGCAATTAGATAAAGTAGATATATTGAGGTGAGTAATTATTGACATTTATTTATTCGTAATACATGATTATTTTTATCCTTGTTTAACTAGTCAGTTGAAAATATGGCTAAAAATATAAATAATGATAGGAAGTTCGGCAACTTAGAAAATTATGATAATGCACTTACAAATACTGCTCTAAAAGAGAATAACCAAAATAAGCTGAAAGAGCATTATGAAAATATCACTCAAGCCTTAAATAACATACGGAAATATGAGTATGAAGCAAAAGCAACTCAGTACCGCGCAATGCTTGACGATGCCCGTACCTATGATAAATCCACAAAAGATTATAATTTAGGCTCAGCTCATTTTATAACGGCTAGCGTATAAAGCTTTACTTGGAGCTTATAAAGCTTTAAATCTTGACGAAAATACAGGTCAAAAATTAGACCATCTTATGGATGGCTTAGATGGGATTTATAAGCAATCCTTTTTAGTACGTAATTTAACTAGCTTAACTGAATTACCACCAGCAAAACAGTTAAAAAAATTTTTAGAAAAAACTACAGATGCAATATATGATAAACTGCAAAAAACCGGAGAAGCATATTTATCATATTCTAATGCTCCTACTAATACAGAATTACATGCAAATGTTATAAAATATTCTAAATTATCGTATATATATAATGCCGGTGCTGGGGTAAGAGCAGATAATTCAAAGCTAAATCAAACACCAAAAGATCAATTATCTAAAATAAATGAAACAATAGAAGCAAGAAGTAAAGCAAAATTCAGCTCAATTAAATATGAACTCAAAAATCAAACAGATAAAGAAATAAAAGATAGTATATTTTCTATATTATCTATAAATGAAATAGAAGCGATAAAAGCTCATAATAACGAAATCAACAGATTCAAATCGGAGCAATTTATTAATCCAACAGCTGATTCAAGAAAAACAGTTACCGGACAAACTTTAGGGAATTGTAGTAGCAGGTCAATAAGAGAAGCTTTAAGAGACAATGTACCGGATTCAGAATTTCGTGAAATATATGATTTTATTGCACAAAATCAAGTATCACAAATAATATCAAACTTAGAAAGTGAACAAAAAAATTTAGCAAATATCTTAAATATACCTTTAATAAAAGAACAAAGTATCTCAAATACAACTTATCAAATTCAAAAAGATATTGCCAATTCAGCATCAATTACTAATTATTTTGATACTTTTTTTTATAATGAAGGGCATACACCAAGCACAACAGAAAAGTTATTTAATAAAGTTGCTGAAGAATCTAATTTAAAGTACATCAAGATTGATCTAGTAGATTTTTTATCTACTGTGTTTCCCTATAAGGACACTGATTTACCTATTACCGAGGATCTTTTAAAGCCTGTTATAAACCATATCCAAACTTGTTTTGAAGATCACGAAATCGCGCCCTCAAAAAAAGTTTTAGAAAATTATAGATTATATAAATCTAACAAAGAACAAATCATTAAAGAGCTATCAGCAAAATGCTTAAATGATAAAGATGTAAATATACTTATCAAAGCACAAATACAAGCGAAAATAGCAAACCGCCCGGCTATAGATATTTTCCAACAAATGAAACAAAGTAATACTAACCCTAAACCGCTAGAGCTATAGGAAGAACATAAGAAATTGGATGATGTCATAAAAGATATGGCACAAAAATACAAAATGACTATACCGGAAGCAAAAGCATCCGAAGAAATCACTCAAATGGTCAAAGATTATAGTGAAAATAAATTTAATGAAGAAATAACACCTATAAAAGCTCAAAAATTAGTAGATGAATTTACGCAGCAAACTCTAGATATTTTTGGAGAGCATAAATTAATAGACTCACCTATAATTGAAACAAAAAACGAGCATATTAATATACCGCTCCCGAACGTAGAAAAACAAGAAACTACTAACCTTAACTTGGATACAATACACTCAAAAAATTCGCCTGTATCAAGCTTTTTGAATGACTCTGTACTTAAAGAAGAAAAACAAAATTTAATAAATGCACTAATAACTGAAGTTAATAAAAATCTACCTAATAATACAGGAGTATTAGAAGATAAAAAACAAGCAGTTAAAACCGATAATACATTCAATAAAAATTCAGAAGATAAAAAACAAACTATCAAAAATAAATTTTATAAGTATTTAAGTAAATTAACGAGAAAATTGGGATTAAAATCCATTAAGTAATTATTTTAAAGAATTAGTTAAAGATCCAAATCTTGAGCAAAATATCAATTTAGAAAAAGAAGCAAAGTTAATAGCAGACAAGCATCGACTAACAAAATATATGGAACTTAGCGATAATAAAAATAATAATGCAGTATTTAGCGGTAAAAAAACATCAAAGAATATTACTCAATTATAGATTCATTTTACCGTCAATTCAGGTATTGCCTATAAAAAGTTGACTCAAGGTTTCGATGTCATTCCTGCGAGGCATTGGCTTTGTTGCATGGCTCGGTTTTTTCGTCATTGCGAGGAAAATTACGAAGTAATTGTACGTCCGCAATCTCAGGAGTTTGTTATTATTTCATGAGATTGCCACGCAGCCTATGGCTGCTCACAATGACGACTCGGTATCCACACAACAATGCCTTGCGGGAATGACAGCAGAAAACCGAACCACGCAACAACTACGCTATTTACTATATCCTTTTAAAATCTCAAAATCTTGCCCTTGGAGCAAGAATTTTTCAGGTAATGTAATTTTTGCTACAAAATTCTTTACATCTGCGCTTTGTAAATAGATTGTAGCTTTAGCATTACTCTGATCTTCGTTATTTATACGAGCTGCAAGCAAGGTGACTATCTGCCGTAATTCTTCATGATTTTGTGGATAAAACTGTAGTTCAAATTGTTTATTATTAATTGCATCCTCAACTGATGAAAAGCTTTTTGCCGTTAGTTTTATTCCTCCCTCATCTTTAACTATGTCACAATTAACAACTACCAAACTTTTAACATCAAGTAAATGTACATAATCTTTTAAAACTTCCTCACTAAAAATACTAAGTTCAAAGATATTCTCAGGATCGGAAAGCACAAGCGTCACAAACCTACCTCTTGCCGACATACGAGAATCCTTTTTTTGTATTACACCGGCAAGATTTACTCGGTTAGTACCATCAGGTAAGTTATTATGCAAATCCGCAGTATTTAAAATATTTAAACGACTAAATATTTCTTGATATTCCGTAAGAGGATGATTAGAGATAAATAAACCCATAGCCTCAAATTCATAAAAGGCTAAAGTATTTTTATCGGCATAATCGCTTGATACTAAAATAGTTGGACTTAAACTAGAAACTTTAATTAAGCTAAATTGATTAGATTCCTGCTCTTCGTGATATGAAGTTGAATAAGAAAGCAATTTTGGAATGCTTGATAATAATTGCAATCGATTATCATGCAGCTCATCAAAACAGCCTGACTTGATTAAATTTTCCAATAATTTACTGTTAATAGATTTGGGGGGTAATCTTTCAATAAAATCAGTAATTGATTTAAACGCCCCTCTTGCTTTTCGCTCATCCGTTACTAACTTACCGAAATTCGGCGTGACCCCCTTAATAGCACCTAAGGCGAAGATTATTGCACCCGCGATGTCATACCGTGGCTTGACCACGGTATCTTTTGAAATTTCCTGGATACCACGATCAAGTCGCGGTATGACAGGCTTTACGCTATGCGGGATGACAGTGTCTGAAAACTTTACACTAAAATACCCTTCAGAAATATTAATATTAGGTGCAGTAATTTTTATGCCGTTATCTTTTGCTTCTTGTAAAAATAAATTAATTTTATCGTGATTATTCAATTCAAGATTTAAGCATGCTACTAAAAATGCAGCAGGATAATTAGCTTTAAGATATGCAGTTTGGTATGAAATAACACCGTAAGACGCAGCATGTGCCTTATTAAAACCGTATCCGGCAAATTTAGCCACGGTCGCAAAAATGGATTTAGCTTGAGATTCCGAAATATTATTAGCAATTGCTCCTTTAACAAAAATTTCTTCCTGCTCCTCCATTTCTTTTTTTATCTTCTTACCCATTGCTCTACGAAGTAAATCGGCAGCTCCTAGCGTATAACCTGCAAGAACCTGAGCAATTCTTTGTACCTGCTCCTGATATATCACCACTCCATAAGTTTCTTCTAAGATTGGCTTCAATAGCTCATGTAAATAATCAGGCTGTTGTAATTTATGCTTACAAGCTATATAGGTAGGAATATTTTCCATAGGACCAGGACGGTATAACGCACCAAGAGCTATCAAATCATGTATAGAATCAGGTTTAAGGCGTCTAAGTGCATCTTTCATCCCGATACTTTCAAATTGGAAAACGCCGACTCCTTTACCTTTACACAACATTTGATAAGTCTTATTATCATCAAACGTCATATTGTTAAAATCTACTTCTATCCCTTGCTCTTTAAGCAGTTTCTTACAATTGGTAATAACCGTTAGGGTTTGTAGCCCTAAAAAATCAAATTTAATTAAACCGGCAATCTCGGAATATTTCATAGAATAACCGACTACTAGCATATCGGAGTTAGCATCTTTATATACCGGTACTATATCGACTAAATCAGTACCTGCTATTACGATTCCTGCAGCATGAGTTGAGGAATGCCTATGCAGCCCCTCAAGAATTAACGAAGTATCAAGCACTAGCTTAATTAACTCCGCTTCACCGTCTAAATTATACAGCCCATTACCTTTAGCGGCATTTGCAAGCTCTGGGACTTCACGCATTGCCTGTTCTAAGCTGACTGGATTAACTGCACTAAAAGGGACAAGCTCCGTTAGATAATCAGCAAATTTATAAGGTAAGCTAAGCACACGAGCGACATCCTTAATTACAGCCTTTGCCTGCATCTTACCGAAAGTGATAATCTGTCCTACTCTATTATTACCGTATTTGGAACGTACGTAATTAATTACTTCCTCACGCCTTTCCTGACAAAAATCAATATCAAAATCAGGCATTGAAATACGTTCAGGATTTAAAAATCTTTCAAATAATAAGCCAAATTTAATTGGATCGAGATCAGTAATAAGCAAGCTCCAAGCAACAACCGAGCCTGCTCCCGATCCTCTACCCGGTCCGACTAAAATACCCTCTTTTTTACTCCATTTAATAAAATCGGATACAATCAAAAAATAACCTGCAAAATTCATATTACAGATAATATCTAGCTCATAATTAAGACGAGCAAAATATTCGGTTTTCAATTCTTCTTGATTCTCTAACGAAATATTTTCAGATTTAAACTTTGTAGCAAGCCTTGCAAGCAACCCTTCTTTTGCATCTTTTCTAATTAAATCCGTTTCACTAATATCGTTGGTGGCAAAATTAGGCAGCATCGGCGGGTTTGCATGTGCAGCAAAATAACAACGCTCTCTTAAATTCACGGTATTTTGGATGGCACTAGGTAAATCGGAAAAAAGCTCTATCATCTCATGTGGTGATCTAAAATAACAATTTTCGCTAACTGTTTTTCGATCCGGATATTCTTTAGTAACACCGGCTGATATACATAACAATACATCATGTGCATCATGCATGCTTTTCTCACTAAACAAAACTTTATTAGTAGCAACAAGCGGAATAGCAAGCTCGGCAGCAATTCTAATATAACTATTCTCAATAAACTGTTCTTCCGGTAGCTCATGTCTCATAATCTCAAAGTAAAAACGATCTCCTAAAATTTCCTGTAATTTACGTGCAAACAGCATCGCTTGCTCCTCGTTGCGAGCTAGCAAGCATTTTCCTACAATACCGTCGGTATAACAGCATAATCCTATTAATCCTTCTTGATATTCGATTAAATCTTCAAAATCAATGTGATCGCATATCTTACGATCATTTTTAGTAAAAGTAAGGCTTGATAGTTTGAGTAAATTTTTATAGCCAGTTTCATCTTTAGCTATAAGCAAAATTTGAGCAAAAATATCTATATCGTATTTTATATTTAGAATAACTCCGTGTATCGGCTGCAGTCCTTTTTTTACTGCATATAATGCAAACTCTAATGAGCCGAATAAATTTCCCTTATCTGCCAAACAAATAGCAGGCATTTTATTCGATGAAGCAAGTTCTACTACCTTCTCAATCGTTAATGCACTTTCTAGAAAAGAATAAGAGCTTTGAGTTCTTAAATGAATAAATTCAGGTCGCATTTTAAATTAATGTTAAAGTTTATTGTCTTACTGTATGACTCTTTATGTCATTCCCGTAGACTTTTTATGTTATTCCCGCGTAGGCGGGAATAACATCGGAAGCCTTAACGACAAGACTAAATTTTACTTCCGACTGCATAATATCTAAAACCGATTTTTTTCATTGCTTCATTATCTAGTATATTTCTAAGATCAATGATTATCGGCAATTTTACTAAATCATAAATTTCTTGCCAATTAAGTTCTTTAAATTCTGACCATTCAGTTGCAATAACTATAATATCTACTGATTTACAGGCTTCAACTGCTGAATCTAAATATAGCAAATTTTTATGTTCCAAATTCTTTTTAGCATTTTCAAGACCGATAGGATCAAATGCTTTAACATATACATCTTTATTTAATAAGATCTTTACAATTTCGATGGCAGGGCTTGCTCTCACATCATCTGTTCCTGCTTTATATGTTAAGCCTAAAATTGTTATATTTTTACCTTTTAAATCTCCGTCTAACAAAGTAGCTATTTTATCTACCATATTACTTGGACGCTGCTTATTACTTTTAATTACTGCCTTAAGAATCCTACAATCTATATGATGATTTTCTACAAGATTATTTAATGCTAGAATATCTTTTGGAAAACACGAACCGCCAAAACCAGGTCCTGCATTTAAAAAATTTTGACCGATTCTTTGGTCAAATCCTACACCTTTAGATAAATCTTTAATATTACCGCCGATTTTTTCACATAAATCAGCCATCTCATTAATAAAAGCAATTTTGGTAGCTAAGAAACTATTTGAAGCATATTTAATAAGTTCGCTCGTCACTAAATCGGTAACCACAAACTTTGCAGCTTGTTCTATTAAAGGTGCATAAATTTTTCGCAATATTGCCTCTGATTCTTTATTATTTACACCGATAACTATACGATCAGGATATAAAAAATCTTCTACCGCACTACCCTCTCTTAAAAACTCAGGATTAGAAGCAACATTAAATGAAAAGCCTCTTGATTTTAAATAAGCTATAATATTACTGCAACTACCCGGCGGAACGGTAGATTTTATGACTATTAAACAATCTTTATTTATATGCTCGGAAACTTTATCAATAGAATCATAAACATATTTTAAATCCGCGTCCCCCAACCATTTTGAAGGTGTACCGACCGTAATAAATATTGCATCGGCATTTTGAAGTTCATTATTATAAATATTTGTAAATTTTAACCTACCAGATTCTAAAACTTGCTTAAGATACTCATCAAGTTTAGCTTCATAAATCGGTAATATTTGCTTATTTAATTTGGATATTTTAACCTCATCATTATCAAGACAAGTAACATTATGACCTAAATAGCCCATAATAATACCTGAGACTAATCCCACATATCCGCTACCGATAAATGTAATATTCATAATTTTTTGTGATTTTTATATTAAATTTTTAAATTATACGTTATATTCCAAGTGCATACCTCAAATAAATGAAGAGTAGTATAGACGAAGCTCAATTTCAAAAAGTGCAAGGAGTCCACAAGACGAGGAACAGAGCGTATACTTAATACGTGAGTACCGGAGTACTTGTAGGATGACGTAACCAATTTTTGAAGTTCTATCCGAGTATATAAAGCTTTTATCATATTTCAATAGATTTACAAACTCAAATGAATTTTATTAAAAAAACCTTTATTAGTATTTTTATAATTCTGATTTCATTATCTTTGGCTATAACTCTAACTGTTTATAATGCAAATAAAGGACACTTAAATGAACCTTTGAAAAAAATAATTGAATTTTATTTAAGTAAAAATGATATAAAGGCTGTACTACATAATTTAGAATTTAAAGAAAACCGATTATCCATAGATAAAATTTCCTTAAGTCTTATAGATAATGCTAGAGGAGAAATTAACGATTTTAATCTTTTCTTTAATTTCAAAAATTTCTTCTCTAATTCGTTAATAGAGGCTAATTTTAATATAGATAAAATTTCCGTAATTTCAAATAACGATGAAGAGATTATAAATACTTCAACGACCGGTGATTATTCGTTAAATATAATTAAACAATATTCCCTAACCGACATACGACTAACTTCAATAAAAAGTGATATCTTAACTGATGCGCAAGGAGCAGACTTACCTCTAGGAAATGCTTTATGCTCATATAAAACCGCCTATTCTAAGGATAATCCAAAGACCGTTAATTGTAAACTCACCTTTGGGGACAAAGCTTTTTTATCACTAAGCGGTATAATAACCGATAAAAATATCGATGCAAGTGCAGCTGCCGCAAATATGCCTTTAATAATTTATCAAACAGTCGAAAAAATTATTCCGGATAATCCTATAATCTCATATTTACGAGAACATATAAAACAAGGTTACATCCAAAATGGAGAATTAAATATTAAATTAGATAAAAAATTTTTAAAAAAAAATATTTTAGTAGAAGATAATTTAAAAGCAAATTTACATATCTCGAATTTCGAATATAAATATCATACAGATTTACCGCCTTTGACTAAAGTTGATACTAATATAATCATTTCAGGACCGGAAATAAAATTTCTAATTAATGAAGCATATAGCGGTAAAAGTGTCGTTTCAGACGGTATTATGACTTTCAAATGGGAAGGACCGGATAAATCACGATTTGTTTTTAATGCTACTGCTAAAGGTGAAATTAATGACTTAATTGCCTTTGTTCCAAATGATGCATATCAAAATATTAAAGCTCAAAATATTGATCTTAAAAAAATCAAAGGAACAGCAAATTCAATAATAGAGCTAATAATTCCTATTAGCCCCAATATCCCTAATAGCTATAATGTTTTGTCGACATTAACAAATATCTCTTTTAACACCTTAGACAATAATATCCTATTACAAAACGGTGAAGCCAAAGGTAGTTTTAAAGATAATAAACTAAATATTAGCGGTAAAGGTAACATTAATAATTATGCAAGCAGCTTTACTTATGATCATGATATATCGGATAAAAATAATGAGTGTTTACTTAAAATAAAAAGCAATATTGCGGCAAATAATCAAAGATTTGGAGTATTTAAATTAATTTCAGGCAGCACCGTTTTAAATTTTGAGTATAAAAAGCAGCATAATAATGAGAGTTTTATTACCGTTAATTCTAATCTTAATAATTTAGAATTTTATATAGATAAAGTATCTATTCATAAAAAATTATATAAAAAAGCCAATTTATATTTATATACTAAATTAAATGATAAAAATTTCGATAGAAATATTGAATTTAACCTTTCAGGGCAGGATAATCTAAAAATTAAAGGTAATGCCTTAATTAAGAAAAATATTTATAATATTAATCTAGCCTCTGTTAAACATAATCATACGGATTTAAAAGGAAAAATAATCATAGATAACCATAATCTTAATACAGCACTTTATGGAAGCGGATTAGATTTATCAAATGCTAATATGATGCAGTTTTTAGAAAAAGCGGGCGATTCTACACGTAATATTAATTTAAAAACTAATATATCAAAAATACTTTTAAAGAATAATATAATTTTAGGTAATCTTGATTTAGCAATTAAATGTGATAAAGTGCGGTGTTTCTCCGGCTTTCTAAATGCTAATATTGATAATAAAAAAGTTAAGATGTCGCTTACCGCTAAGGAAACTTTTGAACAATGGTTAATTGAATCCGATAATGCCGGAGCATTGCTTAAGGGGCTCGGAATGTATACCACTATGCAAAACGGTCAGATTAACATCAACTTAAATGCAAAAAGATATGAAGTAAAAAAAGGTGAAATAGTGCCAATATTAGACGGCAAATTTTCTATAAAACATTTTACGGTAGTCGATACTCCTTTTTTAACACGGCTTGTTTCCTTTGTTTCGTTGCCGGGTTTTCTTAGTTCAATAACTAATAATAAAAATATTTTATTTGAAGATATGAGCGGTAAATTTAATTATAGAGGAAATATAATTACAATTTTTGATACGGAAGCACATGGACCGTTCTTTGATTTTACTATGACAGGTAATATTGATACCAAGCAGCAATTAATTATGGTTAAAGGAAATGTTATTCCTTCCTTTTTCTTAATCAGCACTATTGTAACTAAAATACCGGTAGTCGGTAAAATATTTTCCAAAGTCGCTCCTTACTCCCTAAAAATGAAATATTAAGTAACTATTTAAAGCTATTAGATTTCATGTACAAAATTTTTAATCATTACTTTATGTCATTCCTGCGAGGCATTATTGCGTGTGTACCTAATCGTCATTGCGAGCGACTGAAAGCGTTGTTGCATGGCTCAAAAAACGTGTTCGGTGTCATACCGTGGCTTGACCACGGTATCCAGAAAACCACTAAAAATACTAACAATATTAGTATTTTTAACTGGGTTCTGCTACAAACTTGCGGGATGACAGAGGTGGAAGTAAGCCATGCAACAAAGCCACAACTGCAAGGAACGTGGCAATCCAGAAATAATAATAGAATATTCTGTAAATCAGAATTTTTTACTGGATTGCTTCGTCGAAACTTACAGTTTTTCCTCACAATGACGTTGAAGATCAATTCACGCAAGAATGACATAAATAACCATACATATTTAATCGGTATTTTACTTTTAGGCTTAATTTCTGGTCTTACGTTCAATTTAATTTTTTTTACAGTTCCATATCAATTATCCGAAGCAAAATACACCACTGATATAATAGGTTCGATATCACTAGCTGCCTTTCCGTATTGCTTAAAGGTCATATGGTCACCTTTTATAGATAAATACTCTATACCTTTTTTATGTTCTAAATTCGGTCACAGGCGTGGCTGGGCATTGGTATCACAAATATTTTTAATCCTAGCGATGACGGGGTTCTTAAACATAAGCCCTTGTAATAACTTATATATTACTGCAATTATCTTATTTATTATTTCATTCTGCAGTTCTACACAAGATATTGTACTTGATGCATATAGAATTGAGAGACCTACATCTAAACAAGAGCTTTCAATGGCTTTTACCTTTAGTAGCATAGGGTTTCGTTTAGGTATGTTACTCGGCAGCGTCGGTACTTTATATTCATCAATTATTTTAGGCTGGAATACAGTATATAAATTTGCTCTATTCATTACTCTAATTGGACCTATAGTAATTTTATGTATCAAAGAACCACAATCAAAAGAAATACACCATACAACTACTAATTTAATAGGATTACAACAATATTTTGAAGTTATTAAAAAAAGTATTATCTCCTTAAAAAATGAACAGCAATATTTACTGCTAATTATATTGTTTATCTTTTTATATAAAGCTGCGGATTCTATACCTATGGCTATGAGTTCGCCTTTATTTCTAGATTTAAGTTTTACTACTCATGAAATTGCCGTTATTTACAAAGCTTACGGGTTACTAATCATGCTCGTCGGAGGAGCTTTAGGCGGCATTTTAGCTGCAAAAATGGGTATATTTCATAGTGTCTTAATTGGTGGAGTTATTCAATTATTGTCACCTCTTATGTTTATGATTCTTGCTACTATCGGCTATGATATAAAGACATTTATAATAACTGTTACAGTACAAAATTTTTGTGCAGGCTTTGCAGGAACTATTATCTCTATCTATTTTGCTAGCCTTTGCAATAGTGAATTTGTTGCCACACAATATTCTATTATTGCATCTTTTAGCTCTCTTAGCCGTATTATTCTAGCTAGCCTTGGCGGTATTTGTGCAAAATATCTTACTTGGCCTGTATTCTTTTTAGGTAATACTCTGTTTAGCATGTTATTTATCCCGATATTTTATAAAACATATAGAAAGAAACTAGACTTTGTGAATATTTCTAAAAAGATATGACAATTATTAAAAAAGGTTTATAATATTGATATATATATTTCTGCGAAATGAAGAGTCAGAATTTTTATGAAACTATATAGTTTTCAAGAACATTTATTAGAATTAAAAATAAGACTTCTTAGAATATTTACTGCTTTTATAATTATATTTGCTATTTGCTATTATTTTAGCGACAATATTTATAGTGTTTTATTAAAACCGCTTGCTAAGCTAAGCGGTGATACGGTACGAAATATAATTTATACAGGGCTTACAGAAGCATTTTTTACCTATATTAAACTTGCAGCTTTTACTGCTTTTACTATTATTATACCTATAATTGCTTTGGAGTGTTATTTATTTATTAGTCCCGGGTTACACTGCCATGAAAAAAAAATTATCGCTTTTATTCTTTTTATGTCGCCTATTTTATTTTGGTGCGGTAGTATTTTTGTTTTTTACTTTGTAATGCCGAAAGCTTGGAATTTTTTTCTTAGTTTTGAAAAACGTGATATGATAGTACCGATAGTTTTGGAAGCAAGAATTAGCGAGTATCTAAATTTAGTTATTCATTTAATTATTGCTTTTGGAGTTGCTTTTCAATTACCAGTTGTGATAATGATATTAAATATACTAAAAATAGTTAAGGTACAAACACTTAAGCAAAAAAGACGCATTGCCGTGGTAATTAACTTTATTATTGCAGGAATATTAACGCCTCCTGACATTTTAAGCCAGTTTGCTCTTGCAATGCCGCTACTTTTATTATATGAAACTTCAATAATGATATGTAATTTTATAGAAAAACCGAGGACACTAAATGTTAAGTATCAAATGGATTAGAGAAAATCAAGAATTGTTCGATGAAAAGCTTAGCCAAAGATTTATTGAACCTATGTCTAGTAAAATTGCTATGCTCGACGGAGAGAAAAGAAAAATTACGAGTTTAATTCAAGAATTTCAGCATGCACGTAAGGTAAAATCAAAGATTTTAGGTAATATGGCCTCTAAAAGCGGCGAAGAGTTTGAAGGGTTACAAAGAGATGTCAAACATATAAATGAGAAGTTGGAAGCACTTGAACAGGATCTAAATAATAATAACGAATTAAATGAACTATTAAATATGTTTCCTAATATTCCGGACGAAGAAGTACCTTACGGAATGGATGAAAGTATGAATAAATTAGTTCGTACTTACGGAGAGACAAATCCAAATGCTTTGAATAAACAGCATTTTGAACTAGGTATAAAATTAAATTTAATGGATTTTGAACAAACTGCTAAAATTTCTGGAACTAGATTTGTAACGTTAAAAGGTGATTTAGCCAAGCTAGAACGTGCTTTAATTAATTTTATGATTGATGTTCATACTAAAGAGTTGGATTTCTTTGAGATATCACCTCCGGTATTAGTTCGAGATAATGCTATGTATAATGCAGGACAACTACCTAAATTTGCCGAAGAGTCTTTTGCAACAACAAATGGTTACAGACTAATTCCAACCGCAGAAGTATCTTTAGTAAATATAGTCGCCGATACTATTATACCAAGAGAAAAATTACCGATGCGTTATGTTGCTTACACCCCGTGCTTTAGATCAGAAGCAGGTAGTAGCGGTAGAGATACAAGAGGTATGATTAGATTACATCAGTTCGGTAAAGTTGAGCTAGTGTCTATTACTACCCCTGAAGAATCAAAAAATGAGCATGAATATATAACTAATGCATCAGAGACTATTTTACAAAAACTGAATCTTCCTTATCGTGTTATGTTACTTTGCACCGGAGATATGGGATTTGCGGCAAAAAAAACCTATGACATAGAAGTATGGCTTCCGGGACAAAAGCAATATCGCGAAATTGCTAGCTGTTCTAATTGTGGAGATTTTCAAGCACGTAGAATGAAAGCAAGATATAAAGAATTCGGCAGTAACGAAACTACCTTAGTTCATACTTTAAATGCTTCAGGATTACCTATCGGAAGAACTATGGTTGCAATACTTGAAAATTATCAGAATGAAGATGGATCAATAACTATACCGGATGTCTTGATAAATTACATGGGAGGATTACAAAAAATCACTGCCTATAGTGGATAATTGTTTATTAAATATAAATAATAAGATAAAGTTTCTAGTTGTTGTTAAATTGGCTTTGTTGCATGGCTCTTATGTCATTCCAGCTTTCGCGGGAATGACATCGAGTAGAGGTCTACGGCTGCTCGCAATGACGATTCTAGCATCCACGCAGGCAAAGTTCATTAGTATATACTCCTGTGAAATGAAGAGTTGTTATACGAAGTTCAACTCGGAAAAGAGCAAGGAGTCTGTAAGCCGAGGGGCGGAGCTTATACTTAATACGTGAGCATCCGAGGACTTACAAAGACGACGTAGTCAATTTTTCAAGTTGCACGAGTATACAAAACGATAATTTAAAATAATTTAAATTCAGGTTATTTGTGTTTAGTAATTTACGAAAATTTGACAAAGATATATATAATTATAATGCTCCTAATTTTATACCTATAGCATGTCATTATAATGAAAGTACTTTACTTACCAAAGACGGTAAATTACTGCAAATTATCAAAATACACGGCATTAACTCAGAGAAAATAAGCGGTAACATACAAAATTTACGTGAAATGGTTAGAGTTTCTATAAAAAAGAATATAACCGATTATGATTTTGCTTTTTGGCTACATACAATACGAGAAAAACAAAACTTAGACGATTCAACTCCTTACAAAAAATTATTACCGGCAAATATTCATACCCTATGGCAAAGAAAAAACCATTGGAATGATAAATTCGTTAATACTTTATATATATCTATAGTACATGATTCTGCTAAAGTTAACATCAAAAATTTTAACTCTTTAATAAATTCTTTATCTAATAAATTAATTACTGATTTTGAAAATAACTACTTAGATTCAGCTTTTCAAAAATTAGACAATATCACTAATAATATTTTAAACGATTTAAACGAATTCAGTGCTGAAAAACTTGGTATAATATTTGAAAATGATAATGTTTTTTCTAATCCTTTATTTTTATATAATCGAATAGCTAACCTTAATAATAATGATTGTTTGGTACCTATAATAGATTTATCCGATGCACTAGGTAGAAGTATTTATACAATTAGCGGCGATAAAATGGTAGTTACGGATCATGAGAAAAATAATAAATTCGCTGCTTTACTATCTATAAAAGAATATCACGAAACTCCTTCTAATGCACTGGATAAATTTTTACAGTTACCGATGGAATTAATAATAACTGAAATATTTTACTTTGTTAGCAAAAAACAAGTAATGTCCAAATTGCGTGGTCAAGATTATATTCTAAAAATTACTAACGACTCAACTTTACTTAATCACAAAGGGATTAATAAGCTTGATGCAGCTAATTTAGATTTTCAATTTTGTAATCAGCAAATTTCAATTGCCGTTATAGAAGAAGATGAAAATAAACTAGATGCAGCCGTAGCTAAAGCATCAATCGAACTTTTTAAACTTGGTATTATTCATGTAAAAGAAGATCTTAATATTGAGCAAATATTTTGGTCGCAATTACCTGCTAACTTTGCCTTTATACGTAGAATGTCGCCATTATCCTTAGAGCATATTGCTTCTCTTACCGCTCTTCATAATACTACACTCGGTAATCAATATAATCCTTGGGGTAAGGCTATAACTTTACTGCGAACCGAGAAAGGTACTCCATATTTCATGAATTTTCATGATAAAACGAATAAAGGTAATACTTGCATCTTTGGTACGGAAAAAACCGGCAAAACCGTATTATTGAACTTTTTAATATCAGAATCGACTAAATACGATCCAACAATAATTTATATCTCTAATAATAATGATTCTAAAATTTTTATCGAGGCAATAGAAGGCAAATGGTTAGAACCGGACAAACAAATTATCAATCCATTTTTAGTAGATGATACAGAAAAATCACAAGCATTCATTTTAGAATTTTTAAAATTAATCAGTGGTCATTATATTTCACCTCTTAGCGAAGTAGAGATATCCTTTCTAGAGAAATTAAAAAATAAAATTTTATCAATTGAAAAAGAAAAACGTATTTTTTCCGATATTTTAAAATTAGAAGATTTTAAGGAGGAAGGAGGAATACAAATACTTGATAAACTTAAAGTTTTTACCGAAGAACAATTATATTCCGGATTATTTGACGGATCGTCTCTTAACATTGAAGAAGGGAAAGTTATAGGGTTTAATTTATATAAACTTTCTGATGAGCCATTTTCTAAACAATTTTACCCGACGGAGAGAAAATTTTTAGAACAATTTAATAATAATTTAAAGAAACACCAAAGTATTAGTGCAGCAGTAATTTATGCTTTTACTTATCATTTAAGTCTAGTTGGCACAAAACCTAAAATATTTGCTGCCGATAATTTTGATAAACTTTACAGACCTGAGGTTTATTATGATAATATAAATTTAATCTATAATAATTTATCTCAAAATAACGGTATTTTCGTCAGTAATTTCAATTTTATTTATCTTAAGTCATATCCAAAATATACTATAAAACCTTGGCTTGATTTAATTAATACTAAAATTATTCTACCGTCTGACGTTAAAATAGAAGATTTAGATAAAATTTTAGGTTTAAGCGAGCCGGAAATACGAAAATTATCACAGCTAATACTTTCTGCAAGAATGTTCTTAATTAGTAAGGATAATGAATCGATAGCTTCTGAATTAAGTATTGCCGCTTTAATAGGAGTTGTCCGTATTTTATCAAGCAGACAGGAGGAAATGGATATTTATAAAAAAATACTTGAACAACACCAAGGTCCTCCGGATAATTGGGTTAATTACCTATATAATGAGTTAAATACGTACTAATATTTCACTCTGTCATCCCGTGATTTATTATGGGATCCAAAAAAAATTAAAAAGGACTGGATCCCGCTACAAGCTCGTGGGATGACAATAATTTATTATGAACTATAAAAACAACGAGCATAAAGAATACTCAAAGTGTTAAAAAAATATTTACTATTTTTCTTATTTTCATTTTTCTCATTTAATGTATATGCATCTATTTGGGATGATATAGCCAGTTGTCTTAGCGATCCATGTAATTGCGGTCAAAGTGAGAGAACGGAAATTTGGAATAAGGATGGAGGCATCAATGCAAAGCCAAGAGGGCCTTTTAAACCAGGCACATTATGTCCTCCTTGGAATAAAAGCGACGGTCGCGATAATGATACTTGTTTATTAAAATTTGATTACCCAGGTACATTTATCGGTTTTTTACTCAATAGATGTGCGGAAGAAGCCCCTGATAGTAGTTACTTTACTCCAAAAATTCGTATTAGAATTCAAAGCTGTAATGCCGTAGCTTGTTGGCACCAAAACTCTACTTTAAATTGGGATGGAGAATGTGTATTATGGCCTACAGGTTACGGTCTACCTCTAACTAGAGTCTGTGCTAGAGTTGCCGTACCGGATATGCCTCTACCTCCCGGGATAAATGCCCTACCTTCCCCTGCAGATCCAGGTTATACCGATGGAGTACATCTCAATAAAGTCGGTTATACAGAAACTGATAATAAGATAATCGGTGTAGACGGAAAAATAGTTACTTTAAAACCTCCTAAACTTTGTGCTTATAGCGATCCTGGACTTGTTAACCTTGTTTCAGATTCCGGTGTACATCTTGATCCGATGGACTGGAATCCTAATCGTCAACCTCTTCATCACACTAACGAACTTAGCCCTATTGCAAAAGTATTAAAATTTTTAGTTGAAACGATAAAAGGAGTAAGTTTACCAAGTTTATTAGGACAGCTTCTTGGTATGATAAATCAAGATTCAAAATTTATAAAAGTACTTCAATCAGTACTTAATGCAATAGGAGAGATTTTTAATTTTTTCCCTGCTTTAATAATAAAAATTATTGAAGCACTTGGGTCATTAAACGGTTCTGTAGATAGCTATTCTTTTGGTTGTGTACAATTACCTTTAGGGCCTTTTCCACCGCCATATTGTCCAAATTTAGATTATATTAGCATTAATGCGAGTGCTAATAATGTATGTAGCATAAAAGATGCAAGCGGCAAGTTTGACCAATCTTCTACTAATCCGGCTTGTGTAGTGCCATCTAATATTAATGTTAAAAACAATATTGTTAATAATACCATACGTGTTAGCTTTAGCAATCTTGTTCCGCTTTGCACGAGTTCTCACTCTGACCTCAAAACTTGTGTAGAACCACGTAATATAGATTTTTCTTCAGCAAAAATTACTCATACTAATACGGCTTTTAAAGATTTAATTAAATCGTGTAAGAATACTTCAGGCGACACTCCATGTATTAATACAGAAATTTCTACGCCATGTAGTGTTACGGCTAACGGTTGTAATGAGGGATTTAGAATAGTATATTCGCAGAAAATTGGAAATGTAGAAACACCCAGCGATTACTACATAAGCGATATACCGGACTGTCCAAGTTCTAATTCAACTACCTGTCAAAAAGTGTGGGGAGTTAATATCGGCGAATTTAAGGATGTAAGCGTAAAATTTCCTGAGGTACAAAGGCAAGATACAACTAGCTTAATGCCTATAAAGACAGATGTCACCTTAAAAGACAATAACGGTAAAGATAGAAAGCTTTATGTCTCTATTAGTAATACCGAAGACGATAAGCAAAATCCTAATAATATTTGCTTATTTGAGTCCGGTAATTTAATAGATTGCGTACCGAGAGTAAATCATTCTTACAGCTTAGCTACTTATGAATGTGCAAAGCAATATGCCGGAATTACCTGTACTAATAATAGCAATCCCAACGATGCTTATTATAAACCGCAATTCATTGCGTCAGTACAAGTAAGAGAAGGCGACAAGATCATAGATGAAACAAGCACTCTTGTAACGCCGTTAGCATACGCCGGACCTCCACCTCCCAACCCCACTGACACAGAAAGCATAGTAATGCTTGCCGGTTATAAGTATAGTTCTTCCGTTGCGTTTATACCTAAAGATCCAAAGGAAGATAAATATATTGCTATGCCGTTTTCAGGAGAGAATGCTCTAAATCAGTTGACTATTCACGGTAAATATAAAGACGATAAAGAACCTTATGATAGTAATGGAAATCCTGACTCAAGTGCGGTATATTTAAAATATTTAGAATATATAAACGGTAAATATATCCAAGGTGGAACGCATGCCTGCTTGATGCCGAAAAATTTCCAACATTGTAACCCTATGCTGCGTCCTACTTTACCTGATGGATCACCTATGCCCGGTTACAATAATGACTCGACAAATTGTGTACTTGCTAAGCTCAACAACAACGATACTATAAATTGTAAAGATTTTAAAAATAAATATAACGTTAAATATCCAAATCTTGGCTTATGTAAAAAAGATACAGATCTAACGCGCTGTACTCTAGAAGAAACAGTGTCAGGTCCAGGAAGAGGTATTACAATTTATACTTGCAATATAAATAAGATTCCGAGTAAATGCTATACCAATAACGATAAGGCTAATACTCCAATATGTGTTTTAAGTAGGGATTATACAGATAGAATCGAGCCGAAACCTAACATAGGACCAATATTAGTACCGGTAGATTCTTCAAAATATTATACAGTGACATATACAAAAGGAGATCAAAATACTCCTCCTGAACCGACATATAAAGCTGAGACTGAGGATGTAAGAGATAAAACTTGGCAAGAGCTAAATCTTTGTGCTCCTATATTAGTACCTACTTGTGCTAAAATTCCTAGCACAGAGAAAGCTCCTTCCGGTAACAATCATGGTAATGCAGAATGGCCTGAAAGCGATATAGGAGAACTTGCAAAAGGAAAATGCCCAACAAATTGGATACCTATTGATCCTAATAAACCTTTAGAACGCCATTGTTTATCATATTTTGATAGAAAGGTTGTCGAGTTTGAACCTTTAGGCCAAAATGTCGGCTGTAGAGAATCTAAAGGATTACCTATAAAAGTTAGTTATAACGACTTTCCATCAGACCAATTACCTGAGACCCCTTATAATCCGGTAACTAGAATAGGTGACTATATCTTAAACAAAAAACCGGTACCACAGGGGAGCATTATGGCATTTCCACAGGATGGAGCATTTATAGCTGCAGAAAATAAACCGGACAATACAATATTGCATACTGTAGAATTCAAAGTAACTTTAGATGCAACAATGGACGATATTGAGTATTTTGCAATAAAAGATTTATGGTATGATGATTGCACATTAATATATGTCAACGGCACAAAGTTACTTAGCCTCCCTACTAACGTTGATTCTCTAGATGAGAAAAGGTACTGTAACGATGGAAATGACCAAGGTCAAGCATTACAAGCTAAAAATTTACCGATTGATATAAAGCGTCATTTAAAACAAGGAGAAAATACTATAAGATTCCAGCTAAGAGTTATGTTTGGTGGAGGACTACATTTCCACATGCAATATAAAATGAAGAGATAAATAAATGAGTTGGATTATTTTTTATACGGTAATCGCTGCTTTACTGATTCTCGATTTGGGAATAATACACAAAAAAAATACCATAATGAGCTTTAAAGAAAGCGTACTTTTTAGTCTTTTCTATCTTGTAATAGCTTGTTTATTCGGTATCTATGTTTACTATAATACGGGGGCAGATCATGCTCGTGAATATTATACTTGCTTTCTCATTGAGAAAGCTATGTCACTTGATAATATTTTTGTTATCTCTATTATGTTCCAATTTTTTAAAATTCCCGGGCAATATCAACACCGTGTTTTATTTTTCGGTATAATAGGCGTAATAATATTCAGAGCCGTAATGATTTACGGCGGTATTATTCTTATAAATAAATTTGCCTGGTTATTATATATTTTTGCCGTAATACTTATTGCTACAGGTATAAAAACTTTCTATGTATCACATAAAACTTTTGATGTACAGAATTCTTATATTTACAAGTCAATAATAAAAAATCTAAATATTACCCCTAACCTTGAAGTGGATAAATTTGTTGTTAAACGTAATAACAAACTATATTGTACCCCCCTTTTTATATCTCTAGTACTGATAGAAGCAATAGATTTAGTCTTTGCTATAGATAGTATACCGGCAATATTCGCAATTACTAATGATGTTTATATAATTTATACTTCAAATATTTTTGCTATTTTAGGGCTTAGAGCGTTATTCTTTTGTTTAGCAGGAATTGTAGAACGTTTCAGTTATATAAAATATTCTTTGGCTTTAATTTTAATATTTATCGGCTTTAAAATATTTATTCATCATTATATAGTGATTCCGGCATATGTTGTGTTCACTGTAACTATTACTTTATTACTATTTGGTATAATTGCTTCCATAATTAGGGAAAATATGATTGACCATTAATAAAGGGGGTATATAATATTTTTTTATTTTTTAAGCAATTATAATGACTAAATTACTAAAATTATTTTTTATTACTATCATCATTTTTAATAACATTGCTTTCGCAAAAGAAACAGGGTTCCATATAGGAGCAGAAGGCGGAATAGTTGAACCGGTCGTTAGTAAATTCCGACATAAACACTCAAATACCGAAATAATTTTTAAAAAATCTTTGTAATACTTGGAGGTGGAATAGCACAAGTAAAAGTTAAGCCTACCTCTTCTAGGTGAAGTGTTATAAATAGCGATTATTTTAAAGTAAGAAAAACTCATAAAAATTGTGTTGCTTGACAAGTAGGTCTTGGAATTTCACAAGATGTAACTTCAAATTTAAGTATTGATGCAACTGCAAAATTACAAACGGCATATAGAGCAAGAATTAATTATGATACGCTTGATATGAAAACGGGGCAATTCATGCCAGCAAATCCTATCAAAAAAACTACAGCCGTTGGAGAATTTGGCGTAGGATTTACTTGTAGATTGCCATTTTAATAATTTTGTGAAATATTTATATGAAAGCTACAATGTCATCCCGCGGTCAAGCCGCGGGATGACACGAATAATTCAACTATGTAAGGAAAAAATATGTCTCCAAAAGCTACTAACTCTTCTTCTACCCCTAACGGTCATGATAAGATGGCAAAAAAAACACATTCCGTACAGTCCGTTGTTAACGGTGCGGTTTCAGGTCATAACACTTATGATGAAGTACCGTATGAAAGCTACCCATATGCTCTTACACATCCTTATCACTTAAGTACACTGGCAACTCTTTTCGGTGTCAATGCTCCTGAAGTCGAGAATGCAAAAATATTAGAGCTTGGTTGTGCAGCAGGCGGTAATTTAATACCACATGCAGTTCTTTATCCAAAAGCTCATTTTGTTGGTGTTGATTTGTCTAAGGTACAAATTGACGAAGCAAATAAAAATGTTAAAGCACTAGGATTAAAAAATATAGAGTTCCATCATTGTTCGATAACCGATATTGACGATTCTTTCGGTAAGTTTGATTATATAATTTGCCATGGCGTAATTTCTTGGGTACCAAAAACCGTTAGAGATAAAATTTTTGAAGTTTGTAATAAAAATCTTAGTCCAAACGGAATAGCATATATTAGCTATAATACCCTCCCTGGCTGGAATATGGTCCGTACTATTAGAGATATGATGATGTATCATTCTAGCTCATTTGCAAATGTACGGGATAGAATAGCTCAATCTAGATTGTTACTAGAATTTGTTAAGGATAGTTTAGAAAACTCTAAAACTCCTTATGCAGAAGCATTAAAAACCGAAGCAGGGCTACTTGCTAAACAAACCGATCATTATTTACGTCATGATCATCTAGAAGAAGAAAATGCTCAATTCTACTTCCATGAATTTATGAATGAAGCAAGAAAGCACAATTTACAATATTTAGCCGATTGTAATCTTTCGACTATGTATCTCGGTAATATGCCGCCGAAAGTAGTAGAGCAGTTAAAAGCGGTAAACGATATAGTTAGAACCGAACAATATATGGATTTCATTACGAATCGTCGTTTTAGAACCACTTTACTATGTCATAGTGATGTGAAAATTAATAGAAATATTAACAATGATGATATAACGAAATTTAATATAATCTTTAATATAGTACCTGAAAAACCACTCAAAGAAGTAGATCTTAATAATGCTTCTGAAAATTTAAAATTCTTCTTAAACGGCAATAAAGACTCTAACTTAACAACTAGTTCGCCTTATATGAAAGCTATTTTATACACTTTCAGCGAAAATCTAAATAATCCGTTAAGCTTTGAGAAAATAACCACTGAAGCTAATAAAAAGCTACATAATACTAAATTAAACGAAATCAAAGCTGAGCTTTTAAATAATGCAATGAAGCTAGTACTACAAGGTTATATTAGTATTACAAATCAGAAGCATCGAAATAACCCTGAGCTTGATAAGCCTAAAACAACAAAAATGGTGATACATCAAGCAACCCATACACCTTCTATGTGGGTTACAAATTTAAAACATGAACTGATCTGCGTTAATTTCTTTGAGAAGTTTGCACTTAGATATATGGATGGTAAACATGATAAAAAAGCAATCATTGAGGCTGTACTTGGTCATGTAGAAAAAGGCGAGCTAACTTTAAGTAAAGAAGGTCAAAAAGTAGAAAACAAGGAAGAAATACGCAAAGAACTAGAAAGCTTATTTATTCCGATGATCCAGAAATTTTCTTCTAATGCTTTGTTGGTGTAGCCAATTTGCACCCTGTCATACCGTGGTATTACCACGGTATCCATGATACTAAACAAAAATTATTTATTGATTTTCCTACGCCAATGGCGTATAATTATTATGAGTAAAAAACTGATTTCAGTTGTTGAGCTTCCAGAGTTTCAAAAATTCGCTAAGAATAATCCAAATGAAAAAGAATGCTTTGAAATAATACATTAATTGCTGCTAATCCTGACCAAGGTGATATAATAAAAGGTACTGGAGGTATAAGAAAGTTACGATTTGCTTTAAGTAGTAAAGGTAAAAGTGGCAGTATAAGAATAATTTATTTTTACTACAATGAAAATATGCCGGTATTTTTAATAACCGGTTTTATAAAAAGTAAGATGGAAAATATTAATCATAATAGTTGTAATGAATCAAAAAAACTAACTGAAGAATTGGTAAAATTATATGTCGGAAGAGGTAAAAATGAATAATAAAAATACTAATCAAACCGACAAAAGTATATTAATTGGAATGCAAGAGGCTGTTTTATACACTAAAGGAAAATTAAAAGCAAATAAACATGATATAAAATTATCTAATATAGACGTGCATGAAGCAAGAGATAAGTTAAAATTAACACAACAACAATTTGCTACAACATTTGGAGTGAGTGTTGCAACTTTAAGAAACTGGGAACAAGGCAGAAGATTACCTACCGGAGCTGCAAAATTACTTCTTAAGATTATTGAGAAAGAACCTAATGTTGTAAAACGAGTTTTACGAGGATAAAATAGAGATAAGACACAACCTATATAAACACCATGCCTATATTTTTTTATTTATTTGCAACATTAATAACTATCAGTAGCTTATGCGTTGTCTTAAGCAAAAGTTCCGTATATTCGGTATTATGGTTAATTTTTGCATTTATCAACGGTGCAGGGCTTATGATTTTGCTTGGAGCAGAATTTTTAGCTATGATGCTGATAGTGATTTATGTTGGAGCTGTAGCAGTATTATTCTTATTTGTGATAATGATGCTAGATATGCATTTTAATAAGACAATAACGCAGCTAAAAGAAAATCTAGCTTTAAGTATTTTTATAGCTTTGATTATGTTTGCCGATTTAGTAATAATTATTTTATTTGGTACTAAAAATATTAATTTCAACTCCAATATATCGTTTGCCATAACAAATAATATCTCAAATACTAAAGCAATAGGAGGCGTGCTCTACACAGACTTTATGCTACCGTTTCAAATGGCGGGCCTTATATTATTTGTCGCTATGATTGCATGTATTACGTTAACACTAAAGAAGCGTGAGGGAGTAAAACGTCAAGATATATCAAAACAACTACGTCACAATAAAGAAAATACCGTATTAATGACAAAGCCTATTCTAAATAAAGGTGTTGAGAATATTAAATATGAATGAATATATTTCGCTTAATCATTATTTAATCTTAAGCAGCTTAGTGTTTACTATCGGAATGTTTGGATTATTTATGCATCGCAAAAATATTATCAATATATTAATGTCTATTGAGTTAATGCTGCTTGCAGTTAACATAAATTTTGTTGCATTTTCCGTATATATGCAAGAATTATCGGGACAAATTTTTAGTATTATAATCTTAACCGTAGCAGCTGCTGAAACCTCAATCGGGCTTGCAATATTACTAATATATTTCCGTAATAAAGGCTCAATTGAAATTACCGACATTAATCAGATGTGGGGATAATGATGTATCAAAATATTTCCATAATGATCATCATGTTACCACTTGCATCTAGCATAATAAACGGGTTATTCGTAAGGGTAATAGACAAAAAATTAGCGCAAGTAATTGCAACCGGCTTTTTATCTTTATCTGCCTTATTCTCATTAATAATATTTTGCGATGCGGGCTTAGACGGAAATATAATCCATATTAAATTATTACCATGGGTTGAGGTTGGAAATTTTAAAGTAAATTGGTCGATTTATATCGATCAGCTAACTAGCATAATGTTTATAGCTGTAACATGGGTGTCAAGCGTCGTGCATATCTACTCGCTTGGCTATATGGCCGAAGATAAGGGGATTATACGCTTCTTGTCTTTTCTTTCTTTATTCACTTTTTTTATGTTAATGCTAGTATCTAGCGATAATTTCTTGCAGTTATTTTTCGGTTGGGAGGGCGTCGGCGTTTGCTCATATTTACTAATAGGTTTTTGGTATTCAAAAGAATCAGCCAATAAAGCAGCGATTAAAGCTTTTATAATAAATAGAACCAGCGATTTTGCTTTTATCTTAGGCGTAATGACGATTATTGTTTATTGTGGCTCGGCAAATTACAAAGATGTATTGTCATCTGCAGAATTATTATCTAATACAAAAATATTTTTACATTTTTCTATTCTAGACATTATTTGTTTATTATTATTCATCGGTTGTATGGGTAAATCTGCACAGATCGGTTTACATGTATGGCTTCCTGATGCGATGGAAGGACCGACTCCGGTATCTGCACTTATTCATGCAGCAACCATGGTAACGGCAGGAGTATTCTTAGTAGCACGCTGCTCGTATTTATTTGAATATAGCCCTTTAATTCTACAATTTATTACGATTATCGGCGGTGTTACTTGTCTTTTTGCTGCAAGCATTGCTATTATGCACAGCGATATCAAGAAGATTATTGCTTACTCAACTTGCAGTCAGCTTGGTTATATGTTCATGGCGTGCGGAGTATCTGCCTATAATAGCGGAATATTTCACTTAGTAACTCATGCCTTTTTTAAGGCCTTATTATTCTTATCAGCCGGCAGCGTAATACATACCGTTCACGAGCAGGATATTTTTAAAATGGGTGATTTAAGAAATAAAATGCCGGTAACTTATGGCAACTTTTTAATCGGCTCACTTGCACTAATAGGGATTTATCCTTTGGCAGGATTTTACTCTAAAGACTCGATTTTAGAAGCGGCTTATAGTAGCGGCTCGTTTATGTTTATTTTTGGAATAGCAGCAACAATACTTACCGCTATTTATTCAATGAAGATTATTGTGTTGGTATTTCATGGCAAAACTAAGCTAGAAAAAGATGTTTTTGAGCATGCTCACGAACCGGCTAAAGTAATGAATAATCCACTTATATTACTTGTCGCTGGGAGCTTTTTTAGTGGTATGATCGGCTATTATTTACTTGCTATGGACAAACCAAACGGTTATTTCCATGCAAGCCTATTTAATTTACATATTTATAAATTACTAATTAGCCACCCGCCTTTATATATTAAGCTACTACCTATGGCAGTCGGTATAGTGGGGATTGTTACTGGGATTTATTTATATAAGTCAAGTACTGTTATGTCATTCCCGCAAAAGCGGAAATCCAGTAAAAATATTAAAAACGCCTGGATCCTGCGGTCAAGCCACGGGATGACACCCCTTGTATTAATTTCCAACATATTACGCAATAAATATTACTTCGATGAAATATATAATTGCTTAATTGTGAAACCTATTAACTGTTTAGCTTCTTTATTTTATCTTGGCGATCAGCAAATAATCGATCGTTTTGGACCAAACGGTTTTTCACGAGTCGTTAATTGCTTTAGCGTTCTTACCGGCAAAATACAAACAGGATATGTTTTTAATTATGCTTTGTATATAGTATCATTTATTGTTGTAACAATTAGTTATTTTGTTTGGAAAAACATAATGTACTGATGTTATTTGCGTTAAAAACTAAAACCATCATTGCGAGCGAACGTAGAGAGCGTGGCAATCTCATGAAATAATAACAAATTCCTGAGATTGCTTCGTCAATTACTTCGTAATTTGCCTCGCCATAACGGAAAAAAACTCATAAAATCTTAAAGAATGTTAGAACTACCTATTATATCTATCAGTATTTTTCTGCCGCTAATAAGCGTGCTATATATTTTGCTGTTTATTAGTCAAAGTAAAAAAGCAGATAAACCGATATATGTAATGTATGTTGCAGTGCTTAGTTCTGTTTTAACATTCATCTCAACTATCTATATTTTAATAGAGTTTGACTCCTCAAACCCCGCTTATCAATTTGTTGAACGCTACGCTTGGATTGATAAGATCGGGCTTGAATTCCATGTAGGCATTGACGGTATATCAATATTTTTTGTGGTTCTAACTTCTTTTCTTACTCTTATTTGTATAATTGGAAGCTTATTTACCGTTAAAAAATATATTAAAGAATATTTGGTATGTTTTTTATTAATGGAATCTTTTTGTATAGGGGCATTTGCCTCGGTAAATTTACTATTGTTTTATCTGTTTTTTGAAGCAATATTAGTGCCGATGTATATTATTATCGGCGTATGGGGTGGCGAGAATAGAATATATGCGGCTCTTAAATTCTTCTTATATACGTTCTTTGGTTCTGTATTTTTCCTACTTTCATTAATTTATATTTATAGCAAAATGCATAGCTTTGATTTAACCTATATCTTTCAGCTTACCGATAATATTCCATTATTTGCTCAGCAAATTTTATGGTGGGCTATCTTTATTGCTTTTGCCGTTAAAATCCCTATGATTCCTTTTCATACTTGGCTACCCGATGCACACGTACAAGCTCCAACCAGTGGTTCGGTTATTCTTGCCGGTATTTTGCTAAAACTCGGCGGTTACGGTTTTTTAAGAGTATTACTACCTCTATGTCCGAGTGTATCACAAGAATTTGCAATTTACGTAATTTACCTTAGCGTTATTGCTATAATATATGCATCACTCGTTGCTCTTGCTCAAAAAGATATGAAGAAGATGATAGCATATTCATCTATTGCACATATGGGATATGTTACGATAGGTATTTTTAGCTTTACTGAAGCCGGAGTTAGCGGAGCAATATTTCAGATGCTTAGCCACGGCGTGATTTCTTCATGTCTATTCTTAATAGTCGGTACTTTGTACGAAAGATTGCATACAAAAGAAATAGCTAAATATGGTGGTGTAGCAAGTAAAATGCCGGTGCTTGCCGCATTTTTTATGATTGCAATGCTCGGCTCTGTCGGGTTACCCGGAACTAGTGGATTTATTGGAGAATTTTTAAGCCTGCTTGGGATTTATAAGGTGAATGTAGTAGCAACCTTTATAGCAGCTCTCGGCATAATCTTCGGGGCGATTTACATGCTGAAATTATACAAAGAAGTAATGCTCGGTGAAATTACCAATAAAGAAATTATGCATTTCAGAGATTTATATAAATACGAAATAATCTCAATAGCTCCTTTAATATTATTAATTATTTACTTTGGTCTAATGCCGAGTTCTATTTTAAATGTATTTAGCTTATCGGTGGAAAGTTTGCTGGTAAAATTTTAATTGCTTACAAAAAATATAAATGCTACTCTAATTATAGAACTTAAAAGTGAGATTTATATGAAAAATAGCAAAAGAAGCTAAAAAATAAACCATGAATTAGACAACACAACTAAAAAACTAGGTTAAGAAGCTAATAAGGTAACAGGCATAGATATAAGTCATGTGGTAAATCCTGATGCATCAAATCATAAAGAAGCTTTAAGAGATGCTCGTGAGAAACTTGGAATTGGTCATAATAATCAACAAGATAATACAGAATTAACTGGGACCACACCAGAAGAGCATCATGAAAATTAAATTTATTAAAAAGCAACAGATGTCATACCGTGGCTTGAACACGATATCTAGTAAAATTATTAGTATTTTGAATTGCTTTTATGGATACCGTGGTCCAGCCACGGTATGACAAGGACATGTTATCACTTCATCAATTACAATTTAAAAACTTATTTGATCTAAATATTACTTTTCTTCCTTCTTCTATCACATATATAAAAGGAGCTAACGGTTGTGGGAAAAGCTCGTTGCTACGAATGATAGCAGGAATTATGCAACCGAGTAGCGGTAATATCTACTATAGAAACTGTAATATTAACAATATCGCTAAACTTTACTGCACTTATATCGGTCATAATTTAGGTCTAAAATCAGAAATGACTGTTTTTGAGAATCTAAAATTTTGGTCGGAAATTTATAATTCCACTGAAACCCTATATGCTGCTATTCATTACTTCAAATTACACGACTTATTAGATGAAAAATGCTATAGTTTGTCTAGCGGAATGCAAAAAATCGTAACCATAGCAAGGCTTATTGCTTGCCAATCTGATTTATGGCTACTTGATGAAGTTGAAACTAACTTAAGCAAAGAAAATAGGGATTTACTAAATAATCTAATTGTCATGAAAACAAATAGCGGCGGTATTGTTCTTCTATCCTCTCATCTAGAAAGCTCTATAAAATCTGCACAGATATTACAGCTTGATTAATTATTATTGTTTTGCGTATTTTTATAAACCTCCCAATGTACAATAAAAAATATAAGGCTAACTATAATCCAAATTGAACAATTAATTATTGTACTTACAGCATGTGTTTTAGTAACTTCTATATATTCATTCTTATAACTAATTCTCTTGTCTTCTAACTCTTTTGGAGGCAACCCTTTTAATTGTTCATATAAATCCTTAGCATATGATTTTAGCTTTAATGCTCATTAGTACTATATTTTATGAGTTCCTCTTATTCCGGTAGGAATAATGTAATGAATGCATTAAATGTAATAGAGAGCGTTATTAATAAAACTATAGTAGTAACAAAACAAACTACCATACTATAAATAAAGAAAAGCAATAATTAAATTACAAAGGTTTATGAAATCTCGAATGCAAGGTTCGAATTTTCATGATTTTTAATTTAACTTTTTTGAAATGAACCTATTAACAGGATCACAATAGCATAATTAATATACGTATATATCCCGAATAAATGAAGAGTAATTAAACGAGTATATTACCTATAATCGTAATCTTTGTGTAGTTTACTAGCGAGTGCCTGTTCCCATCTATCGCCATTTTGCAGTAATCTTTCCTTATCGTAAATAAGTGCGGTATGAGTTAGACTTGCAAACTCAAAATTAGGACCTTCAACTATTGCATCTACAGGGCAAGCTTCCTGACATAATCCGCAATAAATGCATTTTGTCATATCTATATCATAACGAGTAGTACGCCTGCTGCCGTCTTCTCGTTCGTCCGCTTCAATTATTATCGCTTGTGCCGGACAAATCGCCTCACAGAGTTTGCACGCAATGCAGCGTTCTTCACCGTTTTCATAGCGACGCAGGGCATGTTCACCCTTAAATCTTGGACTAACAGGGCTTTTTTCATAAGGATAATTTATGGTAACTTTGGGCTTAAAGAAATACTTTAAAGTCAAAGCCATCCCCCTTACTATCTCATATAGAAAAAACGATTTTAAATAGTTTATCATAAAAATTATATATTAAAGATCGATGTATTTCTGCGGGGCGTTGCCCGCATGGATACCGATTCGTCATTGCGAGCAGCCGTAGGCTGCGTGGCAATCTCATCAAATATCCTGAGATTGTTTCGTCAATTACTTCGTAATTTCCTCGCAATGACGGGTAAACCGATCAAGCAACAATGACAATAACACCTAAATACTCGGTAAATTATCTGTATAAACAAGCACGCTTGATACTAACACCACCCAAAATAAAGTTAGAGGTAAAAATACTTTCCAGCCAAGTCGCATTAATTGATCATAGCGATATCTTGGTAAGGTCGCTCTAATCCATAAAAAACAAAACAATAAGAATCCGACCTTAAATACAAACCAAAAGAACCCCGGAATACAATCTAACCACGATATATTAAAGGGCGGCAAGTAACCTCCTAAAAAGAAAATCGTAGTCATTGCACTAACTAATATCATATTAGCATATTCACCTAGAAAAAATAAAGCAAATCCCATAGAGGAATATTCAACATTATAGCCAGCGACTAACTCCGATTCTGCTTCAGGTAAATCAAAAGGTAATCTATTTGTTTCGGCAAGCACCGAGATAAAAAACACGACACCCATAGGTAGTAGCATTAAATCAATCCACCACGGCATTGTTCTTTGTGCTTCAATGATCTCACTTAAATTGAGAGTACCGGTAGTAAGTAGCACGGTAATAATAACCAGCCCCATCGACACTTCATAAGAAATCATTTGGGCAGAGGAACGTATAGCTCCTAAAAAAGCATATTTTGAGTTACTAGCCCAGCCGGCAATAATAATGCCGTAAACACTTAAAGAGGAAATAGCAAGAATATATAAAACACCTACATTAATATCTGCCAGAACTACGCCCTTTGCAAAGGGTATAACTGCCCAGCCGATTAAACTTAATATAAAAGTTATCATCGGTGCTAAAATAAATAATATTTTATCGGAATTGGTTGGAATGATCGGCTCTTTGAATAAGAGCTTAACCGCATCGGCAATAGGCTGAAGTAATCCAAACGGGCCGACAACATTAGGTCCTCGTCGAAGCTGCATTAATCCAATAACACGACGCTCTGCATATGTTAAATACGCAACGCACAATATTAAAGGGATAGTAATTGCAACTACCTTTAGAGCGATGATAATTAACGGAAAAATATATTCAAAAAAGAGTTCTAGCATGATTGTACTCTTATTATATCATTCCCGCAAAAGTGGGAATCCAGAAAATAATTTACAAAAAAAGAGCTGGATTCCCGCTTTTGCGGGAATGACATACGGGGTGAGAATAGCATATTTTTCATCATGCCGCCTCCTCGTCTCTTGCTTCCTTAGCCTCAACGCACTTAGCCATAGTGACCGAATTTTTACTAATCACGTCAGTCATATAATAATTAATAGGTTCTGCAGTTATAGGCTCTTTTGATAACTTATCTTTAGAGCTAAACTTACTAAATTTATTTTCTATAATTCTATCAATACTAGCAAATACCTTATATCCTTTAGCAAGCCTTACTCTTACTTCTTGCAAATTATCCATTCCGATATCTATTTTTAGATAACCGGTAAGCTCTTTAATAATTTCTATATCTTCTTTAGCTCCCCCTACAGGCGATACTGCTTTTTCTGCTATTTGCGGTCTACCTTCTAAATTTACGTAAATTCCGCTCTGCTCGGTATAAGCAGCCGCAGGTAAAATGACGTCAGCACTGCTAGCACCTGCGTCCCCGTGATGTCCTTGATATATTATAAAAGTCGATTTCAGCTTATCAAATGGGACAGCGTCCGCTCCAAGTAAATAAGCGAGTTCCAACTCTTCGAGCTTAATAGGAGTATTAAAACCAATATCAAGGCCGCCAACTATAGAAGCATGATTATGCAATATATTAAATCCTTTCCAATCATCACGCATAATATTATATTCAGTCACTATCTTATGAATAAGCGACAATATAGCATATCCGTCATCTCTTGCATATACACCGTCACCTACTATAATCATCAGATATTTTGCTGCTTTTAAGGCTTTCGTAAACTCATGAGTACCAATGGCTAGCTCCTCAATAATCTTAATATCACTTCCTAAATCCTGAATTTTATAGGTTTGGTTATGCCCTCCACCTATTCTTGCTACTTTTAGTGAGTCGGCACGTACTCGCATACCTATTCTACTATTTAATACTGGAGCTATTTGCCTTGGATTTGCTCCGATTAGCAAACATAAATCAGCCTTTTCTATCTCTGCAATAGTAGTATTAAATAAATAATTGCCTCGCTGCGTGGTATCTAGTTTATAGTTAAACTGATTAACGCTGTAATTATTAGAGCCAAGCTTTTGCAATAATGTTTTTAACATAAACATTGCTTCGACAGAAGAGAGAGAACCAGCAATAGCAGCAGTCTTTTCTGGTTTTACGGATTTTATTTTATCCGCTACTGTCTTTAAAGCTTCACTCCAGCTAGCTTCTACTAACTTACCGTTTTTTCTGATATAAGGACGATCCAAGCGCTGATATTTTAAACCGTCATAACTAAAACGATTCTTATCTGAAAGCCACTCTTCATTTATTTCTTCATTAACACGAGGTAATATCCTCATTACCTCATCGCCTCTACTATCAATACGAATATTAGAGCCTTCGGCATCATGCACTCCAATACTAGCGGTATGTTTTAGCTCCCATTTACGAGCTTTAAAAGCATAAGGCTTAGAGTTCAAAGCACCGACGGGACAAATATCGATCATATTACCAGAAATTTCGGAATATAAAGTTTGCTCTAAATATGAAGTTACTTCCATGTGTTCTCCACGGTGAATAGCTCCCATTTCCTCTATTCCCGCTATATCGCTCGCAAATCTAATACATCTTGTGCATTGTATGCATCTAGTCATCGCTGTTTTAATCAGCGGTCCCATATATTTATCTTTAATAGATCTCTTATTTTCGTGGAATCTATTAGTACCTTTGCCATATCTGAAAGCCTGATCCTGTAAATCACACTCTCCGCCCTGATCACAAATAGGACAATCTAAAGGATGGTTAATCAGTAAAAACTCCATCACCCCTTCACGTGCTTTTTTTACCATAGGCGTATCGGTATGAATAACCATACCGTTACTTACCGGCATAGCACAAGAAGCTATAGGCTTTGGTGATTTTTCCATTTCAACCAAGCACATACGGCAATTACCAGCGATTTTTAGACGCTCATGATAACAAAAATGAGGGATTTCTTTTCCTGCTTGTGTACAGGCTTGATAAACGGTGCTACCTTCTAATACTTCTATTTCAGAACCGTCTACGTTCAACTTTATCATTTTTATTTTATCCAATAAGTCATAGGGTTTGGGTATGCTTTGTCTTCTATCATATATTTAAAACCGATGGCAACACGAAGTATATACCAAACAGCGAGTATAAAGTATAGTACTACTCCAATCATGATAAACGTAAATATAAAACATACAATCCACCCAAGAACCCCAAGGCAAAAAGTACGAAATAAAAACACGTAATGACTAATTGCAAAGTTATCGCCTTTATCTTTGTTAAGATATGCAAAAAATACCCCGATTAACGGCAATATTGGAGCCACTATCCCGCATAAATATAATATATATACCACAATTAAATTTTTCTTACCGCTCTCGGTATATTCTTTAAGATGCTTGTCCATATTTTTACCTCTTTATGTCGTTCCCGTGTGGCGTTGTTGCATGGCTATCTGAGTTGTCATTGCGAGCAGCCGTAGGCTGCGTGGCAACCTCATGAAATAATAACAAACTCCCAAGATTGCGTACGTACAATTGCTACGCAATTTCCTCGCAATGACGATACCAGCAAACTACCCATTCAAACTCTCTACCACAAAATGCATAATACTGCTGTGCTTTATATAATTTATCTCATTATCCGTAAATATTTGCAATATTAAATCGATTGTTCTTATTTCACCTGTTTGTTTTTTTATCACGCATTTAACAGGATTATAAGAGCTTATATTCTCGCTTAAGCCTGTAATGTCAATAGTTTCTGAACCGTCTAACTTTAAATCTAATCTTGTATTATTGCCGGTAAAAGTTAGCGGTAAAATACCCATACCTACTAAATTTGAGCGATGTATTCGCTCAAAGCTCTCGGCAATCACTGCCTTTACACCAAGCAACCCAAGTCCTTTTGCTGCCCAGTCTCTAGATGAGCCGCTGCCATATTCTTTACCTGCAAAAATCACTACCGGTACATCATGAGCTTTGTAGTCCATAGCTGCATCGTAGATAGTTTGCTGCGTACCGCTTAACTGGTTTATGGTAAACCCGCCTTCTACACCTTTACACATCTCATTTTTTATACGAATATTAGCAAATGTGCCACGCATCATTACTTCATGATTTCCTCTACGTGATCCGTAAGAGTTGAAATCTAGAGGCTCTACATGATGGTCCGTTAAATATTTAGCAGCAGGACTGGTTTTACTAATACTACCTGCCGGCGAAATATGATCGGTAGTAATAGAATCACCGAGAATTGCTAGAATTTTTGCAGATTTTATATCTTGTATATTATTCTTGCTGCCTATATCCTCAAAATAAGGCGGATTATTAATATATGTACTATTCTTATTCCAGTTATAAGTAGAACTATTAGTAACCTGTAAATCTTTCCACTCTTTCGTTCCGCTAAATATATCAGAATATTTTTCTATAAACATAAAGGAATTGATTGAATTTGCAATAACTTCATCTATCTCTTCTTTGCTTGGCCAAATATCTTTTAAATAAATATTTTCTCCTATGGGCATATTTGTTAGATCTATATTAAGAGTGCCGCTAAGTGCATATGCTACGACTAAAATAGGCGAGCCGAGATAGCTTGCTTTAGTAAGCGGATTAATTCGCCCTTCAAAATTCCTATTACCAGATAAAACAGAAGCAACAACTAACCCGTTTTTGTTAATAGTTTCCTCTATTTCCGGATTTAGAGGTCCGGAATTACCGATGCAAGTAGTGCAGCCGTAACCTACTAGATTAAACCCTAATTCATCTAAATATTTATCAAGACCACTAAGCTTCAAATATTCCGTTACGACTTTTGAACCAGGAGCAAGAGAAGTTTTAACCCAAGGTTTTACCTTTAACCCGTGTTCTAGTGCTTTTTTAGCAAGAAGTGCTGCACCAATCATAACCGAAGGATTAGAAGTATTAGTACAGCTAGTAATTGCTGCAATTACCACATCGCCGTTACCGATTTCGTAATTCTGATTTGCTACGGCATATTTTTTATCAATGTCTTTATTTTCTAAAGCAAAATTCGGTAATTCATATTTAAAATTACTTGCTACATCGTTTAAGTTTACTCGATCTTGCGGACGTTTTGGACCGGCAAGTGAACTATGTACCGTAGATAAATCTAGCTCTAAAACCTCGGTATATTCTGCCGCATGTTCAAAATCATACCAAAGATTCTGCGCGGTTGCGTATTTCTCTACTAATCTGATTTGCGTTTTTTCTCTACCTGTTAGCTCTAGATATTTTATAGTTTCTTGATCAATCGGGAAAAAGCCGCAAGTAGCACCGTATTCAGGCGACATATTAGAAATAGTAGCACGATCGGCAATCGTTAGGTTTTTAAGCCCCTCACCGAAAAACTCGACAAATTTACCTACTACTTTCTTTTTCCGCAACATTTCGGTAACGGTTAAAACTAAATCGGTTGCGGTAGCTATGCCTGTTAATTTTCCTGTTAGTTTTACCCCAATTACCTCCGGCAGGATCATAGTAAGAGGTTGACCTAGCATGGCAGCTTCTGCCTCTATTCCGCCGACTCCCCAACCAAGCACCGATAAACCGTTTACCATAGTTGTATGGCTATCCGTTCCAACTAAACTATCAGGATAAAGGGTGCCGTCTTTATGCCACACGACTTTTGCTAAATATTCTAAATTTACCTGATGACAAATACCCGTACCCGGTGGCACTACTTTAAAATTATTAAATGCTTGCTGCCCCCATTTAAGAAATGCATAACGCTCTATATTACGTTTCATTTCCATTTGAACATTTTTATCGAATGAATCCTTAGCTGCATAAGAATCAACGCTTACGGAATGGTCTATTACCAAATCAACAGGAATAAGCGGGTTAATTTTTAATGGATCGCCTCCTATTTTCTTCATCGCATCACGCATCGCAGCCAAATCTACAATAGCAGGTACACCGGTAAAGTCCTGCATCAAAACCCTTGCCGGCATAAAATCTATTTCCGCATCAGATTTTTTAGTTTTTAGCCATTCTTTAAATACAAGTAAGCTTTGCTTTGAACCATTAGAACGTAATACATTCTCAAATAATACTCTTAAACTATATGGAAGCTTTTTTAAGGGAAGATCGATATCGCTTGCCGCTTTATTTATATCGTAAATTTTGTATGAAGTATTATCGACTGATAACTTTTGTATATATTCTGAATTATGTACTTTTGACATTTGTTTCTCACTTGATTATGTGGAATGAACATCGTCATTGCGAGCAGCCGTAGACTGCGTGGCAATCTCAGGAAGTTTGACAAGATTGCTGCGTCGCTTCGCTCCTCGCAATGACGGAAAAAAGCCTTGCAATGACATTAAAATAACCTTATCCCAAAACGTAGATTTTTCAAACAAATTAATGTTGATCTGATAAAGGTTTTTGAAGATCGAGAAGCTTAGTTGCTATTTCTGCTTCACTTAAATTCGTAACGTTAATAGCCGTTTCCGTAGCTATATTAATATAATTTGCCGTTACTTCGGTTACACCGCCGGAAATAAGATAAGTGTTTTCGGATTTATGCATATCATCTATATAAACCTGCACTAAACCGGCTTTTAAACTAACAACCATCGGAACGTGACTCGGCAGCACTCCAAACATACCTTCCTCGCCCGGCATTGTTACCATTTTAGCTTGCTTTTCAAATGCAATACTTAAAGGAGTAATTATTTTGACTAGAATTGTTGCGTTCATAGAATAATATAGTAAAATTACTACGTCATTCCCGCGTAGGCGGGAATGACATCAACGTCACTTCAACGTCCGCGCCTTTTCTACAGCCTCGTCTATAGTTCCGACCATATAAAAAGCAGCTTCCGGTAAATCATCGTATTTACCCTCTATAAGTCCTTTAAAGCCTGCGATAGTCTCGGCTAGATTAACAAATTTGCCTTCAGCTCCGGTAAATACTTCAGCGACATGGAAAGGCTGCGATAAGAAACGCTGTATTTTTCTAGCACGTACCACGGTTAGTTTATCTTCTTCGGATAGCTCATCCATACCTAAAATAGCGATAATATCCTGCAACGATTTATAAGTTTGTAAAACCTGCTGCACTTGTCTTGCTACACTATAATGTTCTTCACCAACAATCATCGGATCAAGTACCTGCGAATTACTATCTAACGGGTCAACTGCCGGATAAATCCCAAGCTCGGCTATCTGACGGCTAAGTACCGTTGTAGCATCTAAATGTGCAAAAGAAGTAGCAGGAGCAGGATCAGTTAAATCATCCGCCGGTACATATATAGCCTGCACGGAAGTTATTGAGCCGTGCTTAGTAGAGGTGATACGCTCTTGTAGTTTGCCCATATCGGTTGCAAGAGTAGGCTGATACCCTACCGCTGATGGAATCCTACCGAGTAACGCCGATACTTCAGAACCTGCTTGAGTAAAACGGAAAATATTATCTACAAAAAACAAAACATCTTGCCCTTCATTCATATCTCTAAAACTCTCCGCAATGGTCAGACCGCTTAACGCAACTCTTGCCCTTGCTCCCGACGGCTCGTTCATTTGTCCATAAACTAAAGCTACTTTTGACTTTTCAGGCTCTGCAAGGTTAATAACACCCGAGTCAATCATTTCATGGTAAAGATCATTACCTTCTCTAGTTCTCTCACCGACTCCTGCAAATACCGTATAACCGCCGTGTGCTTTAGCTACGTTATTAATAAGCTCCATTATAAGCACGGTTTTACCGACTCCTGCACCACCGAATAGTCCTATTTTACCGCCTTTAGTATAAGGAGCAAGTAAATCAATAACTTTAATACCGGTTACTAATATATTACGCTCGGTTGACTGATTGGTAAAATCAGGAGCAGGCTTATATATAGAAGAAATATTTGAGCTTTTAATGTCTCCTTTACCGTCAATCGGCTCACCTACAACATTCATAATACGCCCAAGCGTCTCAGTACCTACAGGAATACGAATAGGACTACCTGTATCTATTACTTCTAAGCCCCGCACTAACCCTTCCGTAGAATCCATAGCAATACAACGCACCGTATCATCACCTATATGTTGTGCTACTTCCAGTACTATCCTTTGTTTATCGTTATAGCACTCTAGAGCATTTAAAATTTCCGGTAACTCACCGTTATTCGTAAATTTTACATCCACCACCGCTGAAATAATCTGAGTAATTTTTCCAATATTTTTTGTCATGATCTTTTCTTTTGTTAAAAAATATACTACAAATAAAATGAAGAGCAGATAGACGCAGTTTAATGTGGAAAAGAGCAAGGCGTTTCATATTTTTTGACCGCAGTGTACATACTAGTACGTGAGGAGCAAAAAATATGAAACAACGACGCCAATTTTTCAAATTAAACGAGTATATCTAAACCGCTTCTGAACCGGCTATAATCTCTATTAATTCCGTAGTAATAATAGCCTGTCTTGATCTATTTAGCTTTAAAACTAACTTGCTTATTAAATCATTAGCATTATTTGTTGCATTTTCCATAGCGGTCATTCTAGCTCCCTCCTCACTTGCTCTACTTTGTAGTAAAGCATAATTTATTTGGGAATTCACATATAAATTAATTAGATTAGAAATGAGATTCTCTCCCTCATATTCATAATTATAGTCAATTGATTTGGACTCGCCTACTATGTCACTCGTCGCTCTCCTATTGTTTATATGCTTCGCTCCTCGTTCCTTGTATCCGAACCCGACTAAATTAACTATAGGATTATCTATCATAGAATCATCCTGATATTTTGCTACCGGTAAAATCTGTTGTCTAGTCATAATTTGAGTCATTGCGTTCTTAAATTTATTAAAATATATAACACAATTACTAACTTCTAGATTTTCTACTGCCGACATAATTTTTTGTTTTACTTGTAGCATCAGATTTTCATCATGAATTTTGGGTAACTCAAAATAACTATCAATATAATTTACATATTGCCTTTTTAGTGCTTCGTAACCTTTTTTTCCAATAATGATAAGTTTTATTTGTTCGCCTTTATTTTCTAACTCTTTAATATCATTCTTAACTTGCTTAATTATACTGTAATTAAACGTTCCGCATAAACCACGCTGTGACGTCATAACTATCAATAAATTTGCTTTATTCGGCACGGTATTAAAAAATTTCTGCTCTTCTATAGATAACTCATACATATCAATTGATAATATAGCAGACATCATTTTACTAATAGCCTCAATATAAAAATTTGAATTGGCTATTTGACTCTTTATTTTTGCCATTTTAGAAGCTGATACTAGTTGCATTGCTTTAGTAATCTTTTGTGTAGATTTAACGCTTTTAATTCTAGTTCTTAACTGCTTTAAATTTGACATATTTATTTAGTATTTTTATGTTATTGCGCGGAGCGAAGCTTTGTTGCAATCTTGTCAAATATCCTGAGATTGCCACGCTCCTTTCAGTCGCTCGCAATGACGACTTAGTATCCAAACAAAAACAACATCATCTTATTTAACAAATTCCTTAACGAAGTCTTCTAAAAATGCTTTCAGTTTCTGCTCGGTTTCTTCAGTTATACGTTGCTCGTTTTTTATTGATTCCAAAATATCTTTTTTATTTAACCTTATCTCCGTAAGCATTTTATCTTCAAATTCTTTTACTTTCTGAAGCGGGACATCATTTAAATATTTCTTAGTTCCGACATAAATACTTACTATTTGTTCTTCTACCGGAAAAGGATGATATTGAGCTTGTTTTAATATCTCAACTAATCTTTTACCGTGATCGATTTGTGCTTTAGTGGCAGGGTCCAAATCTGATCCAAATTGCGAGAAAGACTCAAGCTCTCTAAATTGAGCAAGCTCTAGCTTTACCGAACCTGCTACCTGCTTCATAGCCTTTATTTGTGCTGCAGAACCAACACGGCTTACCGAAATACCGACATTAACGGCAGGTCTTACGCCTTTATAAAATAGCTCACTTTCTAAGAAAATTTGACCGTCGGTAATCGAAATAACATTTGTTGGGATATATGCGGATACGTCACCTGCCTGCGTTTCGATTATAGGAAGAGCAGTAAGTGAACCGCTGCCTTTTTCCTCTGACATTTTAGCAGCACGCTCAAGCAACCTTGAATGCAGATAGAACACGTCGCCGGGATAGGCTTCTCGCCCTGGAGGTCTTCTAAGTAACAATGAGATTTGTCTATATGCAACGGCATGCTTACTTAAATCATCATAAATAATAAGTGCGTGCATACCGTTATCACGAAAATATTCGCCCATACTACAGGCAGAATAAGGGGCAATGAATTGAAGAGCTGCAGCTTCCGAAGCAGTAACCGAAACAATGAGTGTATAGTCCATGGCTCCGGCACCTTCTAGTTTTTTTACTATTTGTGCAACACTTGATCTTTTCTGCCCAATAGCTACATAAATACAATAAATTTTATCACTTTCATTAGTAAGTGAATGAGCTTGTTTTTGATTAATAATAGTATCAACGGCTATAGCCGTTTTTCCGGTTTGCCTATCACCGATTATTAACTCTCTTTGTCCTCTACCTATTGGGATTAATGAATCTATAGCCTTTATTCCGGTTTGTACGGGTTCACTCACACTCGTTCTTTCTATTATCCCCGGAGCCTTCATCTCGATATGTCTGTACTCCTTACTTGCAATATCGCCTTTGCCGTCAATAGGATTACCTAGAGCATCAACAACACGACCAAGCAAAGCTTTGCCTACCGGTACTGCTAAAACTTCTTTAGTTCTTTTGACATTATCACCTTGCTGTACTTGGTTATCATCCCCCATAATTACAGCACCAACACTATCGTTTTCCAAGTTTAAAACAAGGCCCTTAACACCGGATTTAAATTCTACCACTTCACCGGATTTTACATTAGCAAGACCGTAAATTTGGGCTATACCGTCACCGACGGTTATTACCTGCCCCACTTCCTCAAGCTCACTTAAGCAATTAATATTAGCTATTTCCTTTTGTAATATTTCAGCTACTTCAATAGGCTTTAGTTTCATGTGGTTTATGTCTCCTAATTTTCTTGTCATTGCGAACGAGCATTGCCCGTGTGGATGAGCAGCCGTAGACCTCGTGGCAATCTCATAAAACATCCTGAGATTGCTTCGTCAATTACTTAGTAATTTCCTCGCAATGACTATATAAATATCTATGCAGCAATATTAACTGTCTTTAAAGCTTTCGTTATTTTCTCTAAACTACCTTTTATTGAGTAATCTTGCAACATACTATCATATTTAATGACAATACCGCCAATAATAGTACTATCTATATCAAATAATATTTCTGTTTTTTGATTTAATTCTTTTTCTATACGAGATTTAATCCACTCCTGCTCTTTAGGTTGTAACTTATTTGCAGAAATAACCTGAACTATCTTTATATTTTTACTTTCATATAGTAAAGTATTATAAGCATCTACTATATTAGATAAAATAGCAGTACGAGAATTTTTTACCAATAACAATAAAAAATTTTGTACTATTGTACTAATTTTGATATTTTTTGCTAACGAATTGACTGCGTTAATTTTGTCGTTCTTATTTACTATAGGAGACAATAGGAACTCTCTAATATCAAAATTATCGGTAATTATACGGTTTATAGAAGTAATTTCTTCAAAGATCTTATCTTGTATATTATCAACCATAGCGTTATTAAATAACGCTACTGCATAATTCTCGATTAAATTACCTTTGTTCATTTTCTTAATTTATATCTCCGAAGTAAAGTGAAACGCATATACGAAGATCAACTTCAACAAGAGCAAGGAGTCTATAAGACGAGGAGCGGAGCGTATACTTAATACGTGAGCACCACAGCTCTTATAAGACGACGTAGCCAATTTTTGAAGTTCATCGAGTATTATATATTTATTATATATGTATTGCCCTATCATAAGCAGAGAATACTGATTCATGCATCATTTCCGATAAAGTCGGATGCGGGAAGATAGTGTTAATTAAATCCAACTCCGTTCCTTCTAAATTTTTTGACACCACATATCCTTGTATTAATTCTGTAACTTCCGAGCCTATCATATGAGCTCCAAGCAACTCACCCGTCTTAGCATCAAATATAGTTTTAATTAAGCCATCGCTATCACCGCTTACTAAAGCCTTACCGTTAGCTATAAAAGGAAATCTGCCTATTTTAAGCTCATAACCTAAGGTTTTTGCTGCTTCTTCAGTCAAACCGACGCTTGCTATTTGCGGCGAAGAATAAGTGCAACCAGGAATATTATGTTTATTAATAGCATGCGGTTTTAAGCCCGCTATGCTTTCCGCTGCAATAATACCTTCATGGCTTGCTTTATGAGCTAAACAAGGCACTCCTGCTACATCACCTATAGCATAAATTCCTGATGCCGCAGTTTGCATTAACCCGTTAGTAGTTATATAGCCGTTTTCTACTTTAATTTTTGTTTTCTCAAGACCTAAATTTTCCGTATTAGCTGTAATACCTACTGCCATAAGTAAAATTTCAGCTTGTAATTTTTGTGTTTTATCTGTTAACTCTAACTCAACTTCTATCTTATCTTTTGATTTTGTTTGCTTAATTAACTTAGCATTTGTAATAATTTTTATACCTTTCTTCTCAAAGCTCTTATAAGCGATTCCGGTAATTTCCGTATCTTCAGCAGGCAATATTCTATTATGTGCCTCAATTACGGTAACATCTACACCAATACCATTATAAAACGAAGCGAATTCTATACCGATTGCACCTGAGCCGACAATAATCATAGATTTCGGCACATGCTGCGGTATCATAGCTTCTTTAGCAGTCCAAATTTGTTTACCGTCAGGCTTAAAGCCTTTTAAAATCCTAGATCTTGCTCCGGTAGCTATAATAATATTTCCTGCTTTTACTGTAGGTTTATCATTTATATTTATTACCTTATTTCCTGCAAGACTTGCTACTCCGTCTATCACGGTAACTTTGTTTTTTTTCAGTAGTAACTTAATACCACCTACAAGCTTATTTGAAATCTCTCTTGAGCGTTCGACTATTTTCTTAATGTTGATTTCAGCACCTTTAGCATCAATTCCATAATCTTTAGCATGTTTTATATATTCAAAAACCTCAGCAGATTTAAGCAGGGATTTAGTCGGTATACAACCCCAATTAAGACATACCCCACCCAAATGCTCTTTTTCTATTAATACAACTTTTTTCTTTAATTGTGCTGCTCTAATTGCTGCAACATATCCACCTGGACCACCGCCTATAACGGCGACATCATATTGTTCCATTTTATTTTTATTTTGTTAGTTTGTTTGTTATGAACATTAACGTCATTGCGAGGAGATGCGCAGCATCGACGCAGCAATCTCAGGAATCATACACTATCTCCTGAGATTGCCACGCTCCCTTCAGTCGCTTGCAATGACGAAAATGGAAATGATACTAGGGTATACTACTCTTCAGCATCCATCTATTCTTTTCATGCACCTTAATTCGTCCAATAATCATATCGGCTGTAGCCTCATCGCCCTCTGCTTGTGCTACTTTGAGTCCCTTATGTATCTCTAATAATATCTTGATCTTTTGCTAGATTTTTAAGCATCTCATTTGCTGTTGCGTTTGGATTTGCCTCATCTATAGATACAAGTTTTATTAAATCTGATAATACGGAAACTTTAGCATTTAAACTGCTTATTCTTTCAGCAAGCTCATCTAAGCTTTCAGCTAAATCTTCATACTGCCCCTAAAATAATAAATGTAGACTTCTAAACTCTGCTCCTTCTACATTCCAATGATAATTTTGTGTTTTAAAATATAAAGCATAGCTATCTGCTAAAATTTGTTCTAAAGCTTTTACTACTTGCATAATACCCTTAAATTTCTATGAACTTTTTGACTTTATAACATTTCTTTAGATACTTCAAGTGATATTGAAATTTATATAATTTTACCTAATTGCAATGATTATATATTAATTATTAATTTTTGTTAATAATTTCTTGACTATCAAATAAGTACTGCTGACTATGCCCTTCAATTTTAAAAATCCAAAGGAATAGCAAAATGATACATCAATTAACTTCATTTTTAACCACTGTGGCAAGAATTACTACAGCAAGAGCAACAATTGGAGATCAAGAATATAATATGCTTCAAATAGGATATAACGGAGAAAATTATTATATAGATCCTACTACAAAAAATTTAATTGTATCGCATTGTCCTAAAAACAATATGGCAGCGATGGAGTGTAGCAAAGGAATTGAATTATTAAATAGCGATATCATGAACCTAATATTTAGAGGGTTTTTCAAAATAAAGAAAGCGCTAACTATAGACGAGGCTATTATTACTGCAGTTAATGATAATGGAGACGATATACGAGATTATATATTTAAAAAACAAGGTGATAATACTTTTATGTATGAGGAAGCATTGATGAAAATATGTCAAGAAAATTTTCGTTATTATTCTGATCCACAAAATTATACTAAAATTTAAAACCCTACTATTGAGTATATACTTAATACTGCAGCAACTAATAACCCTATTACTATAGGTTATAGTAAAGGATGCGAAATATTTGAGGTACTTAAAGGCAATAATTTGAATGGAATTTCTTCAGAAATAAAGGATTTAATATCTAACCCGATATCTAGCACTACTCAAGGTACTAGCACAATAGAAAACTTATTAGAACTCATAACAAAAGACTTATCTGAAATAGCAGCTAATCCGATTAATAACACAATAACAAGTTCTACTGCCGAAATTTCTGAATCAATCTTTTCCGATAACACTGAAAGTTGGACTGGAACGGGAATAAATTTAATTAATAACACCGTAGCAAACCTTACTAATACTGCTTTCAATACAACTTACAACTCTCAAGAAAATATGTTTGATGAGAGTGATAACAATAATTCCTTGGTTGCTCAATATATAAGCATTGGCACAGCTGTAGTTGCCTCCATAGCTGTTATAATAGGTGTAGGGGTAACTTGGTATGTTAGAAATAAAAACGCAAAAAAAGCTAAATTAAAACAATATATTGATGAAATTGAAGCTGAAAAACTTGCTGCTGAAATTTGTTACTACTGAAAATAACACTCTACTTGATAATAATCATGCTGTGGTAGATATGACCGGAGTCTCCTGTGAAGAAGAAGGTACTTTAGTATAGATAACCTAGAGTATTGCTTTTTAATCAACAACCAATAGCAAATTCACTGTTGGTTGTTCCTCGAAAATAAAAATTGAGATTTATTTCAATTCTTTATTTATCAATTCTTTTATTTCGCTGCTTCTTTAGAACGTCGCCCTGCATAAGAATCATAATTTTTATTATCTTCAATGAAATGTACAAAGAAAACTGTTCTGTCATTTTTTTGTAGCCAACCTATAAACCATCCGATTTTACGATCCTTTAACTTTACAGTTCTATCTTGGCTAAGTTTATTACCGCTGCCTGTTTTACCGTAACGCTTCCAACAATCTACAAGATCTTCAATAAACAAAATATTTTTAGTCATTTCTTGGGCTTTAACACTTACAGGCAATTTATTCTCTGCTAGTTTCTGAAGAAAAGCTAATTGTTCTTACGGTAAAATTTCTAAAGAACTAGAAAACCATGCATTAGTTAAACCGTTATTCTTTCCTTTATCTCCTGAAATATCACGATTACCATAATCAAATTTTGTTACATAATCACGAAATTTTTCAATACCTAATTCTTTAGTAATAATCTGAGAATACCAAACACAGCTATTCTTCATCTAATCTTTAGGTGTTTGGGATTGTTTCCAAACTTCAAGATAGTCAGCATATCATTCTTTAAAAGGTAGTTTTGGATAAGTTTCATCAATTAAAAACCCATCATCATAACCCATTAAACTTATAGCAATTTTAAATGTTGAGCATGGAGCATAACGAGACTCGCAATTACCTTATTGTTTTATAATTTTATCATTTTCATTAACTAAAAAACAATCCGCTTGAGTTATAAAAGGTATAGTAAGTGATATTAGGGCAGTGAGATATAAAATAATTTTTTTCATAGGTTAAAATAAAAATAGGTGGTTTTGTTGCATGACATAGAGAACAGGGAATGACATCGTCTTAAACTAATTATACAGTTTAGTAAATTTCCTGCGATTGATCTTCCTTACTTGGTACATAATCAAAAATATCATTATTATCTTGATTATCAATCATATCTTCATTCTCAAACATCTGAACATTATTTACTTTAAATGCTTCTATAACTGTACCGCTTGGTGTAATTTTACCAGTTGCTCTATCTACGGCGATTAGCTTAATTGAATCTGGAACTTTGAAAGGCAGCGATGGCTCATCCTTATAAGCATTACTCATAAAATCAATAAAAATCGGTAATACTACGTTTGAACCTGTTGCTCTTTTTCCAAGCTCTTTCGGTGTATCATAGCCCACATAACTGCCGACTACTATTTTGGGTGTAAAACCTACAAACCATGTATCTTTACTATCGTTACTAGTACCGGTTTTTCCGCCGATAATTTTCCCTAACTTCTTCGCAGCATAACCGGTACCTCTATCTATTACTCCGGTTAAAAACGAAGTAATTTGATAATCACTAGCTTCATCCGTAACTCTATAGATATATTCTTTCGGCATTTCTAATATTGCGGTATCTAAATTACTATCCGAAACATTACAAGCAAGACATTCTCTATCATCTCGCCTATAAATAATTTTACCGTTACGATCTTTAATTAATTCTACAAAATGAGGCTCAACTTTTTTACCGCCGTTAGCAATAATTGCATAAGCATTAGTTATTCTGCTAAGTGTGGTTTCAATTGAACCAAGTACCATAGAGTAAACTTTTTTTGGTTCATTATTAATACCGAAACGCTTAATTATATCAACGATTTTTGTAAGTCCTACGGCAGTTGCAACTCTTACGGTTATAAGATTACGAGATTTTTCAAGACCAGTACGCATAGTGATTTCACCTAAAAACTTACCCTCATAATTTTTAGGACGCCAACTAGGCATCCCTGGACCTTGCGAAATCTCAATAGGTCCATCGTTAAAAATCTGATTCGGCTTAACACCATTTTCAAGAGCTGCTAAATAAACAAAGGTTTTACTCAAAGAACCGGGTTGACGAAGTGCTTGAGTTACTCTATCAAATTTACTTGTGGAAAAATCATAACCGCCGACGCTTGCAAGTACCTGTCCGGTATTTGGGTTCATAACCATAATAGCACCGTTTACTTCAGGAATCTGACGAAGAGCATACCCCTCTTTTATAGCCTCAACCACTATCACATCACCTTTTTTAAGCAAGGTCTTAACTGATTTAAGATTACTTCTTGCCCATTTCATTTCAGCAATAGGCATCTTAGATTTGCTGCCGTCTATAAGTCCAATCTCTACATGATTATCGGCTACATCTAGAACTACAGCTAATTTATACTCTAAAAGCGATGGAGGAGTCGGTAGTTTTTTTAGCTCTCCTTGCCAATTATCAAGAGAAATATTAGCTATAGGCTTTCTAAAACCACGCCTTCTATCAAACTCCCTTAGACCTTTTCTTAGAGAGTTTTCAGCTAATTGCTGCATCTTTGCATCTAAAGAAGTAATGATAGTAAGACCCCTGGTATAAAATTCTTCCTTACTATTTAACATCCTAATTACTTCTTCTCTGACCTGTGCAGCATAATAATCTGCCGTAACAGTTTCTTCTTTAGCTCGTTTACGTAAAACTATCGGGCTATCCATAGCTTCTTTCGCAGCGTCTCTTGTTATATAACCATCTTCAAACATACGTGCTATTACGTAATCACGACGAGCTTTTACTCTAGCATAGTTTCTCTCAGGATTAAGTTCGGAAGGGGCTTTAGGCAGTGCCGCAATAAAAGCTGATTCTGCAATAGTAAGTTCCTCTACGGATTTATTAAAATAATTTTGTGCAGCTGCTGCAACGCCGTATGCACCACGACCAAAAAATGTTTGATTAAGATATAATTCTAAAATTTGATCCTTAGTAAATACTCTTGAAATCATATAAGAAAGAATCGCTTCTTTAATCTTACGTTCAAGAGAAATTTCGTTAGTTAGCAGAAAATTTTTAACCACTTGCTGAGTAATGGTAGACGCTCCTTCCATACGCCTATGATGTAAATAATTCGATATGTTTAAAAATGCCGCTCTAACTATTCCAAGCAAATCAACGCCGGGATGGTTATAGAAATTCTTATCCTCAGCTGCAATAAAACTTTCTATTAGCGAACTCGGTACGCTATTAATCGGTACAAATACACGACGTTCAAAAGCGTACTCCTCCATTAATTTGCCGTCACGGGAATAAATACGCGTTACCGACGGTGGATAATAACGTGCAAGCTGTGAGTAATCAGGCAAATCACGTGAATAGTGGTATATTATATAAGCAGTAATCCCGCAACCTACTAAAATAAGGAAGGCAAAAATTTTTAAACAAAAAAGAAGAGATTTATGCATGACTTATAATATTTCGCCGGTTAAACTATTAAGTGAAGCCTTAGTAATTTTGACGTCAATGATTTTACCAAGTAAAGATTTATTAGGGTTTTGGATATATACGGACTGCATGTATGGAGTTTTACCTATTATCTGGTCGTCGAATTTACCATTACGATCAAATAGAACTTTCATAGTACTACCAACACAACTTGCATTAAAAGCTAGTTGCTGAGCCATGAGTTCTTGTTGTAATATAGTTAATCTCTCTGATTTTATATGTTCAGGTATTTGGTCGGTTCTAGTTGCACCAGGTGTGCCGGGACGTGGGCTATATTTAAACGAATAGCACTGACCGTATTTCACTCTGCGGACCAAATCTAACGTACCCTCAAAATCTTCATCTGTTTCACCGGGAAACCCGACAATAAAATCAGAGGATAAAACTATATCGGGCCTTGCTTCTCTTAAGCGATTAATTATATCAAAATAATATTCCCGAGCATGTTTGCGGTTCATGGCTTTTAATATTTTATTTGAACCTGACTGCACCGGTAGATGTAGAAACGGCATTAATTTAGGTTCGGTGCCGTGCAGTTTTATTAGATCATCATTCATATCTATCGGGTGTGAGGTGGTATAACGTAATCTCTCTAAATTGGGAATTTGTGCTAGATGTTTAAGTAAATCGGCTAGACTAAATATTTTATCTGCAGGACCTTTACCGTGATATGCATTGACATTTTGTCCAAGTAACATAATTTCTTTAGCACCGCTACTAACTACTTTTAGTGCTTCTCTGTAAACCTGCTCTACATTTCTTGAAAATTCAGCACCTCTAGTATAAGGTACTACGCAGAAAGTACAAAATTTATCGCACCCTTCCTGTACCGATATAAAGGCACTTGTTCCTTGTGGATATAATTGCTCAGGTAGCTGATCAAATTTTGCTTCTTCAACAAAATCAAGATCGATTAAGTGCTTTTCGTGTCTGACGACTTTTGAGATTAATTCCGGCAGGTTATAATAAGATTGCGGACCGACAACAATATCAACATAAGGAATTCTTGTAAAAATCTCCTCCCCTTCCGCCTGTGCAACACAACCGGCTACAACTATTATTGCAGAACTTAAACCTTGTTTTGTTCTGGTATCTTGTAGTTTCTTAATACGACCGAGTTCAGAATAAGTTTTTTCGGCTGCTTTCTCTCTGATATGACAAGTATTTAGAATAATAACATCTGCTTCTTCAATATTTTCAGTAGGTTCATAGCCAAAGGGATAAAGCAAATCCTGCATCTTAACGGAGTCATAAACATTCATCTGACACCCGTAGGTCTTAATATAAAGCTTCTTACTCATAATTTTTTATATATATCTTTAAACTAAAAGCCTAGTATACGAAGATCAACTTCAAAAAGAGCAAGGAGTTCACAAGGCAAGATGAGCTGCATATAACGTAATACGCGAGAACCGAAGCTCTTGTAGAACGACTCAGCCAATTTTTGCAGTTCATCGAATATACTATAAAAAGTTTTATATTATACTATATTTAATTAACTTTATCAATCTTTAAACTAAAACCTTGATGAGCATTGCTCAATAACTATAGATATCTTTAAAAGCACCCGTCATTGCGAGGAAAAACTGCAAGTCTTGACGAAGCAATCCAGTTAAAAATGCTAATATTTAGATTTTTATTATTTTTTTGCTTTTAGCTTTTTTATTTCTTCTATTGTAAGCTTAGTATATCGTGCTATTTTCTCTATAGGTTCGTTCTCTATTAGCATTTCTTTTGCAGTTTCAATTTGCTCTTTCTCTATGCCCTTCTCCATCCCGGCATTAAACTTTTCTTCAAACTTGTCTATTTCTTGTTGTATAGCCATTTCAGCTCTAAAATAATCATCATGCTCCTGTTCTGTCCATTTATATTGCTCTAAACTTGCATATGCCGATAACACAATAATTTCATTTTTAATCTCTTTTGGCGGTTCTTGTTCTTGCGAAGCATATTTTAATAAATGCAACCATTCATCGGTATCATCTTTAAGATCATTTTTTTAAACTTTCCTAGTTCAATAAATACATAAGTTAATGAAAACAAATATTGTTTATGGGTATTGCTTTCTTTTATATGATGATAGCTAATATACGGCAATTCATCAGGCAAAGCTTTTGCTCCTATGATAGAAATTATTACTACCGGCAATAAGTCCTTATGTTTCATACCCTTCTTAATTTGACTAACGTAGGTATAACAACCGTAAAGCTGCGTTCTATTAAGATAATCTTTCTCCATTTTACGCTGCATCTCGATTATATACCATCTACCGGTTTCATCTTTAACTTTTAGATCGAACAAACTTCTTTGCCCTTCAAGAAATAAAGGTAACTGTTCAGTAGTTATATAGCTTAAATCTATGATGCTATCTCCTTTCGATAACCTAAGAAGAGAGTTCAATAAATTTATTAATTTTACTTTATCGCTAAATAATTTTTTAAATGCGACATCATTTGTACCGTCTAAATATCTTTGCATAAATAATTATATCTTTGGTAAGTTTTTATATATAGCAAATTAACTTCAGGTAGTAAATTACTTTTACAATTTATTATCGGTAATAGGCTTCTTGCATAACCTCCTTCTAAAGGTAATTTGTACGTCAATCCGGTACTCGCATCCTCACGTACTTTTATGTACGCTGCAGTGCTGTGTTCCGTGCTTCCTTCAAATTCCTCTTTATAAGATAGGTTATGCAAGAAGCCTATTAATACCTATCATTATCATCATACACTCCCCAAATTACTTTCTTGGAAATCCAACCTGTGTAATCCTTACATGTAATTTGGCAGAATTGTTCTTTACATTTTTTTAAACTACAACGAACTTTTGGCATTAATTTTGCTATAACTCGGCTTTTAGGGTCTACGGATTTGGTAAGTTCTATTTCCTTATCAGAAGTAATAACTACTGATCTTTTACCTGATAAAACGCTTGAATGTATCCAACCACCTTCGCCGTTAATGTCACGTACTTGTCGCCATTGCTTGTACTCTGCAGTTATTTCTACCGGTTCGCCTTTTTTAACAAAAACCCATTCTACGGCAGATTTAGTAGTTGGTCCGCTCCTTGCATTTACTTCATTAGATTTTATTGAAACAAATCTCGGAATAGGCAATTTTTTATTATCGGCATTAATTGTTATTGATAATATTACAATAATTAAAGTAATAAGAATTTTAATCATTATCTTCCGCTTCAGATAAAGCATCCTCTTTTTTTGCTATTATATAATTACCAAGCCTAAATTGTACTTTTATTCTATTAATTTCCTGCTCGCTAATACCTATATCTTTTAGAACTGTTCCACCTATTTGTAATCCAGTCTCATAACTTTCCGGAATAATAGTTGTGGCACCTAAATCATAAAACTCTCTAGCATTTTTTAAATTTTTCAACTTAACGACAACCGGTATATCCTGATAATTACTACTAATTGTTTTAAGCGATTTCTTGATAGTTACTTGATTATTCATAGTAAGTATTATAGCGAATGCTCTTTCCGTACCTAATGCCTTTAGAGTATCGGCTTGCGATACATCACCTTTAAAAACCGGCAAACCGTTTGATAGCTCTTCTTTTACTCTATCATCATCTAAATCAAGTATTACGTAACTTATACCTTCCGCTTCCAAAACTCTTGCTACCATTTTACCGGTATTACCGAGCCCGGCAATAATAATATGATTTGTTAAATCTCTTGCCCCAAGCTCAATCATTTGAGTCGGAGTTTTACCAAGTCCTTTATCAACTTTCTCGGCAATCTTTTGCCCTAAAGCTGCGAGTAATGGAGTAAGTGCCATAGTAAAAGTAACTACGAGTAATAATATATCGGCAGTACTTTCTTCTAATACTCCACTATCTTTACCTAAACTGAATAATATAAAACCAAACTCTCCGCTTTGCGATAATAATAAGCCTGAATAAAAAGCAACTCCTTTATTAAAACCAAATAAAATACAAAAAGCCGTTATGATTAAGGTTTTTATACCTATTAAAGCAATAGATAAAGTAAGAATATGAGATATTTTTTCATACATTTCTAGGGCATCGATATTCATACCCACGGTCATGAAAAACAATCCTAAAAATAAACTTTTGAAAGGATAAATACTTTCCTCTGCCTGCAATCTAAATTCAGTTTCCGCAACTAATACTCCAGCAACAAATGCTCCTAGAGCTAAAGATAAACCAAATGTTTCGGTAGCCCAAGCAGCAGAAAGTACTATTAACAAAGTCATCGGAATAGGTAACTCGCTTGCATTATTACTTTCTGATGAAATGAATGAAAATACAGGACGAAGAAAAACACGACCGACAATAAATATTGTAAGTAAGGCCGTTACGGCTTTTAAGAGTGCAATACCAAGAGCCGCTGCAAGCGAGGCTTTATTGTTACCGGCAAGTAACGGAACTATCACAAGCAATGGCACTACGGCCAAATCTTGTAGTAACAGAATAGCTAAAGAAACTCTTCCTATTTGCGTTGATTGACTACGATTTTCCTCAATAACCTGCATAACAAGTGCCGTAGATGAAAGGGCCAGACCACCGCCGGTAATAATAGCCGCACTACTATTGCCGTCTATAAGCACCATTGCACCGGCAATTACTATAGCGGTTGTTAAAACTTGCAAACTACCGAGACCAAATACATATCGTCTCATAACTTTTAATCGCTCGAAGGATAACTCAAGTCCTATCGCAAATAATAGAAATACTACACCAAGTTCACCTAGTAACTTAGTTTGGTCATATGTTACGATTTTTAAACCGTGATCACCTATTGCAGCTCCGGCAATTAAGTAACCAAGTACCGGACTTAATCTAAGACGCTTAAGTATAGCCACGACAAAAACCGCAGTACCGAGTAAAATTATAACGTTAATAAGAATATGATCGTTCATCTTTTCCAAATTTCTTCTAACTTAAAATGCTCCCGTACTTCAGGATAAAAAATATTAATTAAAATAGTACCTGCATCTATTAGTACCCATTCTGATTTACCAAGCCCCTCAATATTAATATTTATACCAGCATTGTTTTTTAATTCTAAAGCTACATATTCAGCAATTGCTCCAACATTTTTAGTCGAACAACCGCTAGCAAATATAATATAATCGGCTAATTTATGTTTTCCTGTTAAATCAATTACCGCAATATCTTCTGCTTTTTTCTCACTTAAACATTCTAAGATAAATAATTTTAATTCTTCAGTTTCTTTTTTCATAATAATTAATAAATGACATAATAATATTAATTATTATATGCATAAGAGTCGATTTTATCAATGAATGTTTAAAATTCTATAATAAAAATTCATATAAAGCTTTACTTTAAGCAAAAAAACTTTAATTAATACTTATAATACTTAAATTAATATTGATAAAATAATGGCAATATCTGTAGAAGAGTTAGAAAAAATACTTAAAGAATCATTTCCGAACAGTACAATGAAAATTACTGATTTAGTAGGAGATCAAGACCATTATGCCTTAGAAATATCAGACGTTCAATTTAATGGACTTTCTTTAATTAATCAACATAAATTAGTAAAAAACGCCCTGTCTGAAATATTAAATCAAAAACTACATGCAATTACCATAAAAACTATCGCAGTTCCCGAAAAATAATTACAGATATTAATATAATAATCCTTATACAAATTCAATTGGTATTTTTTAGCTAAGTTCAGACTGTAATGCGCTCCGTACTCCATTCTACCCTTCTTAATTACTGCACCTACCCCTAAATCATATAGCATTTTAGTAGGTTTAGGTGCCGGTACCGGTAGAGGCTCATTAAGACCATTAAGATCTGCAACGATTGCCGGTGTTTTACCTTTGAAGTCGTAATTAATAAAGGCATGAATTTGCGGTCTAATTATGAATTCATCCTTATAGTAGGTTGTCTTAATTTCACCGCCGAGTATACCTTCAACCTTGTTATATTGACGTTTCTGAATAGTTAGGTTTTGGAAAGAAGTACCGTATTCCTGATAACCGGAATCTTTAATCTTAGTAAGCCTGATTCCTGCCATCGGTGCAAATGAAGTTTCTTTCCATAGATAATTATAACCCCCAACTACTTGATGACCGCTATAAGTAAGTTGAATGATACTTACCGTGTGCTGTTTCATAACCGCCTATGATATTACGTAGTTCATTAGTTTTAATATCACTTCGTGCGTGGTTACACCTTCTATAAATAGGTTATTTATAAAGTTATATAAACCGTATATAGAGCCCATATTAGTTCCGACCTTAGTAGTATTGCCGACTTTAGCATTTTGGTAACGTAACTTCGTATCGACTCTAGTATAAGCAGCACCAAGAACTATATTATCGTTTATAACGGTATCAACCCCGATTGAGCCACCGGTAGATTTAGCTTTATAACCGCTAAGTCCGTTAAAGGCTTTTTGTACTGCCTTACCGTAATATAGGCTAGCCCATATCCCGTAAATGGGATTATTAGCTTTACTTTCATCAAGTTCACAATCACCGCCTCCGACAACTGCACCTCTCTTACGTGATGTGGCATCTTCTGCTGCATGATTCATAGCGTTGTTATTTTCATCTTCTTCATCTTCAAGAGCCTTAATTCTCTCCCTTACTTTTTGATTACCGATACTAGTATTATCTTGTGCAGCATTAAAGCCGTCGTTCGCTTTAGCACGACTTATTCCGCTACCTGAGCTTCCACCGCTACTTGTACCTGCAGAATTATCTCGGCTACTACCTATAGCAGACATATCGCTACTGGAACTACTTCCCATGCCGTTACTATTATTAGCGGGAGGAACACCTGTTGCTTTAGGATTACCGCTATTACCGTATGGACTAATTCCGCTGTTGGTTACACCGCCTTTAGTTGTACCTCCCAAACTAGAACTGTTCCCTTGTGCTGAAGAGTTACCGCTATTAGCAGGAGCAATACCGGTTGCAGCAAGACTATTATAACTTGAGCCACCGGCACCACTCTGACCACTAGAAGCCGTTGATGGACTGTATACATCCGAACCGGAAGCTGGACTATTGTAGCTTGAACCACCTGTTGACGGACTGTTATAGCCCGTAGTACCTCCAAAACTACCGCCTCCCCCGGTTGATAACTGGTTAGCGCCTACGTTTGAGGTTGGAGTCATTACGACCGAAGCACTCGGACCGTAAGGATTGCCTCCGACATTAGCAGGACCATTACCCGTAGCTCCGCCCGTTACAGGACCATTAGGACCAAAGCCTCCTCCACCTGTACCAGGACCGCTTGGAGCTACAACAGCTGGACCATCCGGATTAAATACTCCACCTGTGATACTGCCACCAGTAATATTACTGCTTGTAGTACCAACATTACCCGGACCATTAGGACCAAAACCACCGGTACCAACTGATGGGTTACCGCTGCCTGTACCAATATTACCTCCTATAGTTCCTCCTGTACCAGGTCTGTTAGGACCAAATCCGCCTGTGCCTGTAACCAGAGTAGTCGGAGTATTATATCCTGCCGGATTGCTAGGTGTTACGTCGTAGCCGCCCGGAGTGGTAGGCGGAACAATATATTGTTAACTACACTACCGCTAGTTGGTGGCGGCTGTAGAGTGTTAAAACCTCCAACACTCGGACCGACGGAAGGAGCCCATTGGGGTAATAAGCGAAGTAGTTATTCTATGTATTTCATTTGAAGGTCTTTGAATTATAGGTAATAGATGTTCAACTACTTCTCGTCTTTGCCCTACAGGAGTATTTATTAAAATTTTGATGACATTATCTATTGTTACATCTCCTGTTGGTTCTATCGGTAAAAGTACAAAGGAATTACCTGTAATTTGCCATCTAACAAAACCACCTTCATTAGCGGTTACATTAAACGGTAAGCTTGCAGCATTACCGACTATGATATTACCTCCTGCCGTGGTGATGATAGGATAAGCACTACCCTGCCCAATAGCAGACGGACTATTTTGTGCAGTTAAAAATACTTTAATTGAAGAAACATTTGATAAATCAAAGGTACTACCGCTTGCGAGTACTATATTACCGCTATTAGCGTTGCCTGTTTGCCCTGCATTTATAGTATCATAGAAGACATTTATAATAAGCTCACCGGTAGGAGTAGCAGAGCCTGTATAAGTAACTTTATTATTACCAAGATCGAAAGTTATATTACTTCCTGAGATATTGCCCCCGACATTTACGTTAGTATTATCACAGGTAAACATCATTGTTGCTTGATCGGCAATTTATAGTATTTGCTCCTAAATCCGATGCAATAAAAGCGGTTTTCTTCGGTGCAAAAGTAATAGCATTAGTGCCTGTTACCGCTTTTTGTAACCATACATCATCATCGAATTTATGACTACCGCAGTTAATCGGTGCTTGTACAAGTGCAGCATTAGTGTATTCCGCTGAAGAGTTGCTGCTGCTCCCTTTGAAGTTCTCTGAAACGATTTTTGTTTTGTAATTAAATTTTGTTGTTGCTCTTGGCACTTTAACACCGCCGACCGTGGCTGACGGAATTTCTAAACTTCTACTGTTATAACCGGTAAATACTGCTGATTTACCGGCATCAATAGTACTATCTTTAGCATAGGTATCCCCTTTTACCGTACCTTTATTACTACTGAACTAGTTTAAGGTTTAAATTCTCACCACCTAAATCATCGGTAAAACCACTATTAGCGTTAAATATTGCCGTACCTTGATTATTAGTCTTGGTTGTTATACTCGAGTAAAAATCTTCGCTATCGATTGTGATTTTACTGTCTACACCGTTGAACTGAACGGTTTTAAGGTAATTTGAGTCTGAACCTGCCGAACCACTACCGCTAGCTCCAGTTGTTAAATCATTTGATATTGCAAGAGTATGGATTTTATTACCTGTGGTCATAATTGACTCATTTATTATACTTGTATTATTAAGACTTAAAGTTGCAGACTGGGCAGTAGTAAATGAAATCGAGCCTGTTTTCACGGTACCTTAAATTGTAACATCACCCCCGTCTATTTGAACTATATCGACCATTCCTTTAGTACCTATACTACCGGAATAAGTAATAGGTAATAGCGGTAGATTCAAAAATTACCACGTTACCCTCAGGATTTATAGCTAAAGCAAAAGGAGAAAAGCTTGATCCTTCAGAAATATCTAAACTATTCGTTGTTCCCTTAAATTTTATGTCGCCACCATTTATTAATATTACATAGCCTGCATTAATACCTCAATACCTCCGGTACAATTTAATACATCACCGCTAATAGTTATATCACTAACTTTTGAAGTACTGCTACCTATAGCTCCACTAACGCCGCTTGGGCCGGTAAACATTAAATCCACAGCTTTACCGCCTGTGATGTTAATACCACAGGTTAAATTAGTTGCTTGAGTAAACACTATATTACCCGTGCCGGTTCCTTGGATTTCAGCAATTGACATATTACCGCCGGCGTTAATATATAGCAGGAATTGCTGGCACATCTGCACTAAAATCATTTACTTCGCCAAGGGTTACAAATGAACCTGGTACATATGCTCCTCCGCCAAAAGCACTACCATCAGCTACTGAGCCACCCCCTACTGTTACGATTCGGTTAGCAGTACCAAGGGCACTAGTGCTAGTAAGCATCAATGCCGCAGTTGATGCAAACATGCCTTTTTTTATTAAATTTTTTATCGTTGACTTGACATAATATCTCCTAAATTTGGGCTTAATTTTTCTAACTTATGATTTTGTTCTATAAATAACATATTACTTAATTAAATACTAAAATATCTATAAAAAATACTTATAAATAAGGTATTTTCTATATAGAAAAAGTAACTTATGATTACTTTTTCTTGTTTAAAATAAATTAAACTTTATGTACTTTTATAGAAATTCGGTAAATCGTATATAAAACTTAAGAAATACAATGGTAAAACCTATCTATTTTAGCTTCTTAGTAAAAACCGCAAAACTTTATTAATTTTTGTACCTCTTATGTCATCCCGCAACTTGATTGCGGGATCTCAGGACACAGTCTGTTATACAAGATCGGGGTCAAGTCACGGTATGACAGCAAAAAAGACTGGATTCCAGCTCCCGCGGGTATGACATAAGGACCATACAACAAAGCCGCAGGACTGACACAATGACGCTTAGAACCTAACAAAACCACTTTTTCTAGGTAAAATCTACAAATTTTTACATAAACAAATTGATTTGCTACGAATAATAGAGTATATAGTATAGACATAATTAATTATCGGGGCGTAGCGCAGCCTGGTAGCGCATCTGGTTTGGGACCAGAGGGTCGGGAGTTCGAATCTCTCCGCCCCGACCATAAAAACATAAATTATAATGTCAAAAGACGACCTAATTCAGTTTACAGGTACAGTACTTGAACTTTTACCTAATGCTACTTTCAGAGTAAAGCTTGAGAATGATCATGTAATTATTGCTCATACTTCCGGTAGGATGCGTAAAAATCGTATCAGAATATTACTAGGAGATAAAGTTACGGTAGAAATGACTCCTTATGATTTAACTAAGGGGCGTGTGGTTCATCGTCACTAGTCTTTATAAGTATGAAGCAGAACAGAAAAAACCTACCGATTATATTAGCATCAAGCTCTCCTGCAAGAATTGAGTTACTAAACAGAATCAAAATTATCCCTTCACAAATTATTCCGGCAGATATAGAAGAAACACCTAATTTGCGTGAATTACCCGCTCCCTTAGCCATAAGACTTGCTTACGAAAAAGCTATAAAAATTGCATCTCAAATAGAGGAATCAGCTATAATTATAGCTGCCGATACCGTAGCGGCAGTAGGTAGAAGAATATTGCCGAAAGCTACTACTTATGAAGAAGTCAAGAATTGTATTAAGATGTTATCCGGGCGTCGTCATCGTGTCTATACCGGCTTATGTATTATCAAAAAAGAGAATGATCAGCTTACAGTTAGACAAAAAATAGTTCAGACTATTGTTAAGTTCAAAAAATTAAGTGATGAAGAGATTAATTTTTATTGTTCTTTGGATGAGGGAATAGACAAAGCCGGCGGATGTAAAATTTCCGGTTATGCAGAAGCTTTTATCTCATTTATTTCCGGCTCATATTCAAATGTTATGGGATTACCTTTATTTGAAACAGTAAATGCTCTAACTTCTTTAGGTTTTAGATGTTCAAGTGTCATTCCTGCAAAAATGAATCATTGTCATGCCGCGACTTGATCGCGGAATCTAGTTAAAAATACTAAAATTATTAATATAATAATTTGTTTTTCTAGACCCCGTGGTCAAGCCACGGGGTGACATTAAATGTTTTTGGATTCCTGCGATCCACGCACATAAATTACCTAGCTACTTAATTCCCAGGCTCATCCAAATGACTTCTCTCATAATTTTCATGACGCTCTTGAGCTTCAATACATAATGCAGCAATAGGTCGTGCTTCTAATCTTTTTATACCTATTGGGTTGCCTGTTTCTTCACAGTAACCGTATTCCCCATTTTTAATACGTGATAATGCTTCTTCTATTTTACTCATTAATTTACAATATCTATTTCTACTACGAAGTTCAAAAGCTCTTTCTGTTTCATGAGTAGCACAATCGTTAAGATCGGATTCTTTTAAATTTTCTTCCTTTAAATGATTTAAAGTCTCTTGAGATTCCTTTAATAAATCCTCTTTCCATCTTAAAAGTTTTTGTCTAAAATATTCTAGGTGATTAGGACACATATATTCTTCATCTTTAGAAGGTTTATATCCCATAGGTAATTTAGGTGTTTCTAGCATATTAATATCTCAATATTAGCTTTAATATATTATGTTTATAAGGTTTTTAAAAGTATTTCTAGCATATTAATATCTCAATATTAGCTTTAATATATTATGTTTATAAGATTTTTAAAAGTATTTCTAGCATATTAATATCTCAATATTAGCTTTAATATATTATGTTTATAAGATTTTTAAAAGTATTTCTAGCATGTTAATATCTCAATATTAGCTTTAATATATTATGTTTATAAGATTTTTAAAAGTATTTCTAGCATATTAATATCTCAATATTAGCTTTAATATATTATGTTTATAAGATTTTTAAAAGTATTTCTAGCATGTTAATATCTCAATATTAGCTTTAATATATTATGTTTATAAGATTTTTAAAAGTATTTCTAGCATGTTAATATCTCAATATTAGCTTTAATATATTATGCTTATAAGATTTTTAAAAGTATTTCTAGCATGTTAATATCTCAATATTAGCTTTAATATATTATGTTTATAAGATTTTTAAAAGTATTTCTAGCATGTTAATATCTCAATATTAGCTTTAATATATTATGTTTATAAGATTTTTAAAAGTATTTCTAGCATGTTAATATCTCAATATTAGCTTTAATATATTATGCTTATAAGATTTTTAAAAGTATTTCTAGCATGTTAATATCTCAATATTAGCTTTAATATATTATGTTTATAAGATTTTTAAAATAATATATAACTTAAAATTAACGCAAGAAGATTATGAATATTAATATATTTTATTTTTTAATTGGATATGCGGTAGTATATGCAGCTTCTAAATGCTTTATACTTGTTTTAGTATAGTTTTGTGTAGTAGATAGACTTTTATGACCTAATAGCTCTTGAATAGAGCGTAAATCTGCACCATGCTCAAGCAAATGTGAAGCAAAACTATGTCTAAATGAATGAGCAGTGAAATGCTGCGGTAAACCATAAAAATGCTTTAATTTAATTAATTCACGATTAAATACCGGTGGCTGCAATTTCTTACCCTGCTTTCCTCTAAATATGGGTTCATTATCACCTAACTTATACGGCAATATTTCTAAATATTGGGTAATTAAATTTTTAGCAATCGGTAACCACGGAATTATTCTTTCTTTACTACCTTTACCTATTATTCTTATAAATTCTAGATTTTGTAGATGAAGTTTCGTAATTGATAATGCTTCCGATATACGTAGACCTGAAGCATATATAAGAACAAGTAGGGCTTTATTTCTAAGTTCTACCCACTTAACATTCCCGTATTCTTCAATATGTTCAAGTGATATTACTACATCATCTTCCGATAAAGCTTTTGGTAACAATTTAGTCTTTTTAGGAGATTTTATAGAAAAAATTATATGACTATTTAATTGTGTTGTTTTCTCTAAAAACCTATAAAAATTTTTTACTGCAGATAAACCACGTGAAATTGAAGAAGTGGTAAAATTATCACAGTTACGTTTTGCAAGCCAACTTCGGATTAATCTTATATCTGCGGTTTTAATATGATTTATCGTTACAAGCTCTGAATTATAATAATTCATAAACTCAAGGAAATGCTTAAGGTCATTATTATAAGAAATTACTGTATGATTAGAGTAATTTCTTTGCAAAACGAGGTATTTTTGCCACTTATTTATTAATGCTTGAATTGATGTATCTAACATTTATAAAAACTTAACTATTTTTAATATTATTCTTAATGCTAACAATTATTGACTCATAATTTTATAAATGTTAGCATGAACTGAGGGTTTATGTACATATACGTAACCTATAAAACACAAAAAATTTTTTAAGTAAAAAATTTAATTTATTTTAGGAGAATGAATAATGTGAAATAATACACAATTTTTAGATTTAATGAAATCCTATATGAATCCAGAATTTTATATGAGTTCTATGCAAAATATCCCTAGTGGAGATCTTGCATCTATCACAAATACAATGCAAAGAGCTATGAGTGTTCTTTTAATAACTAACCAAATTGCTACAGAAAGCATGCAATCTTTGCTTAAGAAAAATTCCGAAATTATACAAAATAATGTTAATACTATTTTGAATACTACTAAAGAAGCAGCAACTTCTAAAGATTTCAAACAAGCTAGTGAATGTCATCAAAAATGTTTAAAATCTATTTATGAAACATCTATGGATAATGCTAAGGAATTAGCAAGTATTGCTTATGAGTTTTCAACCAAAATATTAGAAGCCGCAAATTAAGTACATTGCCGAAAATGTTCATCATGCTTCTAATAATACGCAAAATATGGCAGAACAAGTACAAAAAAAACTTCAACAAGAAATCTGCTTAATTTTCAACCTCATGAGCTAAGCGACTGAAGACGTTGTTGCATGGAAGAAAAATGCGTTTGATGTCATTCCCGCGCAAGCGGGAATCCAGAAAAAAGCGAAATTATTTGAGCTTTTAATATAAAAAATTAAATATATTTATATCTTTTAGCTACTGGATTCCTGCTTTCGCAGGAATGACATAGTGGAAATCTCCTCTCAGTTGCTCGCCTTTCTGTTTAACCAATTTTGTAAATAAGATTCTGCTAGCTCCTGATCTTCTATAATAATTACATTTTCAGCATTACGTTTATCAGCAGCAGCCGTGAAATTAAAAGAACCGGTTATTACTTTCTTTTTATCAATAATTATAACTTTATTATGAGCGATTCCTGGTACTTTATCTATACCTACATCAATTTTTGCTTGTTGTAATTCATGTAATTTAGAAAATTTTTGCTTTAAATTACTACGATCAAGCAATATTCTAACCTTTACTCCTCGCGCTTGTGCATTAATAAGTGCAGTAGTAATTAACTCATCGCTCATACCGTATGCCTGCATATAAATAGATTCTTCAGCTTTATCTATCTGATTGGCTATAAACTTAGTACAACCGGCAGGCGGAGTAAAACATGTACTAACTTTACTTCTTGAAAGCTCTGAAATATTGTAATGCTTTATTTGCAGAGCAGGTAAAGCTAATGATTTTTGACTTATTAGATTAGTAAAATAATCCGGATTCTGTCCATAAATACCTAAAGCAATTCCCAAGATAAAGGCAGTAGATATTTCTATAAATTTATTATTTCTTCTCTTCATGACTTATTTATATTTTAGACGTTGCATAGATCGACTTTTCCATCATTGCGAGGAAAATTACAAAGTAATTGACGAAGCAATCTCATGAGATTGCCACGCAGCCTATGGCTGCTCGCAATGACGATTTAGTATCCCCACAAACAAAACCTACTTCCTTACGTAACTTCCTGGAGCTTCTTCAATAGCCTCTAGATTCTGATAATCTAAAGAATCTACTAGCTTATTATCATTATTTTTTATAAGCCAATTAAGCCAATAATTCCACCATGAGCCTTTATATTCCGTAGCTTTCATAAGCCACTCATGACTACTTAAACTTAAGTCGTCATTAAGCCAATAATTATATTTAGCACTAGCGGGAGGGTTAACTACACCTGCTACATGCCCTGGATCTGTGAGACAAAAAATCTTATGTCCGTTTAATAATTTTACTCCCATCATATATTGAACGCCATGGAGCTATATGATCTTCTTTTGCGGCTACGAAAAAAGAGTTACAATCAACTTTTCCAAGATCTATTTTTGTTCCGAGTACCTCTAAATTATTAGACTCTTTTACAAGTTATTGCAATATGTATTTTATATTCCTCATACATTTTTGCCGGCAAGTTAGTAGAATCCGCATTCCAATATAGCAAATCAAAAGGCATCGGTTTTTTACCGAGTAAGTAATTATTGACAAAAAACGTCCAAATTAAATCATTAGCCCTTAGTAAACTAAAGCTATTTGATAAATATTACCCATCAAAATAGCCTTTTAGTTTTATATCTTCCTTAATGTAGTTAATCGTAGCTTCATTAAAAAATAAGCTCGCCGGGATGAGTATAATCAAGCAAAGTAGTAAAGAAAGTAGCACTATGAACGGAATCTATTTTTTTTGCTTTGAAGTAGGCAATAATTATAGCAAGGAATGTACCTCCCATGCAATATCCGACAAAATAAATTTTCTTAAAACCAAGATTTCTAACATACTCAAAAGGTACTAAAATACCGTCTTTTAAATAATCCTCGAAGCCTTTTTCCGATAGAGAGATATCAGGATTAACCCATGAAATAAGAAAAACTTGAAAATTATTTTCTACTAAGAAAGATACTAAAGAATTATGCGGAGATAAATTGAGTATATAATATTTATTTTGGCGGAATAATAAATATCGGAATCTTATGAACTTTCTCTTTCGGCCCATAACATATTACTTTTCCTTTTGTCGCCGCAATATTTTTACCGAGTTTAAAAGCAGATTTATCGGTAGTTTTAATATTTAATATATCACCTGAACTTTTTATATCTCTTAAGAAATTTTCTAGCCCTTGTACTAAATTTTGCCCGCCGCTTTCTAATGTCTCATGCAAAACTTTTGGATTACAAAAAGCAAAATTTGAAGGTGAAAACGCATCGATAAAATGTTTAGTTGCAAACTCTAAATGTTGCTTGAGATCATTTAACAGCTCATACTGTTCTATATTCTTCTTAAGCCACTCGCTAGATAGTAAATAATATTGTTTAACAAAGTCAAAATAAGCATTATCCTCCCATGAAGAATCTTGAAATCTTTTATCTCGATTATCCGGAGAAAATACAGCTTTTGCCGGACTACCGACAAACTTTGCAAAGCTATTCGCTGTAAGCTCTCTTAACTTATCAATATATTCAATATTAAGCTGACAAAATTTTCAGGATTTGCCCAAAATTGTTCTACCATTAAAAAGAGGCTATAATTCTGTTTTTATCAATATCAATTAGGCTCCTAGGGATCATACTCCCCCTACCTTGCATGAAATGCGAAATAAGCTCTTGATATTTATCGGCAATTTCTTTGAAATTATTAATTATCGTCTCGTACGGGATATTATACATGTTTAGTTCCAAGATATTGCAAAAAATTAACAATTAATATAAACAGTAGACGAAGTTTAATTTGGAAAAGAGCAAGGCGTTTCATATTTTTGGACCACAGCGTACATGCTAGTACGTGAGGATCAAAAAATATGAAACAACGACGCCAATTTTTCAAATTAAACGAGCATACCTCATATCTTTAAACTATTCCACATACTATGAACCTTGTCGATAACTTCCTGACTCATTTCTATTTTTTTACCCCATTTTCTATTTGTCTCAGGGTATATTTTATCGGTTGCATCTATTCCCATTTTACTACCAAGGCCTGACTCAGGAGATGCAAAATCCAAATAATCTATCGGGGAATTATCTATAAAGCTCGTATCACGCCTTGGATCGCTTCTTGTTGCTATTGCCCAAATTACTTCTTGCCAATTACGAACATCAATATCGTCATCTACAACTATAATAAACTTACTATACATAAAGTGCCGTAAGTAAGACCAAATCCCAAGCATTATTCTTTTAGCATGGCCGGGATAGGATTTTTTAATCGATACTACCGCAACTCTATATGAACAACCTTCAGGTGGAAGCCAAAAATCGACTATTTCCGGAAATTGTTGCTGCAATATAGGAATAAAAATTTCATTTAATGCTTCACCTAAGATTGATGGCTCATCAGGTGGTTTTCCTGTATAGGTGCTTAAATATACTGGATTTTTCTTCATCATTATTGCGGTAACCGTAAATACAGGAAATTCCTCAACATCATTATAATATCCGGTGTGATCCCCAAAAGGACCTTCAGGCAAATACTCCTCTAAACTTACATAGCCTTCCAGCACTATTTCACTATGTGCAGGTACCTTGAGGTCAATAGTTTTGCATTGTACCAACTCTACTTTTTCATTACCGAGTAAACCAGCAAAATTATACTCCGAGATATTCTCAGGTATCGGCGTAACTGCTGCACAAGTTACCGCTGGATTTGCCCCGATAACGATAGCAGCAGGAAAAGGTTCTTTTTTTGCTTCTTTCCAACGTTTATGATGCTCTGCTCCGCCCCGTAACTTTAACCAACGCATCAATAGCTTATTTTCTGAAATAACCTGCATTCTATATATGCCAAGGTTGTAATTATCGATTTTATCTTTTGTTGGACCTTTAGTAACTACTATACCCCAAGTAATTAAAGGCGAAATATCATCAGGCCAACATCTTTGGATCGGCAATATATTGATATTTGGTTTGTCAATGACGATTTCATGAAAAGCTGCTTTTGATACGGTTTGAGGAGATATAGCAAATATACGCTTAGCAAGCGGTAACATTGACAATGTTTCTTTAAAAGATGCGGGAGGTTGCGGCTGTTTAAGGAATGCTAGTAAAACGCCAAGTTCTCTTAATTCTTTGGGTGACTTAAGTTTAAGCCCCATACAAATGCGATTTATACTAGCATAAAGATTAGTGAGAACAGGTATGTCGGACTTAATGCCGTCGGCTTTTATAACATTTTCAAAAAGTAATGCAGGTCCGCCTTGTGCTAATACTCTTCTACTAATTTCAGTAATTTCTAAGTCAGTTTTAACCTCAAGAACAATACGCTTTAACTCACCGTTTTTTTCTAAAAATTTTAAAAACCCCGGTAAATCTTTAAAGCTCATAGTTTTATTTTTTTGTTTATAATGTGCAGCTTATTTTATCGTCATTGCGAGCAGCCATAGGCTGCGTGGCAATCTCATTAAATATCCTGAGATTGCTTCGTCAATTACTTCGTAATTTCCTCGCAATGACGATACGGTATAACCTGATGGATTTCGCTACTTACTAAAATTAGCTTTTACCCGCATATCATTCTGAATAATTGTGTAGTTAATTAGCTCGTCAATTACAGAATTTTTAATGTTATATATTATACTTTTTTCTGAATTGACATGAATATTTTTAGCTGTTAATTCATCGATACTTCTAGATTTAATATGTGCAAAATATACTTCATCACCTACTCGAAATACAGGCGTATTACTTCCTATTTTAGTATTAAAAATTGATAATAATATTTCAGGAGTTAGTGTTAGATCATTTTCCATTTCGGATCTAATATAGCTTTTTTTGCTCATTTTTATTCCGGTAGCTTTAAGCTCTTTTATGTTCTCTTGATCTGAATTATATTCCTTTGCTAAATCCTTGATAATTTTTAAGTTTACATCTGCAATATTCCGCTTTATCCAAGCTTTATTTACCTGCTCTTTAATAGCATCAAATTCAGGTATCTTTGCCGGCTGAATAGATTTTAATTCTACTAATATAAGATAGCTTTTATCCTCTGTTTCTATAGGATAAGATAATTCACCTTCCGAAAGCTCAAAAATACTATCGGCACTTTCAGCAATTATTTTATCTTCAATAAGCTCTGCATAACTGATATAGTTAACGTTTTGTATCGGTAGCTTATATTTTTCGGCAATTTCAACTAAGCTAGAACCGGCTGCCGTCTCATCTTCCAGCTTTTTAGCAAACTCCATATTAAGTATGTCGATTTTTTGAGCCTTTAATAAATCATGTAATTGTTTTTGTACCGCTTCAAAACTTTGATCACCGAATTCATCTTTATTTTCATTATAAAATTCTAACAACTCATCTTGAGTAACTGAGACTTTTAAATCCTTAATATTAGCTTTAATATAAGAAAAGCTGCGTTTCTCAGGTACCTCAAACGCTATTTTATTATCTTGGTAAAAATCCTTTAATTGCTGATCGGTAGGAGTAGGGATTTGTAAATCTTTCGGTTTATTTTGTAAATCTATTTGTATTAATTCTACTTCTCTTTTTTCAGCCATATAATCTACTATATTGTCAGTCATAGCTTTAGGAACATAAAAACTTTCTACAAAAGTACCGACAAAAATATTTTTTAGAGCTTTTTCTTTGAAGTTTAATAAATATTTTTCTTCATCCATATAAGAATTTCTAAAATAAGTTTTAAAAATTTTTATATTGAAAACACCTTGCTCATTTTTAAAAATCGGTGATTCTTTAACTAAAATTTTAACTGTATCATCACTTAGATCTAAGTCATAATAACTCACTAAATAATCTAAGACATTATCGTAAACAAGCCTTTTTAGGATTCGGTTATCAATATTTAACTGTGCTATTTCTTCATCCGTTAAACTTGTTCCCGTTTGCTTACTTATAGCATTAATTTCTAAAGATTTTGCTCTCAAAAAATCTTCCTGGGAGATATTTTTCACATGAGAAAAAGTAACAATATCACCGCTTCTTCTTCCATTTAATACATCTTTAATACCAAAGCCGACAAAAGCAAAAGCTATCATTGCGAATAAAACTCGCATTATAAAACTATCGGCAGTTTTTCTAATATTATCTAACATAATTTTTTATTTAAGTTTTTATCGTCATTGCGAGGAAATTACGAAGTAATTGACGAAGCAATCTCAGGATATTTGACAAGATTGCCACGTCACTTCACTCCTCACAATGACGCTTCTTAAGACTACATTATAAAGCAAAAAAGCCTATATAGTCAAACTATATAGGCTTTTTTTATGGTTATAGAACGGTTAATTAAAAATTAACACGAACTTTTACACTACCTTGCTGAGCGAAATACTTACTTCCGATATTGGTATCGTAGTTAATCCCGTATTCCATCATTTTATGCTTAGCAGTAACACCGACACCGATATCAAAACTTGTTTTGCTTTGCTTAAAGCTGTTGGTTGGGAGAGGAGCAGCCATACCTTGTAATCTTGCATCAATCGCCGAAACTTTATTCTTGAATGCATAATCGACCATTGCGTAAAGCTCAGGTGTTAGCACTATTTCATTGACATTGATATTACTTGATACTCTAGCACCGAGTAAACCGTCGAAAGTATTATAGTTCTTGCCTTTAACGGTAAGATTTTGGTAAGTAGTACCGGTTTCCTTATAGCCCTTATCTTTGATAGTCGAATATCTAAGCCCAGCTAGCGGTGTTAAGTTAATGTTCTCAGGCATCATATAGGTATAACCAGCCATTAACTGACCTGTATAGCCTTCGGATTTATACTTACCGTTTGCAGTTTGATAACCGACAGTCTCTAGTGCCGTTGCAATAACACGTCTTGATTTGCTTCTTATCTTATTATCTGAGTAAGATGCTATAGCTTCAACGAAGAGATTTTCATAAGGTACACTATATAAACCGTATAAAGAATAGATGTTGCTCTCCACCTTATTCTTATCACCCATTTTATTATTTTTTAGCTTAATGTCAGTATCAGCTCTTGTATATGCAAGTCCGAGTGCTAGATCATCGCTAACTAAGCCGTCAAAACCTATAGTGCCACCAGTTGTATCAGACTTATAACCACTTATATTGTTACACATCTTCTGCGTTGCATTACCGACAAACGGGCTTATCCACGCACCAAACTTAACATCCATATCTTCATCACCGGAAGAAACAGGACCTTTATTTACTGCTTGTACTTCATCCATTCTAGCATTTAGAGCAGTTATATTACTTGATATATTACTCGCTACAACTTGATTATTAACGGCAGCTATAGTATCGCTAGGTTTTACAACATCTTGCATGAGGTGAGTTGTAGCATCTGCTTCCTGTAGCGGTGTCATTAGACCAAAGTTATTGAAAGCTTGACGTGCATCTGAACCATTGGGAGCATCCTCCATTAACTTAAGCGATTTCTTTATATTTGCAGCATTTGGGATATTTGCAAGCGGTCCACCCGGTTCAAAATCTTCATCTATAACATCTGCAGCTATATCCTCTGCAAATAAAGTTAAAGTCGATGCATCAAAAGTAAAGTCAACAAAACGGTTGTCATTATTAATAGTTATTTTAACATTCTCTTTAGAAGTAGGCTTTAAACCACCTGCTGTTTCTGCAGATATTACCGTATATTTTGTATCTGGGCTTATATTATTAATGTCGAAATTAGTAGCAGTAACAACAAGTGCTAAAGTTGAAACCCCTGATAAATCAAGAGTACTACCTGATTTAATTAAGATATTACCACCTGACTTAGCTGCTCTGTCAAAAGTAGTATTTAAGGTTAGCGTATCGGTAAAGCTACCGGTGCCAGTATATGTTACTTGATTTGCACCTAAAGTAAGTGTAGTACCGCTACCTGTTATATTACTATTAAAGGCTAGGCTATTGCCGAAATTAATAGTAGCACTGTTAGCTACAAAGCTGGTAGCCGTTACATTTTTAGCAAAATTAGTGATAGAACCTTTGGCTAAAGTAACCGCACCTGTATTAGTGAATGTATCGGCAAAACTTGTAGTACCGCCAAGTGTCACCGTACCTTTTGCGTTAACACTGCTTGCAAAACTTGTAGCACCTGCCGTTGTGATATCACCAACCGAATTAGCCGCAGTCCCTACAACACCGCTAACACTACCGCCATTCGTGAAGTTTAGCTTCAGAGCCTGACCACCGGTTTTATTTATGCTGCCTATTAAATTAAAGTTTGCAGGTAATGTTAAAGTATTTGTGCCTGTACCTTGGATTTCGCCGATTTTAACGTCACCGCCTTTGGCAATAGTTACATTTCCTGCACCTACTTTTAACATAGCAATCCCGTTTACGCTATTAAGATTACTTGCACCTAAAACTATTAACGTACCGTTATTAGTACCACCGGTATTTTGGACTGCTCTCACAACATTTACATTGTTATTTAATGTTACCGTACCGTTTCGTGCATTAAAATCTAAGAAACCGCCAATATCACCGGTTTGAGTTAATTGAACAGCATCATTAAGTAAAACTACGTTTGCCGTAGTAGCTCCAAGTTCTAATTGACTTGTAATATCAAGCACTATATCTGTTGCATTAAAAGTGGTACCTGCCACGCCGAAATTTCCCGCTCCTTTGAAAACTATAGCTTGTAACTTATGAGCTCCACCAAACGTCTTGCCTCCGGCTATCGTTAATTTTTTTCCTGCAGTTACAGAATTTAATATTACTATACCATCACCGTCATTATCAGGGTCTATATTCGCACCTAGTGTGATCGTACGGTCGTTTTCTGAACTATTTTGTAATACTAATTGAGCACCCGCATGCACAAATTGAATATTTCCTGCCGGTACATTTAAATTACCATTATTTGCATCAATCGCATAAGTAGCATTGTTTATTTGTATAGTACCAGCATTACATGCTGTACTACTAGTAAAATATGCATCATTGCCAATAAACACATTCTTTATACCTTCTAAATTTACATCGTCGGTTACTTTAACGACATTATAAATAAATAAATTGTTAAATTTATCACCGCCTCCATCACCGATATTTCTAGCGGTACCTGCTACATTACTCCCGATATTCAGGCCATTCATCCCACCATCAAAGACTACACAACCTTCATCAGCACCGGGAGCTACTAAATCAGCTGCTAATAATATATTTTTTACTCCGACTCCGGTTAAGTTAGAAAGCATTAAAGTAGAATTTTGAGCTCTAAAATTAATATCTTGAGCATTTAATATAGTAACATCACCAGCACTTGCATCAATTGTAAAAAAACTATCGGCTCCAATATTGATTTCTGCAACTGTTCCTATAGTTGAATGATATGCCGTAAGTGACTTTGTATTAACATTTAATGTAGCGTTATTGCCGTTTGCTATAGCTCCTTTAAAATGATAATGGATTATGTCACCACCACCATCAAGAGGTCCGTTAAACTCTAAAGTACTCCCGACTCCAAAATCTATATTATTCGCAGCTAGGCTTCCTCCAGCTTGTAATGTTATTCCTGCTCCTACATTCACTGTTGCTAATGTTGCCGTATTACCTATATTGCCAGTTACTGTACTATTACCGGTAAACGTTGCTATACCATTATCCGCATTACCGATATTATCTATCGCTCCGGTCACCACTACAGGATTCGTAAATGTCACTGCTGACGCATCATCCGTTAAGTTTATTGCATTCGCTTTTACCACTCCGCCTTGTATTTGTAGCAAACCTGCTCCTACATTCACTGTTGCTAATGCTGCCGTATTACCTATATTGCCAGTTACTGTACTATTACCGGTAAACGTTGCTATACCATTATCCGCATTACCGATATTATCTATCGCTCCGGTCACCACTACAGGATTCGTAAATGTCACTGCTGACGCATCATCCGTTAAGCTTATTGCATTCGCTTTTACCACTCCGCCTTGTACTCGTAGCAAACCTGCTCCTACATTCACTGTCGCTAATGCTGCCGTATTACCTATATTGCCAGTTACTGTACTATTACCGGTAAACGTTGCTATACCATTATTCGCATTACCGGTATTATCTATCGCTCCGGTCACCACTACAGGATTCGTAAATGTCACTGCTGACGCATTATCCGTTAATTTAGTCGTAGTAGCTTTAATAACCGCTCCCCCTAACGTGGCTGTACCTGCTCCTATACTTATCGTGGCTAATGAATTTGTATCACCTATATTCCCGGTTACTTGACTCAATGCACCATTTAAATTTAAGACGCCTACATTATCACCGCCTGTGGTGTTATCAATCGCACCTGTTAATACTGAATTTGCATTTGTAAGGGTTAATACCGACGCATTATCCGTTAATTTAGTCGTAGTAGCTTTAATAACCGCTCCCCCTAACGTGGCTGTACCTGCTCCTACACTTATCGTGGCTAATGAATTTGTATCACCTATATTCCCAGTTACTTGACTCAATGCACCATTTAAATTTAAGACACCTACATTATCACCGCCTGTGGTGTTATCAATCGCACCTGTTAATACTGCATTTGCATTTGTAAGGGTTAATACCGACGCAGCATCTGTTAATTCAGTCTTAGTAGCTTTAATAACCGCTCCCCCTAACGTGGCTGTACCTGCTCCTATACTTATCGTGGCTAATGAATTTGTATCACCTATATTCCCAGTTACTTGACTCAATGCACCATTTAAATTTAAGACACCTACATTATCACCGCCTGTGGTGTTATCAATCGCACCTGTTAATACTGCATTTGCATTTGTAAGGGTTAATACCGACGCATTATCCGTTAATTTAGTCGTAGTAGCTTTAATAACCGCTCCCCCTAACGTGGCTGTACCTGCTCCTACACTTATCGTGGCTAATGAATTTGTATCACCTATATTCCCAGTTACTTGACTCAATGCACCATTTAAATTTAAGACACCTACATTATCACCGCCTGTGGTGTTATCAATCGCACCTGTTAATACTGAATTTGCATTTGTAAGGGTTAATACCGACACATTATCCGTTAATTTAGTCGTAGTAGCTTTAATAACCGCTCCCCCTAACGTGGCTGTACCTGCTCCTACACTTATCGTGGCTAATGAATTTGTATCACCTATATTCCCGGTTACTTGACTCAATGCACCATTTAAATTTAAGACACCTACATTATCACCGCCTGTGGTGTTATCAATCGCACCTGTTAATACTGCATTTGCATTTGTAAGGGTTAATACCGACACATTATCCGTTAATTTAGTCGTAGTAGCTTTAATAACCGCTCCCCCTAACGTGGCTGTACCTGCTCCTACACTTATCGTGGCTAATGAATTTGTATCACCTATATTCCCGGTTACTTGACTCAATGCACCATTTAAATTTAAGACACCTACATTATCACCGCCTGTGGTGTTATCAATCGCACCTGTTAATACTGCATTTGCATTTGTAAGGGTTAATACCGACGCAGCATCTGTTAATTCAGTCTTAGTAGCTTTAATAACCGCTCCCCCTAACGTGGCTGTACCTGCTCCTATACTTATCGTGGCTAATGAATTTGTACCACCTATATTCCCGGTTACTTGACTCAATGCACCATTTAAATTTAAGACACCTACATTATCACCGCCTGTGGTGTTATCAATCGCACCTGTTAATACTGAATTTGCATTTGTAAGGGTTAATACCGACACATTATTCGTTAATTTAGTCGTAGTAGCTTTAATAACCGCTCCCCCTAACGTGGCTGTACCTGCTCCTACACTTATCGTGGCTAATGAATTTGTACCACCTATATTCCCGGTTACTTGACTCAATGCACCATTTAAATTTAAGACACCTACATTATCACCGCCTGTGGTGTTATCAATCGCACCTGTTAATACTGAATTTGCATTTGTAAGGGTTAATACCGACACATTATCCGTTAATTTAGTCGTAGTAGCTTTAATAACCGCTCCCCCTAACGTGGCTGTACCTGCTCCTACACTTATCGTGGCTAATGAATTTGTATCACCTATATTCCCGGTTACTTGACTCAATGCACCATTTAAATTTAAGACACCTACATTATCACCGCCTGTGGTGTTATCAATCGCACCTGTTAATACTGCATTTGCATTTGTAAGGGTTAATACCGACACATTATCCGTTAATTTAGTCGTAGTAGCTTTAATAACCGCTCCCCCTAACGTGGCTGTACCTGCTCCTACACTTATCGTGGCTAATGAATTTGTATCACCTATATTCCCGGTTACTTGACTCAATGCACCATTTAAATTTAAGACACCTACATTATCACCGCCTGTGGTGTTATCAATCGCACCTGTTAATACTGAATTTGCATTTGTAAGGGTTAATACTGACGCATTATCCGTTAATTTAGTCGTAGTAGCTTTAATAACCGCTCCCCCAAGAGAAAGGGTACTTGCCCCAACGCTTATTTGAGCTGCTGGGTTAACATTACCTATTGTTCCGTTAATGGCAGCATCTGTATTGACAGTTATTATACCTCCTCCATCTATATTTCCTGCAAGTGTTATCTTTGCCGGAGTTGCAGATTGTATAATTAGTTCAGCATTCGCTCCCCCTAAAGTTATATTTCCTAAACCTGTATAATTATCGGCAGGAGCATCAAAACCATGATTTGCAACAATAGCATTAGCACCGTTTAAAGTTAAGCTTTTGCCGGCAATAATAGTAACAGGCAACAAGTTACCTCCCGTCACAATCGAACCAACGACGGTATTTTGAGTAATATCTAGACCTACAGGAGTAGTACCCGCAACATTTATAGCCGTAATAATACGACCGACTTTATCTGCAGTGATAGTATGATCACCACCGTAAGTAAATGCCACATTGTCTCGAGGACCGTCAGCAGGAGTACCATTAGTTACCCCTCCAACCGTTATCTCATTCCAATTATTGGCAGCAGCCAAATTACTAAATGCTGCATCATTATTAGAAATAACACCCGCAACAACACCGAATGCCCCGCTACTACTCAGCATTATCGCTGCGGTTGAGGTGGTGAATAAAGCGGCTTTAAGACCTTGTTGTATTACTTTTTGAAATAATTTTGGAGAAATATTCGCCATATGTAAACCTTAATAAAAATTAAATCACTTAAAAAATGTTATAATTCTAACACAACTTTTTTAATATGTCTATTATAATATACATAAATATCATTAATAATATAGATGATATGTCATTCCGTAGCGGCGTTGGCCTTGTTGCATGGCTCGAGAAACCTGCTGGGTGTCATCACGTGGACAAACCATGGGATGACAGGGAGGGAATCGCTCCACGCGGGAAATGCCCGCTCGCAACAACTATTTAGTATCCATATTCTCCTAACACCTTAATAACATCATCATACATATAATATTCAGAAAGAAGCATTAGCTTTGAGCAATAATTCTGTAGCCGGGACATAATGATTACTCTTCGCCATGGCCAGCGGTGTTAGACCTGATTTATCACGATAATTAATATCCGCAGTGTGTTCAATTAAAAACTGTATTAATTCTTCACCGCAATTAGCTTTTATAGCATGATGCAGGGCTATACGTCCTAATTGGTCTTTGTACTGGGCATCAACACCTTTACTATATAAAGTTTCTACTAAACTCTAAATCATCGGCATATATTGCTTTTTGTAAAAGCTTTTGTCCTAAAGCTTTATCAAATTCGGCGTAACCTTTAATCAACATTTTTACTAGTTTCGAGGTGTTTATATGCTTGTCATAAATTTGAGTTACTTTTTCTAAAAGTGTTTGCTGACCCGTGTTTTTACCGACTAGCGTATGATTTACTAGATACTCTATTAATCTCAAATCTTCAGAATCAATAGCAAGTTCAAAAATCTTATCACCGAGTTCGCTTTTAATATCAATTATTATGATTTTTATCATGAAAAAATTGTACTATTTTACCATGACCCATTGCTCTTGCCCAATCATGTAAAGTATAGCCATATTTATTGTACTTTTGAAATTCCGTATTCTCATATAAATATTCTACCATTTCTACATTACCGATTTTTATTGTTAAGTGAATAGCAGACCAACCATACATGTTAGGAGCAATCTTCCCTACCATCTGAATTAAAAATTTTACTGTTTCTAAATCATGACCAAGTATTGCTAACTCCAAAGGAGTGCTACATTTAGCATCTGTAACATTAATATTTTTTTCATTACATAAAGCTTTTACTAATTTTATCTCTTCAGATCCTACTGCTATATGTCAATCCGACCATTTATTATCTCTTATAGCCATCGGGTTTACTTTCGCTATCTTAGCTTTTAAAGCTTTAAGACGTGATATTATATAATCTTTAGGGGTAATTTTTGCATATGAGGTATAGTAACTTGGGTGTCTGGTCTCAGTGTTATAGGTAGTCATTAATTATTTCCATTATTTAATATATTGCATCAGCAATTATTAAAATATATTAATAATAATATCAATGATAAATATATTTATGTCATTCCTACGAAAGCAGGAATCCAAGAAAAAAGTATAGATACAACAAATTTTTGAAATTCAAAGCTCGCTTTATGCTGGATTTCTGCTTTCGCAGGAATGACATAAGAGCCATGCAACAACGCCTACGGCTGCGTAGCGCATGACGAAAAAATACCCTACCTCTCAGGCAATAATATCTCTCTTTTACCTGTATGATTTGGTGGTGAGACTATTCCCTCTTTCTCCATCTTCTCAACTAAGTTGGCAGCTTTGTTATAGCCAATTCTAAGCGACCTTTGGATATAGCTAATGGAAGATTTGCGTTCGTCACGCACTATCTGCACAGCTTTTTTGTAAAGCACTTCATCAGAGGTACCGTCACCGATATCAACGCTACTATCGTCTTCTTCAGGTTGCTCGGTAACGGCAGAGATATATTCAGGCGTACCACTCTCTTTCAAATATTCCGTAATTTGCTCAATTTCGGCTTCATTAACAAACGGTCCGTGTACCCTACTTATCTTGGAAGTGCTCCCCATAAATAGCATATCACCCATACCGAGTAACTGCTCGGAGCCTTGCTCTCCTAAAATCGTTCGGCTATCGATTTTAGAGGTAACTTTAAAACTAATACGACTTGGAAAATTGGCTTTAATGACACCAGTAATAACGTCTACAGAAGGTCTTTGCGTTGCCATAATAATATGGATGCCTGCCGCTCTTGCCATCTGAGCAAGCCTTTGAATCAGCATTTCAATATCCTTACCGGCAACTAGCATTAAATCAGCCATCTCATCAACAATAACCACTATGTAAGGTAGTTTTTCCATGTTCATTGTAACGGTTTCGTAAATAGGCTTACCTGTTTCAGGGTCAAAACCAGTTTGAATCGAACGCTCAATTACCCTATTCTCTTTAACCGCTTCTAAGATTTTTGCATTATAACCTGCGATATTCTTAACACCGATATTGCTCATCATTCTATAACGATTTTCCATTTCCTTAACTGCCCATTTAAGAGCAACTACCGCTTTAGAAGGCTCGGTTACCACGGGAGTTAGCAAATGCGGTATTCCATCATAAGCCGATAATTCAAGCATTTTCGGATCAATCATGATAAAGCGACATTCTTCGGGAGTATAGCGATATAAGAGTGACACAATCATCGCATTAATACCGACGGATTTACCTGAGCCAGTGGTTCCTGCTACTAATAAATGAGGCATTTTAGCAAGATCGGCAATCAGCGGCTTACCTGCTAAATCTTTACCCAAGACTAACGGCAATAAAGTTGATTTGTCTTGGTATTCTGGGGTCTCTATAAGTTCTTTTAAGCAAAAGAATTCACGCTGCTTATTAGGAAGCTCAATACCAAGTACGTTTTTGCCGGGTATGACTGCTATCCTTGTTGATAAAGCAGATAGTGAGCGTGCTATATCGTCAGATAATCCTACTACCCTTGATGTTTTCGTGCCTGCTGCCGGCTCAAATTCATATTGAGTTACCACCGGTCCTTGATTGATATTAATTATCTGCCCTTTAACTCCAAAATCATTCAGCACGGTTAATAACTCTTCAGCCTTTTGTTTAAGCTCTGAGGAAGAAGCTCCTTTTACATGATGGTTTTCAGGATCACGTAATAACGAAATAGGCGGCAATTCTGCTATTTCGCTTTGAGATATTTTAGGGCTAACAGGTTTGCTAAAGAATTTTATAGGATTTGCAGGTACGGGTCTCACTTCTTCAGGGAATTTTACTTTTTCACTTACAGGCTTTTGGTAAGAAGAAGTTATATTTATCTTATCATTGTTTTTAGTAGGGAATAATCTTATCGACGACAATCGTGAAAATACATTATGTAAAAAAGATTGTATCCGATAGATTAAAAATTTACCTAGCTTAATAATAAAATTACTTAAAGAAGTAAATTTAATTTCAAATAAAACAACTAATATAATAAAGGTAAAAAATATTAATAATAAGTATAGTTGATTTGTAAATCGCTCAAAAAAATTAGAAGCTATTATTCCGACAGCTCCACCTGCATTTGCCGGTATGAATTCTAGCTTAATCTTAGATAATAATGTGCTACTGCTAACGAGAGCAAGCAACATTACAAACATACGGATAAATGAGCCGCGATATCTTCCATACCAACAATTTCTCCCCCAAACAAAGCAAGCAAGCGGTATAATAAAAGCAGCCAACCCAAAAAATTGATATAAACAATCCGATAAATAAGAGCCAAAAATTCCGACTAAATTACTATGGTACTCTGTTGTGACCGAGTTAAAAGACGGATCGTCTATATTATATGACGTGAGAACAGTAACAATCCCAAGCCCGATTATCCCTAAGATAACCGCTTGTACCTTATTGTTTGAAAGAATTTTATTTATGTAATATAGCATAGTTTTAAATATTAAGCTAAATTATGAGTTTTATACCTTTTTCTATAATACTCTATAGGCTTTTCAATAAAGAAATAATTATTACTGTTATAAAAGTAACCAACGTATTAAGAAATGTCTCATTATCAACCCAACATGAAATAGCAGGTAATATATTATACAAGACAATTAAACGACAACAATATATTGGGTAAGAGAGTAAAGCAATTAATTTGTCTAACTTATTATCTTTGGTTAAGTCAAATATTTTTCCTAAAGATAGAGCAAATAAACAATAAAAAAGTAATTTTTTTAGTTGAGGCTCTATTGGGATAAACGGAAAAGTAATAATTATTAATATATAATATAGAGTAATTGACTAAGCCAAGACTTTTTTTCGTTTATTTCTTGATTAGTATAAATATAAAATGCTTGACTACCAATTAAGAAAACTGCAAGTTCAGAAGGAAAGAATCTATAAGACCAAGAATCTCCTATAAATCCATTAAACTGAAGAATAATTCTAGTAATTAAAGATATACAAATTATGGATAAAATATAGATATTTTTCTTTTTTAGAATCCAAGGTGCCATAAAATAAAAAGAAATTTCTAACCCAATTGACCAGCCAGGAGGTATCAACAAAAATTGATAAAGAGGAGGCGTGTAGTCAATAAAGTATCTTGTAAAATGTACTGTATTATTAATTCCAATAAACATTGTTACATCTTACAACAACATTGTTAGGTTTGTAAAAATTAAAAAAACCAGCCGGAAATGGAAGATTACACAATTGCCTTAAAAAAGAAAATTTTTGCTGCAAGAAGAAAGTAACTAAAATACAAAAGATACAAGTAGGATAAAGCCTTAAATATCTACTTTTCCAAAATTTCATTTTGCTTGTATAATTGCTCTGAATCATAGCCATATAAAAGCCAGAAATCATGAAAAAAGATTGTACTGCAATTGTTGCACCTATAAATTTAAGAAATGGATGAGAAGTTGAATGTGCAGCCACAACAGAAAGAGCAAATAATAACCTAGCTACACCCATTATGTTAAATAATAATTATATTAGCAATTATATAATATCCAAAACCTAAATCAAGTAACATAGCAGCACTTCTCAATAATAGGATAAGTTATTTACATTAAAAGAGCCATTTTGTATTATGAAAAATATATTTTTTTACTTGAGGGAAAGGTAACCAAAATTCATGACCATAAAAATCCACACGGAAAAAGACTTCATAAAGATGCGGGCAGCAGGAAAATTAGCTGCAGAGACGCTCGATTTTATTACTGATCACGTAAAACCGAACGTCAATACTAATAGTTTAAATGACCTTTGTCATAATTTTATTACTTCTCATAATGCCGTTCCTGCACCGTTAAATTACAAAGGCTTTCCGAAATCGATTTGTACTTCTATAAATCATGTGGTTTGTCACGGCATTCCAAACGATAAACCGTTAAAAAACGGTGATATAGTAAATATTGATGTTACGGTAATTTTAGACGGTTGGTACGGTGATACTAGCCGTATGTATTATGTCGGTGACGTAGCAATTAAGCCAAAGCGTCTTATTCAAGTAACTTATGATGCAATGATGAAAGGAATTGAAGTAGTTAGACCCGGTGCTAAACTCGGTGATATCGGACATGCTATTCAAAGCTATGCCGAGAAACATAATTATTCTGTGGTTAGAGATTATACGGGTCACGGTATCGGAAGAGTTTTTCATGACGAACCGTCAATATTAAATTACGGTCGCAGCGGCACGGGTCTAACGTTAGAAGAAGGGATGTTTTTCACCATTGAACCTATGATAAATGCCGGTAATTATGACACTATATTAAGTAAACTAGATGGATGGACAGTTACTACACGTGATAAATCATTATCGGCTCAATTTGAGCATACTATAGGCGTAACTAAAGACGGTTTTGAAATATTTACGTTATCACCTAAAAAACTTGATTATCCTCCATACTAAACTGTAGGGTAAAAATTGATTTTGTTGTATAGCTATCTATGTCATTCCCGCGGGACATTGTTGCGTGGATCGAAAAACGCACTCGGTGTTATCCCGTGGCTTGACCACGGGATCCAAAAAGCATTTAAAAAGACTAGATCCCGCGATCAAGTTAGCTAGGATGACATTAAAGATTACTGGATTCCCGCTTTTAGCTAGGAATGACATCAGCAACATTTTACTTATTTATAATTTGAATAAACATAAAGAATGTTAGAAAATAATTTGTTAGAATTTAGTAATGATGAAATAGATACGCCTTATTATATAGGTCACCGTAAAAGAGTAAAAGAACGCTTCGTTGCCGCTGGAGCAGAACATTTTTCCGATTACGAATTACTTGAAGTAATGTTATTTTCGGCTATCCCTCGTAAAGACGTAAAACCTCTTGCTAAAAAATTACTTGATCATTTTGATATTACGGATTTAATTAACCTTGATAAGGAAAGGCTACTTAGTATTAAAGGCACCAATGAAAATTTATATATCAATTTTGCTCTAATACGTGAGCTGATAAATTAGAGTATTGAAACAAAAAATAATAAATAAAAATATTAGTGCTTCTTGGAGTTCTTGGATTGATTATTTAAAAGTTAATATGGGCAATATGCGACTCGAGCAATTTCGTATATTATTTTTGAATAAGAAAAATATTTTAATTGCTGATGAGGTTTTAAGTCAAGGAACTATAGACCAAGCTGCGGTATATCCACGTGAGATAATACTTGTGCATCATCATCCAAGCGGTAGCCCTGAACCTTCAAAAGCCGACATTCATATGACAAATAAGATAGCAGAAACATGCCAAACCGTAAATATTATAGTACATGATCACGTCATTATAAGTAATAACAAATATTATAGTTTTAAATCTAATATGTTCCTATGAATATAAATAGCTACAACACATTATTTATTTTTTCTTTTATATCCACCACTATATTAACATATATATTAACTAAATATCTTCCTACTATCGGTTTAGTTGATATACCAAGTAACCGTCGTTCTCATGATAAGATAACACCGCGCGGCGGCGGTCTTGCTATTGTAGTTGTTGTAATGATTGCTTTGAGCGGATTTGAATATATAACGAGCAATAACTTTGTTAATTCAATAAAAATATTACCGTTATTATTGGCAATTGCTTCGATTTCCTTTTTAGATGACTTAAAAGCCGTACCTATTCTAATTCGTTTAATAGTCCACTTAATTTGTGCAGCTTTTGCTATTTTTCTTTTTTCGCAGCTAAACTCTGTACATATACTAATATATTCTATTTTAGTTATAGCTTTAAGCGGTTTTATTAATATATATAATTTTATGGACGGTATAGACGGTATGAGTTGTGTGGAATCTATCCATCTATCTAGCACTATGCTCATATTATGTTTTTTACAATTTCCGGCTATTAATAATCCATATTTTATAGCTAGTGTAAATGTTATTATTCTTGGTTGTTCTTGTGGTTTTTTAATATTTAATTGGCATCCGGCAAAAATATTTTTAGGAGATGTGGGAAGTATTAGTCTTGGATTCTTAACGGGTCTTTGTTTGCTCCTACTGGCTCTTACAAGCACTAATTTATTTATAGCTTGTGCTATTGCTAGCTTATATTACATCACTGATGCAGTGCTAACCATATTAATTCGGCTACTCAATAAAGAAAAAATTTGGCAGCCTCATTTAAAGCATTTTTTTCAAAAAGCAGTACAAAAAGGTAAATCTCATAAACAAGTAGTATCGATTATAGCAGTTTGTAATATATTTTTAATGATCATATCGGTTACATCTTTACATTTTCCCGTAATATCTATAATGCTTGCTTTAGCCGTCATAACTTTAACAGTGCAAAGTTTATTAAAATGAAGCTAATTAAAGAGGATATCGATAAAATAGTTAGACGTATATTTGCCAAACAACATCCATTGCTGCCTGAAATCATGATTAACTGGAATAAAATAGTCGGGTTTAACTTCAGCACTAAAGCATTACCTTTAAAAATCACCACCTATACTTATAAAAAACAAAAGATTAATACGCTGTTTATACAAGCTGAAGATAATGCTACTGCAGCAGAATTACCTTATTATCAAGATATTATTCTAGAACGTATTAAAATTTATTTAGGCTTTGAAGCAATACATCAAATGAACGTAACGTTTTATAAAGGAAAAAATAATTCCCGCGGAAACGGGAATGACATCATACGGGCTTTTCGAACCATACAACAACTCCGCAGCCGTAGGATCTAGGAAAAATAATAAAAATGCTATAAATCAGAATTTTTTACTGGATTGCTTCGTCAATTACTTCGTAATTTTTCTCGCAATGACGAAAAAGCTGAATCATGCGGTAATACCTTGCAGTCGCTTAGCTCATGACGTCTCAGTATCCACGTAGGCAAAAGGTACACAAACAAAAAAAGGAGTCTTTATTAAAGACTCCTTTTTCGTGTTAATAGCTTGTAAAAAGATTTAAAACTAATTACATATCAAATCTTAATCCTGCCATTAAGTTATGACCTTTATAACGGGTTCCGCCAAATATAACCTTATCCCTATTAATAGTTTTGGTGGTATTTTTTGTTTTACCGTAATCTCTCCAGCTATAAACTAGTTCAGCTTTTACACCTTGTGCAACTTCAAATGAAGTTCCTAAAGATAATTGATAAGCAAAGTTAGTTTTGTTTTTAGTAACACCGTTGTAAGTTTTAGTTACACCACCTCCAATATCTTTCAAGTTAACTTTTTCCCTTACAAAAGCAGCACCAACACCTGCACCTGTAAATACTTTAAACATGCTTAAATCGACGAAATCAACATAACCGTTAAGTAATAAACTTACAATAGTAGGTTTATTTGTAATTTTTACTGAGAAAGGATCATCGTCTAGATAAGCTTTTGATTTCTTTAAATGACTACTTGCTACCGTTCCAATTGTTAAATCGGTTCTTAGATTATCCATGATATAGTAACCCGCACCGATCTCACCTGTAAATCCTGTATTAGACTTTAACTTAAAATCTGCTCCTTTAGGTTTCACTTTGTTAAAAATCACACCGCCGGCATTAAGTTTTAAATACCATTGACTTTCCACAGGTGATGACATCGATGAATTAGTAGATGAATCTACAGAAGAATTCATATCACAATCAGCAAATGAAAAACTGGAAGTTAAAAGTGCTGTGCTTGCAGCTGTTATTAAAAGTAATTTTTTCATGTTGTTAAATTTTCCCTTTAAATTTTATTAGTTGTTAGTAAAAACGATATTAGATAATAACTTTACAATTTTTACCTAAATTCGATAAAAAATAGTTTTAAGTGACATTTCTGAGTTGTCGTCTAATATCACTCCGTAGCTTAACCACGGAATCCAGTCTTTTTTTTGTACTTCTAGATACCGTGGTTAAGCCACAGTTGATATTATTAATATATTCTTGATTAATTATATATCAAATCTTATACCGGCTGTTAAGTTGTGGCTTTGATAACGCATACCACCGGTTGGTACACTTGTTCCTTGGTAAACTACATTCTTACTTTTTGTTCTACCATCATCTATCCAGCTATAAGCTAGTTCTACTTTAACACCATCGGCAATTTGTGCAGAAGTACCTAAAGTTAGCTTGCAAGAAATATTAGTGTTGTTTTTAGTGTTAGATGAAAGACCGGTTATCCCATTATATGTAATTTTTTCTTTAACTAATACAGGACCAACACCGACACCAGCAAAAACATCGAACATATCAAAATTAGTTAAATCTACATAACCGTTAATAAGTAAACGTGTAATAGTAGGTTTATGGCTTGCTGAAACATTAGTACCGGTAAAAGGTGCATTAGTCGCAGCTCCGGATTTCTTTAACTTTCCACCGATTATAGTACCTAAAGTTAAATCGGCTCTAAAGTTTTCGGAAATATAATAACCGATACCTAAATCAACTGGAACAGTTGTATTAGATTTTAATTTAACACCGGTTGCCTTATCTTTTTCTTTATTAAACATTGCTGCACCGGTATCTATTCTTAAATACCACTCATTATCCATGCCCTCGGCAAATGATACGCTAGAAGATAAAATTGTTGCACTTGTAGCAGCTATTAAAAGTAACTTTTTCATGATTAACACCTCAAATTAAATAATTAAACATTATCTTAATGGCATGTATAACACATTATATTTTTTAGTTCTATATTTAATCAGCAATTAGATTCATGTAATAAAGCTTTTATTAAGTTTTGTGATAAAATAAACACATATAGTTAATTCATGTTATTTTAGGTTCTGTGAAGATTTCTAAAAGATTTAATTTTGGCTATTTTTTGCTACAAACTATAAGATTTTTTTGAAATAGGATTAACTATTCCTTCAAAAAGCTTATAATTTTCGCTTTAAAATATCTCAAAATAACAAATCAATTAGAAATCCTCACAGAACCTGATGTATTTATTAAACTTATCTTTCTCATCTTTAAATTTATCGGCATCAGGCAAAGCAGGTTTTTTTTTGGTAATATTTTGCCATCCTTTATTTTCTATAAAATCTTTTGCACGTTCTACCCATTCTATTAACCCCGGTGATTCGGGTTTAATAGCACCTATAGGACAATCAGGAACACAAACGCCGCAATCTATACATTCATCGGGGTTAATGACTAACATAAAATCATCTTCCCTTTCACCTTCATAAAAACAATCTACAGGACATACTTCAACACAATCGGTATATTTACATTTTATGCATTCATCGGTTACAACATAAGTCATTTTATTATCTATTTTTGGTTTTGTCGATTAATATAGAAGTTCTTAAAAGTAATACTAATAGAAAATATAATATAAAACTAATAAACATGATAATTAAAGGCTTTAGCATTGAAGAGTGAATAGTTGGACTCCCTAGCCTTAAAACACTAGCAGGCTGATGCAGGCTATACCAAATATTTACCGAGAATTTTACTATCGGTATGTTAATCAGTCCGATAAGAGCAATAATAGAAGAAGGATTTTGTGCCTTTCTTATATTATCCGCACTATTCACTATAATAATATAGCTTAAATATAATAAAAATAATATGAGCATGGAGGTAAGTCTTGCATCCCAAACCCACCATGTCCCCCATATAGGTTTTCCCCATAAAGAACCTGTTACTAAACTAATCAAAGTAAAAGTAGCCCCAACGTAACTAGAAGCTACGGCTAGCAAATAGCTAATAGTAGTTTTCCATACTAAATAGCTAAAGCTGCATGCTGCCATGAAAACATAAACACCAAGAGCCATCCAAGAGGCAGGGACATGAACATACATAATGCGTACAAACTCACCTTGCTGATAATCTACCGGCGAAACTATGATGGCTAAATAAAGACCTATAATCATCATTACGCAAGTAGATATAGCTAATATAGGTATTATAACCTTTGATAATTTATTAAAATAATAGGGGGTTAATAGTTTTAGCATGTTTTCTTACTTCTTTATGTCATTCTTGCAATCCTCTATGTAATTCCCGCGAAAGCGGGAATTCAGTAAATAAAAACTAAATATAATTTCCATTAACTTTTTGTTTTTAAAAATTTTTTGTGGATTCCCGCCTTCGCGGGAATGACATCATCTAGGTTATCACTGTGTCTAGAAATAACAGTTCTGATCCTCTTAAAAAACTCTTTCATTAATAGCCCCGAATCTTCGGCAAGAATTCCGCTATATATTTCCGGTCTATGAAAACAAGCACTACTGTTAAAATATCGCAAATTACTTTCAACTGCTCCGTGCTTGGAATCAGAAGCTCCGTAAAATAAACGTTTTAACCTGCTGTGAGCTATAGCTGCCGCACACATAGCACAAGGTTCTAAAGTAACATAAATATCATAATCATTTAAATTTTTAGAAGATATAAGATTACATGCTTCATTAATAGCAATAATTTCAGCATGATAAAGAGCGTTATTTTTTTCTTCCGTATTGTTATGGGTACTAGCAATAATTTTCTGATTTAACATATCTACAATTACCGCTCCGACCGGGACTTCATTTTTATCAAAAGCAATCTTGGCTTGTTTTAAAGCTTGCTCCATGAAAAAATTATTAAAATTAGCTTCTTTATCTAACAATATATTCACGGTAATTTACGTGTTCTTCGATTCCAAAAGGATCTTGGTGGATAATTATTTCAGCCTCCGGAAATTCCTGCAATATTTCAAAAGCAATCTCATCGCTAATTTTATGAGCATTATAAAGCGACATATTGCCGTCCATTTCCAGATGGCACTGGATAAAAGCTTTTTGACCGGCATATCTAGTTTTCATTTCGTGCATACCTTTTGTCCCTAAATGGTTATTAACTATCGAGATAATTTTTTGTCTATCTTGTTCGGGTAATTCATGATCTACTAAATTTTTAAATGCCTTTTTAAATAAAGAATAAGAAGAGTGAAATATATATAACGAAATAACTACACCAAATAATGGGTCAACAAACCAAAAATAATCACTTAAATTTATAGAGATAATTACTATAACATTAGTTAGTAAGTCCGTGAAATAATGAAGCTTATCGGCTTTTACTATTTCCGATCCTGTTTTTTTAATTACATAAGTTTGGTAAAGCACTAAAATAATTGTTAAGAATATACATACATACATTACAGTAGTACCGTCGCTAATATTCTCCGGTTTTGTTTTTTCAAATAAAGATTTAACCGAAGAAAAGCCTACAAAAAAAGCTGAAGCAAAGAAAAATATCGATTGAGAAAAAATTGTTAAATCCTGCATTTTTTCATGCCCGAATCGATGATGATGATCCGGCGGTTGCAGGGCAAATCTTAAAGCTATTAGATTAATAAAGGAGGAAGTTATATCAAGCATTGAATCAATTAAAGAAGCAAGGATTGATTGCGAACCGGTAACAACCCAAGCATATAATTTTACACTTAAAATCATTAATGCCGTAGTAACCGATAAATAAGATGCCGATTTTATTAACCGATTACGGCTATTAGTATCCATGACAAATCTTTCCAATTTATTTTTTGTAGTTTAACAAAGAAAATATAAAATTCAATTATAATGAGGTTCCGTGAACAAAATTAAAAATAATATTTTAAAATACAAATAATTTAAATTTTGTTTACAGAATCTAGTTTTAGCTTTACAAAATTCCAAAAACCATATACTCATTAAATTATATATTAATTTAGAGAGAATTATATGAAACTATTATCTAAAATTATGATTATAGCTCTTGCAGCTTCTATGTTACAAGCCTGCAACGGTCCGGGCGGTATGAATAAACAAGGTACAGGCACACTTCTTGGCGGTGCTGGCGGCGCATTACTTGGTTCTCAATTCGGTCAGGGCAAAGGACAGCTTGTTGGAGTAGGTGTAGGTGCATTACTTGGAGCAGTTCTTGGTGGACAAATCGGTGCAGGTATGGATGAGCAGGATAGAAGACTTGCAGAGCTTACCTCACAGAGAGCTTTAGAAACAGCTCCTAGCGGTAGTAACGTAGAATGGCGTAATCCGGATAACGGCAATTACGGTTACGTAACACCTAATAAAACTTATAGAAATAGCACTGGTCAATATTGCCGTGAGTACACTCAAACAGTTGTAATAGGCGGAAAACAACAAAAAGCATACGGTAATGCATGCCGCCAACCTGACGGACAATGGCAAGTTGTAAATTGATAGACAAAACGTCATTGCGAGGAAAATTACGAAGTAATTGCCGAAGCAATCTCAGGGATTTTATTATTTCATGAGATTGCCACGCAGCTTATGGCTGCTCGTAATGACGTTATAACAAAAGGAGCAACCTATGACTTTCATAATAACAAGTACGGCATTTAAACATAATGATCGCATTCCTGATAAATTTACTTGTAAAGGACAAAATGTTTCACCGCATCTAGAATGGAGTAATGCTCCTTCAGATACTAAATCTTTTGCACTTATAATGGATGATCCGGATGCACCGGTAGAAATAGCACCGCCACACGGTATATGGGATCATTGGGTAATATATAATATTTCTGCTTCTATTACTAAGCTTTCAGAAGGACAAATAGATAGTAGTATTAAAATTTTAAATAATAGCTGGCAAGAAAAAAAATACGGTGGTCCTTGTCCACCTGCCGGCAAACCTCATCGTTATTTTTTTAAACTATATGCTCTAAATGATTATCTTGAGCTTGATGAGAATGCTAGCAAGCAAGATTTAGTATTAGCCCTGCAAAAACATTTACTTGCCGAGGCAGAACTAATCGGCATTTATTCTATTTAATGAATGCTATTTATTGCCTACTGTGTCATCCCGTGGCTTGACCACAGGATCTAGAAAAATAACTTAAAACATTAATAACTTTAGTATTTATTACTGGATCCTGTGGTCAAGCCACGGGATGACAGAAGTGAACTGACACATGCAAAAACCTATAATCGAGTTTCGTAACGTATCTAAAAAATGCGGTAATAAATTGCCGATAAATAACGTTAGTTTCACTGTCAAAAAAAATAATATCACTACTTTAATCGGACCTAACGGTGCAGGTAAAACTACCATAGTACGATTAATGCTTGGGCTTGAAAAACCTACAAGCGGTGAGATTATAATTGGTCCTAGACTAAAAATTGAATATGTACCGCAGAAGTTCGGATTAACTCCTGATTTACCTATTACAGTAAAAAAATTTTTAGATTTGTTAGCACCGAGTAATTTTAATAACAATATTAAAGAGATTAACTCATTTATTGATTTGGAACATATAAAAGATCAAGAAATTTCTAAGCTCTCAGGAGGGCAGTTTCAAAAGGTAGTTCTTGCATGTTCAATAGTTAATAATCCCGACTTAATTATTTTAGATGAACCGTTACAGTCTTTAGACGTAACAAGCCAACAAGAATTTTATCAGCTTATTAATTTGATTCGTAAAAAGCTAAATATTACGGTTTTTATGATTTCTCATGATTTATTTACCGTAATAAAAAACTCCGATCAAGTGATATGCTTAAACGGTCACATATGTTGCAGCGGAATACCAAATGAAATAACTCCTAACTCTGAATTCTCAAATGCACTTTCTGCTCTAGGCTTCTATACCCACCACCATGACCATAAGCATTAGAATTCTTGCATAACTTATTTGTCTCCAAAAGGATCTCTCCTTATTAGCTATGTTATACAAGAATTCTATTATACTTGAATTGTATTCCACGCTCACCTAAGCTTGTTCTGTAGCATCACCTATCACCTCTACTTTTAATGCATTGTGATCCGTATTATCGAACTGAGTTAAATCATTTTCATTTGTATTACCTGATTCTTGTTGGCCTGTTATCACATTAAACAATTCTTTCGTAGTGAGCCCGGCCTTAGATAAGCTTTTTACCTTATAACTATTTTCAATAAGGAGTTTCTACTGACCTGCTTCTATAGCAAGTAATTTTTTTATACTAAGACCGTCGTCAATTAAGATTTTTACCCGCAAACTATTTTTAATAACTAAGTCTTGCTGACTTGGTTTCATTGCAAGTAATTCTTTCACACTAATACCGGCGTCAGTCAAATTATATTATAGTCATTTTCAACAAAGAATTCTTGTTTATCGTTTTCTATATTCGAAATTTGTGCAAAAGTAAAACCTATGTTACTGTTAAATCTCGGTTAATTTGCTTACTTATTATAATTTGTTGTAATAATTTACTATCAGTTTTTAGCTCTTCAATAGTAGAATCATGTCCTATAGATTGGCAAGAATTACTAAATTCACCAAGCATAAAACCTCTCATATCATCGGCAGGTAATTTAGAAAAATTATACTTTTTGCCTTTTACCTCTATATCAAAATTAATATCAGGCATATAACCTTCTTTTTTTAACTTATATTCTTTTATAAAGTTCAATGCTTTTTGAAAACTATTATTATCTAGTTTTCCTTTTAAAGAAAAATTAGCTAAATTTTTTGCATGTAATTTATTTTCTTCTGATAATTCTTCTTCGTTGTACTTATTAATTACTATTTCAGTTACTTGATTTACTAATTCTTTTAAATCATTTTTAGTTATCTGCTGAAAATCATTTAATTTATTTTCTTTAAGAATTTTTTATTTTTCAGTTTTTTCCAGTAAGTGTGCATTACTGAAAATATATAATGAGTCTCTTCCAGATTTATTTAAAATTTGAAAAAATTCTAATGTTTTGGAAGAAGTTTTTGTGGTAAATTAAATTGAAAATTCAATTCTATTGTTTCTTTTGTATCATAATTAACAGTTTTTAAGTAACTTTTTATATCTTCTAAATTTCCAAAGTTAAGTAGATAATTTTTTAGCCATTTCTAAAGAATTTAAACCGCCATTCTCCTTATATAAGTCAGCGATTATTTGACAATATGGCAATATTTCCTTACATACTTCTTTACTAATAAGATTTTTTTAAGGCGTGTATTTTGTACTTAAATATTGCTTATGTATTTTTTCATCATTAGTATTTAATTGATCAAAATTTTGTTCTAAGCGTTTCTTCGGATCTTTTTTATCTATACATTCTTCGGTAGTTAATAAATTATAAATTTTTTCAATACTATTAAATGTAACTTTCATTAATTTCTTCTTTTATAATTATTCTACAGAAAACCATAAAACATGGTAATAACCATAAAATATGATAATTTTTAGAAAATAGCAAATTATATAGAGTAACTTGCTATTTATTAGATCACACCAAATATTGCTTTAAATATCTACCGGTATGGCTTTCCTCACAGGCAGCGATGTCGGCAGGGGTGCCACATACAACTATCTTACCGCCTTTGTCGCCACCTTCAGGACCGACGTCAATAATATAATCTGCAGTTTTTATAACATCTAAATTATGCTCGATAACTAAAACGGTATTGCCCATATCAACAAGTTTATGTAATACTTTTAACAATTTATTAATATCGTCGATATGTAATCCCGTAGTCGGTTCATCAAGTATATAAAGCGTTTTACCGGTTGAACGTCTTGATAATTCTTTAGCAAGCTTAACGCGTTGTGCTTCACCACCTGAAAGAGTAGTAGCAGACTGACCGATTTTAATATAGCCTAGGCCTACTTCATTTAAGGTAATTAATTTTTCATAGATTAACGGTATTTTTTCAAAAAACTGCATCGCATCTTCTACAGTCATCATCAAAATATCGGCAATAGATTTACCTTTATATTTTATTTCAAGCGTTTCTCTATTATATCTGTGACCGTTACAAATATCACACTTTACATATACGTCAGGTAGGAAATGCATCTCTATTTTTATTAGCCCGTCACCTTGGCATGCTTCACATCTACCACCTTTAACGTTAAACGAAAATCTGCCTACTTTATACCCTCTAGCTTTTGATTCAGGTAATTCCACAAACCAATCCCTAATATGGGTAAAGGCACCTGTATAAGTCGCAGGGTTTGAACGAGGAGTTCTACCTATCGGAGATTGATTAATATCGATAATTTTATCAATATATTCAAGTCCTTTTAACTCTCTATATTTGCCGGGAAATACTTTGCTAGTTGGCTCTAAATGCTTTAGAGCCGCTTTATATAGGGTATGAATCATCAAGCTTGATTTACCGCTTCCCGATACGCCCGTTATAGCGGTAAAAGTACCAAGCGGAATTTTGATATCAACATTATCTAAATTGTTGGAAACCGCCCCAAGTAATTCAATTACCCTATTATCATGCCCTACTCTTGTTTCAGACGGCACTTTGATTGTTTGACGACCGCTTAGATACCTACCTGTGATACTTTCTTCAAAATTCTTTATTTCTTCAGCATTTCCTTCCGCAATAACACGACCGCCGTGAATACCGGCTCCCGGTCCTATATCAATAATATGGTCTGCCTCATATATTGTTTCTTCGTCATGCTCGACTACCAAAACGGTATTACCCAGATCTCTAAGCCTTTTTAGTGTCTCAATTAATCTTGTATTATCTCGTTGATGAAGACCGATAGACGGCTCATCAAGTACATATAAAACACCGCTCAGTCCTGAACCTATTTGAGATGCAAGACGAATACGCTGACTTTCCCCCCCCGATAAAGTACCTGCTTCTCGTGATAACGTGAGATAATCAAGCCCGACATTCATAAGAAATTTTAATCTCTCGGTAATTTCTTTGAGTATACGCTCAGCAATAAATAATTGCTTTTTATTTAATTTTTCTTCTAAGTGACTAAACCATTTTTGCAAGGCTGCAATACTCATACCTGCTACTTCGCCTATATGAAAATTTGCTATTTTAACACATAATGCTTCGTCTTTTAATCTAAACCCTGAACAAGCAGTACATTTATGCTCTGACTTAAATTTAGCTAGTTCTTCTTTAATTAAAACCGATTCTATAGTACGGTCCTTTTCTTGCAAACTTGGTATTATACCAGCAAAAGGTTGTTTTATTATTTGCGTTTTAGAACCATCGTGAAATTCAAACTTTATTGCCTCTTCTCCTGAACCTTCAAATAAAATATCCTTAACATTTTGTGATAAACTTACAAAAGGTACTTCAATAGAAAATTTATAATGATTGGCAAGAGCCTTTAATGTCTCTAGGATAAATTTAGAAGATGTACTACCCCAAGGCACTATTGCACCGTCTTTAATAGAAATTCTTTGATCCGGAACTATTAAATCTCTATCAAAGAAAAACTCCTTACCTATCCCTTCACATTTAGGACATGCTCCAAAAGGGCTATTAAAAGAAAAGATTCGAGGCTCTATTTCAGTAAGCTGAAAACCCGATACCGGACAAGAATATTGCTCGGAAAAAGTAATACGCTGATTTTTTTCAAACTCGCTCTTAACTGCCGGCGGTAATTCTACAATTTCCAAATAAGTAATACCCTCGGCAAGATTTAACGAACTCTCTAAGCTATCTGCAAGTCTATTACCTAAACTTTCGTCTAGAACTATTCTATCAACGATCACTTCTATATTATGCTTCTTATTTTTATCAAGTTTCGGTAAATCATCAATTTCGCAAACTTCCCCGTTAACTATTAATTTCTGAAAGCCTTGCTTTTTCAGATTCATAATTTCACGCTTGAACTCACCCTTATGTCCTCTAACAATAGGAGCGAGTAAATATATTTTCGTACCCTTAGGTAGTTCGTTAATTATATCTACCATCTCGGAAACTGTTTGGCTATGTATCGGAAGACCGGTTGCCGGAGAATAAGGAATACCCACCCTTGCATATAATAACCTAAGATAATCGTAAATTTCCGTTATAGTTCCAACCGTAGAACGTGGATTTTTGGAAGTAGTTTTTTGGTCAATTGCAATAGCAGGCGATAATCCGGAAATAGATTCTACATCAGGTTTATTTTGTAAATGTAAGAATTGCCTTGCATATGAAGATAAACTTTCAACATATCGCCTTTGACCTTCTGCATAAATAGTATCAAACGCCAAAGAAGACTTGCCTGAACCGCTAAGACCAGTGATAACAACAAATTTATTCCTTGGAATATTAACATTTATATTTTTTAGATTATGCTCTTTAGCACCGCGTACCTTAATATATTCTTGGTTCATAATCACTTCACTACAAAATTTTTGAGATATTTTTAAAAAAACCTGTGGTATTATAGGCTCTTTTATTTTATTATTGCAATAATAATATTTTAAAGTAGGTAGTAATCTATGGCAGGTAGTTTAAATAAAGTAATATTAATAGGTAATGTAGGGCGTGATCCGGAAATGAGAACTACGGGCGAAGGGAAAAAAATCATTAATCTTTCCTTAGCAACAACCGAAACTTGGAAAGATCGCATTACCAGCGAACGAAAAGAACGAACTGAATGGCATAGAGTAGTGATATTTAGTGAAGGGCTAGTATCTGTTGTAGAACGCTATGTCACAAAAGGTAGCAAATTATATATTGAAGGTTCATTGCAAACCCGTAAGTGGAATGATAATTCAGGTCAAGAAAAATATACCACGGAAGTTGTGTTACAAAACTTTAATTCACAATTAATATTATTAGATAGTAAAAACTCTAATAATCATACTCAAGATTCAGGGCATAGCGAATATAAACATCCTGAAACTAAAAATCATTCCTTTGACCATAGCGACTTAGACGACGAAATACCGTTTTAATCAAAATTGTTATGAAAAATTTTATTTGGGCAATAATATTTTTAATACCAATATTTCTTTCAGGGTGTTCTACTACTCATGATGTAGCTAGCAGGGTAAAGCATTCGCAAGATATAGCAACTCAAAATAACTTTCAGATGAGGCTAGTAAACGGTGGTGATTTTACTCTTACGACTTATCAGCGTATTACCGACCGTAACCTACCTTTTGTATTCTATATTGAGGGAGATGGACATCTTGCGGATGGATATGCTAATTCCGACAACCCGACTCCAGTTAATCCGATGCTCTTAAAGCTTGCTACAATGGATAAAAGACCGAATATTGTTTATATAGCAAGACCTTGCCAATATACTCCTTTAGAAATGAACTCAAAATGCATTAGCGATTATTGGTTAGATAAAAGAATGGGGCAGGAAGTCGTAGATTCAATTAACAATGTCATAAATATTATCAATAACGGACAAAAATTTAGCTTAGTCGGCTTCTCCGGTGGCGGCGGGCTTACAATATTAATTGCCGCTCAAAATAGTAATGTTAAAGATATTATAACGATTGCTGGTAATTTAGATACTAAAAAGTTTGATAAATATCATAATTATCGTGGTTACTTAGTTAAATCCTTAAACCCGATAAATTATGCAAAACAGGTTAATAATACCCCTCAATTACATCTCTCCGGCATGGATGACAAAAGAGTCCCGCCTTTCATAGCAGCACTTTACGTAAAAACAAGTAACTCACCGTGTGTAAAAAAGCAAACTTTTCCTAATATTTCTCATTCAAAAGGTTGGGATAAAGTTTGGTCTAATATATTAGATATTCCTCTGATTTGTAATTAGGCATTAGGAAATATTATTAATCCATATTCAAGCACTTATTCCAATCTTTAAACGCTTTACTTCCGTAACATTTACATATGCTGTATCAGCTGCTTGTATGTATGTTATTAGCTCTTTTGGTTTTCCTCATTTAATAAAAACCTTTGGAAACTGGGGGGTATTAATTATTATGATTCCAACAAGTATTGGATTTGGTATATTTCATTTTGAAAAATTGGAGAAAGAAAGTGGAAATTATCCGACAAAATCTTTTACTCCTTCTCCGGTGATGTCTGCTTAATTGATAAATATTTATAGCAGGTTTCCTGTAATATCTCTTAGTTTAAGACACTCAGCAAAAATTATAAAACGCGTATTATTGAGAATTAAAGGAAGTAATCAGAAGTTTTAATAATTATAATTTATAATATTGCCGAAGTTTCACTAAGCCTTGCAGCTTAAGACCGCCTTTAGCATGCATCCATCGCAGTAACTCGTTAGCAGCGTTTGCACATTCACCTCGGTTTAGCTTTTGCCGCAATGTTGATGCTTGAAATGCCCCAGCCCCGCAGTTGAAAATAAACGAGATTAAGGCGTCTTGTTGGTTTTCGGTTAATGGCACGCCCTAGTGGACGATTATCGACCCATTTACCAGCTTCGAGTAATTATTATTTATCTTTCTACAGATCCTCGCTTGCTTTTTTGCGATATATTCTCGGGAGTAGTAATAGAATGAGGAAGGGAAGATTTATGTTTGTTAATAGTAGCCCTTATGCGTTCTAGTGTTTGTTTAGTATTTTTATTAGCATGTGTTATAGCATCCATATAAATACCTACTTCTTTCTGTTCTTTTTTGAAAGCTTCTTTATTTCCTATGTTAGCCAAAGCTTTAAAACTATGTTTTATAACTTGTCCAATATTTTTAAAAACATGCGAATTATCTTTTTTAGCTGTTTCTCTGCACCATATATCTAGATTCTCTAATTCTTTTTTGATTTCTTGAGAAATTGCTTTTTTGTTTTCAGGATTTTCCTTCCCTTTTGCATAAGTATTAATAATCTTTTCTAATTTTTCTTTAAACTCTTTTTCGTTATTACTCGGTTTTAAATTAAGCATTACACCAGAATGGTCTGATGATAGTTCTTTGAGGGTATTAATAATCATTTCTTCTTTTTTAGAAGAAAGAGAAAAGCTGCTTAGTTTAGAGACTTGGTGAAAGACAATTAATATTCAGTTAAACGGTCAAAAGCTTGATTTTATGCTGCATCTGCGGTTTGATACGTTTGTAGAAATACCGAAAAATGAAGAATGGCGCACCCTAAAGGATTCGAACCTCTGACCCACAGATTAGAAATCTGTTGCTCTATCCAGCTGAGCTAAGGGTGCTAAACATTTATGGCAAGCATTATATCAGTTTAAGCAAAGTTTTTCAAGGATTCTTTTTTTATTAAAAATAATGAGCAAATATGATAAAAAATATTCATGGATAAATTCTACAATTACAATTCTTCTTCACATCAGGCTTTACTTAGTTTTAAAGTAAAGCCTAATTCTAAACAAAATTTAATTAGCAATTTTGTCATTATTAATAATATCCCATATCTAAAATTATCTATAAAAGCAATACCGGAACAAGGTAAAGCGAATGAAGAAATCATAAATTATTTAGCAAAAGAATGGAAATTATCACGTAGTAATATCGAAATTATTAAAGGTCATACTCATAGCTTAAAAACGATATTGATAAAAAATATTAATGAAGACTATTTAAATTTGATTATTAATTCCTATATTAAATAAGGTACAGTTGTTGCTAGACTTCCAATGTCATTCCCGCATAGGCGGGAATCCAGTTTATATTTATTATTTTCTAGATTCCTGCTTCCGCAGGAATGACATAAGCAGTCATATAACGAAAAAATAATTTATTAACTGGAATAATTATGACACAAGAAAAAAAGAAATTTGATGCCGAGGTTGGCAAGATTTTAAATTTAATGATTCACTCTCTTTATAGTAATAAAGAGATTTTTATGAGGGAGTTAATTTCCAATGCTTCGGATGCTTGTGATAAATTACGTTATTTATCTCAAAGTAATAGTGAATTAGTAGCTGGCGATAGCAATTTTAAAATTACGGTTAAAGTCGATAAAGATAACGGACAAATCATTATCCGTGATAACGGCATCGGCATGAATAAAGACGATTTAATTGAAAATCTCGGTACTATTGCAAGATCGGGTACGGCAAATTTTCTTAAAAGCCTATCCGGTGATTCTAAAAAAGACAATATGCTAATCGGTCAATTTGGTGTTGGATTTTATTCAAGCTTTATGGTAGCCGATAAAGTGACTGTAACCTCAAGAAAAGCTGGGGAAGATAAAATCCATATTTGGGAATCAGACGGGCTTGGTGAATATACTGTCTCAGATTTAGATAAAGAGTTTACAAGAGGTACAGAAATCGTTTTACATATCAAAAAGGAAGAAGATACATTCCTTGATCATTTTAGATTAAAACACATCGTTAAAAGCTATTCCGATCACATAGCAGTACCGATATATTTCTTTGATGAAGCTGGTAATAATGAAATCCAGCTTAATTCAGCTTCTGCATTATGGACAAGACCGAAATCGGAAATTACGGAAGAACAATATAAAGAATTCTACAAAAGCCTATCTTATGCCGTTGATGACCCTTGGATAACTATGCATAATAAAAATGAGGGAGCTATAGAATTTACTAACCTACTTTTCATTCCATCAAGCAAAACATTTGATTTATTCCACCCTGATCGCAAAAGGCGAGTAAAATTATATATAAAAAGAGTATTTATATCTGATGAGAATATAGATTTAATCCCGTCATATTTAAGATTTTTACGAGGCGTGGTTGATTCAGAAGATTTACCACTAAATATTAGCCGTGAATCACTGCAGCATAATAGTGTGCTTGAGAAAATCAAAAGTGCTATTACAAAAAGAGTGCTTGGCGAGCTTAGAAAAAAGAAAGAGGAATCACCTGAAGAATATAATAAGTTTTGGGCTAATTTCGGCGGTGCTTTAAAAGAGGGTTTATGTGAGGCTACTACCGATCATGAAAAATTATTAGAGGTATGCATATTCAGAAGTGCCTTGCATAATAAAATGATCAGCCTTGACGAATATATAGCGAATTTTAAAGAAGGGCAGAGTACTATATATTATTTAAGCGGTGATAACCCCGATAAATTACTTTCAAGCCCACAAATCGAAGGGTTGTTAAGTAAAAAAATCGATGTATTACTTTTTACCGATACAGTGGATGATTTTTGGGTAAATGTTAATAGCAAATATAAAGAACATGCTATTAAATCAGCGACAAGAAGTGATATCGATGTAGAGCAAACTACTTCACAATCTGAGGAGAAAAATACAGATAGTAAAAAATCCCATGATGAATATAAATTGCTAACAGATTATTTTAAAGAGACACTAGGGGAGTTGGTAAAAGAAGTTAAGATCTCTAAAAAACTTACTTCAAGTCCTGCTTGTCTTGCCGTTAGCGACACTGCTATGGATATTCGTATGGAGAGATTTTTGATTGAGCAGAAACAAATAGCTAATGCCTCAGCTAAAAATCTAGAGTTAAACCCTAAAAATAAAATCATAGAGAAAATCTTTAACGACTTAAAAGCAAATAATAAAAATAATGAAGAATTGGTTAATCTAATATTTGATCAAGCCTGTATTTTAGAGGGTGAACCGGTTGCTGATACAGGTGCATTTTCAAAGAGATTAAACGACATTGTACAAAAAGCCATATTATAACTTTAAACTTTTTTAATTTTAATGTAGAATAGTTGCAAACGTGAGTTTGGAAGTATTGTTCTGTTCGATGTCATTCCCGCGTAGGCGGGAATTCAGGAAGAACATTCAAAATATCTGAATAGAATTTTATAATTAATAACAATGGATTCCCGCCTACGCGGGAATGACATCGAGAAAATGTCTTATTACGATACTATATTTAGCAAACATATAGATAAGATCAAAAGCGAAGGAAGATATCGAGAATTTAAGGCCTTAAAAAGGCAAGCCGATAATTTTCCTTTTGCAGAACACGCTAATAAACAAATAGTTATGTGGTGCATTAATGACTATTTGGGTATGAGTAAACATGCAAAAGTAATGCAAGCTTCTATAGATGCCTTGCTAAAATACGGTGTTGGATCAGGCGGAACTCGCAATATCGGCGGTAATAATATCGCCATTCTTGAGCTTGAAAAAGAACTTGCAAATTTACACAAAAAGCAAGCAGCTTTAGTTTTTACATCCGGTTTTGTTGCAAATGATACAACGCTTGCAAGTCTTGCTAAAATTATGCCGGATATAGTATTTTTCTCCGATGAGCTAAATCATGCATCAATAATTGCAGGGATTACAAGTTCAAGAGCCGAGAAATATATATATAGACATTTAGACGTTAAGCATCTAGAAGAGCTTTTACAATCAGTCGATATTAATAGACCGAAAATTATTGTTTTTGAATCGGCTTACTCTATGGACGGTTTTTTCTCACCTATCAAAGATATAATCAACTTAGCCAAGAAATATAATGCTTTAACCTTTATCGATGAAGTTCATACGGTCGGTTTATACGGTAAACAGGGTGGCGGTATTGCAGAGCTTCTTAATTGTAGTGATCAAATCGATATTATTCAAGGGACGCTTGCCAAAGCATATGGTACTATTGGCGGTTATATCACTAGCAACCATAATTTAGTCGACACTATAAGACTAACCGCTCCAGGGTTTATTTTCACTACTTCATTGCCGCCGGTAATCTCTACCGCTGCAACGCATAGTATTAGACATCTTAAAGAATCAAATGAAGAACGAATAAAACATCAAGAAGTAGTTACAAAACTTAAAAATTCTTTTGAACGTTTTAATATACCTTATTTGAAAAATGAAAGTCATATAGTGCCGATAATTATTGGTGATCCGATTAAAGCGACGAAAGCCTCAAATATGCTCCTTAATGAATACGGTATTTACGTTCAACATATCAATTTTCCAACCGTACCGAGAGGTATGGAACGCCTCCGAATCATCCCAACCCCTGCCCATACCGACAAAATGATCAATGATTTATCTGTAGCTTTAGTGCAGATACTTGCCGAACTTGATATAGAATTATCTTCTGCTAAAGAACTTAACGAAGAAGTACGCTTAAATCTTATTGCTTAATGCCATTGTGAGGAAAATTACGCAGTAATTGACGAAGCAGTCTAATAAAAAATGCTCTTAATGTTATTCCTGCGTGGCATTGTTACGTGGATTGGTTTTCCGTCATTGCGAGAAGAATTACGTAGTAATTCGACGAAGCAATCCAGTAAAAAATTCTGCAAATCAGAATTTTTTTAATTATTTTTTTGGATTGCCACGTTGCTTCGCGCCTCGCAATGACGATTTGGCCTCCACGCAACAATGCTTTCAGTTGTTTAGCTCATGATGATATCTATCTTTGGTTAACAATGCCACAAATCTTATACCCAATTTATTTACTTGCTTTTGCTCCTAAATCATCTAGTTTATTGAAATATACTCTAAAAAAAGTAAGATATAACCTTTTAAATTCTTTTTAAAAAATAAAGGGTTACCCCATAAATACCTTATCTTTACATAATTTAAAAAGTAGTTGTATTTTTATACCACTATAATATTAATTTCTATATAATTAATTTGTTTACTTTGAAGAATTTATAATTTATTTTTTCTGCAAAATTTCAATACAAAGCTGTAATTATTGAGCTTTTAAAGTTAACTCAGATAAAGAACAAACGAGCAATAACAAAAAAGAAAAAAGTACTTATACAAAATCGACTACGGCTAGTCGCTTAGCTCATGACAATATCCATCTTTAATTTAGCAATATCTAAAAAATAAAGTAATATGAATTTTAACTTAATATAATTACCGAATATGTCTTTTTTTGACCACAAAACTGCAATTATTAAACTCCTTAAAACTCATGCCGGCAAAGAGTTTACTGCTTCTAAAATAGCAACCTGGCTAGTTGATACTTATCCTGAAGAAGCAAAGAAAAAAGAGGAAGCAAGCAATGATAAACGATTACTTAATGCTAAAAGCAAAGTAAGAAAGAGAAAAATTATTATCATGATTTATAGACACACATTAAACAGGTTATTACGTACTATATGAAACACCGCACCGAACATTAATACAATAAAAAAGGGAAATCGGGCTAAATTTGTTATATTAATAATACCGATAAGATATTTGATATATCCAAAATTATTAAAGCCCTTGAAAATTATAAGAAGCAGGAGCTTACTGTTATGGAAATGGCTCAATTGCTGTTAAGTGCCAACGCGAAATAGTTAGTGATTGCAAAAATAGACGACTATATGCCAGCAAAGGTGAGTTCTGCGAAACTCACAGTTAGCAATGCCTAATCCTAATGGGATTTTACAAAAACTATTGCATATTTCAGCTCTTTAGTTTATTTTGATTAGCAAACTATATACAGAATTAATGGATTATTAAAATGGGAATTACCGTATTAAAAAACGAAGGATTGAATTTTCATGCAAGAATTTCTACTCCTTTAAGTGAGATAGATGACGATATTCAAAAAGAATTACTTGATTTAACCAAAAAAGTTAAAATAGCAGGTTTTAGAGCCGGTAAAGTACCGGTTTCAATTGTTAAGAAAAAATACGGTACTTCCGTCAGGAATGATATAATAGAAAGAAGAATTAACCATTCAGTAAATCACATTATTAAAGAGCATAATCTAAATATAATCGGTAGACCCAAAATTGAAGAATTACAAAACGAATCCGATAAAACTTTAGAATTTACCGTAAAAATAGAGCTATTACCTAAAATTACTATTCCGGATTTTAAAAAAATCTCACTAGATCGTCCAAAATTAGAAGTAAACTCTAAAGATGTTGAAGAACAACTAGAAAAACTTGCCGCATTAACAAAAAACTATACTAAAGAAAGTAAAGCAAAAATAAAAGACGGAGATCAGGTTACTATTGATGCAATCGGGTACATCAAGGAGAAAGCTTTTGAGGACGGTAAATTAAATGATTTTAAGGTAATAATAGGTAGTAATGCACTTATTCCCGGTTTTGAGAAACAATTAATAGGTTCTAAAACAGGTAGTGAAGTAGATGTTAATGTTACTTTTCCTGAAAATTACCATGCTAAAGATTTAGCAGGTAAGGATGCTCGTTTTGTAGTACAAATTAAAGCAGTACATACTGCAGAACCTACCGTTATCGATGACGAATTTGCTAAAAAATTCCAAAGTAATAGCCTTGAAGAATTGCGTACACATTTTACTAAACAAATAGAAAATGAGTCGGAAGAAGCTATTAATACTATAATGAAAATGAACTTATTTGATAAGTTAGAAAAATTGTTAGATTTTGATGTACCAGAATCTTTATTAGAGCAAGAAAAAAATATTCTAAAGTCCGGGACCGATCAAAATGAACAAGATGAATCATTATTGAAAGATAAATCCTCTAAAGAAATAACAGCATATTATAATAAATTAGCCCTACGCCGTGTGCGAATAGGCTTATTACTTGCTGAATATGCAAAATCTAAAAATTTGCAATTAGAGCCTGATGATTTAAGAAAAGTTATTATGCAACAAGCACGTAATTTTCCTGGGCAGGAAAATATGATATTTGATTTTTATAAAAATAATCCTAGAGCAATTGAAGGACTTAAAGGTCCTGCCTTAGAAGATAAAGCTGTACAATATATATTTAATCACGAAATAAAGCTTAAAGAAAAGAAATATACTAAGGAAGAGCTAGAGAAATATCTAGAAGCAGAAGAGCAACGTATTACTTTAATTTAAAGTTTATTAATTGTCATTGCGAGGGGATATTATTGTGTGGATATTAAGTCGTCATTGCGAGCGAACGTTAGTACGCGTGGCAATCTCAGGAATCCTCGCAATGACAAATCCTCAGTATCCACGCAGGCAATACCTAGTATTATTACTCCTGATTTTTTATAGTCTCTAAAGCAAGTTTAACTATTTTACTTACTCCAGCATTAGTGTAGGTAGAGATAGGAAAAACTTCTTTATTAGTAACTTTCTGCAACTTATTTATTTTTTCCTGTATTTCCTCATCTGTGAGAACATCGCATTTATTAAGACATATGATTACGACTTTATTTTTTAGATAATCGGAATATGATTCAAGCTCAAGACGTACTGTATTATAATCTGCAACTACATCATTACTAGAACCGTCTATTAAATGTATTAATACATTACATCTTTCTATATGCTTTAAGAATTTATCGCCAAGTCCGTGACCTTGATGAGCCCCCTCAATTAAGCCAGGAATATCGGCCATGACAAACTCTTCGTCATCAACATATACCACTCCAAGATTCGGCACTAAAGTAGTAAAGGGATAATCGGCAATTTTAGGCTTGGCTGCCGTTACAACGGATAAAAAAGTAGATTTACCGGCATTTGGAAGCCCCACAAGCCCAACATCAGAGAAAAGTTTTAAACTTAAATGAATCCACATTTCTTCGGCAATTTCTCCTTCCGTACGCTTTCTTGGAGCTTGATTAACCGACGATTTGAAATGGCTGTTACCAAGACCGCCACTTCCTCCTTTAATTATTTCAAAGCTTTGATCATCCACAGTGAAATCATGCAATAATATATTGCCGTCCTCGGAAAAGATTTGAGTACCGATCGGAACATCAAGAACTAATGATTTTCCTGATTTACCGCTTCTATTTGAATCTTTACCGTTTTCGCCGTTTTCTGCGGTAAAATGCTGTTCATATCGATAATTTACTAGCGTATTAAGATGGTGATTACTCCTGAAAATAACACTACCGCCACGTCCACCATCACCACCATCCGGTCCGCCTCTGTCAATAAATTTCTCACGATGGAAACTAACACAACCATTGCCACCGTCCCCACCTTTTATACATATTTTAACTTCATCAATAAAATGCATATGATTTATATTTTCAACGTCATTGCGAAGAGCGAGGCGACGTGGCAATCTCATCAAATCTCTTGAGATTGCTACGCTCCTTGCAGTCGCTCGCAATGACGACAATGTTTACCTCTCCCGAATACCCTTATACTCTCTATGTACATAACCGGTGTAAAGCTGTCTAGGTCTGCTGATTTTTTGTTCAGGGTCTTCGTGCATTTCTTTCCATTGTGCCATCCAGCCTACGGTTCTTGCTATTGCAAAAAGTACCGTGAACATTTGCGACGGTATACCCATAGCTTTATAGATAATACCCGAATAAAAATCAACATTTGGATATAATTTTCTCTCAATAAAATATTCATCTTTAAGAGCGATAGCTTCAAGTTCTATTGCTATTTGTAAGAGCGGATTGTTATCTAGCTGCCCGAGTTCCTTTAATACTTCTTTGCACGTTTCTTTAAGTACTGCGGCACGCGGGTCATAGTTTTTATATACACGATGACCAAAACCCATTAACCTAAATGGATCATTTTTATCCTTAGCTTTAGCTATATATTTAGGAATATACTCAGAACTACCGATTTCTTTAAGCATATTTATTACCGCTTCATTAGCCCCGCCGTGAGCAGGTCCCCAAAGTGAGGCAATACCCGTGCTAATACAAGCAAAAGGGTTAGCTCCGGATGAGCTGGCAATTCGGACTGTTGAAGTAGAAGCATTCTGCTCATGATCGGCATGTAGGATAAATATCTTATTAAGAGCATTTTTTATTATTGGATTTACTTTATATTTCGTACAAGGCGTTGCAAACATCATATGCAGAAAATTTTCGGTAAAATCTAACGAATTATCAGGATAAATAAACGGTTGTCCTATAGAATATTTATAAGACATTGCGGCGATGGTAGGTATCTTAGCAATCATTCTAATAGCGGTAAGTTCGTAGTCTGCTTCCTTAAAATTCAATAAATCAGGATAAAATGCCGAAAGAGAACCAACAGCCGCAAGCATAATAGCCATAGGATGAGAAGAGCTACAAAAGGTTTGAAATAAATAGTGTAATCTTTCATTCACTAATGAATGATGAGCAACCTGTTTAGTGAAATTATTATACTGCTCGCCACTTGGTAGTTCCCCATAAATCAGTAAATATGCTACTTCTAAAAAATCACTTTTCTCAGCTAAGTCTTTAATATCATATCCTCGATGCCGCAAGATTCCTTTATCACCGTCTATATAGGTGATAGTAGACTGACAAGAAGCAGTAGACATAAAACCCGGGTCGTAAGTAAAGCAATCGGCTTCCGCAGATACCCTACTTATATCGATTACATCCTCACCGATACTTGCTTTAAGTATAGGTAATTCAAATATTTTTCCTCTGATTTTTAATTCAGCAAATTCTGAATCATTATTATTTTCATTGGTCATATGGATATACCTTATTTTTATACACCAGTAAGTATAACCATAATTTAATGAAATTAGAAATGAATTATGATTTATTAGGATTTAAAAATTTTCTTTGATATCTTGCTCAACTTGCAAGGTTAATGAAAATTTAAAACGCACATGCTTCTACTTTCAACTGCAAGCCTAAAGCGTTTAATAAAGATCCTATATTGTCGACACTTGGATTACCTTTACTAGATAACATTCTATATATATGTTGTCTATTTATATGAGCTTCTTTATTATGATCCACGAAATATTGCTCTAACGCTTCATTAATACACCCTACTAATATTTCCTCATTTTGTAATTTTTCTTTTAAATAATCTGTAAACTTTCCATATAACACCCTCAATTTCGTTTATAAACTTCTTCTATTATTTCTAAGGCTTTTTTAATATCTTTGCCTTGAGCATCTTTATTACCTGCATTTGATAGCAGAATATCTGTTATAAAAATTGTATTTGTTTAGTGTTTTGCATATTAAGCTTAACTAGAGATGATTACACTGTCGCATATATACGACTAATTGTCCAGTAGAAAATTATTTTGAAAAGTACGTGAAGCTGTGAGTACTAGATTAATGTACAAGTTATGCAAGAAGTCTATTATTGACTAAATACTCCTTAATCTTGAGTAAATCATACCAAGAGGTGCGTTTTTGCATAGGTTGGCGGAGTAAATAGGCAGGATGGAAAATTGCCGTAGTTTGAATAGGAGCGGATAGATATTTATTGGTATAAAAATAATATTCTTGTCTAATTTTAGTAATACCCGAATTTTTTCCAAGTAAGCTAGTTGCAGCCGTGCTACCGACTAGAATAATTAGCTTCGGGTTAATAAGAGCAATATGCTTCTCGACAAAAGGTCTACAAATATCGACTTCTTCGAACGTCGGCTGTCTATTAGCAGGAGGACGCCAAAATACCGTATTAGTAATATAAGCGTTATTTTTTCGTGAAATTCCGATAGCGTGTAGCATATTATCAAGTAAATTGCCACTTTCGCCGTAAAAAGGTATTCCTTTCAAATCTTCGGTACTTCCTGGGGCTTCGCCTATTAACATAATTTTAGCTTCCAAATTACCGTCACCGAAAACCGTATTAGTAGCAAATTTCTTAAGTTCACAACCATTAAAATTTAGTAGAGATTCTTTTAGTTCTTCGATATTATTAGCTTTATCGGCAAGAGATCTTGCTAGGGTTATATTATCATGAACTTTATCATTCATATTGAATGCAGTTTCTTTTGTAGACATAAGTTTTACTTGTGGCTTTTCAGTTAGTTCAGTATTATTACGTACCTTTAATTGCGGTGGATGTTCATGGCAATAATATTCAACACCGATTGCACTTAACCATTTAAGCGTATTATTCATTATCTTAAAATAAAATATGTTAAAATATTCCGTACCACACGAACTAAACGGCATAAGGCTTGATAAAGCTCTATCATCGCTTCTTGAAAATGTTTCAAGGAATCAAATCCAAAAAGCTATTAAAGATTCGCAAGTACTAGTTAATGATGTAATTATTTCTGATCCTGATGTTTTGGTCAAGGAGAATGATATTATATTATTTTCTTTTAAAGAACCTGAAGAGCTAAAAATGGCAGCAGCAAATGTAGCACTTGATATAATATATGAAGACGATGATTTGATAGTAATTAACAAAGCTGCAGGTATGACGGTACACCCGGGAGCAGGGCATCATGACGATACGCTTGTTAATGCTTTATTACATCATACAAAAAACTTATCGGATATCGGCTCATCAGAAAGACCCGGGATAGTACATCGTTTAGATAAAGACACTACGGGCTTGATGGTAGTTGCTAAAAATAATAAAGCACATATGCTACTTGCAAATCAGATAGAACAAAGGCAGGTAATACGGAAATATAAAGTGTTAGTGTGGGGAGTAATAAATCCGCTAGAAGGAGTCATTAAGAATAATATAGGTCGCAGCCGAAGCGATCGCCAAAAAATGACCATATTAAAATATGGCGGCAAAGAAGCCGTTACACATTATAAGACTCTAGAATTATTTTATAAAGGTAGTATTAGTATGGTGGAGTGCAAGCTTAGTACGGGTAGAACTCACCAAATTAGAGTACAGTTAAGCCATTTAAAGCATTCGGTAGTCGGCGACCAAACTTACGGCAATAACGACCGAAAAATTGCTCATTCTCCCCCTGAACTAAAGGCAAAATTAATTGATTTTAAACGTCAAGCCCTGCATTCTTGGTATTTAAGTTTTACTCATCCGACTAGTAATGAGATTATGGAATTTTCTTGTGAGTTGCCAAGGGATATGGAAGAGATAATTAGTTTATAATTGACAAAATATTAATTTTTAATATAACATTAAGGATTAATATTTAAAAGATTTATAAAATGAAAAAAGCTAATGCTAAATTAGAAGAAGCCTTATATTCTATGGAAGAGGGTATTTTAAACCTTAGAAAACAAAAAGCGAGCTTAGAAGAGATTTTTACTTCACAGACAAAATTATTGCCTTAGATATATCAAATTATAGAGATTGGCCAGAAGTAAAAGATTTTATTTTAAAATTAGGTAATAATTTATCTTTTAAACCGCAATCTATAAAAATTGCTAGCTCTTCCCAATATAGTACAGAACATGAAATTAAAATTTCTGATTATAAAAGTTGCGTGCAAAGAAGCAAAAGCACCTGATAATATAGACATGCAATATATGCAAGCTTTGCGGATTTTCTCTGAATTTGATTTCAGTAAAATAGAAATATTCTAATTTACAACATCTTTTTACAAAGCTATATGAAGCACAAGAAGTAAAATCAGAAATTTATCATTATGAAGTAGAAGATGACTTACATCTTTTATATGGTAAAAGTTAATGGAGTAAATGTAACTACTTGGCAAAATGTCTCAAAGAAACAGGGGGAGTTTATAAACCAGTCCGGGAAAAAAGAATATAGAAAAGCTTTTATGGAACTAGATGCTTTTGACTCTAGCATAGAATATCATGACCAAGATTTAACAGATGTATATGTAGTTTTTACCTATAATAAAGCATGGGAACAGAAAAGTAGTATTGATATACCATCGGTAGAAATGATTATAACTATGGCAACTTCTCAAAACACAAATTTTATTTCACATATAGGAATAACAAAAGCTCCAATATATGACTATAATAATACTAAAAAACATTCAAGTCTTTCTCTTAAACTTCATAGTTTTATTGCTAAATGTGCAGAGATTATTTATCCTAACAAAAAAGAATATATGATTACTGTTCCAACAAAAAATATGACTCATATTATTATTAAAGAATATGAGAAAAAACAAATTTTAGATAAAATATATATAGGACATCAAGACACAAAAATACCGCAAGAATCTTTAGAGGAATGAAAATCTAAATATCAAAATACTAAGTGTACACGATATGAGGGACAAGAGTATAAGCATTATTTTAAAGCTTATTTAGAATGTATTTTAAAAAATCAACAAGAAATTTTAGGTGAGAAGAAAGCTCTCATAAAATTTACCGAAGCAGGATATGGTGCTTCTTCTGACTTTATTTTGTATGGGAAAAATGGTGAAGTACTAAATAAACTAACTGCTGACCAGATAAAAGGAGAGTTCGCTTGGTTTTGTACTAGTCCTTATTTATTAAAAAATCAACACGAACAAGAACCTTTAATCACTTGTGATTTAGAAACATTAGCAAATCTTAGCTTTAAAAATAGCTATATAGAACATGAATATTATTCAGAAATAATTGGTGATATAATAACATAAAACGGTTTATGAAAATAATTAAAATACCTAAAACCAAAAATTATCTTAAAATAGATATTATAACTCTAGAACCCGGATATTATAAGAATCAATTTGGTAATAATATATTTCGTGAATTTACTGAACTTAAAAAACGAGCACCGCTAGGTAGTGTAGATGAGATTTTAGAAATGAAAAATTTTGGCAGAAAATAAAACTTTCCATGCAATGTTCTATAAAGCAAATTCTTAGTGACGCTACAGATAAATTAAATAAAATAGGTATTAGTTCGCCGCAATTAGAGGCACGAATTTTACTACAGCATGTTATAAATAAACCTATTGAGTATTTACTTATTAATCTTGATGAGCAGTTAAATGAAGCCGAGATAGAAGCTTTTGAAAAACTGTTAGAAAGAAGATTAAAGCATGAACCGATAGTATATATTACAGGTGTTAAAGAATTTTACTCACGTGAATTTATTGTTAATAAACATGTATTAATTCCAAGAAGCGATACTGAAGTTTTAGTGGATGTTGTATTTCAATGTCATTCCCGCTTTCGCGGGAATGACATAAGCGAAAACTACAATGACAAATTCTTAAACATCCTAGAACTTGGCACAGGTAGCGGCTGCATTGCTATCAGTCTATTATGTGAGTTACCGAATGCTAATGTAATTGCGACCGATATAAGTCTTGATGCTATAGAACTTATCAAAAGTAATGCGGCAAAATATGAGGTAACGGATCGCATTCAGATTATTCACAGTAATTGGTTTGAGAATATTGAAACTCAGAAATTTGATTTTATCGTTAGCAACCCGCCATATATAGCTCACAGCGAAAAATCAGAGATGGCAATTGAAACAATCAATTATGAACCGTCTATTGCTTTATTTGCTGAAAAAGATGGACTACAAGCTTACTTTCTCATCGCCGAAAATGCCAAACAATTCTTAAAACCAAACGGTAAGATTATATTAGAAATAGGGTTTAAACAGGAAGAAGCGGTAACCCAAATTTTCTTAGATCATGGTTATAATATTGAAAGCGTTTATAAGGATCTACAAGGTCACAGTAGGGTAATATTATTTTCTCCTATTAATCTCAATCGGTCATATGCAAGACGTATCGGTAAAAGCTTATCAGGAGTACAACAGAATTTATTAGATAACGAACTACCAAAATATTTATTTTCTAAAGAAAAGCTTGTAAATAAAAAACGTAAAGTATTTCTTGAGATAGGCTTTGGTATGGGTGAGCATTTCATTAATCAAGCTCAAATGAATCCTAATGCACTTTTTATTGGGGTAGAGGTATATTTAAACGGAGTTGCAAATGTTTTAAAGCTTGCAGGCGAACAAAATATCACGAATTTTTTATTATTCCCTAATAATTTGGATTTAATATTAAATGAGATACCAAGTAATAGCCTTGATGGAATTTATATTTTATTTCCCGATCCATGGATAAAAAATAAGCAAAAAAAGAAACGTATTTTCAATAAAGAACGACTTAAGATTTTACAAGATAAGCTAAAAGACAATGGTAATTTAGTATTTGCTTCCGATATCGAAAATTATTTTTATGAAGCAATAGAGTTAATACAGCAGAATGGTAATTTTGAAATTATAAATAAAAATGATTATTTAAAACCGCACGATAACTATGTAATTACCAAATATCATCGAAAAGCTATTAAGGCGAATAGAACGCCGAAATTTATGATTTTGCGGCACGTTTTAGGCGATCATTAATTGCAACCCCTATATTCACTTGAGGTATAGGGCTAACTGCTATACCTCTTACATCATGAGATGCAGCATAATCGTCAAGTATTCTTAAATAAGCATAAAGATTTGCAGCGGCTTCTATAAAGTCACCTTTTACACTTAAGTTTAATGAAAATCTTCCTGTAAGATTGCTATTGCTAAAATTTAATCCGATTTCTTTATCCTCTAAATTTATAGCATTTAGCCTAACCGGTACTTTTGGTGAATAGTGTTTTGCAAGCATTCCCGGAGCTTTTATAGTACTTGTCTCTGATGCTTTTAAAACTTCTATCCCTAGTATTTCTCCTAAAATTTCAGCAGTTATAAACCCTTCTCTAAGAATAGTAGGAGTAACAGTTGTTGTATCGATTATCGTTGACTCTAGCCCATATTTAGATTGATAGATTTCAGGTACTAAAATAAAAATTTCCTGATTATCCTTAAAATGTTTTGTGACATGCTCAGCGTTAGTCGGACTAATATAGTTTGAAGGGTTAGCACTTGGGGCAGCTATAGGTATGCCTGATTGTCTGATAAGCTCTAACGCTACAGGATAAGACGGTATCCGAAGTGCTATGGTATTTAGTCCTGCTGTTACGCTAGGGGCAATATTTGCATTCTCTTTTAAAGGGACAACTATAGATAATGGTCCAAACCAAAATTTTTCTGCTATTTTTGTAGCTAAATCGTTAAACTCCCCTATTTCCTTTGCTTGCTCTATGGAGGAGACATGCACGATAAGCGGATTGATAGCAGGGCGCTCTTTGAACTGAAAAATCTTTAAACACGCCTCATTATTTGTGGCATCCGCACCAATCCCATAGACTGTTTCAGTCGGAAAAACAACCACTTTACCTGATTTTATAAATTGAACTGCTTTGTTTATCATAAGCGGTTAAACTTAGCTACTTTATCAAATAACTCGCAAATATTCTGTAATAACGACAAACGATTTTGAGCGATCTTTGGATCAGAGTCATTAACGAGTACATTATCAAAAAAGCTAGTAATGGGGGTTAATAGAGACGATAATAAATTTAAGGCTTTCTTATAATCTTTATCAGCTATACTATCTATAATTTGCGGAGAAATTTTTTGGATTACTTCAAATAATTCTTTTTCAGGTTGTGTACTAAAGAGACTCGCATCAACTAAGCCGGTAATTTTCTGATCACCAATTATATTGCTAGCTCGTTTGTAAGCATTTAATAATTGCTTGCCTGCGTCTTCTATTAAAAATTCTTTTAACGCATCAAGTTTAAAGTTTGTATCTACTAAATTTAAGTCAAGAACTGCATTAATTAACGCAATATCATAGTCATTTTTAAAGTAAAACTTTGCTCTTTCTTCAAAAAAAGATATTATTAAATTCTTATTTTCGTCAGATGAATCTTTATATAAGTTTATAGAAAAATTAATTAAATCATTAAAATTTAGCTCTAATTTATTTTCAAGTATTATTCTTATTATACCAAGAACTTGACGTCTTAAGGCATATGGATCACCTGAGCCTGTTGGTGCTTCCCCTGCTATCATCAAACCTACTAAACTATCTAGCTTATCGGCTAAAGCAAGTAAAGCCGCATTTCCGCTTGGTACATTGTCGCTCAAACCTTGCGGTTTACAATGGTCTCTAATTGCAGCGGCTATTTCTGCATTTAGCCCTTCATGTTTTGCATAATAATAACCCATAATCCCCTGTAAATCCGGAAATTCCCCGACCATATCAGAAACAAGATCACTTTTGCAAAGTCTAGCTGCTGTAATCAAATCCTTATTATTTGGAGCTATATAATTACAAATATCGGTTATGCGTTCAATTTTTTCTCTTAAATTACCAAGCTTTGCATGAAATGTTACAGCTTCTAATTGGCCTAATCTTGATGCTAAAGTTTTAGCTATATCCTGCTTACAAAAATATAAAGCATCCGAAAGACGTGCTGATAGAACTTTCTCGTTACCTTGAATAACTAGTTCAGCATTTGTAAATCTACCATTACTGACAAAGAGAAAATACGGTGTGAAATTTCCTGTTTTATCAAATAAACAAAAATATTTCTGATGCGTATGCATCGAAGAAATAAGTACTTCTTTAGGTAACTCTAAAAATTTTTGCGGGATTTTTCCAAGCAGTACAACAGGAAATTCGCTAAGCCCTGCTACTTCTTCTACTAAACGATTATCTTCTTTTATAATTAAATCATGAGAATTTGCTAGTTCCAGTAAACCGGTTTTAATTATTGCCTCTCTCTTTGCTCTTTCTAAAATAACATGATTTTCTAAAAGCTTATTTCTATAATCTTCAAAATCTGTTACTTCTAATTTTTTATTGTCAGTAAGACGATGCCCATACGTAATATTATTAGCGGTTAAATGCCCAAATTGCATCGGTAATATTTCACCGTCAAATATGCATAAAATATTTCGCAGAGGTCTAATCCATTTTATTTTGTAATCACCCCAAAACATCGATTTTGCCCAGCTATATTTATTAATAGCCTCTATAATAATCTCCGGCAAAATCTCTTTTATTTCTCTTTCTTCTGTTTTTTTGACAAAGAAATAATATAGCTGATTACTAATTAATTTAGTAGAAAGCTCTAATTTACTAACATTATGAGCTTTACAAAAGCCGTTAATAGCGGCTTCCGGAGCTGCTATGCTTGGTCCTTTAATTTCTTCCTCTTTTGGCAAAGTTATCTTTGGCAAATGGGTAGCATGCAGCGTTATCCTGCGAGGTCCCGCGAATACTTGTACTTTTGCAAATATTTCGTTTTCTTCAAAAATTTTCGTGAATATATTTAAATAACCCTCTTCAGCATTTTTTTGCATAAAAGCCGGAATTTCTTCGCTAAATAGCTCTAATAATAACTCGCTCACTTGTTCATCTCCAACCATTTTGTACAACAAATTCTAGCTAAATGACGCACTCTTAAAACATAAGAAGCACGCTCAGTGACGCTAATTACTCCAAGTGCATTTAGTTGATTAAATGCATGACTTGCCTTAAGGCATTCATCATAAGCCGGCATAGGTAAATTAGCTTTGATTAATCTCTCACACTGGTCTTCGCTATCCTTGAAATGTCGCAGTAACATTTCACTATCGGCAAGCTCTAAATTATATTTTGAAAATTGCCGTTCAGCTTCGAAATCCACTTCACCGTATTTTAAAGCTTTTTCGCCTACTTGCCCGTTCCAATCAAGCTCTCTTACTTCATCAACACCTTGAATATATAAAGCAAGCCTCTCGAGTCCATAAGTGATTTCACCGGCAACGGGACGGCATTCAATACCGCCGATTTTCTGCATATAAGTAAATTGCGATACTTCCATACCGTTACACCATACTTCCCAGCCAAGCCCGGCAGCACCTAAGGTTGGCGACTCCCAATCATCTTCAACAAATCTGATATCATGAATTTTTAAATCTATGCCTAAACATTCTAAGCTTTTAAGATATAACTCTTGAATATTATCCGGCGACGGCTTTAAGATAACTTGAAACTGATAATAATGCTGCATTCTATTAGGATGCATGCCATACCTGCTATCCCCTGGTCTTCTTGATGGCTGAACATATGCAACAGACCAAGGTTTAATACCAAGGCAGCGAAGCACAGTTGCAGGGTGAAACGTACCGGCTCCGACATGGGCATCGTAAGGCTGCAATATTGCACAGCCATAATCCTGCCAATAATTTTGTAATGTCAGAATAATTTGCTGAAATGATAGTTTTTTCATAGGGTATTATTATTGGGAAAGAAAATTTTGATCAGTTAAAAGGATCGAATATTTTTATATTAAACATATTATAATGTTTGATATTTCTAGTAACTAGTACCATATTGCTTTGTTTTGCCTGTGCAGCTATTAAAGCATCGATTGCATTCGTACTATCAATACTCATTAATTCACTCCACTCCTCACACATTTCTTTGTCAATATTAAGAATTCTTTCATTATAGTCTATTATTATTCTTTCTAACCATTTTTCTAATTTCAAACTTGCTATTTTATCTTTCTTTGCTAATTTTGATATTCCCTTTCTTATTTCGCCGATAGTAATACAACTTAAGTGTAACTGGCTAGAATGAACAATTGAAAACCATGCTGCTACTTGAGAATTGGATTCTTTCTTTTGAATTTCAGATACAACATTAGTATCTAATAAATATTTCATAATTCAAAATCTCTAGCATACCCTTTTGCTCTCTGAATATCCAAATTATCTGTCTTAGGTATGCTCAATAAATATTCTTTGAAATCAGGTTTTTGTTTAGTAAGTTGTTTATAGTCTTTTATACTAATAATTACAACTGCTTCTTCACCCCTTTTTGTAATACATTGAGGGGTACCATGCATTGCAATATCAATAATATTACTTAACTTATTCTTTGCTTCGTGTAACTGCCATTTGTTCATATAAAATCCCCATATAGCTAGATTGTCTAGATTATTATAATATAAAGATTCAAAAAAATAAAATATTTTTTTATTAATTTGAAGTCTTAATAATACTCCTTGCCGATCTCGATTTTAGGGCGATTGTTTGCTACTCGCCAATCGTTAGTATCACGGAAAGAATAAACACAGCCGCAAAATTCTTGTTTATAAAAGTTCTCTTCTTTGGCAATTTCGTACATTCTGCTAGCACCGCCGTCTTTACGCCAATTATAAGTCCAATAGGTCACCCCTTCATAATGAGATGCCGCCCTAGTTCCTGATTCATTAATTTGGTTCATATCTTTCCATCTAGAAATACCAAGCGAGCTAGTTATAACTTTAAAGCCGTTCTCATAAGCATATAAAGCCGTACGCTCGAAACGCATATCAAAACACATTGTACAGCGTATACCTCTCTCAGGCTCAAACTCCATCCCTTTAGCACGCCTAAACCAATTTTGCGGATCATAATCTGCATCGATAAATTCTATATTATGTTTCTCGGCAAATTTAATATTTTCGTTTTTACGAAGCTCATATTCTTTTTTAGGATGAATATTAGGATTATAGAAAAAAAGCATAAACTTAATGCCGGTATCGATCATTTTTTCCATTAAAGGGCCAACACAAGGAGCACAACAACAATGGAGTAAAACCTTGCTTTCACCGTTTGGTATTTCAAAAACTTCGCTCATGCATATTAATTTACTAGATTCTTTTTATAGGTTTCTTTATAGAATTTTAGAATTATAGAAGATAACAAGGCAAGTGCAATTAAATAATATGCAATAGCATAATTGTCTCCGGTAACTTTCGTTAATATCATTGCTAACATTGGAGCAGTACCGCCAAATATAGCAGCTGCAAGGTTGTATGAAAGTGCAACACCGGTAAATCTTATGCTAGTCGGAAATATCTCTACTAAAACCGTTGGAATAGGTCCCATATAAATGCTAATAACTCCAGCAAATATTACTTGAGATATTATAGCTAAAGTAATATTCATCGACCCTAAGGCTACAAAAATAGGATAGACTGATAAAATTAACAAGATAATCCCCCATATTAGTACAGGACGTCGCCCCACCTTATCCGAAACATACGCAGATATAGGAAATACTATCATCATTACGATTAATATTATACTACTAACAATTGTGCTTTGCTGATTAGTATAACCGAGTGTTTGCATAAAATTACCAATAAAAACCGTAGAAGTATAAAAAGGAGCAGTTACGGTAATATACAGACCAAGTGCGATAATTAGTTCTTTTGGGTATTTTGTTAATGTTTCTCGTAAAGGAAAACGTGCTAAACGCCCTGTGCCCTTAGCTTTTTTATAAATAGGACTTTCTGCTAGGTTTTTTCTAATATATAAACCTACGGAGCTAATAAATAAACCGGCAATAAAAGGTATCCTCCAACCCCATTCAAATAGCATATCGGCAGGCATAAAATAAGAAAAACCGGCTGCTGTACCAAGTCCAAGCAGCATACCGCCGCACATACTAACAAATGAGCTACTCCCCGCAAGTCCCCGCTGCTCGAACGAAGCATGTTCTACAATATACGAAATACAACCGCTAAATTCCCCTCCTAAAGAAAAACCTTGTATGAGTCTGATAATAGTTAAAATAATAGGAGCGGCAATTCCAATAGTTTTATAACTTGGTAAGAGCCCTATCCCGGCAGTCGGTATTGCCATAGCTATAATACCCATCACCAAAGCAGTACGTCTACCGAATCTATCACCTATATTACCGAAAATAACACCGCCGAGCGGTCGTACTACAAAGCCTGCAGCAAATACCGCAAAAGTTAAAGTCTCTCGCATTTCTGGATCCGGAAAAAAATGCTGCCCTATAATATAAGCAAATTGCGCATATAATGCATAATCATACCATTCTAAAGCGTTGCCGATCATGCCGGATATTACTACTTTTCTCATTAAGTTATTTTATTGATTTTAAAAAAGATAATAAGAGTAATATTTTATATTCTCAAGTAAAAATAACTTTATTTCATGCGAATAGCTTTGCTTGCGTTGATACCGTAGTCGTCATTGCGAGGAGCATAGCGATGTGGCAATCTAGAAAAATAATTAAAAAATTCTGATTTACAGAATTTTTACTGGATTGCTTAGTCGAATTACTACGTAATTCTTCTTGCAATGACTATACCCTATCTATGTTTTTCATTAACCACTTTCTTAGTTAATTTAGCATTGATTTGAGAAGGAAAAACTTTAATATTTTGTTTGATGTTTTTTGTTTTTTCTTGAGATAGAAGACTTTCTTTATCATTTTGTAATGTTTTCATAAGCTTATCTATATTGCTTTGTTCTAGTTTTATTGCATTATCATTATTCAAAATTAATCCTCCAATTTTTTCACCAAGTTCAGGTGCATATCTGACGGCAAAAATTGATGCCGGTACAACTATGATAGAAAAAGCCGCTCCCGCAGTCGCAACACTGATTGCTCCGACTAATAAAGCACAAACAGCACCGGCGATTTTTCCGGTTGCTTGTTTAAATATATTACTTTTTTGTGTAAATACTAAAGACATCTCTAATATTTTATTAAATTCTTTCTTTATATAGATGGTTGCTTCATCAATATTATTATATTTCTTCATTGCATACATTACAGAAGCCTTAAATAATTTTTTGTGAGACTCCGCATAATTTATTATTTTGTCAAAATTCTTCTCTTTTAAAAGAGTTTTAAATATATTGTTAGTTTTTTCTTTTTCGGTACTATTTATTTCATCTCCAAAATAAACTTCTACAAGATTTTCTGCTATTATATCTTGTGATTGCTCTAAAATATTATTCTTATTTTGCTCATTTTCGTCTTCAGAAGTAATCATTATTGCAAATAACTCTAATGCTACGGAAAAATTATCATCGTTAATAACCCGCATACCTAAATAATTTTTGAGTCTAGAAATACATTTATTAATATATTTTTCAGCTTCTGGTTTAGAATTAAGCCTTAGCGTATAATCTATAGCAAGCATATTTGCAATAGTAGAGCAAGTAGATTTCATAAGATTATTGACAAAATTATTAACAATATCTTTTTTAAATAAATTAGTATTTACGTTATTAAGTACTATTGCATTATTCATTTTGATAATTTATTTTGAGGTTAATTCTCTGATATATAATATCAATTTAGCATAAATAAGATTAGGAGCATGATTTACTGAAAGTTTATATATATTCTTAGGTGTTAACACTTCTTCATTACGTACTCGTACAAAAGATATAAGAGTATTAGGAGGCATATAAGAATAAATTTCAGAGAATATTTTTAGAAAAGTCAAAAAATCTGCACATGCATATTTTATATTTATGCTATAATTATTTACATGAATCGATTCACCTTCTCCTTCAACCGCCTGAACATTATTTTTAAAAAATACTGAATTTATAAATACATCTATAGGTTCTACTAGATCATATTTATTGCTTAAGCTTTTTATTTTAGGAATTAGTTCTTGATAATTTAAGCAACTTACACTACTTGGCACGTTTAAATCTACATATTTTTTGTACGATTCTAATATTTCTTCTTTAGAGTTAATGACAGAATAAAGCTTTAAAATTTCCTCTGTTAGATTTTCTTGTAAAACTTGTTTATCAAGAATAGATTTATTGTATTCTTGCTGGAAATTTTTTATTATCCAAATAGTTAAGGAAATAAAGAAGAAATATATAATGAATTGAAAAAATATAAGATTCTTTAAATACATAATATATTTTTCAAACATATATTTTTACCTTGGGTTATTAGTGCCGTTGCATGGTTTATGTTATTCCCGCGTAGGCGGGAATCCAGAGTAAAGCGAGATAAATCGAGCTTTTAAAAAGCTTTAAAGTACTGGATTCCCGTCTACGCGGGAATAACATGGAATATTACGTTTTATTATCAACTATATTAACCGATAAAGGAATTACTACCTTACCGAATATATCAAGTATTTTATCCTTATATATAACATAATCTACCTGCAAATTAGATAATTCATTTTTTACGTTTGTCATATGATCATCTAGCATTTTTAGAGATTCATCTACCGATAGATTATTAGTATGATATTTAAGTATTAATTTGATCATTAATTGTCTCTTAGAAACTAACAAAATATTATCTATATTTGTTAATTCCCATTTAATTTCTTCTAATTTAAAAGCCGGATTTAAAGTAATTATTAGCCTTTTAAGTAAATCAAACGGCAGTGGTATCGGTGCTTCTAGTAATTTTTCTATTACATATAAATCAGCTAGGCTAGTAGTATTTTTAATATAAGGATATTTATATTTGATACCATCATATTCTGGATTTGTTGCATAATATTTTTCATTAATAGAGTTTATGTCTTTGTAATTTTGTTTTGTATTATATTTGATAATACCAACCACTAATATTAATATTATAAGTAATGCACTATATAATTTAAATGTCAGATCCTTTATAGTAACTAGTTTTTTTATTGATTTTAAATTATTATTATAAGCAGGAAAACTCTTATATTCTAGAAACAGTCTACTAATATTCGTATCTATAAATCTTCCTTTTTCTAGAGTTTGCTTATTTAGTATATTATCAACCGGTATAAAGATTACAGGGCGTTCTTCAAAATTTGTTGATTCTAATAAAGATTTTAACTCTTCATCTACTATAAGAATTATACAGGCTCTTTGGTCAAGATTACTTATATAGTTTTTAAATAATATCAAACAATCATTAATTTCTTGTTCTATAATACCTTGAACATAGCCGATTGTTTTATCAAATGGATACTCAAGATTTTTAATTGTTATTATATTATCTTTATGTTTGATAACAAATTTTATACCGCTAGCTTGTGATGCATATACACAAATTTGAAAATAATCTTTATATTCATCATTTTCTATATTTTGCACTATTTTATTTATAATAACTTTTAGCTCTAACGTTAAAAAGTAAATTCCTTTTAAATCAAGAGATCTTTTACCTATAATGCATGAAATTATATCACTTAAAGGTGTTTCAAATGGACACGACATAATTAAAGTCGACCAAATTTCACTTGGGGTAGTAGTAATTTCGTAAACACAATGTGCTATAATGTCTTCTTTATTAAAATAACCTTCAATAAATTGTTCAATAGGATCAAGTTTAACTATTGACTGTAATATAGGTATTTGATCGTGCCGTGTTTTACATTCGCTGCCGTCAAGTAAAAAATAAATATCGCTTTTTGGAAATTTACTAAAAAAGTTTTTATAAGGATTTAAGTCTATCTGTTCCCAAATAGGGATAAATAATTTATCTAATAATTTATTATCGAGAAAAGTACTAAGAAATGCACCTTTATTACCTAGTAACACCACAATCTTTTTTCTTTTGAAAGAAAATATTTTTAATTTTGTAGCAAATTGAACAAAATGTAATTTGATCGAATCAAAAATATTTTTCATAAATAAATTTATTTTAATCATAATTCAGTGTATTTTACTATACTGGACGTCATTTCTGCGTGGATACCACCTTGTCATTGCGAACGACTGATAAGGAGCGTGGCAATCTCAGGACTTTGACACGAGATTGCGTATGTACAATTACTACGTAATTTTCCTCGCAATGACGAAAAATGATTCTCTCCGGAATGACATAACATTAAATAATATATCTTACCATGACTAAATTTACCACCGAAGAAGTTAGAAGTAAATTTATAACTTACTTTAAAGCAAATAATCATACACATGTACCGACCAGCTCGTTAATTCCACACAATGACCCTAGCTTAATGTTTGTTAATTCCGGAATGGTACAATTTAAAAATGTTTTTACCGGACAAGAAAAAAGACCTTATAACAAAGCGGTAACTAGTCAAAAGTCTCTTAGAGCCGGCGGCAAGCATAACGACCTTGAGAATGTCGGTTATACGGCAAGACATCATACCTTTTTTGAAATGCTAGGTAATTTTTCATTCGGTGACTATTTTAAAGAACAAGCCATATATTACGCTTGGAATTTATTGACTAAAGAATTTGAACTCCCAAAAGACAAGCTTTATGCAACAATTTATCATACCGATGACGAAGCAGCTTCTTATTGGAAAAAAATAGCAGGTTTTGGGGATGATCGCATCATAAAGATCAAAACAAACGATAATTTTTGGTCAATGGGTGATACTGGCCCTTGCGGTCCTTGTTCCGAAATTTTTTACGACCACGGTGAACAAATATATGGCGGACTTCCCGGTACTAAAGATGAAGACGGTGATAGATTTATCGAGATTTGGAATATGGTATTTATGCAATATGAACAAATCGATAAAGATACTAGCATAGAATTATCGCAAAAATCTATCGATACCGGTATGGGTCTTGAGCGTATGACGGCAGTATTACAGCATGTTAACAACAATTATGATATAGATTTATTTCAGGAAATAATTAATTTTACCGAAAATATAGTAAAAGTGAAAGTAGAGGGAGAAGCTAAATTTTCTTACCGAGTTATTGCCGACCACTTACGAGCAAGTAGCTTTTTAATAGCTGACGGCGTTATTCCTTCAAATGAGGGGCGTGGTTACGTACTTCGCCGCATTATGCGAAGATCCATGAGGCATGCTCATATGCTTGGGTCAAAAGAGCCGTTAATGTATAAATTACTGCCAAAACTTGTTGATTTAATGGGGAATGTTTATCCTGAACTTAAAAGAGCAGAAAGCTTTATAAGCAGTATCTTAGAACAAGAAGAAATTAGATTTAAAGCCACATTAGAACGTGGTCTCAAACTTCTTACCGAAGAAACAGAAACGCTAACAAAAGGTAATGAATTATCAGGAGAAGTAGCATTTAAACTATACGATACTTACGGATTTCCACTTGATTTAACCGAAGATATTCTAAAAAACCGTGATATTTCCGTTGATCACAAAGGGTTTGAAGAGCAAATGCTTATGCAAAAAGAACGTGCTAGAAAATCTTGGCTTGGCTCCGGTGAATCAAAAACCGATCAGTTGTGGTTTGACATCAAAGAACAACATGGTAGCACGGAGTTTTTAGGATATACACTTAATGAAGCAAAATGTAAAATAATTGCATTAATCAAAAATAATAATTTAGTTAATGATATAAAAGAGATAGATACACAATTCCTGCTAATCAGCAACCAAACTCCTTTCTACGGTGAATCAGGCGGTCAAATAGGTGACATCGGAACGATATTTGCAAAAGATTCTGAAGTAGAAGTAATAGATACTTTAAAATACTTAGGCTCTATTATAGTCCACAAATGTATTTTGAAAAAGGGGCAGATTAACGTAGGCGAGAATGCTAATTTTAGTATAGACATAAGATATAGGCAAAATTTAAGAATTCATCACTCAGCAACGCATATATTACATGCAGTACTGCATGAGGTACTTGGTAAGCATGTTACTCAAAAAGGTTCGTTAGTCGCTCCGACTTATTTACGCTTTGATATTAGCCATTCTAAAGCTGTGACTAATGAAGAAATCACTTTAATCGAAGATAAGGTAAATGAGATTATTAGAGATAATCATGAAGTAAATACTACATTAATGGCAACTGAAGATGCAGTTAAACAAGGAGCTATGGCACTGTTTGGCGAGAAATACGACTCTGAAGTAAGAGTAGTTAAGGTGGGTGAGACTTCTTTAGAATTATGCGGCGGTACGCATGTCAGACGTACCGGTGACATCGGTTGCTTTAAAATCACAAGCGAAAGTGCTATAGCAGCAGGTGTTCGTAGAATTGAAGCAGTTTGCGGTGAATTCGTAATTAAATTAATAAGAGAAAAGGATAGTTTACTTAAATCGATAGAAAGCAGTTTAAAAACTAATAAAAATGAACTTATTACTAAGGTTAATAATATCTTAGAGCGTAACAAGGAAGTTGAGAAAGAGTTAGAAAAAACTCATTTAGCTAGTTTAGATTTAAGTATAGAGCAAATTGAAAAGCAAGCTGCACAAATAACAGGAATAAAACTATTATACAAAAAAGTAGGAAATATAGACAATAAAATATTACGTCAAGCTGCCGAAAATTTAACAAAAAAAGTAGAAGATTTGATAATGGTATATATTGCCGAGGGAATTGGTAAATTATCTATTACGGTTGCGGTGAGTAAAGCTATAACAGACAAATACAATGCAGATATAATTGCAAAAAAACTTTCTTTATTCTTAGGTGGCAGCGGCGGAGGTGGACAAGCAAACCTTGCTCAAGCCGGTGGAAATGATATAGGTAAACTAACTAACATCCATGAAAAATTATACAGTTTATTGACAGTGTCGTAGTGTACTAATTTAGGACGTCATTACGAGTGTGCTTTGTAGATGGATACCCGGTTGTCATTGTGAGCAGCCGTAGTACTTGCGTGGCAATCTAGTCAAATATTCTGAGATTGCTTCGTCAATTACTTCGTAATTTCCTCGCAATGATAAGGTGCACGTAACAATGCCTATGCAGGGAGGCATTGTAATGACAAAATTTATGGTTGTTAATACGCTACTTTCACAAAATAAAGACCGGAGGCGGGAGCAGTAGGACCGGCGGCTTTTCTATCTTTGGCTTCTAGAACATCTTTAATTTGTTCTGCCTGCCAAATATTTTTACCAACAAGTACTAAACTGCCGACAATATTACGTACCATATGATGCAAAAATGACGGGGCTGAAAGATATAATTTTATTTCTTCGTCTTCTTTAATAATATTAAGTTCAGTTAAAGTTTTAATCGGTGATTTTGATTGACATGAGCTAGCCCTAAATGAAGTAAAGTCATGTTTGCCTAATAGATAAGCAGCAGCTTGTTGCATAGCCGGAACATCTAAAGGTGAACTAATCCACCATGCTCTATTTAAATCAATTACCGATGGATAAGGTCTATTAATAATTCTATATATATAATAACGAGAGGTAGCTGAAAACCTAGCATGAAAATTATTGGGGGCTAATTCACAATTCCATACTCCTACAGCATACGGTCTTGTAAAATAGTTGATAGCCGTAATAATTTTGTGAGGTTCTAAATATTTTGAAAAATCAAAATGTGCTACTTGACCTATAGCATGAACACCGGCATCTGTTCTTCCTGACCCAAACAATATCACCTGTTCACCGGAAAATTTATAAATCGCTTCTTCTAATATCTGCTGTACCGACATTACTCCTGCTTGTCTTTGCCAACCTGCAAGATCCGTGCCTAAATATTCAATGGTAATTTTATATCGATACATAATAGCCCACTGTCATCCCGTGGCTTGACCACTGGATCTTGTATCACAGCCCGTATCCTGAGATCCCGAATCACGGGATGACAGTATAAGTATTATCATGCTTCTAGTAAGTCCGATGGATTACCGTCACCACGCTTTCCTCCGCTTCTAAAGCTATTAAGTTTTTTGGATCTAATAGGATGTTGTAACTTTCTTAAAGCTTTTGACTCGATTTGTCTTATACGTTCTCTAGTTACTTTAAATTGCTGCCCTACTTCTTCTAATGTATGGTCAGTATTCATACCTATACCGAAACGCATTCTAAGCACTCTTTCTTCACGAGGCGTAAGGGTTGCAAGTACTCTAGTGGTAACTTCTCGTAAATTTGACTGAATTGCCGCATCAATCGGTGCTACTGCATTCTTATCTTCGATAAAATCGCCTAATTGACCGCCGTCACTATCATCACCTACGGGATTCTCAAGACTTATAGGTTCTTTAGCTATTTTCATGACTTTACGCACTTTATCAAGCGGCATTGAAAGACGGTTAGCGATTTCCGTTGCTGTTGGTTCGTATCCGAGTTCATTAAACATTTGTCTTGAAGTACGTAGTATCTTATTAATTGTTTCAATCATATGCACAGGAATACGTATAGTCCTTGCTTGATCGGCAATAGCTCTTGTTATAGCTTGTCTAATCCACCACGTAGCATAGGTAGAGAATTTATAACCACGGCGATATTCAAATTTATCCACCGCTTTCATAAGTCCTATATTACCTTCTTGAATTAAATCTAAAAACTGCAATCCTCTATTAGCGTATTTTTTAGCGATAGATATAACTAAACGTAAATTCGCTTCTATCATATCTTTTTTTGCTTGTAGCGTTTGTCTCTCACTTTTTTGTATAGTATTCACTAGTTTTTTAAAATCATTAACTAAAAGACCGGTTTTAGATTCTATAACCGATAATTCAGCAATCATTTGATCTATATAATCCGATTCTTTAGTCATTAACTCTTTCCAAGCGACTTTTTTATTTTTCAGCATTTTTTCTTTCCATGCTGCATTGATAACCGATCCTATATATTCATCAAGGAAATTTTGGCGAGTTACTCCATATTTTTCAGCAAGTTTTAAAAAAGCTGTTTCTTTATTAATTAAATCACGATTTATTCCATACATCTTACCTAAAATTTCTTCCGTTCTTTTAGAATTAAAATGTATTTCCGAAACCTCATTTATTAATAATTCCAAATTATTATATTTTTTGCTATTTTGTAAAACCTTCGGCTCAAAAGATTTCTCATAACATTTTTTAGCTTCAATGAGTAGCTCTTCGCAGATAAAAGAAATCTTTTTCATACGCTCTATAATATTAGGTAATATCTGCGTTTCTACTCTAGACATAGATAAGTGATTATCCTCATGCTCTTCTCCTTCGGTCTCACTACTATGTTCTTCATCATTTTCGGGTGTTTCGTCATGTAACATGTTAGCTTCTAAATCTATCAGATCACGTAGTAACATTTTTTCATTAACTAAATCTTCATACCATACTATAAAACAACGCATAGCAATAGGGCTTCTGCATAAGGAAGCAGTCATTGTTTTATGTCCTTCCTCAATCCTTTTTGCTATTTCTACTTCATTTTCACGAGTTAAAAGATCGACTCCCCCCATATCCTTAAGATATAATCTTACAGGATCATCGGTAGTACCTATATTTTCTTCTTCTACCTCATCCTCAGGTTCATTATCAACATTGGTAGATAGCTTAAATTCTTCATCCATTCCGATATCAAGCTTAATTTCATCATCTTCATTAGATTCTAAAATATCTACTCCCGCATCGGAAAATTTTAATATAGCTTCCTCTAATTGTCTTATTGAAGGATTTTTATTAAGAGGAAGAGCATTGTTTATATCATCATAAGTGACCGGTATCTTTTTAGATTTAGCTTTTTTAAGTAAACTATCTATTTTATCTAGATCATTGTCTATATTGCTATTGCTCATTAAATACCTATATGCCTTTTTTTTAAAAGAAGTTTGAAATAATTAAGTTATCGTGTGATTAATAAAAGATTCGTTTAAAACTTGAAGTTCATTTGCAATTTTCAGAATTTCTTTTTTATATAGTAAAACTTTTTCAAAGTCGTGATTGTCAGTACTGTTTATGGTAATAGCATATTCTTGTTGTAAATTTATTAGATAATATTTCTTATGTAGCCACTGCCATAATAAATCCAGTCTGATATTATTTTTATTAAATGAGATATCTAAAAACAAATTATCCGTTTTTGATAATAATAAAAAAATATCAAAAAAGCTAGTTTTTTCCACAATTGCAGTAATTTCACTTGCTTCTACGTTATTATCTATAATCTCGTTTAAATACCAATTACGAAATTCTTCAAGCGATTTATTATTAAAATTTAAATTTAAGATGAAATCTCTAATATCTTTTTCTTCAAGTATTATAGGAAATTTAACCAACAAAGCACAAAAAGCGTGTTCTAGCATTTCAAGCTCCGAATAGCCGTGACTTGAAATTATAGGAACCAAATTTGAGTTTCTAGTTGTAGCTTTCTTCTGCGTTGTGACTAAATTTTGCCATATTTGATCTTTAAAAAACCTGTAATAACTTGCTTTTAAATCACTATCCGATATTTTGCTGCAATAATTTTTTAAATTTTTTTCTAAATTAGCTTTTTCTTCCGCAGTTTTAAAACTCTTGCCGCTATACTCAATATGCCAAATCATTTCTGATAAGCTTATTCTTTTATCTATAAGCTTTGCAAAAAAATCAGCACCGTTTTTATTTACTGCATCGTCGGGATCAAGTCCGCTTGGTAACCTAATAAAAGAAATTTTCTTTTCGCTATTAATAAGCGGTAATGCTAAGTTAATAGTTCTTATGCTAGCTTTTATGCCTGCATTATCTCCGTCAAGACATAATATAATTTCATCGCCAGCACGCCATAATTTATGTAAGTGATTCTCGGTAACGCTAGTACCGAGACTCGCAACCGTTTCACTAAAACCTGCTTGATGTAGTGCTATAACATCAAAATAACCTTCTACTAAAATCGAATGATTTTTTTTATAGCTACTGCTTATCGCTTTATGCTCACCGTATAGAGTTTCACTTTTTCGAAATACTGTAGTTTCAGGTGAATTTAAGTATTTAGGCAGCCCCTCCCCTAGTACTCTACCGCCAAAGCCTAAAATTTTATTGTAAATATTTCTAATTGGAATAGTAATACGGTTAGAAAATAAATTATATATTTCACCGTTTTCTCGCTTGCCGATTAGCCCTGCTTTACCAAGCTTTATAATATCTATATTTTTATCGTGAAAAAATTTTTCAAATTTATTATTCTTCGGAGCAAAGCCTATTGAAAACTCTTTTACTGTTTCTTCGGTAATACCCCTTTCGTGTAGATAATGTAATATTTCAGGTGTTAATTGTGTCCTGAAAAACTTATTGGCGAGTTCTAAAATATTTAGAATTTCATCGGATTCTTCATAAAATTCTTTCTGTCTCGCGGTTAATTTCGGTACCTCTATACCGTAATCGGTTGCAAGCTTTATAGCAGACTCATTATAAGATAAACCGCTAATATTAGAAGTAAATTTTATAACGTCACCGGCTGCTTTACAACCAAAACAATAGAAAAATCTCTTACTATCACTAACCGTAAAAGATGGGGTCTTTTCTTGATGGAAAGGACATAAACCTACATAGTTACCGGATTTTCTAGTTAAAGCTACTTTTTGCCGCACTACATCCGATATGTTAATACGGTTTCTTAAGAACTCATAAAATTCCGGTGCAACTCTCATTATATTACAATATGTAGGAAAGAATAGCTGTAGAAAGACAATAAGAAAGCGGTATAGACAAATTATCGTTAATTCTTAAATCTTTTGAATAAAATTCAGCTACTGTAGCCCCTATGCAGCTTACAATAATAATAATAAAACTTGTATTATATCCTAAATAGAAATACACTAATATACTTATAAAAATTGCAGAAGCTAAAAAGGTAATAGAACCGGCTATAGATTTACCGTTACCTAAGCTATTTCCTATTTTAACGCCGACAAGAGCCGCTAAACAATCTGAAATAATTAAAATCAACCACGAACAAATCACTAAATTTTTAGGGAAAAGAAGAGCAGTTAAGAAAAAACCGAGCATCATAAAGCTAACGCCGCTTAAAGCAAAAGAACCGTTATTTTCTTCAAGCCTTATAACTTTTGAAAAAAATCTAGTTACAAATTCGCTAATTTTTGCATTATTATGACGTGATACATCTAAATATAATGTAATAGCCGTTATTACAAATAATAATAACGTAATAGCGGTTCTTGGAATAAATAAATAAAGCAGCGGAAATATTATAGCCGATAGGTGGAAAATTTTACGCTTTTTCTCAAAGTCAAAATCTTTAATTTCCATAAGATTACTAATTTGTTGCTATTGTTATATGAGAAATAATGCCAACATCATTGCGAGCAGTATTCGATGTCATCCCTGCGAAAGCAGGAATCCAGAAAAAACTAACAAAGACTGGATACCGCGATCAAGTCGCGGTATGACAATTCAAAGATTACTGGATTCCTGCTTTCGCAGGGATGACATAACAGAATCCGCCTAGACAAGGACCGCTTGCAATGACGATATTTAGGCAATGCCAAATAATTAAAAAGGCTTATTTGACAAATTTCACTATTACAAATATACTTGCTGAAATCTATATTATTGAAAATAGTATACTAAAATTACTAAATCTATACAATATAATTATGAATACAAAATTTCCTATCACCGCTAAAGGTTTTGAAAAATTAGAACACGAGCTTAAACATTTAAAACATGTAGAACGTAAAAAAATTAGTGAAGATATAGCCGAAGCACGAGAACACGGCGATTTATCCGAGAATGCGGAATATGAAGCGGCACGTGAGAAACAAGCATTTATAGAAGGGCGTATTAAAGAGCTTGAAGATATGACGGCAAGAGCGGAAATTATTGATATTGGTAAATTATCGGGAGATAACATAAAATTCGGGGCTACGGTTACTTTGATCGACGACGATACTGAAGAAGAAGTAACATATATTATTGTAGGAGAATATGAAGCCGATATAACTAGAAAAAGAGTTTCAATCGCTTCTCCTATAGCAAAAGCTTTGATTGGAAAATCGGTAGGTGATTTTGCAGAAGTTACAACACCAAAAGGATCTAAATCATACGAAGTAGTTACCGTTGAATATAAAGAACTAGAACTTTAATTTGATTTTTTTGTCACTGTAAACGTTAACCGTATGGCTTGTTATGTCATTCCCGCCTACGCGGGAACGACATCGAGTAGGTTTTTCGATCCATGCAACAACCCCTGCTCCTCGCAATGACAATTTGGGCATCAACAACACAGGTATGACATTATTAATTACTTCTTCTTAAACATCTCGAGCATTCTTTTTGTTACTATAAATCCACTGAAGATATTTATAGAAGCAAGCAGCGTTGCAAAATACCCTAGTAGACCGGGAAACCCAAAAGCAGAGCTACTTACAGCAATCATAGAACTAAGAACTATAATACCTGAAATAGCGTTAGTAATAGACATAAGCGGAGTATGGAGTGCAGGCGCTACTTTCCACACAACATAATAGCCCACAAAAGAAGCTAATACAAAAATAGTTATAGCAAATACCAGCGGATCTATAGTACTTGTGTTTGTTTGCCAACTAGTATCTATTACCAAATCTTTTAATTTATCTGATAATTCTTGAGTATTATGGGCAATTTCAGCAGCCTGTTTAGCCATTGTCGGTAATTGATTCATATATTTAATTTCTCACTCACAATTTTTCCGTCTTTAGTAATCAACATCTCACGTACTAACGCATCATCCATATTAAACTTACCGTCTTGCAATGCATAGGTTAGAAAATTATACAAATTCTTAGCATATAATTTTGAGCTGTCGGTAGCAATTTTAGTAGCAAGGTTTGATAAACCTATTATGGTAATTCCGTGCTTAGTAACGATCTTATCCGGTTCTGAACCTTCCACGTTCCCGCCTGTACTAGTCGCTATATCAACAATCACTGAGCCGCGCTTCATAGATTCTAGCATTTTTTCCGTAACAAGCAGAGGTGCTTTTTTTCCCGGAATTTGTGCAGTAGTAATAACTATATCATATCCTTTAATAATTTTTGCTAAAAACTCTTCTTGTTTAGCTTTATAATCTTCCGAACTCTCGTGAGCATAGCCTGATTTATCTTGTAAATCTTCCTGTAATTCTGGTGAAACAAACTTAGCTCCTAAGCTTTCTACCTGCTCTTTGGTAGCAGCTCTTACATCATATCCTGCAACAATGCTACCAAGCCTTTTTGCCGTTGCAATAGCTTGAAGACCGGCAACACCGATACCAAGCACTAAAGTTTTACACGGTGAAATCGTCCCTGCTGCCGTCATCATCATAGGAAAAGCCCTTGTGTAATGATAGCTTGCTTCAATTACCGCTCTATAGCCTACTAAGTTACTTTGAGAAGATAAAGCGTCCATATTTTGAGCTTTAGTAATTCTCGGCACAAACTCCATAGCAAAAGTCGTAAGGTTTTTTTTAGCTGCCGCTTTTATATATTCATGATTTAAATAAGGCGATAATAATCCTATAATAATTGCTCCTTTTTTTGCAAATTCAAGCTCACTATATTTATCCGTAACGGATGAAGGTTGCACCTTTAATATAATATCAGCATCAGAAATAATTTCGAGTGGTACCGAAGATATTTTAGCACCTAGAGCAACATATTCTTCATCAAGAAAACCGGCATGAAGCCCTATATCTTTTTCTACCGTAACCGCATAGCCTTTTTTGACTAGCAATCCTGCTACTTCAGGCGTTATAACAGCCCGTGTTTCATGCTTGGCTTTTTCTTTTAAAGCAACGATTTTCATAAATACTAACTATATTTTGCATTAACTGAATACATAAGGTATTTTAAACATAATTTAAAATATAAAACAACGAAAATGAAAAAAATATTTTTTCTAATCATTATTTATCTTTTTGTGAATTCAAGCTTAGTATTTGGGGCAAATGATAAAACAGCTATTTCGGAGCTAAAAACTTATCTACGTACTATAAAATCGGTTGCGATAGATTTTACTCAAGAAGATTCGTACGGTAAAATAGTTAAAGGAAAATTACTGATCTATAAACCTTATAATTTTAGATGTAATTATTATCCTCCTTTCCCTTTAGTTATAATAGGTACTAAAAATTTCGTATCGATGTATGATTATGATATGGAGCAAGTAAGCCGTATTAATAGAAGCGAAAATACATTTAATTTTTTATTAGAAGATAATGAGCATTTTGACAAGGATTTTGTTTTTGAATCGGTAATTAACGAAAGAAATATTTCTAAAATTACTATCTATCATACTCTAACGGAAAAACGTAGCGAAATTACTTTTAATAAAGCTACTCAACAAATTGAAACATTAAAAATATTTGAAGATAATAATATAGTCACTATTACTTTTGATAAAATAGCTAAAGTACAAAAATTTTCCGATGATTTGTTTAAATTAAAAAACCCTGAAATATTCGGTCCTCCTGAAAGATTAACAAAATCGGAAATAGAAAAAAAATATATTGTTTCTTGAAAATAAACAGGTTATGTTAATTATGCTAGTAGTGGGCATTGTACCTGTTTAGTCGGTCAGGTCTGAAAGGAAGCAGCCAGGATGGGATTCGATGGGTCATTACTAGCATTATTCTAATTTTGATGTCATTTCTACAGCAAGACGGCTCGTTTTATGTCATTCCCGCTTTCGCGGGAATGACATAGAGAACCATGCAATAAAGCCAGTTTTTTGCTAAAATGACATAAAAAGTCTTATAACTATCGTGCTAGATATAAATTCATCAAATCAATATATTCCTTTTGCAAGGAAATATCGTCCTAGTAACTTTGCCGAGCTTCAGGGGCAAGAGGTATTAGTCAAAGTTTTAAGCTATACTATTTTAAACGATAGGCTCGCCGGAGGCTATCTTTTAACAGGTATTAGAGGAGTCGGTAAAACTACTTCCGCCCGAATTATTGCTAAAGCCGTAAACTGTTCTGCTTTAATTACCGAAAATACGACTATTAAAACATGCGAGAAATGTACGAATTGCATCAGCTTTAATAATCATAATCACCCTGATATAATCGAAATTGATGCGGCAAGTAAAACTAGCGTAGATGACATACGTAGAATTATAGAATCCGCCGAATATAAGCCCCTACAAGGTAAACATAAAATCTTCATTATTGATGAGGTGCATATGCTCTCTAAAGGGGCATTTAATGCACTTCTTAAGACACTGGAAGAACCGCCACCTCATATAATATTTATCTTTGCAACGACGGAAGTACAAAAGATACCTACAACTATTATCTCAAGATGTCAACGTTATGATTTAAGGCGGTTGAGTTTTGAAGAGATTTTTAAGCTACTTGAATATATAACTAAGCAAGAAAATTTAAAAACCGATATAGAAGCACTAAGAATTATAGCTTACAAATCGGAAGGGTCGGCACGTGATGCAGTCTCTATTTTAGATCAAGCAGCTAGTATGTCGGCGAAATCTGACAATATAATTAGTCCTCAAGTAATTAATCAAATGCTTGGGCTTGTCGATAGTTCGGTTATAATAGAATTTGTCGAGTGTATTATCCACAGAGAGACGGAAAAAGCTATAAATTTAATAAATAAACTTTACGATTCTTCGGTTAATCTTGAGATTTTTATAGAATCGGCATCAGATTTTATTGCTTATCTTAATAAAGTAAAAATGTTACCTAATTATAGTTTGCCTATATATGAATCATTTAATGATAGAACTAAAAGCATATTAGATAAAACCAGCTTGCCGCACTTATCAATCTTATGGCAAATATATAATAAGGGAGTAGGGGAAATAAAAATTTCCTATAACCAACTAACAGAAACGGAAATGTTAGTTATAAAATCTATATATTCGACGTCGCTACCCTTGCTTACAGATTTTGACGGTAATAATCAAAATTTAAATCAATCAATTAATCCGGAAATAAAAAAAAAATTTGAAATTGTAGATTTTCTTGAATATTTATATAAAAATAATGAGATAGATATATATTATTTCCTGCTCAATCATACAGAATTTAAAAATCTCAGTAATAATAGATTAGAGTTCGTAAGTCTTGAAGTTACAAGCAAAATAAAAAAACAAATAGAAGATTTGTTAGTTGCTTTTACTAATGAAAAGTTTGAGATAGTAATAATAAAAGAGCAGAATAAGCAAACCTTAAAGAATCAGTTAATTGGTAAGATTGAAGCAAGTAACGATTTTGGTTTAATTAAAAAACATTTCCCAAATATAACAATTTCGGATATTTTACTTAAAAGCTAAAAATATATAGGATAGAATTATGGTAAATTTTAATCAGTTTTTAAAGCAAGCCCAATCAATGCAAAAGAAAATGCAAGAAGCTCAAGAGCAAATGGCAAATGCAAGATATACCGGTAAAGCCGGCGGCGGACTTGTTGAGGTTATTGCAACCGGTAAAGGCGAAGTTGAAAAGATTTCAATTGATGAATCTTTATTAAAAGCAGAAGAAAAAGAAATGCTTGAGGATTTAATTAAAGTTGCCTTTAATAATGCTAAACAAAAATGTGATGAAGATTCTCAAAATTCTTTATCAGGAGCTTTAAACGGTATGAGCTTACCACCAGGCTTTAAAATGCCGTTTTAACATGGCTCTTATGTCATTATCGCAAAGTTACTATTGTAAATTTCCTCGCAATAACGGAAAAACTGCTCCACGCAACAACGTTTTTAGTCGCTTAGCTCATGACGATTTGATATCCATATTTATTCACAAAATATCATCACAATAAGATGTATCTATCCCCAACATCTCGTTAAGCTCTGTTTGTGCTATCTCAGGCAAAACTTTAAGTTTCTCTTTTAATATTTGATATTCTTCATTGTTGTCATCATTGTATATTTCTTTATATTTCAATAGCGTTTTATCCCTAAGAGAAGGGATAATCATATCGTTTAGTTTATCTAATTTTTCTTTTTGCTCTTCTGTTAGCTCTTTTTTACCAGTTTCTAAAAAACTTTTCAAATTACGAGTATCTTGTAGATAAAGTTTAACAACATCAATATTATAATTAGTATCCAAAAGTTTTATTGATGCTTTCCAAGCTATAAATTCTATTAATTTTTCAAATGAAAATTTCTACTAAACTTTCCGTTTCTACATTCTTCTGCCAATTTATGAAAATCATCTTCACAATTTACGTCATCAGGATTAGCCTCTGTCTTAAGTAGTATTTTGACTATATTTTCTTTACTTAGAATAGAAGCTATATGCAGAGGTGTATCATCGTGTTCATTTAGGGATATTGCTGTAAACTCATTAGGAACAGTCATCTTATTATTGACAAGTTCTTTGATCTTCTTAATGTCTTCATTGTAAATAGCATTAAACAAATTGATTTTGAAATCGTTTTCGTCATATTTAGATTTATACATAAAACCCCTTTTATTTAAAAAAGGCATGTTAGCACTTTTTGATATAAAGGTCAAGAAATAATTAATAATTTAACTATTTCTTAATAAAAAGGAAATTTGTAAAAAATAGACATCTTGCCAAAGCAGTTTATAGAGAGGAATTTAAAGGATACACGGAAGCACTTGCCGCTGCAGCATATATAGACATACATAAAGATTAGGGATTAGGATCGACGTACAAATTGCCTTTAGAAGCAAGTTATGCAGGAAGTCTAATAATTCAAGATTAATAAATCCTTATCAATCCTGAAACCTTTGAAACGCTCAAGTAGCGACATACCAAGAAGCGAAACATCAAGGTCACCAAGACCTACATGTCCTTTGACGTTCTTAAATTCCGTACCGATTACTACACTATTTAAAGTTATAGGGGCGGCTTTATTTTCGCCGTTAGCTGTTAGATAAGTTCTAGTATATTTTAATTTAGTTAAGTCAAAGCCTAATTTTTGAGCATCTTCTTTAGTTAAAGCTATATTACTTGCCCCTGTATCTACCATAAATTTTATTTTAACGTTATTTACAAAAGCATTGATATAAAAATGCCCGTCTTTGCTACGGGCTATAATAATTTCTCCGACTTCAGTAGACCATTTATATGATGGAATTAAAGCAGACATTACTCTATGATAAGCGTAGTTCAGCTCAAACCTAAAAGTATAACCGGTTATTATAACTAAGAAAATTGCTGCCCACATTGCTAATTGCAAACAAAATCTGCGTATTTCATTTTGGCTAATAGTACTGTAAATTATACTAAATAATATTAATAATGACGCACAAAAACTCCCTATATTTTGTGGTGCTTTAAAAAATTTTGGATAATGTTGATTGATATATTTGTATAATAAACCGGTTACAATTACGGTGCTGCAAATGATAAAAATAAGTTTTATGAGTTTTTTATTCATATAATATACTACAAGTAAATAAAGAATAGGTATACGAAGTTCTATCTGAGTATATAATTTTAATCTATATAATCAAACCAAGTCCCAGCCCATTTTTAAGTGGAAAACTACCTTCTTGGTTCACTAGAATAATAATTCCAAGTTCTTCTGACAGTATAAAGCCAATAAAAGAATTAATACCGTTAACATAGCCTGAGTGAAAAATTAAATCGTTATTTGAGCGTCCTTTTACTTTAAGAATACGCCATCCAAGAGGATAATATGACTCAATCATTTTTTGATCAATAGGCCAAATCGGTTACCATTTAAATCCAAAAACATCTTTGTTTGATTTTACTATTTTATACATACGATCTAAAGTACTTTTAGCAATAAGATTCGGTTTATAACCAAAACTAAGTGTGAATATTTCAATCATTCCATCTATCGATGCAAAAATACCGGCAGCCGTCTTTGGGTAATAAGGCGGAAACGGCAGCAATGTTTATTACCTCCTGTCCGTCTATTATTGCTTTAGAATGCGGATAAGCAAGTTGTACATTTGACCCTAGCGGTAATATTTGTATATCTTGCGTTTTAAGCGTTGTACGCAAATTATCTATGCAGCATTTAAACTTGATTTTTTACAATTTAAAACTTCTTCAAGTAAACTAAAAACGATGTTACTATACTTATAGCATTGCCCGGGTTTACAACTAGCTTGTTGTTTTTTTAGCAACGTTAAAAGCTTTGAGCGATTCATTCCTTGCTCAATTTCAATATTTCCTAAGAATTGATAACCTGTTGTATGGCTTAAAATATTATTAAGACTAATAGCATTTTTTAGGTATGGTAATTTGAATTTTTCGTCAAAATCTAAACTTTCTTGATCTACCATTAATGCAATTGCCGTTGCTGAAACAGCTTTTGAAACCGATGCTAAAGGAGATAAAGTTTTATCCGTAATAACTCCACTATTACCTTTCTGATTTTCAAACGTTGTTTTATAAATAACTTCACCTTTGTATAAAATTGCAATTACTCCTCCTTATAATTCGTCTTTTTGTAATTCAAGCTTTTTAGTTTTTGCGGTAATTCTACTCGTGTCTGTGCCAAAACTGTACGATATGATAATAGTAACATTATACTAACAAATAGGATAAGCTTTTTATTCATATGGCGATATTATTTATTGATTCTATGTCATTCCTGCGAAAGCAGGAATCCAGCTTTCTAAACAAATTATATACTAAATTTTTATATGATTTTTTTTATTTTTACCATTTTTTACTGGATTCCCGCTTTCACTGGAATGACAAAAGCTACTTTTAATAGCTATTGCCTTTTCTTTATCTTTTAATCTAATAGTAGCAAGCTCTAATAAATATTTTCATCTAAAGCTTCAATAATTTGCTCATATAATTCAGCCGGAATTAGATAAGCAGTCGGTTTATTATGATTTAATAAGGCAACAGGCTCACCACTTGCCTTATCCAATAATGTAGTATGGCTTTATATACTAACTGCTAGATTTGCATAAATATGTTCCATTATTGACTTCAAGTAAACGAAGAAAGTTATACGAAGATCAACTTGGAAAAGAGCAAGGAGTCTGCAAGACTAGGAGCGGAGCGTATCCTTAATACGTGGTTACCTGCGAACTTATTTAGACGACGTAGCCAATTTTTCAAGAGTATACCTTTTAATTTAGTATTAATTATAGGCTATAATTTTATCTTTATCAAGGAAATCACATTAAATCGCCGATATTCTCTAAAAACAACCTAGCTCGATGCGATGCCGGTTTATTAAAAAAACCCTCGGCAGGCTGATTTGCTAAAATCTGTCCTTGATCCATAAAAATAACACGATCCGCTATTAATTTTGCAAACTTCAAATGGTGCGTGACCACTACCATACTCATTTGATCTTTTAATAAATTTATATTCTCTATAACATCTTTAATATTTTCAGGATCGAGTGCCGAAGTCGGTTCGTCGAATAACAAAATTTCCGGCTTCATCATTAAAGCCCTTGCTATTGCGGTGCGTTGCTTTTGCCCTCCTGATAGGCTTGCCGGATATGAGTCAAATTTTTGCGTTAGCTTAAATTTTGCAAGCAATCCCTTTGCCATAGAAATTGCTTGTTCTTTTGGCAAATTTAAAACATTTACCGGCGTATAGATTAGATTTTCTCCTACCGTTAAATGCGGGAATAGATTAAAATTTTGAAAAACCATACCAACTTTTAAACGAAGCTTTCTTCTATCTTTAGGCAGTAGCTTCTTCCCGTCTACCAAAAAAGTACCGCTACTTGGTTCTTCTAAATTATTTAAAATTCTAAGCAGAGTAGTTTTACCGCTTCCCGAAGGACCGATTATTACAGTAGTTTCCTTGGTAGTAAAACTTAAATCAATATTCTTAATTGCGTAATTCTTGCCATAACGCTTACAAACTTTTTCTAAAATAATCATAAACTAGATCGTAAATTTATAACCGTCATAAAGTGGCTTAACGTTATTTGGAAGTATTTTCGTAATCTCATGATAATCTATCGTGTGTCTCATATTGGTTAATAATATCTGCTCAGGTTTATATTTTTCACGCCATTCTAGAACTTTATCAAGCCCTGCATGATTCGAATTTGATTTATAATAAATACAATCTAATATCCATATTTTTATATCTTTTAAAAATTTATCTGATTCAGGAGGAAAACCGATTACATCGGGCGAATAAACGAAATCACCTATACGTAAGCCCAAGCTATCTATAGGACCGTGATGCTGTCTAAAAAATTGTATTTCGATAGTATTAATCTTAATTTTATCAAAAAAACTAACAGATTGAGTTGTGAACAGTCGCCCAAGCTTAAATAACTTATTGTTAAATAGATAATCAAATTTTGTATGGAGCTTTGCCGTACTATCGTGATCTGTATAGATTTCAAATGGCTTGCCTTGCATAAAAGTAAATACTCGTAAATCATCGATGCCGTTAACGTGATCGGAATGATAATGTGTTAATATAGCACAATCGAGCTTATTTATCTTTTCTCGTAATAGTTGATTTCTAATATCAAAACCGAAATCAACTAATATTTGACTATTTTCATCGTTAATATATATTGCTGATCTAGTCCTTTTATTGTACTTTGAAGGAGATGTGCAAGTACTACAATCGCACCCGATCATCGGTACGCCTATAGATGCTCCACACCCAAGTATTGTTACTTGTAACATAAATAATTTAAAATAATGTTTAAAGTTTTTTATAATTTTTGCGGCTTAAATCAAGAAATATTCTTATTTTTGAATAAAATTACTAATATCGGCTTTATACCTTATTTTTTTAAAATAATTTCGTTTTGTTTTAATATCGCTAATTTCGCCTTAATATATATTTTATACTGTATATATTTTTATATTCAATTAAAGAAAACCAAAAATGATAAGAAGCGGCAAAATAAATTCTGGCACGATTATAATAAGTTAGTTGAAATCGGTATAATATACGGGGTATTCGGTTTAATTTTTACCGCTCTTAAATTTTCAGTTAATTTCCCTCGCCCTTATTGCAGTCTTCCTATAGATAGTTTCATGACCATAATAAATACTGCAAACGAAAGATGCTTTTCAAGCTTTCCAAGCAGCCACGCAGCTCTTAGCGTGTTAGTAACGTATTTTGCTTGGAATTATATAAAATTACCATTAAAAATCTTAATGATTTGTGTTATTATGCTCGTGTCTTTATCTCGCATAAGCCTTGCTATGCATTACCCAAGTGATATAATCTACGGCATTATTATTGCATTTATAACAATACTGATAGGTAAGTTAATTTATCGCACCTTTGCAAATCATATAATAAGAAAGATCGGGGATTTTCTATTAATGAGGCAGTAATTAAGAAAAAACATATAAAAAACTTGTTTTTTAATCTTGAAAGTTTTTAATATGCGCGCTACAATGTAGCTACATTATTGAAAGAAGATTTTTATGTCTGCTGATTCTATTGTGCGAGCCCGTATTAATGAAGACGTGAAAGAAGAAGCAGCTTTAGTGCTTGCTGCTATGGGGCTTACTTTATCTGATGCTGTTCGTATGCTGTTATTTCGTGTTGCTCGTGAAAAAGCATTGCCGTTTGAGCCACTTATCCCAAATGATGAAACAACTAAAGCTATGAAAGCTGCAAGAAGCGGCAAATTAGTTCATGTTGGTAATATCAATAATTTGTTATCTGATTTAAATGAGAACGATTAAACGTACTGCACAGTTTAAACGTGAAAAACGTAGAAAACATGGAATAAATTTGGATGATATTTTACTGAAAGCAGTTAGGTACTTGGTTGCTGATATAACATGACCTATACATATGAGAAATCATGCCCTTATAGGTAATTGGAAAGATTGTAGAGATTGTCATGTTAAACCGGATTTAGTATTAATTTATAGAAAACCCGATGCTGACACTTTGGAGTTAATAAGATTAGGTTCACACAGTGCACTTGGTTTTTAATTGTTTTGAAATGAACCGGGAACGAGTTCCCACAAAACCCATCTAGCCATCCATAGTACTGGACAGTTTTTGAAAAGCGTTTGATGTCGCTCCTAGCTAAAAATGAGAATGACATCAAAAAACCAAACAAACATTATGCTACTATACCGAAAATACTTTATAAAAAATATCTTACCGCTGCTTATAGTCGTTACTTTTTCAGTGACTAGTATAGTATGGATAACACAAATATTAAAACTTTTATATTTATTTGATAAAGGTATAAAAGTTATGGACTTCTTCAGTTTAATAGTTTTAGTACTTCCTACTTTATTATTTATTCTGTTACCGGTAATAACAGTTATTACCGTGATCTATATCTACAATAATTTAAAAGTCGAGCGACAATTAATTATATTACAAGCTTCAGGAGTTCATAATGTACAGCTAGCACTGCCTGCTTTATATGTCGCATTAATAGTTATGCTACTTGCTTATTATATATCTTCTACCATCCTGCCGTTATCTCATATAAACTTAAAATCACGTTTAAACTTTATAAAAAATAATTATATCTCAAGTATGATTGAAGAGAAAACTTTTAATAAAGTAACGAAAGACATCACTGTTTTTATAGATAAAAAATCAGCAGGAAATATTATGAACGGCGTAATAATATTTGATAATCGCAACGCTGATAACCCATCAGTAGTATTTGCGGATTCAGGTATTCTTAATATATATGATAATAGCCCGATTTTTGAACTTAATAAAGGCATAAGACAAGAATATGACGTAAACGGCAATTTAACTCAATTAACTTTCGGTTCTTTAATGATAAAACTGCAAAATGATAATCCTTTAGTATCGCAAAGAACTAAACATAATGAAGAAACAAACGAATATTATATAAGCGAATTACTTGCACCTCCTCATGATTTAGCTATTACTAAAAAAATTAAGTTAATTGCTGAAGCACATCAAAGAATCATTTGGCCTTTATACAATTTTGTATTACCTTTTGTAACACTTGCAGTTTTTTTGAGATATCCTTATAGCAAAAAAACAACTTTTATGCCGGTATTATTTTCTGCCTTAACAGTATTGCTAGTTACTTCAATTCATTTTATATTACAAAATTTTGCTTCAAAAAATCTAGATTTTATTTTTGCTTGTTATTTCAATTTGGTTATTGCTTTAACGATCGGATTATATTTATTTGTACGTAAAAGAATATAAATTTATTAGACTACTTTATTCCAAGCTCCACGAGGGTTTTGAGTAAAACAATCTATTTTGTTTTCCTGTCCGGTAAATTTATTTATTTTAACTGTTAATTCTTTTAAATCTTCCGGTAAATCGGTTATTATAATTATCCTTTTGAAAACTCTTATATACTCTTTTACTTGTAAAATTTTTCCTATATCTGTAGGCGAAATAATAATAAGCACACTAGCATTATTAGGATTTTGTAACTCATCGGTAATATAAATCGGCTGTTTTTCAGGCTGCAGATCAAGTTTACTACCGTGAGGTATAAATTGCTTACGTGAATAAGTCCAAAGATTTTTATTGAGCATTTCTTGTTGATCTGCATCTGCAGTTAATATAACGCTTTTAAGATCAGAGTGATAGCATTTTTCTATCAGAAGCAATATCGATTTTAGAAGCAATTCATCGCTTGTTTGATAAATACTAAATTGCTGCATAAAAATTTTATGTTATTTTTTATGAGAAAATTTAAGTGGTACGGATGAAGGGACTTGAACCCCCACGCCTCACAGCACAAGAACCTAAATCTTGCATGTCTACCAGTTCCATCACATCCGCGCATGGTAATGCCATTCCTGTAAAAGGGTGGCCTTGTTGCATGGATTCCATGTCATTCCTGCCTCTGCGGGAATGACATCAAAGTATTTCCATCAAAAAGTTATAATACACATCATATAATTTTTGTAAATCGCTAATTTTTGTGCATTCGTTTATTTTATGTGCCGTTTCGGATAATAAACCAAACTCTACTAACGGGCAATAATTTTTGACAAATCTTGCATCCGACGTACCGCCACTTGTAGAGAATTCAGGCTTTATTTTAAGCGTATGCTCTACTACTTTAGCAAATTCTTTTATTTTATCGCTAGGGTTCTGAATAAAACTTTCAGCAAAACTACTATATTCTAACTTATAATCTACTTTATATTCTTTACAATGCTGTTTAATAATTTCTTCTACCTGTTTTGCTAAAGTTTCTGCACTATGTAAATTATTAAAACGTATATTGAAAGATGCTTCCGTACTTGCCGGAATTACGTTTGAAGTATTAGTACTGACCTCGATATTCGTTACTTCAAGATTTGAACGTTGAAAAAATTCAGTACCTTCATCAAGTTTTATATTTGTTAACTCATTCAATATTATTATTAAGCAAGGCAATGGGTTATTTGCTTTATGAGGATAAGCTACATGCCCGCTTAAGCCTTCTATATTTAATTTAAAGTTAACACTTCCTCTTCTGCCAATCTTAATTGCATCGCCTATTTCTTTTTCACAAGTAGGTTCACCGACAATAGCAAAATTTATCTTATATCCTTGATCATAAATATATTGCAGCATTTCTTTAGTACCATGCTTTGCTTTTCCCTCTTCATCACTAGTAAGTAAGAAACTAATGGAACCTTTAAAATCGGTATTATTTTTTATAAAATCTAAACTGGCAGCTAGAAAGCACGCTATAGCCCCTTTCATATCCACCGCACCTCTGCCATATATCTTACCGTCTTGCTGGCTAGCTTTAAATGGACTCGCATTATGCCAAAGCTCATGATTGCCTGCCAGCACTACATCTATATGACCAACAAAGCAAATATTAGGCTCATTGCTACCGAAAACAGCATAAAGATTAGTGACTTGCTCGCTTTTAGAATCACCGAATATTTTTATTTCGGTCTTAAAGCCGTGCTGTTTAAGCAAATCATCAATATACTCAATAGCCCCATCGCTCTTAGGAGTTACAGACTTAAAACCAATCAAATCTTTTAAGTAGTTAATGTACATCAATTATTGCCAAAGAGAATTTAATGTGGTTTTTAGTTTGTTTTCAAATTGTTTTATATAGTTTTTAAGGTTGTCAATCTCACTTTGATTATTATCAAGCTCTGTTACTATTTTTTGTTGTTCTCCAAGAGGCGGGATAAGAATTTGTAAATCCTCTAAATCTTTCAAATAAACGTGAGGTTGACCTGATCCAGCTTGCTTTTGGTATATTATATTTTGCTGAGATTTTAAAATATAATATAGATATTTAGTTAACAATAGTTTTTCATTAATTGAATAGATTACGTTACAATTTGAAGCCCACATTGGCGAATTATGATACCAAATATATCCAGCATATGCTCCCGATGAAGAAATAGTGATTATGTTACCGTTAAAATTATATTGATTATGTGAATAAGGACTAACCCGACCAGCTGCTATTACTGGAATATCCCCCTTAATTGCAGTATTAATGTTAATCATTTTACCTTTTTTACCTACTATTAATGTTGTATACTCCTTATGCTCAAGAGATAAAATATTACTTTTTAATTTATTGATAACGAAAATTTAACAATTTCCCATTGTTTATTTATTTCAAAATAAGGATGCCAATTATCTATTATCTGTTTTGCCCCCTCTATTATCTTTTGATAGCTATTCAATTCTTCAATAATTTCCTGTTGTTTTTCTAGAGGCGGAAGAGGAATATAAATTGAGTTTATATGTTCTCTATTTAAACCAGACTGAGCACTTTTATTATAAGCTAAGTTCTTAATTTGATTTTGAATTATATCGCTATTTAAACAATAAAATAAATAAGATTGATGTATAATATTCGGTTTCCCTCTAAAAATATAAACATGTTCATTAACCATTACTTCTATTTGCGGTAAAATTTTATCATCTACAAAACACACTTTACCTGTTAATGCTCCGTCTTTACACATTAAAATATCATTGTTTTTCACCAATCCTTTTTTAGCTATTTGATAAAAATCGAGATCTCTAAAAGGAATTTTAGATAAATTTAATTTTCCATCCTCGCCTGTTTAAATCATTTATACCGACAATTTTTCTTTTTTTGAGTAACGCCGATATTCTTAACCTCATAAAACCAATATTCTTTTTGATTATTCGGTTTATGTGCATTGTAAAATAAAGTATTGACGTTTTTACTCCTGTATAAGGTAAAAAAGTACCTTGCGGTAGAGAGATAACGAATTGCAGCTTTGCTTTTGATAGTAAAAATTGACGAACAGCAGCGGTGTCTTTTCTGAATAAGAACCATTCAGGTACTACCAATGCCATTCTACCACCCCCTTTTAAATTTTGCAGGCAATGCAAAACACAAGCAGCATCACCGTTATTTTTTGCAATGCCGTTATAATGAAAGAGGAGTTATATGATTTTCTGTTATAGTTTTGCCGTTTTTGCTAGTTTTTTTTAGTGATAGTTTGAGAAAATGGCAATTAGTAACAATTACATCAAACTTTAACTGCTAATCAGTTAAGGGTTTAACATTATTAATTTATTCTTAATTTGTTCTATAAATAGCTATTAATGTAACCGAATGTCATCGTTTGATTGTGCTTTGATATTATTCCACCAAGATTTTCGTTGTTTTCGCTTAATAATTTTAAGAATAATATATTTGCAAATTCGCTAAATCTTTCTATTTCTGCTCGGAGCCCTTCACTTCTTAAAAGATTATTCAAGTTTTTAAATATCGATATTAATTCTTCACGTGATACTTTAATTTCTTTCGGTATAGTCCAAGCTTCATTACTGCTTACTTCTAAAAAAGCTAATAATTCTTTTTCATGTAGTAATTCCCTTACTTCATCACCGTTTAATATAAGCTCTTTATTATTAGCAACAAAACGAGCTTCGCAGTAAGCTCCATTCATTGCGAACACTATAGGTACATCAAGCAATTTTGCATATTCCGTTGCTTGATCTAAAGCTCGCCTTAAATCCACTCCTGTTTTTTTGCTTCTATTATTGCAATAGGTTTATCATTATTACTTTCATATAAGATATAATCCGGTCTTTTTCTGTTTAATCTTGTCTGTTCTGTTTTCGATTTTGGTTTTTGGAAATAAACATTCTTTTTAGTATCATTATCTATATGCCATCCCTTTATTTACAAGGTTATTGCTGACAATCCATTCGGTTTGCTGTTCTGCCAACATAAGAATTGTTTAGATATTTTTTTGTAATTAATAATTATATCTTCTTACACTTATTATACAAGCTTATAAAAGTATAAAAAACAACTTTTTATCTCACTAAAAAATAAATTATTGCTATGGATTTATATAGATTTTTGGCTTTCTTAATGAATTTAAATAACTTACTATTATGAGCTTGTTATAACTAATATTAAAATCATGAGTATAAATAACCAGTTAAGAGAATTAATTAAATCAGGTACTTTTGCCTGTATATTATTAATTATTGCTTTTACCTTAGCAATAATTGTCAGCAATAACATTTTCCTAACAAAGTATTATTCTTCTTTTATTTACAGTAAATTTTCTTTAACAATATGAAATGTAAGTTTACAAACAACTTTTATAGAGTTAGTTAATATAACGGTCTCATGACTTTCTTCTTTTTATTAATAGGTTTAGAGATGAAATTTCACCTAGTAGAAGGTGAACATAAAAATAAAAAAAAACTAATATTACCTGCAGCGGCAGCCCTTGGAGGTGTGGTAGTTCCTGTCTTAATATACATGTTTTTTAATTACGATAAACCGGGATTAATAAAAGGATGAGCTATTCCTATCGCAACTGATACTGCTTTTGTCCTTGGTATTTTATCTTTTTTCAGCCGACATATATCTTCAGAATTACGAGCTTTTATTATAGGTTTCTCATTAATTGACGATGCTTTTGCGTTAATTATACTAGCCTTGTTTTATACTAAAACAATCAATACTCCGGCATTATTAATTTCCTCTGTAATTATATTCATCTTGTTCATATTGAATTATCGACAAGTTAAACAATTATTTTATTATATAATTGTAGGTTTATTATTATGGATTAGTATGGTGGAGTCAGGTATTCACGGTACTTTATGCGGAGCCATTATAGCACTTTTTATACCTATTAATATAAAAGAAGAATTTAACACTTCTTTTAAAAAACTTGAAAACTTAACTCGTCCTTTTGTAAATTACTTTATTTTACCGCTTTTTGTATTTATGAATTCCGGTATCCTTTTAGAATATTTTGCATTTAAAGGCACTTGTTCCAACTCAATACTTGCTTTAATTTATGGGATAATATTTGGTTTATTTGTAGGTAAGCAATCAGGTATTATGCTATTTTCATATCCATTTGTAAAATTTAAACTCTGTAATTTACCAAATGATACTTCATGGTTAAAATTTTATTCTATAGCTATACTTGGAGGGATTGGATTTACCTTAAGTTTATTTATAGGTAGTATTACGTTTGAGAGCAGCTGCCCTTCAAACTCTATGAGAGCTGCAGTAATAATAGGCTCTTTAATTTCTGCATTATTTGGCGTAGCAGTTCTAAAATATTGTACTGGAAAAGAGTAAAGGAGCAAATTAAACGAGTATACTCATTAAATAACGATGATAGGATTTTAATAACACATCATATTGTTGTTTGGAAAAAACAGGATATGGTACTATATAGATATTATTAGAAGAAGGAATCGCTTTTTCAAGCTTATTTAGCATAAAAGGCATATTATAATTATGCTCTACTAAAATTATTGAAGTAAGATTGTAAGTTACAATAAAATCAACCACTTTCTTAATATTATCTTCTTCAGACATTATTTTATTCGGAGCAAGTATTACCTGCTGTTCTATAACATTACGTTCCTTTAACAAATTTTTTAATTGCTCTGTAGATTCTATACCAGTAATAAATAATATAGGTGCATAGCCTGCCTTAAGCAAAGCAATACTGGTTTCAATTTTATGTCCTCCTCCTGCAAATACTATTATTGCATTAGTGGTATTACTATTAAGCTTATAAGAATTTATTAAATATAAATAATAACCAAAACCACCGACCCAAAGAGCAAAAATTGTGAGTAAAAATTTTCTGATCATTTAAATATTTTATTAAATTCAGTTTGAATAATTTTATCAAATTCAGACATTTCAACATGAATCCCTAACTGATTTAAAGATGTTACTAAAGAATTTTCAAGTCCACAAGGAATAATCCCACTAAACTTACTTAAATCTGTTGAAATATTTATAGCTACACCGTGATATGTAACCCATTTTCTTACTCTAACACCTATTGCAGCAATTTTAGCAAATTCATCTTTCCTTACTTTTACCCAAATTCCTACTTTATCTTTAATAATATATGCTTTAATTCCAAAATAATTTAAGCTATTTATAATCCATTCTTCAAGCATTTTTATATATAGCTTTAAATCTTTGTGTCGATTTGGTGAAGCTAAATTAAGAATTGGATAAATAACACGCTGACCCGGTCCATGAAAAGTAAATTTACCGCCACGTCCTGTGTAAATTACCGGAATATCACCGTAATTTAATAATTCTTCTTGTTTATAATTAGTACCGGCTGTATATACTTCCGAATGTTCAACTAAATAAATAATTTCCGGCTCATGATCACTAATTACTTTGTTAACGTAATCTTCCATTAATTTCAAAGTAACTTGATAATCCGCAAAATCCGGTATAGTTATAAATCTTATCATATTAATTCAGATTTATATTTCAATATTAATGCATCTAAAATTGCTATGGTTTCAGCATCCAAATCGCCGGAAAAATTACTAGGACGAAAATGCATTTGAAACGAAATTATAATATCTTTCATTTTAGAATCTAAAATTCCGGTAACTTCAAGTTTATAACCGTATGTAATAAATTTTTGCTGAATTGCTGCAATATCGGTTATGTCGACTTGCGGCAATAGATCGTTAAACACCTGTTCATCATACCAAGCTCCAATATCGTTATTATATAATAGTTTCCAAGGAAATAACGGGCCAGGGTCCTGTTTTCTACCTGGAGCAATATCAGAATGCCCAACCACTCTAGTAGGTTTAATATCATATCTAGCAATAATCTGTTTACACAAACTTATAACACTATTAATTTGCCTTTCCGAATAGGGTAGCCAAACTATATCATTGTTTTTTGCATTTACTTCAAAAGCAGGATTTACGATTTCAATACCGATTGATGTATCATTAATACACTCATGACCTTGCCAGTAACTTACTCCAGCATGCCATGCTCTATCACGCTCTTCTACTAATTGAAATATATGTTCAGGGTTTTCATTGTTTATTAAATAATGGCTACTTAACTTTTCACCGGTTAGAAAATCTAAAGACTGCTTAAAATCACACTGTGTATAATGTAGCACTAGGAATTTAATACGTTTATCAAATCCCACAGCTCTATAAGATGTTTTATCGATTACTATCATATATAAAAATTTTAAAGGATGTCACTATTGTATGTTTTTTTCTATATAATTCTTGTGAAAGCTTGCTTGCATGGATCGGTAAATCGTCATTGCGAGAAGAATTACGCAGTAATTCGACGAAGCAATCTCAGGAGTTTGTTATTATTTCATGAGATTGCCATGCAGCCTACGGCTGCTCGCAATGACGATTTGGTATCTATATAAAGATAGCCCCAGTATGACAAGAAAAATTTTGATGGTGCCGGATATCGGATTTGAACTGATGACCTACCGCTTACAAGGCGGTTGCTCTACCACTGAGCTAATCCGGCATATTAATATGATTATAGAGAAGAGATATGTGCTGTCATACCGTGGCTTGACCACGATATCTAGAAAAATAACTTGTAATAGTCAAATTTACTAAATCCCACAATCAAATAGCGGGATGACAGGGGCTGAATTGATTCACACAGTCAATACCTGCTCGCAATGACGAAAATGCACTATAAACTAAGCTTCTTTAGCTTCCTTTTTACTTGGTCTAGCTTTGCAGTTTTTTGCTTTCACTTCCATTTCCTTTTTAACTTTCTCAGGAAGAGTAACACCCGCTTGCTCAATAAATTTTGCGACTCGCTCAGTTGGTTTAGCACCGGTGCCAAGCCAATATTCTATACGATCTTTTTTTAAAACAACACGCTCACTATTATCTGAAGCAAGCATTGGATCATAAGTTCCTACTTTTTCTAAAAAGTCACCGTCACGAGGTGCTGTTGCGTTAGCTACTACTACACGGTAAAAAGGACGCTTTTTAGCACCGCCTCTAGCTAAACGAATTTTTACTGCCATATATTACTTACAATTATTTTATTTTTTCTTCTTTAAAAAGAACATGTTTTCTAACTACTTTATCATACTTACGAAAAGAAAGCTTCTCGGTTTGGGTCTTCGGATTACGTTTCTTTACCCAAAAAACACCTGTGCCGGCAGTACTTACTAGCCTTACCAAAACATTTTTATTTTTCTTTGCCATTAGCTGACACCTTAAATCAAGATATTATTTTATTATTCTAAGAAAGGCAGGATAAAACGAAATTGAAAAATAGTCAAGTAAAAACTAGGCATTGCAAAATAAAGAGAGATACGTCATTGCGAACGACTAAAAGGAGCGTGGCAATCTAGTTTTAATTTCCCGAGATTGCCGCACTCCTTGCAGTCGTTCGCAATGACGCCAATTTTTCAAATTAAACGAGTTACCGCCCAAATAAGCGTTCGATATCCTTAAGCTTCAACTCAATATAAGTAGGTCTGCCGTGATTACATTGACCTGAAAGCGGCGTATTTTCCATTTGACGCAGTAAGGCATTCATTTCATCTGCCGATAATTTTCGTCCTACTCTAATAGAGTAATGACAGGCATAAGTTTCCGTTACATGCTCGATTAACTCTGTCAAAGCTATATTCTTGCCAAAATCCGATAAATGATCGGCGAGATCCTGAATTAACTTTTGTACGTTTACATCTCCAAGGACATTTGGAATTTCAGTTACTATAATAGATTTTTCGCCGAATTTTTCTAGAGTTAAACCGAGTTTATATAGTTTTTCTCTATGGTCATATAAACAATCTGCTTTTTTTTCATTTGGCAGTTCTACTATCTCAGGGATAAGCAAACGCTGTTTGATTAACTCTTCCGTTTTAAGGTAATCTTTTATTTTTTCATACCCTAAACGTTCGTGTGCTGCATGCTGGTCGGTAATCACTATACTATCTTCGGTTTGTGAAATAATATAAGTCGTATGAAGTTGTGCTTTAGCTTCCCCAAGTTTATATTGTTTACGGGTTTGCTGTTTATGTTCTATACGGTTTTCTACTTCTTGTTCTATTTTAGCATGTGATAATGTATCGATTAATTTTTGACAAACATGATTTTGAGGAACTGTATTAAGTGTAGAATGAGTAGTAGGTCTATAATCTGCCGATTTACTATTAACATTTATAACTTTACCTACTGGCGATTGTTTGTTAACTAAAGGATTTTTAAATAACTCAAGAGCATCAGAGGCAATAGTAGTAGAAGTAACATGGCTTTTATTTGTTAAAGCATTTTTAATTGCTTCTATTAATAAGTTTCGCACATAATTCGGGTCATGAAACCTAACCTCTGCTTTTGCCGGATGTACGTTAACGTCAACAAGTTGCGGATCGATTTGTAAGAATATAGCACATAGCGGATAACGATCACGAGCTAAATAATCTTGATATGCTACCCTTAAAGCTACCTGTAATAATTTATCTTTTACCGGTCTATTATTAATAAATAAAAACTGATCTTCACTTGAAGCTTTATTGTATGTCGGGCTACTAGTATAGCCGCAAATAGAGAAATCAGGTGTTTTGAAGTCTATATAAGCGGCGTTTTTTATAAAATCATCACCTATTACATCAATTATACGCTGTTTTAGGTTAGTTTCAGCATCTTTATTTTGTCCCTTTAGTTTTAATAAATTCTTGCCGTCATGTGTTAAACTGAAAGAAATTTCAGGATGTGCTAGAGCGATTTTCTTAACCACATCTACAGTTGCTGCAAGCTCTGTTTTATCGGCTCTAAGAAATTTTAAACGTGCAGGTGTTGCGAAAAATAAATCACGTATCTCTATTTTAGTACCTTCATTATGAACAGAAATAGTAACTTGTTTTTCATTGCCGCCGATTAACTTAATCTGAAATGCTTTGTCGGCACCTCGTTTTTTAGAAGTAATTAGCATTTTGCTAATAGCAGCAATAGACGACAGTGCTTCACCCCTAAAACCGAAAGTATGAATATTTAGAAAATCGCTTTCATCAAACTTAGAAGTTGTATGACGTTCAACGGCAATTTCTAATTCCTTATCAGTCATACCGATACCGTCATCGGAAATAATGATTAGATTTTTACCGGCACGTTCTAAAATAATATCTATTTTAGTACTACTTGCATCAACAGCATTTTCAACTAATTCCTTTACTACCGATGCGGGCCTTTCTATAACCTCACCGGCAGCAATTCGGTTGATAGTACTTTCTGACAGAAATTTTATAGTCATTTTGTTACTAATTTAAATTTCTTACTACAATATGGGCAGATAACTTCCTTTTTTTCTTTATCTATCTCTAAATAAACTTTCGGATGGTCATATGGAGGTTCTTTGCCCTGGCAAGATACAGATGCATCAACGCTATTAACAATTTCCATAGATTTATACATTATTTCTTTAAGTGAAATCTAGTATAAGTTACTTTTAAATAAAAGACAAATATTACTTGATTAACTATGTCATCCCGTGACTTGATCAGCTTTGTTGCATGCTTCTAATTTTCTCGTCATTGCGAGGAAAAACTGTAAGTTTTGGCGAAGCAATCTAGTAGCAAAGTTCTGAAATTGCCACGCAGCCTATGGCTGCTCGCAATGACGATTTAGCTGGCTGGTACAAGCCACGGTATGACAGTGCATATTTTATAAGGAGATAAAAATGAAAGACAAAGTAGCAGTTATTACCGGTTCTACTAGCGGTATCGGGCTTGAGATAACAAAACATTTAAACTTGAGTCTAAAATAGTTATTAACGATTTTGCAAAAGAAGATGAAGTAGCCAAAATTTCAGCAGAATTGAAAGAACTTGGGGCAAGGGCTGTATTTTATCAAGGAATAAATTTGGAAAAACTTGATGAAATTCATTTTATGTTTTAGAGGATAATAAAAAATTCGGTAAAATAGACATATTAGTAAATAATGCAGGTATTCAGCATGTTGCTCCTATCGATGAATTTCCTGAAGATAAATGGGAGCAAATTTTGCGTATAGATTTAATAGCATCGCCACAAAATACGCAATACAGATTATGAAAAAAAACGGCTTCAGGCGAATTGTTAATATCGCTTCCGCTCATGCATATGTCGCATCACCTTTCAAGTCGGCATATGTAGCAGCAAAACACGGTATCCTTGGGCTTACCAAAACCGTTGCTTTAGAAGTGGCTGAGAATAATATTACAGTTAATGCTATCTGTCCCGGTTACGTCAACACACCATTAGTAAGGAATCAAATAACAGATACTGCTAAAGCTAGACATATCAGTGAAGAATCAGCGTTAAGGGATGTAATCCTTAAATCTCAAGCTACGAAAAAATTTGTAGAAGCTGATAAAATAGCAAACTTAGTAATATTCTTATGTGACGAAAAAGCATCATCAATAACAGGTAGTGGACTCTTGATAGATGGCGGCTGGACGGCACAGTAGTTTTTAATTCTTAATATTTGTTAGTTATTGAGAAATAACTAACAATAAAAACTTCTTACAAAAATTTAATTTACTCCTTTACACTTGAAATAAACCACAATTTATTCAAGGAGGAATTTATGCCAGAAAAAAACATCTACATTTTCAAACTGAAGAAACTGAATTAAATAGAGTAAAAATCCAAATTAATTCATTTTAAAGATGAACTGGGCAGTCCCATAGATGGGCATTAGTTATAGGAGAAGTTGAAGAAGTAAAAGGAAAAGAACTTTCTAGACCCGTAGAAGTTGAGGTAAAGCGTAATTTGGGTAAGTTTAAAAAAGCTCTAGCCTATCTTGGAATTATTAAAAATATGAAAAAAGTAGTAAGCACAGAAGAGAAAATTATAGGCACCTATGAATTAGACAATTTTACTAATGATAAGAATTCCATAGAGAACTTTTTAAACAACTTAGATTTCCATGAAAAAAAACTTTACGCATATGATCTTAGTGGTATAAAAGTTGGAGAAGTAGGTGATTTTGGAAAAGTAGTATTAGATGAGAATATTAAGCTTGATGAAACTATTCTTCAAAAAAAATGGAAAAGTATTTGCTATTGAAAAAAATGGTAAATTCTTAGATTTAGAAGGTAAAGCTTTACAAAATCAAAAAAAGGTGTTACGAATCTTAACACAAAGCCCGTAAAAGTGCTCTTAAAGGTAGCAGAGAAGCTGCAAAAATAGGAGAAAAACTACGAAAACAACAAGAAAAACAGAAATTTGCAGGAATTAAAAAGCCAAAAGGAGCTAAACTTACAAAAGTAGGAATTCCGGTAGCTCCCACTAGAGGATAACTAGGTTATAAGTGCTTGACCATTATAACGTGTATATTATAATAGTTATGACCAAATTAATATATACGTTATAATAGTCATAGTTTATTATGACTATTATTTAGCCTTTTGCATGTCTAATATAGTTTGTATTTGAGCTTGTGTCTCAAAGTCATTTGGCTCTAATTCTAATGCTTTGTTGTATGATTCAAGAGACAAATCGTATTTGCCTAATTTTTCCAAAGTAAGACCTTTATTAAGATGTGCTTTATAGTCATTGATATTTAATTTAAGTGCTGCATCAAAAGCTTTTAATGCTAAATTATATTTTTTAAGAATTCCTAAAACTATTCCTTTATTCACGTAAGCTCTAAAATCATCAGGATTAAGCTGTATTGTTTTATTATACATTTTAATAGCTAAATCATATTTTTGAAGCCTACTCAAAATTGTTCCTATATTATAATATATGTCAGAATAATCTAAATCGTCATCATGCCTATATGTGAGTGCTCTATCATATGCCTCAAGAGCTGCTTCGTAATTTCCAAGTTCATCGAATAATTTACTCTTATTAAAATAAGCATCGGAATAATTAAGATCAATTTCAATTGCTTTATTGTATGCTTCAAGGGCCAACTCATATTTTTCAGGAAACCTAAGTCCCAGTATTCTTAGTCTAAATCCATATCCAATATATGCATCATTCGGATTTTGTTTTATAGTTTTATCACATTCTGCTAATTCTTTTTCAAAATCATTTGCAACTGATTCATATCACCACAAGAATTAAAGTGCCGACAATTAAATATTTATACTGCATATATATGTGCTTTGTAATTAATAATATATAAAAAAATTAAATATTATAAAGGTTAATTTATAATATTATAAATTACACTTTATAAATGATGTAACTTGTCTATAATGACTAATTAGTAATTAAGTTATTTAAAGCTCGATGAATAGGTCTAAGTTCATTTTTTTATCTGCTATTTCAGGTAATGTACTCGAATATTATGATTTTACGGTATATTCAGTTTTTTCGCTGATTATTGGACAAGTTTTTTTTCCAGGCGAATCAGAATTCATTAGAATTCTTCTAAGCCTTGGAGTATTTGCGGTTGGCTTTCTGACAAGACCGATAGGAGGCATATTATTCGGTTATATCGGTGATAGATACGGTAGACGTATTGCTTTAATAATCTCGATGCTAGGTATGACTATTCCGACCTTTATTATGGGTCTCATACCCTCATATGCAAGTATTGGGATTTATGCCCCTATAACTCTAGTTATAATGCGGCTTATTCAAGGTTTATGTATTAGCGGTGAAGGAACGGGAGCGGCTATTTTTATCCTTGAACATCGTCAAAATTTAAGACCAGGTTTTACGGCAGGTTTAGTACATGGTTCAAATATCGCCGGTACCTTAATTGCAACATTTATCGGTATTATAATAGAACGTTATTTCTCTCATATAGATTTTGCTTGGCGTTTTGCTTTTCTGCTTGGCGGATTTATGGGTCTTGCAGGATTTTACTTGCGATTGCGTGTATCGGAAACACCGATTTTTAAAATGCTTGAGAAAAAGAAACAAGTTCTTAAAGCACCTTTTTCCAATGTAATTAGAACTGCTTGGAGATCGATGTTTTTAACTATGTGTATAGGTGCTATCGCTAGCAGCGTTATGTATTTAGTAAAAACATATATAAATGTTTTCTATTATAATGTAATGCATCTTAGTAATACTATCGCTTTATCATATTTAGCGTATAGTTCGTTTATTACGATGATAGCGATGCCGCTTGCCGGCGGCACTGCCGATATTATAGGAAAATTTAAAATGGCAATGCTTGTTGGTGTTGCTATCTTGATATTGATTTTACCGACCATGTTACTTATGTCGACAGAAGAGATGTGGCAACAAATTATAGCTCTTACAATGCTTGGTATGCTCGCAGGAAGCATAGCAGGTACAGCTTACATATTCGTTATATCCTTGTTTACGGCAGAACAAAGATTTACCGGTGTTGCTTTCAGCTACAATTTTGCAATAGCGATATTCGGCGGAACTTCACCTATTATTTCTCGTTGGCTTGTAGAGCGCACAGGCTTATTTTATGCTCCAGCTTTTTATATTATGATCATTGCTGCCGTATTTTTAGTAATTATGTATATGATGAGGAAAGTAATTAAATCGTTGCTTAAATAATTATGAACATAGAAAATAAAGAAATAACAAGTAATTGGTTTACTAATTTACGTGATTTATTGTGCAAAGAATTTGAAAAAATCGAAGAAGAATATGCACAAACCAAAGGTTTAAAACCGGCTAAGTTTGTACGCTCAAGCTGGCAACGTAACGGCGGCGGTGGCGGTGTCATGTCTCTCATGAAAGGAGAAGTATTTGAAAAAGTCGGGGTTAATATATCTACTGTATTCGGTGAAATTTCTCCCGAATTCCGCAGTGAAATTCCAGGGGCAGAGCTAGACGGGAAATTCTTTGCAACAGGCATTTCATTAGTCGCACATCTTAAATCGCCGCTAATTCCCGCTATGCATTTTAATACTCGTTATATAGAAACTTCTAAAAGTTGGTTTGGCGGCGGTGGCGATTTAACACCTTTTTATCCGGAAGAAAACGAAACTGTAAAGTTTCATGCAGCTTTTAAAGAAGCGTGCGATAAGTATAATTCTAGCTATTATCCTAAATTCAAAAAGCAATGTGATGAATATTTTTATCTAAAGCATCGAAAAGAGCCGAGAGGAGTAGGTGGAATATTCTATGATTACTTAAATAACGGTAATTTTGAACAGGATTTTGCCTTTACACAGGACGTAGGTAAGACTTTGTTGTCGGTATATCCTGAAATCGTTAGAAGTAAGTTATTTTTACCTTGGACAGCTGAGCAGAAAGAATACCAGCTTATAAGGCGAGGTAGATATGTAGAATTTAATTTGCTATATGACCGCGGTACTAAATTTGGCTTAATGACCGATGGAAATGTCGAAGCAATATTAATGTCATTACCACCTGAAGTAAAGTTTAATTGACTTTTTTAAAATCATAACCGGAATGGCAAAATGCTATTTCGGTGTGTTGAAACTTCTGTCAAAAGTGAGAGTATTTTTCATCGTAAATTGTTACTTCATGATTTTTCCAGTAATCAGTTAATTTATTTCGTGTTTCCTGCCCCATCATACGTTGTTGAACCCATTTCTCGCTACGACCGTGTCGTTTTCAATTATCCCTTGCTCTATCAATTGACTTTTCCGGATCAGAAATTTCTTGAATCCTCTCATAACCGATTTTAGCAAGCCATTGTTTAAACGATTCTGCCTTTGGAGACGGAATAGATTGTATAATACGAAATAATGATTCTGTATTTGCACAGCCTGTTACATATTTTTTTCCATCTATGGCAGTTAATTTCAGTCTGTGACAATTTGTCACGACCTCACTTTTTTCTTCGTTTAACCTTTGTTTTAGGGTCACTACCATCAGTCAATGCTCCTACTACGTCGACTAATGGTTTTATCTTTAAAGATTACTAACTTATTAAATTCATAGATAAATAAACTATTAGTTTAAAATAAGTTATAGATTGACTTTTAAAGGAAGTTAGGTATAAAATTTAACTGAAATAGTAAAACACTATCTGAACTCGTAGCAGAGTTTACTTCAAAAGAAAATTTAGAAATCCTAAAAGTTGAGATAGCAGAGTTGCTAGAAAGACCTTTGAAAAAGAGAGATATCAACGCAATAGAGAAAACACTTAACAGAATTAGAAGCAATATTTGGTATTGCTAAAGTATAGATGAGCAGACATTGCTTTATTTATGTCATTCCTGCTTTCCTTTCACGGAAAAACATTGCCCACATGGATCGGTTTTAACGTCATTGCGAGGAAATTACGTAAGTAATTGACGAAGCAGTCTTAGGAGTTTGCCATTTTCAAATAAAAAGGGTATACTAGTCAAATGGTTTCACTATAACCATAATCACTGCAACAATCATGCAAATAGCCGGAATTTCATTAACTATGCGATAAAATTTTTCCGAATGGACATTCTTACCATTTGTAAAATCTTTTCGCCATTTTGCAAGTAAACCGTGAAACATCACTAAAATTAATACTGCAAACATTTTAACGTGAAACCAAGTATCAAGAGCAACAAACCCGTAAATATGAGCATTTATTAAACCAAAAATAAATGTGCTAATCATTGCCGGATTCATAATGAATCTGAGTAATTTTAGCTCCATTACTTGTAAAGTACTATCTAGCTCACTACCTATTTTAGCTTTGGTATGATAAACATATATTCTAGGTAAATAAAGAAGTCCTGCCATCCAACATATGGCAGATATCAGATGGACTGACTTAAACCATAGATAGTAACTTGCCATTCTTTTCCTTATTAATTTGTTAATTTACACAAACATCTAGTAAATTCGTTTGGACATATTCTTGTACTGGAGCTACTCATAACTAAATTAGCATCAACCTCATTAATAAATCGTAGCAATATATTTGTCAAACTATTAATAAAAATTTTATTTGTTCCAAGTGTCGGAATTCGGGTATATTGAATTTCATATTTATCTGCGATTAATTTATATTCAATATCAAGCTCTACTAGTGTTTCAACATGCTCGGATACAAAGGATATAGGTACGATAATTATGTCTTTTTTTAACTTTCCTGCTAGCTCTATTTCGTCTTCCGTATTCGGTTTTAACCACTCTATAGGTCCTACTCTACTCTGATAAGTTATCTTATAATCTAGATCTTTTATATTTAATTCTTTAACTATTGCTTGTACTGTTTCTTTTATCTGAAAACTATAAGGATCACCTGCTTTTATTATTTTTTCGGGTAACCCGTGAGCAGAAAATAATATACGAAAATTTTTATCATATAGTTTTTTTTTAATTAATGAAACATGGGCTTTTATAAAATCTTTTTCTAGAGGATAACAGCAAATTGTTTTAATTGGAATATCAATATCAAGGTTTTGTAAAAAATTTTTAACCGATGATCCTGTCGTAGTACTTGAAAATTGAGAATATAGAGGCAATAATATTATTTCGCTTGGATTATATTTTTTTATTTGACCTATTACTTCTTTAGCAAACGGTGCTGAATATCTCATATTTATAAAAATAGCGAAATCTTCTTTTATAAGTTGCTTTAGCTTTTCGGTTAGTGCTAATTTCTGCTCCTCTGTTTCCTGAAGTAAAGAAGATTTACCACCGATTAAAGAATAAATTTTTTGAGATTTTTTCTCTCTAGCAATAGAAATTATTTTAGCGATAATATAACGCAAAGGATTTGGTAGATTAATTATAGCTTTGTCATAGAATAGATTAAATAGAAAAGGCTTCACTGATTTAAGGTCTTTTGGACCGCCCAAATTAAAAAGTACTATTGCTATTCTTTTCTTCATATAACCTAACATATTCTGTCAAAAATTCTACATTTTCCGTAGGTGTTTCAGGCAAAATACCATGTCCTAAATTAAAGATAAAATTCTTTCCTTTCATTGCCTGAAGAATTTTATAAGTTTTTTCTTTAATAATTTCTTTATTAGTTAATAATACAACCGGATCTAAATTACCTTGTACTATTACTTTATCACTCCACTCTTTCATTTTTTCAAGAGGGACCATTTGATCTACGGCTAAAATATCTATCGGTACTTCTTTTATAAATTTTTCGTACAATAACCCCGCTCCTTTAGGAAAAGCAATTATAGGAGTTTTTGGGAAAACTTCTTTTACTTTTAGTATAATCTTTTTTGTCGGCTCTATTACAAATTCAGTAAATTCCTCTTCTGTAAGTACTCCTGACCATGAATCAAAAAGTTTTAAAACATCTGCTCCAGATTTTGCTTGATTTATAAGATGATCAACTATTTTTTCCGTAATAAAATTTAATAATTCTTCAGCAAGTATTTTATTTTCATATATGAATTTTTTGCTCGTTTTAAAATCCTGTTTTCCTTTTCCTTCTAACATGTAACTCATCACTGTCCAAGGACTACCTGCAAATCCTATTAAAGAAGTGGGGGATGGTAATTCTTTTTTTACTTTTTTTATTATTTCATAAACCTTTTCTAATTTATCATTCGGATTGGTTTGCAGATATTTAAAATCTTCTTGTGATTTGAATTGCTTTAATATAGGTCCTATATTTTCTTTAAAATCCACTTCCCATCCAAGAGCATGAGGTAAAACTAATATATCGGAAAAAATAATAGCTGCATCAAATCCATAACGTTTTATCGGTTGTAAGGTTACTTCCGTTGCTTTGTTAACATCATAACAAAAATCTAAAAAATTTTTTGTTGTTTCTCTTACTTTTTTATATTCCGGCAAATATCTACCTGCTTGACGCATAAACCAAATAGGTATTTTATTACTATTTCCTTTTAACGGATTTATAATTTGCTTCATGCTATTACTAAAAATATTAGAATAATAAATATATTTATTATTTGTTGTTTATATAAATAGAATTATGTAGATTAAATGTTTTAAACAGAGTTATCAACAGAATTTTCATTAAAATTTTCTTAAAAATATTGGTATTTTTAATTATTATTCACATAAGTTTGTAATGAATTTATACAAGTGGATAATTAAGTGTAAAATTCATTTATAGCTTAGAAAAGACTATTTTTTCAAAGAAAAATGATATTTATTCACAATTTTATCCACAAACTATTTGTTTAAAAGAAAATACACTAGATTTACTTGATTTAATAAGGATTTGAGGAAATTTTTAATAGATTTTAATAGGAAAAATAATAAGTTATTAAAAAATTTATCCACAATTACATGTGTAAAGTATGACAAGGCTAATTATTCACTTAGTTTCAGACTCTTCCGTGCAAACTGCAAAATATGCAGCAAATTCTGCCCTTGCACAATTTACTTCCGTAAAACCAAAATTATATCATTGGCCAATGATTAGAAATTTGGAATTACTAAATGAAGTATTAAGTAAAATAGAATATAAACATGGGATAGTATTATACACAATTGCCGATCAAGGACTCCGAAAATCTTTAACGAAATTTTGCTATGAATTAAAAATTCCATGTGTTTCTGTAATAGGTAAAATTATTAAAGAAATGTCTGTTTTTTCAGGTATTGAAATAGAAAAAGAACAGAATTACAATTATAAATTTGATAAAACTTATTTTGATACACTTAATGCTATAGATTATGCTATAAGACATGATGACGGACAAATGCTTAATGAATTATCAGAGGCTGATATAATATTAATAGGTCCTTCTAGAACTTCTAAGACACCGACTTCCGTATTTCTAGCGTATAACGGTTTAAAAGCTGCCAATATTCCTTATGTTTATAATTGTCCCTTTCCTGATTTTATAGAAAAAGATATAGATCAATTGGTAGTAGGACTCGTTATTAATCCAAATAGGTTAATTGAGATAAGAGAAGCTAGATTAAATCTATTACAAATTAACGAAAATAAAAGCTATACGGATTTTAATATAGTACAAAAAGAGTGCCTAGAAGTCAGAAAAATTTGTGATCAAAGAAATTGGCCGGTAATTGATGTGTCGACTAGATCAATAGAGGAAACAGCAGCTTTAATAATGCGAATATATTATAACAGAAAAAATAAATATAATAAATAAAAAGATTTTCATTATTTACAAGTAGAAGCCTGTACTGTATAATTTTATTTATAAATATAGATGTTGTCCATATGAATCCGAAAACAACACTATGTCATTCCTAGCTAAAAGCGACTTTGTTGTATGGATTGAAAAACCTACTCGATGTCATTCCCGCGTAGGCGGGGATCCAGAAAAATAACTTCAAATTTTTTATAGGTTTTACTGGATCCCCGCCTACGCGGGAATGACATAAAGCCATATGGACAATGCTACAAAAACATAGAGGAATTTATGGCAAATAACGTAACGGATAGCTCTTTTAAAAAGGAAGTATTAGAATCGGATTTATCTGTACTGGTTGATTTTTGGGCAGAATGGTGCGAACCGTGTAAAATGTTAACACCGATAATAGATGAAATCAGTAAAGAATTACAAGGCAAAGTAAAAGTACTTAAAATGAATATTGATGAAAATCCTAACACTCCTTCAGAATACGGTATTCGTAGTATTCCAACGATAATGTTATTTAAAAACGGTGAACAAAAAGATACTAAAATAGGTTTGCAACAAAAAAATTCTCTTTTAGATTGGATTAATAAATCTATTTAATATTTATTTTATGTCACTTAGCCATCCAAAAGTATTTATAGAGATAACTAATGGTTATGTTGAAGGTATTGATACTCATAAAAGAGCTCAAGGTTTAAAGCATTTCTTCTTAAAAAAAGGAGTCTCTCTTTCTCCAAATATACCTATATTAAACAATATTAATTTTTCTTGTTATGAGGAAGAAAAAATAGCTTTTATAGGGAGTAACGGTTCGGGAAAAAGTTCGCTTCTAAAGCTAATAGCCGGAATATATCCGTTAAAATCCGGTACAGTCAAAGTTCATGGAGGTATTGCGGCAATTATAGATATGGGAGTTGGTTTTGAGCCTGAGCAAACTGGTCGTGAAAATATAAAAATGTTAATGCTATATAATAATATGCTGGATAAATATAGCAAAAAAATTGAAAAGGAAATTATAGATTTTTCAGAACTTGGTAGTAAAATTGATTTACCGATAAAAATTTATAGCTCCGGTATGTTATCACGCCTTGCTTTTTCTGTATCGATATTTCAAAATCCGCAGATTCTATTACTTGATGAAGTTTTTGCGGCAGGCGATAGCTATTTTATAGAAAAATCTCTTAGTTTAATGAAGAATAAATTTAAAAATACTCCTATTTCAATAATAGTAAGCCATCAAGAAGAAATTATAAAAGATAATTGCGATAGGTGTATTTTATTAAAAGACGGCAATATTATAGGTGATGGTACACCATCGGAAATGTTTAAAATCTATAACCAACAACAAGGAAATTAATAAAAATGATAAAGTATTTTTTTTCTAAAAAATACTGGCGGGCAATAGCATTACTAGTTAAAGCTTCTATAATTAGGCAAAATAAAGATTCTTTTTTAGGTTCTTTATGGAGTTTAATTCAGCCTTTTATTCACATAATGGTAATTTCATATTTTTTCGGTTTTTTATTAAGACAGCCAAGAGAATTTATGGTAATGAACTTAGTCGGCGGTATTCCTTTGTGGAGTTTTATAGTAAGCAGCTTAACGATTTGTTCAAGTTCTTTAGTTACACGTGATCAAATAATAAAAAAAGTTAGAATTTCTAAGACTTTTTTTCCTGTTGCGGATAGTTTAGGGCAATTATATACTTTAATTTGCTCATTTTCGGCAATGTATTTTGCTTTTATTTTATTATTTCCAGAAAAATTTTCTTGGCAAATAATATTTATGCCGATATTAATTTTGCCCTTAATAATATGTGTGATTAGCGGTTCTATCGCAGTAGCATTTTTAACGCCGTATATTCGAGATATTCCGCAAATGTTGAGTGTTATTCTTGGAGTTATTTATTGGAGTATACCAATAGTTTATCCATATTCGCTAATTCCGGAGTCTAAAAAGATATATTTTGAATTCAATCCGTTCTTTTTAGTTATAAGACCCGTACAAGCGTTGGTGATTGACGGAACATTACCGGATATGATGCTGATAGTTAAGTCTATTATAGTTGCATTTATTACTGTTTGTATAAGTTATTTAATTTATAGACAATTTTCTAAAAGAGTTATTTATTATTTATGAAACTTGGTTTTAATCTAGATTTTAATGAGTTAGATTTAACCGGGCTTAAAAAATTAGATCAAATATTTTTAGATTATCTCTTTAAAGCCGATAGATCTTTGCATAAAGATTTAATGTTATTTAGATCGACTTCTCTCTCCATTATTCCAAAAGATTATTCCGAATTTTTGCTAAAAATTTCCCCTCATTTAGACGATTTTTTAGCAGAGTTATTTTGTATTTCAAAAGAAATAACGATATCAAGGTTAAAACATAAAGATTTTGATATTATTTATGAATGTAAAAGAAAATTTGTTCAACGTGTTGCCGTAAAAAAATATCCACCGGAAAAAATAAAAGATATTGATTTTGAAGATGTGTATTTAAAGCTAACTGATTTAATAGGTGCGAATTTTACTTCTAGAGAATTTGCCAAACAAATAATTATATGGCAACAGGCAGAAGAAAGTTTTGCAGAAGAATTAGACATAGCAGCTAGGTATGCTGCGTATAGGGTTTATTCGTGTGAGGGTATCAAGCCACAGGATGACATCCTATTCAACCTCCCACAAAAACTAGATAAAGAAAATCTAATAGACGATAAAAAAATATTAAAATATCAAAAAAATAAGAGAGTAGATTTTGACTATACAGATTCTTTTTTAAATCTAGATGAAGCTTTAAACCATTCTCATTATTGTATTTATTGCCATAAGCAGGATAAAGATAGTTGTTCTAAGGGATTACTGCAACCTCAGAATCGTCATTGCGATGAGCGAAGCGACGTGGCAATCTCAGGAGATTTGACGAGATTGCCACGCTCCTTGCAGTCGCTCGCAATGACGGATTTAAAACAAGGCTGCCCGTTAAAACAAAAAATTTCTGAAATGAACTATGTTAAGGCACAAGGTTTTAACCTAGGTGCTCTTGCTATTATCGTTATTGATAATCCGATGGTTGCAGCAACAGGTCATAGGATTTGTAATGATTGCTCAAAAGCTTGTATTTACCAAAATCAAGATCCGGTAAATATCTCATTAATAGAATCAAATATTTTAGAAGAAACGCTTAAATTACCTTACGGCTTAGAGATATATTTACTGCTTACTCGTTGGAATCCGCTTAATATTTATGCACCGCTTCCGAAAGAACCTACTAATTATAATATTTTAGTTACCGGTCTTGGTCCTGCAGGTTTTAGTCTTAGCTATTATTTATTACGGTCAGGTCATAATGTTGTGGCCATTGACGGTTTAAAAATTACTCTACTGCCTTTTGACGTTCATAAGCCTATAAAATTTTGGCATGAATATAAAAATTTGTTATCGGAAAGAATGCCAAGAGGATTTGGAGGGGTAGCGGAATATGGGATTACCGTTCGGTGGGATAAAAACAATCTCGATATATTGCGGCTAATATTAGAGAGAAATAATAATTTCAAATATTATGACGGAGTAGCTTTAGATTTTAATATAACGAAAGAACAAGCTTTCGATTTGGGTTTCGACCATATAGCTTTTTGCATTGGAGCAGGTCAGCCGAAAATTTTAGATATAAAAAATTTTGAAGCTAAGGGCGTAAAAACGGCTTCTGATTTCTTAATGACTTTGCAAAGCGGAGGGGCATTTTTGAAAAATTCTAATACTAATATGGTAATTAGGATGCCGATTGCGGTAATAGGCGGCGGTCTTACTTCCTTAGACGCAGCAACGGAAAGTTTATATTACTATAAAAAACAAGTAGAGGAATTTGCCGAAGATTATATAGAAAAAGATTTAACGGAGGAAGATAAAGAAATAGCTGAAGAATTTATTGCTCATGCAAAATTGTTTAAAGAAGCTAAGAATAATGAAGAATTAAGAAAGGTTTTTAATAAGCTTGGGGGTGCTACTGTCTACTATCGTGGAAGATTGCAAGATTCGCCGGCATATAAATTAAATCACGAGGAGCTAATATATGCATTAGCACTCGGTGTTGATTTTAAGGAAAATATGCAACCTTTAAGGATTAATGTTGATAAATACGGTCATGTGGAATCTGTGGAGTTTGAGAATCAAAACCGTTATTGCGAGCAGTCAAAGACTGCGTGGCAATTTCAGGAGTTTGGCTTAACAAGATTGCCGCGTCAATGCTACGCATTTCCTTGCAATGACATCAAAACCAAAACCGTGATTATGGCAATCGGTATAGAAAATAACACTCAATTCGATGAGGATAAATATAGTTATTTCGGTGATTGTAATCCTAAATATTCGGGTAGTGTAGTGAAGGCTCTTGCTAGTACCAAAGAAGGGTACGACGCTATTAACAAAAGGCTTATAAATAATAATCCTAGTTTTAAAGGTAGTTATAAAGATTTTTGTACGCAGCTTGATTATTTGCTGACTTCTAGGGTTAATAAAATAAATATTTTAGATGATAAAACTTTTGAGTTGATAATTCATTCGCCGCTTGCTGCTAAAAATTTTAAGTTCGGACAGTTTTTTCGCTTACAAAATTATTCTGAAGATGCTGCTAAGTTGATAGAGCCTGTAGCCTTAAGCCCTATCGATATTGATGTAGAAAAAGGCTTAATTAGCTTTATAGTTTTTGAAGTCGGTAAATCTACTAGCTTATGTAAAACATTATCCGAAAATGAGAAAGTAGTTTTAATGGGGCCGACAGGTTCGCCGCTAGAAATACCTCAAAATAAAAAAATAGTTATTGTTGATTTCGAAGCCGGTAATATAGGCTTATTAAAAGTTCTAAAAGAAAATAATAATGAAGTTATATTTGTTACCTATCCTGATATAAAAATCCGTAAATTAGTTTCAATGGATATAGCAATAATTAATGCTTCTCCTGAAATAATAGAAGAATTGCAAAGTCTAAAAAATGAAATATTCAGTGAAAATACAAAAATAATAGTTAGCGTTAATTCATCAATGCAATGTATGATGAAAGGAATTTGCGGACAATGTATTCAAAAAGTTAAAGGAGAGCAAAAATATATTTTTGCTTGTAGCCAGCAAAATCAAAATGCAGAAATAGTTGATTTTAAGAGCTTGAAAACTCGTTTACGCCAAAACTCTTTGCAAGCAAAAATGAGAAAATTAGTGACTAATTCATCCATGATTTAATAGCTTCAATTAACTCTTCTAGTTGTTTAAGATATATACGTATTGCTTCACTAATTATCCAGCTTTTTCCACGGTGTAAATCATGAGTTGCGAGTTGCTTTTTCAAGTTTTTTACTTAAATTTATTTCTAAGCGTATACTAATTTAATTGTAACACTAAATAAATTTACTTCTCAAAACGACAAAATGCTCTACTACTATCTTGATTAAGAAAATCGATAATTTGTATTACTATAGAATTATTGTTATATTTCTCGGCAACTTGTTTTATACGCTCAGCAAAATTACCTTCACCTGAGAAGATTTCTTCGATAGCTTTTAAAGCACTTAAAGACTTTACTTTATCAAACCCTTTTCTATTCATACCGATTAGATTTAAGCCCTCAAGCACCGCACGTTTGCTACTTACAAGCCCAAACGGTATTACATCTGCTCCGACCGGCGATAGCCCGCCGATCATCGAATATTCACCGATTCTAGCATATTGATGTACGGCAGACAGCCCGCCGATTATTGCATAATCACCTACCCCAATATGACCTGCTAGGCTTACATAATTAGCAAATACTACATTATTGCCGATTTTACAATCATGACCTATATGGACGCCGACCATAAATAAATTATTATTTCCTACTCTTGTCACCATTCCGCCGCCTTGGCTTCCTGCTTGTACCGTAACATATTCTCTAATAGTATTATTAGAGCCGATTATCGTGCTTGATCGCTCATTAGCATATTTTAAGATTTGTGGAGGTTGACCTATTGATGCAAAAGGATAGATTACGGTATTTTCGCCGATTTCGGTAATCCCTTCAATTACTACATGGGATTTTAGCTCGACATTGTCATAAAGCACAACTTCAGGACCTATAATACAATACGGTCCGATTTTTACGTTTTTACCGAGCTTTGCACCTTCTGCAATTACAGCTGTAGTATGGATATTAGAATTTGACACTATTGTCCCTATGCTTTATCTTTAATCATTGCGGTAAACTTACTTTCTGCAGCTATTTCACCTTCGACCGTAACCGTACCTGAAAATTTCCATACGTTAGCTCTTTGCTGATCAATAACAGCGTGGATATGCATAGTATCCCCCGGTTGAACAATTCTACGAAATTTTGCATTTTCGATAGCCATTAAAAACACTTCTTTATTCTTAATAGAACCTAAAGATTTAGCAACTAATATAGCAGCTAATTGTGCCATAGCCTCAACCATTAGAACACCGGGCATAACAGGCCTTGCCGGAAAATGTCCTGTAAATTGCGGTTCGTTAACAGTAACGTTTTTAATACCTGTTATTGATTTGTTAGGATCGATTTTAAGTACTCTATCTACTAATAAAAATGGATAGCGATGAGGTATCCAATCCATGATTTCGGTAATATCTATGATCATTTATTTAGGTCTCTTCTTTAATGTAAATTTTCCGTCATTGCAAGGAAATTATGTAATAATTGACGAAGCAATCTAGTAAAAAGTACTAAAATCAGCACTTTTTGCTAATTTTTTTGGATTGCCACGTAGCCTATGGCTGCTCACAATGACGACACTCAGGTATTCATGCAACAACAAAGCTCTTTTCAATAGCAAGTTACTTTTTTAATTTGCTATTAGAGGTCTTTAGTAATTGTTTCATAATAATAGATTGTCTATGCCAATCCATGATAGGAACTGCAGGGCTGCCGCCGACAATTTTACCTGCTTCTATATTTTGTGCTACACCGCCTTGTGCCGCTACCTGTGCCTCGTCGCCTATATTTAGATGTCCGGCGATTCCTACTTGCCCTCCAAGAGCACAATATTTACCGATCGTGCTACTTCCTGCTATACCTGTCTGTGCTACGATAATAGAGCCTTTACCTATTTTGACGCCATGCCCTATTTGTACTAAATTATCTATGCGGCATAAATCTTTTATAATTGTATCTTGAAGTGATCCTCTATCAATAGTAGTGTTTGCACCGATTTCAACATTATTGCCGATTTTAACTATTCCTGTATGAAATATTTTGTGATGTACGCCTTTTTCGGTAGAAAATCCAAACCCGTCCTGTCCAATTTTTGCACCTGCAAGTATTACGACGTCGTCGCCTATAATTGCATAATTTATTGAAACATGTTGTTCTATTCTAGCGTTTCTGCCGATATTTACGCCTCTACCTATAAAACTTCCGGCTTCTATAATACTATTATCACCTATAATAACATCGTCTTCAATAACTACATTGTGACCTATATAACAATTTTTCCCGATAGTTGCCGAATCTGCAACAATAGCGGATTTCATTATTTTAGCAGGGTATGATTTAATAGGAGCATAAAAAAAATCTATTAATTTGCCGTAAGCAAAATATGAGTTCTGGGCGTGTAATAAAACAGTATTTGGATTTGCTTCTTCCGTAAAATTTTTCGGCACTATACAAGCAGCAGCTTTGGTAGTTTTTAAAAATTCGGAGTATTTAGGATTGCTTAAAAAGCTAATATCATTTGGTGATGCTTCCTGCAGAATTTTAATATCATGAATAGCTATATCTTCATGAATCTTAGGAGGTTCTATAATATCGTGTAAAAAATCTATAATTGCCGTTAGTTTTCGTGGCCCTAGATTTTTATAAAAATTACTACTTACCATATAACTTTAAGCAAATTAATCATTAGCGACAGTATATAAGTGATAGTTTTATTATGCAACGAAATTTACAGGTGGCATAAAAGGTATTGCAAAATAAAGATTGATATCGTCATTGCAAACGACTGTAAGCTTTGTTGCATGGCTCGAAAAACCCGCTCGATGTCATTTCCGTGAAAGCGAGAATGACATAAAACGAGTCATGCGAGCAATACCAATTTTTGAAATCAATAATCATATTGACTTGTTTAAAGTTTTGCTTAGAATCATCTTGGGACAGCTAAGGTTGTTCTGGAGTATAGAAACCTCCATCAACAGGCGGTAAAATTACCGTTAAATTGGTTTTATTCCTCGATATTTTACGGTCGGGGAGGTAGTAGTCATGTTCAGGGCTTAGAGTATTAACTTTAAGCCTAAAAACTACTCAGCTGTTCTTGTTGACGGTGTTTCTAACTCCCTGATCACCAATCGGGCTTTAACTTAGCTTCTTGGTGATCAAACTTGAATCATTTAAGTTTAACTAAGGAGAACTAAGCCGTTATGAACACTAAAACAGTAGAAGAAAGAATAGCTATTATTGAGCCATATCTAGATTTTTTTATTAAAGACAAAGACTTATTACGTGAAATTTATCCAAATGGTATAAGTAGGGAATTAAGAATAGAATTTATTTTAGCTAAAAAACCTTACACACCATATTCTTACTACAAACTAATTAGAAATTTATTCAATTTACCATACAGAAAATTATACTTATAATCAATAAACAACTTTTAAAAGCATCGCCTGGTTTATTTCGTTCAATTATTCTTGGCACTGTATTAATTATCTAAACTTAGTTAAAATTTTTATCTATGATAAGAATGATTTTGTATTGAACATACGAGCTTTAAAAAGTAATGAAAATTACTTTTTGTTATATAAAAATTAATTACTTTAAAAAAAGTAATACTTTATTTGTATAACAAAATTTATAAGCATCATAAAAATTAAAGATGAAGGCAAAATTGTCCCTTTTTATTAATTCTATGTAGCGCTACTTTTTCCAGACAACTCACATCTATCCCCCATTTTTCGTTTTCTAAGTGGGAGATAATACAACATATTGCTTCATTTGGTAAGCATGATAAATGTAAAAAAGGGGTTTTAGAATCCGATTGAATTTTCAGTTGAATTTTTTACATACCCTTGCAATGGTAAATGGGAATAATTTCATAAAATTATTCATCGTTATTATAATAGATTCAGGATTATTATTTTGTTCTTGTAAATAAGATGCTAATAATTACTTATTTACTTTCACTTTTTTATGGAATTTTGTAGCATATGCAATTTAAAAAAAATTATCTAAACCATTGTTATTTAAAAAAGTTTTATTTAGAAATGAAACAAAATTTTTTAATAAGTTTTGTTGTTTTTCTTGCAATAATTCCCTTACCTCGGCAAATGCTTTGTCCGTATCTGCGTAGCTTGCAGCCATATTCCCATTATTATCAGCACGAATGATCATCTCAGGTGGCAGCAACTTAATAAACTCTAGAGAAACTGCTATCATGCCTTTTTTGGCTGCAAGCATTAACAATGTCCTTCCGAGTTTATCAATAGTGTTAATGTTTTCCTCAAACATTCTTGGAATAAGCTCTATACAAACATTATCTAAATCACGCCACATAGCCTTTGTTAATGCAGGCTGACCACGTATATTCTCGATCGTATTAATAGCTCGTCAGACATCTTGGGAATAAGTTTTAAACAAGCTTCTTCTAAACCTGCATCAGCAGCTAAAGTTAAGGCTGTATTACCATCCTCATCGGATTGATTAAATAAATTAGTATTTTTTATTTTATCAATTAATTTTTCAACTTCTTTTTTATCTTCATCTTTTGCATGTATTACACGCGTTAATTTTTCTAGTAAAGATATTAGTTGATTATATAATATTTCATCTGATTCTTCAGGTGTTGATTCTTCATGTATTCCAAAAATTTTTTTATACGTATAAACATAATTTATCCTTATTAACCTAAAGTTAATTAAAATTACAAAAATAAGTTCACAGATGAAATTTAATTGAAGATATAAAATAACGGGATTTAAAGTAAGGAATGGTGGTGGCCACGGTTGGAATTGAACCAACGACACAAGGATTTTCAGTCCTTTGCTCTACCGACTGAGCTACATGGCCGTATATACTCGATGAATTTGAAAAATTGGCTTCGTCGTCTTTGTAAGGTCCTCGGATGCTCGCGTATTAGTATACGCTCCGCTCCCTCGGCTTACAGACTCCTTGCTCTTTTCCAAGTTGATTTTTGTCTATACTATTCTTTACATTTATTAGGGTGTAAGAAAAAGAAACATAACTTAAGCTTATAATAGATTAATCGGCTTTTGTCTATTCTTAATTAGCAATATTAGACAAAAATACTTAATTATGATATTATGAGTGTTTATTTTTATAACGGTTTTTATGATCAAAATCGGCAATATTGAGCTTTCTTCAAATATTATACTAGCTCCAATGTCGGGTGTTACGGATTTGGAATTTAGAAGATTGGTGAAAAGATTTGGTGCAGGGCTTGTAGTTTCTGAAATGGTAGCAAGTAGAGCAATGATTGTGGAATCTAGGCAGTCACTAAAAAAAAGTGCCATTATGCGTGATGATGCAACAAGTGCTTGTGTACAGCTAGCAGGCTGTGAGCCGAATGTGATAGCAGAAGCTGCTAAAATGAATGAGGGTATGGGGGCAAAAATTATCGATCTTAATTTTGGCTGTCCGGCGAAAAAAGTAGTAGGCGGTTATTCAGGCTCGGCTCTAATGAGGGATGAGCAGCTGGCAGCTAAAATTTTTGAAGCTACCGTTGAAGCGGTTAAGCTGCCGGTAACCGTTAAAATGCGTATGGGTTGGGATGATAATACGAAAAACGCTCCGACTTTAGCCAAAATTGCTGAAAGCTCAGGTGTTCAGATGGTTACCGTTCACGGTAGAACTAGATGCCAGTTTTATTCCGGTAGTGCCGATTGGGATTTTATACGATCAGTTAAAGAATCGGTAAAGATTCCGGTTATTGCTAACGGTGATATTACTAATTTTGCTAAGGCAAAAGAAGCCCTACAAAAATCCGGTGCAGACGGTATTATGGTCGGTAGAGGAGCATATGGCAAACCTTGGCTTATTTCACAAATTGATCATTATCTTAAAACAGGTGAAGAAAAATCTGCTCCCTCTATAGCAGAGCAGCTAGATATCGTAACCGAGCATTATGAGGCAATACTTGATTATTATGGTGAATCTGTGGGCGTACCTATTGCACGTAAGCATATTGGCTGGTATAGTAGTGGTTTACCGAATTCAGCAGAGTTTAGAGGTGCTGTTAATTTAATGAACGATCCTCTAGCTGTAAAAGAGAAAATTGCGGAATTTTATACGAGCGTTATGGAGACGAATAAATTAAAAGAATTTTAAGTTTTATTTTTGTAATATTGTTTTTTAGTTTAAGCTATGCAAGTGAAAAAGCAGTAATTATAACTGATTATAAACCGGTATTTTTGCCTGTAATTGCTGAAAATAAAAAAATAAGAATTGCTATTCGTTCTTATTTAAATAATGAAAAATCATATTTCGTTTTAGTAGATCCGAATTCTTTTAAAACTGAAATAGCCCTACAAGAGCTGGTAATTTTACCTACGAATAAAATAGAAAAGGAAAATCTTCTAAAAAAATTAAGTAAAACTCGGTATATTAAAGTTTTAAATAAATATAGCTCTGCACCTTATATACAACAAAATTACGGTGTTACGAGTAGCATGTATAAAGTAAAAGGACAGTTCTTGACAATTGACATGTGTCCTTCTTCCAAAAGCTTTGAAGAAGATTTTTTTAAAAAGCTCGTAGAATTATCGATCAAACTAAATAAACCTATTCCGATTGCTATATGTGTTTCAGGATTATGGATTAATAAGCATACAGAAGAATTCTTATGGTTATTAAAACAACAAGAAAACGGTTATTTACAAATAACATGGGTTAATCATTCATTTAGTCATCCTTATTTTAAAGATAAACCTCTTGAAGATAATTTCCTTCTTTCCAATAAAAATGATTTTGAAAATGAAGTATTAGAAGCAGGGAAAATATTAGTAAGTTATAATATTGCTCCGTCACCTTTCTTTCGTTTTCCTGGATTAGTTTCCGATCAAACATTAATAGAAAAACTAAAAGATTTGGGATTTATTCCGCTTGGGAGTAATGCATGGCTTGCTAAAGGCGACAAAGTTCAAAATGGTTCTTTTATATTGGTACACGGTAATAGTAACGAAAAAGCCGGAATAGATTTAATTATGCCGATGTTACCGGAATTAAAATTACTTCCTATTGAAAAGGCGTTTTTATTACATGACAATTGATTAGTTAGATATTAATAATTAGTAGTTATCATATTGATAATAGCTTATCATAGCTAATATAATAATTATACAAACTAAATAAAGTAACAATATGAAAAGTATTAGTAGTAAAGAAGCTCAAAATCATTTTGGGGAATTGATGAATCAAGCAGTAAAATCACCGGTAATTATAAATAAATACGGTAAGCCCATAGTTGTTCTTATATCACATGAAGAATATGAGAAATTTGATCAGCTTGAAGATATGTATTTGGCAATGCAAGCAAAAAATGCGAGTAAAAGCGGTTTTTTATCATAGGAAGAGAGTAAGGATTTTTTAAATAAGATATTAAATATCTTTCTTATAGGAAAAAGAAATGATGGAGAAGTTTATAAATTATTTAAAAGAAAAATTAAATAGTTCATAATTATAACTTAACTTTTCTAGTAGGGCTTTTATCTTTTTGAATATCAAGTTTTGTATCGAATAGCGGAGAATCTTGTAAAAAATCAATAAGGGAAGATTCTTGTGAATTTTCTTTATGATTTGTTATTATACTACATAAACGTTTATTATTATCTAATACTTCTAGATTTACTTCGATTAAAGGCGGAGTAAGTAAATGCTTAATAATTTCAGACCATTCTATTAAAATTAAATTGCCGTTTAATGCCTCTTCAAATCCAAGTTCATAAATTTCTTCAGGTGATTTAAGACGATACAGGTCATAGTGATATATAGTGAAGTTAGATGCTTTATACGTTTGCAGTAAGTTAAAAGTCGGGCTTATAATGCTTGTATTTTCACCGCAAAAATATTTAATAATTTCACGACAAAAAAATGTTTTACCTGCTCCAAGGTCACCGTTAAGTAAAACTACATCATTTGGTTTTAAGCTTTGTGCTAAAAGCTTTGCAAGCTTCTTTGTCTCTTCTTCGCTATTTAGTGTATGCATTTTTTAACTTGATAGATCATTTGTAAATATTGATTCTGAAAAGTGTTGGAACCTATATTCTGCACATTCCAGTTTTCGCTATTTAATATTATTATTTTAGCGTTTAATTTGTCGTATAACCGTGAATTTTGTTCATTACTTAAAACAAGACATTTGTTATTAGACTCTTTAATTAAATCTTCTAGCTTGCTTATATATCGGAGGCTTTTTTGACTTTCGCTATATAATTTTGCAGTTTTAATATTAGTATTAAGAAAAAAATACTCGCTACTGTCACTTAATAAAATTACGTCTTTTATCGTTGCAAGCTCATTATTTTTAATCTCTTGTAGCTTATTTAATTCTTTAAGTGCTGTTGAAAGGTTATTATTAATATCTTCTTGTAGCTCAGGAAAATTTTCACTAAATATTCGTGCAAATTCCTGTAGTAAAATCACAGCATTATTAAAATCAAGCCAAATATGCCAATTATCTTTTATAGTGGTTAAAGATTTAATATCACTGATTTTTATAATGTTTTTGCTATGATTATCAATTAATTTCTCGGCAAAACCGTCAAATTGTTCATTAATATAAATTGCTATATCGGAATTTTTGACTTTTACTAAATCACTAGGTTTTAAATTATAATGATGTGGACAGTCACTACTAATAGCTAAGCTCTCGATATCCGCTTTATCCTTAACAAGCATCGAAACAATACTACCGATTGGCGTAATACTTACAACTATCTTAGGCTTAGCATAGCTAGTAAGGCTGAGGAATGTAAGGAATAGTAATGCTAGGTATGTCATCCCTGCGAAGGCTTGCTTGCGTTGATACCAAATCGTCATTGCTAGCGACTGAAAGGAGCGTGGCAATCTCAGGATTTTGGCACGAGATTGCTTCGTCAAAATTTTCAATTTTTCCTCGCAATGACGGTTTGACGTACTAGCTCTCATAATTTCTCCAACAACTCTAATTTACTAGGTTTAAAATCCTGCTCTATCCAAAAATTTTTTAGATATTCTAGTTTTGCTCCTATCTCTTTTTTTTCTATATTCATATTTAACAAATCATTACCGTTTACTTGGAATTTAGGACGTAATAACGCATCATATTTAAGGATAAATTCTTTTGTTTGTAAATGATTTAATTTACCGATTATGCTAGCTGCTAATAAATATTCCTTATAATTCTTTTTTTCAAACCAAATTTTTTTCATGTTAAATTTAGCGTCATTCAGAAAGTTCGTTATTGATAGTATTTGCATTGCTTCATGTTTTGAGAATTTCCAATCTAGAAAGACCTTTAAATTTAAATCTTTTTGACAATATAATAAGAGTGCATATCGAGTAACTAATTCTAATTTAAAATCATTTGCCTGCTCAAAAAATTTTATTTCATAATTTTGGATAGAGAATATTAGTTCTAATATTCCTATTTCAAACATAGCTTTTAAAATTTGTGCTGCTCTTTTTGAAACAATAATTTTATCCATTTCGCTTTTAATTCGCTCTCGTGATAAAGTTTTTAAGCCGTCTTTTAAAGCTTTACATGCTTTAAAGCTGCCATCATCAAGCTGATTCGCATAATAGCTGGAAAACCGAAAAAAGCGTAAAATTCGTAAATAATCTTCTTTAATTCTATCTAGAGCTTCCCCTATAAATACAACCTTTTCCTGCTGCAAATCCTTAAACCCTTCAAAATAATCATATATCTCGTTCTTAAAGGGACAATAGCTTAAAGCATTAATAGTAAAATCTCGTCTTGCGGCATCTTCGGCAAAATCGTTGGTGAATATTACTTTGGCATGTCTGCCGTTACATTCAATATCTTTTCTAAGAGTCGTGATCTCAAATTTTTCATTATTTAAAGTAGCCGTAATCGTGCCGAATTTTAAACCGGTCGGAATAGTTTTTATTTTAGCTCCAGATAAAATATTTGTTACTTCACTAGGTGTCAAATTAGTAGCTATATCTATATCGTAGCTACCTTTCTCAAGTCGATCTCTTGGATAACTTGCTTCTAAAGGTAATTTGTACGTCGATCCGGTACTCGAATCCTCAAGTACGTTTATGTACACTGCGATTCTGCGTTCTGTGTCTCCTTCAAATTCTTCTTTATTAGCTTTGTTATGCAAGAGATCTAATAACGCATCACGTACGCAGCCGCCTATAAGTCTTGCTTGTCCTTTTTCATTTAAGAGACTCAAGATTTTTCTATATCCTTTTGAGGGGATTTTTAGTATTTTGTGTGTAACTTGCATTATTCGATTTTACCTAAAGTATCGGATAGTTTTTAAAAAGACTTTGATGTCATCCTAACTAAAAGCTGGACCTTGTTATATGGCTTGTTTATGTCATTCCCGCTTGGCGTTGTTGCGTGGATAGATTTATCCGTCATTGCGAGGAAAAACTGTAAGTTTTGACGAAGCAATCCAGTAAAAAATGCTAGTTTTTAACATTTTTTTATTATTTTTCTGGATTGCCACGCTCCTTACAGTTGCTTGCAATGACGACTCAGTATCCACACAACAATGCCAAGCGGGAATGACATAAAACAAAAACAGTCCGGTACTAAGATTTTACCGTACATTCCTTTTTATTGCAAAAGATAAGTATAACAGGGTTTTTTTTAAAAAAATCTTTATTAATCGTTATTAAGCTCCCACGGCATTTAGATTTATAATTGAGATTAATATAAATTTCGGCTTTCTCACTTGTCCAAACCAATTAGCCCAGTAAGTTCTATTGAGAGCAGGTGTTTTATCAGCATGTATTACTAGTTTATTTTCTCTATCTTTAACGCCTACCGCCATATGATTTGCATCAAATATTAATTCCGGCTTTGGGGAGTAGAACATAAATATAAAAGATATTGCCATGATTGCAAGACCAAGCAAACGCCAAGCAGTTTTCCATATACAAATCCAAAAAAGCCGAATAAAAAGAGTAATATGCTGAAATTGGTAATATAACCGAAATACCATACAGCAGCCGGTAAACTATTAAAATAGGCAGCTGATTTTATTATTATATTAATAAAGAATCCCATAAGCTTTAGGATATAGTTATAAAACCCGATCATGGTAAAAGGCAGAGATAACAAAGTAAGCGGCATAAGAAAAAATGACGTTATCGGAACGACAATGAGGTTAGCTGGTACTGAGTAAGTAGCAAATATAAAGAATTGATTAATTACTACAGGCGCCGTTATGATGCTTGCTAAGAAGCTTGAATAAATATTTGAGGCTGTATAAAATTTTACTGCTCCAAAAATGCCTTTCTTTTCTCCAAGTAACCATGAATTCTTTAAGTAAAATTCATAATCGGCAACAAGCGATAATACGGCGATAAAAGATAATTGGAAACTTGGATGAAAAATATATTCGGGATTTAACGATAATATTATAAAAGCCGCAATTGCAAGTGAACGAAGGGGAAAGTAAGAGCGTCCGATAATAATACCGTAAATAAAAATTGCAGCAGTAATAAAAGCTCTAGTCGCTGCTATTTGCATACCGCTTAGTTCTAAATAACCAAAGCTTCCTATTAGCGAACAATGAGCAGAGATTAATTTTATATTGAAATTATATGCCAAATGAATTTGGGAGATTTAATAAAAACCTTGTAGTAAGGAAAATAATCATCAAGACTAAAGATAGATGCAATCCTGAAACACAAAGCACGTGTGATATACCGCTTTGCCTCATATCCTGCATTATTTGCCTGTTTAAACCTTTCGTCTCGCCAAGTAATATTGCAGCTGCAAAATTCCCTTTATCTTTTCTATTAAATTATTATAAATATAGGAACACACTCTATAAATAAAAATTTGTTTCATTATGTTCTATAATTTGCGGCCCAGACATCGCATAGCCGTTTGCTCCAATATCCGATAGATAAGCGTAAAAACCAAAATCATAACCCCCGGGTAGTATACTATTTTGCGGCTTATAGAGTTTAGCAAGCAAAGTAATTTGGTTATTTACCCTAATTTCTTGTATATATTTTTCAGTATACTAATTTTAACTTTTTGTAAGTTACGATTAATTTTTTCTATTTTTTCTATCTTTATGCGACTTAATACTACTTATCCTCCTAATAATAGTTGGTTTTATCGATTCTATTTTACCGCTAATTTTAGTGATGATAGGTTTATAAAGCATTTCGCTATGTAAATTTGTTACACGAGAGATGAATATGCCAAAAATAAAAGCAATAATCATTCAGTAAGTAAGCCGTAAAAATATATTAGAATTTCTAGTAAAGGTTAATATTAAACAAACACAAAAAATGAAAAAAATTGTTGTAAATGAAAGCTCAAAATCAAGCGAAAAATAAACAATAATACTGTAAATAAAACTAACAAAATACTAAATATTTAAATTATTATACTCTGTTTCCAAAGTTATTTTAAAATATTGCAGTATTTTCTATCAAAAGTTAAAAATACATTATACGTCATATCTGTTATATTTTCAATAATTAGCATAAAATTCTCTTGTAATTATAAGTTAAGATAAGTTAACTTATATATTGCTTTTTATTAACTTATTTATTATAATACCCAACGTTTATGTATATAAAATTTTAATTTAAATTGAGATATTTATCATGAATAAGTTAACAGAACAACATTTACTAAAAAAATCAAGATTCTTAAAATATTCTCTGCTTGCCTCTATTTCAGTAGGAGCAATAATTGCAATACCTTTTGAGGGTATGGCGATGAGTAAAGAAGCATTTTGTATCGACCTCAGTAGTAAATTGTTGAATAGCTTGTCACAATTAAACGGAAACAAAGATACGACAAATACCCCAGATACGACAAATACCCCGCAGCAGATAGGAACAGTAATTGTACCGGAACCGGAAATAAACGCATATATTCCATCTGAAATAAGAGAAATGAAAATATCTAACAAACCTAAGGCATCTAATCCATTAAAAGATGTTCCTGTAGAGGATCATTATAAAGTGGTAGCACGTAGTAAGTCTGAGGTCGGGAAAGCAAGAAAAGTACGGCCAATTACTAGACGCAAAACATTTGTAGGCACTGAAAAAACAGAACAAATGCCTCAAAAACCAGAGATTATAATAACAGCGTCTTCGCCTACTGTTAGCCCAGCTTCAAATAGTTTTGTCACTGCACCTAATACACCAAATACTACCCTGACATCACCTGAACATTATGCTACGGCACCTGGTACTCCATCATCAACACCGGTGACTCCGTATCAGCCTACTCCAGATTCTAAACCAAATTATAGTTTAGGAGCTAATACACCACCAAACATAAACACAAACTCAAAGGCAGCACGAAGATTATCGTTTAGCAGTAGCGACCCGCAACAACAGACAGTGCAATCTAGCTCACAGGTTAAACCAGAAGTTCTTCCGGAGTCGACATTTGTACCGTTGCCTACAAAAAAAAGCAGTACTGAAATTGCAGCAGGAGTGGTAAGTAATATATCACGAGTTAATGAGATGATAGGAATCAAGTTAGCTGAAGTAACACAGGCTATTAAAGATACCACAGGTAAAAAAAATAAAAAACCATTGCAGAAGTTGTATACGCAGCTAACTTCAGCACAAAAAACAACAGAAGCACTCAAGTCAAGAGTTGAAGAGATAGAAACAAGAATCAAAATAGGTGAAAATAAAAATAAAATAAAGAAACTTGAAAAAGAGTTAACAAGTAAAAACAATGAAGCAGATAGATTATTTCAGAAAATAGAAAAAATAGATATTCCAACAAATAAAGTTTCGATAAAATCGCAGGAAACAGTTCCGGTTACAACGGCGTCAACCAAAGTTAGTGCGTTTCAAGCACAGCAAGCAAGAATTAATGAGGCTCAGCAAGTAGTACAAAATCAACAATATATTGCTGCAAAAAAAACAAAAAAGCAGCGACAAGCAGAGGATAAGCAAAGAGCAGAAAGAGAAAAGAAAAAACAAGAAGCACAAAAGCAGTTATCAGAAATAAAGAAACAAGAAAAAGCTATAAAAACGGCAGCAGATAAAGCTAAAGAAGTAGCCGCTAGTGCGAAAAAAGAAACAAGTAGAACGGCATTACGAGCCATGCAAGATAAAAAGTTATTAACTCCTGTTGTTTATAATAGTTCTACCGGTTCTACTTATAAGCAGCCGCCAAGAGCAAAGCCAACCATGCCATTAAGTCATAGGGTTCAGAGAATTTTAGGTGAACAACCAGAGGATGAAGAGGGGTACTTAGTGCCAATGAAAGTTCAGCAGCAACCTTATACAGTAATGTTGCCGAGTCAAGAAATAGAGGACCCTAAAAGTATGGGTTCAGGCTTGGGGAGCTTATCAAGCGGCACTTTAGGTAAAGAAACAGATGAAGATGTCGGATTTTATTCAGGTTGGGGCAATATGCCGTATACGCAAGCTGCTAATGTGAATAGTTCATTAGAAGGTAATCTGGTGTTAGGTATGCCGCAGCAGCAAATACAAGAAAATCGTTCAGAAGTATCTGGACAGCTTCCAAGTCATTCCAAAGATATTTACGAGGCTAAGGCTTCACTACACATTAATTATTTGAATAGTATACAGCCAAATCAGTCAAATCAAGCTCAAATAGATGGTGTAATAGATAGTTTAGTGGCAGCAATGAGAAAGTTAAGTGCGGATCAATTTAATCAAAAATTAGGTGATGTTGCACATCTTGCCAGTATAAAGGCATATGAAGGTTTATACTCGAAATTATATGAAATTCAGCAAGCTAGAATTCTGGAAACTCAAAAAGCATATGAGCAAGCGGAAATATTTCAGTCTTATGCAGAGTATGAAGAGAATTCAAGAAAAAGCGGTACTCCAGTATTATCACGCTCGCCTTCAGCTAAAAGTGTAATATCATCAAATTTTGAAGAAAAATCAGCATTGTTACAAACAACAACTACAGATGAAAGCTTGAGATCTGACAAAAATTGGAAAAATCCTGCACCATATTCTTCAAGTCCAAAGCTTGACAAAATAGTAACGCCAACACAAAATACAACGGTTGCTAAAAGTGACTCATCGAGGAAAAATAATGCAAGTGGAAGTATTCCGGAGATACAACAACTGCAATCAGAAAAAATGCGTACCGAAACTTTAGGTATGCAGAATGATCTAGGGCTAGATTTACATTCACAAGAAGAACGTTTTGATTCAGGCTTTAGGAGTTTGGAAAGTCAAAATTTGTCGTCAGCCTATGATTTCGATCAACTATCAGCGAGTTTGGATGCAGCGTATAACCAAAGAATGAATACAAATGCACCTCAAGAAACTTTAACTGAAGAAAGTACCTATTCAGTTTCTAGTAAGAAAAAACAAGGTAATATAATAAAGAGAGCTGTATCAAAAGCAGGGTCAATTTTGCAAACAAATGGTGCAGAGAACAGAAAAAGGAAAAGAGATGGAGAAACCTCAAAACAAAGAACAGTAGATCAAGAGGGAGGATTTGGCCACGCTTGGGGAAATGAGAATCATAAGGAGTCTAGTTTAAGTGTAGTTAGTGGATTCACAAAAAAGGCAACTCAGCTTATAAGCCTTTTAGATGCAAAGAGAACCGCAATACTGCAAACAACCAGTCCTTCACAAAAAAAATCACTTAATTTAGCTTTACAGGAAATAGAAAATGATTACCAAGAAGCAATTAAAATCTCTCAAGAATTACAGCAGGTATTAATACGCAAACCGGAAGATATAAAAGCATATAATGCAAAAGCAGAAAAAAAATTGGATGCTATTAAAAGCAGAGCAGATAAACACTTTAATAATATAGAAACAGATGCAGATGTTGGATTTAATCCAAATTGGGGAAATAGCCATTCTATGCCGACTGCTAATATGAATAACTTACCAAAAAATTTAGCTATAAATGTAGGGTCACTATATAACTCCCCGCAAGCTCAACAATTTCGAGAAGATCATAAAAATATTATAATAAATGCTATAAGTTCCATAAGCTCTTCAGGAGTACCTAAGGAATCAATAGATTCAACAATAACCAAATCTTTACCTTATTTAGATAATGATCAATATCAAGAAGTAGTATTGAGGGTTGAGAAAGTTCGTGATATAAATACACGCGGTTATTTATTAAACAAACTTAAACAACTAGGAGCATCAGAAGTAAGAGAACTTACAGATGTAGATGCTTCAATATATAATATTGCTCCCCCTGAGGTGTTAAAAGAAGCTGAAGCTTTACTTGATAGATCACAAGGTAGGCTAAATTTGGTTGATAGTACTATTAAAAAAGGTACACAGCCATTATCTAATTTATCTACTATATATGAGTCGGTTAGTTATGAGAATTTAGCATCAGAAACAACATATAAGACAGAGCAACCTAAGCCATCTATAAGTTACAAGAATACTAGTAAACGAAAATTACCTATACCATTATTAAGAAGTGCCGAGCTTGACAAGAAATTAGATTATTTGGATTTAGAAGATAAACTATTAAAAGTAGAGGAAGCTAGAATAGTTAAGGAAAAGCAAGCTATTGCCAAATTGAATCAATATCAAGATCCAGAAAACCTAGAATTTAAGCGGTTAGCTATAGAAGCACGAGACTTATCTTCAAAAGAATCACAATTAAAAGAAAAAAGGAAAGCCATGGAAGCAGCATTTTCTTTAAATAAAGAGTATTCAAGCACAGATGTATCAATGTCACGTTCCTATTCAATTGGTGACATAAGCAGTGTACCTAGTGATGCAGAATCAAATCTATCCCGTTCACCTTCGGTTAGTGGCTTAGAGGATTTAAACAATTCTAATGTTATGAAATTAGGGGAATTAAAATCTAAACATGAAAAAATAGCCAATGATTATAAAGCTAAGGAATTGGAGTTAGATACTTTAAATCATGATGATCCAAAATTTAAGAAGTTAAAGCTCGAAGTATTTGAGATATTGAAAGAAAAGATTTGGTTAGAAGGGGAGATAAAGCATCTAGATACTGAATCTAAACCTAAGGTAACTGAGAGTAAGCCGGTATTTTCATGTTCATCTTCAGTTGGTAGCATAAACAGCTTATCTAATGGTGATGATTTGAGTAGTCGTGATGTAACTATAGAAATTGATAAAGATTATGTAGATACCTATATAAGAGTATTAAGCAATAAAATACAAAAAATAGAAGAATTGCCTGGTTCGAGTTCTAGAAGTGAGGAACTTAATCATATTAAAGAAGCAATGGCTTATATAAGTAATCGTATACAGGATGTAGAGGAATTAGATGAAAAAATGCTTTTAGCAATAAATGCACGATTACAAGAACATGATGAAAAAATTTCTTCGTTACTTCTAGAGAAGTATAAAGGCGAAGAAGCTGCAGATATTCTTGCTCAGTTATTGTTACAAGACATGTTAGCGTCGGATGGTAAATCAGAATCTACCTTACCTGCAGGAGATAAAGAACAAGAAGATACAGAAGATACAGAAGATACAGAAGTAAAAGAAGTAAGTAGACAATTATCTTCATTACCTGCACTTGCATCAAGTAATGAGTGTGCATTAGCATTAAGTGACGATAGAGAAAAGGAATGTTTAGCATTAGGCGATGGTAGCGAAGATGAAGAAAGTTATGATTCAGGGTTTGAAGAGGAGGAAGAAACAATAGGGCAATTATCCGATTCCGATGGGGGTAATCTTAAAATAACAGAAGTTGATACGGCTATTCCTCTTGAACAGGAAGCAAAAAAAGAAATGCAAACGCAAATTTCAGAAAACGCTCCTACTTTAAATCAAGCGAAAGTTGTTAATACTATTGTAAATAATATGATTCGTAACAGATTAGATGCATCTATGAATATGTCTAATAATATGGTAGCAGTAGGAGCCGGTGATGAAGAAGAGTCTCATATAAAAAGAGGTTTGTGGATGCGTGGTATGTACGGCACTAATAATCATGGACGCGTTGACAATATGACCGGTTATAGAGGTACTAACAAAGGTGCTACCATCGGGTTCGATGCTGAAATCGACAATAATATCGTAGGTATAGCTTATAGTAATGTTCATTCAGTATTTAAATTTAAAAATAGTAAAAATAATGATAAAGAACTTATTAATAGTCATGTGGTTTCTATTTACGGACAAAAAGAATTACCGAAGAATTTTGCACTACAAGCTTTAGTATCTGCTTCTAAAAACTTTATTAAAGATAAAACAACTTATTCATATGGTGATACTAAAATTAGAAGTAATGTAAAACATCGTAATCATAGTTATAATGTGGAAGCATTACTGAATTATAATTATCTTTTGCAGAGCAAGCTCCTTATTACCCCGAATATCGGCTTAAGATACGGGAAGTCACGAGACGGGGTATATAATGAAACCGGTATTAACGTACAAGAAATAGCTCTTACAATGAAAGAGAATAATATATTGTCCGGAATTGTCGGTACTAAAGTCACAGTACCTTTAAAAGATGCTCTAAAATTTAATAATTTAGGTCTAACATTCCAAGGAGCGGTAGAACATAATTTTAAAGAGAAAACCCAAAGAATAAATAGAGTTGTTAAAATATTTGATAATACATTCAAACATAATTATCTAATACCGAAGCAACCGAAAACATCCTATAATTTAGGAACGGGTATTATAGGCAGTATCAAAAATACTACTATTTCGTTGGATTATAATTATTATCTAAATAAACATTATAGAAGTCATCAAGGTAGTGTTAAGCTTAAGGTAAACCTATAATTTTTATACTTGCAACATTTGCAAAGGTGTTGTATAAAACTTCTAACTTACTGTCATGCCGTGGTCATAGCCACGGTATGACTAATATATCTATGTTGCCTACTTTAAAATTAAGGCCCCTTCGTCTAGTGGTTAGGACACCACCCTTTCACGGTGGGAACACGGGTTCGAGTCCCGTAGGGGTCACCATTCTATATTTTCCTATAATATAAGATCTTAAATAATCTAATTTTAAATTCAGAATAAAAATAATAATTGAAATAATAACTTTTAATTTATAATGCTTCAAAAAATTCGGTTGAAAACACAAAGTGCAATTCAATTAGTATTATACAATACAACTAATAAAATTTTATGAAGTATATTTATGAAAGCAGATATGTTTTCTTCAAAAAATCTAGTTAACTATTCTCAAACTATAAGTGACTATCAAACAATTATAGTGTGTCTAGAAAAGCATGCCCCTTCATTTGTTCATTTAGATTTTAGCAATCTACATTTAACGCTTCCGTAGCTAGAGGAAATAGCCGCTAAAATCCAAAATAATAATTTTATCGGTAATGTAAGTTGGGGCAAGATGCCTAATGCTTCTAGTGAGCTTGTACAAAAGATTGAAAGTAAAATTATCTTAAATAATCAAAACTATAAGCACCACCCTACCGATTTTGTACATGGTTTATTTAGTTTACATGCTTATATGGATTCTACGTGATATTGTAGAGTTTGTTGTAGAAAAAGAAAATAATGAAAATGTCAAAACCTGAAATGAACAATTAAAAGACTGGAAAGTATTTAAAATATTTAACAAGCCTGAAATAGGTAGATATTACGCAGTAGCATATGTAAATGAAAAAACCTATCGAGGTACTACATTTGAAAAATTAGATTTGCTCAAAACTAATTCACCGTTTAAAGCTCATTTTAAAAGTATTTTAGGTGAGCAGATAGTGGCACAGCAAGCGGCCCCGCATATGAAGCTACAAAGGAGATTACCAAATATGCTGAAGAGAATAATTATAATTTATCTTTCACAGGTCATTCTTTATGTGTATGGCTCGCAGAGCTTAGTTTATATTTTGCTCATAGAGATTTTCATTATCCGCTGCATCACCTTATAGGCTATCTAAAGCAGTAGCATATTTAAAAGCAAATAAATTACTTAAAGTAAATGATTACATTAAAATTACTTTAAAAATAGCAAAGATGATCATATAGAAACCGTTTTATTACTACAATTATTAAGAAAAATCACCTTTAGCTTGGTAGATATTACAATATTCTGCAGATTTAGACCCTGATTTTATCAGTATAGAGATTTTCAAAGGATTATTTTTAATAGATGAAGAAAAGCTACAAGAACCTATAAAAAGGTTAGAAGCATTATCGATAATGAATCTAACATACCAAAATGGACAAGCCGGCTTACAATTACATAGATTAACGCAATTTATAACAAAGCAATATATAAATAAATATAAAGAATATGCGATAGATGAAAAAGAGATTTATACAAGACTAGCAGAAATCTTAGATGATTTATTTCCAATATTAACAGATGTTCCAAGTGAAGACTGGGAAAATTCTAAAATATTTTATCCCCATGTAGTAAAAATATTAAATGATGATATTGAAATTGATAAATGTAGAAAGGCAAATTTATATCAAAAAATGGATTATTATAATGAATATATATTATGTAAATTTGAAGAATCGTTAAAATATTATAAGAAAGCTTTAAAAATCGATCAAGAATTAGTTCATCCTTCTTTTATTGCTAGCTCTCTTAATAATATCGGAGTGATTTATGAAAATTAGATAATACATACGAAGTTATAGAGTTCTATAAACAATCTTATTTAATGTACATACAAACTTTAGGTTTAGGTCACTACAGGGCTAAAAACTTATCTCAAAAAAATTGCACCATAAAAAATAATGAAACTAGGGAGTTTATATTACAAAGAGGCGATTTTGAGGAAGTTACATTAGAAATTAAACAAAAAATACAAAAGAATGTTTTAAATAAAATATATATTAATGCTGCTAAAGATAAGTGGAACAATAAGTTCTCAATTTTAGGAAATTGGGGGGTGAAAGGCTATTTAGGCGATAGATATTTAACAAAACAACTAGGAGTTTTATCTGACCTTAAAAATATAGAAATAGCTAAAATGTTATGTTTTGAAGCGATTTGCTTAGGAGCGATTAACAGCTCTAGTAAAAACTTCACTTGTGTAAAAGAATTTGTTAGAGCCTATCCTGAATTAACAAATAAGATAACAAACGAACATCCTGAATATTTTATTGATGGCTCGATATTACGGGTATGTGTTAATGATGAAGCAATTTTAAATAAATTGCTAGCTAGTGGTTAGTGTGGCTATGTAGCTTTACCCTCATCCTGAGGAAAATCAGATTTATCCATTAAATTTTTAGCAATGTTGCTTTCTGAAAGCTTAACTGATTGAAAATATTCGGATACAAGTTTTATCACTTCATCACAAAATTCATCTTGTAGCTCTTTACTTGCGGTTGATTTTTGGTTTTGCATTAACTGTATAGCATCAGATTTTTTATGTTCTAAAAATTCCTCAATTTCTTTAGTTTTTTCTTGAATAATTTTCTTGGTAACTTCATTACTTTCTTCTATCATGTGAGAGCGTAAAGTTTCTAATTTCTTTATTTGTGCGTTGGTGTGTTTAAAGAGCAAAGCAGCATCTTCTTTTAACTTTTCAGCTTTTAGAACTTTTTCCTGGACTTCTAAAATCTTAGCATCTAAAGAATTTAAAATGGCTTTTTTTGCCGGTCTATAAACTAAATACACAAAAATTACAAAACTAACGGCAAGCCAGAAGCTCTCATCTAGGAAATTCATTATTTTACTTTTATATTTTTTATATTTTGTAGTAAATTCATATCTGCTTTAGTGCCGGCTATTTTTTCAATAATATTAACGGCAAGCTTTATGATTGCTGCGTTTTTATTAGTTCTAAATTGCTTAGCAGCTAAATTTATACCTTCAATGTTTTGATTTATAGAGTTTTTTAAATCTTGCTCTAGATTCTTTTTTTTAATTAAAAATTCTGATTCTAAAGAGTCTATTTTTTCTTTTTTTAGCCTATCTATTTTAGTATTTGTTTTGTCTATTTCCTCGTTATAATATTTATTTAGCTTTTCTACTTCTATGGTCAATGTATCGGCTTGCATAATATTATCTTGAATATTTGTCTGTCTATTGTTAAAAATTTCTTCAGCTTTTGGAGTTATAAATTTATAAACAAAGATATACAATAAGCCGAAAGTAACAATAAGCCAAAAAATTTGTGAATAATAGGTAGCAATATCAAATTGAGGCATCTTATTTAAAAATGAATTTTAAGAAAAAATAAGTAACATAGCAATTACAAAGGAAAAAAGTCCCATTGCTTCAGCAAGACCTGCACCGATCAGAGCCATTCTTTGTAAGTTTTCTGTAGCCGAAGGGTTTCGTGCTATTGAACTAAGTAGAGAGCTAAATATATTACTAACGCCTAAAGCTGCACCGTACATGCCGATAGCCATAAGTCCTGTACCAATAAATTTTAAAGAAACCATATCCATAAAAAACCTCACTTTTAATTAATCAAAAATTTTTATCTAATTATCTGTATAATAGGCTTTTTGCACAACGAAGCTAATAAAGAGGAATTTGCAAGAAACACGAAGCACAGAACCGCAGCGTACAAAAAAGTACGTGAGGATTCGAGCATCGGATTGACGTACAAATTACCTTTAGAAGCAAGTTGTGCAAAAAGCCTAGTGTAAATTAATAGCATCATTAAGATACATACAAGATAAAATAGTAAAAATATAAGCTTGAAGTATTGCAACAAAAATTTCAAACCCAATTAGTATAACCATAAGAGGGATTGGCAGAAATTTCAAGTAAATCATTAATGAAACGGTAAAACCGGCCATTACTTTTAATAAAACATGTCCTGCCATCATATTGGCGGCAAGTCGCAATGATAAACTAACCGGTCTTGCTAAATATGTAAATAGTTCAATTACTATCATCAACGGTGCTAACCATAAAGGAGTACCGTGCGGTAAAAAAAGGGTTAAAAAACGTAAGCCGTGTTTTACAAAACCAACTATAGTTACCGTTAAAAATACTAGAATTGCCAAGGTAAAAGTAACGATAATATGACTAGTAGCAGTAAAGCTATAAGGCGTCATACCAAGTAAATTACAGAATAAAATGAAAATAAATAAACTAAAAACTAACGGAATAAATTTACGTCCTTTTACTCCTATATTCTGATTTAACATATCAGCTACAAGATTATAAACTATTTCAGCACTCACTTGTAATCTAGAAGGTACTAATTTCCGGTTATAAAAAGCTAAGTAAAAATAAGTTAGAGCTAAAATGCTAGCAAGTAACATATAGATACTCGAATTAGTACAGCTGACGTCAAAACCGAACATTTTGATGTCTATTAATTTTTTGATATCAAATTGTGCTAAAGGGCTATGAGTCATTTCCTTACTTTTTATTATTTACTTTTTGCCTTATAATGTTAAAGCCGGCAATCATTCCTATTATTGTAAATATAATAAGAAATAAAGGTTTAGAATTAAAAAATTTATCCGTAAATATTCCAATTACGACACCTACCATTGTACCTGAAACTAAATCTACAGCGATAGTGAACGGGCTAATTTCTTGCCGAATTTTAAGATTAGAAAAATTAGGAGTTTTTAAATCTTTAATTCTTGCTTTGATATCTTTTAGTTTTTCCGTATTCATTAGTTTATCCCCGTCATTGCGAGAAGACGCCATAGGCGTCGACGAAGCAATCTCAGGATATTTAACGAGATTGCCGCACAGCTTACGACTGCTCGCAATAACGATCTAAATTACAGGCTCATTTCATTTTTTGCTTTTTCTTTACTGCTCCTCTAAAGCTTTATCAACTGCTGTGGAAATAGTATCTATGCTATAACTTCCTGTTTGTACTCCGTTAACGAAGAAAGAAGGAGTACCTATAAATTGGGGTGCTTGTGCTACAAAATTGGTATTAGCAATTAGTATTTCAGTAATTTTATCATTATTTAAACATTGTTTATATTCTTCCGGAGAAATACCGCCAAGTTGTCCTATATCAGTTAATAATTCTCTGTATTTATTGCTATATGCCCACTTATCTTGTTGTATTAACATGATATTATGAAGTTGTGTAAAACTATTTGTATCCCCCTTGCAGCGGGCTAAAATTGCAGCATCTAAATCTTGTTTAGTAGCAATAAATTCACGAACCACATATGCAATTTTGTTAGTATCAATATATTTTTTCTTGAGTTCTGGAAAAATTGTTTGATGATAATAAGCACAATGTGGGCAGGTAGGAGAAAAATACTCGACTACTATAACATTTGATTTTTTGTTACCGAGAACCATATCATTATCATCAACTTTAAAAGTGACTTTAACAGGTTTTATTGCAGGATTTTTTTGTTCTTGTGAAGCTGGCGTTGATACTTCATCAGTCTGATTATTATCATTAGCAGGAACTATTGATTCAGCCGTATTTTCAGAATTTACGGCTTCCTGGTTCGTTTCTTTAGAAGTTTCGTTATTTTGTAGAGTTTCGTGCTCTATTATTTGTTTTTCCTCATGGTTCTTATCTTGTGCTTTTTCTTCTGAACAGCTACTCAAAAATAATAAAAATATTAGTACAATAAAAATACTTCGCATATTTATTCCTTTAACTTATTAATATTATCTACAATAAAATCGTATCAATTTTATTTCAATAAAAATCTCTACTTTATAATAAAAGCAAAATGTGCTATGCTATAGAAAATAGTAGTCTAACATTAAGTTCTTAGGCACTAAAACCACTACGGAGGAATTAATAATGGCAAATATAACACAATCCGAACAAAAATCCGAGTTTAAAATAGGGCAGAGAATTGTCTATCCTGCACATGGAGTTGGTGAAATAACAAATATAGAATATCATACTATTGCAGGTACTAAAATTAAAGTATATGTAATTTCCTTTTCGCAGGATAAAATGACATTAAAAGTGCCTGTTAGTAGAGCTGCGGTTGTTGGTCTTAGAGCGGTTGCAAGCAGAAAAGATTTAGATGTCATATATTCAACTCTTCAAGGTAAACCAAAACAAGGAAATAGAATGTGGAGTAGAAGAGCCCAAGAATATGAAGGCAAAATTAACTCAGGTAATATTGTAGCCATAGCCGAAGTATTACGGGACTTACATAAAAATGTTGATAATGATCGTTCTTACAGTGAAAGAACACTCTACGAATCAGCTTTAAATAGACTTGCAGGCGAGCTTGCTATCCTTGAGAACATCCACCCAACCGAAGCAATTAATAAGTTAGTTGAAGTATTGCGTGAAAAATTAGTAGCATAGTTATACTCGTTCAACTTGAAAAATTGGCTACATCGTCTTTGTAAGTCCTCGGATGCTCACGTATTAAGTATACGCTCCGCTCCTCGGTTTACAGGCTCCTTGCTCTTTTCCAAGTTGAGCTTCATATAGCTACTTTTCATTTACTCGGATTATATTTTTATGGATTAGCTGTAGTCTACGACTACTCGCAATAACGGAAAAGCTGATCCATGCAACAAAGTAGACTTGACCATGAACATTTTAATTACTCTACTAACAGATAATTCACCCGGAATTTCTCAAGGGATGTATTAACTACATAGTCAACAAATTCTTTTAATAATTTTGGATCTGTTACTTCCTGTCCTTTATCGTCACGAGCAGTTAAAAGTTTTGAATTAATTTTTTCAAGAATGCCTTTCTTAATATCATCAATATTATGCGTACCGTCTAACATTTCTAAAATATATTTTTCGTGTATCGGTATACCTACCATATCGTTAAGTCTATTAGTGACGCTAAACACGCTAGTTACATTATTAAAATGTGCTTGTTTTGCTTGATATCTTGCAAATTCGCTAGTTTTAGGTTTTTCGGTGATAGTTGCTATAGCATGAGGTTTGGTCTCAAATATTTTGAGATAACCTTGAAAAATGAATATGATAAAATGCTGTTCTAATGCTGCTAAGAAATCTTGTAATTGATATTTACCAAGCTTTTTAAAAGCTTCTTTTGCTACTTGTTCTAAGCTTATCGGATTGCTAATATTTTCGGCATATACATATAAAATAGCTTTCATGATCGGCGAAGTGGTTGAAATAAAAGGCTCAGGTAAATTTTCGTAATAGAAGCTAACATTTTCCTGTTCGTTAGTTAAATCAACAGCTTTTTCTAGAATTACCGGTCTAATATTAAGGCTAGTAAAAAACTCTTTTAAATTATTAAATTCAATTTTTCTGTTTATAGGTATGTTTTGATGACATAATAATGTCGAGCGGAACTTTCTATTAGTGATAAAATCCATATATTGCTCAGTACGAACAATATCATTAACGGCTTGTAGCTTTTCTGCTGCCTGAGTAGGTAAATTACCGATAAACATCGCAGTAAGCGACGTATCACCTAAGTAATTTAGATGATTTTTTTGAGCTTTTTCTATAAATTGGTGAAAATATGTACCTGTATTAATTTCGCCTAAATATTCATGTAATACATATGAGTCCGTATATGCAGATAATAATTTTGTTTCATCTCGTAAGAAATTAGAATAAGGCGTTGTGGAGCTTTCTAATGAGTCATTGATGAACTTTAAAAGTAATCTAGCTTGCTGTAATTTATCGTGGCTAGTATTAAATAGCTCTGAATGAAACATAATCATTTCACGTATTGTTCCCTGCATATTCCAGCCCGGGAGTGTATTATAGCTTACAAAAGCTATGCCGTTCGGATTTAGCAGTTTATTACAGACTTCAAGTATTTTATCTTGTACTTCTTCAGGTACCCATGAATACACGCCGTGACAAACTATGTAATCAAACTTACCGTATGACTCATCAAGGTTCAATATAGATAATGCCTTTAGTTCGGCATTTTTTATTTTCAAATCACTGATAATTTTTTTACCTAGTTCTATTTGTGTTTTGGATAAGTCAACACCTAGAGATTGTGATTTAGGGTATGTTTCAGCAAAGTTAAGCAGATTAACACCGATTCCACAACCGAGTTCAAGTATTTTAGCAGTTTCAAGAGGTGGAGGGTTTAGTCCGAATAGCTTGCCGATAGTTCTTAAATAAGGTGGGGAGGTATAACTGAAAGTAAATGGAGAATAAGGTACTTCATCATAGGATATTTTATTAGCTTGTTTTGTCATAGTATTTACATAAATTAAAAATTAATTCTAAGCAGTTTCAAAAGATTAAGCAATATATTTATATACAAAAAACTTTAAATTTAACTAATGCTCATATAATATGTAAGTGAAGTGTAATTTTATTTTATGAAAAATAATAATAGTTATTTTGGTTTTTTAAGAGGTGCGATAAAAATCAAGAAGGATGTTGTAAATTTTTCTTATGAATCTGATTGGGATAGTGCTTTATTGTATGGATCAGAAAATACTCTTGATGTCATTCCCGCTTTTAGCTAGGAATGACATTATTACACAAACTATAACTTAATCAATTGTGCTTTAGTTGCAAAATTTTCTATGCCCTCTAGATTGGTAGTGGTAACCCATAGTTGCATGTTTAAGCCGGTAAAAAATTCGATTAAATATTGACGTCTTTTGTCGTCTAAATGCACAAAGACCTCATCTAAAAGTAAAATCGGTGCTATTTTAGTTAGCTTTATAGCATAATTCATTTCAGCAAGGATTATTGCAATTAGTATAGCTTTTTGTTCACCAGTAGAACAGAATTTGGCTAAGATATTTTTCTTTTGATGCTTTACTAAAAAGTCACTTTTATGAACTCCAAAACTAGTGCGACCAAGTAGTTTATCTTTGCTTCTTGTTTGATAAAGTTCTGCAGTAATAACACTAACAATATTTTCTTCGCCGTTTAATATTTTTTGTTCAACAATGCCGTCAATCGATAAATCGGCTTTTGGAAATTCATTTTCAAGGTCATCTATTGCTTGCTGCATAAATTCTAAGGTTTTTAAGCGATTATTAGCAATATGGTTAGAAATATCAGCCATCTTTTCTTCAATAATTTTAAGCCAATTATCATCTCTTATATCTTCTACTAGAATTTTATTTCTCTCATGCATGTAATATTCGTATTTACTAACTAGCTCTGCATGCTTTGGATCAAAATTATAAACTATTCTATCAAGAAATTTTCTTCTATCACTGCTACCGCTTGTAAAGATTCCTTCCATGTGCGGAGTCAGCCATACCATGTTAGTGAATTTACTTAACTCATTATTGGCTATTTTACTTTCGTTATACTCAGTTATCCTTCTATTAGAACTACGTTTAAATTGGGTGGTAAATTCTGCAAGTCCTAGCTTACTTTGCAATAGAGCTTTAACTAGACAATGATCTTCTGAAGTTTTGCATATATCGGCAAGTTTTGCTGATCTCAGCCCTCTTCCTGGATAAAATAGCGATATAGCTTCTAAAATATTAGTTTTACCGCTACCGTTTTCACCTATTAAAATTATTGGTGTATTATCTGTTTTTAGTTCAAGATTTTTAAAATTACGATAATTCTCAAGACTTAAGGAATGTAGGAAGATATTTTTCATTTTATGAAAGAATAATAGTTAAATTATTGATACGTTGCATTTATACCGTCTACATAGTAGTTTTGCTCCTTGATATGCTAATTTTTGTTCTTTTGAGCTTAAATTATTAATCAAATTTGCACATTCTTGTGTATGCCATTGATCAACTTTACTATGAACAATGAAAAATTGTAAAGTTCTGTAATCTGAAATTCCATAAAATTTTTGTAACCCTTGAATTTTAGAGTCAGATACTTTAGGCGTCTGACTCTCATAAGCATAAAGTGCTCCAAGACCTATAGAAAAGATTCCTCTGTTAATTTAAAATAACCTTGAACAAGTTTTTGAGTTGAGTCTAATTAAGGTTCTGAAGTGAGTTGGTTTCTTAAACATCCAAGTCCTTCAGCAAAACGTTTCCATAGTTCCGGGTGATTTTCTTCACCTTGCTCTTCTTCTATAAGATTACCAAGTAATATTTGTCTAGCTTGTATATCACTACATTTTTAGAATTTATTGCACTTATATAACGTGGGAAAGCTGTAACGTGATGATAATATTCTTTTGCGTAAATTTGTAAAGTAGAATGAGTAAGTTTTCCTATATTCCATAATTGATAAAATGGATGATTTAAAAGGTTATATTGCTCAAGATTTATATTAAGCTGTTCTAAAATTTATCTACTGATAACCTCTTAGTAAATTTATAAATCTGATAATTGTTTTTTATTTATTTTTGTAAGTAAAAATTCATCAATAAGATTTTGCTCTAGGAAAAGAGTCGCTATTTCTGCCCCTCCAACCATAAAAATTTTCTTATCAGTAAAAGGTTTTATTACCTGCCAAAAATCATCTAAAGATTTAATAAGAAATATATTATTATAAGATTGTAATGGTGTATTTCTTGAAAAAACAATACAAATACAATTTTTTAAAATCTTTGCGGGTATAGAGTCAAAGGTTTTTCGTCCCATGACTATAATATTATTTTTTACCGTCTGATAAAAATATTCAAACTCCTTAGTACTAAGACCAAGGCATTTAACTATACATATTTAATCATATGGTCTGCTACAAAAAATCTTTGATGCTCTATAACATTATGCACTCGTAAATAATCAACTACGTTTTTCATTAAATATTTTGATATTGCTATTGTTTCTAAGTCTCTTTCTGATGCTTTGGAATTATAAAAAGCAGAAATATAAGATTTTCGTGAGTGTCCTACCAATATCTCACATCCTAGATTTTTAAATTCTTTAGTATGTTGTAATATATATAAATTTTGATAAACGGATTTTCCAAAACCAATTCCAGGGTCAAGAATGATATTTTTTCTATCAAATCCACATTTTTCTAATTTTGTTATTTCTTGCTCTGTCCATATATTTAAGCTAGCAAGCGGAGATTTATCGAAATCAAGACATTTTTGTTTTTGCGGTGGAACGGTTAATGAATGCATAGTAATAATTTTACAATTATAATCGGCAATTAATCGTAGTGTATAATCATCTAGATTATTTTTAACCAAGTTGATACAGGAAATAGGGTATTTTTTAAAACACGTTTAATTACTTCAGGAGTAAAACTATCAATACTGACTATAACTTCTTTTTCCTTTATAACTTCCTTAAGCTCTGCAAGAACATTATCAAGCCTTGCATATTCTTCATCTTCATTAATAATTAAAGCAGAAGGACGTGTTGATTGTGATCCAAGCTCAATTATTGTAGCCCCTTCATTTATCAAGCGTACAAAATTTCTAACGGCATCTTCTTTATGAAAACTCAACCCTCCATCAGAAAAAGAATCAGGAGTAATGTTTAAAATACCGACAAATTGAGGATTTAAAACAAGAGAGTGTATAACTCCTTGATTTTCAATTAAATGTGCTATTTCTGCAAAGGTTTTATTGTTGTAAAAATTATTGATCGGACATGAATAACGACATTCCAAGCTAAAACCTGCAATTAGATGAATAAGAAACGGTCTGTTTAATAATTCAGGATGCGGTATCTTTAAATCAGGTAAATCTATATGGCAATTATTCCAAAGTAGGATATCTAAGTCAATAACTCTTGGAGACCATTTATCGTAAGAGCTTGCTCGACCTAGTTGTTTTTCAATCTTTTTAAGTTCAATTAGAAGCTTACTAGGCGTTAAAGTACTTTTGCCCTGCACCACTATATTTAAATATAATTTATCCCAAGCTTTATCTGCATTAGGTGGTAGAATAGCTTGTGTTTCAAAAATAATAGATTGCTTAAGCAATATGAAATCACAACTTTCTAGTAAATTTAGAGCTTTTTTAATATTTAAAAGTCTATTACCTAAATTACTGCATATAGAAATATAAATCATAGTGTCTCCTTTCCTGAATAAGAAAAAGAAACTCCGCCATGCACTCCTGAAACCGGTGATTTTAATTTAGTAACGGTTACGTTTAGAAAAATCTTTTCTAATAGTTAAATTGATATACCGCCACTTTTTTTAAAGCCGGCATGAGCTTTTTCAAGTTTTTTAATAAGTCTAGGTGAATATGATTTAATGTCTTTTTCCTTGCCGCCTTCATATTTTTTAGCGAGTTTCATGCCCCCTCTGATCATATTATAGGCGAAGTTCATTAGCTTCGTTTCGCCTGCTATTCTTTTTGGGTTCATAAACATATAAATTTGGTAAACGGCAAAGCTTTTTAATAAACGTTTTAAGTCTATTCTAGATTGTTTGGTTAAACCTTGTAATTTGTCTTTTGGGTTTGCAAGGTTTTTATTAGCATCTCTAACTATTTTAGAATGCTGATGCATTAAATAACTACTGACTTCGGCAACATTCTTGTTAATGAGCTTCTCATCCATTTTAAGCATTTTAAGCTTTAAGTTTTTAGTTTTATCTAAATACTTACGGATTAATAAGATAATCCGACTTTGCAGTTGAGTTAAATCCATAGTTTGTTCATTTAAGATAGCAAGCATTCGTTCCATCTCATACTCAAATTCTTCATTTTGGCTTAATTCTTCAAAAATTTCCTCTACCTCTTTACTTTCAAGTACAAGATCGTCACTAATACCCATTAATGCATCTTTTATTTGATCAGCAATTTTTTTGGTATCTTCGGAAAATTGATTATTTGTCATAATCTAATTCATCGTTAAATATAGCTATTTTGATACTAGCACCACATTTCTGCTTGTCTATAAAATTGTATTAAGAGATATTAAATTTTTCTCATTGAGGATACTCTGAGGAATTATAACAAGCACCTAACATATTGCTAGAATCTTCATTATTATCATAATATGGTCTAAATGAAGAATTAAGGTTTAAATCATCGAACTTAAGTAAAGGTTCTTTAAAGTATGAATCATGTGACCGGCTTGTCGTAATATTCGTATAATCAGTTTTTAGTTTTTCTTCTTTAAATTTTTCTGCTAAATTTTTATATTTTTCAGTTTTTTGCATAAATTTAAGTTGGCTACACGGTGAAGAAATTATTGATGTTAACTCTTTAAGACAAATCATATAATATAATATTCCATGTTCTTCTATGAGAGCTTTCGTATTAAGACAAAATACTTTTAGTGAATCTTGCAGACTTTTTTCTGATATATCTAGATTATATTGGTTATAAAAATCACCTTGACTTGAATATAATTCAATTATTTCTGATGCTAATTTAGCTATATCTTGCGGATTCTTTTGCTGTATTTGCTTTTTTAGTTCTGATTCTTTGAGATGTAATAATTTATTAAAAGCTTCTTTTGCATAAGATATATGAGTAGTATTTTTAAAATATTCTAAAGCTTTTACATAATTTCCGCTCTTAAATTCAATCTTCCCAAGTTTTATATTTGCCTCTTCAGAACCAAGGTTAGCAGCGTTTTCATACAATCCTATTGAGTCTTTAGATAGTTTTGTTGAGCCATTAGGTGTACAGATTTGTGCTTGTTGACAATAAATTTCTGCTAATTGATGTTTATATAAGTTTTCGTTTTTATAACAATCATTAATAGATTTATGAGTTTCTTTTAGTAATTTTTCTAATAAATTATAAATAAGTAGCGCTTGATCAGGTAACACAGGTGTAATCAAATTTTCTTTTTCGGAAAATTTGATGTTAGATAAATATTTAAGGCAATTTAGAAGATTCTCTAATTTATTTTCTGATTTCGGTGTTTCTAAAAGCTGATTTAATTTTTTAATGGTTTCTAAGAAATTTCCTATAGTTTTGGCATTGTCTTTTAACTGTTTATAATAATTTACTATATCTATTAATTGTTTCAATTTGTCTGTTTTAGGCAAAACATCTTCAAAACTTAAATTATTTTCTATATTTTGTTCCCATTTTTTTTATATATGTTTTAAGCTCATTGATACTAATTGGTACTTCTTTATTAATTACATTTATAGAATTTAAAATATATGTTAAATTTTCGCCGTCGATTGTTATTTTATTATATTCATCTAGAATGATATAATTATCATCTCTAATATTTAATAGATTTGTATAGTCTTTTGCTTGCTCGCTAGTTTGAGGTCATAAATAGAATCTTTTATTTTATTAATGATACTCTTTTGTTCATCGCTAAAATTACCGAGTTTTATAGTGTCATCAATAATTTTAGATATACGAGTATGATTATTGCTTACTTGGGCTATCGGTCACTACTATTACCTTCATTTATATCAATATATCTCAATAATTTAGTAAATTGTTCAAATATAAATATACCGACAAGTTTTGCTAGATTGGCTTTGACAAGGGAAGAGTTAGAGTTTTTGGTTTCAATATTTTTTATTACTAATATAAATTTAGTAGGAGTCGTACTTAGAATTTTTTGTAGGAAAAATTTGTCAATAGTAGATTCAGAGGATGAATTAGCAGCATCCAAATAAGAACTGTTATATGTTAAGTATTGTTCGTTTTTTATATAAAAACTATCTAAAATATTTGAACTTGCTGTTAGACTTTTTTTTGAGAAGTCCCAATCTCCATACTCATTACTTTCTAATATTAATTCACCGTCTTTAAGAAAATTAGCTATGAGATTTAAATCTTCTTTCTCTTGCCCTAATATAATTATAGCTTTATTACTCCTATCAATAATAGATTCATATTTCTCACTATCTTTATTAATTAAGTCGATAAAATTTTTATCCTTTAACATATCGGATATAAAATTTTCCATTTCTGCTTCCTTTATTTCTTCTTTTTTCAACATCATTATATCCCTCATATTTTCTGCTTTATTGTGTTCAATATTATTTGTTATTTCAAACGAATTTTGATTTAGGAGTGTTTGTATCGGTTGAGTTGCATTGTTGTTGTCATTTAGTATTTGAAATAAATGGTATTCAGAAATAGTACTATCTACTATTTCCGTATGTTCTTGTTTTTTAAATTTATCATTTAAACGTTTTACATAAGCGGTATAATTGTACATAATTAATCCGTTTCCTAGTTGTTTTTTTATTTAATAATCTTAACTTTAAGATTAACTCAAAAAATTTCAATTTAGTTAATAAATTAATTAAGTTTAACTAAAAATATTACAATTTAGATATTACGATATTTAATATACTGAAAGATGATTTTTATTGCACATATGAGAGAATAAGTTTTATTATAAATAAATATTAATAATTACTTAGGTTATGAGAAATAATAAAAACCAAATGTATATTATAAAAATTTTTATAGCACTAGCTATGATTACGGGCATAGTATTTTTATGTTTATTGTATTCTTCATTAACACTCCGTCTAAGCTTAAGATTGGTGCGAAAACTAGTAATATGGACGATTCGCCTAAAATTAAGTTTACTCTTATAGATCAAGAAGGAAAGAAATTTGATAGTACCCATTTGCAAGGTCATTTAAGTTTGATTTATTTTGGTACTACCTATTCCTTATATGACAATCAAGCACTAAAAAGAGTAGAAGATGTTATTAAGATTTTGAAGAAAGAGAATATTTTAGTACAAGTAGTTTTTATTACTCTAGATTCTGAGTATGATACAAGTGAGGTATTAAAAAAATATTTAGAAAAAATAGATGATAATTTTATAGGTTTAACGGGGAGAGTCCAAGATGTTGAACAATTAGCAGATCAATTTAAGGTCTTCTATACATCCAAAATATTTGATGTAAAAACAAACAAATATGAATTACAACATTCTAATTTTGTGTATTTAATTAGCAGTCAGGGAAAATTTTTAAAGCATTATTGCTTAGGCTTACCGAAAAATGGTTAACAGATAACCTCTAAGCATTTCCTATTTGTGATGAGAAATGTATTTCATCAATGCCTAAGTGTTTTAATGCATTATGCCATTTACTTTCAGGATTATCGGCAAAAATAAATTCTTTATTACAATCCATAACCAGCCATAGATTTTTCTCTAATTCTTCTTCAAGCTGCCCTGGTTTCCATGCTGTATAGCCGACAATGAATAAGCTATTTTTAGGTCCTTTACCGAAAGCTATATCTTCTGAAATTTCTAAATTAGAGCTTACTGCTAAATCATTATGGAAATCCAATAACAAATTTTTATTATAATCGCTAGAATGAAGAAAAAACCCTTTTTCATGTTCTACGGGTCCGCCAAGATATATAGGAACCATAACCGGGGTTGTTATTTCGTCATTTTTTATTTTAAAAAACGATTTTAAATCTATATGATTTACTAAGCGGTTAAATATTAATCCTATTGCTCCTTCTTCCGTGTGTGATAACATATAAATTAAGGATTTATGGTAAATGCCTTTTGTAATTACATGCGGTGTAGCAACCAGTGTTTTACCGGATAAGTTATGAAAAATTTTATCACCCATAAATAAAACTTTTTAATTACATAATATATAAGATTTAAATCCAATTATTCAATAGAAGTTAACAATAATGATCACATTTTTTGATATTACTATTTTTGCTATTATTACTCTTTTCTCATTTTTCGGCTTATATCAAGGCATAATCGGGTTTGCAACTAGAATACTCGGTTTTATTACTTCTATAATGTTAGGATATTTTTTATATCCATATATTTCTGACTTAATCGGGAAATATATGGATAATGAGGTTATAAGAATAATTATTGCCGGTGTTATATCTTATGTTATTGCTTTAATTTTATGTGTTTTTATAGTTTATAAATTTCTTGCTATAATTTCATTTATGTGCAACGGTTTTATTGACAGATTCTTAGGGCTATTAGCAGGATTGGCCGTAGGTACTACTATCTCGTTAGTACTATTTTTTATAACAATGATCTTTACTTCTGAAAACTATTTTAAAAGTAAATCTTTAAAAGATTTTGTAGTAAGTAGCAAACAGAGCAAATATGGAGGAGTACTGAAAGTTTCCGTTACCACTGATTATTTAGATGAATTAAGTAAAAATATTATAGTTATAATTCCAAACGAGACTTTAAAATCTATTGAAATATTTGAAAATAAAGACCTAAATAATTTCAAAAACTCTCTTAAGAAATCGGAGGATGTATTTTCTCGAGAATTACAAGATGAGCTTTCTAATATAGATAATGAATAGGATGTTATTTTGACGTCATTGCGAGGAAATTACGACATTGTTGTGCGGATCGAAAAACGCACTCGGTGTCGTCATCCCGTGGCTTGACCACGGTATGACAACGGAAAACTGATCCACGCGGGCAATGCCTGCTCGCAATGACGATTACCTACCAAACAAACACCATAACCCCTACCTTTCATTAAACTAGCCTATTTCCCTTAAATTTCATAAATCACGCCATTGTAAATAATTAATAAATATTAACTAATAGTGAATTTATTAACTAATTATTGTGTGTCGTAAATGAATAGTGTATAATGACCGATAAGTTAAGTGGTAAAATCATTAAAAGCAATAAGTTATAGGGGAAATTATGACTAATAAGAAAAAAACTTTTTTTAATAAACTTTTACTAGCAACCAGTAGTATCGGGCTACTTGCAAGCATGGGATGCTTTGCGGCGGATATTATTCCGGCGGGAAATCCATCTTCTAATATAGGTACGATGAAATCCCATTATCTTCCGCAAGATAATGACAATATTATTATCGCAGAAAATAACCATAGGATTAATTTTGCCCAAACGTTGACAATCCGCAAACTCAAAGGGCAGTTCAAAATGCTTTAGGAGCACCTCTTGCATATGGAGCCAATAATAATGCAAAAGCAAAGCTAAAGCTTACAAGTGGTAATGGAACAGGTTCTGAGCTAACCATTACTGGTAATTATATTAGTGCCGTTAAATCTATTGAGCTTGTATTTAAAGAAGAAGTTGATATGAAACATCGCAATGGCGGTGTAATAGATACAGGGAATTTAGAGTTTATAAGTTTTGGGAAGGTAAGGGTTAATAAAGATTTTACCGGTAATATTACTACTGCTAAAACTATGAGAGGAGAGGTAACTTGCGTAAAGACTCCTGATATTTATGAAATCGGCTCACAAACCAAACAAGTTTCTAAAGTGACGTTTGAAGGTAATCATGAACACAAATTGCATAATGATATTCATTCTAGACAAACTAATTTTGATTCGGGGACTTATAATGTTCGCACGCAGGACATTACAATTAACGGTAATGCTAACATTAACGGCTCGACATTCGATCTTAGACGTAACGTAATTCTTACCGGCGATGTAGTACTTGAAGGCAATATTACTATAAATGCTTTAGGAGAAAGCGGTAAGTACAACAAGTAGACAGAGAAAACTTAAGGTTAAAGCAAGCACAGAATGCACTAGCACGAATACAAGCCGAGAATCCGCAACAATTAGCAGATACACAGCAACGATTAAATGCTGCACGTGCAGGAACCGATATAGGGGAACAAAATCGAGCACAGCAAGCTTTATTTGATATTTGTAACGCTCCGTTTGTAGTAGTACAGCTGGACTTAACAAATGCACAAAGAGAAGTACCGGCACAAATTGCAGTACTGCAGCGAGATGGACAAGCTAGACAAAGTAGAGATACAATAACCCATTGATAATATAGTTCTAGAATTGGTTCAAGCTAGACAAGATCAAGTTGATGCAGAGACACAAGCTAACCTGGTCGGTTTAGTAGTACCGGCAGATGCACAAGCACAGCAACAAGCACAAGCTCAAGTTCAGCGTTAACGAAAGAGCTGAACAGCAAAGACTGCACGCTCAGCAATGGCAAGAAGAAAGAAGAAATGAAAATGAAAGATTAGCACAATAAGAGGCTAACGAAAGAGCAGTGGTTGAAGAAAATAATAGAAGAATAGAAGAGTAAAGACTGCAAGCGGAATATCAGCAACGTCAAGCTAACGAAATAAGAGTAGCAGAGGAATATGTTAAAAAACCTGAGTCGCAAAAATTAGCTGAGGCAATCAATAATACTATCGTTGTCCATACGGAAAATACTTTTGTAACGGAAGCACAGAAAGAAGTGATTAGAGAAAAATCTGCACTTGTTATGCAAAATCCTGAAAAACACGCTGTAGAGCTTGCTAAGGAATTAGTAAATAATAAAGCTGAGCTTAAAGAAGTAGCTAATGATGATACTGTTGTAGTGAGTAAAACAAAACAAGAACAATCCTTATTATTCGTAGCAAACTTAGCTCAAGTTGCACCTGATAATGCAAAAAAAGTAGTAGAGCATTTAACGAGCAAGGAACAAGATCGGTTAGTGTAGCAAATGTTACAACTGAAGCAGTAATTACTAATATTAATAATCACTTATCAGGTGGTACTATGATAGCCGTTGCAGCAGGTGATGAAGCAAACCATATAATTACTAAAAAAGGATTATGGGTTGCCGGTACTTTCGGTTCAAGTAATCAAGATGCATATAAAGGTAATCCTAGCTATAAAGGCACGGTATCCGGCGGCACGATCGGCGGTGAGCTTTACATCAGGGAAAATAGTCTTGTCGGTATTGCATATAGCCGTATGAACTCTGACTTTAAGTTTAAAGGTTCAAGCACTGGTGATAAATTATCGGCAGAAAGCGATATTATTTCTCTATACGGTCAACAACAATTTAGTAATGGCCTTATATTACAAGAAATATTTTCAGCAAAACAGTAAAATCAACAAAAAGGACTTAAGGCCGGTCGGACTTAATAGCTATAAAACGGCTAGCGGTAAATATACAAGCAAAGCTTATGGTTTTGAGGGTAATGTCGGTTATCAATTCTCTGCCATGGACGGTATAAATTTAATGTCTAATATCGGTATTAGATATAATCATATAAAGATAATGCTTATACCGAAACCGGTACAGGTGTGAATAGTATGTATGTCGCTGGTAAGTCCGGTAACTTAACTACAGGGATTGCAGGCATAAAATTAACCGCTCCTAAGAGATTATCAAACGATACTCAAATAGTACCGGGACTACATGCTTCCGTAGAAAATAGCTTTAGCAATAAGCAACCTAAGGTAAAAGCTAGATTTATTTGAGCAGATAATTACTTTAAGAACACTACAAGTAGCAGCACACCGAAAGTCGGCTATAATGTAGGTGCAAGTTTACTTACCGCTCATAAGAATATTGAGCTACTTGCAACGTATAACTGTAATTTACGCAGCAAATATACTAGCCACCAAGGTTCATTAAAGTTAAAGATATTGTTCTAAAAATATCATTCTTGTGCGGGATACCAAATCGTCATTGCGAGCAGCCGTAGGCTGCGTGGCAATCTCATGAAATAATAACAAACTCCTGAGGTTGCTTCGTCAAATTACTTTGTAATTTTCCTCGCAATGACGAAAAAACAATATCCACGCAACAATATCCATGCAGCAATGCCTCATCGCCTTGTGAATTCCTTGCTCTTTTTGAAGTTAATCTTCGTCTACCATTCTTCATTTCACATCAGTATACTCATAATTCCCTAACCGGTTTTAGTACTAACTTTTTGTTACTAAAGATATTGATTTTAGAAAAGAAATTACTTTTTGGCTTTTTAAAATCACGTTGATAATTTTCACCGGTGACAGCATTATAGCTAGTAATTAAAGAAGGTATAACCTCGTTATAATATATTTTATAAAGGTCATGCATAGTTTCTTTGGTAGTTAAATATCCCCATTTTACGGCTTGTTGCGGTACTCTTGCTAAGGCTTCAATGCAGGCTATCGCTTCTTCAATTTCAGGGTTTTTATTTTTATACACGTCAGCTGCCGGTGATAAATTAGCTTGCATATCTTTAAACATAGCATCAATCATTAATGCCATATATTCATCGGTTTTAAATTTTCTTACAAATATTAGATTATTCCTACTGCTATAATTTAAAAGCCGAAATTTATATATAAAAATCATGAATTTTATAGCATAAACTTTTAAGCCGCTAACTTTATTTGCATTATAAAATTTAAGTTTTGTTTCATAATCTAATTGCTTTTTCATACCTGCTTTAAGGAGCTTACTCAGCAAATTATGACAATGTATTATGTCATTTTTTCTAGCAATTCGTACTTTATCGGTAGCTTTAGTACCGGAAAAATTAGCCGAATGACGAGTTATTTGCCTGCCTTTATCATCTCTTTTTATATCGGCAAAATGCCCAAGCTCTTGGGCTGCGATAATCTGAAGTCTTGCTGCTGCAGCAAAGCCGTTGCCGTAAGTCGGATGATCTTTATTGTTTTCAGCAAAAGGATTACCGCCGCATGAAACAAAAATAGCGTTAGTGCTTTGCATACCGCTATTACCGCCTACTCGTTGCCAGCTAACCATATCCGTCATATCGCCGATATTATGTGAGTAGGTAAGAAATACTTCCGTCTTATTAAGAAGAAGCCACCTTATTACAATCGGGTGAGCCGACTGAACAAAAATACGTGCTAGCATTTCGGTTACTTCTTTCTTAACCGGCTGTAGCTTTTGTATTTGCTTTTTTAAATTATCGAAAATTGATTTTATTTTTTGATCTGAAGCGGAATTTCTGTATAAATTTTGAAAAAGCTTGGTAGTTTCAGGGATTAAATGCGGGCTTGTTAGCTCTTCTTGACTAACCATTAAGCTTATATTAAGAGCAGGTTCGGTAAACCTTGCAAAATTGCAGCAATCATCGGTATCTATCCGTAATTTACCGGACTTAATTAATTGCATAGCCAAATGCTCATACTCTATTTCCATGTCCTGCTTATAAATGGCAGGAACACGGTCAAGAATGTGATATATGCTAGTCATTTTAAAAATTTAGTGGTTATTTTCTACATTACCTGTTGGTAGTACATCATCATTTTCGTCTATATTTAAAGGTATGAGCTCTAAGTTAAATACAAGCTCAGGTTCATTAGGTACGTTGCTTTGGTTTAGGTTCTTCTTCAAATATAAGGTTTAAAACAACATCTACCTTAGGGAAATACTGTATCAAAGCAATCTTTAAAAAGTTTATCTGACGATTTTAATTTTATTGCATCTAATGCTTTTTGTCTACCATCTTCATTTTTAATACATATGTTAATTGCCTCTCTCCTAAAAAATAAATGAGGATAATCATCGAAAATTTTTGTAATTAGCTCCGGCTGTTGCTCGCTAAAATATTCGAGACATACCTTATTACCATATCTAAATATTTTATATGCTAAGAACAAGACAAAACAACCTTGTTCTTCTTCAGTAAATTTATCAGCAAAATATTTTTTATTTTTGATTAAGAAAATCTTCAACTCCTCTTCTGATGCCGGTTGAAGAAATCGCTATTTTTTTTCAAAAGTGGCTTTGAGCAATCAACCGAAAAGCAAGATATCTTTATACTTCGCAGCTGTCCGCTTTTTGCTTTCTCAGTTATTATTTCAGATTCAGGTACTTGCTTTTCCATTTGCCATAAATCGTACTCTACATTGCCGGGAGTAGTTTTCTTTATATCATCCCATGATGTGCTTAATCCTTCTTTTGTAGTAGTTAAAATTTGATTTAACAACGATTTAAAACTCTTTAATATATCCTCTGCATGATGATACATATAACTAATCAAAGAAATAGCATCTTGAAACGCTAATTTTTCCATAGGAATAGGATTACTATTCATTTCTTTGGTATTATTGGTATCATAACGAAACAATTTATTTTGCATTGGCAATTTAGTCGTAAAGAAATTACTGAAATCTGTTTCATTATTTTTTTTGATTTCTACACTCCTTAAATTAGCAAAAAGTAAAGCTAATCTCTGTAGATCTTGTCCTACAGGTACTGTTATATTAGATTGTTTATTAATCATTTTACAAAATTTAGTAAGTACATCTACTAGCTTTTTTTCTTCCTTAGAGTGAAACATATTATCACCGGCATCATGCAGAACTGCTATTAGAGTAGTGGCAATAGAATTTAAAAAACCGGACGCTGCTATGTCGCCAAGATAACAAACCCATTTTATAAGAGAAGAGGCACTCATACGTTCCAAATGCCCTGCATCAGGGGAACTACTAGGCCGCTACTTACAGCACTAGCAGCAATACATACATTGTGTAAAGCCATATTAAAACATTTATAATATTCTTCTAATGTAGGGTTAATGACTTTCAATTCTTTAATTTGGTTGTTTATATCTGCATACCCAACATTTGCAGATTGTAACATTTTTTTATATCTGCAATTGCTTGTGCATGTCGAGCTATATCGTGGTCATGTTTAGCTATTATGCTTATTAATGCATTTAATGTTTGACTCACTTCTATTATATCATGCGAATCTTTATTATGAAAAGAAGTTAATTGACTACTATCTCTCGATAACATCGGTGAATTAGTAGTTTTATTAAGTTCTGGAGTTATTTGACTGAGAATTTCCTGAAATTCTTCCTCATTCTCTGGACAAGATATATATTTGTTAAGTACAGTACCAGCTTTGCTTAATTTGCCTGCTTTATAAAGAGCTTTTCCTAATAAAAAATCAGTATCTTTAGGTTTAGATGTATATAGAGCTGCTTGTCGTAATGAAGCTACTGCCTTAAGGTAAAGGTCTGTTTGTTCAACATTATTATAATACTCTCCCCAACACAAGTAAGTGATGCCTTTATAATAATAGATATGTAGAAAACCTTTATATTGTTTAAAATATATTAAGTGCTTCTTTATATTCATTTTTACTTAAAAGTTCTCTTCCTTTAGAGATTAATTGGTTTACGATCTCTTTCATATTCTAATCTATTATTAGTTAATTGTTTAAATCATATTATGGCTGCCGTTGATAGAAATAGTCTCACCTGTTATAAATCCGGCATTTTCATCAACTAAAAATACCACGGCTCTAGCTATTTCTTCCGGCTGTCCTAGTCTTTTTTTTGGGGATACTATTAATAATTTTAACAAGCACGTCTTCGGGTACTGCTCCTACCATTTCGGTTGCAATATGCCCTGGAGCTATACAGTTAACGGTGATATTTTTAGAAGCAGTTTCACGAGCAAGGGCCTTAGTAAAGCCGATAATTCCGGCTTTAGCAGCAGAGTAATTAGTCGGCCCAACCTGCCCTGCTTGAGCATTAATTGAACTGATATTTACTATACGACCGTAATCTTGGTTTCGCATCTGCTCCATTATGCTACTAGACATATTAAGGCAGGAATTGAGATTAACGTTAATCACATCATTCCAATCTTGATGACTCATTCTATGTAGCATTTTATCTTTGGTAATACCGGTATTATTTACAAGAATACTTACCGGTTTTTCAAACTCCTCTTCAATTTCCTTTACTGCTTTTCTACATTCTTCAAAATCCGCAACATTCCAGCGTTTGGTTTTTATACCGTATTTTTCTTCCATTTCTTTAGCAGCGTCGTAATTGCTGAAAAAATTAGCAACTACCGTAAGACCCTTATTTTTTAATTCTAAAATGGTAGCTTTACCTATTCCTCTAGTACCGTCTGTTACAACTGCAAGTTCTGACATTATTTCTCCATACCTATATTTTGACTTTTATTAAATTTAACCGGTGGGGTTATACTTGGTTTAAGCTGTGATACCGATTTAGTTAACGGTTTAACAACTTTCCTATCACTGCGTATTGCGATAGATTCTCTAGGGTGATTTTTTTTTCATATTCTTCATCCATCTTTTTTTTGTCTTCAATTTTATTAGTTTTAGCAGTTAATGCCATTATAGCAGCAAGTGTTTCTTTTCTACTTTTGGGAATGACTCTTTTATTTTCTTTTTTAGTGCCGTAACAACCTATTGTTGCACCGCCTGCATAAATACTACCTGCTTGCTGAGCAATATGACAGTTTTTAAGTAATTGTTTATCGATGTCTGTTCTTTTTATACCGGTATATTTTGATACTGCTTGAGATATTTTATTATGTTCATTAAGCCCTTCTCTGTCTTTACCGCTAGCACACATTGTTAATATTTCTTCCTGAGGTAAATTTATTAAACTAGTGGCTTTAGTTTTTTGTTTATTTTGTCTTATTTTCGCTGTTAAATTACTTAAGACATCTGATATATTTAGATTAATATTTTCTTTATCAAAAGATATAAAAGGAAGTTTTGTCTCGAAGGATACTCTAAAAGGAATATCTGCTTGCTCAATATTTTTTCTTAATGTTACAGCTTTTTTTAATATTTCTTTTTCCTGATCCGTTAAATTTGCATTGTTAATTATTTCTGCTGCATTTCCTTTAGGTTTATTTATCCTAAAAAAACGTTCAAATTTGCTTCTAGGTTTAATATGTGCTTTTAATTCATCAATTCCTTCTCACTCCTGCAAAGTTATTTGTTATTCCTATAAGCCGAAATAAATTAAGAGGAGTATTAGTATTTTTCCCACCAACATTTTCCATAGATTTTTTTGTCTGATCAACAATTGTGGGATCATTGCCAGCTCCTATAGGGCCTGAGTTTAATGTATTAGTATGAAGAGTAACGCCGTCTTCAAGCCATTCTTGGGCTTGGCGTGCATTTAAGTCGGTAATTTTTTGTCTAGAATCTATATCATTTGAAATTGAGGCTAATGTACCTGCATGTTTAGATGTAAGCAATGTTTCAAAATTTTTACCATCTTTGTCGGTTATTGCCCCAATTTTCTCAAAGGCGTTTTTCATGCCAAAAATTTGTCGTAACTGGGTTGGGATAATATGCCTACCGTTTTAAATTGTATCAGTATACTGATCAACAAGCTTCCTCTCCAATGCAGGCATTACATTATACCAGTTTTTACCGTCTCTATTTTGATATTCTTGCTTTTGTTCTTCTGTCAAGCCTTTAAAAGCTACTTCCGCTTCGACTACAATATGCTCTTTTCCCTCATCATTGATGACTTTTGACAAAGTTACTATATTACAATGTTCATCATTGAAATTTTGAAAATCTTTAGCAACATTTAATTTTTTATGAGCATTTTTAATACCATTTTTTCCTAGCAATTCAGCAACACTGTCAATTTCAGCTTGCATATTTTTTGAGATATTTTCTTGTGATTTTTCCATATTCAAAGTATTAAAACTATTAATAAATTTTACTGCTTCTTTATTTAATTTCAGCACAAGCTCAGGTTTATTTTCGCCCTTTGCTGTGTCTATCGCTCCTCTGATAGCATTTAAATATTGCATTTCAAAAGCTTTAGTGCCTAAAACAATTTTTTCATTGGGATTGTTACGACCGTCACGTATTAATATTGGAGTTTCACCATTTTTCCCTTCAATTTTAGTAAGCTTTATACCGGTTTTCTTATGACGTAAAATTGCTAAGCCCTGTAATGCCTCGGTAAAGCTGTCTTTTTCAATAGCTTCTTCAATTTTAGCTCTATTTGTTTCTAAAGTAACGCCTACTCCGGGTGTGGTTAAAAATTCTTTTGTATGATTTAATAAAAACTCCTTATCGTTATCAAATTGTTTTTTTAATGATGAAAGCATTATAAAAGTCTATATGTAGTTGTGCATCTCTTGTTATTTTAATTAAAAATTATTATATAAAAATAGTCTAGTTAAAAATATTTAATTTTATTAATTAAAATATGTTATTTATATGAATATTGATAAATTTACTGCACATGCTAAATCAGTGATAGCTAGTAGCCAATCACTTGCTGCTAAAAATGATCATCAGCAAATATTACCTTTGCATTTATTATCTAGTCTTTTAAGTGAAGAAACAGGTATAATTCAAACCCTTATTAATAATACCGGCGGTAATATAAACTTATTAAAAGATCAAGTTCAGCTAGAACTAAATAAAATCCCAAAAGTTCAGGTTGAGGGAGGGGGACAAGTTTATTCTTCTGCTGAAGCTCTTAAAGTTTTAGAAAAAGCTAGTAGCATTGCTAAAGACAGTGGGGATAGCTTTGTAACCATAGAGCGTATATTTGAAGCATTAACTTATGATAATACTATAGCCGGTAAAATTTTAACGAATAATGGAATTAATAATAAAAAAATAGTAGCAGCTATTTTACAGCTTCGTAAAGGCAAAAAAGCAGATACCGAATCGGCAGAAAATAGTTACGATGCTCTAAAGAAATACGGCAGAGACGTAACAGAGCTTGCCGAAAGCGGTAAGCTTGACCCGATAATCGGGCGTGATGAAGAAATAAGAAGAACGGTGCAGGTACTATCACGACGTATGAAAAATAATCCTGTATTGATCGGCGAACCTGGAGTCGGTAAAACTGCTATAATAGAGGGGCTTGCACAACGAATATTTAGTAAGGACGTACCTGAATCGCTTATTAATTGTCGTATTATTGAGCTTGATATGGGAGCTTTAATAGCGGGAGCTAAATATCGAGGCGAATTTGAAGAGCGTCTTAAAGCAGTGCTTAGCGAAATCAAAGAATCAAGCGGTGAAATTATTTTATTTATCGATGAATTGCATCTATTAGTCGGTACGGGAAAAACCGACGGTGCTATGGATGCCTCGAATTTACTAAAGCCGATGCTTGCTCGTGGTGAGCTGCATTGTATCGGTGCTACTACTCTAGATGAATATCGTAAATATATCGAGAAAGATGCAGCACTTGCTCGTCGTTTTCAGCCTGTTTACGTGAGTGAGCCGACGGTTGAGGATACTATATCAATACTTAGAGGAATTAAAGAAAAATATGAGCTGCATCATGCAGTGCGAATTTCCGATAGTGCAATAGTTGCAGCAGCGACGTTATCAAACCGTTATATTACCGATCGTTATTTACCTGATAAAGCTATTGATTTGATTGATGAAGCTTGTAGCCGTATGAAAATAGAGCTATCAAGTAAACCAGAAGAGCTTGATGAGCTGGACCGTCGTATTATTCAGATAAAAATAGAGCTTGCAGCACTTAAAAAAGAAAATGACGAGCATTCTAAAAAGAAAATAGAGCATTTAACTACAGAATTAGAAAAATTAGAGTCTAAATCCTATGATATGGGAGCTAAATGGCAAGCTGAAAAGTCTAAACTACAGCAAACACAAAAGCTCAAAGAAGAACTAGACCGTAGCCGAAACGAGCTTGAACGTGCCGAACGTGATGCTAATCTCGCTAAAGCTAGTGAGCTAAAATACGGAATTATACCTGAGATTATGAAAAAGATTCAGGAAGCCGAAAGTATGGATAATAAAGGGCTGTTAAAAGAAATTGTATCGGAAAGCGATATAGCAAGTATTATCTCTCGTATTACTGGTATTCCAATTGATACGATGCTATCAAGTGAACGTGAGCGTCTGCTTGTGATGGAGCAGAAATTACGAGAATCGGTAATAGGGCAGGATGAGGCAATTAAAGGTGTTAGTGATGCGGTAAGAAGATCACGTGCAGGGATTCAAGATATTAACCGCCCGCTTGGTTCGTTCTTATTCTTAGGACCGACCGGAGTCGGTAAAACCGAGCTTACCAAAGCCTTAGCTGGTTTTCTTTTTGATGACCGTAATGCAATACTTCGTATAGATATGTCGGAATATATGGAGAAGCACGCTATTTCTCGCCTGATAGGAGCTCCTCCCGGCTATATCGGATATGATCAAGGCGGGGTGTTGACGGAGGCAGTAAGACGCCGTCCTTATCAGGTAATATTATTTGATGAGGTTGAAAAAGCCCATCCCGACATATTTAATATTATGCTGCAAATACTTGATGAGGGAAGATTAACAGATAGTCAAGGTATAACGGTTGATTTTAAGAATACTATAATAGTTTTAACGTCTAATTTAGGTGCTGAGATACTCGTTAATCAGAAAGAGGACGAAGATATATATAAAGTAAAGGATGAGGTTATGGAATATGTAAAAGCAGTATTTAAACCCGAGTTTTTAAACAGACTAGACGAGATTATATTATTCCATCGCCTAAATCGTAATAATATTCATGATATAGTTAAGATACAGCTTGAAAGCTTAAAGAAAATTTTACTAGCACAAAATATTATTCTTGAATTTGATGAATCTGCCTTAAATTATTTAGCCGAAAAAGGTTATGATCCAAGCTTTGGAGCAAGACCCTTAAAACGCCTTATCCAGCGGGAAATACAAAATAATTTAGCCAAAATGATTTTAGCAGGCGAAATAAGTAGCGGTAAAACGGTTAAAATAAATGCAAAGGATAAAGAATTGAAGGTAACAATGAGTTGATTAATTTTTTCCGAATAACGAATTATCGCATAATCCACTATTCTTGTTAAAGGCACTGTCTAATAATTATTGATTTTGTCATTGTGGGCTATTAAAAGATTTGTTGTATGGCTCAAAAAACGCGCTTGATGTCATTCCCGCGGAAGCGGGAATGACACAAAACGAGCAATGCAACAAGACCACAACTAAAAGGAGTATGGTCATCTAGAAAAAGTAATAAAAAAATTCTATAAATTAGTATTGATAACATTCAATTTCAGTTAATGTTATACTTTCAGTACCTGATAATTTATAATAATCACTACTAGTAGAGTTAGGAATTTGTAAGTCAAATAATAGTGCTTTTTCTTCTTTATACGGATCAACTAAGTAAGAATTTGTAATATCTGTAACTATTGGCGATAAATAGGTTGTTGTTTCAATAAGCTTATCAATAGCATTCTGTCCGTCTTTTAATATTTTATCGACTAGTTTTTTATCTTTATAAAAAGTATTTACGGCCCCTATTAAGGTTATTGATATCTCATATATAATAACACAGTTTTTAATTGTATTGGTTATATTAGAGTCTAATTTTGCTGTTTTAGAAAAAATTAAAGAAATAACAGTAGGATATTTATTAAATACATTAGGTAGTTCTAAAAAAGTATTTACGGCTGAATAGGCAGAATTGGCTGCTTCTGAAAAACAATTAAATGCTTTGTATATGTTTTCATAATTGCTATTGCTCATAAACTTACCTCTTTTTTATATATGTAATTGCCATATTTCATGGTAATTACATATCATACTACTAAATTAAGAAGTGTCAATATTAAAAAATTATATTTCTTCTTAGAGGATATCAGTAAATAAATTTTAATTACTAATATCCTCTAAACTCCACCTAGCTTTTGGACAGAAATTCAAAGGAGTAAATAACTTATTATTGTAACGCTCAAGTCCTGCATATGCAATCATTGCAGCATTATCGGTGCATAAGTGGATAGGTGGATAAATAAGCCGATAACCATATGTTTTAGCACAACTACTTAATATTTCTTGTAAATATTTATTAGCAGCGACACCGCCGGCAATAACTATATTCTTCTTATCAAAATTATTTGTTATTTGTTCATATGCTCTAATAGCATCTTGTACCTTACTACTTAGAATTTCTCCTATAGTAAATTGAAAACTTGCCGCTATACCATTGATTACAGTGTCATTAATTTCCTTTAAATTCATTATTAAAGTACGCACGGCAGTTTTGAGCCCTGAAAAGGACATATTGCAATTACCGCTGTTAATTATAGGTTTTGGAAATTTATATTTATGAGGATCGCCAAGTTTTGCTCTTTTCTCAATTTCAGGTCCTCCGGGAAAAGCTAAGTTTAGCATCTTGGCTACCTTGTCAAAGGCTTCGCCTACGGCATCATCTATAGTAGATCCTAGTATTTTATATTTTCCGAGACCTAAAACTGCTACAAATTGGCAATGTCCGCCCGAAGCTAACAAGAGTAAATAAGGATAAGGAATATTATCGGTTAGTCTTGCGGTTAAGGCATGACCTTCTAAATGATTAATTGCAATAAAGGGTTTTTTTAAAGCACTGCTTAGCGATCTTGCAAACATTGAGCCAACTATAACACCGCCGATTAAACCTGGACCGGAAGTTGCGGCAATTGTACTAATGTCCGTTAATTTAGTGTTGCTTTCTTTTAAAACATTTTTTAATGCTTTATCTAGATGAGATAAGTGAGAACGTGCAGCAATTTCAGGTACTACCCCTCCAAAAACTGCATGTTCTGTATTTTGTGAAATGATTATATTAGATAAGATTTCTCGATTTTCGGTGATTATAGAAACAGCTGTATCATCACAGCTTGATTCTATACCTAAAATTTTTATCATTCAAATTAAAACTAATTAGAGTCGTTGTTAAGTAAAAAATGATAGTTTGCGTCATTGTGAGAAGGTGTTGCCCACGTGGATACCGATGTCATTCCCGCCTACGCGGGAATGACATAACCCGCTTGCAATCACGATATCTTATTTAATAATACCTATATTAGATACCTTTAAGGTATTTAATTGATTATACAGCTTATAAATAGATTGTTCGGCATCAATAATTTTTTTATTAACTATTTTTAATAGTTTTTCCGAAGGTTTTCCTGTTATTTGCGTTGCAGAACTTACTTGCTCTGCTAAATTTTTAAGTGATTCTTGTATTTCTACAAAAGATTTTTTAAATTGCTCTTTAATAGTAATAGATGATTCTTCAAGCTCTTTAATTTTTAAGCATAGATTTTCTAATAAATGATCTATTTTAGTTTGCATTAAAGTCAATTTTTGCTTTTGTTTTTCACTAAGATAGCTTAAAGTTTCTTGCATTTTTGCCTGTATACGTACTTTTGTAGTACGTTCAAGTTCTGAAGCTAAACCGATTTTACTCATTAAAAATATTATCCATTTGTGAACGTCAAAATGATACCATTTTGTACCGTTACGATAATCTGAAGGAAAAGCATGATGGTAATTATGCCAATTTTCACCGAGTAAGAATAATGCCATCCACCAAATATCTCCGGCAGTGCCTTTGTAATATTTTTTACTACCGGCAAAGTGGCATAAAGAATTAACGCAGAAGGTTGCTTGCTGCTGTAGGAATCTACCGAGCCCCATAAATAAAAATCCTGCATATGCCGATTGTATAGTACCGCCGACTAAGTAACCGATAAATAAAGGCACGACAATATTCATAAAAGCTGCTACTTGCCAATAATATTTTAGCTGCCATTTTAATAAATTGTTTTTCCCGTGCTTAGCCCAAGTAATGCGATCAATAGACTTATAGCTACCGCTCCCGACTAGCATCCATCCTATATGAGACCACATAAAACCTAAAAATTTATTATCAAATTTTAAAGGAGTATGCGGATCTTGATCTTGATCCGTATATCTATGATGTTTATAATGATTCGATGCCCAAGATAAAGCCGGTCCTTGTAATGTTCCTGCAGACAGCATAATTAAGACAAACTCGGCATATTTATTTATTTTATAGGCATTATGAGACCATAACCTATGCAAACCGATCCCAACGGTAATATTATTAATATAATAACTAGCAATTATAAAAATAACTTCAGTTAGCCCTATTCCATAATCAAACGAATATTTAACTACAAGAGATATAATAAAAATAGGATAAAATATTAAAGCAAATAAAGCGGGCTTATTTAGTTTACTTAACATAAAATTTATAGTTTTTAGTTATAAAATATATAAATTGGCAACGAATGAAATCTTAATTACATTATACATAAATATTAGTAGATACTAACATACTTAATGCATAAATACAAAGAAAATTTTAACAATAAAATTCTAGTTATCCTTATTTAGACAATAACCGATAAAACGAAAGGTTGTAATAATTAAATTGTTTTTCCCTAGCCTCTCTAAATCCTATTTATATGAACATCTATGAGACATTCATTAAAGGTCTCTTCACTTTCCCATAAATATTTTATTATTTCTTGACGCGAAAATACTTCATTTGGAACCTGAAAAAAAAGTCGTAAAATTTTAAACTCAGTAGGACCTAGACGAATATTCAGTCCGTCTTTGTATACTTTTTCAGTATTTATCAATATTTAGATTCTTAAATTTAATAATATTATCTTGTACAACTGACTTGGAACGTCTCAATAAGCTCTTTAAAGTACCTACTATTTGCTCAGATAAGAAGGGTTTATAAAAAAATAGCACGTTATCGTCTATTTCTGTTAAATTTAATTGTTTGTTTGATAATCAAAATATTGTAGGCGTTTTAGAAAATTTATTAATTTTTCTAACGTTTATTTACTGCTATTAAAGGATTTTCTTGTAATTCTGCACTAATAATCATGATAGTAAGCGGCTGACTAAAAAAATAAGTTAATGCTTTTTCTAGAGTTGAAGCCCTCATTATATTAAATCCTGTTCTCTCTATATCATTACTTAAAGAAATATTAACACTTTTTTTATTTTTTTCTTCTATAATTAAAACTTCAGGCAATAGCTTATCAAACACTGAATTAATCTTCATTAATATTTAGTAAATAATTAAAAATTTTTGTAATAATTTTCTAATTTATTAGGGTTTATAGCAAACTTTTTACAAAAAGAAACAAAGAAATAATAATTTTTTAAAGATAATACTTGAATTTAATAGTTTTAGTTGCTATAAGTAGCTTTATTTTAAAGTTTGTTTGTTGGAGATTCTTGTATATCATGAGCTTTTATGAATCAGTTTTTATTATACGCCAAGACGTATCATTAAACGATATAGATAAAATCGTTGATGATTTTGCTAAAATTATTAAAGATAATAATGGCACTATCATAAAAAGAGAATATTGGGGGTTAAGAACTTTAGCTTACAAAATCGGTAATAACAAAAAAGGACATTATTATTTTTTAGGTCTAGATATTACTGGTAATGTAAAAGAAGAGCTAGAAAGAAAAATGAAGCTTAACGAAAATATCATTAGATTTCTTACAATTCAAGCAGATGCAATTAGTAGTGAACCTTCACCGATATTAAAAAATCAGAGTACAGAGAATATTCCGGTAATTGACGTAACGATTAATAATTAAATTTGTAAGAATTAAGGTTAAAGAATGTTAAAAAGTAATAATGCTAGTGAAACAGCTGCTCGCAAGGTAGGAGATAAAACTGCTAAAAAAGTATTTTTTAGAAGACGTAAAGGATGTCCTCTTTCTGTGCCTAATGCACCTGTTATTGATTATAAAAATCCTGAGCTCTTAATAAAGTTTGTCTCTGAAGGCGGTAGAATGTTACCAAGCAGGATCACAAATGTTTGTGCAAAGAAACAAAGAAAGCTAAATAATGCTATTAAAATTGCAAGAATTTTAGCGTTATTACCTTTTGTATTTCAAGCTAAATAAAGGCATAATACATGGAAGTTATATTAATAAAACCCGTAAGAAAATTAGGTAAAATTGGCGACATACTCAAAGTAGCAGACGGGTTTGGTCGTAATTATCTTTTACCGCAAAAATTAGCTATTAGAGCTACTGAGCCTAATAAAGAGCTAATAGTTAAACAAAAACACGAATTTGAAGCAAAAGATAAGCAAATAAGAGAAGAAGTAGAAAAAATTAATGCTCTTATTAAAGATCAAAAATTAGTTTTTATCCGTCAAACATCAGATGACGGTAAACTTTTCGGTTCGGTTACTAGTAAAGAAATAGCCGATAAATTATCTAAAAATGTATTTTATAATATTTCTCATTCAAATATTATTCTTGATAAACAAATTAAATCTACCGGAATTTATACAGTTGAAATAAGACTCCATGCAGAGCTTAATGCTATAGTTACGGTTATTGTTGCAAGATCAGAATCAGAAGCACAAGATTATTTACGCGAGCAAAAGACTGAAACTTCAGAAGATTTAGCTGAGTCAGCATAAATTTTCTTTATCATCTAATTGTGTGGTTTTTTGTTACCATTGCAAAAGCAGAGCATTGTTGTATGGATTGAGAAACTTGTTCGGTGTCATTCCCGCGTAGGTGGGCATCCAGCATAAAGCGAGATAAATCGGGCTTTTAATTTCAAAAATTTGCTGTATTTATACTTTTTTTCTGGATTTCTGCTTTCGCAGGAATGACATAAGAGCCATGCAACAACGTCCCGCCTACGCGGAAATGACATACTACTACGTTTGACCACAATATCCAAACACTTTACAATACTAACATTTTTCAACCATGCTATATGAAAAATTTGAGTATAATATCAATAATCTAATAGGTAATTTTGGCTTATCTAAAATATCGATTGCAGTATCTGGTGGGAGCGATTCGGTAGCACTTCTTTATCTTGCTAATATTTGGGCAGAAAAAAATAATATAGAATTATTTGTTATATCGGTTGATCATAACTTACGGGAACAATCGAAGCAAGAGACCCATTATATCCAAAATATCAGTAATAGTCTAAATCGCAAGCATTATAGTTTATCTTTTGACCATCAAAATAATTTTTCCAATTTACAAGAAAGAGCAAGAGAAGGACGCTATGATTTGATGACAAATTTGTGTTTAGAACTCGATATATTAGTACTTTTAACTGCTCACCATGAAGATGATTACGTAGAAAATTTTTGTTTAAGATTAGAGCGTAATAGCGGTATATTTGGACTTAGTAACAGTAATATCAATTGGTATAATAATATACAAATAATTAGACCGCTATATAATATTCCAAAAAGTGAATTAGTAGAATATTTAGTCAGTCATAATATAAAATGGTTTGAAGATGAGTCAAATTCATCTGATAAATATAGACGAAATGTTATTAGGCAAAAATTAGCTAAAGGCGCAGATTATATTAGACATCTTTCCAAACTAACTTATAGAGAGTATAGAGAGGAATTTAAAGGAGACACGGAACGCAGCACCGCAGCATACACTTTAGTACGTGAGGATGCAAGTATCGGATCGACGTATAAATTACCTCTAGAAGCGAAGTTTGGAAAGATGTCTAAAGCCGCAATAATCTCACAACAACTTAAAATCAACAAACTTATAGAAAACGAGTTTAAGCCTGAATTAATATCGGCGATAGCTGAAGCGGTCAAGATTTTTGAATATGGCTTTGCTTTTCTTGATTTAGTTAAATTTGATAAGTTTTCAAATGAGGTGAAAGTACAAATAATTAATTTTTTACTGATAATAATTAGTGGACAATCTAGAGCAGCTCGTTTTTATTCGGTAGAACCTATTTTGAAATTAATTACTCAAGACGTAAACTTTAAGAATACACTTCATGGCTGTATAATTAAGCGTATACAAAACGAGTTACTTATATACAGGGAATTCGGCAAAAAATTACCTGAGAGTAAAATATTACTAGATAAATCCGTTATTTGGGATAATAGATTTTGTATCACAAAAAATCAAGAAACTCCAAATTGTTTTGTAACTCATCTATCGTTAGAAGATTATAAAATGATAAAGAAACAATTAGATTTAGAACCTTTGAAAAATCTATCCTGCAAAAACCACAATGCAGTTTTATTGACCTTACCTATTATTAAAATACTTGAAAAAGTTATAGCAATACCACATATATCATATTATGATAACGACATGTGGAACTTTGAAGTATCTTTTGCTCCAAATTTTGTATCTCGTTTCACCCATTTTTGCTAACACCGGTATTTAAGAGGTTATTTGTAAATAAATTTTAACTACTAATTAAAATTTATTTACAGACCTCTTATACCAATAAAAATTTTTATTAGGTTTTATATCGATGAATAATCAAGGTAGAAGTATTTTAGCTTGGGCAGTACTTTTTGTTTTTGTAATATTACTTTTTAATGTGTTCCAATCTGATGGTTTACTTGGTGGAAGAAATAATATAACTTTCTCGGATTTTTTAACACGAGTTGATGAAAAGACCGTTAATTCGGTAAAAATTCAGGGTAGAGTAATTGAAGGCACTTCAAATGACGGCTCTACTTTTAACACTTATGCTCCTGATTATCCTGATTTAGTAAATCGTCTTACTAGCAATGACGTTAATATTGAAGTAGTGCCTCTTGAAACAAGAATGAATACCTTTTTAGGCTTTTTAATTTCTTGGTTTCCTATGCTTTTATTGATAGGTGTTTGGGTTTTTTTCATGCGTCAAATGCATGGAGGCGGGAAAGCCATGGGGTTTGGAAAATCTAAAGCTAGGTTGCTATCAGATAAAGGACCAAAAATTACCTTTAAAGATGTAGCAGGTATCGATGAAGCAAAAGAAGAATTAACTGAAATAGTAGATTTTTTAAGAGATCCAAGCAAGTTCCAAAAGCTTGGCGGTAAAATACCGAAAGGCTGCTTACTTATAGGTCCTCCCGGAACCGGTAAGACACTTCTTGCTAAAGCAATTGCAGGTGAGGCTAATGTTCCGTTTTTTAGCATATCCGGCTCTGATTTTGTTGAAATGTTTGTAGGTGTCGGTGCAAGCCGTGTGCGTGACATGTTTGAACAGGGTAAACGTAATGCTCCTTGTATTATCTTTATCGATGAAATTGATGCGGTAGGTCGCCATAGAGGTATCGGTATGGGTGGCGGCAATGATGAACGTGAGCAAACCTTAAACCAAATGTTAGTCGAAATGGATGGATTTGAAGCAAACGAGGGGGTTGTGATCATTGCAGCTACAAACCGTCCTGACGTTCTTGATCGTGCATTACTGCGTCCCGGTAGGTTTGATCGTCAAATTGCCGTTGCAAACCCTGATATAAACGGTCGTGAGCAAATTCTAAAAGTACATTTAAAGAAAATTAAATATAATAGTACGGTACTAGCACGAATTATTGCTCGCGGTACCCCGGGCTTTTCCGGTGCTGAACTTGCTAACTTAGTTAATGAAGCTGCTCTTATTGCTGCAAGGCTTGGTAAGAAAGAGGTAGATATGCACGACATGGAAGAGGCAAAAGATAAGGTGCTGATGGGAGTTGCACGTCGCTCTATTGCAATGTCGGAGAAAGAAAAAAGGTTGACTGCATATCATGAAGGCGGACATGCATTAGTAGGACTTTATTGTCCTGCAGCATCACCTATTCATAAGGCTACGATTATACCGCGTGGTAATGCTCTTGGGATGGTGCAAAGACTTCCTGAAACTGATGAATATTCTCAGAATCGTGAACAGATGGAATCATCTATAGCAGTTTATATGGCAGGAAGAGTAGCGGAGGAAATTATTTTCGGTAGAAATAAAGTTACCTCAGGAGCTTCGTCGGATATAAAAGGTGCAACTAATATTGCAAGAGCGATGGTTACAAAAGCAGGTTTAAGTGATTTAATAGGACCGATATTTCACGGTTCAAGTGGTGACGATATGTATGGTAGACAACCTAATAATGAAACCTCGGAAGCTACTGCAGAGTTAATTGATGCTGAAGTTAAAAGAATTATTACGCAAGGATATGAATTTGCAAAAGATATTTTAACAAAACATATAGATCAACTTCATACCTTAGCAAATGCTTTAATTGAATATGAGACATTGTCCGGTCAGCAAATTAAAAATTTACTTAGTGGTAGAGCTTTAGATTCAGAAGAGGAGAATAAATTTCCTTTTAATGATTCATCTACTATAAAAATAGATAAAGAAAAATCACCTGAGAAAACAAAAACAACTAAAGCTAAAAAAGAAAATTCCGCTTCCTAAGTTTAGTAGTATAATTTATGTATAAATTTATGGATTTATTTTGTGGTATCGGTGGTTTTAGAAAAGCCTTGGAAATAAAGGGTCTTGAGTGTGTTTTTTCTTCTGATATAGACAAAGACGTACAAGAAGCATATAAAAGAAATTTCGGTGATAAGTCATACGGTGATATTACGGAAATATCAGAAACCAAAATCCCTAAACATGATATTTTATGTGCCGGTTTTCCTTGCCAATCTTTTAGTATTTCAGGTAAGAGGCTTGGTATAGGAGATGTAGACTCTTGTATGAAATAATCAGAATAGCACAATATCACAAACCCTATATATTATTAACTTGAGAATGTTAAAAATATTTTGAATATTAATAATGGCAGCGTAATTGAAACTATAGACCAAAAATTAGATGAGATTGGCTATAAAGTATATAGCAATGTGTTAAATGCTTTATTATTTGGAATACCGCAAACAAAGAGAAAGAGTTTATTTTGTTTGTTTACGAAAAGATTTTAGTAGTGAATATACACTCAAATATGTAAAACCGGAAGAGTCTTATGAAAGGATTTTTCTTAATGATATTTTAGCACAGGATGTTGATAAAAACTTATATATTAATAGAGATGATGTTATTCTAGATAAAACACCGGTTGAAAAGCAATTAAAGCCAATTAGGATTGGTCAAGTTAATAAAGGCGGTCAAGGTGAAAGGATTTACAGCCCTTTTGGTCATTCACTTTATCAGCATAATAGCAACTTCAAAAATTGGCTACGTCGCTCACAAGTACTGCGGTACCCACGCTGGCAATACCTTGTGAGTAACTGTAAGTAGCATGGCAACCTAGAGACATTAATGTCATCCACGTAATAGGTATGAAAGATTGTGAATTAGCTAATTATTTTGTATAGTTCTAAAAAACAAATTTTAAGAGAGTACTTAAATGGCAGAGTTAAGGTTACCGCCAAATTCAGTAGTAAAAAAAGGTAGAGAGCATAAAGAACAAGAGGAAATGCTTAAACCTAGAAAGATAAAAATTTATAGGTATGATCCTGATCTTGATGAGAATCCTACTATAGATAGTTTTGAGATAGATTTAAGCAAAACTGGACCGATGGTTTTAGATGCTTTAATTAAAATCAAAAACGAAATCGATTCTACTTTAACTTTTAGGCGTTCTTGTCGGGAAGGAATTTGCGGTAGTTGTGCAATGAATATTGACGGTACAAATACTTTAGCATGCATAAAACCAATAGAAGATATATCAGGTGATATCAAAATCTATCCGCTTCCTCATATGAAAGTAGTGAAAGATTTAGTACCTGATATGTCGCATTTTTATGCACAATACGAATCTATAGAACCTTGGCTCAAAACCGATGGTCCTACCCCTTCAAACTCTGAAAGGTTACAGTCGATTAAAGACCGAGAAAAGCTTGACGGTTTATATGAGTGTATATTATGTGCTTGCTGTTCTACTTCTTGTCCTAGCTATTGGTGGAACGGTGATAAATATTTGGGTCCTGCGATTTTACTACAAGCATATAGATGGATTGCCGATTCAAGGGATGATAATACCGGTGAACGTCTTGAAGCTTTAGAAGACCCATTTAAGCTTTACCGTTGTCATACGATTATGAACTGTACTAAGACCTGCCCGAAAGGCTTAAATCCTGCTAAAGCTATCGGTAAAATAAAAAGTTTAATTGCAGAACGTCACGGTGTGTGATTCTTAATTAATTATTTTTAAAAATGATAAAATAATGAAAAAAGCAATTATTTTCTGTTGACACAAGGTGACATGAATTATTGTGTCGCTGCAGAATATAAGAAAGTTGATAAGAAACTAAATCAAATATACCAAGAAATATTAAAACATATTTCAGACAAACAAGAACAAGTTAATTTACTTAAAAAGTCCCAAAATTTATGGATTAAGTACCGAGATGCTGATTGTGAATTTCGAAGTTTTGGAGTTTATGGCGGTTCCGTATATCCAATTATACTGCTTATGTGTCTTACAGGAAAAACCGAAGAGCGTATAAAAGAATTTGAAGCCATGCTGAAATATCCACAAAACCTAAATTAATTCATAATTTGTAATACTTTAAATAATTCTCCCATTTGTTTCGGTGATATTAGTCTTTCTACCTGTCTTTCTATTATTTGTGCCTGCTCAGACATCTTTCCAAACTCTACTTCTAGAGGTAATTTATACGTCGATCCGATACTTGCATCCTCACGTACTAAAGTGTATGCTGCGGTGCTGCGTTTCGTGTCTCCTTTAAATTCCTCTCTATAAGCGAATTTGGAAAGATGTCTATCATTAAGCTTGTCTTGCAATGTTTGTTTGCGTAATAAGATTCCGTTTTCTATTAAAAAATCTCGTTGCGATATTGTATCTATTACGTTTATTTTGTTGTTTTTAGCTACCGTCTTTAATGCATAAAAATCCACATGTGCCGATAAATCAGCTTCTCCAAGATTTTCAAGGATGGGGCAATATTTATGGTTTTTAACCGCTTGTAATGTTTGATTATATTGATATCTAGTTCTACCATTCGGAGCTATATCATAGCCGTAATCTATTATTAAGCCACTGCCGCTTAGTCTTTTTAGATGCTGCGCTATAAATTTTATAATTTCTATCGATTTATAAGATTCTTCAAGTACTGCCCCGTCTTTTGCTTCAATATGAGTACGCAGCAGATATTCTTGTAATTGCTTATTAACGCTTATTTTATCGTATTTAATTCTTTCGTCTACCGGCTGCACTACAAATATTCTTTCATACCATAATTCCTTGACTTTAATATATTGCTTTATCGGTATAGCATCAAAGAATTCGTTAGCTATTATTATAGTAGGTTTTTTTGGTATATCTTCTACAAATGATTGATGACTAATCGGTAAATTAATATCTTGTAAATTAGCCTTTTGATGAGCAATAAAATTTTTATTAATTTCTATTAGTTCAATTGATAAAGCTTTATAAAATTCCGGTACTAATTTTGCAGTACGTAGTAAATCACGCATTAATAGACCTCGACCAGGACCAAGCTCTACTAAACTAAGACTTTTTGGGCAGCCAATTCTTTGCCACTCTCTGATACACCATAAGCCGATAATTTCACCGAATAGCTGTGAAATTTCAGGAGCCGTAACAAAGTCACCTTCGCTAGCCAATGATTTTACTTGCTTATAATAGGAAGTAGGATTTAAGTTTAATACCTCCTGCATGAGGACATCGCAAGTAATATAACCGTTTTGATCAATTAATTGTCTTATTTTGGATTCGATTGACATATTAAATAACTTCCTAAAAGTAACATAGGTACAGATAAAATTTGTCCCATAGTTAAGTTATCTAAAATAAACCCGATTTGTATGTCGGGTTCTCTAAATATTTCAATAGTGATTCGGAAAAGACCGTAAAATGTTAAAAATATTCCTAAGTTTAAACCGCACTTTTTAAGAGTTTTGTGCTTAAATGTTGCATATGCTAAGATACTAAATAATACTAAACCTTCAAAAAAAGCTTCATATAATTGACTAGGATGTCTTGGCATCAAATCGCTATTCGGAAAAATCATACCAAAAGAAGAATTTGTAATACGTCCGTATAGTTCGCCGTTAATAAAATTAGCGATTCTACCTAAAAATAATCCGATAGGTACTACAGGGGCTATTATATCCGTGAGACTTAAAAAATTAATTTTATATTTTCGGCAAAACAAATAAGCAGCAATAATCACCCCTAAAGCTCCGCCATGGAAAGACATCCCGCCTTCATAAGTTTTTAAGATATCTATTGGATTTGAAAAATATCTAGAAGGGTTATATAATAGAACAAACCCTAGTCTGCCTCCGACTATTATACCTATAACGGCATAAGTAATGAAATCTTCTAGATTTTTTTTGGTAATTTGAGGCTTAAATTTTTCTATAATTTTATTTGCATAGAACCAGCCTAGCAAAATTCCTATTACATATGAAAGAGAATACCAAGAGATAGCAAGTGGACCTATAGAGAAAATAATTGGATTGATATTAGGAAATGTCATAGATAAATAAGTTATTTAATTCATTTAACGTCTGAGTTACGGAAAATTACGTAAGTAATTGACTGGGCAATTCAGTTTTTTATTATTTTTATGGGTTGCCGCAGCTGCTTCGTGACTTCGCAATGACAGTATCTATATTTGCTTAGCAATACCAAATTCTTTTGAGTTAAAATTATTGATAAAAATAAAATTCTTAGTAATAATAAAAAAGATTTATATTTATAATAATAATGATAGGTAAAATATGCAATATTTAATGGATCTATATCATACCTCAAGTACTGAGTTAGTATTATTGTTTGTTATGTTAGTATCTCTTATACCGGTGATATTTCTAATTAAAAGATTAATTTTTATTCCTATAAAAAATTATTTAACTAGACATCATTATGATGATTATGAAAGGATAAAAAAATATCCTATATTTCGTTATTTATTACATACTTTATTAGCACTTTACTTTGTATGTTGGAGAAATATTTTTCATCCTACTTCTTTTAAAGCACATGTATTACTGGGAATCAAAGATACTATAGTAATCTTATATACTGGTATATCTGTGACGATGTTATTATTAACGCTTATAGATGCTTTTGCAGATCTGTATCACAATAGAATCAAAGCCGTTACAAAAAATGCACCGCTTAGCTTATATTTTCAAATATTAAAAATTATTGTCATAGTTATTGCAGCAATGGTAACTATTTCATATATATTAAATATTTCGCTTAGTACATTCTTAACAAGCTTAGGTGCAGCCGCAGCTCTTTTAACATTTGTTTTCAAAGATACCGTTTTAGGATTACTTGCAAGCTTGCAACTAACTGCTCAAGGAATTATTAATATTGGAGACTGGGTACGTATAGGCGGAATTGAAGGAACAGTTGAAAAAATTACTATTTCCGTAGTAACAATTAGGAATTTTGACCAATCTATTTCCACAGTTCCTACTTACAGCATTTTAAATTCTAACGTAACTAATTATAGAGGAATTAGTGAATCAGGAGCAAGAAGGGTAAAGAGAGCATTTAATATTAATATGGCAACTATTAACTTCTGTGATGCTACTATTTTAAAAGCACTAAAAAAATCTCCTTATATATCAAAGGATGTAATAGATAAAATCACTCTTGATAAAGAAGAGAAAGATTTAACCAACATTAAACTATTCAAATTATATATTCAGGAATATCTAAAAAATAATCCGGCAGTTTATACCGAAGGATTTACTTTTCTAGTAAGACAGCTTGAACCTACGATTAATGGGTTGCCTATAGAAATATATATCTTTGTTAAAGAAGTAAATTTAGTAGGTTATGAAAATATACAGGACAATATTTCTGAACATTTCATTTCTATACTTCCTGAATTTAAATTAAAAATATTTCAGAATGTAGGAGTGGTATAATATATCCGAAGTAAAATGAAAAGTAGTAAAAATAAAAAAATAAATTAAATTTGTATCCAAGATGGAAGTCGTCTTTCATCTTGGGTATTCACTACTTTTGAAAGCAAAGAAGTATATATACTACTTGATTATTTTCTCTAAATGCTTTAAAACTTAAAGCTTTAAAAATATTAAAATTTAAGACCTAGGAATGAATAATAATATAATTAATTTAATAGCCGCTATTATACTGTCTTTAAGTATAATTTTCGGTTGGCAGTATTTTGTTGTAAAACCTGAACAAAAAAAACAGCGACAGCAAATAGCAGTGCAGAAAGCAGAAAATTTAAAGAAACAACAGTTAAAAGCTTTAGTCGAACCTGCAACTGGTATTGTTGTTCAAGAAGAAAGTCAAGTACAGCGTATTAAAATAGAATCTGAATCACTCACTGGTTCTATTTCATTAAAAGGACTTAGATTTGATGATTTAATATTAAAGAAATATAAACAAGATTTATCTAAAAATAGTCCTGAAGTGAGATTATTTTCACCGGCTAATACAGCAAATGCATATTTTGCTGAAATTGGTTTAATTAGTAATTTATCTAGTGTAAAACTCCCTAACAACGATACTATATGGAATAGTGATAGTGAAATATTAAGCCCTGAAAAACCTGTTCATTTATTTTGGGTTAATGAAGACGGAGTTAAATTTTTAGTTACTATTACTGTCGATGAAAACTATTTGTTTACTATAGAGCAAACCATCGTTAATAATAGTGATAAAGAACTTCCTGTGCAATCTTACGGTTTAATAAATCGTAAATATATTGCCGTAGAGAAAGCGGTGAATATATTACATCAAGGACCTATCGGGTGTATAGACGAGAATCTTAAAGAATATTCTTATGATGATATTAAAGATAAGAAAAGTGAAAAATTTGCAGCAAGTAAGGTTGACTGGATAGGAATTACCGATAAATATTGGTTATCTTCCTTGATTCCGGATAAATCAAGTAATTACAGCTCGAATTTTAATTATGCTCTTAAGCAAGGGACTGAAAGATATCAGGTAGATTTTATTTCACCGGTACAAATAATAAAGCCCGGCGAAAATTTTTCAATTAAAAGCAGAATTTTTGCCGGAGCAAAAAAAGTAGACTTGCTTGATAAATATGAAAAGCAATATGATATTAAATTATTTGATAGAGCTATTGATTTTGGCTGGTTCTATATAATTACTAAACCGGTTTTCTACGCCATGAATTTTTTCTATGGCTATGTCGGTAATTTCGGTGTTAGTATATTAATTGTTACGGTTATAATTAAGCTATTAATGTTTACTTTAGCCAATAAGTCTTATCGTTCGATGAAAAAAATGAAAAGTTTACAGCCGGAAATCGATAGGATAAAAAATTTATACAGTGATGATAAAGCACGTTTAAATCAAGAAATTATGGCTTTATATAAAAAAGAAAAAGTAAATCCGGTAGCTGGTTGTTTACCTATACTTGTTCAAATTCCGGTATTTTTCTCCATCTATAAAGTATTGTATGTAACTATTGAAATGCGGCAAGCACCGTTTTACGGCTGGATTAAAGACTTATCTGCACCTGACCCTACTACTATTTTTAATTTATTCGGCTTATTACCGTTCTCGCCGCCTTCATTTTTAGTGATTGGAGCATGGCCTATTTTAATGGCTATTACTATGTTCTTACAGCAAAAAATGAGTCCTGAACCTGCGGATCCGATGCAAGCTCAAGTAATGAAATTTATGCCGCTAATTTTTTTATTTATGTTTAATGGTTTTCCTGTGGGACTTTTAATATATTGGTCTTGGAATAATATTCTATCCATCATTCAACAATATTATATTAATAAATTTAATTAATTAATGAGAATAGATAAAAATTTACCTAATTATCTAACTATTGCTCGAATAATGGTAATTCCGGTTATTATACTGGTATTTTATATAAATAATTCACTTGCACGTAAACTTGGGGCATTATTATTTGTTTTAGCTAGTATTACGGATTTTTTTGACGGTTATATTGCAAGAAAATATAATTTAGTTACAAGTTTCGGCAAGATGTTTGACCCTGTAGCAGATAAGCTACTTGTAGGTTGCGTTATTATCATGCTACTAAAAAAAGATAATGTAGATGAGATACCTTGCTTATTAATTTTAGCACGAGAATTTTTAGTTAGCGGTCTTCGGGAATTTTTAGCTCTAGTAAAGGTTAGTGTGCCTGTATCGAGACTCGCTAAGGTAAAAACGTTTTTACAAATGTTTGCTTTATCGATATTGATACTAGGCTCAAAAGGTTCAGGAATTATTTATTTAGATATAGTAGGGGAAATAATTTTATGGATTGCCGCTTTTTTAACAATCATTACAGGTTATTCTTATTTTAAAGCCTGTAAGAAGTATTTTTAAATAGGAGAATTTTATGATACATGTAAAATATATAATTTTAGGGTTTATTATGGTGTCTAGTTTAAATCTTTACGCTGCTAACAATGATATAATTGCCAATAAGAAAGTTGTAAAGGTAGAAGTAAGTAATGAACATTTAAAAACATTAAATGAAGCTTCTACTCTTTTAATTAGTTGTGTAGATTTTAGATTAATAGACGAAACAGATAAATTAATGAAGCAATTAGGATTAGAAGATAATTTTGATAAAGTATCACTGCCCGGTGCATCGCTTGCCCTCGTTAACGACAAATATACTTATTGGGGAAAAACAATAGAAGATACTATTGAGATTTTGCAAGAATTACATAACATAAAACAAATTGTTTTTCTTGATCATAGAGAATGTGGAGCTTATAAAATACTTATAGGTCAGGAACAGCTAAATATCAAGGAAAAAGAAACGGCAGCACATGCAGCAATTTTAAACAAGGCCCGTGATATAATAAAAGAAAAATTCCCCCAATTAAAAGTTTATACTTTTTTAATGGGTCTTGATGGTGTAGTAGAGCAGATTTATGAAATACCTAGCTAAAAGCGGAGTTGTTGCATGGATCGGTAAATCGTCATTGCGAGAAGAATTACGCAGTAATTCGACGAAGCAATCTCAGGAGTTTGTTATTATTTCATGAGATTGTCGCACAGCCTACGGCTTCTCACAATGACTATTTTTGACCCGCACAATAACGGCTAAGAAAAGTAATTTATTTTGTATCTTTGCTCTTATTACCGTTAGAATCAGTAGTATTATTCTTTTGTCCATTTTCTACTGGTAGTTTAGAGATAGATAGTTTTTGTTTATACTTTTGTTGCTCTGCTAAAAAATTTTGAGCCTCTTTGGAAAGGCTGTTATATAGTTCACGTTTCTTCTTATTAATCTTGACTATTGCTACTCTATATTTTTGTATTTCCTCCCGTACTTCCGGTTTTATAGTACCGGCGTAAGCAGAAAAATCATCTATAATTTTTTGTGTTGTAACATCGTTAGTTTTTGCTGCATCTTTTTTTGAGCCGTCAGAAGTTGTACTATTAGCAAAGCAACTTGTACTAAGTAAAATAGCTATTCCAAATATTATTTTTTTTATCATATAAACCTTAAGCCTTATTCTTGATAAGTAGACCATTTTTAAGTCTAATAGTCAATAGACTTCTTTTGGAACTCTACTTCTAGGGGTAATTTGTACGTCAATCCGGTACTCGCATTCTCACGTACTTTTTTATACGCTGCGGTGCTGTGTTCCGTGTTTCCTCCAAATTCCTCCCTATAAGCGAGTTCGAAAAGAAGTCTATTATATAATAGAAATTATATGTATTTTCCATTTGTATTTTATTGTTTGGTGAGTATAAATATACTAATAGTTGGGAAAGATATACAATATTATAATAATAACGCTCAAGAGTTTTATAGTAAAACAATCAATGCAGATTTGTCTGATAACTATAAAGCATTTACTAGCTATTTACCTGAACAAGCTCATATTTTAGATGCAGGTTGCGGAGTTGGTCGTGATACAAAACATTTTTTAAGTCAAAGATATCAAGTTACTGCTTTTGACGGTTCAACCGAAATGGTTAAATTAGCTACAAAAGAAACCGGAATAGATGTACTGCACTCCACTTTTCAAGATATCGATTTTAAGGAGTCGTTTGATAATGTTTGGGCTCAAGCAACTCTCCTTCATGTACCTTATAATGAAACAATCAATGTGTATAAAAAATTCATGCTGCATTAAAGCTGGAAGGCATTTTTGATGCTTCTTACGGATACAGTTCAGATATTATACAACGTGATGATCGCGATTTTTACAATATGCATGAAGATACAATAAAACCTTATTTTAACAGGCTTTTTGAAATAGTTAAAATATGGACGGAAAGGAGTAAGAGATTCTCTCCAAGTAAAGAGGCATTATGGTTAAATTTTATTGTTAAAAAAAGTAAAACAATATGATTAGATTAGTTTACTTATTTCTTGTTTTAATAATCAGTTTTAAAATATATGCAAAGGAATATAAAGGCTTAACATATAATCGTTATGAAAAAGATAAGCATGTGATTCATGTGTTAACTATTGATCCTAAGAATTTTGGGTTAAAACTAGTTAAAGCTCATAATCAGGTTATAGGCAGAGAAACAGTAAACGTTATGGCACACCGCACTAATGCAGCTGCTGCTATTAATGCCGGATTCTTTGAAATCGCCGGTAGTGATAACGGCAGACCAAGCCTTACTTTAATGATTGACGGCAAGCTATTTAGTCTTAGAAAACAACTACAAAGTTTGTTAATTATAGATCAGGGCAATATTCAAATTACCAAGGCTAGTGCAAAAATTTTAGTAGAAATAGGCGATAAATCTGTTATTTCAAATCAAGTTAATTATTTTTCAAACCTAAAAGATATTACTTTCTATAATGAGTGTTTGGGCGTCTACCACATTAACGCCGTATACTAACAAAGAAATTTTGATTGATTAGAATAGGTCTAATTTTATTGTTACGGCAATAAGCAAGCATGGTGATAATCAAATTCCACAGAAAGGCTTTATATTGTCCTTTCCACAAGAAACAAGTTTGCCGGTAGTAAATATAAATTATTCTGTAAAGTTAAATTTGGAATTTATCGATAAAGACGGTAAGCTTATAAATTTAAGTAACACTGCTTCAATAGTAACCGGTATTCCCTTATTGGTTCAAAACGGTAAAAATGTTGTAGATAATCCAAAACAAGATGATCCGGCTCATGCTCGTACTGCCTTAGGAGTGCGTAATGACGGCGCTATAGTTATAGTTGAGCATATTTATAAGCAACATGTAAAAGACCTTAAGCTTGTGCAAGTAAGATCAATATTACGGAAAGAGAAAGAAATAAATGTTGATAAATTAACAATCCCTTAAGCTTTAAAAATTTTAGAAAAACACCTTGTTAATGATACTGTGATAGGATTAACTAAAACAGAACTTGCAGATTATATGTTAAGCCTTAATGTAATAGGTGATGAAGATGAAGCTTTAGGCGAACATCTAGTGCGTCCCGTATCCGATGCAATAGTATTATACCAAATAATATAAAGTAAATTTACGTTGCCTTAACATGGAACAATGTCATTCCTGCGAAGGCAGGAATTCAGTAACTAAAAGATACAAATATATTTAATTTTTCATATTAAAAGCTCGGATAATTTTGCTTTTTTCTAGATTTCCGCTTTCGCGGTAATGACATACTCAAATTTTAGCTAGAATGATATTTGAGATTTAGAGAACTCTAAGATTTTATATTTTCCTGCTCCATTGCTTTTTTACGCATTTCTAAATATTCTTCTTTAGTCATTATTTTTTTGGGAGCTACATAATCTAAAAATACTTTTCCGTTTAGATGATCAATTTCATGCTGGATAACTCTTGCTAAAAATCCTTCTACGATACCTTGAATTTGATTTCCATTTATATCATATGCGTGATAATGAATTTTCTTGAATCTTGCTACCGGTCCTGTAGCATTTTCAACAGAAAAGCATCACTCGTAATCTTCATGTTTATCAATACCTATCGGTTTATATGAGGGGTTAATCCAAATAGTTTTAGGCATTGTATCCTTAAGGTCAGGACGCCATTTTTTTAACTCTGCATCTTCATGTACTGCAAATATTATTATACATTTTGATATGCCTATTTGCGGTGCAGCAAGTCCTGCACAATTTTCTTCTTGATCATATTTCTTTTCTAAAATAGATATATCACGTAAATCTTCTGAAGATAACGGAAAGTTTAAAGTTTTTGCCTTTATTCTAATAGTTTTATCCTCTGAACTATTTAAGGTTTGAGTATTCAAAGTCACATATTGCGGTAATGAAATATTGTGTTCATTTTTCATATTACTTTTACAACCTGTTATAAAAATTATAGCAGTTAATAATAGAGCTGTTTTTAATTTGGACATATATTTCTATTATAATAATTTATAAATAGAAAATTGATAGATAGAAACTAAAATCAAGTAAATAAATTGTCATATTTCTTTTACGCATCCTATAGTTAATAATTTTATTTAATTTCTTTTGAGAAAAAATCAATAGGTTTGACTTTTCTAACATATTCTAGTACAATGTTTATCTTCAAAATAAATAGAAAAATTTAATTTATGAGTACTCCCAAAAGTGACAATTATCTCTCGGAACTAAGAAAGGTAATTTGGCCTATAGAAAGATATGAAAATAAGAAGTTTCTTCCTATGGCGTTTATGATGTTCTGTATTTTATTAAACTACTCAACGCTTCGTTCAATTAAAGACGGGTTTGTAGTAACAGATATAGGGGCAGAAGCAATAAGTTTCTTAAAAACATATATAGTACTACCTTCTGCCGTAATCGCTATGGTAATTTATGTTAAGCTCTGCGATATTTTAAAGCAAGAAAACGTGTTTTATGTTATTACTTCATTTTTCTTAGGGTATTTTGCATTATTTGCGTTTGTTCTTTACCCATACCCTGATTTAGTTCATCCTGATCCTGAAACCATAGAATCTTGGAGTTTCGCTTATCCTAATTTCAAATGGTTTATAAGAATAGTTGGGAAATGGAGTTTTGCATCTTTTTATACTATGGCAGAGCTTTGGGGAACAATGATGCTTAGTTTATTATTTTGGCAATTTGCTAACCAAATTACTAAAACCGATGAAGCTAAACGTTTTTACTCAATGTTTGGTTTACTTGCTAATTTAGCATTGCCTGTAACATCCGTAATTATTGGATATTGCTTGCATGAAAAAACTCAAATAGTTGCAGAACATCTAAAATTTGTGCCTTTATTTGTTATAATGATAACAAGTAGCTTTTTGGTAATATTAACATATAGATGGATGAATAAAAACGTTCTAACCGATCCTAGACTTTATGATCCGGCATTAGTAAAAGAAAAGAAAGCTAAAGCTAAAATGTCATTAATAGACAGTTTTAAAATGATCTTTACTTCTAAGTATGTAGGTTATATTGCATTGTTACTTATTGCTTACGGTGTTTCAGTAAATTTAGTTGAAGGTGTTTGGAAATCCAAAGTAAAAGAATTATATCCGACGAAAGAGGCTTATACTATATATATGGGTAAGTTCCAATTTTATCAGGGTTGGGTTGCAATTGCTTTCATGCTTATAGGTAGTAATATTTTAAGAAAAGTATCATGGCTAACTGCAGCTATGATAACTCCATTAATGATGTTAATTACCGGTGCAGCGTTTTTTGCATTTATCTTTTTTGATAGTGTTATTGCTATGCATTTAACAGGTATTCTTGCTTCAGGTCCTTTAGCACTTGCTGTTATGATCGGTATGATTCAAAATGTTTTAAGTAAAGGTGTAAAATATTCTTTATTTGATGCCACTAAAAACATGGCGTATATTCCGCTTGATAAGGATTTACGAGCAAAAGGGCAAGCTGCTGTTGAAGTTATCGGAGGAAGATTTGGTAAATCAGGTGGTGCTATTATTCAATCTACATTCTTTATTTTATTTCCTGCATTTGGTTTTGTAGAGGCAACTCCTTATTTTGCTTCTATATTCTTTGTAATAGTAATATTATGGATATATGCTGTCAAAGGTTTAAATAAAGAGTATAAAGTTTTGGTAAATAAAACTGAAAAATAGAATTTGTTAAAATTTAATATTATAAAAAAATAAGCTTCTAAGATTCTAGCAGTAAATAAATTTTCATTAATAATTAAAGAGCTTTTTTGCTACAAATTATAAGATTTTTGTGAAATATGAATAATATTCCTTCAAAAATCTTATAATTTGTAGCAAAAAAGCTCTTTAATTATTAATGAAAATTTATTTACTGCTAGAATCTTAAACTTGCTTTTTTTATAGTCGGAGAGTTTATAATATGACAAATACAAGATCCAAAATTAAAACTCCAAGATCGCCATATGTAAAAAAATATAATAGTTGGCGAGTAAGGATTTTGTATTCTATTATTATAGGTTACGCAACTTTTTATTTTTGTCGTCAGAATTTTAATATAGCAACTCCTGCTATAAGGGAATATTTTGGGGTTACTAAAACACAAATTGGCTGGATATTAACTGCTTCATCTATTATGTATGGAGTTAGTAAAGCTTGTAACGGGTTTATTAGCGATAAAGTTAATGCTCGGATATTTATGGTGTTGGGTCTTTTGTTTGTCGGGATCATTACTATGCTAATAGGTTTTTCAGATTCTTTATGGCTTATAGGAATTTTATGGATAGCCAGTAACTGGTTTCAATCTATGGGCTGGCCTCCTGCAACAAAGATGCTTACTCACTGGTTCGCTTCAAAAGAACTTGGAACTAAATGGGCTATGGGTGCAACTTCTAATCAAATAGGTGGTGCCCTTGCTATGATAAGCTGCGGTTATTTAATCGATAAGTTTGATTGGAGAACTGCTTTTTTTGTTCCAGGTGTAGTTGCTTGTGTAGTATCGCTTTTTTTATATAATAGGCTTCGTAATTCTCCAAAAGAAGTAGGTTTATCTACCGTAGAGGAATATAAAGAATATCCGCCTGAAGCTATAGGAGATTATGAGAAGCTATTAACTCCACAATTACTTAAAATGGTCTTTTGTAATAAGCTAATATGGTATGTTTGTTTAGCAAACATGTTTGTTTATATAATACGTTCCGGAGTAATTTATTGGGCTCCAACATTTTTAAAAGATTTACGTAATATAAGTCTTGCAAATGCAGGCTTACAAATCGGTTTATATGAAATGATAGGTATCCCAGGGGCATTAATAGCAGGTGTTTTATCTGATAAACTATTTCAAGGTCGTCGAGGTCCTGTTGCATCCATATGTATGGTATTGCTTAGCTTATTGTTAGTCTTGTTTTGGAAACTTCCTATTCACAGTGAATTATTAAGTATAGTAATTCTTTCTTTAATAGGCTTTTTTGTTTCAGGACCTCAGCTCCTTGTAGGTATAGCAGCTGCTGATTTTAGTACCCGTCAGGCTGTTGGTACGGCTAATGGATTATCAGGATTATTTGGTTATTTAGGAGCGGCTATTGCGGGAGTCGGCGTAGGATGGATTAGCGATAATTATGGTTGGAATGGGGTATTTATATTTTTCAGTATTTCTGCTCTTTTAGGAGGAGGATTATTTGCTTTAATATGGAATCGTTCAGCTAAAAAATAAATTTAATAATTATAATAAATAGGTTATAAAATGACAATACAATATACTTTTTCAATGATTAAGCCTGATGCTATCAAAAGGAATAAAATAGGGCAAGTTAATACTTACTTAGAAAATGTCGGTTTAAAAATAGTGGCTCAGAAAATGAAATTTTTAACTAAATATGAAGCTGAATGTTTTTATGATGAGCATAGAGCAAGACCGTTTTTTAATAGCTTAGTTGAATATATTACTTCAGGAGCGGTAGTACTTCAAGTGCTTAAGGGGGAGGATGCTATAACTTTAAACCGCACCGTTATGGGTGCAACTAATCCTGCTGAAGCTGAAGCAGGCACTATTAGAAAAGATTTAGGCGAATCAATTGAGGCTAATAGTATTCATGGTTCAGATAGTGAAAATAGTGCGAAAAGAGAAATCGAATTTTTCTTTAATAAATCTGAAATTATAGAATAATTAATGCTAAAATATGACGTAATAGTTATAGGCGGTGGACATGCAGGTGTAGAAGCAGCCGCCGCTTCTGCACGTCTTGGAGTTCCTACTCTCTTAATTACGTTAAAACCGGAAAATTTAGGCGAAATGTCTTGCAATCCAGCAATCGGTGGAATTGCAAAAGGCACATTAGTTAAAGAAATCGATGCACTTGATGGGTTAATGGGTTATGTTATAGACCAAGCCGGTATACATTATAAAATGCTGAATGAGACTAGAGGACCAGCAGTTTGGGGACCTAGAGCTCAAGCTGATCGAAAGCTTTATAAAAAAGCGATGTATCAAATATTAACAAATTATCCTAATCTAGATATATTATATGGAAAAGTGGAAGATATAGAAATTAAATCTTCTAAAATTGAAGCGGTTATTTTAAATAACGGTAGCAAAATTCTTTGTCAAAAAATTATATTAACTACAGGTACTTTTCTATCAGGTCTTATTCATATTGGACAAAAAAAAATTCCTGCCGGTAGAGTAGATGAAGAGCCTTCGTATGGATTATCAAATACATTAAAACAAATAGGCTTTAAACTGGCTCGTTTAAAAACAGGTACACCGCCTCGAATTGATGGACGTACTATTGATTATAGTAAAACAATTTTACAGCCAGGCGATAAAATTCCTCGTCCTTTTTCTGAATTAACAAATATTGTTAATGTTTCTCAGATAAATTGTTTTATCACAAAAACAACCTCAGAAACTCATGATATTATACGTGAGAATCTTGATAAATCCGCAATGTATTCAGGGCAAATAGAAGGAATAGGACCGCGATATTGTCCTTCTATTGAAGATAAAATAGTCAGATTTAGTACAAAATCAGAACATCGTATATTTTTAGAACCTGAAGGGTTAGATGATTATACGATTTATCCAAACGGTATTTCTACTTCTTTGCCTGAAGATGTGCAACATAAATTAATCAAAACAATACCAGGATTAGAAAATGTAAAGGTTTTACGTCCAGGTTATGCTATAGAATATGATTATGTTGATCCACGTGAAATAAGTGTTACGCTAGAGACAAAAAAAATAGCTGGATTGTATTTTGCAGGGCAAATTAACGGTACTACAGGATATGAGGAAGCCGCAGGGCAAGGTATAATAGCCGGTATAAATGCTGCTTTAGCAGTAAAAGATCAAGCACCGTTTATGTTAACAAGAGCAAACAGTTATATTGGAGTAATGATTGACGATTTAACAACATTTGGTACTATAGAACCTTATCGTATGTTTACTTCTCGTTCAGAATATAGATTATCTTTAAGAGCAGATAACTCTGATTTACGTTTAACGGAATTAGGGATGAACATTGGAGTCGTATCAGAAAAACGTAAAAAAATATTCACAAAAAAATGTGAAGATATAGGAAAAATAAAATCATTATTAAATACCTTGTCTTTAACTACTAGTAAACTTGCTAAAATGGGTATACAGGTTGCACAGGATGGTACATATAAAACAGTATTAGACTTATTTAAAATACCTAATTTTAATGTTGAACAAGCTATTAAAATTTTTCCTATGCTTAAAGAAATACAAAATAATAACATTTTGCAATTACTCTATATTGAAGCAAAATATGCTTCATATTTAACTAGACAACACGCAGATATTAATTTATTTCAAAGTGAAGAGGCGCAGTTAATACCTAAAAATATTGACTATTTTAAAATACCAAGTATATCATTAGAGATACAGGAAAAACTTTCTTCCCATAAACCTACTACTATTGGTGTAGCACGTCGAATTCCAGGGATTACACCTGCAGCAATTACGGCTATTATAATTTATTTAAAAACTAAATATAGTGATGGAAGTTCCACGTGAAATAATTGAAAAGTTAGAAATTTTTCAAAAGTTAGTTAAAAAATGGAATAAATCAATCAATCTTGTATCGGATAATACTATACATAATTTTTGGCAACGTCATATATTAGACTCATTACAATTAATACAATATATTGATAATAAAGAAATACATTTGGTTGATATAGGAAGCGGTTCCGGTTTGCCTGGTATAGTATTATCTATAGCGGGGGTAGCGCAAGTAAGTTTAATAGAAGCTGATTTACGTAAATGTATATTTTTAGAAAAAGCATCAAAGATATCAAATAATAACATACAAATAATCAATCAAAGAATAGAAAAAGTAGAAATAGATTGTAGTATATTAACTTGTAGAGCTTTCTCTAACTTAAATACAATATTTAATTGCATAAAAAATATTTCAGTACGGGAAAAATTTTTGTTATTAAAAGGAAAAAATTATTTAACTGAAATAGTAGAAGCTAAAGAGAGGTGGTTATTTGGTTATTTAATACATCAAAGTATTACTTGTGAAGAAGGGAAAATTCTAGAAGTTAGTAATTTGACAAAAATGATATGAAAGTAATTGCTATTGTTAATCAAAAAGGAGGGGTAGCTAAAACTACAACTACTGTAAATTTAGCTACAGCTTTTGCTGCTGTAAATAAAAAAATTTTAGTTATAGATCTTGATCCTCAAGGGAATAGTAGTACCGGTTTTGGAATTAGTCAGCAACAACGCAAAAATACTATATACCAAGTATTAACAAATTTAATAGAATTGAAAGATGCAATAATTTCTACAGATATACCAAATTTAGAAATAATTACTTCAAACACTAATCTATCTGCGGCTGAATTAGACTTAACAAAATTAAAGGACCGAGAATATATTTTAATGAAGCTATTGGAAGAAATAAAAATATTATATGATTATATAATTATTGATTGCCCTCCTTCATTAAATTTATTAACGGTAAACGCTTTAGTTGCAAGCGATGAAGTACTGATTCCAATGCAATGTGATTTTTATTCTTTAGAAGGATTAAGTCATTTGTTAAAAACAATTGAAATTGTAGAGAAAAAATTAAATCCTAAGATAAAGATTGCAGGTATATTATTTACAATGTATGATAAGCGTAATCGTTTAACTGAACAAGTAGAAGATGATGTTAGAAAATGCTTAGGAGAATTAGTATTTAGAACCGTTATTCCAAGAAATATTAAACTATCTGAAGCTCCTTCATATGGAAAACCGGCTATTATATATGATTATAAATGTTCGGGAGCAGTTGCATATATAGAACTTACAAAAGAAATCTTAGAAAGATATGGCAAAAAATAAAGTACTAGGAAGAGGATTATCTTCATTACTTGGAGAAGAAGTTATTTCTATAGAATCAGAAATAGTACAAATAATAAATATTGATAAAATAAGACCAAATGAGAATCAGCCTAGAAAAAACTTTGAATATGATAAAATAAAAGAATTAGCAGATTCTATATTGAATAATGGTTTATTACAGCCTATTATTGTTGATAATAATTTCCAAATTATAGCAGGAGAGCGACGCTGGCGTGCATGTAAATTAGCAAAAGTTTTAGAGATACCGGTAATTATAAAAAATTTAGATGCTAGAGAGAGTATGGAAATAGCATTAATTGAGAACATACAAAGAACTGATTTAACAGTGATGGAAGAAGCTCGTGGCTTTAAATATTTAATAGAAAATTTTAATTATACGGCAGAAAAATTAGCTGAAAGGCTCGGTAAAAGTCGTAGTCATATAGCTAATTTATTAAGGCTTAATAATTTGCCACAGTCTATTCAAGATAAAGTAAATGAAAATATATTAAGTATGGGTCAAGCTCGGTGTTTGATAAATCATGAACATGCAGAAGTAATAGCCGATCATATTATAAATAATGATTTAAATGTACGTCAAACAGAAGAACTAGTAAGACAATGGTATAAAAATGAGTATACAAAATCCCCTAACAATAATAACAAAATAGGAAAGCGTTTTTTAAAGGACAACTCTACGGATAATGATCTAGAATTATTAGTAAAAGCTTTATCAGAAAAATTTGGTATAAAAATAACAATAGAAAATTATCCATTAGGCGGAAAATTAATATTTCATTATAAAGATTTGGAAGAATTAGACTTGATATTATTAAAATTAAATTAAAATGCATATGGAAAAATTATCAATAAGCTTGAACGAAGAATTATAAGTATAAAAGTATACACAATCCTCAAGCTGCTAAAATTATAAGTATATATACAGCATTTTATTTCTTAAGATAAATATCTAAACGAGAAAACAATGATAGAAATTACAATTTCTGATTTTGAATTATATGATCATAGAGCAATAAATTCATACAATACAGTAGTAAATATATATATCGGTGTAAAATAATAATATAAGGAAATAAGTAATTTATGTCATATCAATATGTTTATGAAATGGTTGGTTTAAGCAAAATTATAAATGGTAAACGAATTTTAAAAGAAACAAATTTATCATTTTTACCAAAAGCTAAAATCGGTATAATAGGTCCAAATGGAGCAGGCAAATCGACTTTATTAAAAATAATGGCAGGTGTTGATAAAGAGTTTGAAGGTAAAGCAACAGCTAGAATTGGTATAAAAGTAGGATATTTACCTCAAGAACCGTATCTTGATGCTAGTAAAAATGTTTTTGATAATATCATAGAAGGTCTTCATGAAAAGAAAAAACTTATTGATGAATTTAATTATATAAGTAACAAATTTGCTGCTGCAATCACTGATGAAGAAATGCAAAAGCTTTTTGATAAACAAGCAGAATTGCAAGAAAAAATAGACAATTGTGATGGATGGAATCTAGAACGTGAAATAGAGATCGCAATGCTTGCTTTACGTTGCCCGCCGAAAGAAGCAGATATTACAAAAATTTCCGGTGGAGAAAAAAGAAGAGTGGCTTTATGTAAATTGCTTTTAGAGAAACCTGATATGTTGTTACTTGATGAACCTACAAATCATTTGGATGCAGAATCAGTTTCTTGGCTTGAGGATTATTTAAAGCATTATGAAGGTACTGTAATAGTAATTACCCATGATCGTTATTTTTTAGATAATGTTACAGAATGGATATTAGAAATAGATCGTGGAAATTGTATACCGTGGGAATCAAATTATAGTTCTTGGCTTGAGCAGAAGCAAAAAAAATTAGCTTTAGAAAGTAAAGAAGACGATGATAGAAAAAAACAATTGAATCGTGAACTTGAGTGGATTCGTCAAACTCCAAAAGCTAGACAATCAAAAAATAAAGCACGTATTACAGCATATCAAGAGTTATTAAATAAACAACAAGAACAAAAAACCAATCCCACTCAAATAATTATACCTAACGGACCTCGTTTAGGTGATCTTGTTGTTGAAGCAGAACATATAGCTAAAAAATTTAATAATAAAATATTATTATCAGATTTTAGTTTTAAAGTTCCACGTGGAGCTATTGTAGGAATTATTGGACCGAATGGAGCAGGTAAGTCTACTTTGTTTAATATTATTACAGGTAAAATAATGCCAGATAGTGGTTCTATTAAAATTGGTCAAACGGTAAAATTAGGTTATGTCGATCAATCACGGGATCATTTAGATGATAATAAGACTATATGGGAAGAAATTTCAGAAGGTCTAGATGAATTACAACTTGGTAATAGAATAATTAAAAGTAGAGCTTATTGTGCAGCTTTTAATTTTAGAGGCGGTGATCAACAAAAAAAAGTTGGACAACTTTCAGGTGGAGAACGTAACAGAGTACATTTGGCGAAATTACTAAAAGAAGGAGCAAATGTTATATTATTAGATGAGCCGTCTAATGATTTAGATATTGATACGTTAAGAGCACTTGAAGATGCTATTTTAGATTTTGCAGGTTGTGTATTAGTGATTAGTCATGATAGGTGGTTTTTAGATAGAATAACCACTCATATTATATCATATGATAAAGAAAATAATGCTACATGGTTTGAAGGAAATTATCAAGATTATCATGAATATATGCTAAGTACTAACGGGGAAAGTATTTTAAATCCAAAATATAAACATAAGAAATTAATATAAATATGTCTTTAACGCAAATATTATTAATTTTGTTTGTAGGAATATTGGTAACAAAACCGCATGATATTTTTATAATTATTAAAGAATTAAAAAAAATAAAAGCGTATTTAATTAATATTAAATCGTCTATTGTAAAAAATATAGATGAACCGTTAGAAATAGAGCAGGTAAATTTTTATTTAAAAAAAATTATTAACCTAGAAGGTTACTATCATGGTAGTTATGATTTAACGACAATAAAAGAAAAATATTATACACTAATAATTAATAATGACTTAATAGAAAATGAATCAGTACCTGATATAACGGAGAAACACTAATCCGTGCCTCGCTCAATTAATTAAATCTAAGAATTATGCAAAAAGTAGTAAAACTTAACAATATCAAAATAGGAAATGATTTACCGTTTGTTCTAATTACAGGGCCTTGTCAGATTGAAGGAAAAGATCATGCGTTGTTTATGGCAGAAAAACTTGTTAAATTAACTAGCAAGCTTGAGATTCCATTTATTTATAAATCTTCTTTTGATAAAGCTAATAGAACTTCCGTACATGGGATTAGAGGACTTGGTATTGAGAAAGGTTTAGAAATTTTATCAAAAGTAAAATCTGAATTCGATTGCCCTATTGTTACTGATGTTCATTCAGAGAGTCAATGTACCGAAACAGCCGAAGTAGCAGATATTTTACAAATTCCGGCATTTTTATGTAGACAAACCGACTTGCTTCAAGCTGCAGCAAAAACAGGTAAAATAGTAAAAGTAAAAAAAGGACAGTTTCTAGCTCCGTGGGATATGAAAAATGTACAAACAAAACTAGAAGCTTTTGGAGTAAAGGATATATTATTTACAGAGCGAGGAGCATGTTTTGGCTATAATAACTTGGTATCTGATATGCGTAGTCTTGCAATAATGGCAGAGTTAAATGTACCTGTAGTTTTTGATGCTACACATTCCGTTCAGCAACCGGGCGGGCTAGGAGGTAGTACCGGCGGAGAAAGAAAATATGTAGAGTTACTTGCAAAAGCAGCAACTTCTGTAGGTATCGCCGGTATGTATATGGAAGTACATCAGGACCCCGATAACGCTCCAAGCGACGGTCCATGTATGATGAAGTTGGATAATCTAGAGTCCGTTCTTATCAAACTAAAAAAATATGATAAGATTACAAAAGAAAAATAACTTCAAATTTTACCTTTCAAAATATATATAAATACCCCTATTAATTCAGTTTTAAAATAGAAGTAATAATAGGTTTAAAAAATATAAATGATTTTTTGACGGAGTATTTTAATAATATTTTGGAACAAAAAAACACTCCAAACTTAACTGTTTTTGAAGAATGTAATATATTAATGAAATTACGTAACATTAAGGATATATTAACTCCAAACACAAGCTTCATATCTAAGTATGAATATAAAGATATTATAGCTTAGCTCTCTAATAATACTCGTTCTATATTTAATGAAACATTAGTAAAACCAAATAGCGGGCTTGCGTAGTTTATCAATGTAACCGCTTTGGATTTTAGTAACTACCCCTTTATAACAGAAGATATACCATATATAGCAAATTATTTAAGGAATAATAAGACTATTGAGCAAGTCTTTTTGGACAATTGCGGTATAAATGATAAGCAAATAAAAATTTTAGCTGAGAGGTGTTTAGGCTTAATAAAACAATAACTAAACTTTCTTTAATAAATAATAAAGCTATATTAGATATAAAATTAAAACCTTATCAAGTAACCGATAATGTAGAATATAATAAAGAACAAAAAAAAATATTATAAAGAAGCATTAGAATGGTTTGATAAACTTACGGGATCGCAAGCTGAGCATATTGTTATATCTATAAATGAAATAAAAGCCAATGCTCATTATTATTTAGGTATGATGTATGAAAATAGTAAATCGGAATTAGATTGGTTTAGAGCAATAAGAGAATATATTAATGCTCTGGAAATTGATAAAGATTTTAACTTTCTCTATGGCCATGATACAATTCCGTACATTTTTAGCAATATTTGTAAAAAAATAGGTGGATTATTTTTAAATTTAGGGAGATTCTATAAGGACGGAAATAAAAGCGAAATAGTAATTAAATTGCTTCTTGAAGCAATAAAATATTTCAAGGTAAGTTTAAGTATAGATCCGATAGAAGAGTGTAGTTTTATTCTTAGAGAAATTTTTAACATCCTTAAGAATAAAAAAGAAGTAGAGAATTATCTATCTTTAAAATTAGGAGAATTTTTATTTAAATTAAATTTAATACCGCTAGCTGCTTTTAAATATTTAAAGGCTGCCAAGCATAGCTAGCCCTCAGGAAGAACAAAAATTATTGTTAAAAGTTCATAAAGTTTATAGTACGAAGATGGAGGAAAATACTGCTTTTATACACTCAATGCTTGACAAAGGTAAGATGGAAGAAGATCTGAGTATAGTTACTAAAGGGACTGACAGAACAAAATTTTTAAGTGATACACAGACTATAATAAATGATTTTGTTTCACTGCCGGAGCTGCAAGCCAAAGAGTGGCCAGAAGTACAACAAAATCAAAATGAGCAATTGACTAATGATCAACAAGAAGTAAACAAACAAAATGATACGCAGCCTCAAAAACAAGAAGAAGCTTTAATTCAGCCGCAGCAAAAGCATCCACAACAACCGCCGCCAATGAAAAGTACCACGCTTCACACTATAGAAAATATACAAGAATCGGATTACTGGTATAGTGAAGATGATATAAAAAATATATTAGAAGCAAATATAGACAAAAATAAATTCTCTATAGTTACCTATGTTGATTTAACAAGCCCTGAACAAGTAAGAAATGAGTGCATGAGGATTTGAAGAACAAAGGTAAAGTTGTACTTATGCCGATTAATACAGGACATGGGCATTGGGTAAGTATGATGATTAGTAAAGATAATGATACAAATAAGATAATATTTACTTATAATGATCCTTTGGGCAGATCATTAAATGATCGTCCTGACTTAGTAAGACTTATTACCGAGGTTTGCTCTGATGCAGAAATAATGGATTTAAAAACTCAACAACAAGAAGAAGGAAATACTTCGGACTGCGGAGTTTTGGTATGCGATGATTTAATAAGACAATCTCAAGCTGAAACATTAAAACAAAGTTTAATAGCTCAACAAGCCCAAGAACAACATGTTTATATTAACATAGATAGTAATGCTTCAGATAACGAAGAAGATAAAGATAATAACGTTAATAGTAATGAAGTAGAGCGTCCTCCTTATGATAATAATGACGAAGTTGAGGTAGGTGGAGCAACTATGCAACTTAATTATTAACATTAAAAGTTTGACGTTGCGATGTCATTGCTGCTGTTGCAGGAATGACATCAGCATTCTAATAACAATGCCCACTCGCAATATTTGCATTTACACCGAGAAAGAATTACCGCAGCCGCATTTTGCTTTAGCTTGCGGATTACTAACGTTGAAATATGAACTGCCTAGCTCTTCTATAAAATCAAGAGTGCAATCTAGCATAAATTTTTGAGAGATAGGATCAATAATAATTGTAGCATTATGTTTAGTAATGACATAATCATCTTGCTCTATATTATCTTTTGAGACTAGTTCGTAATTATACATAAGTCCTGAGCAACCGCCGCTATCAACCGAAACTCGCAGTACTAAATTCTTATCTTTTTCTAGCTTTACTAACTCGCAAACCCGTTCAAAAGCTCTATCCGTAATTGTTATCGTCACTTAAAATTACCTTGTAAAAGTCTCATAAATTATATAGTATATCTTGATATTTTTCAAGTTAGCTTTGTTGTGTGGATACCAAATCGTCATTGCGCGCAGCCGTAGGCTGCGTAAATAATAACAAACTCCTGAGATTGCTTAGTCAATTGCTATGCAATTTCCTCGCAATGACGAAAAGTTAGAACCACACAATAACGTCTTTCAAAATAAAGGATAACGATGCTTGCTTCATACGCTTCTGATCCTCTTAAAAGTAGGGGAAGATTATATAAGGAAAGCCCAACCTCTTATAGAAACGAGTTTGAACGTGATCGTGATCGCATTATACATACTAATGCATTTAGGCGTTTGCAATATAAAACTCAAGTTTTTATTAATCACGAGGGAGATCATTACAGAAATAGGCTAACTCATTCTCTAGAGGTTTCGAATGTTGCACGTTCGGTCGCTAATACTTTAAATTTATCAAATAATTTAGCTGAGACAATAGCACTTGCTCATGATCTTGGGCATACGCCTTTCGGTCATGCAGGGGAGCGGGCTTTAAATGAATGTATGAGAGAGTATAACGGCTTTTCTCATAATGCTCAATCTTTAAAGATACTAACATTACTTGAAAAAAGATATGCGGCTTATAATGGAGTAAATTTAACATGGGAAGTTTTAGAAGGAATAGTAAAACATAACGGTCCTATACTAGGCGAGATAAATGAATATATAGCAGAGTATAATAAACAAAATGATTTAGAACTTAGTACCTATGCATCAGCAGAGGCTCAAATAGCAGCTCTTGCCGATGATATTAGCTATATTTCGCATGATTTGGAAGATAGTATCGGTGCTAAAATTATCGATTTTAATAGTCTTGCTGAACTTAAATATATTGACCAATATGTTTTTGAACTCAAGTCAAAATTTAAAAATATTAGTTCCTCATGTCTGATTTATGAGGTAGTACGTAAGCTGATACATGAGTTAATTACCGATTTATTATGGCAAACAAAAGAAAATTTAAATAAAGAAAAAATTACTAACATAGATGAGATACGTAACTTGAATTATCAGATAGTGGATTTTACGGAAAAAACTAATGAAAATATTAAGGAAACTAAGAAGTTTCTTCATGAGCGAGTTTATAAAAGTGATAAAATTACGGCCATCAGCCTTAAATGTACTAAAATCGTACAAGGTCTATTTAAGGTTTATATGGATGATATTAATTTATTGCCGGTTAATTGGAAAATGCTAATAGACTCTAATAAAACATATAGTAAAGCTAGAGTTGTTGCTGATTATATAGCAGGGATGACTGACCGTTTTGCCATTCAGGAATATAATCAGCTCTGCTCGACTTCCTACATAACTTGCTTCTAAGGGTAATTTGTGCGTCGCTGCGGTGCTGCGTTCTGTATCTCCTACAAATTCCTCCTTATTAGCGAGCGTTTGTAAGAATTCTATTTGCTGAATTTTAATAACATTTAATAATTATGAATATATTTAATCAATTGAAACAAGATATAATTGTGGCAAGCAGGCAATTATATAATAATCAAGAAATAGCAAATACTGCTACTATTGAAACACCGAAAGATAGTTTTAACGGTGATTTATCAAGTAATATTGCAATGATTATTGCAGCTAAAGAAAGCATTCCTCCTCGGGAAGTGGCTTTAAAATTTAAAGAAGTCCTTATAACATTACCTTATATTGCAAGTATAGAAATAGCAGGACCGGGCTTTATTAATTTTACTATAAAAGCTGATAGTTGGCAGGCATCAATAAAGGATATTTTACAGCATGAAGAAAAGTTTTTTGAAATTGATATAGATAAAAGCAGAAATATTAACATCGAGTATGTTTCGGCAAATCCCACTGGTCCAATGCATATAGGGCATGCTAGGGGTGCGGTATATGGTGATGTGCTAGCAAGGATTTTGCAAAAGGTAGGTTACTCCGTTACAAAAGAATATTATGTTAATGATGCAGGCTCACAAATAAATGATTTAGTTAGTACGGTATTATTACGTTATAAAGAGGCTTTAGGTGAGCAAATTACTATCCCTGCCGGGTTATATCCGGGAGAGTATTTAATTCCGCTTGGGCAAATTTTAGCGAAAGAATACGGCAATAAATTATTAACGATGAACGATGCTGAAAGGTTCAAAATAATCAAAAGTTTTGCCGTAGAAAAAATGCTTGATTTAAATAGAAAAGATTTAGCAGATTTAGGGATTAAACATGATATATTTTTCTCTGAGCAATCATTGCATGATAAAGGTGAGATAGAGGAAACAGTTAAACTACTGGAGCGTATGGGGCTAATTTATGAAGGTACGTTACCTGCCCCTAAAGGTAAAATTCACGCAGAGTGGGATAATAGAGTTCAAAAATTATTTAAATCTACTAAGTACGGTGATAGTCAAGATCGTCCTATAGAAAAAGCTGATGGAAGTTGGTCTTATTTTGCTTCTGATCTTGCATATGCTAAGGATAAAACAGAGCGGGGAGCGAATCACTTAATTTATGTACTTGGTGCCGATCATAGTGGATATGTTAAAAGAATTGAGGCAATAGTTAAAGCTTTAGGTAAGGAGCAGGTTAAAGTGGACGTTAAAATCTGTCAATTGGTTAATTTCGTTGAAAACGGTGTGCCGGTTAAAATGTCAAAACGTCTTGGGAGCTTTGCTAGTGTGCAAGACGTAAATCATGAGGTGGGGAAAGATATCATAAGATTTATGATGTTGACTAGACAAAATGATAAGCCACTTGATTTTGATTTGGTAAAAGTGAAAGAACAATCGAGAGAAAATCCTATCTTTTATGTACAATATGCACATGTGAGAACGATATCTATTTTATTAAAAGCTAGAGAACTAATGCCTGAATCTTATAATAACCTTGAAGCAGGTAAGTATGATTTATCTTTATTATCCTCTGAAGAAGAAATTGAGATTATAAAACTTGTGGCTAGCTGGACAAAAACATTAGAAGCATCTGCAAAATATTTTGAACCGCATCGCATCGCATTTTATTTAATAAATTTAGCCTCAAAATTTCATTCTATGTGGAATTTCGGTAAAGAAAATAGCGATTATAGATTTGTAATTGAGAGCAATAAAGAATTAACTCTAGCACGCCTTGCTCTTGCAAGTGCCATACAGAAAGTTATAGCTAGCGGTCTCGAAGTGATAGGTGTAGAACCAATGAACAAAATGTAGTTAGGTTTTCATCGTCATTGCAAGGAGGTATTGCTCGTGTGGATACCGAGTCGTCATTACGAGCAGCCGTAGGCTGCGTGGCAATCTCATGAAATAATACTCCTGAGATTGCTTCATCAAAACTTACAATTTTTCCTCGCAATGACGTTTTTCTATTATCAAATTACTAAATATGATCAATAATATTTTTATTAAAATATTTCTAGTATTTTTAGTATGTATATCCGCTATTTATTTTGGTTATCAATATTATCAGAATAGCAAGCCGGTAATTACTATTTATCCTGATGAGCTAACTACAAAAATAAAACCGTCTATAATAGAAAATAACCAAATAGCAGCAGTACATAGTACGATATATGAAAATCTTATTGCTAAAGATACAAATATTAAAACCGTAAAATTGCTTCCTGACCCTGAGAAACCTATGAGTATAGATTCTCGTAACCAAAGTCAAAGCGATGAATCTTTTGATGAAATATCTAACCTTATTGCATTAATAGAGCCAAATAATAACTCCAAAAATGAAACGGATTTAAATATCATAAAGCTTGAAAAAGGAAGTAAAGATAAGGTTAGTAATGCTAAAAACTGTAAAAATAATGAAAGTTATAAAGTACAACTAGGTTCGGTAAAGTCTGAAGCAGAAGCAATGAAAGAAGGGGAAAAAATAAAAAAGAAATTCCCGAAAATTCTTAAAAATGTTGTTATCACAACCAAAAAAGTTAAATATGACGATGGCAAATTTTTCTATTTAATCTTAGCCGGTGATTATGGTAGTCTTAGTCAAGCTAAAGCGGTTTGTAAGAAATTAGCTTATAATAAGCAGAGTTGTGTGTTGAAGTGATATTTGTATACTCTTATGTCATTCCTGCGAAAGCAGAAATCCATCATAAAGCGAGATAAATCGAGTTTTTAATTTTAAGAATTTGCTGTGTTTATATTTTTTTTCTGGATTCCTGCTTTCGCAGGAATGACATAGAGAACCACGCAACAACGACTGCTCGCAATGACTATAAATAAAAACTAAATAACTTATGAAAGAAGCTAAAATAGAAAATATTGACTTTGGTAATGCATTATCAGAGCGTTATCTTGCTTATGCGTTATCAACAATTATGTCACGTTCGCTTCCTGACGTACGTGACGGACTCAAGCCTGTACATCGTAGGTTATTATACGCAATGCTACAGTTAAGGCTTGAGCCAAATTCCGGCTATAAGAAATGTGCAAGGGTGGTCGGTGACGTAATAGGTAAATACCACCCGCACGGTGATGTGGCAGTGTATGATACCTTGGTACGCCTTGCTCAGCATTTTTCGTTGCGTTATCCTTTAATTGATGGGCAGGGTAATTTCGGCTCTATCGACGGTGATAATGCGGCAGCTATGCGTTATACCGAATCACGTATGACGGACATATGTACGTTATTAATGGAGGACATCGATAAAGATACGGTAGCTTTTCGCCCTACTTATGATGATTCCGATTTAGAACCGGTAATAATGCCGGCAAGTTTTCCGAATTTACTAGCTAATGGTTCTGAAGGGATAGCAGTCGGTATGGCAACCAATATACCGCCGCATAATTTACATGAGCTTTGTGATGCTCTAATACATTTAATCGACCATCCGAAAGCTGAAATTAACGATATAATGAACTTTATCAAAGGTCCTGATTTCCCGACCGGCGGCATAATTATTGATAAAGCTGAAGTTATTAATGCTGCATATACTACTGGACGTGGTAGTCTTAGAGTGAGAAGCAGATGGGAAAAAGAGGAGCTAAGTTACGGTACATATCAGATAGTCGTAACTGAGATACCTTATCAGGTTCAGAAATCAAAACTTATAGAACAAATAGCAATATTACTAAAGGATAAAAAAATTCCCCTTGTTAGCAATATTAGAGATGAATCAACAGACATTATAAGGTTGGTTATAGAGCCGCGAGATCGGGGATGTGATCCGCAAATAGTTATGGAATCTCTATTCAAGCTAACGAATTTAGAAAGCCGCATTCAGTTAAATATGAATGTGATCGGCAGTAATAACGTGCCGAGAGTAATGAATATTTTAGAGATTTTACAAGAATTTCTAGATCATAGACAAAATATTGTTACTCGCAGATCAACTTATCTTTTAAACAAAATCAAGCATCGTTTAGAAATTCTAAAAGGGCTTAGGATAGCTTATCTAAATCTTGATGAGATAATTAAAATTATTCGTGAAGAAGATGAGCCAAAAGCGATAATGATGGAGCGGTTTAAATTAACCGAAATACAAGTAGAAGCGATATTAAATACCCGCCTTCGCTCGCTTCGCAAGCTTGAAGAGCAGGAAATTATTAATGAGCATAGTAATTTGCAGAAGCAACAAGCTATATTAGAAGAAATTCTAAATAACCCTAAAGAACTATGGAAAATAGTTAAAAAAGAAATCAAAACAGTACAAACGAAATTTGGATTAAATACGGTAATAGGAGCAAGGCGTACAAGCTTTGAGGAAGTAACGCTTACGAATCAAGTAGTTGATATAACGGCTTTCATTACTAAAGAGCCGATTACTATTATCTGCTCAAAAATGGGGTGGGTGCGTTCGTTAAAAGGTCATAACACCGATTTATCGACTATCAAATATAAAGAAGGTGATGCAGAAAAATTTATTTTAGAAGCTTACACGACTGATAAAATATTAATAGTTAGTGCAGAAGGCAGATTTTTTACTTTGCTTGCCGATAATATTTCCAAAGGTAAAGGAACAGGGGAATCTATAAAGCTACTTGTAGATATAGGCAATAACGATATTACGAATATTTTAATCTATAAACCTGATCAGCTTTTATTACTTGCAAGTAGTGTAGGTAAGGGGTTTTTAGTTAATTCAAATGAAGTAATGGCTCAAACAAAAACAGGAAAGCAAATTATGAATGTACCGGATGGTCATATATGTATAGCTTGTTTACCTGTAAACGGGGATAGTATTGCTTGTATCGGTGAAAGTCGTAAATTACTGGTATTTAATATAGATGAAATACCTGAAATGAAAAAAGGGCAAGGTGTAACGCTGCAAAAATTTAAGAATGCTAAGCTTCTAGATATTAAAATATTCAATAAAGAAGACGGCTTAGGTTGGAATAACAATGGAAAAGTAAAACTTGAGAAAAACATTGTTGCATTTTTAGGCAAAAGAGGTAGTACCGGTAAATTACCTCCTATGGGCTTCCCAAAAAATAATAGATTTTCATCATAATTATAATAAAGATTGAGTATATACAAAAAAATAGCATATTTTATATGGTTTGATACAAGCGAATTATTTATAAATTCGCTTGTATCGTTCTATTATTAAAAGTTTTTATAGGCTTTTAAACTCATCTTACCTATTTAAATTAATAGATGTTACTATCTCCTACTCCTATAACATCAACCTGATCATCCTGATAACCTTCCTCTAATTGATAATATGTAAAATCTTCATTATTATTACCGAAAAGGTTATAAACACCAGTTAATAGCGTATTACTATCTTTGAAAAATTGAATTATAGTAGAACAATCCTCTCTAATTGTATCTATTAAAGGTTTTTCGATAGTGGCAGCCATAAGTGCTGGTATCTTTATTGCATCAAATTTGCTTATAACGTGGTTGGGGCTTGAAATTTTTTTTAAGGTAAAACCTATACTCATTAAATGAGGGATTGCAGTAATATATTTATCTATTGTTACTTGTTTCCATCATGTTTTTAAATACATTTAATATATAGGAAAAAAAAGATTTTCATTGTCCTCTGATGCTGGTTTTTCGATGTTCTGAGTACATCTATCTTTATCTTTAGAGAATTATCCTGTTGCATATTAAAAAACTTCAATGCTGCCTCAAAATCCCCGTCTTTTGTATAGACTTTCTGAATATTTAAAGCATGTAATATTGTAAATATTTTTTTAAGTTGGAACTAGAAACAAAATTATATGCATCTTTAAATAATAATTTAGAAGCGGTTGCATATCTTGTAACTGCTTTTAATCCATTTACAAAGGAATATCCTGAGCTTGTAAATTGAGCATGATTCATAGTGTTACTCCTGTTTTAAAATAATAAAAATCATATATCACATGATTACCATATATTATGGTTGCATCACAATATATATATAATTTTATTTGATCAAAAGGCAGTATAGCATAAATTTTCAAGGTTCGTCGGTACTTGAAGTACAAAAGCTAAACATAATGTGACAAGAATTAGAGGGCTGTAAGCTAATAGAATGGTTTAAAGATTTAACAGAAGAGAAAACAAAATTACTACAACGACGGAACTATAAAGTTTATTGATAGTGCAATTAAAAAAATGGAATAATCAAGGCATAAGATTACTCTAAGCCTTGATTATAATAGTGATGGCAATTAATTTGTAAATAATTAAAACTTAAGTTTTGTACCTATAAGACCAACAGTACCTCGTGTTGTTTTACTAGGTGCTTCAGGGTAATATACAGGTTTACCTTTAGCTTGGAAATGAGAAATTTCAGCATATGGTAATAAACCAGGCATGATCTTATATTCAGTAGCGAGGCTTACAGCATCAACGGTGTTTTTATATCTTGAAGTTTTAAGATATTCAAGACTTGTTTTTATAGGTCCTTGTCCATAAGCAACTGCTCCATTGTAATAATAGGTATCACGACCGACTTTATAATATTCCTTAGCGGTTAAGCTTTTACCTAAATTACCGTAAGAAGCACCACAAGAGAAATTACCGTAAGTAAATACAGCTCCAAGATTATATGCTTTTAAATTAGAAAGCTTATAGGTATTAAGCACTTGAATTGTAGTTCCATCCATTTTAGCATGAATAAGACGACGCGCAGGTTTACCGTATTCTCCGGTGGCAGATAATTTTAAGTCTGCATCTTCGCTAATTTCATGTTCATAAGTTAAGCCGGCAGAAAAAGCATCCCTAATATTCTGATTAATAGTCATGGTTTCGTTATTCTCTAATTTAACCGTCTTTATTCCAGTTTTAGAAACACTAACCCCGTCTCTGCCTGAACTTTTAAGCGTTAAATTATTTATATCTCTATTACCACCTGTATTAGCAGTATCGGGAGTATAAGAAACTCCGGCTTGGAAGCCTTTTATTTTAGGCGTGAAAAAATTCAATCTTCTAGCTTTCTCAGTTTTATCATTGATTTGATCAAAAGAATTAGAGTATGACTCAAGATAAAAGCTAGCACTAGTATCAAAATCCGGTTTTAAACCGTTATATCGCATATGTTGACTGTCAAGTAGAGCATATCTAGACCATCCTCCTGTACCTGCAGTTACTTGACTACCAGTAATACACAACTTAGCGCTTGCGTCAGCAGGAGAGCCAAGTTCTACTTTACCGTAACTAGTTTCAATAAAGATATGTGATCCGTTATAACTTGTAGAGGTTTTTGCTTTTGTAGTAGGCTGAAGCACTATTTTAGCACCTGCTATTATATCATTGATAGTTTTAGCAATAGTGGCCGCAAACGCTGCTTCCGTGTAAAACCCTAGCTTTTTCCTGTTATCAGTTACATTTTTATCAAATAAAATTAAATGATCCTGTTTAATATAACCGTTTTCAAATAAATAGAATCCTTCTAATTTTATTTCAGTATCAGAATTAGAAATAACAGGTGTTGGATTTTCTTCGGCAAGACCAGCCGGTGCAAGGCAAATAATACTTGCAGCTAATAATAACTTTTTCACTTTAACAAAGCTCCTATAAACTTAAATAATAAAATTTAATAAATAACCAACTATACTAAAAATATAATAATACTTTTCAGAACTGACAATAAAAAACTATTTAATTTGTAATAATTTTAAGTATATAGTGTTGTATTATTATCACTATCATTATTCAAGTAGTCTTAGACTTATAGTTTTAAAGAAAAATTTTGTATTGTAAATAATTATGAGTTATAATCATCAGTTTATTAATTAAATCAAGTTTTGATTATGGCTATAATGTCAGATAAGTGGATAAAAGAAGCTGTTATAAATCAAAGTATGATAAGGCCCTTTGCGGAAAAGCAGGTAAGAGTGCATAATAAAGAAAAGATAATTTCTTACGGCTTATCTTCTTACGGCTATGATGCTAGAGTGTCTAATGAATTTAAAATATTCACCAATATAAATTCTACTACGGTTGATCCAAAAAATTTCAGTGAATATAATTTAGTTGATAGAGAAGTAGATGTGTGTATTATTCCACCTAACAGCTTTGCCCTTGGCAGAACTATAGAATATTTTAAAATACCGCGTGATGTATTAGTTATTTGTGTCGGCAAGTCTACTTATGCAAGATGCGGTATAATAGTAAATGTGACTCCGTTAGAACCGGAGTGGGAAGGACATGTAACTTTAGAGTTTTCTAATACTACTCCATTACCTGCTAAAATATATGCAAATGAAGGAGCTTGTCAGTTTTTATTTTTAAAGAGTGATCAAATTTGTGATACTTCATACGCCGATCGCCAAGGAAAATATATGAAACAAGTAGGCGTAACTTTACCGCTAACATAACTTTTTTATGTAGAAAATTATATTAAATTTTTAATAAGGATTTTTATGAGTACAATAAACACCGATACTAATGAGACAATGCCGCATATTTCCGTTAATGCACAATATATAAAAGATTTATCTCTTGAGAATCCTTCTGCTCCGTCTTCTCTTGCGGCTTTGGATCAACGCCCTCAAATTGATTTATCTCTAGATATAAATATTACTAATTTATCGGAAGAAAATTTCTATGAAGTAGAGTTAAATATCGAGGCAATTGCAAGAAATGAGAAATATAAATTATTTCAGATAGAATTAAAATATGCTGGAGTATTTAATTTAATTAATATTGATTCTGAACAACATCCGATTTTATTATCCGTTCATTGTCCGGCAATGATATTTCCATTTGCCAGAAAAATTATAGCTAGCTGTACTCAAGATGCAGGATTCCAGCCTTTAATGATTGATCCTATAGATTTTGGTGCCTTATATCATAAGAAAATGTCGGAACATCAAAACTAAGAAAATCATTTAATTATTTAATAAATTTCGTTTTAAACGCCATGGTTTTTAAATCACAGATAGAGCTTAATAGTAAAAATTTTATCAATTTGATTAAATATTCTTTACTTGTGTTATTAATGAATGTATAAAGCGCTAGATAAAAAATTATAATTTAGTTAACAATAGTTAACTGTAATTAAATTATAGCACAATATAAAAATTGAATTTTATGGAGAAAAATAATGAGAGTTTTGTTAATTGAAGGTGAGCCGGAAATGGCTAACTTAATTGAGCTAACTTTAGCTTCAGAAGGGATAGTTTGCGATAAAGCTTCAGTTGGTGTGGAAGGTTTAAGACTTGGTAAAGTTGGTGGTTATGATCTAGTAATCTTAGACCTTATGTTACCGGATATTAATGGTTTTGAGATATTACTAAGATTGCGTGCTGCAAAAATAAAAACCCCAATCCTAATTTTATCTAGCTTAACGGATACGGATCAAAAGATTACTGGTTTCTCTTCCGGAGCCGATGATTATTTAACCAAGCCGTTTGTAAGAGAGGAATTAATTGCTAGAATTAAAGCTATAGTTAGACGTTCTAAAGGTCATGCAGCATCAGTATTTAGGTTTGATAAGGTTAGCATAAACCTAGATACTAGAAGTGTAGAAGTTGACGGCAAAAAAGTACATTTGACGAACAAAGAATATGCTATTTTAGAGCTATTAATACTCCGAAGAGGAACTATCTTAACTAAAGAAATGTTCTTAAATCACTTATATAGTAGTGTTGATGAACCGGAAATGAAAATTATTGACGTATTTATTTGTAAACTTCGTAAAAAGTTAAGTGATGCTGCCGGCGGTAGAGATTATATCGACACAGTATGGGGACGTGGTTATATGCTAAAAGAATATGATGAGTTACAACAAAAAGAAATTTTAGCACAAGGAGCATAATTAATGCCTTTATCTACTTCTTTACTTGGTAAAAAAAGTACTTATAAAGATAGTTATGATGTGACTTTATTATTTAAAATTCCACGTATAAATAATCGAAACGAACTTGGAATAAATAGTAATAATCTTCCGTTTTACGGTGTAGATGTTTGGAATACATATGAACTATCTTGTCTTAATAAGAACAGTAAGCCATGGGTTGGAGTAGGCACTTTTTATATACCGACGGATTCTGAAAATATAGTAGAATCAAAATCATTTAAATTATATCTAAATTCTTTTAATAACTTTGTTGTTGAATCAGTAAAAGAATTAGAAAGAATTATCTTGCAGGATCTAAGTAATGTTACACGCGCTAAAGTAACAGGACGTATATTTCCTATAAATACAAAAGTAGAATTTGGTGTTCCAGGCGGTAAAAATATTGATGATTTAGATATAGTATGCAATAATTATGGTGCACCTGATAATAGTTTAATTGAGTATGAAGATGTTTTGGTAGAAGAAGAGATTAATTCTAATTTACTCAAATCAAATTGCCTAGTAACCGGTCAACCGGATTGGGGTACAATCGTTATAAAATATAAAGGAAAAAAGTTAAAACATGATTCTTTTCTGAAATATTTAATATCTTTTAGAAATTGTAATGAGTTTGCGGAGCAGTGTGCTGAGCGTATTTTTACAGATATTAAAAACGCTATAAGTCCTGATTTTCTTTCTATTTATATAGTGTATACTAGGCGTGGAGGAATTGATATTTGTCCCTATCGTTCTACCGATAAAAGTTATACTTTACCTAGTGATAAACGATTTATTAGGCAATAATCACTTTTCTAATCCATAAAAAAAATCCGTTTATGAGAAAAGTATTGTCAGTGTGGATTGAAAAACGCATCCGTTGTCATTCCGTGTGGCTTGACCACGGAATCTAGCTTAAAATACTAATATTATTAGTATTTTAGATTTTTTTTATGGACCCCGTGGGTCAAGCCACGGGGTGACACAGTGGATGTTACCGGTCCGTCCAGCAATGTTCCGACTATACAGGAACGACATAAACGAGCCACGCAATAACGCTGATCAAGGCGGGGTAACAATCAAAAAATAATTCACGTAAGCAAGCCTTTCGAGGATAGCAGTTAGTATAATTTTATGATTCTTTTGTAGGATTTTGTTGAGGCTTTAGGCTTTCTACTATTTTATTCAGGTCTATTTGACTACAGATCCCCAGTAATACGGGATCACGAGGACGAATAGAATTCATATTCCAATGGCTACGGGTTCTAATAGCATCTATAGTAATTTTAGTAGTACCTATTAATTTAATTATTTGATGGTCTTGGATGTTCGGATAATTAGACAATAACCAATATATAGCATCCGGTTTATCTTGACGTCTTGCTATAGGAGTGTATTTAGCACGCTGTTTTTTCTGATTTTTCATCAATTCATCAGCAGGGTTATATGAAATTTGTAAATTAGCATTAGGATCTTTACTGCAACGCTCAATTTCCTCTAAAGTTAATTGACCTTTTGCAATTGGATTTAAACCTTTAATAGATTGTGCTACTTCACCGTCAGCCATACCTTTTATTTCAAATTCATGAATACCGCAAAAATCGGCAATTTGTTTAAAAGTTAAAGAAGTATTTTCGATTAACCACATAGCCGTGGCTTTTGGCAGAAGCGGTAATGTTTTTTGCAAATTCATGATAATTGTTTCTTGGCTTAATTTAAGAAGTTATAACAAATAGAGTTATTTAAGTCAATCTTCATTTAGAAACTTAACTATCTCCTCAACTACTTTCTTAGCATCGCCGAATAACATAAAAGTATTATCGTTATAAAATAGCGCATTTTTTACACCTGCATATCCTGATGCCATAGAGCGTTTAATAAACAAAATCGTACGTGCTTTTTCGACATCAAGTACCGGCATACCGTAAATTGGACTGTTCGGATCATTTTTAGCAGCAGGATTAGTTATGTCATTTGCCCCAATCACAAGCACTACGTCAGTGGTAGCGAAATCTCTATTAATTTCTTCAAGCTCAAGTACTTTCTCATAATCTATATTAGCTTCTGCAAGTAAAACATTCATATGCCCCGGCATTCTACCTGCTACCGGATGTACGGCAAAACGTACATTAATATCTGAACGTTCTAATATATCAACCATCTCTTTTATGATATGCTGAGACTGGGCTACTGCCATACCGTAACCGGGAACAATTATCACCGATGATGTATTAAGTAGTAAATGTGCCGCATCTTCAGGGCAGCTTGTTTTTGCTATTTTATCGTCGTCTATATCCTTGTCAATTCCAGTAGGTGCAGGCAAAAACGCCCCAAAAATAACCTTAATTAATGAGCGATTCATCGCTTTGCACATTATATAGCTAAGTATAGCTCCGCTACTACCGACTAATGCTCCAGTAATAATAAGTAGGCTATTGCTAAGCGTAAAGCCTATACCTGCTGCCGCAAAACCTGAATAAGAATTTAGCATTGAGACTATAACAGGCATATCTGCACCGCCTACCGGTATTATTAGTAATACTCCGATTAACAGTGATAAAAAGACTATTAGATTAAATAAAAATATATTCTCTGAACGAATAAACGATATTACTAGAATAACCAATATTATTGCCGTTAATAAGCATACATATTGCTGACCGTAAAATTTTAACGGGCTACTTTTCATTAAGCCTTGCAGTTTTAGAAAAGCTATAATCGAACCGCTAAAAGTTAAAGCACCGATAGAGACGCCTACTGATATTTCTATTAATGCATTAATCGGTAAACTTCCTGCTATTCCTATAGAAAAATTTTCAGGAGCAAGTACTGTAGCATAAGCTACAAATACCGCAGCAAGACCGACAAAAGAGTGAAAGCCCGCTACTAATTGAGGCATTGCCGTCATGGAGATTTTAAGTGCGATAATCCCGCCGATTACAGCACCTAATAATATGGTTGCTATAATGGGTAATTTATGAGTAAAATCCGGTAGGAAAAAAGTAACGACGACTGCTATCGCCATTCCCAAAATACCCATGGTACTGCCTAAACGTGCTTGTTTCTGTGAGGATAAGAATTTGAGTGATAGAATAAAGCAAACAGCCGCAACTAAGTATAATAACTGGATAATTTGTAGGGACATAGGTGAATGTATGTTTATATTATTAGCTATTTAGTGTCATACCGCGGCTTGACCGCGGTATCCAAAAAAATAAAAAAACTGGATCCCGCGATCAAGTCGCGAGATGACAAATATGCTTCAAGAACCATGCAACAAGGCTAAAAAGTAAATCCTATACCTATAGAAACTATTAAAGGATTAAGTTTAACTTTAGAGGTCACGGTTTTATTACCTACTAAATTCGGCTTATACTCAAGTTTAGGATTTAAGAAAAATTGTCTTACGTCAATATTGATTAAAGTATCATCTTTAGCATAAAAATCTACACCTACTTGTCCTACGGCACCGTGTCCGTTTCTAATTTTAAGACCGGTAGCTTGCGTAAGCATATAAGAACCGTGATAACCTATACCTATATATGGTCTTATTCCACCGTAAGGAGCTATATGAAATTGTCCGGTAACTGTTGCAGGAATCATATAAATAGGTTTGTTTTTTCCTAGTTTGACATTATCAACGCCATAATTATGAGCAACGGCTGCAAGGGATGTATATTTAGTACGTAAAGCATTAAAGCCAAGTGATAATTCAGTAGCTAAATAATTATTAAAGAATATAGTAGTGGACGCATCACCTCCATAACCGTTTTTTGCAACTTCTCTTACTGAAACAGGTTGAGGAGAGGTAGGAGTAGGTAATCCTTTTTGCTTAGCGCTTGAAACAACACCTCCTAGACGCATCTTGAAAACTAAACTGCCTTCGTTTTCGTAATACGGTGTACTATCATAGTCAGAAGCAGAGTCTACATCATCATACATGCTTTTAGCAAAACTATTAATACTTATGCTGGATACAAACAAAATTATCCCTAATTTTTTCACTATTCTTAACATATAATTATAACCTTTACTTGCTTAAAATTGATTACCGTATTATTATATAAAATTTTTGTTTATATATTTATACCATTATCATAAAAGATAGAATTCTTTTATGCTAAAAGTCAAGACATTTAAGTAAAATTATAGAAATTATTGGAGCATATTAATGAATGATGCATTAAAAACATATTTAACCGGTATAGGTTGGTTTTTACTTAGTTTAGTAAGTAGTAGTGCCAATGATGTAATGTCTAAATATCTTGGGACTCGTTTACATAGCTTTGAAGTAGCTTTTTTCCGCTTCTTTTTCAGTAGCATAGTTTTACTACCTTTTGTTGTTTATTATGGTAAAAATACTTTAAAAACAAGTCGTCCTTTTGTACATATATTAAGAGGGTTATTATTATTTTTCGGTATGACTTCTTGGACTTACGGTCTTATCATAGCTCCCGTTACTACTGCAACAGTCGTAAGTTTTTCTATTCCTTTATTTACTTTAATACTTGCCGTATTTTTTCTGAACGAAAATATTATTTGGCCAAGATGGGTAGTGACCGTAGTAGGATTTATAGGACTTGTTGTTACGCTTAAACCGCATGTCGAGGATTTTAACCCAGAAATTTTGTATTTTGTATTAGCGGCTATTTCATTTGCTATGCTTGATATTATTAATAAAAAATTCGTAATAAAAGAATCGATGATTAGCATGCTATTTTATTCGGCAATAGTAACTGCTATAGTGTCGTTACCTGTAGCATTGCAGTATTGGCTAACTCCTAGTAGTTTTGAATTAGCTTTATTGTTTGTACTCGGTAGTAGCGGAAGCTTAATATTATTCTTCCTGCTTAAAGCTTTTTCCATGGTAGATGCAACCGCTACCACTCCTTATAGATATTTAGAACTGGTGATTTCGGCAATAGCGGCATATTTCATATTTAACGAATTGCCCGATAAAAGCACACTTCATGGAGCAGTAATAATAATTCCTACCACCTTATTTATAATATATTCCGAAAAAAAAGCTATGAATAGAAAACATGAATCGCAGTAAACTAGTATTTTCAAGCAGTATCGCTAACACTTTTGAATGGTATGATTATGTATTATTCGGTTATTTTGCACCCATAATAGGAGCCAAATTTTTTCCAAATGATGATGTTAATACTTCTTTACTGCAAGTTTTTTTAGTATTTGCTATAGGTTATTTGGCAAGACCGTTGGGCGGCATATTTTTTGGTGTTATTGGTGATAGATTTGGACGCAAAGTAGCCTTAACTAGTGCGTTATTTTGCATGTCTGCCCCAACCGTATTAATAGGAATATTACCAACTTACCATACTATCGGTATAACTGCGACTACATTAATGATTTGTATACGAATTCTACAAGGATTATCAATGGGAGGAGCTTTGACCGGCTCTATTTCCTTTATTATTGAGCATACTAGCCATAAACACCAAGGCTTCACCGGTAGTATTTCAATGTCTAGTATATGCTCCGGTTTATTGCTTGGTTCTTTTGTTTCTTATATCGTTAAGAATATCCTCACAGCTTCACAATTTGATAGTTTTGGCTGGAGAATACCTTTTTTACTTGGTTTTTTTATTCTTTTTGCAGCATTTTATATTAAAAAAAATACACACGAAACACCGAATTTTAAAAATCTAAGAGAGCAGCAAAAGATTTTACAATCACCGTTAAAAAAAGTCATTACCAATTATTGGTTTGATATATTAATCTCGATTTTTATCAATGCTCCCGGTTCGATAATATTCTATCTAACTACAATTTACTTGGTATCGTTTTTAAAAATCAGCCGCAACTTTACTGAAAATGAGGTAAATAGCCTTGCTAGCGTGTGTTACGTGATTATGATAGCCGTAACTTTATTAAGTGGTTATCTATCCGATATTATAGGTCGCAGGAAAATTTTTGTAATTAATCTGATAATAATTATTGTAACAATGCCGTTTTTACTTAATAATTTTGAGAATGGGGCCTTCACAAGTGTAATTATCTCTCAATTGATACTTGCTATACTTGCTGCTAGCTATATCGGCCCTGAACCGGCATTACAAGCAGAATTGTATCCTACAAATATACGTAACACTGCTCTCTCTATTGCATATAACACTGCTACAAGTATTTTTGGTGGTACTACGCCTTTTGTCTTTAAATATTTAGTACACAAAACAGGGCATGTAACCTCAGCAGTTTATTATGTCATATTAAGCTGTATTTTTGCATTGATTGCCTTATCTTTTTACAAAAATAGAAGTTTAGATAAAATATGAAAAAAATTACAAAACCTGCAAACCTAGTTGAATTTAATAACAAAATTGTAGTCTTTAAACCTAAGAGTTATTACTATGGCGATGCTTGTGAACATAAAATGACTGAAAAGGGATTAGTCTTTGCCAGTATCTCTGAGGATAACATCAATTATTCCAGAACTTTTAAAGAAGTAACTAGTGACGAAGCAATTTCAAGGATAGATCTAGACTTATGCGGTACATGTCATAGAGGTTACTACGAGTGTAACGGCTGACCTTCTACAACAAGAAGAAAACGGTTGTTTGGAAATGAGGCTTGTTACTGCAGAAGAGATACCCAAATTACACAAGTTAGTACAAGATAATAAAATGATATTAGCATGCCAAACCAAAGAAAAAACACTAAAGATTTTAAGTGATTATTTACAGAAAGAATTTGGGGTGCATGCTAATGAAACTACAGTAGCATCTTATGATGGGGTACATATAAGTGGAGCGAATGAAGAGCTAGAATAAGAGCTTTTTTGTAAATAGTAAACGAATTTCCAAAATTTTTCTTGATTTAATGACAAATATGTGGCAAAAAAGGTTTGAAATAATCTTGCTACTATAGCTCAGGGGTAGAGCACTTCATTGGTAATGAAGAGGTCGGGGGTTCGATTTCCCCTAGTAGCACCACCACACATCCTAAGCTTTGTGAGTTTTTAACCTTTCTTGAAAAACTCATATGCTGGTTCTAGTCTAATTTTTGTTAGATACTATTATAGTATTATGTTTATTTTATAAAGCTAAGTTGCAAATAATATAAAACTAATGTATGATTTACATTTAAAATACGGTAACGATTATTTTATTATATGATAGACATTCTTCTTTTTGTACATATTACTATTGCAATATTGCTAATTATAGTTATTCTGATGCAGCGTAGCGGATCGGATGGAATTAGTAGTATAAGCGGCGGTAATAATATGGGAGTAGTCAGTGCTAAAACAGTCGGTAATTTTCTTACTAAAAGCACTATAATGCTTACAACATTATTTTTAATAAATGCAATAGTACTTGCTAACCTTTCCTCAAAAAAGAAATCTGATTTAGTTTCTAAGATTAATGAAATTGAAGAAAATCAAGCAGAAAATAGTTTACCTATAGCTAAATAGTTACAGCTTTATCTTAGTAATATCTCTCATACTTGTCATTGTCTACCTTTGTTGGTATTGTAGCGTGGATCGGTAAAATCCACTGTGTCACCCCGTGGCTTGACTACGGGGTGACAGATAAAAGTACTGGATTCCTGCTTTTGCGGGGATGACATAACAGGAGTCATGTAACAACACCTATGGGTCAATGGCATGACATCAGAGAATTTAGTATAGTTTTCAGAACTCCCAATATATATTATTAGAGTACAGCAATATTTTTGCACCTAAAATAATTTTAGAAATGTCTATAGAATTTAATATAAAAGAAAAAATTTATATCATTTTATGTACGTTTTTTACAGTCCTTATTATAGTAGGAAACTTAATATATCAAAAATTTGTTTACCTTAATATTTTTAATTTTTATATTCTTGAATTATCTATAGGAGCAATTTTTTACCCGTTAACTTTTTTATTAACGGATTTAATAGCTGAGTTTTACAGTAAAGAAAGAGCCAATTTTTGTGTAAAGCTTGCTATTATTTTTAATATAATAGTAGTTTTAATAATAAGTCTCATGGATAAATTGGAAGCTACTAATTGGTCTAATGTTGACAACATCACTTTTCATAAAGTCTTTGGTTCATACCATATATCTTTTTTAGCATCAACTTTTGCCTGTTATATAGCTCAACTTGTTGATATTAATATCTATTTATGGATACGTAAAATTACTAAAGGTAAATATTTATGGATAAGAAATAATTTTAGTACGGCAATTTCTTTATTTATCGATACTTTTATTGTAATTGGGATTATGAGCTTATTTAATATTTTTCCTTTTGACCAATTAGGTCATCTTGTACTTAATAGCTATTCATTTAAACTATTTTTTACTATATTTAGTACTCCAGTATTCTATGCAGGAGTTTGGTTAATAAGCTTATTCATTAAGAAAGGATAAGCTCTTAGGAAAAGCTTATCCTTATTTAAATTTTCTATTGGTGATTTACAAATTGACTTTTAGTTTAATAAGCCCTTGATGGCTTTGATACTTTCTATGCGTATAATAATTATACTCAAGTAGAACATTTATATTTTTTCTACTCATAAGTATATTACTACCAATATTATATCCAAGCTTAGGTTGTTTTGGTATAATAATTTTTTCGTGTAATGTTTGTCCTTTAAAAGTCGCTTTTGCATTAACTTTTGTATTTTTATTATTGAAGTGATGCTCAATATTACCATACAAACTTGGTGTTAATACTATATTGTTTGTGGTCACTATAGGCTTAAACACTATTTTACTGCCAAGGCTACTTTCAAATAATTGATTTGATTTCTTTTGAATCAAGAGATTTTCTATATCTACATTATACTCTTTATAGTTGCTAGCTCTTGAATAATCATATTTAAAACCGATATTAGGAATAAAATGTAAATCGTATTTTGTACGATATTTATAATTTAATAAAGTTTGAAAACTTAAATTATTGTTTTGATATTTTCCAATTATATTATTAATACTTTTAGATCTATTCTTAATATAATTATGACCGTAAGATGTTATAGCCTGCAATGAGAAACCTTTAATTAGTTCTTTTAGACCGTAAATGCTTAAAAGATGACCGTTAACTGCTGTTTTCCCTAGTTTTTTATTATATTTAATTTGGGATTCCAAACGGCTATAAGCTATTCCTATAACATCATGACTATTGATGAATTCAGCATCAGTCCCGATAGTTATGCCGGTTGTACGACTTTGATATTTTGGAATATTCTTCCAAGTTCCTTGTTTGTTGATGTCGTATAAGCCGCTAATCCATACCCCTCTGTTTATACTAGCTTCTTCATCACCAGCCCCTATTGCAGCAACCTTTAATCTATCACTTAAAATATTATAGTGAACAGGTTTGTGAAGAGTTGAAGTCGCCTTAACTAATATTGCTACTTTCCTACTAGTGTCATCAGATACCTGTTGTCTCTGTGTCGCCTCATTTTGTTCTGTAATTGCTTCAGTTTTGAATGACACATCGATAGCTTCATCTTCGCTTTCTAAAACTATATCTTTTTTTAATTCTTCGTCAGTTAATTTTTCGTCAGTGGTGCTATTGCTTTCTTCTAATTCTTCTTCATTAGTTTCATATCCTTTATCGTCTTCATCACTAGATCTTAATGCTAGAAGTGATTTTTTGTCATCTGATGATTTATCATTTTTGCTATCGTTAGAACTCAATAATCTCGGTGATAAAGCGGTTTTTGAATCAGATTGCTCTGACTTTTTATTGCTATCTTCAGGTTGTGTATCATCCTTTGTTAAGGATTCGTCATTTGTAGCTTCGTTTTCTTCAGATTGCTCTGACTTTTTATTGCTATTTTCAGATTGTGTATCATCCTTTGTTGAGGATTCGTCATTTGTAGCTTCGTTTTTTTGTTGGAATAATCGTAGTTTTTTCGGATCTAAACGTCCTATTTTCTTTTCATTGTTACTATTTTCTGATTGAATATCACTACCATATTTTTGTTCTAGTTCAGTAGACTCTACTAGTAATTGTTCAACAAATAGAAACAATTCTTTATCTTTTGCTAACTCTAAAAGTTGAGATTTATAAATATTATGTACTTCTTGCCCTATTTCAGTTCTAGGACCTATAAAATCAGAGTTAGCAGTATTAAATGCCTCTTTTACCGCTTCTTCTGGATATTTTGTCAATTGCTGTGTATAAATATTATGTATTTTTTGTCCTATTTCAGTTCTAGGACCTATAAAATCAGAGTCAGCGGAAGTAAACGCTTCCGTTAATTTTTTGCTAAGTATAATATCATCTTCAACATATTTAATAAATTCTTTATCTTTTGTTAATTCCAAAAGTTTAGAAGTATAAATATTATGTATTTTTTGTCCTATTTCAGTTCTAGGACCTATAAAGCTAGAGTGCATAGTGTCGACTGCTTCTTGGATTTTTGCAAAATACTTATTATTTTGATGAGCTTTAGATAAATTTTTTGAATGCTCAAATGCTACTGATTCCACTATAGCTTTTTTAAATAAATTGGCATCAGAGTATTTTGCTTTATGTCCTGCTGATTTTTGTCCTGATAAAGTAAATTCTTTATATCTTACAGCTATATCGGAGCTAAAGTTATAAATTTTTGGAGTTGTTTTAAAAGTAGATGTATTTGCATTGAATTTAGTAATCCCTAAACTTGTTAGATAAGCTAATTCCAAATCTTGTGAATCAGGCAGTGGCGGCGGCGGTGGTGGCATGCTTCCGGTATGGATGTGTTTTTTAGCTTTTTCTTGCGAGTGCTCTTTAAGAGCTTTTAATATTATAGGCATATTTAATTTACTAGCAAGAATTCTTACTTGTTCATTGCTCATGTCTGTAAATGAAGGCAAAGCTAATCTTAATTGATCTAAATTATTATTACCTGTTAGTTTGATAGTAGTAGCTTTTAAAAACTCTTTTAATAATTCGGGTTTTTTTTCCTTTACTATAGCAATAAACTCATGTTGAGGTAAATTTGCTGTAATTAATTCTTCAAATTTTATTGTGCTTAAAATAGCTGTTCTTAAATCATCAAGTTTAGCCTGTGCTTGATCAGAATTAATTGTTTTTCTTAAGTTTGTATCTTCTGTTATTAAAAAAGTAGCTTGTTGTCCTATAGTTAATATATTAGGGTTGTTAATTAACTCTTTGACTCTATTGCCAAATATATCTTGATCGAAGTTTTTTGCATTAGTATAGGCAAATTCTAATTGTTCAAATGGATTTTGTTTGCTCTGTAACTCTCTAATCAATTCTGATTTATTGAATTCAAGTTTAATAGGTTTCTTTAATTCTTCAGATATTTTACATGACGATAATAAAATACGTTTTACTGCATCATCATTGTCTTCATTGAAAAGATTTTTAATTATCTCTTCGCTCGTTATTGTTTTCTTACCATTTACGGTTATATCTTGTATATACGGGTCTTGAACAAGGGTGTTAAAAGCTTCTTTAGCTTTTTCTGCGATTTCAGGGGTTGAAATGCTAAATAAATTTACAAGAGTTTTCTCATCAGCTCCTTGGTTGGCGTATGATTCTGTTAATATTTGACGTATAACATTTGTCAGATCAGCTTGTCTTTTTATAAGCTGATCTTGTAAATCATCAGCTTTTTTACCTCCTGTCTCAGTTCTATATTCTGTATATAGTTTGGCATAAGCTGTCTCTGGCGTGCTTCTGTCTGTGCTGGTTGCACTAGAAGTTGTAGGTTGAGATGGTACTTTTGGTTGAACAGTATTGCGAGTAAACTGAATATATAATGAATGTATGTGAGGATATTCTGCTTGTAACTTATTTAAATCAAAATTGTTAGAGTTGCTACTAAAGCCTTGAGAATTTAAGGGAGGTGGTGGGGGTGGCATGCTTCCATTTAGCGGTAGAGGAGGCGGATTTGGAATACCCCCGTTTAGCGGTAGAGGTGGTGGATTCGGAATGCCGCTTTGTGTTTGTTCTAAATTATTTGCATTATTACCTGCTGCTAACCCTAAAATTTTATTGGTTTCATTGCTGAGCATGTTACTATCAGATAATATTACTTTAATTACTGAATTTAATGTTTGTTTATTTACTGCTTTGGCTAGTTTAATCATATCGTCTTTAGTTAAACTATCTATTATTAGCCCTTTATTTTTTAGTTCTATATTTATTTCTTTTACTATTTCTGGTGTTAAAATATAGACGCTTTTTACAATATAAGGTTGCATTCTGTTTTTTAACTCTAATTGCAGAGCTAAAAAGTTTTCTACTGAACTCTTATCTTTACTTGCTGCTAGTTTGATAAGATCTAATCGTGCCTTTTCTTCAAATTGACTATTAAATATATTTCGTGTTGCATAGTCTTGAATTCTTTCAGCAAATTTAGTTTTTTCTTCAGAAGAACTATTTTCTAATAATTCTTTTAAAATAGGTCTATTTTTAACGTCAATATTGGTATTGAAATCTAATTGTTCCTTATCATTGCTAAATAATACCCTTTGAATAGTATCATCATTAAAATCACTTAAGATAGTCGTTACTGCTTCTTGTTTATAACTACTACCTACTTCAAGATTTAATGCTGCTATAGGATCTGTTTTAATAAGATTTTTAAATTCTTCAATATTTTCTTCTTGTTGTATTATTCTATTTATATTGCGTTGAGACTGCGTTAAATTACCCTTACTTTCTTTATTATTAAAATGAGTTTTAAAAGTACTTATAGGATCAAAAAAATATGGTTGTTTCTTTTTTCTACCCGTGGAAACCCCTGAAGATGTTCCTGTATTATTTGTACCTTGATTTGACATATACCAATTGTCGTTTTTGCTTCCGCTCTTTTTTTGAGAGTGTCCGGCAGACGGTTTAGTAGTATCATTGTTGTTTAGAAACTGGTTTGCTTTCATTCCGGCTCTTATTTGGTCTATATAAGAATTTGCTTTTATTTTCCCTATCTTAAATTCATTCATTAACTCGTCAGCGTTAGGGATAATATTATTATCTATATAGTACGATTTTTTACCAAGCATCATCTGAGTTGCTATTGATGCGATATAGTTTGTTGCCTCACCTTTATCAGCACCAAATTTCTGCTCTAGCTCTTTTTCTGTAGGAATACTATTACCAGCTATATATTGTGGCTTTTCTTTGTCCATAACTTTAAGTCTTATTGACTTGATATAGCCGTCTCTATTATCATCACGAGATATACCAAACCTATTTTTAAACTCTTGTTCTGTAGGAATATGGCTATCGGCTATATATTGTCTCTTTGCGTTTTCCATAATTTCAGTTCTTATTGAAGCAACAAAAGATTCTGCATCATCTTTATTCATGTTAAGAGCAGTCCTTACTTCTTTCATTGCAGGGATAATATCATTATCAACATAATGTTTGTATTTAATAGCTCTGTTTATTGAGCTGATATATAGCCCGATTACCGCTTTTTTGTCTTTTTCTGCACGACGTACCTTTTGATCGTTTTCTACATTATTGTCTATTTTGCTAGGGTCATAACTTATTCCAAGATTTGTTGCTGCTTCTATATCTGTAGGAACTACACCTTGATTAATATATTCTTGTTTTTTTGTATCAAAATCCTGTTGTTTTATTCTTTCGATGTATAATAAAATTTCAGCTCTTGCTTGTCTTGCTTTATGTCTAGTATTATCTAAAAAACTTGATAAATCTGTTTCCTTATACTTTATTCCTAGATCATCCTGTGCTTGAGTAAAACTAGGAACTAAATCTGCTGCTTGCCATTTTTTGATTTTTTCATTTGGAGTCAAATCTTTCCAAATATTTTGTTGCTGTATTTCATTGTGCTTTTCCCATGCCGGGTTTTTACTAACTAAATCTTTAAAGCTTGCCGCTCTAGCACTTGTACTTAAAAAGCTACTAGTCAACAAACATGTTGACATGAAAAAAGTTAAAACATATTTTTTTGAGTAGGAATTTTGTAAATTCATTCAAACCTCGATTAGTTATTATTTTTTAAATATAAACGAGGCGAATTATATAATATTTGTTAACTTATGTAAGATATTAATTACTAATTTTTGTTAACCAATGATTTTTTTAGCCAAAATGTGTTTAATATGTCACATGCTAATGTATACTCCGAATTTTAAACTTTTTTCAAAAGGAGTGAAAGAAATGTACTTCGGTTTGTGGTAAATAAAATATGCAAATTCAATTTCACTTATATAACACTCTTAGCCGTACTCAAGAGGTTTTTAATCCTCAAGATCAAGCTAACGTAAAAATGTATGTATGTGGACCGACTGTTTATGATAATCCTCATATAGGCAATAGTAGGTCGGGAGTAGTATATGATTTACTTTATCGTATAGTTATAAAAATATTCGGTGAGAAGGCAGTAAAATATGTACGTAACATTACGGATGTTGACGATAAAATTATCGATAGAGCTGAACTACTTGGTGTTACTATTGATGAGTTGACTGATAAAGTTACGAAAGAGTTTCATAAAAATATGGCATATTTAGGTTGTATGCTACCTAGTATTGAGCCGAAAGCTACAAAGCATATTGATGTAATGATCGCAATAATAGAACGCTTAATAGCAAAAGATCACGCATATATTGCTGATAATCATGTTTATTTTGATGTTTTATCAGCTCCAAATTATACGGAATTATCTAACCGAAATTTAGAAGAAATGTTTGAGGGAGTACATATAGAAAATAGTAAAACCAAAAAAAATCCACAAGATTTTGTATTATGGAAACCGGCAAAGCAAAATGAATCGGCAAATATGAATTTTGAAAGCCCCTGGGGACTTGGTCGTCCTGGGTGGCATATTGAATGTTCAGCCATGAGCTACAAATATTTAGGTGAGAATTTTGATATTCACGGCGGCGGAGCAGATTTAATCTTTCCGCATCATACCAATGAGATTGCTCAAAGTAGATGTGCTTTTCCAAGTTCTACCTATGCTAAATATTGGGTACATAATGGGTTTCTAACGGTTAACGGTGAGAAAATGAGTAAATCTCTTGGTAATTTTATTACCGTAAGGGATTTAATGGATAAACAAATTCAAGGAGAAGTAGTAAGGTTATTTTTATTAAGTAGTCACTATAGGCGTCCTCTTGATTATAATGATAAAGCTATAGAAGATGCTAAGAAAACTTTAGATTATTGGTATAGAGCTATAGAAAATATTAATGTGCAGAAAATAGATTTACCTCATGATTTCATGCAAAGCTTACTTGATGATATGAATACGCCGCTTGCCGTTAAAATAATTAATGACTACGCTAAAGGTGTTTTTATTTCTAAAACTGAAGAAGAAAGGCAGCTTAATGCCTCTGCTATTATTACTTGTGCTAATTTTATTGGTTTAATGAATAAGACTCCATATGAGTGGTTTAATAGTGGTGTGGATGAACTCTATGTAAATGAGCTTGTAAATAAGCGTTTGGAAGCAAAAAAACAAAAAAATTGGTTATTAGCCGATCAAATTCGTAACCAGTTATTAGAGGAAAAAATAATTCTAGAAGATCAACCTGATGGTACTACTATTTGGCGAAAAGAATGAAAGCTTGTAAATTACGCAATGTGCGTATATAATTTATAGGCTTGTAAGTCGTCATTGCGAGGAAATTATGTAATAATTGACGAAGCAATCTCAGGATATTTGATGAGATTGCCACGCAGCCTACGGCTGCTCGCAATGACGATTATCCAAAACTTAAGCAAAAAATTCACACGTAAGATATATGTTAGTTCATTAGAATGGACATCTTACGGAGGTATAAACTAACAATTAGGAGAATTTAAAAATGTCAAAAATACCATCTGTTAACATTAAAGAATTATTAGATGCGGGCGTGCATTTCGGTCACAAGACCTCACGTTGGAATCCTAAAATGGCATCTTATATATATGGTGAACGTGATGATGTTCATATAATCGATTTAAGACAAAGTGTCGCTTTAATGGGCGTTGCTTTGAATGCAATATATGAAACCGTAAAAAAAGACGGTAAAATATTATTTGTAAGTACTAAAATACAGGCAAGCGATATTATAGCGGAATATGCCGAAAAATGCGGGCAGTATTACGTAAATCATAGGTGGCTTGGTGGTATGCTAACTAACTGGAAAACTATTGCGGGTTCAATAGAAAAGCTAAATAAGTTAGACAAAACCTTAGAAAACGAAGAAGCACTTATGGGTTATACTAAGAAAGAGATACTCGATATGAGCCGTAAGAAAGATAAATTACTTCTATCTTTTGCCGGTATTAGAAATCTTAATTCTAAACCTGATCTTCTAGTAGTTATTGACACTAATAAAGAACATATCGCAATTAATGAAGCGGTAAAGCTTAATGTTCCTATAGTTGCAGTAGTTGATACTAATTCTAATCCTGATAATGTAGATTATCCGATTCCGGGTAATGATGATTCTATAAGATCAATAAAACTTTATTGTAGTTTATTTGCAAATGCAGCATTACAAGGACTTGAAGAATCAATGAAAGTTTCAGGGGTTGATATGGGTGCTATGCAAGAGCATACAGATAAGGCGTTAACTTCTAAAAATGTTTCTAAATTAAAACAAGCTAAAAAATTCTCTAAAACGAAAAATATTGATGAAGAGACAAATACAGAATTTGAGCAAGCATTAAATGATGCCGATGAAAATAAAAATTCTGATAATGCATAAGTGTTGTTGCATGGATCGGCTTTTCCATTGTCATCCCGCGACTTGATCGCGGGATCTAGCTTAAAATGCTAATAATATTAGTATTTTAAATTGTTTTTATGGACTCCAGGAGCAAGCCATGGGGTGACACCGAGGTCGTTCTTCGAGCCACAACCCAAGCCAAATATAATAATTAAGGAGAAAGTAAGGTATGAGTGAAATAAATATAAGTGCTGCAGCGGTTAAAGAATTAAGGGAAAAAACCGGTGCAGGTATGATGGACTGCAAAAAAGCATTAATAGAAACCAGCGGTAATTTTGAAGAAGCTATTGATTTTCTTCGTAAGAAAGGTTTAGCTGCTGCTGCAAAGAAAGCCGGACGCATTGCTTCTAAAGGTTTAACGGCTGCAAAAGTTGATGGGTTTACCGGAGTGGTAATTGAAGTAAATTCCGAAACGGATTTTGTTGCTAGAAATGAGCAGTTTCAGGATTTAGTTAAGGATATTGCAAATCTTGCAGTAATTGCAAAAACTATAGACACGCTAAAAACATTTAAAATGCAAAGCGGTAAATCAGTTGAAGAAGAAATTATAGAAAATATCGCTACAATAGGTGAAAATTTAACATTACGTCGTATGGATATATTAGAGGTATCTGAAGGAGCAATCGGTTCGTACGTGCATAATGAAGTTGTACCGAATTTAGGAAAAATTTCCGTATTAGTAGGTCTTGCGTCTAACGCAAAAGATAAAGCAAAACTAGAAGCTTTAGCTAAACAAATTGCTGTTCATGTAGCAGGAAATAACCCACAAAGTATAGATGATTCAAGCTTGGATCAAGCGCTCGTAGAGCGTGAGAGAAAAGTATTTTTTGAGAAATCTAAAGAAGAAGGAAAGCCTGATAATATTATAGAAAAAATGGTAGAAGGTAGAATACGTAAATTCTTCTCGGAAGTTGTATTGCTTCAGCAAAATTTCTTATTTGAGCCTAAACTTACCGTTGCAGAAGTAATTAAAAATGCTGAAAAAGAACTCGGTGCAGAAATTAAAATCGCCAAATTTATTAGATACGAACTTGGTGAAGGTATAGAACACGAAGAAAAAAACTTTGCTGATGAAGTAGCTGCTATTACACAAGGTTAATGAGCTTGTTTCATAGCTTCAATGTTATTCCCGCGTGGATACCAAATTGTCATTGCGAGCATGCGTTGTTGTGCAGACACAATTCCATCCTGTCATCCCGCGACTTGATCGCGGGATTCAGTAAAAATATAAAAACAACTAATACTAGTTATTTTTATGAATACCGTGGTCAAACCACGGTATGACACCGAATGCGTTTTTCTATCCACATAACAATACCTTCCCGTGGTCAATTGAACTAGGTGACAGTAAAAAACTCGTGAATGCTCACTCACACCTTTTCAAAGCAAACAAAGGCGCATTTAGGATAGGTGCTTATTCTAAACTCGTATTTATAATATCTTTCTAACTACAATCAACTAGCTATTAATAAATAATTTTCGGTTTTTTACTTTATAATAAAAGATTTATATTGACTTAATAATAGAAAATCTTACATTAATTATTATTATTAGTTTAAATGAAGAGCATTTTATGTCAAGGACAAAAGAGGAATATGCTGCACAAATTTATGCTGCTGAAGAGCATCGTAGGAGACAAGCTAATTATAGTGATAATGATGCCGAACTGCTTGGAGTTATTATAGTATGTGCCGGTTATGCATGTTATAAAGCAGTAGAAGGGACAGTAAAAGTTACCGTCACAGGAAGTAAAATTATAGAAAACGCCTATAAGATAGGAAGTGGACAAATAGCAGTACTCAGTACTGATGCCGAAAGTAAAATAACTTATATAACAAAGCATTCTTCGTCTCGAGGTAATACGAGTACTCCCACTCAGTCGATGACAACTAATCCTGTAGATCCTTTAGAGCAAACTCCCACTAATACTCCTACCTCTAAAAGAGAAAAGGCTAAAATATACGGAAAAAAACTGGTAGATAGTGCAGAGATTGGAGCTAAAACCCTTTCAAACGCTTATAAAGTGACAACCGGTACAATAGAAGTCGTCGCTCCAGGAAGTGATTTTAACAGCAACGGTAAGGAAAAATTTATATTTTCTGAACATACTAAGCGTAAAGTTGTTCAAAAAGAATTTAAAACCGAAAACGGTTATAAGTGCGGTATTGCGTTGGAAGAGACAATTGAAGCTTCCTTAACATTAAGATTAAATAACAAACGTATAGTTAAGATTAAAGAATTTAGAAGCATGATTATTCCTGATACTACAGAAGATACGGGAGAAACTTTTGATATTTCGCTAATTTTAAAATATTCTAATGGGGCAAACATGCCTAAAGCAGATCCTGCTTTTTTAAAGATACATTACGGTAGAGACGGAAAATTAAATAATTTATCGTTGCCAAACCCACCTATAATTTTTCATAACCAATGGTATCCGGCCTTAACCGTTTATAAAGGTGAATTATGTTCTTTGCCTATAAGTAGTGGGTATTGTAGGTATTTGAATAAGAAAATACTAGAAAATAACGGAAGTATAGAAATCAGTCACGTAGATCCTCAATTTACTATAGAGCTTTTAGGAGAATAAGAGTTTTTAGTTAAATTCTATCAAAGAAACTTTGTAATTACTTTTAAATATTCATCTAGGACTTTTTGGTTGTCCTTAACAAATTTTAAAGCATTTCCGCGGTAAGCTTTAAGTTCTAGAGAATTATTAGACCTGAGTAGATATGTTAGTTTGGTTAGTAAATCTTCACCGTTTTTGATTTGGATAGCTGCTTCATTTTGCAGTACGCCTTTAGCGATATCGGTGTTTTTGCTCATATCGGGACCGAATATAATACAATTAGAGAAATATGCCGCTTCTAAAATATTATGTCCACCTTGTTTAAAAGAACCGCCGATAAAAGAAATTGTCGCTACAGAAAAAAATAGTCCCATTTCGCCGAACCTATCAACTATATAAAGATCATCGCTTAAAACAGGTAAATCATTTTGCGACTTAGCGGTAGCGGATAAATTATGTGACTTACAATTATCGATAATTGATTTAACTCGCTCAGGATGTCTTGGAATTAAGATAATATAGCAGTCTAAAAACTGCTCTTTTAGGTTTTTGATTATAGGCAAAATCACCTCTTCATCTTCGGGGTGAGTGCTGGCAAATAGCACGACCCGCCTATTGTCTAAATGTAAGCTTAATTTTGATAACTCTTCTTGATTGATCGGAAGTTTTTCGTTGGCAAATTTAATATTGCCTAAATTCACTGCATCTGATACGCCAAGTTCATTGAATTTTTGTAAGTCACGCTCGCTTTGCACGATAATTTTACTGAAATTTTTGAGAATAAGCTGAAAAAAGCTTTTTCTTTTTAGCCAAGCTTTAAACGATTTATCGGAAATACGAGCATTAGCTAGTAGTAATTTACACTGCTTTGCTCCCTCATTAATAGTACACGGCCATAATTCCGATTCTATAAAAATGCCTAAATCAGGTTGCCAATTTCTTAAAAATTTTCGAATAAAAATAATATTATCTATCGGTAAAAATTGGTGAACTGCTATTTTAGGTAATTTGGCAATTAATATTTTAGCGGAGCTGTTAGTCCAAGAAGTTACTAGAAAACGAACGTCAGGGTAGCGTTTACTTATATTATGTATTAATGTTAAAGCTGCCATAGACTCGCCAATGCTTGCTGCATGAATCCATATCAGTCTTCGTGCATAACTTGCTTCTAAAGGTAATTTCTCACGTACTAGTGTGTACGCTGTGGTTAGCAGTGAAGTGTCTCCTTTAAATTCCTCTTTATTAGCGGACGTTTGCACGAAGTCTAATGAATCGTCTTGTCTGTGTTTGCCAATAGCAAAACGCTCTTGGATGCGTCTTATATCTTCTTTACCTATTAATAAACGTATAAGCATTATGATAAAATAAACAGGTAATAATATAAAGCTTAAAGCATAATATAATAACATCATTTCTTTAAACTTTCTATTAAGCTTGCTAATTGTTTTTCAAGGCTTATATGGTTTTGTATTTTATCATTTGTGAGTTCTAAAGGCGAGCCAACTATGATTTTAATGGTACCAAACGGTAGGGGTATTATTAATTTATCCCAACTTTTTAATCTGAAACATCTAGAAGTGGAGCTGACTATAGGAATAAGTTTTGTGTTATATCTATAGGCAATTTCGGTAATGCCGCTATTTACTTTATATACCGGTCCTTTAGGACCGTCCGGCGTGACTATTATATTTGCACCTTGAGATAACTTACCTATAATATTACGTAAAGCTCCAATTGGATTTTTATTAGTAGAACCTACTATCACTCTGCAACCGAATTTTCCTACTAGATCGTTTAAAATTTTTCCGTCTAAATGCGGTGATATTAAAGCATAGATATTTCTATGTCCTATAAACATAGCCGGACTTAAGGCAAGCATATTATGCCAAAATGCAAAGATTACCCCTTGTTCGTTTAGGAATTTTTCCTTATTGTCGTTATTGTAAAATATAAATTTCTGCTTTGAAGTAAAGTAAACAAAACGCAAATACCAATATAGTAAAATAGTAATTATACTAAGTACGTATTTATTATTTTTTAAAAATTTTTTAAAAACTTTCCGCATTATTTTTTTGTTGGTTTAGGTGGCTTTTTAACTTTTCCGTTATTGCGAGGAAATTACGAAGTAAGTGACGAAGCAATCTCAGGATATTTGACGAGATTGTCACGCAGCCTATGGCTGCTCGCAATGACGATTTGGTATCTATGCAAAGCCTTAAGCAGGAATGGCATCGACTGTTCTCTCAATTCTAATACAAGCTTCTTCTAGCTCTTCCATAGAAGTAGCATAAGAGATTCTAAAATATTCCTCTAAGCCGAAAGCGATACCGGGTACTACGGCAACTTTTGCTTCTTCAAGTAAATATTCGGCAAAATCATTACTATTTGCAATAATTTTTCCTGATTTAGTTTTATGCCCAAATATTTTATCGCATTTAACAAATAAGTAAAACGCCCCTTCCGGCTTATAGCACTCAAAATATTTTACTCTTTTCAAAATTGATAAAGCAAGATCACGCTTTTTTTGACAATTTAAAGCATTAGGCTTTATATAATCTTGAGGACCGTTTAATGCTTCAATAGCAGCCATTTGACTTATTGAACAAGGGTTTGAAGTACTTTGCGACTGAATAATAGTCATTGCTTTAATCAAGGCTTTAGAGCCTGTACCGTAGCCTATACGCCAACCCGTCATAGAATAAGCTTTAGATACTCCGTTTACGGTAAATATTCTCTTTTTTAAATCAGGTGCTATTTGGGCTAATGTATAAAATTTAAAATCATCAAAAGTAATATGCTCGTAAATATCATCGGACATTACGTTTACATGTGAATATTTTCTTAAAACTTTAGCAATGTTTTCTAGTTCTTCAAAATTATAGCTTGCACCTGTTGGATTACTAGGTGAGTTAATAATAAGCCACTTAGTTTTATCCGTAATTGAATGTTCTAAAGCTTCTGCACTTAATTTAAAGTTATTTTCAATTCCACAATTTACAAAAACAGGTGTTCCTGTGCTAAGTGTAACCATATCAGGATATGAAACCCAATAGGGTGCTGGAATAATCACCTCATCCCCTTGGTCTAAAGATGCCATAAACAAATTATATATAACTTGCTTACCGCCGGTGCTTACTATTATTTCATCAAGTTCGTAATCTATATTATTTTCACGTTTGAATTTGTCTTTTATTGCTTGCTTTAAAAGAGGCATACCCTCAACGTTAGTATATTTAGTAAAGCCGTCTTTAATAGCTTTAATCGCTGCTTCCTTAATATTGTCAGGTGTATCAAAATCAGGCTCACCGGCACCGAGTGTGATAATATCAACTCCCGCTTTTTTAAGTTCAAGAGTTTTTTTAACGACTGCAAGGGTCGGCGACGGTTTTATAGAACTTAGCCTCGTAGAAATAATTGACATAATTTGAGTCCGTATTAAATGAAAGCTATAGTAAAATCGGTAATTTCAAGAAATAAATATTAATTTTTATAATGAAATCTACAATTATATATTATAATTTGTTTAGTATTGACAGAATATATTAGTCTATGTTCGTGGTTAATTCTACGTGACCATAAACCTGATAACATATGTTTTAAAGGTTCGGGCTTACCTATACCTGTAAATGGTGCTTCTTGGATATTTTTTATTAGAAGTTTAATACATTCATATTTTTTAATATCGTATTTTTTCCAATACGCTAAATCCTCCGCTGCTTCTAGTGTCCACTCAATCTCAATCATCTAAATTAACTTTAGCAAACTCTCCTCTTTTTGCTTGTTCAATAGATTTTTTTATTCGATTCGCATTAGCTGGATTAGATAATAAATATAATGTTTCTTTTGTAGATTCATATTCTTCTTCGGTTAAAAGAATAATATTCTTATGATTCTTTCTTTTAATAAGATAAGGGACATGATCGTTTTCTACGGTATTTAGTACAGAGCTTAAGTTTTTTCTAAATGAAGTGCCGCTAATTGAGTTCATAAGCTACCTACTGATGTACATATAACATGTATATCCTAGCTTCAATTCCATTAATTTACAAGTAGAATTATTATTTTATTTAAAAATTTATCAAGATATGCTTTATTATAGTAAGTAATATTAATTTAGTAATTAAACTATGCTCGGTAAAATAAAAGACAAAATCAAACATTATTGCTTAACTATAATAAATATACCGAATTTTATTAAGAATAAAATTTTAGAATTTAAAAATTATGTAAGTAATTGTAAATATAAATTCTCTCATTTAGCCGAAACTAATTATCAACTTGGACTCGATCATTTATATAGAGGTAATTTAAATGATGCATTACTTAGGTTTAAACTAGTCGATAAATTTTTTAATCCTAATGATTCTAAAGTATATTATCAACTCGGATGGGTTTATTTTTTAAAAAATAATTACAGGCAAGCTATAGAATATTTAGAAAAATCTAATGAAAAATATAAACCTATATTTATAAATTTTTTGAAAAATTATAAGGATATTACTGAAATACCTCAAGAAATTTGTGGAAAATATCGTGATTTAACTGCACAATATTATCCTACTATTTTTAATAACGATAAAAATATCCATCTTCCGTATAGGTTTGTTAATGCAGCACTTAAGCAGATATCTGATTTACCGGATAATTACTCTATTTTGGAACTTGGAAGTAATATAGGGCTTATAGGTTATGAAATACAAAAACGTTTTCCGGAAAGTTTTACTTTAACCGGTGTAGAAGTTTCTGCTTTAATGAATGAGTTACAAGAAACATATTACCCGAACACTAAAATTTACGATCAAATATATGATATTGCTATCGATGAATTTTTAAAACAAAACTCTAATAAATTTGATATTATTTTTAGTTTTTGCGGATTATCGTTTACTAACAATTTAATAGAATATTTTAATTTGATATACTCATCTCTTAATAAACAAGGGTATTTTGCCCTTTGTTTACCGAATGCGACGAAGACACAATTTTCAGTAAAACGCAAAGAATTTATTTTTAACTTGAATGAAATAAATAATTTTTTACAAAAAAATAATTTTACTATATTAACTTCGGAAGAAATAATACTAGCGGAAAACAATAAATATAGTATTATTGTTTGTAAGAAAACAGCATAAATCAATGAGAATATTAATTATATTATCCATTATTTTATGTTCATTATCGATAAGAGCTGATCTTGAATATGTTGATAATGACATATATAACTATAATGGTGGAAGAAATGAAAATGGTTGCTTAGAAGTTTATGATCCATACGAAAAATTTAACCGTAAAGTGTTTGTATTTAATTCTGTGTTAGATTATATAATATTGCGTCCTTTAGCGATAGGTTATAAGAACATCACGAATGATTACGTAAAAGCACGCGTTAATAGTTTTGTCAGTAATGTCGATACACCGCTTACGGCGGTAAATTACGGGCTTCAGTTAAATTACGATAAAACTATGAAAAGCGTTTGGCGGTTTCTCATTAACACGACGCTTGGCATAGGCGGTTTATTTGACGTGGCAGGTAAAGTAGGTTTGCCGTCTGATCGTCAAACTTTTGGCAGTACCCTCGCACATTATGGAGTTGCCCCAGGTCCTTATTTAGTATTGCCGATAATCGGTAGTACTAACGCAAGAGATATGACGGATTCGGTAATTACTAATTATGCTCTTAATCCATTAATGTACTACACTCATAATGATTTTGACTTAGGAGTACTAGCAGTTAGTAAAATAAACAATCGATATGTTGTATTACCGTTTAGTGATTATGTGATGAAGAATTCTACCGATCCTTATGTGGCTATTAGATCAGCATTACATCGTGCTCGTGAAGCATCGGTTCAATATCCTGAAAATTTTAAATGTCCTAAACCCAAGAATTAATAAAATTAAAGAGGATTATATGCAAAAAATTATTACAGGTTTATTTTTATTAGTTATGACGTTTTCCGCTTATTCTAATGAAAAAGTGCCTGCCGGTTTGAACAGTTACGTTACTAATTTAGTAAATGAAGCTTCTAGTATATTAAACGATAGTAAGTTATCTGAGCGAGTAAAAATTGCTAAAACACGTGAGTTAATGTCTCAGAACCTAGATTTTGATTGGATGGCTAAATATACATTAGGCAGAAATGGGATAAAAACTTTATCAGGTGTGCAGGTTCAGGAATTCATCAAAGTTTACTCTAAATATGTTACTAAATCTTATACTGATTTAATAAAAGATTATAAAGGCGAACAGCCTAAAATAGTAGGAGTTCGTCCTTTAAGCTCGACCGATTTTATGGTTGTTATGAATATCATTAGTAATAAAGAGCAAGACCCTATTAAAGTAGAATATCTTGTACGTGAAATGAAAGGAAACGGAAAAGACGTTTTTAAAGTTTCTGATATAATTACGGAAGGTGTAAGTCTTATTGGAGCTCAACAAGACGAGTTTACCGATACTTTAAAAAATCAAGGCTTTGAGGCACTAATACAAAAATTAGAAAGTCGTTCTTAAGCTTATTTCACTGTCATCTTAAATCGTCATTGTGGGGAGGTATTGTTGCGTAGACACCTCGTCGTCATTGTGAGGAAATTGCATAGCAATTGACGAAGCAATCTCAGGAGCTTGTTATTATTGCATGAGATTGCCACGCAGTCTACGACTGCTCGCAATGACGATTAGATATCCACGCAACAAAGCCCGCTCGCTAATAGCGTTAAACAACATAAATCACTCACATGAAAATCTTAGTAGGCAGTAGTAATAAGTTACTCGCAACGCGTTTAGCTACAGCATTAAATATTAAATATATTGAGCCGAAAATTACCTATTTCAATGATTCCGAAATAAAAGTAGAAATTTAAAAATCGTTTCATAATGAAGATATAATCATAGTACAATCCACATCAAAACCCGTTAATGATCACTTAATTGAGCTTTTTTTGCTAGTAGATGCAGCAAAAAAAGCGGGAGCAAATCGAGTAATTTTAGTAATGCCTTATTTTGGTTATGCAAGGCAAGATAATATAAATTCTCAAAATATAATTCCTGCTAAGTTAATAGCAGATTTTTTAGAGAAGCTCGGAGTAAACCATGTAATTACTATTGATTTACACTCCGATAAAATAGAGAAATTTTTTAATATTCCTGTTTCTAATCTTGAACCTGTTTTTTAAGAACTTATAGCAATTTCGTTATAGTTGCACCTGATAAAGGAAGTATCAATCGAGTTAAAAAATTAGTAATTTACTAAATATAGATTCAGCTTATATAAACAAAGAAAGGGATATAAATAGTAATTGCGAGATGATATCAATAACAGGTAGTGTAGAGGGCAAAAATTGCATATTAATTGATGATATTATAGATAGTGGAGAAACAATCGTAAAAGCAGCGAGATTTTTAAAAGAACATTCGGTTTTATCGGTTAGTGCTTTTATAACTCATGCAGTGCTTTCTGCCGGTTCTAAAAATGCGATAATAAACCTCTTGGAGAACGAAGCTAATAAAGAGGAATTTGTAGGAAACACGGAACGCAGCACCGCAGCGTACACTTTAGTACGTGAGGATGCGAGTACTGGATTGACGTACAAATTACCTTTAGAAGCAAGTTATGCAAGAGGTCTAATAGACAATATTTTTATCACGGATACTATAGAAACAAGTGACTTATCTACAAAATTTCATATAATACCCGTATTGCCTATCACCGTAAAAGAGTTAATAAATATACTATGAGCTTGTGTACTGTAGAAATAAATCTATCTACAATAAAAAATAATTACCTTTTATTACAAGATATTTGCAAAACCTCATTAGTCGGTGCTGCCGTTAAAGCTAACGGTTACGGTCTTGGAGCAGTACAAATTTCTAAAGCTTTAATAGAAGAAAATTGTAGGCATTTTTTTGTGGCCTCAAGTGAAGAAGGAGTGAATTTACGCAACGCTTTAGGATTAGATTTTAATATTTTAGTTCTTAATGGCGTTTTTGAACATGATGCTTTAGAGCTGATAGAATATAATTTAACACCTGTCCTAAATAACTTAAAACAAATAGAAATTTGGCAAAAATTTAGTAATTTGAAAAACCGATTATTGCCTTGTTATTTACATTTCAATACGGGGATTAATCGTCTTGGCTTAGGCTCTGATGAGATAGAGCAGCTAATTAATGATCGTGATTTGTTAAAAGGGCTAGATTTACAATATATTATAAGCCATCTAGCTATATCCGAGGAAATAGATAATCCTTATAATCTAGAACAATTAAACAGATTTAAAGCTTATTTACAATATTTCCCAAACGTCAAAGCAAGCCTTGCTAATTCCGGTGGCATATTTTTAGGACAGGATTACCATTTTGATTTAGCAAGACCGGGGGCAGCCTTATACGGTCTTAATCCCTTAACAAAGAATCCCGTAACCTTAAAAGCTCCTATAATTCACTTACAGAATTTGACACTAGATAGCCATATCGGTTATAATATGACTTTTACAACTAAGCGTGATAGTGTCATTGCAACGTTACCGCTTGGTTATGCCGATGGGTTTAGTCGTAATTTTAGCAATCAAGGCGAAGTATTGATTAACAGTCGCAGCGTTCCTATAGTAGGGCGAGTATCGATGGATTTAATAAATATCGATGTTACCGATCTACCACCGTCCGAGATTTTTCTAGGGCAGGAAGCGGAAATTATCGGAAATTATTGCACGCCCGATAAAATAGCGAGTATTATAGGTACTATCGGGTATGAGGTATTAACTAACCTTGGTAGTAGATATAAAAGAAAGTATATCGGGTAGATATCTGTGTCATACCGTGGCTTGACCACAGTATCCAGAAAAAAATTAAAAAAGACTGGAGAGGTTACTGGATTCCTGCTTTCGCAGAAATGACATAGCGTACTTAAATTAAGTAGAAAAAATACAAATGTTATTAAATATAGCTAATTCGGTCGGTAAACGTACTATAAAGTTTGCACAAAGTGTAGGTAGTTTTTCTCTATTTAGCTTTGCTGCCGTTAGCAGTATCATAAGACCGCCTTTATATTTGAGTTTAATCATCAGACAATTATTATTTATCGGGTTTTACTCGCTTCCGGTTGTTGCGATGACGACTTTTTTCTCAGGGGCGGTACTTGCATTACAGAGCTATACCGGTTTTTCCCGTTTCTCAGCTGAAAGCTCTATTGCAACGGTAGTAGTATTGTCGCTGACTAGAGAGCTTGGACCTGTCTTAGCTGGACTAATGGTAGCGGGAAGAGTTGGGGCATCAATCGCCGCCGAAATAGCCACAATGAGAGTAACGGAGCAGGTAGATGCTTTATATACTTTATCTACCGATCCTATTAAATATTTAGTTTTTCCAAGAGTAATAACAGCTATTATTACAATGCCTTGTCTTGTTTTAATCGGGGATATAATTGGTGTTATGGGCGGTTATTTGGTAGGGGTATATAAACTTGATTTTAATAGTGCAGCTTATTTAACCAGTACTTTTCAGTATTTAGAACCGATTGACGTAATTTCCGGTCTTGTTAAAGCGGGAGTTTTTGGGTTTATTATTTCTATAATAAGTTGCTATAGCGGTTATTATTCAGGTAAAGGGGCTAAGGGAGTTGGAAGAGCAACTACCTCGGCAGTAGTGAATTCTTCTATCCTTATCTTAATCAGTAATTATTTAATAACCGAATTATTTTTTAAAGTGTAGGTATACTCGTTTAATTTGGAAAAGAGCTAGGTGTTTTATATTTTTTGACCGCAGCGTACATAAACGTACGTGAGATCAAAAAATGTAAAACAACAAAACCAATTTTTCAAATTAAACGAGTATACAGTTTTTTTTTGTTTATTTGGAGTATGCATGAGTGTAGAAGAATTTAAAATTAAAATTCGGTCATTATATAAATCATTTGCTAATCATAAGGTGTTAGACGGAATAGATTTGGATGTAAAAAAGGGCAGTTCATTAGTTATTTTAGGTGGTTCCGGTAGCGGCAAATCGGTTCTAATTAAAAATATAGTAGGATTGATTAAACCTGATAAAGGTAAAATTTTTATTGATAATGTAGAAATCCAAGATATCTCAAGTAAACAAAAATTTGAGGTTATGGACGGTATAGGTTTTTTATTCCAAGGCGGAGCATTATTTGACTCCTTAAATATACGTGATAATATTACTTTCGAGACTAAAAAATTATCTAAGAAAGAAAAAAACGACCTTGCCGGTGCAAAGCTTAATTCCGTTGGTTTATCCCCTAGAATACTCGAGCTTTACCCTGCCGAATTATCGGGAGGAATGCAAAAAAGAGTAGCCCTTGCTAGGGCTATTTGTAGTACACCGTCGATTTTATTTCTTGATGAACCGACCACAGGGCTTGATCCTATCATGGCAAATGTTATCAACGAATTAATTATAAAAATCCAAGAAGAGTTAGGGGCAACTACGATTACTATAACTCATGATATGATTAGTGCCGCAAAAATAGCTCAAGAAGTAGCTATGATTTATCAAGGAAAAATTAAATGGTACGGTAGTAAAGATGAAATGCGTAATAGTGATAATCCTTATTTAAAACAATTTATAAATGGATTAACTACTGGGCCTATAGAGGTATAAAATGTTTAAGAACTCATTATGTATAATAATATTTCTAGGTATAAATCTAAATGTTTATGCTATAAATTCTAGCTCTTATACGACAGATGATATAATAAAAATAGTAATTATTCTGGGAATAGTTATTTTAATTTTTAGTCCTGCAAAATTCCGTATAATCGTTATCGGTACTATGTTAGGCTTGGCTTGTGCCTATTTCACGTATAAATACATCGTACCTATCTTTATTTCTTCACTAAATGGACCATAAAGATAAATATTGCTATTAGTGACGCCCCACATCTTAGCTATTTTCTCTTCTAATAGTATCAATTTAATATTCTACAATTAATCTAAAGCTCTAACTCCCCTGTGATAGCCATCTAATTCAAAAGAATTGGGATGTATATTTTTACATGCATCTAAACCTATAATCATATTAGTATTATTATCAATACCATTTAAAGTAGTACGAATATCTTCCAAGTATTTAGATGATTCAGGCGAATCATTACCTCCAATTATTCGTACTTTTATTAAATCTTGTTCTATCAATTCATTCTGATTAAAGTCAGTAATTAATTGCTCTAACTGTTGTGCATTAATATTTCTAGCTAATGCTATTTTATTTAATTTTACGGAAAAGAAACTACAGGCAATCTCTTCATTTAAATCTTTAGTATAAATTACTAAATCATCATTTATATCAAAAATTTTATATTCTTGTGAGTTAATTTCAATTCGCATAGTTTATTTTTATGTAAAGCAATATTTTTATTGGGAAGAGTATAGCTAGGTGCAGCTATTTTTGTCTTAGCACTTATATTTTTTAAATATCTTATCACTTGTTAAGTTTAATTTTGGTTCATTTTTTGTTTTATTACTACTAAAAATATTTATGAACAAATCTTTTATTTTTTGTACACTTTTTTGTATCCAGGATTTTTTAATATTACTATCTTGTTGGTAGGTAGAATGAGTGAGTGCTAATGTTTTATTAATTTCTGAACGTACACTTTCCAACGGATTTAAATTGTTAGATAATAAATAATCAGTTTTAGCTATTAAATTATTTACAATTTTTGTTTGTTCTTGATCATTTAGATTCAATTCGTGAACTCGATTACTAATATTTTTAGTTACTACATTTTTTACTAATTTTGGATTAGTTTTTTGAATTTCCTCTGCTACTTTAGTAAGTGGTCTTTGATATTTGATTAGATTGTCATGTGTCCATAGAATTAGGATTTTGATTAGATCCTAATAAATATTGCTGAATAATATGTTTTTGTTGGATTTCATTTAAAGAGCGATTAGGTATATTTTTATTTTTAGTTAAATCAAAAGCTTTATAAAGTGCAGGAGTATTACTTCCTATACTTAAATGTACTTGTCTAGCAGCGGTTGTTTTATCCTCTCTACCCGGAACAGTTACCTGTTATTGGATCAAATATAATTCCTGATGGAGCTCCCTTGTCTTCTATATCTGCAGATTTTATATTTACGTTAGAGTGGTTGTTTAATTCTTGTGTTACTTTACGAATATTACCATCTGATAACGCAATTGATACTGCAGATCTATCACGCCCTCCTACTAAATAAGCTTCTAATTTAGTATTAGGAGGAAAGTTGCTTATTACATTATGTGTTAAAGAACTAGCATCAGTAAATCTGTCAACATGGGCTAATGCAGTTTTTTTAGTTAATGGATCATGTAAAATTACAGCAACGCATTGTTGAATGTTATCAGTGCCTATCTTTTCTTTATCAGAAAAACCAACTTTATGCTGTACACGAACAGCTTCATAATCAACTATACCTTGCTGTAACGAGTAAGCATATGCATACTGCGCTATTGAATTTTCTTTACGGTTTTGAGTTTTATAAGCAACTCCTAAAGCTAATCTTGCCATTAATTCTTTAGCTTGGTCATTATTAGCTTGGCTTTTTATTAAAATTGCTTCTTGCTTTTTAATAAATTTATCTGATGTTCCTTGTTGTTGATGTGCAGTGACTAATTCTTTGTATGAATTTTCTACATTATAATATTGCTTTGCTTCAAAAGCATTCTCTATACTATCTTGAAATTTTTGAATAGCATTATCAAACATTCCCAGCTGTTGATAGCGACGTCCTATCATAGTATTAATATAGGAAAGAAAATTACTGTCAGTTTGACCTATAGCAATTTGTTCAGCTTGTTGTAGTTGTTTAAGAGCAACAAGATGATTGCATTTGCTATATAATCCTTCATTATAAAAAAAGCTGCTTGATTATGATCAATTTGCTCCTTTGTACTTAATGGTTTTGGAGTAAGATTACTAATATATTCAGGAAAACTTGAAGGCAACTCTCCTAATTTTTTAATTAGTCAGGTGATATTACCTTGAACTGGCTTCCCATTAATAAGCATAGATTTATAATAGTTTAATTAATTTATATTTTTATATAAAACTCTGTTATTTAATAAAAATCAAGCATTAGCTAATACTTAGCTACAAAATAATTATCTCTTGACATTAGGGGAGTATTGCTTTATATTTTTTATCTATTGTATGTACTCGATGAACTTCAAAAATTAGCTACGTCGTTCTACAAGATCTGTGGTGCTTACGTATTTAAGTATACGCTCCGCTCCTCGGCTTGTGAACTCTTAGCTCTTTTTGAAGTTGATCTTCGTATATGACTCTTCATTTACTTGAAGTATATTTTATAAGTTTTAAGGTATTTAGCTTATGTCTCGTAAGTGCGAACTCACAGGTGTGGGTGTTTTATACGGCAACAATGTATCACATTCTCAGCGTAAAACTAGAAGACGTTTTGAACCTAATCTAAGATCGGTTAAGTTTACAAGTGATATAACAGCCGGGGAATATAGGTTATCGGTTAATGCTAGATGTATTAGTTCAGTGGAAAAAGCCGGGGGTTTTGATGCATATATTCTAAAAGCCGATGATAATGTTTTATCAAGTAACGCTAGAGCTATTAAGAAAAAAATAATTCAGACTAAAACGGCAAAATCATTATGAAAAGCGGTATACATCCAGAATATAAAAAGTTTTTGATTAAAGTAGGAAGCGATGTTTTTGAAACAATGTCTACTCATCCTACGGATGAAATTTTAATGGATGTTGATTTTAGAAAGCATCCGGCATGGAATAAAGATTCCGGAAATGTAGTAAATCAATCGAACAAAAGTATTAGTGATTTCAATAAAAGATTCTCAGGTCTTTCTTTCGGTAGTAAGAAAGAAGCTAGCTAGGCTTTGTTTGTGGATAACAAATCGTCATTGCGAGCAGGCATTGTTGCGTGGACCGGTTTCATCGTCATTGCGAGGAAATTGCATAGCAATTGACGAAGCAATCCAGTAAACAATTCTGATTTATAGAATTTTTTTATTATTTTTTCTGGATTGCCGTGTAGTCTACGACTACTCGGTATCTGCGCAAGAATGACACTAACAATATTCACGTAGTGTTGGACTAAGTCAAAATATAACACAGATAAATAGTCAATTCTCAATTATTGCGGGGTGGAGCAGTTCGGTAGCTCGTCAGGCTCATAACCTGAAGGTCGTTGGTTCAAATCCAGCCCCCGCTACCATATTTTTTAATGTCATGCTAGCTCACTTATAGCGTTCTTGAAGTCTGCTGATGCCATTCCTAACTCAGTGTTGTTGCATGGTTTGGTTTTCCTGTCATTGCGAGAAGGCATTCACGCGGGCAATGCCTAATTACATCCAATACGAAAGCAAATTATGACTACTCAGAAAATAGTGCCTACAAAATCAACTGATGGCAGTAAGCTTTTTCGTCATCAAGCTAAATTTGTAGCCGGTGCTATGAATATAAATCAAATCCCCAATTTTTCATTACCGGAAATTGCTTTTGTCGGTAAGTCAAATGTCGGCAAATCAAGTCTAATAAACACGATATGTAATAATAAAAATCTTGCTAAAGTTTCTAATACTCCAGGGCGTACTAGGCAAATCAATTTCTTTAACCTTGCAGATAAACTTATTATAGTTGACCTTCCCGGTTATGGTTTTGCTAATGTTCCTATATCAGTCAAAGAGCAGTGGGGAGTGTTAATTAGTTATTATTTACGAAATAGTTATAATTTAAGGTTAGTTAACTTATTGATTGATTCAAGAAGGGGTATAAAAGAAAATGATAAGAAAGTAGCTGATCTATTACTTGCAAATAAAAGAGAATTTCAAATTATTTTCACAAAATCCGATAAAGTTATGGATCATAAAAACCTTAAAGATGAAGCACAGAATTTTCTTGCAACTTTAAACTACTCATGTAATGTTGTGTATGTTAGTAGTAGGAGTAAAGAAGGTGCAAGAGAACTTAAAGCTAGTTTGGCAAAATGCATCAAACCTCAAAAATAAAGAGGTAGATAGTATTTTTTCATTAAATAACATTGCTATAATTAAGAATATAATAAAGTGTAGTAGTGAGTTGAAGAATCAAGCAATAGTTCTAAAATTACCTGCTACTATTATTATTGACGATAAATTATTTACGGCTTTTATTGAATCTGTTAGATTGCTTGAGATGTGCGGTGCTAAAATATATATAGTACATGATCATATTGATTTACGAAGTTCGTCTTTAATATCACAAATAGATGAAAATTTTAGTCAAAAAATTAGTAAAATAAGCGACTATAGTTCTCTAAATAATCCTATTATTATGGAAATTTTATCCAGTTACGTTAACAAGCTTATAGTAACAAAGTTAAGTAGTATAGGTTGTTATGCAGTTGGTATTTCAGGTAAGGATGCTAATTTACTGCAAGCAAAAAAATCAAAACTATCTCGCCGAAAAATTGTAAATCATGATGTTATAAATATTGGTTTTTTAAGCGAACCTATTATGATTAATCCAGAAATTTTATTAAATTTTGCAGATAATAATATTATACCCGTGATAGCACCGTTTGCGAGCGACGATCAGGAGAAAACGCATTTATTAAATGTTAACTTAACGGTAGCAACAATTGCTTCTGCATTAAGTGCAGAACATTTAATATTGCCATATGAGATATTACAGGTATCCGAGATGTTTCCGTATAATATAAAAATACGAGATATTAACTTGTTGAAATTAATGTTAGATGATAGTAATAATTTCATCGAAGAAGCATTAATTAAGATAGCAGTTAATGCCCTTGAAAATAATAACGGTTACGTACATTTTGTGAGTAGTGAAGCACCGAATTCAATATTGTCAACTATGTTTGATATTAATATAAATTAATAGAGGTTTTTTATGGCAGGAGCATTAGCATCCGATCTTTTATTTGTAGGGTTAACTAGACCGCCGATGATATTTGGAGTAAGTATTAAGTTTGCTGCATTAAATATGATAATGACGATGATAGTATTTATTTGGAATAACGGCATTGTGATTTTATTCATTGCAGCTGCTTTGCATTTGGTAGCTTATATTATATGTTTTAAAGAACCGAGGTTCATAGAGCTATATTTAAATAAAATGTCAAGAACTAGCCAATGTCCTAATAAATTTTACTACGGAGCAAATTCGTATAATATTTGAGTTTTATGTCATTCCCGCATAGGCGGGAATGACATAAAAAGAGGTATAACTGACAAAATAAATCAAAATAGTTAAATCAGGTGAGGTAATGAAGTTATTTAGAACTAGAGCAGCTAAAGAATTAAGGTCTAAACAAGAAAGACCCACTTCGCATTTTATTCCTTATAAATGTCATTGGGATAGTAATACTATTTTAACAAAAGATAATTCTTTATTACAAGTTATTAAAATAAATGGATTTTCTTTTGAAACTGCTGATGATGAAGATCTAGACATTAAAAAGAATCTCAGAAATGCCTTACTTAAAAATATGGCTTCGGGAAATATCATTATGTATTTCCATACTATTAGAAGACGTAAAGCAGTAATATTTGACGATACGGAATTTACTTATGATCCTACCGTAAAAGTCCCTAATGATTTTATTACTTATTTAGGTGCAGAATGGCGTAAGAAACATGCTGGGGCTAGGTCGTTTTTTAACGAATTATATGTTAGTATTTTATATAAGCCTGATACTGGCGGTGTTGCTATAGTTGAGTATTTTCTAAAGAAGCTGAGACAGAAATCTAATAAAATCGCTTGGGAAAACGACATGAAAGAGATGAAAGAAAATCTTCAAGAAATGTCAACTAGAGTGGTTAATACATTCAGAAGTTACGGAGCAAGATTACTTGGAGTTCGTCAAACGCAGTCAGGTATTTATTGTGAAATTTTAGAATTCCTTTCATCTTTAATCAATTGCGGCGATTCACCGGGTCCTATAGCATTACCGCGTGGTACTATTGACGAATATTTACCGACTCATCGCTTATTTTTTGATTCTCGTACTATTGAAGCAAGAAGTCCGTTTGGCAAGAAATATGCCGGAATGATCAGCATACTTGAATACGGTCCTAATACTTCGGCAGGAATTTTTGACGGATTTCTGCAAATGCCTTTTGAATTTGTTATGACGCAAAGCTTTGTCTTTGTTAATAGAACAGTAGCGATCGGTAAAATGCAATTACAGCAAAATAGAATGATACAATCCGGTGATAAAGCTACTTCACAAATTGCTGAAATTAATACGGCCCTTGATATGGCCACTAGCGGTGATATCGCTTTCGGTGAGCATCATTTATCGCTTTTATGTTCCGCAAATAATATTAAAGCTTTGGAAGATATATTGTCAATGGCAGCAGTTGAGCTTTCTAATTCAGGAATTCAGCCGGTTAGAGAAAAAGTTAACATGGAACCTAGCTATTGGGGACAGTTGCCGGGAAATATGGATTATATAGTGCGTAAATCCACTATAAATACTCTTAACATGGCTAGCTTTGCCTCACAACATAATTATCCGCTCGGTAAAATTAGAGGTAACCATTGGGGAGAATATGTCACAGTACTTGATACTACTTCAGGTACACCGTTTTATTTTAATTTCCATGTAAGGGATGTTGGACATACTCTCATTATCGGTCCAACCGGTGCCGGTAAAACAGTTCTTATGAATTTCTTATGTGCTGAAGCACAAAAATTCAAACCTCGTATGTTCTTTTTTGATAAAGATCGAGGAGCAGAAATATTTATACGTGCTTTAAACGGAGTTTATACAGTAATTGATCCGGGTTTAAAATGCAACTTTAACCCTTTACAACTTGAAGATACTAATGAGAATAGAACGTTTATTTTAGAGTGGCTTCGCGTGCTTGTAACTTCTAACGGTGAAAGTTTAACTGCACAAGATAATAAAATCTTATCTCAAGCGGTAAGCGGTAATTTTAGATTAGAAAAAAAAGACAGAAGGCTTAGTAATGTTATAGCATTTCTTGGTATTGATACACCAAATAGTTTGGCAAGTAGGATTGCAATGTGGGTCGGTAAAGGTTCACACGCTAAGATATTTGACAATGAAATAGATAATATTGATTTACAAAAAGCAAGAGTATTCGGTTTTGATATGACTGAATTACTTAAAGATCCTGTAAGCCTTGCACCGGTATTACTATATATTTTCCATCGTATTAATATGTCTTTAGATGGGCAGAAAACTATGATAGTACTTGATGAAGCATGGGCTTTAATCGATAATCCGGTATTTGCACCTAAGATCAAAGATTGGTTAAAAGTGTTGAGAAAATTAAATACTTTTGTTATATTTGCTACGCAGAGTGTTGAAGATGCCGCAAAAAGTAGAATTAGTGATACGTTGATTCAACAAACAGCTACGCAGATTTTTTTACCTAATTTGAAAGCTACGGATATTTATCGTAGTGCATTTATGTTAAGTCAGCGGGAATATATTTTAATTAAAACTACCGACCCTACTACACGTTATTTCTTAATAAAACAAGGGATAGACGCCGTAGTTGCAAAAGTTAGCTTAGATGGTATGGATAACATAATCAGTGTTTTATCCGGTAGAGTTGAGACTGTAATATTGCTCGATCAAATTAGAGAGAAACACGGCAATGATCCGGATAAATGGTTACCTATATTTTATGAAGCAGTTAAAACATTATAGATTCCTGTCTGTCATCCCACAGCTCGACCGCGGGATCTTGTCTCACAGACTGTATTCTGAGATCCCGTGGACAAGCCACGGGATGACATTTTTACAATGCGAGGCAAGTAACTAATTATGAAATTATTTCCTCGTAGTATACTTATAACATTAGTATTAAGCTTTGCCCTAAATTTAGGACTAGTTACTAAAACTCATGCTAAAGATACTCTTGATAGCATTGTAGATATTTTGAGTGGCTTAACTTGCGAAACCCAAGGCGTAGGCGATTTGCTGCGTACTGAATTTTCTCATACATGTATTGTTGCTCCGTTCTTTACTTTTGCGGTAATGAATCTTGTCTCTCCCGTTTTATACATGAATACGTTTTTAAAGCTTAAAATAAATGACAGTGATTTATTTGACGATAGTAATTTTGGGAATTTCCCCGGAGGTCAATGTACTCGTGAAAACAGAATTGATCCTAAAAATCCAGAATTACGCTTTGCTTTATGTAATAATGCTAAATTAGTTGTATCTCGGGCAAAATCTGTTGCAGAATCGGCACTTGCTATTGCTAAAGCCGTCTTAACAGGGAGCGACCCTTGGGATGATATAAAGAAAGCGTGGGCAAATAAAAAAAAGGAATATCATGTTCCATATAGTGGTAAGCCCGGTGATGACGGTTTTGCATTTGATGTAGGCTTTCCTGTAATATATTGGAAAGTTATTCAAGATAAAGATAGAATATGCGTATCGACAAAAGGATTTACAGGAGACGTTCCCGTCGGCTGTAAATATATGAAAGAGCCGTTTCCAAAATCCATGTATAATAGCTTTATGGATGTAGCAGATAAGGATTTTATTGAGGATCCAAATGAAACTCCTACCGATCCTTTAGCTTTAGTTTCCTGTAGTGCAGCGGGTGATGGATGTTATCAAAAAGCTTATAATGCTTCAAAAACTGCAGTAGTCATGACTTCTCCTCTTATAGAATGTATGAGGCAAATGATTGCTAGATTACTAATTAGTAAAGATGTTTGTAGTTTTGATAATGTAAGCCAAGTGGTTAATTTGACTTCAAGGCAAGATAGTGCATTCTTTCAGTTTCAAGTAGGAATGTATAAAATAGTTACGGCTTTTCTAACTTTATATGTTATGTTTTTTGGCTTTAAACTATTACTTGCAGGTGAAGTACCACCAAAAAGTGAGTATATAAATTTTATATTGAAAATGATATTCGTAACTTATTTTTCAATAGGAATTAATATAACCCCTGGTAATGGTTCTCCATATGACCGGTTAGACGGCATGATTCAGTGGGCGTTTCCTTTCTTACTTGACGGTATAAACGGTTTAGCAAGTTGGGTTATGAATGCTGCTCCGTCCGGTTTATGTAAATTTAACAATCTTTCTTATGACGGTACCGTTTCTTATATTGCATTATGGGATGCATTAGATTGTAGGGTAGCTCATTATTTAGGGCTTGATATATTATCTACGTTACTTGTCGAAAATGCTTATCGCAGTCATGATTTTTTAAATTTTGATTTCTTTAGTTTTAGTGCTCCACCATATGTTTATTTGCTAATTCCGGCGATAATCTCCGGTAATATGATGTTGGTATCACTCGCTCTTTCTTATCCGTTACTTGTGATTTCGGTTGCTGCCTTTATGGTTAATGCAACGATTATGTGTATGATATCTATAGTAATACTCGGTATTTTGGCTCCTCTTTTTGTACCTATGTTTTTATTCGCATATACAAGAAATTATTTTGATAGCTGGGTTAAACTAATGATCTCGTTCTTGCTACAACCTATGGTGGTAGTTACTTTTATGATCACGATGTTTTCGGTATATGATTATGGTTTCTACGGTAAATGTCAATATAAGAGCAAGTTAATTCACAATAGTATAGAAGACAAAATTCAAGGTGGCATTACTTCTAAGAGGGATGTTTTAATATTTTACATTAATAATGATTGGGATGATACGTCACAATATCCTGATAAAGATGCCGTAGAAAGCTGTCAAAATAGTTTAGGTTATATGTTAAATAACCCTATTACCACGGCATTTAACTTTGCAAAAGATAGTGTAAGTGAAATTGTCGATAGTAAACCGGGTAATACCCCTACCGATAAATTTCTTGCTAAATTCCAGTTTTTATCGGGAGTAGTTTTGGGTCCCGGAATGTTTTTCATGTCTCCAAAAGTGCTTTTTGAGAAAATTAAAAATATTTTGCTTGCGCTAGTTACGGCATGTTTTACATTGTATTTGATGTATAATTTTAGTAATCAGCTAGCTGAATTTGCTGCAGATATGACGGAAGGAGTAGCTCTTAATAATGTTGCTATAAAACCGCAAGCAATATTTAAGGCAGCTATGGCAGTACTTGCTACTGCGGGTGCTGCAACTAAGGGGGGCGATCATATAGCAAGTAGAGGAGGAGTTGGTGATTTAAAAGCTGGTCAAGGTGGAGGAGCAAGTGATTTAAAGGTAGGGAAAGGCGGACTACCAAATGATAATATTGCTGCAAGCGGAGGTACGTCGGCACCTGCGGTAACAACGCCGACAGTTTCGTCTTCTGTAGCAACTTCTAGCCCAAAAACTGTAAGTAGTGCAGCAAGATCAGATGTTGTTACTCCTCCTTCTCCTCCTACAGAAGCTGTTTCACCACCGCCTGCTAGTATTAGAACTTCTATTTCTACACCTGCACCACAAAGTAATATTGAAGCTGAACGTGTTGGAAAAATCATAAGAGATAATAATCAAGAAAGTAAAAAAGAGATTGATAATACTCCGCCTTCACAGGAAAAAGTTGATAATGCAGCTCCACAAGAAAAAGTTGACAGCACAAGTAAAGGTACAGGAGTAATTGATTATAGTTTTAACTTAAAGGAACATGATAATCCGACGGGCGTAAAACAGATACGGGAAAATGCAGAGATTCGAGATAAACGTGTAAAAGTAGAAAAAGCATGGAATGAACTAGTAGCAAGCGGAGGAGGAAGAGTAAGAGAACAAGAAGGAGGAGAAATATCAGAACGACGTGCAAATGCTGAAAAGGCATGGGATGAACTAGTAGCAAGCGGAGGTACGTCGGCACCTGCGGTAACAACGCCGACAGTTTCGTCTTCTGTAGCAACTTCTAGCCCAAAAACTGTAAGTAGTGCAGCAAGATCAGATGTTGTTACTCCTCCTTCTCCTCCTACAGAAGCTGTTTCACCACCGCCTGCTAGTATTAGAACTTCTATTTCTACACCTGCACCACAAAGTAATATTGAAGCTGAACGTGTTGGAAAAATCATAAGAGATAATAATCAAGAAAGTAAAAAAGAGATTGATAATACTCCGCCTTCACAGGAAAAAGTTGATAATGCAGCTCCACAAGAAAAAGTTGACAGCACAAGTAAAGGTACAGGAGTAATTGATTATAGTTTTAACTTAAAGGAACATGATAATCCGACGGGCGTAAAACAGATACGGGAAAATGCAGAGATTCGAGATAAACGTGTAAAAGTAGAAAAAGCATGGAATGAACTAGTAGCAAGCGGAGGAGGAAGAGTAAGAGAACAAGAAGGAGGAGAAATATCAGAACGACGTGCAAATGCTGAAAAGGCATGGGATGAGTTAGTAAAAAGCGGCGTAGTAACAGAAAAAAAAGATAATAGTTCTAATGAAAACTCTTAAAACCTTAAAGATATTTATTATAGTTTGTATAGCGTCTGTAAGCTTAGCTAGCTTTGCCGGCTTTGGAGAATCATGTTCTAGTTTCCCGACTACTGCAGATAAGTATTTAGAAATGGGCACGGCATATGGCTATATAATGCGTAATATTGATATGAAAGATCCGAGAGGTAATTGTAACTCAGTTGCGTCTAGTATAACGTTTTGTTTTAAAAATGTAGAAGGTAGTAGTAGTCCTTGCACCATGTATACTTTAAATGAAGGTGACTCTAAAAAGATTAGTGATTTAAGTACCGATAATAATCCTGATCTTGGCGCAAATCCTGTATTAAAGAATATCGTTTTAACGGTTAAAAAATGGGATAATGATCTATGTTTAGTTATGCCTACGTCAAGGGGACCAATGCCGGTAGCATGTAAATCTTTGAGTGCTACACCGACTCCACCTCCTCCTGAGGATGAGAATTGTAATATAGGAAAAAGTTGCTATACGGGAGCAAATTATAGTCAATCGTTAATTAATTTTTCCGGTCTTGCAGTTCAGTGTTTGAGCGAAACACTTAATAAAATATTTTTTGCTGGAAAGAGTTGTAGTGCTCAAGATCAAAATTCTAGAATAACTAATCTTGCTGCTTTTCCTACGTTTCAAGGTTATTTAAAGAGAATTATAGGTGCGGCATTAATTCTTTATACTATGTTTTTTGCCTTTAATATGGCTCTAAATACAGAATATGCAAGTGCTGAAAAAATAGCTCTTTTTGTAATAAAATTCTTATTTGTTGCTTATTTTTCTATCGGTCTTGGACCTTTAGATTTTAGCGGCGGTCAGCCGACAAAAGAAAACGGTATGTTAAAATATGGATTACCTCTTTTGACAGGAGCAGCACCGGACTTTGCACAGATGATCTTTAATGCAGCAGGTTCTAGAGGATTATGTCAATTTGATAATTCAAAGTATAAGGACGGTTATAAATTTTACGGTTTATGGGACGCGATTGATTGCCGTATAGGTTATTATCTTGGCTTGGATTTACTTTATAATATAGATAAGAATGGAGTGTTAGGGAATGTGGTCGGCAATGGTCCCCGTGGTAATAATACACCTATACCTAATTTTGATCCTGATGGCAAAAATGACAGACCGAAGGATTTAAGTAAAGCAGGAGCACTTAGGTTTTTTACCGTTATGTTTGGATTCTTTATGGCCGGAAACATTATTATATTTGCAGCAGGTTTAGTATTTTCTGTAATATTTTTATCTATACTTTTATATTTTATTACGCATTATTTAGTTTGCATGATTACTATTTACGTTATGACATATATTTCTCCTATATTCATTCCTATGGCTCTATTTACTCGTACAAAAGCTTATTTTGACGGGTGGCTAAAAGTATGTATTTCATGTGCATTGCAGCCGGCAGTAGTAGCAGGTTTTATAGCTTTATTAATAACTATGTATGATTCCGCAATATTTAAAAATTGTGAATTCCTTAGATATGATTATGAAAAAGGTGATATTAGATTTAGTACTTTTGAGTTAAGGCTTCCTGTCGGCGGGGCAGATAAATGTCAGGAAAGTTTTGGATATAAAATGTTAGAATATTATGCAGGTGAAGGTTGGGAAGAGCATTTATTGATACTTTTTCCAATAAAATCAATTGTTAGAGATGTTGTATCTATTTTAGCGGAACTTTTATGCGTATTAGTATTTTCGGTTATTTTTTATTACTTCTCTAAATCTATAGGGCGATTTGCTTCTGATTTAACTAATGGTCCTAATATGGATGCAGTAACGGCAAGTCCAACTAAAATCGTTGATTTAGTAAAGAAAGGAGCAGCTTTCCTTAAGGATGCTGCTATGGCTTCGCAAGGTAAGCCGCCGGTAAGAAATAAGTCGGATGTTGGAGGTAGGCGTAAAGAGGAAGAGCAGCAAGGCGGGGATTCAGAAAGCAGCACAGGCGAAGGATTAGCTGATTTAGCAAGCGGTGCGGGTGGAGGTAAATGATAGAATATGCAGGATAACTTATTAAAAGTTTTAGGAGTACTTGCTATAGTAGCAACGTTAGTTTGCTTTATTTTTGCAGCACTTGGTATGATAGGAGCAGTAAAAGTCGGTGACGGCTGCTACATGAGATATGCGTCGGACGGTAAAGGAGGGGTGGATTCAATAACCGGTACTATAACCCTTAATGCTAATGCTAATTATGTAAACACTTCTAAGATGTTGCCCGACGGCACGACTTTGCTTGTTCCTGATCCTACTCGTTACGGTGAATGGCTAAATACTCAGGTGCTAGTAGAAAACAACCAACTGGTGAATTTACAAGTGGTCGGTCAGATTAGTTTGTGTTTAGCTTATATACCGAAAGATAATTTACAACGTACAGGGGTTGGATCTAATTTAGACGATAACGGTCAAATGATTTCGATTCCTCGTATTAACGATGCAAATAATCCACCTGTCTCTCTAATAATGGATGCAAAAAATAATGAATGGCGTAATATTGCCGAATTATACGCCAATGATAGAGTTTTAGTTTCCGTATCTCCTAATTTTGCCAATACGGATGCGACAGTTAAGGATGCTTTTAAAGGTGTTGAAGTTACGAAAGATTGTTCAGAGAATAAAACTACTTATAATCCAATTTGTGGAAAATATTCTGTTTATTCAGGTGAGTATGTCAATGCTTGCGAGTTAAAAGAGCAGTATTGGAATTGTCAAGTCACATGGAGGTGCGCTAACTGGTTTGAGCAAGTAGGTTGCGACTGGGGACCATTCGGCTGTAATCCTAGGTGTGATAAGAAACCAGAATGTAAAGAGAAATGTATGGCTTGGACTAATATAACTAGACCGGCACCAGAAAACTACCTAGATGATGAGAGTTTTACATTTTCGTGGTCTGACGACACAGGTAAATTATTTACCGACTATTCAGCCCTTCAATGTTCTAATAATGCTAATATTCCTCCAAATGATAAATGTCCTGATAGTGTTAGTGATCGTAATCCAAAAGATAAAGATTATATTGGAGGTGTAAATTGTACTTCGGGAATATGTAGCGATGGAGATTTTCAAAAGAATCGAAGATTTTGGTATACGGCGGACGGTAAAGGAGGCAAAGGACCAACTGGATTAATATATCAAATGAATGATGCGGGTTCTGTAAGTAAAGCGCTGCCTTCTAAGCTAGAATTTGCTAAATTTGTTGCAGATACAGATCAACCGCCTGAATATAAAGATAAAGACGGTAAATATTTATATAAAGTTATATATAATATACCTTTTAACAGTAATATTGAAAAAAGTTATTTACAATATAGGCTGTGGTCTCCTACCTCACAAGATAGTAGTAAGAATACGGGGGGATACGTTTTAAATATTAAACAGACTAAATGCTATAGAGAAAACGGTAATAGTTTTAACGATACTTTTGATGATCGAGGACGAGTGCAATACATAATAGTAAAGCCTTCGGAAAACCCAAATACTAGCGGTAAAACCTATTCACCTCAAGGAATTAGCGTTGATAGTGAAGGTAAATATAGCTTTAACGCAAATGAGGCGGGTTATATATGGATGAAAATTCTAAATGATCCTGGTAATAATTTAAGGGACTATAAAGATAGTGAAGGTACCTATAAAGTACATTTCTCAACATCCTTAAAAGTAGGAAGTTTTACTATTAAAGTAATGAATCCGTTACTTCAGTTATTTAAAACTAAAGTGCAAGGGGCTGCTACTTCTATTTTTAAAAATATGGTATGTTATAAAGCTAATGATAGCTCGTCCTGTACTAACTTTTTTATCTATATTAAAGCAATTTTAATTCTGTATGTGATGACTTACGGAGCAATGTTTTTGCTTGGTTTTGCTAAGATAAACCAAAAAGAGCTAGTAATTAGAATAGCAAAAATCGGGGTAGTTAGCGGACTTATGAACGGTAATACCTTTGAATTTTTCAATAACTATCTTTTTGATGCAATTACCAATTTTTCAGACTCAATTATTGCTAATATGAGTGGATATAGTTTGTTTACTTCTACTAATACTATTTCTAATCCTTTCATGTTTTTAGATGCAGTAATGAGTAAAATATTTTTTAGTCAAACCTTTATCGCTCAATTACTTGCACTTCTTTCTCTTGGGCTTAGCGGTATTATATATTTTATAATTACTTTTATTGCGGTTGGTATAGTAATTATTACGGCACTTAGAGCTGTTGCCGTTTATATTATGGCATTTATGGCAACTTGTATATTAATCGGTATAGCCCCTTTATTTATTAGTTTCTTATTATTTGATTTTACTAGGTATTTATTTGATAATTGGGTGAGGTTTACGATCCGTTATATGATAGAACCGGTAGTTATGATGGCAGGTATTATAGTGCTAACACAGCTATTTACCATTTATCTAGATTTTGTTTTAGGTTATAGCGTGTGTTGGAAATGTGCTTTACCGATAAAAATTCCGTTTATCGGTACTATTTTACCTATTGCATTGCTGAATGTACCTATCTTCTGTATTAATTGGTTTGCCCCTTGGGGAATGGATTATATGTCGGGTATGATGGGAGTAAATATGCAAAATATCGTAGCTCTAGTTATTATTGCTTACGGTATGTACGGTTATGTCGAATTTTCAGGACGTATGGTAGTAAAATTAACTAGTGCTGTTGGGCCTTCGGCTACTGAAATTGGTGGTCAAATGTCTCATGATGCAGGACAAAAAGCATTAAGTCCAATAGGAATGGATTATAAAACAAGACAAGGTATTACCGGCAGAGCGGAAGCACGATTAAAACAACGCAATAAGACATTAGATCAGGCTGAAAAAAATAGGAAAAATACGCCAAAAGAAGGGGGAGAGAAGACAAATGAAGAACCACCTAAACCTGAAACACCGAAATAGAGGGTGAATCGAAAATCGTCATTGTGAGGAAATGATGAAATAATTGACGAAGCAATCTCAGGAGTTATTTCATGAGATTGCCGCGCAGCCATACGGCTGCTCGCAATGACGGGTTTACTATTTAATACTATGGACAAGCCACGGTGTGACGTGTTGGATAACAATTTAAAATTATGAAAATTCTTAAGAGTTTAGTTTTATTAGTTTTGTTTATGGCGATGCCAGCTAAAGCCGATGATGCTTTTTCGTGGATGTCAACCAGTTTTGGCGGGTTAAAAAGCTTATTCGGTTGTTTAGAGGTGCCTGAATTTACAAGTTTTCAAGAGGGTAATATAGGAATTAGTATATCTACAGCCGGAATTTGGCAATCAACAGGTAATACTGTTGAGAAAGGTAAATTGTTAAAAATAAATTGGTCTACTTCAGGTGTTACTTCTAAACCTAGAAAATATCTAGTATTATATAGAATCGATCCAAGGTTTAGTACGCCGCAAGTTTTCATTAAAACTTATAATTATTCTAAATTACAATTTGAAGCTTTAGGATTTCCTCGTTTTGTTACGGACAATAACAGTGAAACACTGGGGGCTATACCGCCTGATAAAGACCTTGATGCACTTTCATTTACTAAAATGTCTGATGCTGTCAAATATTTTAACTATTCTAACGGTAATTCGAGAATTGAAGTTAAGGCCGGCGATGTAGTGAATATTAGTTTAATTGATAAAGATAATTTTTTTAGCTCTAATACTCTAGATAATATTTTAACACAGGAACTTGATAGCTCGATATTCGCTGCTTCTGCACTTTATACTCAAAGTAACCTTGGAAATTTTGATAATAGAATAATTTATTCTTCTGCAGAGCAGGTGTGTAATATGATAGATAAGGAAAGAAAAAGTGTATGTAGCGGCACGGGTACTGCTACAAAGTATAAAAATACCGATAATGGAGTAATAGTCGGTAAGCCTATGACAATGAGAGCGGTACAGTATTTCATGGACTTAATTAATACTTGTCCTGCTAATGCCGGTATAAATACTAGCCCTGCTTGCTATTACGATCAAGGTAGAGGGATGATAATTAAAGTAGGCGGGCAGGTTATTAAGGGACGAGATCAGAGTTTTGTAAATTCAGGCAGCGTTCAAAATAGCTTTATATATTATCAAGCCACTAGCGGCGGTACTATGGATTTTACTAGCGATTGGCAAGTTAGTAACATGTTTAGTAATTCAGTTTTAATGAGTGATTGGAGCCGAAATTTTTCAAATTATGCTAGTTTTGTAGATTATATAAATAAGAATGATTGGTCAGCTAATTTTTTATATTTTGGTCGTTATTCGATGGTTGTTGAAATAGGTAATGGGACAAATTCAATTGATCCTGGTGATCAACAAAATATAAAGTTAGAATATTTAATAACATCTGATGGTACGTTACCTGATCCATCTGTTCGTGGTACGCCAGTAGATTATAACTTTGCGGCTGATGTACCGCAAGATGGATATTTATGGTTAAGGGTGGTAAATCCTAATAGTAATATACAAGGGGTAGTTAGTGTAAATTATGCTAATTATACTGGTACAACTTGGTTTTCTGATATAATATATAACGGTGCTATTAAACCTATTACCGATCAGTTTAGAACTTTTAGTCAAAACTTTTATATTAAGTTAGTTAAAAATTCTGCAGTGCAGAATTTAGCTAAAGCTGCATTAACCCTTTATGTTACTATATTTGGGCTAATGTTCGTTGCAGGAGCATTAAAATTAACTGCCGTAGAAGTAATAACACGTATATGCAAAATAGCTATAGTAGCTTTTTTAATTAGAGAAGAAAGTTGGAGCTTCTTTAATACATACTTCTTTAGTGCATTTACTGACGGTATTGATTTCTTTGTAACTAACGTAGTAGGTGCTACAAGCTCTAGATCTAATATTTTTGGTTTTATTGATCCTATATTTGATAAATATACTAACGGTAGGATTTGGGGATTACTATTTATTGAATTATTACAAATACATAATGGTTTAGCATTTATCGCTATTATAACCATTTATTCACTTATTACTTATTTTAGAGCTATTTTAGAAGTTATAATAGGTTATGTTATTGCATTCATAGGGGTAACTGTTATGATTTCATTAGCACCATTTTTTATAATATTAATGTTATTTGAAAAAACTAAAAGTTTATTTGATAATTGGATATCGACATTGCTTAGCTATGTAGTGCAGCCGACAATATTGTTGATTTTCTTTTTATTGATAGATCAGGTTTTATCTGAGCAGCTTTTAAAAGTAGTAGTTAGAGCCTGTTGGGATACTCTTATACCAATAAAAATAGGGCTTGATTTAACAAATCTTGGTATTCCGATTCATTTCTCTTTTACATTACCGTTCTTACCCGGAATACCTTTCTATGTACCGGATGTTCCGGAAATTAGTAGCTCGAATATTCTAACGAACAATGCTAATACTTTCTTAGTATTATTTACTACGGCTTTATTATTTTATTCATATTGCTTGATGTCATATGGTTTAGTAACTTTTGTAAATATAGTAGTTGGAATGCTTACAAATGTTACACCGGCACGAATATCAGGAAATTATCAAGAACGTTCTGATCCTGTGGGAGCCGTTATGCAGGATATAGATTCGGTAACAAAACCGGTTAAAAAGGCTGCAATGGCTCCGGCTAGAGTTTTCAAAAACAAGATAATTGATCAAAATTATAAAGCTAGAAAATCGGAAAGAGGTGGTGAATTTACAAATAAATTTCTTGCTGAGCGTAATGATGTGAAGAAAGAGGCAGGAGAGAAGAAAGAATAATTGTAAATATTTTCACCATCATTGCGAGGAAATTGCATAGCAATTGACGAAGCAATCTCAGGAATTTAGTACTGCTTCATGAGATTGCCACGCTCCCTATGGTTGCTCGCAATGACGTTGAAATTGAGACATATGGAAATAACACATAAAATAAATGAACAAAAATATTTTTATTACATTATTAATATCGCTATTGCTGCTTTCCGGTTGTACCGGCGATACTTGTATTGATCCTGATGATTTTGGTTTTATCAAATTCGATGTCTCTTCTAGATATGATCCGGAAGAAATTACTTCAAGACAGGAAGGTGATCAGGTAGCACCATGGCGTGATAGTGCTTATAAAGTAAACGGCTATCCTTTAATCGTTATGGTAAGACCATGGAGTTATATACTTGGCGATAAAAATACTTCAGGTCAGTTATCTGCATGGTGTCCATGGTATGGTCAAAAAGATAATACAACTACTTTGGCTGCTTTTTGCGTTAAGCTACAACCGTGTACTTTTTGGGATAATGCTAGACTTGATATGTGTACTCCTAATCCCGCAAATCAAAATGATGCAATGATTAGTAATGCTCCATGTATAATGACAGACGGTGTCGGGCTTTATTTTCTTATTGCCGCTAAAAATACCGATCCCAATATTTCACCGGACTCACAGCGTAAACCGCAAGGTATAACTCAGCATTTAGGAGAGCTTACTTCGAGTGTAGGCTATGAATTTTATAGTGTTAGTAGTACAGGACAATTCTTGAAAGCCGGCGGTATAAATTATCAATATAAAGGTGAAGATAAGTCAAAATATGCTCAATCTCCTCTTTATTTTAAGATTATAGATAAATTTTATGATGATAATAGCGGGCAATATAGATTAGTAATAAAGTCCGGAGTTACTGATACTAGACCCGATCCGCTACAATTTTTAACGGATTTAATAAAAGGAGTATTATTTGGTAAGGATGGGATTATAAAGAAAACTTATCAACAAATAATTGATACGTCGGGTTATAGGATGAGTGTCTCGGCTATTTTAACTCTATATATAATGTTTACGGGCTTTTCCTTTTTAATAGGTAATATAAACCTTACTCATGTCGAACTTATAGTTAGAATATTAAAAGTTAGTATAGTCTCAATATTATTAAGTACGGATAAAGCTTGGACATTTTTTCATGATTATTTATTCGTATTTTTTATTGATGGGGTTCAGCAAATACTGCAAATAATTAATGAAGCTTCGGCTACCGGCCCCGGTTCTCAAAGCTTGCTTGGGTTACTTATTTCTCCTCAAACTTTATCTAAATTATTTTCTTTACTATTTGTTGATTGGCTTGGTTTTATATATATCATTCTATATTTAATAGCCTTATATTTTATTTTCTTTCTTATATTTAAAGCCACTATTATCTATCTAACCGCTCTTATAACTATCGGTATGATTATAATTATGGGACCGATATTTATTTGTTTCATGTTGTTTAATATAACTCGTTCGTTATTTGAGAATTGGTTAAGACAATTAATATCATATGCATTACAGCCTATAATTTTATTTGCCGGTATTGCTTTTATTTCAATGATCATCAGAACCGAAATATATTCAACGCTTGGTTTTGCGGTATGTAAACATGATTTTCCTAATTTAGGTCCGATAAATGAAATATTCGGTAGTTTCCTTGAGGATATAGATCCAAGCCTGGGTCATTCAATATTTTATTGGTGGTTCCCAGTACCGATGAAAGGCGGTATAAATAATTTCCACAAAGCAAATATATTAGTTCCTGAAGATCATATAATAGTAGATGATTCTTGTAAGAATGACCCTGATAAATGTAAGCATTGTGCTGCGTATGAGTGTATAGATGAACGCTACATTGAATTACCGTTTTTAGATTTAGTTAAAGATGCAAAAAGAATTAGTAATTTTATAAATGGGAAGTTTGTACAACTTGACGGGATATTACTAATTTTTGTGTCTATTTATTTGCTAAGTAAATTTAACGATACTGCTATATCGACGGCACAATTTATTGCTGGTACTTCAGGTAATTTAACAGACATACAAAAAGTTAATCAGCAATCTTATGAATCTGCAGCGAAACAAATGAATAGACCGCTAAATTATGTGGTTAAGACGGTAAGTGCACCTGTAACTAGCCGTGTAAGTGCAGGGAAAGAGCAAGCTCGTATGTTCTTTGCCGAGAAATTTGAAAATATGATGATGGGAAGGCTTGAAAAGCAAGCTCTCGGTTCTTCAGCAAATAAAACCGTACAAAATGAGGTTAAGAGAAAATACGGTATAGATTCTAAAGATGTAAAAATGAATGCTATTACGGATTATGAAAACGGTATTGCAGAATTATTAAAGAATTTACCTAAGGGGAATGAATTAAAAGCAAAAGAACTATCGCAAATGAAGTTTACTCAGCTTCGAGATAAAATTGCTGCAAATAAATATGGAGTGAAAGATTACGCTGCTTTAAGTAACGAACAAAAAGCTGAGCTTGATAAGTCATTAAAAGATGCTAACTTACGTGAACTCGCTAGCGATGCAAACTTTACTAGAGATTATCAAGATGCTTATAAAAATGCTCACCAAGAAATGTCAGGGCGAGGTGTTGGTCTGTTCGGTAAGAATATAGGAGTGCTTAGAAGCTGGCACGAGATAGAGCATCGTGTTGATACAAAACGTAAATTAAAAGAAGAAAAGCGTGTAGGTATAGGCGAAAAAATATATGCAGGTTATACAGGAATAAAAAGAGGAGCTTTAACTGCAATAGTCGGTAAAGATTTACGTGATGCTTATGAGGGTAATCTAACCAGTGCCGAATGGCATGATTTTGAATATAACGACCCAAGGCTTAGAACTTATAGCGAAAAATTAAAAGATGATGAAAAAACACGAGAACATGAAGAGCTCCAAATGCATATTAATAAGGAAGCGCTAGCTGCTCAAGCAGATATATTATCACCGGAATATCTAGCAAGACTAGAAAAAGCAGGTAGACATAGTGATGTGGAATATTATCAAGAATTAGCTCAAAGAAAGCTTATTTATGAGGTGCATTGTAGGTTATTTGAGGAAGGTGAACCGGTAATGATGGGCGACAGATTTATGCGTGAGAAAGCTACTGATTCTCAGATGCGAGATATGATAGATAACGCTCATAGAAAACATGCAGAATTTATAGATGGAGATCGATATACTCGTCGCCAAGAGCATTATGATATTATGCACGAGAAAGCCCAGGAAAATTTAGAGCAAACTTATAAAGAGCTTAAAGATCATTTCAAAAGAGATGATATCAAGATCGAAGAAATGCCGGCATTAATAGCACAAAAAGTTAAAGATACCGCCGAGGGAGCTGAAATAGACCAGAAGATTACGGAAGAGCTTAATAACTTTAATGCTGATGTTAAAAATTATGAATATAGTACTGAAGTATTAAATAAAATAGAGGATAGAAAGCAAGTCATTACCGATGAAGTCAATGCTCAGATCGATCAGATTAATAAATATAGAGAAAATGCCAAAATGCAAACCTATGTAAAGCCTATAGTAAACGATGGTAGAAAGCTAAGAAAATTAGAAGATCATTTAAGAAATATGAAGTAGAATAACTAATAGTTGTTTTTTTAAACAATTATAAGTATATAGAATATGTAAAAACAAAAATATTTATGAACGATCAAACTGAAAATGGTTCTGAAGAACTCAAGTATTTATCATCAGATAAAAGCTTAAAACCGCAAAAAAGTTGGGAAGAAATATTTACAGAACTAAGCTCAAATCCTACTAATGATTTTTTTTCTGCAGGAAGAGAAGATTCTCCACCGCAAGAACGAAATTGGAAATTATTTAAATGATTGATATATAGCTCTTATGTCATTCCTGCGAAAGCAGGAATCCAGAAAAATAACTTCAATATTGATACAGAAGTTACATATTTGATAAAATAAGCATATAAAAAACAAGTTTTTTTATGCTTTACTGGATTCTCGCTTCCGCGGGAATGACATAAAAGGTATTTTCCGAACTACGCAACAATGCCTACACGGAATTCGGATATACACTGTTGCGTTAATAGCACTTAAGCAATGCTCGCTAAAAACAATAATTAGTTTTCCCTTTATTAATTAACTTATATACTATCTAATTAAGTTAGTGATTAATTTATTAAGGGGTTTATGAAGAAGCAACATATAATAAACGAGACTTTTTTAGATGCCATTCTAGCTAAGAAATTAGGTACTCCTTATACTCCTCCAAAAGAAATCAACAATCCTGACTTTGATGAAGCAGCAAAGCATTTCATCGATCTATTACTTAGAGCCGATGGCTTTAAGCCTGTTAAAACTGCAGTAGTTCATCTGATCGATAAAGAATCATTACTCGGTGCAGTTAGAGCGGCACAATTTAATGTAATAAAATTAATGTAATAAAACCGGTCTTGATTGGTCTGTAACATAAAATTGAATCAGTAGCAAAAGTTAATAATGTCGATCTTGAGGATTATCAAGTAATTAATGTTGAGCATAGCCACGAAGCAGCAAAAAAAGCCGTAGAGCTCGTGAAGAAAAGAGGAGTTGCGGCTATTATGAAAGGGTCGCTTCATACTGATGAGCTTATGTCTACGGTAGTTCATAAGGAGAATGGACTACGTACCGAACGTCGTATAAGCCATGCTTTCTTAATGGCAGTTGCTACCTTTCCAAAACCGTTCATTATTACCGATGCTGCTATTAATATTCGTCCTACTCTAGAAGATAAGCGTGATATCGTGCAGAAGATAAATCCATATAATGATGCAATGAAGAAAGATTCTAGAGTGGGTTTATGCAGAGGCAAGTTATAGCTAAAAACGCAGCAGCAGGTTATAAGACAGCATTAAAAATAGAGCAGCAAGCAAAAGAAGCAGGTATTAGTTTAGATAAAGATGCTATGAGACGCTTAGAGAAAATAACAAGTCGTTATATAGAAGCTGCTAAGAAAGCAGAATTTCAAAAATTTCAAAGTGATCAAGCTCATAAAACGCATCAACAAAAGGCTGAAGCATTTAGGAGTGGTACAACAGCTACTGCTAAAAAACAAAGAAAAGAAGATTATAGGACAGGTGGGTGGGGTAAATAATTAAATTATAATTTTATTGCGTTAATTGGTACTGTCTACTATTTTAAACGTATGTCTATACTTCATGCCACAATCTTAACCGTTTTTCCTGAAATGTTTCCTGGTACTCTAGGACATTCTTTAGCAGGACAAGCACTAAATAAAAATATTTGGTCATATGACGTTATTAATATTCGAGATTTCGGTTTAACTAAGCATAAAAATATTGATGATGAGGCTTATGGCGGTGGTAACGGGCTTATAATGCGTCCTGATGTTCTAGGCAGTAGCATAGATCATGCTCTTGCTTTAAATCCTAATGCTGAAATGTACTATCCTTCACCTCGCGGTAGAGTCTTTACCCAAAGCTTTGCTAAAGAGATGTTGAAAAATAAAAACCTCATATTCTTATGTGGACGTTACGAAGGGATTGACGAACGTGTAATTGAAGAGTATAATGTTAAAGAAATTAGTGTAGGCGACTACATTTTATCCGGCGGAGAAATACCTACCCTCACCATTCTCGATTGCTTAATTAGACTATTGCCAGGTGTTTTAATGAACCAAAATACCTTATCTTCTGAGTCTTTTGAAGAAGACGGGGAATTTAAGGGCGGGCTTGAATGTGGCCTATATACAAGACCTGAAATTTGGCGTGATCGAGCTGTACCGAGTGTTTTGTTATCCGGTAACCACAGGCTAATTAATGAATGGAAAAAAGAGCAATCACATGTGATTACTAAATTGCGCCGTCCGGAGTTACTTAAAGATTTATAGAGTTAAGGAGTTAAAAAATGAATATTATTGACCGCTTTGAACAGGAAAATATTTCAAAGCGTATTGCAAATAAAAAAATTCCTGATTTTGAAGCCGGCGATACAGTTAAGGTAACTGTTAAAATTATTGATAGATCGATTGAGAAAGACGGTAAGGAAAAATTAACGGAAAGATTTCAAGCTTATGAAGGTGTAGTTATCGCAAAAAGAAATCGCGGTATTACTTCATCTTTCTTAGTACGTAAAATTAGCCACGGTGAAGGAGTCGAGAGACGCTTTATGACTTACTCGCCGATAGTACACTCTATTGATGTAGTAAAATACGGAGTAGTTCGTCGTGCTAAACTTTATTATTTAAGAAATAGAAGCGGTAAGTCGGCTAGAATTAAAGAGAGACATATCCCGATTGCTAAAACTAAGGCAGCAAAAACTTAAATATGTTTGTATCTCTTATGTCATTACTGCGAAAGAGTGCGTTGCTACGTGAATACTAAATACGTCATCGCGAGCAGCCGTAGGCTGCGTGGCAATCTCATGAAATAATAACAAACTCCTGGGATTGCTTCGTCAATTACTTCGTAATTTCCTCACAATGACGTATGCCTCAAATCCCTAAGGTATCTCTATAAAGCTCAAGCATAGCGTCCTGCTCGGCAAGTTTATCTTTATCCAATTTCTTTAGTTTCAATATAGATTTCATAGCTTTAACATCAAATCCATGTGAAGAAGCATCTTGGAAGATATCTTTTACTTCTTGAGATAAATCAGCTTTTTCTTGTTCTAATCTTTCTATTTTGCTTATATATTGCTCTAATTGTTCTTTTACTACTACTTCTGACATAAAAAATCATTTAACCTTTTTGAATTTACTATATAATACAAATATAATCCTTATTCAACAAAATATATAATAATGCAAATTTATCCTTTAAGACTTTTACCTAATAAAATCGATTTTGATTTTATGAATTTTAAAAAAGTTAGCTACACTTTCTCAATTATTTTATCACTCATTAGCTTTATTTGGATCGGTATATATAAATTTAATTTCGGTATTGATTTTGCCGGCGGTATAGTTATTGAAGTAAGGCTTGATCAAGCTCCTGATTTGCCAAAAATGCGTGGGGTTCTAGGCAAGCTTGGAATAGGTGAAGTGGTCTTACAGAATTTCGGTAGTGAGCATGATTTATCGATTAGATTCGGTAGTAGTAGCGAAGAAAATCTCATGAAAAATATTGAGTTAATTAAAGCATCTTTGCAAAGTAATTTTTCGTATAAGTTTGAATATCGTAAGGTAGATTTTGTCGGTCCGCAAGTCGGTAGGCAGCTAATAGAAGCGGGGGCTATAGCGATGCTATTCTCTTTCTTAGCGATTATGGTTTATATTTGGGTGCGTTTTGAGTGGTATTTCGGTCTTGGTATACTTATCGCCTTAGTGCATGACGTAATACTCGCTCTTGGGTTTATGAGTATGACAAATCTTGATTTTAACTTAAGTACTATTGCTGCAGTGTTAACTATTATAGGTTATTCCGTTAATGATTCGGTAGTAATATATGATAGGATTAGAGAAAATTTACGTAAATATCATAAAAAAAATATCACGGAAATTATAAATTTAAGTATTAATGAGACTTTATCAAGAACTATTTTAACTGTCATTACCACGCTACTTGCCAATTTAGCCCTTATTCTTTTTGGCGGTGAGGCAATCCGTAGTTTTAGCGTACTTGTATTTTTTGGGATAATAGCCGGTACTTATTCCTCAATTTTTATCTCTGCTCCAATACTTACAATGTTTGTTAATAGGAAGTTTAATAAAAAAGTAATAGAAAGGTAAAGAATCGTCATTGCGAGCAGGCATTGTTGCGTGGACCGGCTTCATCGTCATTGCGAGTGGCCGTAGGCTGCGTGGCAATCTCAGGATTTTGGCACGAGATTGCTTCGTCAAAATTTTCAATTTTTCCTCGCAATGACGTTTTTAAGCCATAACGAGAATAGTTTATGCTGAAAGAAGAAGACAAAATTTTTACTAACCTGCATGGGCAGCAAAGCCATGATTTGAAATCTAGCAAGAAGCGAGGCGATTGGGAAAATACTAAAGCTTTGCTTGATAAAGGTAGAGATTTTATCGTTGAAGAGGTTAAGAAATCAGGGCTTAGAGGGCGAGGAGGTGCCGGATTTTCTACCGGTATGAAATGGTCATTTATGCCTAAAAATTCAGAGAAGCCTTGCTATTTAGTAGTAAATGCCGACGAGTCTGAGCCTGGCACTTGTAAGGATCGTGATATATTAAGGTTTGAGCCGCACAAATTAATAGAAGGTTGCTTGCTTGCAAGCTTTGCTATAGGAGCGAATAATTGTTATATCTATATTAGAGGTGAGTTTTATAATGAAGCCTCTAATATTCAGCGTGCCTTAGATGAAGTCTATAAAGAAGGGTTAATAGGAAAAAATGCTTGCGGTTCGGGCTTTGATTGTAATATTTATTTACATCGTGGGGCGGGTGCTTATATTTGTGGCGAAGAAACGGCATTGCTTGAAAGCTTAGAGGGCAAAAAAGGTATGCCTCGTTTAAAGCCGCCTTTTCCTGCCGGCTTTGGGTTATATGGCTGCCCGACTACTATAAATAATGTTGAGTCTATCTCAGTAGTGCCAACCATTTTAAGACGAGGAGCTAGCTGGTTTGCCGGTATAGGTAAACCTAACAATACGGGAACTAAGATTTTCTGCATATCAGGGCATGTTAACAAGCCTTGTAATGTTGAAGAAGCAATGGGAATTTCGTTAAAAGAATTGATTGAGAAATATGCGGGCGGTGTTTGTGGTGGATGGGATAATCTTAAAGCCATAATCCCAGGCGGTTCTTCCGTGCCTTTACTTCCTAAGTCATTATGTGAAGTGGATATGGATTTTGATAGTTTAAGAACCGTAGGTTCCGGACTTGGTACAGGTGGTATTATAGTTATGGATAAATCTACCGATATTATTTATGCAATAGCAAGGCTTAGTAAATTTTACATGCATGAATCTTGTGGGCAATGTACTCCTTGCCGTGAGGGTACGGGTTGGATGTGGCGAGTTATGATGCGGCTAGTTAAAGGTAATGCCAAAAAATCTGAGATAGACGAACTCCTTAACGTTACGAAAGAAATAGAGGGGCATACTATCTGTGCTTTAGGTGATGCGGCAGCTTGGCCGATTCAAGGGCTGATACGCCATTTTAGAAGCGAGATTGAGGCGAGGATAAGGAGTTATAGCGTGGTTTGACTTTATCGTCATTGCGAGGAGATATTGCCCGCGTGGATACTAAGCCGTCATTGCGAGCGACTGAAAGGAGAAAGGAGCGTGGCAATCTCATGAAATAATAACAAACTCCTGAGATTGCTTCGTCAATTACTTTGTAATTTCCTCGCAATGACGATTCCAATTGATAAATAATTAAGAGATTATGCAAACAGATAATACAAAATCAAACACTAATAAAACAGCTAAGCAAGAGTGGGGGTCTTTTGCTTTTGTAATATGTATCGCTTTACTTATTAGAATACTTATTATGGAGCCGTTTACCGTTCCGACCGGGTCTATGAAAGCAACCATACTTGAGAATGACTATATATTTTCTACGAAATATAGTTATGGTTATAGTAATTATTCTTTATCTTTTTTTGATTTTATTCCTCTTTTTAAAGGGCGAATATTTGCTCGTGAACCGGAGCGTGGCGATATTGTAGTTTTTCGTCCGCCTAACGATATGAGTGTCAGATATATAAAGCGTTTAATAGGGCTACCCGGCGATAAAATTCAATTGATTGATGACGTAATATATATTAACGACAAAAAAGTAGAACGCACGGAAGTTGGAACTTATATAAGCGAAGAGGGAATAAAATATTTAAAGTTTAAAGAAACACTGCCAAACGGTAGAACATATTTTTCTTATAAGCTTGCTCCTATTTGTGGCGTTATATATAATGATAAATACAGTAATACGGATGTTTTTTATGTACCTGAAGGGAAATATTTCTTTTTAGGGGATAATAGAGATCAGTCAAATGATAGTAGAGTAAATCTTGGATTTGTACCGTTTGAAAATTTTATTGCTAAAGCACAATTTATTTGGTTCTCAACAAAAATAACTTGGTGGGATAATGATATAGGAGTTATTAATCTAGTACTAAAGTTAAAGCCATGGATTGAATCTGTTAGGTTAAATCGAATTTTCAGAAATCTTTATAACACGGATGCGTAATGGAATCATTTGAGAAGTTAGAAAAGCTACTTAGCTATAGTTTCAAAAATAAAGAGCTTTTAATAGAGGCGTTGAGTCACCCGTCTTTAAGGCAACATCACGAGTACAAGGATGATAAAGATTATGAACGATTAGAATTTCTAGGTGATGCCGTATTAAATTTAGTAATCACAGAAATTTTATTTAGAAATTTTGCAAATTATAATGAGGGGAATTTAGCTAAAATTAGATCATATTTGGTTTGCAAAGAAACAATATGCATGGTTGGAGCTAAACTTACTTTAAAAGATTATATAATTATGACTCATGGCGAAGAAGTAGCAGGCGGGCGTGATAATCTTAATAATATAGAAAATGCCACGGAAGCTTTAATTGCAGCTATATATCTTGATAGCAATATTGAAACAACCCATGATATTATCGCGAAGTTATGGGTAGAATTTATAAAAGTTCAGAATTTAACGGATTATGACCCAAAAACTGCTTTACAAGAATGGGCTCAAGCTAGTGATCACCACCTACCTATATATCGTCTGATAAAAAGAGAAGGAGCTTCCCATTCATCGACTTTTACGGTTCTTGTAAAAGTAAAAGATTATGAACAAACAGGCACTGGTCACGCAATAAAAGAAGCAGAGAAAAACGCAGCACGAAGCTTATTGCATAGACTTAAAAATGACTAATAGACATCTTCCCAAACCAGCTTATAGAGAGGAATTTAAAGGAGACACGGAAGCACTTGCCGCCGCAGCGTACACACTAGTACGCGAGGATGCGAGTACTGGATCGACGTCTAAATTACCTCTAGAAGTGAAGTTTGGGAAGATGTCTAATCAGAAAACGGTATCGGTTTGTATAATCGGGCGACCTAATAGCGGAAAATCAACTTTATTAAACAGAATAATCGGTGAGAAGCTTTCAATCGTTACCCCAAAAGTGCAAACTACTAGGTCAATTATTACCGGTATTATTACCTTAAAAGATACGCAGGTAATTTTATACGATACGCCCGGTATATTTGAGCCGAAAGGGAGCTTAGAGAAAGCAATGGTAAGATGTGCATGGTCTAGTTTGCATAGTGCGGATTTAGTTCTGTTAATTATTGATAGTCTAAAGTCGTTTGATGATATAACGCATAATATTTTAGATAAGCTTCGCTCACTTAATATTGTTCCGATATTTTTATTGAACAAAATAGACATCGAATCAAAATATCTAAATGACATTAAAGCTTTTTTAACAGAAAATCATCCTGATAGCTTGCTTTTTCCTATATCTGCTTTATCAGGCAAAAATATTGATGGATTACTTGAATATATAACAAGTAAGGCCAAAATTTCTCCTTGGCTTTATGCGGAAGACGACATAACGGATTTACCTATGCGTTTTATTGCAGCAGAAATTACAAGAGAGCAGTTATTTTTAAATTTGCAGAAAGAACTCCCTTATAAATTAACCGTACAAACCGAAAAATGGGAAGAGCTTAAAGACAAATCCGTAAAGATTAATCAAGTTATAGTAGTTTCAAGAGAGAGCTATAAAACTATAATACTCGGTAAAAACGGCTCTAAAATCAAAGAAATAGGAGCAAAATCCCGAATGCAAATGGAGAGGTTTTTTGGATTTCCTGTTCATTTATTTTTATTCGTTAAGGTGCGTGAGCTGTGGGAGAATAATCAAGAATTTTATCAGTATATGAAGATATAAAGCTGTCACCCTGTGGCTTGACATAAAAGCCATATAATAATGTAAAAATAACATTAAATAATCATGATAATACTTGGGATTGATCCGGCACTTGGGAGTCTTGGATGGGCAGTAGTGGCAAAGGAGACCGCACAGTTGAAATATTTAGCTAGTGGTATTATTAAAACAAATAGTAAGGATGAAATTCATCATAGACTTGCTTTTATTAATAGTACATTAGAAAAAGTAATATTAGAATATCAACCAAATATGGCAGCGATTGAAGAAACATTTGTTAATACTAATAGCGTGACTTCTTTAAAGCTTGGATATGCTAGAGGGGCGATAATGTCGCTGATCGGTAGATATAATTTGGACATGCGAGAATTTAAGCCAAATACGGTAAAAAAAACCGTAACAGGATATGGGCATGCAGAGAAAGACCAAATTTTGCATATGATAAAGCTTTTGCTGCCTGGCACTTCCTTAATTACCAATTCCGATGAAGCTGACGCCGTAGCGATTGCCTATACCTGCTTAGTTACAAAAAATTATTAAAATGAATCCAATAATAATATTAGTTGCCCCGCAAATGGGTGCGAATATCGGTGCTACTGCAAGAGCAATGAAGAATTTTGGCTTAAATGAGCTTAGAATTGTAGCTCCAAGAGACGGCTGGCCTAATGAGCAAGCACGTAGTAATGCAGTCGGAGCGGTTAATATTATAGATCATGCAAAAATTTTTGATAGCCTAGAGGATAGCATTAAAGACCTCAAATATTTATATGCTACTACTTGCATTAAAAGGGCTATGAATAAAGATTATGTATTTTCACAAAATTTACCTTTAGATTATCCAAATTCTGAAAAAGTCGGGATAATGTTCGGGCGGGAAAATAATGGGCTTAGCAACGAAGAAATCGCATTTGCTAATAAGATTATCACTATTAATACAACCGAATTTAGCTCATTAAACATTGCTCAAGCGGTTATTATTATATGCTATGAGTTGTTTCGTAATTCTACGCCCAGAGAGGATGTACATAACATTCAAAAATTAGCTACTAAAGAAGAAATAGAGCATTTTTTAGTAAATTTATTCGGCAAACTCGATAAAGCCGGATTCTTCAAGGCTCCCGACAAAAAACCTGCTATGCAACAAAATATCACTAATATATTTACACGTATAAATAGTCTCTCTTCCCCTGAAGTCCAAACTCTGCAAGGTATTATTAAATCTTTAAATCAATGATATTTAGTAATTTCTTAAGTTCAGGAACATAATTTCTTATTCGGTTATATATTTCATCGGCAAGCTTTTTATCGTAAGTATGAGATGTCATATTACTATCAGTAAGCATATAAATCCATAAACTCTCATCATTTATAATACCGGCAACAAAAGCTTCCTTTATCACTGCTTTAGGATATTGAAGAACTGTGCCTTTTTGAGAAAAATATTCTTTTAAAAACTTCCAAGCGAGTTCAAAAGTAAACTCAAATCTTTGTATAGTGGCATCAATATAAGCCCTATCTTCTGTTGTCGGTTTTAAATAAATATCTTCAAGCGTCATAAAAGCTTTACGAAATTTTTCAAGTTTAAGGTTTATTTTTGACATATATAATTTTTTTCTCTTTTAATATATTTTTATAAAGTTCAGAGCTTATTTTAGTACTTTCAAACCTTACACAATCTATTTTTAAAAGCGTGTCGGCATTCTCTATAATAGACATAACTTCTAGCCATTCTTGATCTGTAATATTAGGGCAGATAATTGCAATATCAATATCGGAACGCTCATCGTTATCCCCTCTAGCACGAGAGCCAAAAAGCCATATTTCGTTGACAAATGGTAAAGATTTTAGCTTATTAATGAATATGTATGATTGTATATCTTTATCCATATAATTACCAGCTTTTGATTAAAGATTTAATAATTTCAGCTACTCTTTCTGCTTCATTTAAGGGTTTGTAGCTATATTCTTCTAGAGCAATAGCCGACTTATCAAAAATTCTTGCTATCTTCTGTTCTACTAACTGTTTTATAAAAATCTTATGCTTTGAAGAATTAAAGTTTGGTGGGCAGAATATATAAAGAGGCTTGCCGCTTGAAGCTGCTTCGCTGCACATTGAGATTGAGTCGGCCGTAGAGATTATATATTTTGCCTTGGAGAGCATAGCTATATAAGGATTATAGCCTGCATCTTCGTTCGGGTCATAAATAATTGTGGAAGACGGCATATTATTTTTAATAATTGATTTTACAGTGTGTGGTGTACGTCTACTAAAACTAATGAAGAAAGGTATTTTTTGATTAGTATATATTTTATTTAATAATGAAGCAAATAAAACTGCTTCATCTTCATGGAAATTAAATTTTTTATTATTCCCACCGATTATCACTGCAATAAACTGTTTAAGATTAGGATAATGTTTTTGGAGTTCCAAGTTCGCCGCGGCGCACTTTTCGGTTACGTTGTTGATAGCTCCGTTGATGGGGATGATGTTTTTAAAGTCGTCATTGCGAGGAAATACGAAGTATTGACGAAGCAATCTAGTAAAAAAGTCCTGAGATTGCTTCAGCCACTTTGTGGCTTCGCAAGGACGTTGTTGGTCATGATAAGGCAGAATAACGACATCAAATGCATTGTAAGGAAGATTAGGCTGCATTATTTGTATTAACTTGATATCTTTAAATTTCTTTTTTAAATAAAATGCTAGTACTGCCGTTCTTCTTCCAGCGGTAATTATAATACCAGGCGGGGACTTATCCAAAAGATACTGCAATAGCTCACTTTTTATATGAATAGGATAATATTTTAGTAAAAAGTTCGGTAGCTTAGCTAAGCAATTATATTCAAGCTTAATTGTTGTATATTCTTCCGTTAATTTTTCAGCAAGTGCAATAGCCTGATGGGTGTTGCCTGTTCTATAATCTGCCAATACGTGTATTTTCATTGTAAATACTTCTCTAAAGGTAATGTTAATAAGTTTGTTAGAGGTAGTGATTTATCGCAAGCCTCGGCTATTTGCGGTGTGATCGGAATTTGAGTGATTAGTGGTATATTATATTTTTGCGATAAATGTCCGCCGCTATTATTTTTAAGCATATAGCTCATATTCTCAATTATTCCCAAAATAGGTAAATTTAGTTTTTGATATAAATCTATAGAACGTATTACGTCTATTTCTGATATTTTTTGTGGTGTAGTTACGATTATTACGCCGTCTAAATGATAATTTTCTAGTATACTTAAATGAATATCACCTGTCCCCGGCGGCATATCGATAATTAAATAATCTAAATTATCCCATTTTGTTACCGATAATAATTGATAAATAGTCTTACTTGCCATAGGACCACGCCAAATAATTGCCGAGTGGTCTTTAACGACGAAGCCTATAGACATAATTTCGATGCTTTGAGCAAGTACCGGTATTATTCGTCCATCTTTCGTTTTCGGTACTTCGTTAATGCCGAATATGTGCGGAATTGACGGACCGTAAATATCCGCATCTACTACCCCGATTCGGTAATTTTCTAGACTTAACTGCTGAGCAATAAGAGCCGATATTGTAGATTTTCCGACTCCGCCTTTACCTGACGCTACTAAGATAATTTTTTTTACATTTTCTACAAAATGTTTTGGTTTTTGAACTTTTTTCTCCATCGGTTTACTTTCGGTAAAAACAATTGTTATTTTATTTACTTCCGAAATCTCGTTAAGTTTATTAATTGCCTTAAGTCTAATTTCTTCGGCTTCTAACTTGTTTTTACCTGATATATCTATTGAGAAACCGATATTATTACCTTTAATTATAATATCCGATATAACTTCATTTAAAAAAGTACCGTCTTTAAAGGTAATATGCTGAATTTTATCTATAATTTGTCGTTGGTGTAAATTCGCCATAATTAAATTTCCTTTTTAAAGCTGTTGAAGCTCGTAACTTGACGTTATATACTATAATATATATAATTATCTCATCTTTAAAATAATATAAAACAACAAAGCAAATGCTTAATAAAAAATATATCTCAATTTTAAAAAAATCTCCATGGAAAGATTTTGATTCTGATAAAGAAGATAACATATTCACAAGACCGCGTAAAAATCAATTTAATTTTGATCAATTTCAATTCCCGTTTAATTTCAATGCTAAAACAATAATTTTAGCTGTTGTCGCAGTGGTTGCTTTATGGCTCGCTTCGGGTATTTATGAAATAAAAGAAGGCGAAGAAGCAGCGGTAATAAGATTTGGGCGTTTTGTGCGTAAGGGCTACCCCGGGCTTAATTATCATTTACCGGCGCCTTTTGAAAAGATAATAGTTGAGAAAGTTAAACAATCACGCCGGATTGAGATTGGTTATCGTACAAATAGCTCTCTGCGTAGCGGTGGCGATAATACTAAAAATATTGCCGGTGAAAGTATAATGCTCACCGGTGATGAAAATATCGTTGCTTTAAATTGTGACGTAATGTGGCATATTAATAATCTTGAAGATTTTATTTTTAACGTACAAAGACCTGCAGAAACAGTAAAAGCAACAGTCGAGAGTGCTGTTAGGGAAGTCATAGGCAATACTCCTATTTCTTGGGTATTATCCGATCAAAAGCAGGAGATTACTTATAAAATAGAGAAATTAGCACAGAAGATATTGGATAGTTATAATGCTGGCGTTATGATTGAGAAAGTACAATTATTAAAAGCCGAGCCGCCTGCCGAAGTAATAGACGCTTATAGAGACGTGCAAACTTCAAAAGCAGATAAAGAAAAAGAAATAAATCAAGCTCAAGCCTATAATAATAAGATTTTGCCGGAAGCTAGAGGAGCGGCTGCAAAGATTATACAAGAAGCAGAAGGTTATAGAGAAGAAGTTATATCGAAAGCAGAAGGTGATAGCCAAAGATTTAATGCTATTTATAAACAATATGCTACAGGTAGGCAAGTAACTAGAGATAGATTATATTTAGAAGTAGTCGAAGAGATATTAGGCGGTTCAAATAAAACGATTATTAATAATGCACTACTGCCGCACATGGCTATTAAACCATAGAGGTGCTGTGTCATTCCCGCTTGCGCGGGAATGATCACGCTATACACTAATGACATCTAAACAACAAGGAATATTAAATGCAACAAAAGATTTATTATATAATTTTTACAATTGTTTTTGGGCTGATACTGATTTCTAGCTCCTTATTTTCAGTTGACCAACGCCAATCTGCAGTAGTATTCCAGTTTGGTGAGGCAGTTAGAACTATAGAAAATCCAGGACTGAATATTAAAATCCCGTTTATTCAAAATGTTGAATTTTTTGATAAGCGTCTTTTAGATGTTGAGGTTGAGGCAAAAGAATTAACGGCTGCTGACGGTAAACGAGTTATTGTTGATGCCTATGCCAAATTCCAAATTAATAATCCCGTAATGTTTTATAAAACGGTACATGATTATCAAGGTGTGAAAATTAGGCTGACCCGTAATCTTGAATCGTCAATGCGTAAGGTGATAGGTAAAATCTCGCTAAGTAGCCTTTTAAGTCAGGAACGTAGTAACGTAATGTTAAATATCTTAAATCAAGTGGACGGTGAAGCTAAAAGCTTCGGTATTGATGTTGTAGATGTTAGAATTTTAAGAGCAGACTTACCACAAGAAAATAGTGCGGCTATTTATCGTCGTATGCAAACGGCACGTGAAAAAGAGGCAACCCAAATTAGAGCGGAAGGACAAGAAGAAAGCGTGCGTATTCGTTCAAAAGCAGATAAAGAAAGCAAAATAATACTTGCTAAAGCTTATCGAGATGCACAAATTATTAAAGGTGACGGCGATGAGAAAGCGGCAAAAATATATAATTCTGCTTATTCAGTCGACCCGGAATTTTATAAATTTTATAGATCACTTTTAGTATATAAAAATTCTTTAAAGAAAGAGGATACTAATTTTGTAATTTCACCGGATGCTGAAGTTTTAAAATATCTAAATCTAACTAAGTAGTACACTAGTCTATCTACTTTTTATTTACTTGGAGTATATGGTTAATCTGAAAATAGTTCTTGTTATAATAGTTTTAATATCAAGTAACGTTGTTCTAGCAAAAGAAAATAGTAAGTCTTTAAAAGTAGCAGATCAAGAAGAGAATGAATTTACGGAAATAAATTCTGCTACTTTTAAAGTAAGTGAAGCCGCCCGTTATAGCTTTGCCGATATAGTTGAACCGTTAATTCCTGCAGTCGTTAATATTTCAACAATAGAATATGTTAATAGTAAATCGGAAAATGCCGAGAAAGATCCTCTACAAGAAAAAGTTAATGATTTTTTAGAAAAGCTTAATATACCGCTGAATTTGGAAGAGGTCGATCAAACTCCGAAAAGTGTGCCGCTTGGTTCAGGATTTATTATTGAACCTAACGGCTTAATAGTGACAAACTATCATGTAATTGCAAATGTTGATAAAATTAATATAAAACTTGCAGATAATACTGAATTATCGGCTAAATTAATAGGTAACGATACTAAAACCGATTTAGCTCTCTTAAAAATAGATAGTGAGGAACCTCTACCTTTTGTTGAGTTTGGAGATTCAAATGATGCAAGAGTAGGAGATTGGGTTATTGCGATCGGTAATCCGTTCGGTAATCTAGGCGGTACGGTGACAAGCGGTATTATTTCTTCTAAAGGGCGGGATATCGATATAGATACGGACAATATAGTCGATAATTTTATTCAAACGGATGCTGCAATTAATAACGGTAATTCCGGTGGTCCTATGTTTAATTTGGATCGGAAAGTAATCGGCGTAAATACGGCAATTTTTTCACCGCTCGGTACTAATATAGGTATCGGTTTTGCAATACCGTCAAATACTGCAAAGCCTATAATCGAACGTCTTAAGAAAGATGGAAAAGTAAGTAGAGGACGCCTTGGAGTAACAATACAAGATTTAACCGAGGAAATTTCTGAAGGGCTAGGACTTAAAGATACTAGGGGGGTATTAGTAGCTAAAGTACAAGAAGACGGTCCAGGTGATAAAGCGGGAATTAAAACAGGTGATATAATAATAGAGTTTGCAGATATACCGGTTAAAAATACTAAAAAATTACGTGTAATTATTGCAGATGCTCCTATTGATCAGGAAGTAAAAATAAAAATACTTCGTGATAAAAAGGAGCTTGAATTACCTATTAAAATTACTTTGGATAATGAAGAGGTTACCAAAGATTCTACAGAAGAGACCAATAAGAAAGAAATGACAAATAAAGAAGAAAATAATTTATCTATTACTAAAAATAATATTACTTTTGGTAATTTGACTGAAGAACTAAGACAAAAATATACCATTCCTCAAGATAAAATGGGAATAGTTATAATCAATATTGATGAAGAAGAAAGTAGCTTCAAAATTGGCGATCTGATAACCAATATTAATCAAGAAAGCATAGACGATATAAGTAAGCTAGAAGAATTATATGAAAATGCTAAAAAATCAGATAAGCAAAATATTTTGCTCCTGATTGAAAGGGGTAGTAGTAATATGTTCGTACCATTGCAGGTTATGTAAGCTATAGTTTTCTATGTCATTCCCGCGAAGGCGGGAATGACATAGAATGTAAAAATAATACCTAAATAATTTATGAATGAAAAAATAGCAATTTTAAGTGCATATAGTTTTGTTAATATAGAAGAACCGGCGAATTTGATACCGAAACTTTTGCTTATCGGTAAAAGAAAATATGTTAAAGGTACTATTTTATTAGCTAATGAAGGCTTTAACGGTTCTTTTTCAGGTTCATATGAAAATGTAAATCTTGTACTTGAAGAATTGATAAAACTGATCGGTCCCAGAGATGTTAACGTTAAAATAAATTATAGTGATGTTCATCCTTTTCAGAAATTGAAAGTCAGACTTAAGAAAGAGATCGTAGCAATGAACGTTGATGATTTAAATGTTGATTTGTTTAAAGGTGAATATATAGAGCCGAAAGATTGGGATGAATTTATCACAAAACAAGATGTTATAGTAATAGATACTCGAAATGATTATGAAGTAGAGGTCGGTACATTTAAATCAGCAATTAATCCTAATACCAAAACATTTAAACAATTTCCTACTTGGGTTCAGCAGAATCAAGAATTGCTCAAAGGTAAGAAAATTGCTATGGTTTGTACAGGTGGTATCAGGTGTGAAAAATCCACCAGCTTACTTAAAAGCATAGGTTATGATGAGGTATATCATTTAAAGGGTGGAATACTGCAATATCTAGAAGATACACAAAACAAGAACAATTTATGGCAAGGTGAATGTTTTGTCTTCGATGATAGGAGAGCAGTGACAGATGATTTATCGCCCGTAGAAAGACATTGGTTGCAGAGATAGATGTCGTTGACCGATTGAAACGTGTAGTATGTCATTCCCGCGGAAGCAGGAATCCAGTAATTAAAAAATACATATATACTGAATTTTTAAAATTAAAAGCTCTCTTTTTTCTGGATTCCCGCTTCCGCGGGAATGACATAACTCTTTTTTATTTATTAGAAATATATGACTAAAACCAAACAAGAAATTTATAATAAGCGTCCAACTTCGCCGCATTTAACTATATATAAGCCGCAAATAAGTTCTACATTATCAATTTTGCATCGTATGACCGGTGTAGCTTTGTTTTTTGCGGTGTCAATCTTGGCGTGGTGGTTGATTCTTAGTAAATATGACAATAATTATTTACAGCTTGCTGAATGCTGTATTATAAAAATATGCTTAGTAGCTATTAGCTACGCTTGGTTTTATCATTTATGTAACGGCATTCGGCATTTATTTTGGGATATCGGTTACGGTTTTTCTATAAAATTGGTTAATATCACCGGTTGGTGTGTAGTGGTAGGATCTGTATTATTAACGGTATTGTTAAGGGTGTAGTAATTAAAAACGTCATTGTGAGGAGATACGTAGCATCGACGTGGCAATCTCAGGAATAATAACAAATGCCTGAGATTGCTTAGTCAATTGCTATGCAATTTCCTTGCAATGACGAAAAGCTAAAACAAATAATAGAGAAAATTAATGGTATATGATTTTAAAGCAGAAATTGTAAAAGCAAAAAATAGCGGTTCTGCTAAAAGCGGTTCTCATCATTGGTTATTGCAAAGAGTAACGGGGATTATATTAGTTTTATGTTCTGTGTGGCTAATATATTTTACGTTAACCAACAAAAATAATGATATAAATATTATTATGTGGGAGCTTAAAAAGCCTTTTAATGTAGTAGCTTTGTTAATTACGGTGGTTATTTCGTTGTATCATGCGATGCTTGGTATGCGTGTAGTAATTGAGGATTATATAAGTTGTCACAAATTACGTAATACATTGATTATAATAGTGCAATTATTTTGCATTGTGACTATTGTAGCTTTTATAGTAGCGATGTTTTATAAAGGATAAAAATTGTCATACCGCGGCTTGACCGCGGTATCCAGAAAACAATTTATAGCATTATTGTGTATTGAATTACTGGACCCCGTGGTCAAGCCATGTGGTGACAGAGGTAGACAATTCACGTATCGAAATAGTAAAAAATTAATTTAATGACCAAAGCGTATAATATCATTCATCATAAATTTGACGTAGTAGTTGTAGGTGCAGGCGGAGCAGGTCTTCGTTCTGCATTCGGTATGGCTAAAGAAGGACTAAATACTGCTTGTATAACTAAGCTGTTCCCAACCCGTAGTCATACTGTGGCTGCTCAGGGCGGAATTAGTGCGGCTCTTGGGAATATGGGCGAAGATGATTGGCGTTGGCATATGTATGATACGGTAAAAGGTTCTGATTGGTTAGGCGATCAGGATGCCATTGAGTATATGTGCAAAAACGCTCCCGATGCGATTTTAGAGCTAGAGCATTACGGTGTACCTTTCTCAAGAACTGAAGAGGGAAAAATTTATCAGCGTCCTTTTGGAGGAATGACAACAGAGTACGGCAAAGGAAAAGCAGCTCAGCGTACATGTGCTGCGGCAGATCGTACGGGGCATGCCATGCTTCATACTTTATATCAACAGTCACTAAAACATAAAGTACAGTTTTTCGTTGAGTATTTTGCTATTGATTTATTGATGGAAGATGGTGAATGTAGAGGAGTAGTTGCGTGGAATTTAGATGACGGTAGTCTGCATTGTTTTAGAGCTCATAGTGTAGTGCTTGCAACGGGCGGATACGGGCGTGCTTATTTTTCGGCGACGTCTGCTCATACTTGTACGGGTGATGGGGGTGGCATGGCGATTAGAGCCGGTCTTCCACTGCAAGATATGGAATTTGTACAGTTCCATCCGACAGGTATATATTCGGTGGGCTGTCTTATTACCGAGGGGGCAAGAGGCGAAGGGGGATATCTCGTTAATGCAAATGGTGAGCGTTTTATGGAGCGTTATGCTCCTGCTGCAAAGGATTTAGCTTCAAGAGATGTAGTTTCAAGAGCAATGACTATAGAAATCAGAGAGGGGCGAGGAGTCGGCGAGCATAAAGATCATGTATTTTTACATTTAAATCATTTATCGCCTGAGATTTTACATAGTCGTTTGCCCGGTATCTCTGAGACGGCTAAAATTTTTGCCGGTGTTGACGTGACTAAAGAGCCGATACCGGTACTTCCTACGGTACATTATAATATGGGCGGGATACCGACGAATTATCACGGTCAAGTCATAATCAAAGACGGTAAAAATCATAATAGCGTAGTAAAAGGGCTTATGGCAATCGGTGAAGCGGCTTGCGTATCGGTACACGGTGCTAACCGATTAGGATCAAATTCTTTGCTTGATTTAGTAGTATTTGGTAGAAGTTCTGCATTAAAAGCAGCCGAGCTTATTAAGCCTGCGAGTCCCCACAAGTCTATAAAAGAAGAAAGCCTTGAAAAAATTATAAATAGATTTGATAAAGTCCGTCACGCTAACGGTAATATTTTAGTTGCAGAGTTAAGGCTTAAAATGCAAAGAACTATGCAAAGCCATGCTTCGGTATTTAGAACTCAAGAGGTACTAGATGAAGGAGCAGGAATGATTAGCGAAATAAGAAGCGGCTATAAAGATATAAAAATTAACGATAAATCTTTAATTTGGAATAGTGATTTAGTGGAAGCCTTAGAGCTAGATAATCTACTTGATCAAGCTTTAGTAACGGTATATTCGGCAGCTGCAAGAAAAGAAAGCAGAGGAGCTCATGCACGTGAAGATTATCCTGATCGTAATGATGGGGATTGGATGAAGCATACTCTTAGCTCTATCGATGAAGCAGGTGAAGTAGTTCTTGATTATAAACCTGTGACTTTAACTACTTTAACCGATGAAGTAACAGCAGTCCCGCCGGCGAAGAGAGTGTACTGATGAATGTTCTTATGTCATTCCTGCAAAAGCAGGAATCTAGAAATCTTTAATGTCATCCCGCGATTTAATCGCGGGATCCAAAAATGCTTATTTTTTTAGATATCACGGTCAAGCCGCGGTATGACAAGAAAAAAATATATATAAAATATGTTTGAGTATTTAATAAAATTCTATCCAAAAATCTTTTTTATTGTAGAGGGAACTTTGGTCACTTTAAAATATAGCGTTATTGCCGTTATATTCGGTTTAGTAATAGGGATGCTGCTCGCTATTTGTAAGGTAAATAAAAATCGTGTTTTAAGGCTTTTTGCAAATTTCTATACTTCTATTTTCAGAGGAACGCCTTTATTAATTCAATTAAGTATTATTTATTTTGCTTCACCTTATATCATAGGCGTTAAATTTAGTGTGTTTATGGCGGGAGCTATTTCTTTTTCTCTTAATTCGGGAGCATATGTTTCCGAAGTAATCAGGGCAGGGATTAATGCAGTTGATAAAGGGCAGCTTGAAGCGGCTGAAGCTCTTGCTATTCCAAAGTTTTTAATAACGAAAGATATAATCCTGCCGCAAGCAGTTAAAAATATTTTTCCGTCATTAGTAAATGAGCTTGTAAATTTGATTAAAGAATCAGCCATTATTTCTATGCTTGGAGAAATGGATTTAATGCGTAGAGCACAAATTGTATCAATTGAAACATATAATTATTTTTTGCCAATGCTTATTGCTGCGTGCTGTTACTATATTTTAGTGATGTTAATCAGCTTTATAGCAAAAATAATTGAGAAAAAAATGATTGTTAATTAAAACATGCTTGCTTTTATGGAAAAAGTAATTATAATTTAAATTTAGTGTAATTTACAAATTCTTATAATTTGTATTTAGAAATGATTGAAAATAAAGGGTGGAAGTATTTTTCACCCTTTAATTATCGTATGTATAAGTTTTTTTGGAGTATTTTTTTTAATGCCGACATATAATCAATTAGTACGTTTTGGGAGAAAGTCAAAAACTCGTAAGACCAAATCTCCTGCCTTAGAATCTAATCCTTTTAAAAGCGGTGTTTGCCTAGTTGTGAAAACCGTTACCCCTAAAAAGCCTAACTCTGCACTTCGTAAGATTGCAACGGTGCGTTTAAGTAATAAAAGAACCGTAAATGCATATATTCCTGGTGAAAAGCATAGTGTAAAGGAACATGATAGGGTGTTAGTAAGAGGCGGTCAGGTTCCTGATCTTCCGGGAGTGAAATATCATATCGTACTCGGTGCTTATGATATTGCCGGAGTTAAAGGACGTAAGCAAGGTCGGTCACGTTACGGTGCTCCTCGTAAACAAGTTGCAGTTACAAAAAAATAAATTATTAGTTAGAGAGAAAAAATAAAATGTCACGTCGTCATGCCGCGGAAAAGCGAGTAATTTTACCTGATATGAAATATAACAGTATTTTACTGTCAAGATTTATCAATAATATTATGAAAGAAGGGAAGAAAGCCCTTGCAGAGAAAATTGTTTATTCAGCCTTTAATAAAATTGAAAAGAAGCATAGAGTTGATCCGTATCAAACCTTTAATAATGCTATGCATAACGTGAAGCCGCATTTAGAAGTAACTTCGGTTAGGGTTGGAGGAGCTAATTATCAAGTTCCGACGCATGTTGGTGAAAGAAGAGGATATGCCCTTGCTAGCCGTTGGATTATTAATGCTGCGTCAAAACGTTCTGAAAAAATGATGATTGATAAACTTGCCGAAGAGCTGTTTGAAGCTTCTAATAATAGAGGCGTTGCCATTAAGAAGAAAGAAGATACTCATAAAATGGCCGAAGCTAATAAAGCTTTCTCTCATTTTAGCCCTAAAAAAATGAAATAAGGTAGGGTGTAATGAGTAAAATAAATAAACTTGAGCATATTCGTAATATCGGTATATGTGCTCACATTGATGCCGGTAAAACCACAACTACCGAACGTATTTTATATTATACCGGTAAATCGCATAAAATAGGTGAAGTTCATGAGGGTGGTGCTACCATGGATTGGATGGAACAAGAACAAGAACGCGGTATAACCATTACCTCAGCTGCTACTACTTGTAGATGGCAAGATAAAATAATTAATATTATCGATACTCCTGGACACGTTGACTTTACTATCGAAGTAGAGCGTTCGCTTCGTGTTCTTGACGGTGCGGTTGCAGTATTTGACGGTGTAGCAGGTGTTGAACCGCAGTCAGAAACGGTTTGGAGGCAAGCAGATAAATATAATGTTCCTAGAATGTGTTTTGTCAATAAAATGGACAGAATGGGAGCAGATTTTTATAGATGCGTTGAAATGCTCAAAGATCGTTTAGGAGCAAAACCGCTTATTATTCAGTTGCCTATAGGGATTGAAGAAAATTTTAAAGGTATAATTGATCTTGTTAAAATGAAAGCAGTGATTTGGAAAGATGAAGCACTTGGAGCTGAGTATTTTGAAGAAGATATACCTGCCGATATGAAAGATAAAGCTGAAGAATATCGTGCTAAATTACTTGATATGGTTGTTGAGTTAGATGATCATGTTATGGAAAAATATTTATTAGGTGAAGAAGTAACAGCAGAAGAGATTAAAAGATTAATCAGAAAAGGTACTATTTCAGCAGCATTTTATCCGGTTTTATGCGGTAGTGCTTTTAAAAATAAAGGGGTACAGCCTTTACTTGATGCCGTAGTAGATTTCCTACCTTCGCCTATTGATATAGGTATAGTAAAAGGCATGGAAGTAAGTACCGGTGAAGAAAAAGATTTCCCTATTTCGGTAACTGAGCCTTTTGCAGCTTTAGCATTTAAAATTATGAATGACCCGTTTGTCGGTTCATTAACTTTTATTAGAATATATTCAGGTAAAATTACTTCAGGAACAACTGTTATTAATACCGTAAAGAATAAAAGAGAAAAAATCGGTAGAATGCTATTAATGCATGCTAATAATCGTGAAGACGTAAAAGAAGCATCAGCAGGTGATATAGTAGCTTTAGCAGGCCTTAAAGATACTACCACAGGTGATACGTTATCCGATATTGATCAGCAAGTAATCTTAGAAAGAATGGAATTTCCAGAGCCGGTAATTGAGCTTGCGGTAGAACCTAAATCAACAGCCGATCAAGAAAAAATGGGCCTCGCACTTTCTCGTTTAGCAGCTGAAGATCCATCATTTAGAGTGTCAACTGATCATGAAACAGGACAAACAGTGATAAAAGGAATGGGAGAACTCCATTTAGAAATTATCATTGATCGTATGAGAAGAGAGTTTAAGGTCGAAGCAAATATTGGAGCTCCTCAAGTAGCATATCGTGAAACTATAACAAAAGCTTGTGAAATTGATTATACCCATAAGAAACAATCCGGCGGTGCAGGACAATTTGCTCGTGTAAAAATTATTTTTGAGCCTCTAAAAGAGGTAAAAGATTTAAAGGATGAGGATAAAAATAAAATTTTTGTCTTTGAAAGTAAAATCATCGGCGGTGCCGTGCCTAAAGAATATATACCAGGTGTTGAAAAAGGATTAAATAATATTAGAGAAACCGGTGTTATTGCCGGTTATCCTATGATTGATTTTAAAGCAACTTTAGTTGACGGTGCGTTTCATGATGTAGATTCTAGTGTACTTGCGTTTGAAATTGCTGCAAAGGCAGCATTTAGAGAAGGGATGCCGAAAGGTAATCCTAAATTACTTGAGCCGATTATGCAAGTTGAAGTTATCACTCCTGATGAATATATGGGTGATATTATAGGCGATTTAAATAGTCGTAGAGGACAAATTCAAAGCATGGATCCAAGAGGGAATGCTCAAGTAGTTATTGCGAATGTTCCTTTAGCGGAAATGTTTGGTTATGTTAATACGCTTAGGTCTTTATCTCAAGGTAGAGCTCAGTTTAGTATGATATTCTCTCATTATGATCAAGTGCCGAGTCAAGTAGCTGATATTATTAAAGCTAAAAAATAATTTAGGGGTGAGATGTCACGTCTTACAGAAATAAATGTTGTTTTGCTGTGGCAGCTTATAAATTAGAAGTACTGTTTATTATAGTAATTTTTTAATAATAACAAATATTTTTAATAAACTTTATTGATTTTTTATTAAAAATATGATAGGAGTGTAGCTCAATTGGTAGAGCGCCGGTCTCCAAAACCGGAGGTTGCGGGTTCGATGCCTGTCGCTCCTGCCATTATAGGCTTAGAGCTTTTTTGCTATAAAATATGGAATTTTTACAAAATTTGCTTATAGAGAGAAATTTGAAAGAGGTACTTCACCTCGAATCGCAGCGTACATACTAGTATGTGAGAATTACAGTGTTGGATCATCGTCTCAATTGCCTCTAGAAGTAGAATTCTGTAAGAAGTCTAATAAATTACCTAACAAAAATATGTTTAAAGAATATAAAATTTATAAGTTTTTTGAACAAGTTAAACAAGAAACTTATAAGGTAGTTTGGCCAACTAGAAAAGAGCTTGTTGCTTCAACATTAGTAGTAGTAGTAGCAGTTTTTATTTTTAGCCTAATTTGTTTGGTACTTGATTATAGTATACATAACATAATGCAGCTTTTGCTTAATATCGGCAAATAGTATAAGGAATAAATTGTGACAGAACAGAGTATAGATAATATATTGCCTTCTTCTGAAAAAAATGTAAAGCAGTGGTATGTAGTACATACGGCATCAGGAGCAGAGAAACGTATTAAAGAAGATATGCTTAGAAAAATCGCTAAACAGAAAATGACGGATTTTTTTGAAGATATATTAATACCTGTTTTTGGAGTTTCTGAAGTTAAACGCGGTAAAAATGTCAAGGTAGAAAAAAAACTAATGCCGAGTTATATCTTGATAAAGATGAATATGACTGATAAATCTTGGCATTTAGTAAAAAATATATCTGGAGTAACCGGCTTTTTAGGAAGCAAAACCACGCCAAAAGCTCTTACAGAAAGTGAAATACAAAATATTTTTAATAATTTGGAAGCAGAAGCTAAAGAGGCAAAGAATTCTAAATTGTATGAAGTTGGTGAAATAGTGACTGTTACAGACGGTCCTTTTGAAACTTTCATGGGTACAGTAGAAGAAATAGATCAAGAAAAAAATAGGTTAAAAGTTTCAGTTGCAATATTTGGTAAAGCAACTCCAATAGAACTAAATTTTAATCAAGTAAAGAAAAATGATTAAAAGTTGGACTAAATACGGTTTATTAATTACTTAAGCTGTATTGTACGAGTGTTTAGGATGTCATTGTTGCGGGATAATGCGTCATCATTGCAAGCAGGCGTAGGCTGCGTGGCAATCTAGAAGAAATAATAAAAAAATTCTGATTTACAGAATTTTTTTTCTTCCTTGTTTTGTCAACACTTACAGCTTTTCTTCGCAATGATGGGAAACAAGATCCATGCAATTGTTACAAAGTAATATTAATTTAAGAGAAAAATAAGGATATTTATAAATGTCTCAGAAAGCAATAAAAGGTTATGTTAACTTGATAATTCCGGCTGCCGGAGCCACTCCTGCACCTCCTATAGGACCGGCCCTAGGACAAAGAAAAGTTAATATTGCAGCATTTTGTAAAGATTTTAATGATGCTACGCAAGGTATGGAAAAAGGAATACCTCTGCCAATCGTAATTACCGTTTATGAAGATAGTAGTTTTTCTTTTAAAATAAAAACTTCTCCTGCTTCTTACTTTTTAAAGAAGTATGCTAAAATTACTAAAGGTTCTAGTGCTACTAAAAAAGAAGCCGTAGTAGGTAAAGTTACTATGGATGATTGTCGTGAAATTGCAAAGTTAAAAATGCCTGATTTAAATACAAAAAATATTGAAGCAGCAACAAAAATTATTTGTGGTAGTGCTGCATCTATGGGACTTGAAGTAGTGGGGAGTTAATTATTATGTCAAATAAGAAAGATGTTGCTGTAAAAATTAGCGGCGGTAAAAAAATAAGAGAAGCTAGAGAAAAAGTAAAATCAGATACTTTATATAATTTAACAAATGCAGTTGAACGGTTAAAATCAGCATCATATGTTAAATTTGACCCGGCCTTAGAAATAGTTATGAAGCTTGGAATTGATCCTAGGCATTCCGATCAAATGGTACGTGGTGTAGTTAATTTACCTGCCGGTACAGGCAAAACCGTAAGAGTTGCCGTTATTTGTAAAGAAGAAAGAGAAGAAGAAGCTAAAAGTGCCGGAGCAGATTTAGTAGGTTCAACAAATATTATTGATGAAATTAAAGCAGGAAAAATTAATTTCGATGTATGTATAGCTACTCCCGATATGATGGCAGCTGTAGGTTCAGTTGCAAGAATTTTAGGGCCAAAAGGTTTAATGCCTAACCCTAAACTTGGTACCGTAACTTTAGATATTAAAAATGCTATTAAAAATGCTAAAAGCGGTCAGGTAGAATATAGAGCAGAGAAAGCAGGTATAATTCATGCAGGGCTTGGAAAATTATCTTTTTCAGACCAAGATTTATTAAAAAATTTAAGTGCGTTTATTGAGGCAGTAATTAAAGCAAAACCTGCCGGATTAAAAGGAAGTTATTTAAAAGCAATGTATTTATCTTCTACTATGGGAGCATCGGTACAAATAGATTTAACTAGTATAGCATAATTTTTATAGCCGTTTAACGATAGTATAGTAATAATAAAAAAATTTTGTTATTTTAAGCATTTGTATCAGTTTAAATATATTAAACTGTATTATAAAAGGAGAATTAAAAGGTGTTAAGATCAGAAAAACCGGTAGCAGTCGAGGATATTGTAAATATTTATAAAGAATCGCCCTCTATAATTATTACTCATTATCACGGATTAACCGTTAGTCAAGTGAGTTCGCTTAGAGAATCACTTAAATCTCAAGAAGCAGGTTTTAAAGTAGTTAAAAATACTTTAGCAAAAATAGCTGCAAATCAAACAGGGCTTGATAGTATTGCTAATTTATTTGCAGGTCCTACTGCTATTGTTTATTCTAAAGAACCGGTTGAGATGGCAAAATTAGTAGTTAATTTTGCTAAGGCTAATGATAATCTTAAGATTATCGGTGGAATAGTCGATAATCACGTATTAGATGAACATTCAATAAAAGAACTTTCTAAGCTACCTGCACTTAATGAGCTTAGGGGTAAAATTGTTGGGTTATTACAAGCACCGGCTACTAAGGTTGTAGGTGTTTTACAAGCCCCGTCTTCGAGTATGGCAAGAGTAATACAAGCACATGCTAGTAAAAATTAACTTAAAGGTTACTGCATCAGGTATTTTAATTGATAATTAAAGAATTTTTATAGTGAAAATTAATAAGGTTTTTTATAGGATATTATTCTTATTTTAAAAAAGTCTTATAGTTTGAAGCAAAAAAGAATTTAATTAACTTTAAAATGCCTGATGTAGTAATTTCTCAATATAAAATAAAGTAAAAAGGAAAAAATTATGGCAGATTTAGCTAAAATTGAAGAACAATTATCATCATTAACATTAATGCAAGCAGCTGAGCTTGTGAAAATGCTAGAAGAAAAATGGGGTGTATCTGCAGCAGCTCCTGTAGCTGCAGCAGCTGCTGGTGTTGCAGCTCCTGCGGCTGAAGCAGTAGCTGAAAAAACTGAGTTTGAAGTAGTTTTAACAGCTGCTGGTGACAAGAAAGTTGAAGTAATTAAAGTTGTGAAGGATATCACAGGTCTTGGTTTAATTGAAGCTAAGAAGTTAGTTGATGAAGCTCCAAAGCCGATTAAAAGCAATGTGAAAAAAGCAGAAGCAGACGAAATCAAAGGTAAGTTAGAAGCTGCCGGAGCAAAAGTTGAATTAAAATAATTATTTCTGCTTTTTAGATATTTTTAAGTAAAAATTAATAAGATTCTTGTTGAAACAGTTGTTTTTATTCCAAGAAAAATCTTATGATTTTCAATCAAAAATAACTAAGTATAGATTAATTTTTTTACAGGATCTAATGTTTTTGTATTACAGATGAAATATTTTATAGCTTTAAATTAACTTCTTAAAATCCAAAAAGCCTTATTTTAGTAATTAAATTTGAATAAGGCTTTTTTGTTTAAAAATTATTTTAAAGCTAATTTGAGTTATTTTTTTGAAATAGGATAAAGCTATTACATTAAAAATCTTATTGATTAAAATAATTTTGTTAACATACCATACGTCTAGGAATTTAAATTATTGAAATTTTCTAGGTTCTGTGAACATTTATAATTGATTTTTAGTGAAAATTAATGAGATTTTTGAAGGGATAGCTACCTATTTTAAAAAAATATTATAATTTGTTGCAACAAACAAATAACCAAAATCAAATCTTTTGGGAAATGTTCGTAGAGCCACACAAGATCTAAATAAGAAACTTACTAGGTTTCTTTAATTTAAGTTCTATGTAAAAAAGTTTAAAACAGTATATTTTATTTTACTGCAAATTATAAGCATTTTATTGAAATAGGTATCTATTCCAATAAAAACTTTGCTGTTTTAAATATAAATAATTTAAATTTTATATACAGAACCTAGGTTCTGAATACTTTTGATTAATGGTTATAATTAGGAGATATTTTTAGGCGAAAATTAATAAGATTTTTGAGAGGAGAGTTTATTACTATTTCAAAAAAATCTTATGATTTACAGCTAAAAAGAGCCATAATTATGATTATTCTATTAAAAGTGCATAAGACCTAATCACTGCAATACAGGCAGTAATTTTATCAGTCAGGAGATTATATGGTTTCATTAAGGGATAATATAGAAGCACAACCCTTGTCACATAATAGAAGAATAAGAAAAAATTTCGGTCACATAAATTTAGTAGCAGATATACCGAATTTGATTGAAATTCAAAAAAATTCATATGAGAAAAACTTTCTACAGTTAAATATTAAAGATTCTGAAAGAAAAAACAAAGGTTTACAATCTATATTAAACTCAATTTTTCCTATTTCAGATTCCTCCAATATTGCTAATTTAGAATTTGTAAAATATGAATTCGATACTCCAAAATATGATGTAGAAGAGTGCAGTCAAAGAAGTTTAAGTTATGCTGCTCCTCTTAAAGTTACTTTAAGATTAAGTATTTGGGATATAGATGAGGATACCGGTACTAGAGAAATTAAAGGGATTAAAGAGCAAGAAGTATATATGGGTGATATCCCATTAATGACTAAAAACGGTACTTTTATTATCAACGGTACGGAAAGAGTAGTTGTATCACAAATGCATCGCTCACCTGGTGTATTCTTTTATCATGATGAAGGAAAAGTCCACTCTTCCGGCAAGCTTTTATATTCTGCTCGTGTTATTCCATATAGAGGGTCTTGGCTTGATTTAGAATTCGACGCTAAGGATGTTATTTATTTCAGGATTGATAGAAAAAGAAAGCTTTATACTACTACTTTGCTTAGAGCTATAGGTATGAGTACTGAAGAAATTATAAAATTTTATTATAATTCAGTAACTTATAAGCTTGTTAAAAATAAAGGTTGGGCTGTTAAATTTATACCTCAGCATATTACTGCTCATCGTTTAACAAGTGATTTAGTAGATGCAGATACCGGCAATATTCTACTGAAAGCAGGACAAAAAATTACTCCGCGTTTGGCTAAAAAATATTTTGGGGAAGGGCTTAATAATATTTTAGTAGCTCATGAAACTTTAATCGGCAAATATCTATCCGAAGATTTAAGAGATCCTGCAAGCGATGAAGTATTAGCAAAAATCGGTGAAATGATTACTGCTGATATGCTAAATGTTATTAATGATCTTAAAATTAAAAATGTTAACGTATTAGTAATCAATCCTCAATCCGGTCCATATATAAGGAACACCTTATTTGCTGATAAAAATCAGGATCGTGAGGCAGCATTATGTGATATTTTTAGGGTTCTAAGACCAGGCGAACCTGCTAATATCGAAGCGGCTGAAAGCCTGTTTTATAATTTATTCTTTGATGCGGAAAGATATGATCTTTCAGAAGTCGGGCGAATAAAAATGAATTCTAGGTTAGAGCTGAATATTTCTGAAGAAGTTACGGTTTTAACAATTGATGATATTAAAAATATCGTAAGAGTTTTAGTAGAGCTTAAAGACGGTAAAGGTATCATGGACGATATTGATCATTTAGGTAATAGAAGGGTTAGATCGGTAGGTGAATTGATAGAAAATCAATTTAGAATAGGTTTAGTCCGAATGGAAAAATCTGTAATTGAAAGGATGTCGGCAGGTGATATTGATACCGTAATGCCTCATGATTTAGTAAATTCTAAAATTTTAGTTTCAGTAGTAAAAGAATTTTTTAGTACCTCCCAATTATCCCAATTTATGGATCAAACAAATCCATTATCGGAAATAACTCATAAAAGAAGGCTGTCGGCACTCGGTCCCGGAGGTCTTAGTCGAGATCGAGCAGGTTTTGAGGTGCGTGACGTACATCCGACTCATTACGGTCGTATTTGTCCTATTGAAACACCTGAAGGTCAGAATATCGGGTTAATTAACTCTATGGCTACTTATGCTAGAATAAATAAACACGGTTTTATAGAGAGTCCGTATAGAAGAGTTAAAGATGGATGTGTAACCGATGAAGTGGTATATCTTTCTGCTATTGAAGAAGGTAAATACAAAATCGGACAAGCAAATTCTAAAGTTAATAAAGATGGAAAGCTGCAAGGAGAGTTTATTAACTGCCGTGTTGAAGGCGGTAATTTTGTAATGGTAGAACCGTATGAGGTAGACTTCATTGATGTGACTCCTATGCAGGTAGTATCGGTTGCGGCTTCTCTTATACCTTTCTTAGAAAACGATGATGCTAACCGTGCTTTGATGGGTTCAAACATGCAAAGACAAGCCGTTCCTTTAATTAAAACGGATGCACCTTTTGTAGGTACCGGAGTTGAAGGGGTAGTAGCTAAAGATTCCGGAGCGTCAGTGCTTGCATTACATGACGGTATTGTTGAGCAGGTAGATTCAAATAGAATCGTGATTAGAACTCTAGAACAAAAAGTTGACGGTTCTCCTTCGGTTGATATTTATAACTTACTAAAATTCCAAAAATCCAATCATAATACTTGTATAAATCAAAAGCCTTTAGTTAAGGTCGGTCATTACGTTAAGAAAAACGATATTATAGCTGACGGTCCTAGTACGGATAACGGTGAAATTGCTTTAGGTAGAAACGTGCTTGTGGCTTTCTTACCTTGGAACGGTTATAATTTTGAAGATTCAATTTTAATATCCGAACGTATAGTAAAAGAGGATGTATTTACATCTATTCATATTGAAGAGTTTGAAGTAATAGCTAGAGATACACGCCTTGGTCCTGAAGAAATTACCCGTGATATACCGAATGTAAGTGAAGAAGCGTTGCGTCATCTTGATGAGGTCGGAATAATTGATATAGGTGCAGAAGTAAAAGCCGGTGATATTTTAGTCGGAAAAGTAACACCGAAAAGTGAATCGCCTATTACTCCTGAAGAGAAGCTACTACGTGCTATTTTCGGGGAAAAGGCTTTTGACGTAAAAGATTCATCGCTGCATGTACCTTCCGGAGTTAGCGGTACTGTAGTAGAAGTAAGGGTATTTTCTCGTAGAGGTGTAGAAAAAGACCAGCGAGCTATTGCTATTGAAAAACAACAAATTGAAAAATTAGCAAAAGACAGAGACGATGAATTAGAAATTATTGAGCATTTTGTGTTTAGTTGGCTTGAAAAGCTTTTAGTAGGGCAGGTGATTATTAACGGTCCTAAGCAAGTAAAAGTAGGACAAACTATTACTACTGAAATGCTAAAAGGCTTATCTAAAGGGCAATTTTGGCAGATTACCGTGGAAGATGCAAATGTAATGAATGAAATAGCACAGATAAAGACTCATTATGATGAGAAAAAAGAGGCTCTTGATAAAAGATTTGCTACTAAGGTAGAGAAATTGCAAAGTGGTGATGATTTACCTCAGGGAGCTTTAAAAGTAGTAAAAGTATTTATTGCAACTAAGCATAAATTACAACCCGGGGATAAAATGGCAGGAAGACACGGAAATAAAGGTGTTATTTCACGTATCGTACCTGAAGAGGATATGCCGTTTTTAGAAGATGGAACTGTGGTAGATATTGTTCTTAACCCTCTAGGTCTTCCATCCCGTATGAATATAGGACAGATTTTAGAAACGCATCTTGGGTGGGCATCAATAAATTTAGCAAAAAAAATATCTACCTTAGTAAAGGAATATAAAAATAAACATATAGGTATTGAGCAGATTAAGAAATTCTTAATTGAACTGTATGGAGAGAATATTAATTCTGTACTTGAAAGACCGGAAGAAGAGATTATCTCTTTTTGTAAGAAAGTAAGTAAAGGCGTACATTTTGCAACTCCTGTATTTGATGGAGCAAAAGTTCAGGACATTAAAGATATGCTAAAGCTTGCCGGTCAAGACCCTTCAGGACAAGTGAAATTAATTGATGGTAGAACCGGTGAATATTTTGACCGTCTAGTAACCGTCGGACAGAAATATTTGCTGAAATTGCATCATTTAGTCGATAATAAAATTCACTCCCGTTCTATAGGGCCTTATAGCTTAGTAACGCAGCAACCGCTTGGAGGTAAGTCTCATTTCGGCGGACAGCGTTTCGGGGAAATGGAATGCTGGGCATTACAAGCTTACGGTGCAGCTTATACGTTACAGGAAATGTTAACGGTTAAGTCGGATGACGTAAACGGTAGGATCAAAACTTATGATTCTATAGTACGTGGTGAAAATAATTTTGAATCAGGCATTCCTGAATCATTTAATGTTATGATAAAAGAATTTAGATCTTTATGTCTTAACGTAAAGCTTGAAGTAACTTCAAGTTAAGAAAGGCAGGTCGTTTAGACAGATAAAAAACAAGTTTTTTATCTGTTTTACTGGATTCCCGCTTTTGCAGGAATGACATATAGGGTGTAATAAGAACTCTTGGTAGACGAAGGTCAATTTCAAAAAGAGCTAGGAGTTCACAAAGCGAGGAGCGGAGTGTATAATTAATACGTGAGCACCGCAGAACTTGTAGAACGACAACGCCAATTTTTGAAATTCACCGAGTATATACGAGTAATTTTTAAGGAAAAGTATTTATGAGCGTAGTAAATTTTTACGGACAATTAAGTAATACTCAACAATTTGATCAGATAAGGATTAATATAGCAAGTCCCGATCAGGTACGTTCGTGGTCTTTCGGTGAAGTAACAAAACCTGAAACAATTAACTATCGAACTTTTAAACCTGAGAAAGATGGTTTATTTTGTGCAAGAATTTTTGGTCCGGTAAAAGATTATGAATGTCTCTGCGGTAAATATAAGCGGATGAAAAACCGTGGCATTACGTGTGAGAAATGCGGCGTTGAAGTTACGGTTTCTAGAGTAAGACGTGAAAGAATGGGGCATATTGAACTTGCAGCTCCCGTTGCTCATATTTGGTTTTTAAAGTCGCTACCTTCAAGAATTAGTACACTTCTTGATATGACAATGCGAGATGTAGAAAAGATTCTTTATTTTGAAAATTATGTAGTAGTTGACCCAGGGCTATCGATTTTACAAAAAGGCGAACTCTTAACAGAGGAAGAATTACAGAAAGCAAAAGATAAGTACGGTGAAGATGCATTTACTGCCTCTATAGGTGCAGAAGTAATACAACAAATGCTTAAAGAGCTTGATTTTTCAAAGTTAAAGCAAGAATTATACGAGGAATTACAAACCACTTCTTCAGAAGTCAAAAAGAAAAAATTAGTAAAGCGTTTAAAATTAGTAGAGGATTTTTTAGAGTCGGAAAACAAGCCGGAATGGATGATTATGGATGTTTTACCGGTTATTCCTCCTGAAATTAGACCGCTTGTTATGCTTGACGGCGGAAGATTTGCTACTTCAGACTTAAATGAACTTTATAGAAGAGTAATTAATAGAAATAATCGTTTAAAGAAATTAATAGAGTCAAAAGCTCCTGATATAATAGTCAGAAACGAAAAAAGAATGTTACAAGAAGCGGTGGATGCGTTATTTGATAACGGTCGTCGCGGTAGAGCAGCGAAAAATGCTAATAAGCGTCCATTTAAGTCATTAAGTGATATGCTTAAAGGTAAGCAGGGGCGTTTCCGTCAGAACTTGCTAGGTAAGAGGGTTGATTACTCAGGACGTTCGGTTATCGTGGTAGGACCTGAGCTTAAACTTCACCAGTGCGGTTTACCTAAAAAAATGGCTCTGGAGTTATTTAAGCCGTTTATTTATTCTAAGCTTGAGTTGTACGGCATCGCTACAACTATTAAAGCCGCTAAAAGAATGGTGGAAGCTGAAAAATCCGAAGTGTGGGACGTGCTTGAAGAGGTAATTAGAGAGCATCCGGTTTTACTTAATAGGGCTCCGACGTTACATAGGCTTGGTATTCAAGCATTTGAACCGCTATTAATTGAAGGTAAAGCGATCCAGCTTCATCCGCTTGTGTGTACTGCGTTCAATGCGGATTTTGATGGTGATCAGATGGCAGTACATATCCCGTTATCGATTGAAGCACAGCTTGAAGCTAGGGTATTTATGATGTCTACAAATAATATCTTAAGCCCTGCAAATGGTCGTCCTATCATTGTACCGGATAAAGATATAGTGCTTGGTTTATATTATCTAACCCTTGCATTTGATAATGAAGTAGGCGCAGGGATGATGTTCTCAGATTTAGCTGAGATGGAACATGCTTTATATAATAAATTTATAACTATTCATACAAAGATAAAATATCGCAGAAATCAGTTAAATGCCGAAGGTAAAATGGTCCCTGTTATCATTGATACTACTTACGGTAGGTTAATGGTCGGTGAGTTATTGCCTTCTAACCCTAATATAGAATTCAAGTTTATTAATAAACAACTAACTAAAAAAGACATATCATTAGTTATAGATTTAGTTTATCGTCACTGCGGTCAAAAAGCTACGGTAATTTTTGCCGATCAGCTAATGAAACTAGGTTTTAAATATGCTTGTTCTTCAGGTATTTCTTTTGGAATGGACGATATGGTAGTACCGGAATCTAAGAGTACTCATATCAACGAAACTCAGCTTGAAATAAAAGAATTTGAACAACAATATTCAAACGGTTTAATTACTTACGGAGAGAAATATAATAAAGTAGTCGATGCTTGGTCAAGATGTACCGATAGAGTAGCAAACGACATGATGAAAGAGATTGCTACGCCTCCGGTTAATGATGATCCAAATCATCAGAAAATAAATGCTATATATATGATGGCTATTTCTGGAGCAAGAGGTTCTTTCCAGCAAATTAAGCAGCTAGGCGGTATGCGGGGTTTAATGACCAAATCAAACGGTCAAATTATACAAACTCCTATTATCTCTAACTTTAAGGAAGGATTAACTGAATTTGAGTGTTTTAATTCTGCTAACGGAATGCGTAAAGGGCAAATAGATACGGCTTTAAAAACGGCAAGTTCAGGTTACTTAACAAGAAAATTAGTAGATGTTGCACAAGATTGTATTATTACTGAAAAAGATTGTGGAACTGATAAAGGAATTGAAGTTAAGAGTGTTATTGAAGGCGGAGAAGTTATAGTACCTTTAGCTGAAAAGATTTTAGGTCGTACTGCTGCTATTGATATATTTCATCCGGTAACTAATGATCTAATTCTCAATAAAGGCGAGCTTATTAATGAAGCAAAGTTAGAGCAGATTGAGTCGGCGGGACTCGACAGAATTATGATAAAATCCGTATTAACCTGTGAAAGTACTACCGGTATATGTAGCATATGTTACGGTAGGGATCTTGCTACTGGTACATTAGTATCGGAGGGTGAAGCAATCGGGGTTATTGCTGCTCAATCTATCGGTGAACCGGGTACGCAGCTTACAATGAGAACTTTCCATATCGGAGGAGCGGCAACAAAAGGTGCTGAGGTTTCTTCCGTAGACGCTTCCTATGACGCAAAAGTGAAAATTATAAGCCGTAACGTTGTTATTAATTCCGAAGAACGCAAAATTGTTATGAGCCGAAATTGTGAATTATTATTGCTTGATAATAACGGTAATGAAAAGGCTCGTCATAAAATTCCATACGGTGCTAGATTACTTGTTGATGACGGTGATATGGTGATTAAAACTCAAAAACTAGCAGAGTGGGATCCTTATACTATACCGATTATCACGGAGAAGTCAGGTAAAGTTTTATTCAAAGATATGGTTGAGGGTATTTCTATTCGTGACGTAACTGACGAAGCTACCGGAATACCGAGTAAAGTTATTATTGAATCAAAGCAATATTCACGCGGTGCAGAATTACGCCCGCGTATACAGCTTTTAGATGCTAAAGGTGAAGTTATCACCTTATCAAACGGTTTAGAAGCTAGATATTACTTGCCGGTTGGAGCAGTTTTAAGCGTAGAAGACGGAGTACAAATATCGGTAGGTGATATCATTGCACGTATACCGAAAGAATCAACCACTACTAAAGATATTACCGGTGGTTTACCGAGAGTTGCCGAGCTTGTAGAAGCAAGACGCCCTAAAGATCATGCAGTTATTGCAGAAATTGACGGTAGAGTAGAATTCGGTAAAGACTATAAATCTAAGAGGCGTATTATTATACATCCGATTGATGAAACAATGTCTATTGAGTATATGGTACCAAAAGGCAAGCATGTTGTAGTTAACGAAGGTGATTTTGTTAAAAAAGGTGATTTATTGATTGACGGTAATCTGGTACTTCAAGATATTTTAAAGGTAATGGGCGTAGAGGTTCTTGCAAATTATATTGTTAAGGAGGTTCAAGCCGTTTATCGTCTACAAGGTGTAAAGATTGATGATAAGCACATAGAAGTTATTATCCGTCAGATGTTACAAAAAGTAGAGGTTACGGATTCAGGCGGAACTACGTTATTAGTAGGTGAAAAAATAGATAGACATGAATTTGATGAGATAAATGAAAAAGCTATGAAAAACGGTTTAAAACCTGCTGAAGCACAATTAATATTACAAGGTATTACTAAAGCTTCTCTGCAAACTAGGTCGTTTATCTCTGCGGCATCATTCCAAGAGACTACTAGAGTTTTAACTGAAGCAGCTATTGCCGGTAAAGTAGATAAGTTGCGAGGACTAAAAGAAAACGTGATAGTTGGACGATTAGTACCTGCCGGAACCGGTTACTTTATGGATAAAATGCGTAAAGCAGCTGTAAAGCTTGATGAAGAGAATGTATAAATATACTAAGATAGAACTTGAAAAATTGGCTGTGTCGTCTTTGTAAGTCCTAGGATGCTGAACGTTTAATATACGCTCCGCTCCTCGACTTACAGACTCTTTGCTCTTTTCCAAGTTGATCTTCGTATGTACCGGATAGTTTATAAAAAACCCGTCATTGCAAGCCAGCATTTATGCTGGCGTGGCAATCTCATGAAATAATAACAAACTCCTGAGCTGGCTTTGTCAATTACTTTGTAATTTCCTCGCAATGACTAGGTGGTATCCACGCAACAATGCCTTCCTAGCTAGAAGCGGGAGTCCAGAAAAATAACCTTACTACGCATTATTGACAAAAAAAGCCTAAAAAAACTTGGTTTTTATAGGCTTTTTTTTATTTCCCGCTTGCGAAATGACGCTTTAATAACAAGCAATCGGTGCTGTTAAATGCTCGTAGGTTTGACCTAAATAAGATACTGGTTGTTCAAAGATACACGTATTATTGTCATCATAATTATAATTACCGTATAATTGTAACTTTGCTAAAGAATCTTCATATTGGAAGTTTTCAAATGTTTCTTGATTTTTAGATATCTGAATTTTTGCTAAACGATGTTTAACATAATTTTTCAGTACCTCTTGACAAATTGCATCATGTAAAGCTTTTAACATGAGTAAGCTTACTAATGGGTTAATATCATTATTTGCATTAGTAGTAATCGTAGCTTCTTCGTGTTTTTGATCAATAGACATCTTTCCAAACTTCGCTTCTAGAGGTAATTTAGACGTCGATCCGGTACTCGCATCCTCACGTATGTCTATATACGCTGCGGTGCTGCGTTCCGTATCTCTTTTAAATTCCTCTCTATAAGCTGGTTTAGAAAGGTGTCTAACAGGCAATTCAGAAATTAAAGACTCTTCATTGCTTACTTCTACCTTATCTGTTTCAAGGTTTTCTGATTCAGCATTGACTTTTTTTTCAAAATTTATCTCTGGGAAAAGTGCTATCACATCCGTTATTTCAAGTTTTCCTCCTTTTTTACCTACTTCATAAGCTTTAGCAATAATTTGTTTATAAATAACGTTAATTAATGCTCGTTTTGTTTGTATTTCATCAGAATAGCTAATTCCCCCTTCGTTCCAAAACCTTACTATTTTAGGCAAAGCAGGAATATATTTACCGGCCTTTGCTAAAAATTTTTGTATAAATGTAGGTTCAATAAGAGGGATTAGTGTAGGATTTTCTTCATATTTTCTAAATATATACTCGACAACTTTAGGTATATTTTGATCTGGTTCTACTTCGTCAGGTAAGCCGTGTAATATTTTTTTGGCTGTTGCTTGACCAATCTTCTTATACAAAATATTAACCCCGATCCATGTCCATCCCGGATTAGTCGTAAAACAAAGCTTTGTTACATAAAATGCTAGCGATATAGGTAGAGATAATAACTTTAAATAGTTAAGGCAAGTATATCGCACCGGATGAGGCGTGAGACTATAAATCTCAGCCATACCTTGGTTTAACTCACATGATGCTTTAATCATTTTATACTTCTGATTAATTAAATGAGAGGTGATGTCATGTACTGGCATATTATTACTTTTACTTAAAATTTAACTAAATCCGTCAGCAAGATATAAAAGATGTTAACATTTGTCAAATACTATTTAATGAGATTTTGTTTTAAATCATATAATACTTGCAAAGTTTTATCAAGATAAATAGAATGATCCAAAATCAAAAATAATATAAGGAGTAAGTATGCTTAACATAAACTTTGTGAATGAAGACTCATCTACTAATCAAGGTCTAGTAGTGTTTATTGATGAACAGTTAAAGCTTGATAGTAATTTAATAGGACTTGATCAACAACATCATGGATTAATTTCTAAAACTATTCAGAATAAACTGCAATTTACCGGTAAATATGGACAGATTAAGGTTATTCCGTCCGTTATTAAATCAGGCGAGGTTAGATATTTGATAATAACAGGTCTTGGGAATGAAGAAAAATTAACTGAAGCAAAAATTGAAGAGTTAGGCGGCAAAATCTTACAGTATGCAACCGATTGTAAAATTTCTACTATCGGCTTAAAACTTACAAATAGAATTAGCAGGTTTACATCTCAAACATTTGCATCTTTAGTTGCTAGCGGTGCGTTTCTTGCTTCTTACAGATTTGATAAATATAGAACTACCTTAAAAGAAGCAGAGAAGTTCGCAGTAGAGTCAATTGAAATTTTTACCGATAATAGCACTGAAGCGGCAAAATTATTTGAAATCAAAAAATTAATTGCTGAAGCAGTATTTTTTACAAGAGATATAAGTAATGAACCGTCAAATATTAAAACCCCTCAAGTTTATGCCGAAAGAATAGTTGATATACTTGAACCGCTAGGAGTAGATGTTGATGTTATCGGTGAACGTGAGATGAAAAACCTTGGTATGGGAGCATTACTTGGTGTGGGGCAAGGTTCACAAAACGAGTCAAAGTTAGTGGTGATGGAATATAAAGGCGGTAGTAAAGATGCTCCGACTATTGCTTTGGTCGGTAAAGGAGTGATTTTTGATACAGGTGGTATTTCATTAAAACCGTCAAGTAATATGCACTTAATGAGATATGATATGGGAGGTTCTGCAGCAGTTGTGGGTACCATCATTGCGATTGCCGGTCAAAAATTACCTATAAATATAGTCGGTGTTGTAGGGCTTGTCGAAAATATGCCGTCCGGTAATGCACAGCGTCCAGGGGATGTAGTAACTACCATGTCAGGGCAAACTGCCGAAGTTTTAAATACCGATGCAGAAGGGCGTTTAGTACTTGCTGATGCTGTTTGGTATGCACAAGAAAAATTTAAGCCTAAATGCGTGATTGACGTTGCAACTCTAACAGGAGCAATAACCGTAGCACTTGGTAATACATATGCTGGTTGTTTTTCCAATAATGATGAGTTAGCTGATAAGTTAATAAAAGTAGGGGAAGAAGTTAATGAAAAACTTTGGAGAATGCCACTGCACGATGAGTATGATGCAATGATTAACTCCGACATAGCCGATATGGCAAATATCGGGAACGTACCGGGAGCTGCTGGAAGCTGCATAGCTGCACATTTCATTAAACGTTTCATTAAAGATGGAGTAGATTGGGCTCATTTAGATATAGCAGGCGTTGCAAATAGTAATAAAGCTTCAGCACTCGGTCCTAAGGGGGCAGTAGGATACGGCGTGAGATTACTAGAGAAATTTATCAAAGAATATACTTAAATGCTATTCTTGCGTTGCATTGCCCGTATGGATACCGAGTTGTCATTGCGAGCAGCCTAAGGCTGCTCGCAATGACGGAAAAAACTATCCACATGGGCAATACTGAGCTAAGAATGACATTAAACTTCGTCTATTTATTATTCGTTTATTCTGAATATAATTATGAACACAATGAATAAACCTTATATATTTGTTATAGGTAATGAGAAAGGCGGAGCAGGTAAAACTACCTGTTCTATGCATCTAATAATCGCTCTGCTTTATCAAAATTATTCGGTAGTAAGTATAGATACCGATTCACGTCAAAGTTCGTTAACGAATTATTTAAAAAATCGAGATTTACATAATAAACAAAATCCTGATAAATCTGTATTAGTACCGAAACATTTTCATATATCGGAAAGCGAAGTAGAAGAGCAAGCAAAGAGTTTTGAGCAGATACTCAAAAATAATCAGGATGTCGATTATGTAGTGATTGATACCCCAGGCAGTTATACTCCTTTATCAAGGGTTGCTCATTCTTACGCCAATACAATTATTACACCGATTAATGATAGCTTTCTAGATTTAGACGTAATAGCAAAAGTTGATAGCAAGGATGAAATTATTAGCCCATCAATATATAGTCAAATGATTTGGGAGCAGAAAATGGAACGTGCTAGTCGTGATAGAATTAGTATAGATTGGGTAATACTTCGTAATCGTTTAAGTAATCTTGATGCATTAAATAAAAGACGCGTAGGAAATGTGTTAGCTAAACTTGCTAAAAGAATTAACTTTAAACTCGCAGAAGGATTTAGTGAACGTGTAATATATAGGGAGTTATTTTTACAAGGTCTAACATTACTTGATCTAAAAACTGCAAAATATGATAGAGCATTTAATAGCTCACACGTGCTTGCACGTCAAGAATTACGAAATTTTTTAGACTTTCTAGGTATTAAGGCTGCGTTCAAAGGTTAATTTCTATTAAAGTTTTTCTTGTACAAAGTTAAAATATATATATAATGCGCAAAATTAATATGTTTTAACTTTATAAGAGAAACAAATGCCAAATATTGCTGAAAATATTTCAAAACTACCGGAAGAACAAGAAAAAGTTAATAAGCTTGTTGATCAATATAAAAATTTAACTCCGGAAGAACAAAAAATTGTTGATAGAAAACTTAAGTCACATTTTACAAAAGAAGAGCTAAAACAAGATGAGCTTAAATCAAGAATGAATAGGATACGTAGTAATTTGTCTAAGCAAGACCAAGAAAAACTACAAGCAGGTAATAATTCTATAGGTGAAATAGCAAAAGATGTATTATCGTTAGTTAAAGGAATAATAAATCTAGTCGAAAATGTTGCAGAGATAATTAAAAATCCTAAGAAAGCAATATATGAATGGATTAAAGGTGAGTTAAATCAAGTAAAACCTCAACAACAAAATTATCAGCAACACCCATCAAAGCCAAAAGCTGCTGCAATATCAAGATAAAACTTTGGCAAGATAAATTTTTAGTTTTTATTTGCGAAAATTTGCGATTTTATGTATATAATATAGGGAAAATCGTATAATAAAAAAATAAAAATGCATAAATACAGAAGTCATAATTGTAACGAATTACAAATATCCGATGTAGAAAAAGAAGTTAAGCTATCCGGTTGGGTACATAGAAGAAGAGATCACGGGAATCTAGTTTTTATAGATTTACGTGATCATTACGGTATAACTCAAATCGTGTTTACCGATCAAAACCCGCAGCTTATGGAGGATGCAAGTCGTTTGCGTTATGAGTCGGTAATTACGGTAAGGGGTACAGTTGTAGCAAGATCAGAGGACGCGATTAATAATACGCTTCCGACAGGTCATATTGAAGTGCTAGCTGTGGAATTTAGTGTTGAATCAGCTGCGGACACTCTACCTTTTGTTATTAATATCGAAAAAGACGCTCCCGAAGAGTCTAGGCTTAAACATCGCTTTTTAGATCTTAGACGTGAGAAATTACATAATAATATAATACTCCGCTCACAAATTATTTCTCATATTCGTCATTTGATGACGGCAAGCGGTTTTACCGAATTTCAAACTCCGATTTTAACAGCAAGCTCACCTGAGGGGGCTAGGGATTTTTTAGTACCGAGTAGAATGCATCCGGGTAAGTTCTATGCATTACCGCAAGCACCTCAGCAATTCAAGCAGTTATTGATGGTATCAGGCTTTGATCGTTATTTCCAAATTGCTCCTTGTTTTCGGGATGAAGATGCAAGAGCCGATAGATCACCCGGCGAGTTTTATCAGCTAGATGTAGAAATGTCCTTTGTTACACAGGAAGACGTATTTAGTACTATTGAGCCTGTGATGTATGATTTATTCACTAAATTCACGGATAAGAAAGTATCAGAGACTCCTTTCATTTGTATTCCATATAATGAATCTATGCTAAAATACGGCTCTGATAAGCCTGATTTGCGTAACCCTATTATAATTGCTGATGTAACTGAGATATTTAGAGATTCCGATTTTACAATCTTTAGAGAGAATATTAAAAAAGGTAGCATAGTTCGTGCAATTCCTGCACCTAAGGCAGCTGCACTGCCTCGTAGTTTCTTCGATAAAATGATAGAGTTTGCGATATCAGAAGGAGCAGGTGGACTTGGCTATATTCAGTTTAGTGAAACCGGTGAAGCAAAAGGACCGGTAGTAAAATTCTTAAGCCCGCAGCAATTAGAGAGTCTAAAAGCTACAGCTAGTATTAGTGACGGTGATGCTGTATTTTTCGCTAGCGATAAGAAAGAGAAAGCTGCTAAACTTGCCGGTAAGGTTAGAATAAGACTTGGTGAAGAGCTTGATTTACTTGAAAAAGATTGTTTTAAATTCTGCTGGATTACCGATTTTCCATTCTATGAGTTAAATGAAGAAACAGGAAAAATTGATTTTAGCCATAATCCGTTTTCTATGCCGCAGGGTGGAATAGATGCTTTAGAGCAAGCTAAAACCACTGAAGAGTTATTAGAACTTACCGCATACCAATATGATATTGTTTGTAACGGTATTGAACTTTCCAGCGGTGCTATTAGAAACCATAAGCCGGAAATTATGTATAAAGCATTTTCCATAGCAGGTTATAGTGAAGAGGAAGTTGATAAGAGATTTGGAGGGATGATTAGAGCATTTAAGTTTGGAGCTCCACCACATGGTGGAATAGCCCCCGGTATTGACCGAATCGTTATGCTGCTTGCGGAAGCAACAAATATAAGGGAAATAATTGCGTTTCCTTTAAACCAGCAGGCTGAAGATTTACTAATGAACGCCCCAAGCTATGTAGAGGATAAAGCTCTAAAAGAGCTAAGCATGATGCTCTCACCGTCTGCTAGAAAAAATGCAGAAAAAGAATAAGAATTTATAGTTGTTGTATGTCATTATGTCATACCGCAACTTGGCCTATAGTATGTCATTTCTAGCTAAAAGTGGAAAGCCAGTAACTATTAATCTCATCCTGCGACTTGATCGCAGGATCTAGTCTTTTTTAAATTTTTTTCTAGTTTAGCTAGAGAAATGACATTAGAACCATGCAACAACGACTCTGTGACTGCTCGCAATGACGTTTAAGGCATACACTCAACAATGCTTACCTTTGTTGATGTATTTCCTTCCTAGCTTGTAATTTAGAGAATGCGATTCCTTTTACCGTTTCTACTCTTTTTGTTTGGAGTCCTGCTTGCTTATTCTGTTGTAGTACATTACCAATTTTTATACTTTCCGCTATAAGTTTTTCTGTATTATGAATTTTATTTAAATTCTCAGGAGCAATTTGTTTTATAAAATAATTTGAGATACTAGGTAAACCTCTCTTTTCACAAAAATTTCCTACCTTGTAATATATAGTATCTTTAGAATTTAACTTGAAAGATTTAGCATTTAATAAGTTGGTCGTGTTTTCGATATTATCCTGATATTTTAAATTTTTCTTTATACCCTCAATATCTTGCTCAGTAAGATAATTTTCTTTTTTTAGCGCTTTCATTATATTGTCGTAGAATTTTGCTACTGCTTTATCGGTTACGTTTTGAGTTGTTGCCTGCTTTGTAAAATCAACAATTAGTGATGCCAATTTTTCGCCTGTAGATTCGTCTTGTATACGCATTGATTTTGCAGGATCAGAAATTTGTACTTCTACTTTATCTGTCTTAACCTCAACTTCTTTTTCTTTCCATTTTCCATCCAAAGTTTTGTTCCATTGTTGTTCCTTGATTATGTCTTTTTTCAAGCCTATAGAAATTTTAATTTGGTAATTATTTTCATACGCCCACTCTTTAGCATCTTTATCTTCAATTGTAATGTTATTATCTATTGCATAGAGTACCGGGTCTTTTACAGGTGAATTAGCGAAAGCCTCTAACCAACCACCATTGTTAAATTCAGGTAAAACATTACTGAATTTTGTTACTATCTCAGCTCCTTTGGCCACTTCTTGCATATTAACAAGATTTTCTTTTATACTGCCTTTATAGTGTTTTCTCAAATCATCAAAATTTTTAATATTAGTGGATAACGCAATATTTTTTGGATCAAACCCAGCTTTTTTTAATTCATCAATTTTTTGATCAACTATTGCTTCCATCTGTTTCTCATCAAATTGACTTATCATTTGATTTAACGACTCGCTATATTTATTGATACTAAATGAGAAATTACCTGCTTTAATAGCAGCACTGTAGCCAACACCAGGATGTGCAAACATTTTAGCTGTCGATTGAATCATACTGCCAAAATTCTTATGAAATGCTAAAAAAGAGCGACCATGATCAATTTTGGTTATTGTTTTACCATCCTGCACCATTAAATTACCAGCATGATAATCTACTTCCCCCAGCATATGACAAGCAGCTATGGCTTTTTCAAATCCTTCCAACTTTTTTAAATTTTGATCATTAGCTCTGACTCTAGTTTGACCTGATAAACCGGAAAATTCTGTTAGTGTTACAGCATTATCAAAAAATTTAGAACGTACATAAAGTGAATCAGGGTGTTTTTCATCCGCTGTTACCAGCCCTTCTTTTGGTGCGCGATCATGTAATAAAAATTGATACATGGTAGAGCCTATTAATTCTTGTACTCCGTCTCTTCGGTCAGCAATAGCCTGTTTTTGTGCCTTATTATCTTGTATTTTTTGGCATGCAGCATGAGTTTTATAAAAATGTTTTAAAATAAAAGTATTACCGGCGTTATCTTTAGCAACATAACCGGCCGAGACTCCTGCTGCCTTTTTTCCTTTCCCCTCAAACTCAGCTTGCTGTGCCACCCTCTTATCACGTAGCATAGCATCAATTGCTTTTTTAGGGTCATTAGGATTTCTTATTCCTTCACGTTTTCTGTAATCTGCGTTATATCGGCTATCATCTAATCCAACCTGTCGTTCTATTGCCTCTGCCATAACTAAATGCTGTAAAAGAGGTGCATCGATTATTTCCCTTAATTCCTTGTTTTTATCTCCTGGAAACGAGTTTTTTATTATTGTTGTAACTTTAGCTAAATCCTTAGTGTTTAAATCGGCTAGGGCCATGTAGCTAATATATAGGCTTTCAGCAGTAGGAGATTGGTCATTAGAAAGGTCAATAACAGATTCGGCAATGCCTTCGCAAGCTCTAGATATTTTGGCATTCAATTCTGTATCGTTAGTTTTCAGAGCTTTAAAAAGTTGCTCTTGTAATAATAACTCCTGTTGGGTTTTCTCTTTAGACATAAAAATAACCTGATTAATATTAACTAATAGTGAAAAAGTGTTGTTGCGTGGGTCAAAATCCTCATCATTGTGAGGAAACCGCGCAGCAATTGACGAAGCAATCCAGTAAACATTCTGATTTACAGAATTTTTTATTATTTTTTCTGGATTGTCGAGTTCGCTGCGACCGCTTGCAATGATGATTCGGTATCCACGCAACAATGCCACGTGGGAATGATATTGAATAAGTTTTCCAAGCCGTGCAACAAGGCCCCCGCCTTTGCGGGGATATGACATCGAGGTCTTTTTAAAAATTATTCAGTACTATAGATTTGATCGCGATATAACAATGAAAAAACCGAAGCAATGAGAAATAAAATCATGACTTTGCAAGAATGATACCAATTAATCTCTTCTATTGCCTAAAAATCTCATTAAATATAGGAAAAGATTTATAAAATCTAAATATAAAGTAAAGGCTGCCATAATAGAAAGCTTTTGTCCTACTTCATCGTTTCCTGCCATGTAATACATAGACTTAATCTTTTGAGTATCCCAAGCAATTAATCCCATAAATATTACTATTCCAATAAGAGAAGTAGCAAAAGAAAGAGCCGAGCTTTTTAAAAACAAGTTGACTAATGAAGCAATGATAAGACCTATAAGACCCATTGCAAAAAATGAACCCATAGATGTTAAATCTCTACTTGTACTATAACCGTATAAACTCATTGCTCCAAAAACGGAAGAGCAAATAAAGAAAGTACGAGCTATTGATGCACCGGTATAAATAAGAGCTAAATATGCAAGCGACATACCGGTTAAACCGGCATAAACCCAAAATAATATTTGTGCCGTTTGCAGGTTCATTCGTCCGAAGCCCATAAAGAAATATAAAGCAATACCGAGCGGAGCAAACATTATAATAGTACCGAAACCTGTTTGAAACATTAAATTATAAATAGGCTCAACTGATATAGTCGTTACGGCTGCTACACCGGTTAGTAAAAGTGCTAAAGCCATATAATTATATACCTTAAGCATGTATTTTCTTAAGCCATCATCAAAAGTTTTATTTTTTGAGGCGGCAGTTAAAGTTTTTGTATAATCGATCATAAGTAACCTTGGGATTATGTTATTTACATAATAAAATATAGCCTCTTAAAGGTATTTTTTCAAGCTATATTAATTATATTTTATAAATATCTTGCATTGAATATAAAGCAGAAGGTTTATCTTGTAGCCAAATAGCGGCTTTAATTGCACCAATAGAAAAAGAATTTTTATTCAGAGCTTCGTGTTTTAAGGTGATTATTTCATCGTCACCTAGGAAAGATATTTCATGCATACCGTGAACATTTCCACCACGAAGCGAGGAAATACCTATTTCTTTTTCGCTTCTTAGTCTATTACCACGATTAAATGTTATATTTAATCCTTTTTTGCTTGCAATTGTTTCAGCAAGCATAACAGCAGTTCCTGAGGGTGAATCTTTTTTATTACGGTGATGCGTTTCTAGAATTTCAACATCGTAATCATCTAGTATTTTTATTACTTCTTTAGCTAGATAGCTAAGCAAATTAGCTCCTATACTCATATTTGCAGAATATAAAACAGGTAAAGTTTGAGCTGCTTTTTCTAAAAGCTTAAAATGTTGAGGTTGCAGACCTGTGGTTCCGATTACTAATTTTGTATTATGTTTTAATGCATAATTAATTAATTTTTCTAATATTTCAGGGGTAGAAAAATCGATGATCACATCAGAATTTTTACAAAAATTATCTAAATCATCTAAATTATTAGTACTATTAAATTTTGCTGAAATTTTGCAATCTTTAAATTTATCTATTCTCTCTAGAATGGTTTCTCCCATTTTACCGGTAGAACCACTAAGACCGATATTTAACATATTGGCAATGTATACTCCTAATAAATGAACAGTAAGTAGACGAAGTTTAATTTGGATAAGAGCAAGGAGTCTAAAGTCCTGGGATCGTAGTGTATACTTAATATAGTTCGAACCGCAGATCTTATTAGACGACGCCAATTTTTCAAATTAAACTAGGTTCTGTGAATATTTCTAATTGATTGGCTATTTTGAGGTATTTTTTAGCGAAAATTAATAAGATTTTTGCTGGAATAGTTACTTATATTTCAAAAAATCTTATAATTTGCAGCAAAAAATAACCAAAATTAAATCTTTGTATAAGATTTATGAAAATATAATAGAGGCTTTAAATCATTTTTAATAGCGGTATTTATTACTTCACCGATAAATATAACATGATCACCGGCATCGTAAGAAGCATATTTATTACACTCTATATGATAAGTTGCACCGTTTATTAAAGGGCAATCAGTTTTATTGCCAAGCTCATAATCAATTTTTGTAAATTTATTAGATTGTAATTTAGCAAAATGTTTTGAGATATCAATTTGATTCTCTGCTAAAATACTAATTGCAAACTTATCACTTTTTTGAAAACTGTTTATACTAAAAGAGTTTTTATTAAGGCAAAATAATATTAACGGCGGTTTTAAAGATACGGAAGTAAGAGAACTAGCAGTAAAGCCAAAAAGTTCGTTATTGCAATTTGTTGTTATAATAGTCACTCCCTGAGGGAATCGGCTCATAGCATCTTTAAATTGACTTTCTGTTACTGTCCCAGCCATTTTTTCATAATTTTGTTAATGGTTCCGTCTTTTTTTAATGAATCGATTGCCTCATTAATTTCATTAATTAGTCCTGAGTTTTTAGACATGCCTATAGCAAAATCGGATGAAAATTCTTCTAAAGTACTGCTTTCTAAATTTGAATTATTTTCTTTTAATTTTTTGCCTTGAAATTCCTCAGAAATAATAGCATCTATGACTCTGGCTTTTAATTCTTCAACCAACATTAAATGATTTGCTAAAGAATGAACTTTAATATTTATCGTCTGTGATAGATCTTGTGCTTTTTTTTCTAAAACACTACCGAGCTGTACCCCTACTATTTTATTTTCTAGATCTTTGCTATTTTGTATATTATCGCCTGTTCTATATATTATGGCAAATCTTGCAGTAGCATAATTATCAGAAAAGCTGATATATTCGGCACGCTCCGGTGTCACGGAAAGCTCCGCCACCGCAACATCAATATTTTCACTAACCAAAGCTGCAAGTAAACCGTTGAAGTCGAAGTTTTTTATGATAACTTTTTTATTTAGACGTTCGCTTATTGCTTTGATAATATCAATATCAATTCCAACGATCTCTCCGTCTTGGATAAATTCATAAGGAGGATTATCTGCGGCAGTACCGACTATTAAAGTTTTTTCCGTTTCTTTTTTTTCACAAGAAACTAGTAAGCAAGATAGTAAAAATATTTTCAGAAATTTCATAAAAATAATGTTTTAAGTTTGAGTATGTTCTGTGTCATCCTACTAGGCATTGCCCTTGTTGTACGGATATCAAATCGTCATTGCGAGGAAAATTACGTAGTAATTGACGAAGCAATCTCAGGATATGTGGTGAGATTGTCACGCAGCCTACGGCTGCTCGCAATGACGATGAAACCGAGTCATGCAACAAAGTATATGGCTGCTCGCAATGACAGGAGAATCTATCCACGCGGGCAATACCTTCAAAGGAAAACAGCATCAAGAACTCAATTTCCCCTTTAAAAGCTGATTCACAAGCGTCGGATTAGCCTTACCGCCGGTTTTTTTCATTACCTGCCCTACAAAGAAACCGAATAATTTATCCTTACCACTTCTATAACCTTCTACTGATTCAGGATTTTCAGCCATTACCTCGTCAATTACCGTGTTTAGCACGTTATTATCCGAAACTTGTACAAGTCCTTTTTCTTCTACTATTTTATCAGGTGCTTTACCGGTTTCAAACATAATTTCAAAAACGGTTTTTGCAATTTTACCGGAAATAGTATCATTTTCTATTAATTTTACCAGTTTTGCAAAGTTACTAGGGGTAATTTTGCATTCATTTATTCCTATCGATGCTTTATTTAATTGGCCGAACAATTCACTAGTGAGCCAATTAGTAAGCATTTTAGGGTTACATTCATTTGCTGCTTTCTCAAAATACCCAGCAACCGATTCATCGGCTACTATTACTTCGGCATCATATTTACTTAAGCTAAATTCCTTCGTATATTTTTCAATCTTTTGATCAGGTAGCTCAGGTAAATTTGCTTTTAGCTCATTTATTAACTCATCAGAAATAACAAGCGGTAATAAATCGGGATCAGGAAAATATCTATAATCAAGTGCTTCTTCTTTTAAACGCATAGTTCTTGTTTCGCCGCTATCGGCATTAAATAGGCGTGTTTCTTGAATTATTTCTTCACCGCTTTCAAGCAAGTCTACTTGTCTTTTAGCTTCAAATTCTATTGCTTTAATGATGTTACGAATTGAATTAATATTTTTAATTTCGCATCTTGTGCCGAGTGGTTCACCGCTACGTCTTACTGAAACATTAGCATCGCAACGCATCGAGCCTTTTTCCATATCACCGTCACAGCTACCAATATAACGTAACAAGTTTCTTAGCTTTTTTACAAATTCAGCTGCTTCCTCCGGTGATGATATATCAGGTTCGGTCACAATTTCCATAAGCCCAATACCGGCACGATTCAAATCGATAAAGCTGTAATGTGGTGATTGATCATGCATAGATTTACCCGCATCTTGCTCTAAATGCAAACGATTAATACGAATAGTTTTAAGATCGCCGGTACTAGTCGGTATTTCCATAGTGCCGTTTTGTACTATAGGATAGTAAAATTGCGAAATTTGGTAACCTTGCGGCAGATCGGCATAAAAATAATTTTTACGATCAAATACCGAATATTTATTTATTTTAGCTTTAAGCCCAAGCCCTGTTTTAATTGCTTGGTGTACACAATGCTTATTTAATACCGGTAACATCCCGGGCATTGCTGCATCAACATAGGAAACCTGCGAATTTGGATTTGCTGCAAAAATAGTACTACTTCCTGAAAAAAGCTTAGATTTTGAGGAAATTTGAGCATGGATTTCAAGCCCTATTACATATTCCCATTTCCCCGTATTACCTTCAATATATGCCATAATTAAAAACCCTTTGGTTCAAATTTAATATGTTTTACACCTGACTCAATTGTCGATGCTACTTTCAAAACATTATATTCGTCTAATTGTTTACCTATAATCTGCATCCCAAGAGGTAAACCGCGTGCCGATAATCCGGCAGGAACCGATGCACAAGGTAAACCGGCTAAACTTGCAGGAATAGTAAACAAATCGTTTAAATACATAATAGTCGGATCATTTTGTTTTTCACCAATCTTAAAAGCTGCGGTCGGGGCAGCCGGTAATAAAATTGCATCAACTTTTGCAAAAGCATTATTAAAATCGTTTGCAACTAAACGACGTACTTTTTGAGCTTTTAGATAATATGCATCCATACCACTAGATGATAGCACATATGTTCCAATCATAATACGACGTTTTACTTCCTCCCCAAATCCGGCTGATCTAGTCATTTCATACATTGCGTCAAGCGTCATATTTTCACGTTCTACTCGAAGACCGTATCTAACGCCGTCATATCTAGATAAATTTGAAGAAGCTTCAGCCGGTGCTATTACGTAATAAACAGCAACGCCGTATTTAGCATGTGGCAAAGTAATATCAACTATTTCAGCACCGGCGTTTTTAAGTAGTTCTATGGTATCATGCCACATTTTCATAATATCAGGTTCAATAATACTGCCCTCACCAAGGCTAAGAGGTATGCCTATCTTCATATTTTTCATAGAACTTCCGATAGCGGATTGTAGCTCTGGAACTTCTGCTTTAATCGAAGTAGAATCTTTTTCGTCAAACCCCATCATCACTTCAAGCATAATGCTACTGTCTAAAACGCTTCTAGTAAATATTCCTGCTTGATCAAGGGAGCTAGCAAACGATATCATTCCGTATCTTGAGCAACGACCATATGTCGGTTTAAAACCGACTAAACCTGTAAAGCTTGCAGGTTGACGTACCGAGCCGCCCGTATCGCTACCAAGAGCAGCAGATGCCATAAATCCGCTAACTGCTGCAGCTGAACCGCCTGAAGAACCGCCTGGAACTAAATCAGCATTATCATCATTTGCTTTCCAAGGGCTAATTACATTTCCAAAACAACTAGTGATATTTGTTGAACCCATAGCAAACTCATCCATATTGGTTTTGCCGAGCATCACACCGCCCTTATCAAAAATATTTTGTGTAACACTTGATTCATAATTAGGTATAAAATTTTTCAGTATATTAGAACATGCCGTAGTTCTAATGCCTTTCGTGCAGAAAAGATCTTTAGCGGCAAACGGGATACCCTCAAGGGTTCTTGCGTTATTTTGAGCATAATTTTGATCGGCTGCTTCAGCCTGTTTTAAAGCTAAGTCAAAAGTTTCGGTAACATAAGCATTTAGGTTTCTATGCTTCTCTATTTGTTTAATATGTGCACCTATTAATTCCGTACTTGTAAAATCTTTATTTTTTAGACCTTTTATACTATCTGCTACTGTTAGTTTGTTTAGTTCCGTCATAATTATTCAACAACCTTTGGAGTGATAAAATATTTTACTTCTTTAGCTAGCTGAGCACTATTTCCACTTACATTATCAAATAACTCACTTGATAAATCAGAACTTGTAACGGCGTCCTCTCGCATTCTAGCATTCATATTAGAAACCGAAGTTAAAGGCTCTATATCTTTGCAATCTATTTCATTTAAAATATCGATCATATCCATAATAGTACTAAGCTGAGTAGAAAATTTTTCTACAGTATCTTCTTCAAATTTTAATCTAGCTAATTTTGCTATTTTCTGTGCTTCTTCTTTTGTTATCATAGTTTTATTATTTTGAGTGTTATAGTCTGATGTTATTCCCGTGAAGGCTTACCTGTGTGTAACGGTATTTCTGTCATCCTGCGACTTGTGAGCTAGATCCTGGATACAGCCTGTGATACAAGGTTTTATAGCCGATTTTATTGCATGACTCCTTTATTTTATTAAGGCAAAAAAGCTAATTAGTTATTTTTTCTAAAATTATCTTATTATCAAAACCACCATTAACTTTCTTTTTTTGTTTTTTAATATATCTTTTAGTTTATAGCCACTAATATTACAGATTGTTTCAAGTACTTCTAATATATCGGCAACTTCTCCATATACTCATCTTGTAAAAATTCCTCTACTGCGTCTAGTAGTTTATTTTTTAATAATTCTTTATACTCATATGATTCAGCAATATGAGTAACTGGTATCCTGCCTGATTTTAAGATAATTTCTGGAATTAAATCTCTAACTAATTTTGTCATTTTATTTTGTTAGTATAGATTCAATTTATGTCATTCTCGCTTGGCATTGTTGCATGGATCGATTTTTCTGGATTGCCACGTCGCTTCGCTCCTCGTAAGGCATTGATCCACGCAACAAATCTAAAGCAGGCATGACATAGAAAATCAAACAGTCATTATTTCTTGTTCTTTTTGTTTTATTACCGAGTCAACTTTACTACTATAATCATCGGTTAGCTTTTGTACTTGTTCAGATAAGCTATGATGCTCATCTTTTGCAATAACGTTATCCTTTTCTAGCTTTTTAAGTTCTTCATTGCCGTCTCTTCTAATATTACGTAATGAAATTTTAGTATCTTCACCGTATTTATGAGCAAGTTTTACCAATTCTTTACGTCTTTCTTCAGTTAAAGCCGGTATCGGCAGTCTGATTAATTGACCGTCTGTTGCAGGAGTTAAGCCGAGATTTGCTATCGTAATTCCTTTCTCTACCGATGATACCATAGATTTATCCCAAACCTGCACGTTAATTGTTCGTGCATCAGGGGTGGATAGAGAAGCAACTTGTGAAAGCGGCATTTTACTCCCGTAAGCTTCCACGGTTACACTATCAAGTAAATTAACTGAAGCTCTACCGGTACGTAGCCCTTTAAGTTCATGATCTAAAACTTTTAGAGCTTTCTCCATTTTTTCTTGTAAGTTTTTCTTTAAATTCTCTTTATCCATCTTTATTTATCCATATATTATTATTAGTACACGAATTGAGACATTGTTATGTGTATTAGGAAATGCCCCCGATGTCATTCCCGCGTAGATTGGTTTTTCCGTCATTGCAAGGAAAAACTATAAGTTTTGACGAAGCAATCTAGTAAAAAATTCTGATTTACAGAATTTTTTATTATTTTTTCTAGATTGCCACGCAGCCTACGGCTGCTCGCAATGACGATTTGGTCTCTACGCAACAACACCTATGCGGGAATGACATAAAAATCATACAACAATTCACACTACAATATATTATTCCTCAATTGTCGTATATTCCCCTTTATCTTGTATTACCCTAGCAAAATTTCCCTGTTCTTTTATCGAAAATACCCTTATAGGTAATTTATTTTCTCTTGCAACTGCAATAGCTGCCGTATCCATGACTTGCAGGTTATTAGTTATAACATCTTTATAGCTAATAGTGAAATATTTTTTAGCATCCGGATTTTTTTTAGGGTCGGAATCATATACACCGTCAACCTGAGTTGCTTTCAATAAAATATCGCAATTCATTTCGATTGCACGAAGTACTGCGGCACTATCGGTTGTACAAAACGGGTTACCTGTACCGCCGGCAAAAATTACTACACGCTTTTTTTCCATATGTCTTTTAGCTTTGCGGCGAATATAAGGCTCGCACACGCTCATCATAGGAATAGCCGATAGAACTCTTGTATAGATATTGAGGCTTTCCATAACATTTTGTAAAGTTAAAGCATTAATCACCGTTGCAAGCATACCTATATAATCCGCTGAAGCTCGGTCCATACCGACAGGTGCTGCATTAATCCCGCGGTAAATATTTCCACCGCCGACTACAATAGTGACTTCTACTCCTAAATCGATAACTTCTTTAATATCGCCGGCAATCTTTTTTATTACGTCATATTCATGCCCAAATTGCTTATCTCCCATTAAAGCTTCCCCTGACACTTTAAGTAAAACTTTTTTATACTTTAGAGCGTTTATATCTGATATCATTTTCTGCTTTAAGTTGTTTTTAATATCTGCTTAATTTTTTTAATCATTATACCTCTTTGTAGGTCGGTAATCGATGATTTATTGAGTGCATGCACTAATAACATATTATTATTTATATCAAGTGTTACTGTACCTGGAGTTAGAGTAATCGAATTACCATACATCATTTCGCCTATTTCTTCTAGCCCTTCTGCGTCAACCCATTCAAAAACCGGCTCTATTCCTATCTTTCTTTGCCAAATTATTTTAATAACCGCGAAAGCCGATTTCCATATTTCTAATAATAACCAAGGAAAATATAATATAAATTTAATTTTAGTGAGCATTAACATTTTCGGTTAATTTGATATTTGAAGTAAAAGGTATTAGTAGCATTATAAATACAAATAACAGCCCTATCATATTAAATATATTATTTATTGCAATTACAAAAGCATCATGATTTAATTTGTTTGCTAATAACAAATATGATGCTTTTTCGGGATTCAAAACTTTTCCGCTTAATAATTCAGTATAAGAATCTAGTTGTTCTAATGCCATTATAGAAGTAGACGAGATATTTTCCGATAAATATTGCATAAAGGTTTTAGTATCATTAGTAAGTATAGTACTGATTATTGCAAGCCCTACCGCCCCTCCTAAATTACGAGTAAGATTATAAAGCCCGCTAGCGTTGCCTACTCTTTCTTTCGGTATATTGCCAAGAGCTATATTATTAGTCGGTATAAAACAAAACATTAATGAAAGCCCTCTAACAAATTGAGGAAGCACAAATGCAGCAAATTTAGAATCAGGAGTTAGAAAACTATTCAAATGACATCCAAGAGCAAAGCCTCCAAGCCCTATAATAAGCATCAGGCGTAAATCTACCCCTAGCCCTAACATTCTACCGGCGAGTGGTGCAGATAAAAATTGTGCTCCGCCCGTCACCATCATAGTAGCCCCGATTTGTAATGTATCATATCCGGCAATAGTAAAGAGAAATAGTGGTAATATATATACTGCCCCGTATAATCCGATACCCATAACGAACGAATAAAGGCAACCAAAAGTAAAGTCTTTATAAAGAAATGTTTTTAAGTCTAAAATTGGATTAATAAAGGTTAGTTCTCTAATGATTAATAAAATAAAACCTAAAACTACTGCAATACTTAAGAATAATATTAAATTATCCTCAAGCCAACCTTTTTTGTTTCCTTCTTCTAACACATACTGTAATAAGCCGAGCGTTAAAGCCATTAATAATACACCGAGAAAATCAAAATTTTTCAGTAATTTATAATTTGGTTTATCAAAATCCCCATATAAAAAAACTACCGTGCATACGAAAATACCAGGTATGACGTTTAATAAAAACATAAAATGCCATGATAAAATCTCCGTAATATATCCACCGAGTGTAGGTCCTAAAGTAGGGGCAACAGTTACGACAAGTCCAATTAAGATGGTAACGATAGGACGTTGCGATGCAGGAAAAAGTATAAAAACGGTACTAAAGACCGTCGGTATCATAGCACCGCCAAAAAAGCCTTGTAATGCTCTAAAGATAATCATGGATTCAATATTAGTTGCAAGCGAACATAATACGCTCATAACCGTAAACCCTAAAGCTGCAATAAAATAAGAAATTCTAGTAGCAAGTAACCTTGCTAAAAAGCCGGTAATAGGAATAATGATAACTTCAGCTATTAAGTACGATGTTTGAACCCAAGAAAGTTCATCGCTTGAAGCGGCAAGACCGGCAGCTATTACGGATAATGAGCTAGTGACAATTTGAATATCAAGTACCGACATAAACATGCCGACAACCATACCAAAAAAAGCAAATAATTGCTTTTTAGAAAGAGCAGGCGGTTGTAAATTATCATTTGACATAATTAAATTATACAGTTTAAATTAAATAAAGTTAATAAGTGACATATATGTTTAAAATAATATTGTACAACTTTTAATTTTTAATTAAACTATTTATTAGGATATAAGTAGACAAGACATAATAATAATATATGGTAATCATTTTATTTATATTTAGCAAATAATAAATATGTGATTGATTTATTAAAAATATTTACTATAACATTTTAATACTTATTAACTATAATTGATTTATCAATATGCAAAACCCAGCACAAAAAGTTATATCTTTTTCAGAGCATAAATCTGATATAGAACGCATAAAGCAATCAATAGAAGAGGGGTGGGCGATAGTAAAGCTAGTACCTAATAAAGACCGTTTTATCGGACTTTTAGAAAAGATTTCGCATGCTGAAGATGAAACAATCTATATTCCTCCAAGAAAAAAGATAATAGTTAATTAACACGAATAGCGAATTATTACCTAATCTGCTATTCGGTTTAAGAAGTTGAATATAAAAGGTGACAATTGGCTTTCACTTTTTATGTAAAGCTAAGTATATGTTATTTTTTAGCAAAAACTTATAATTCTTTACAAAATATAATGGAATTACCTAAAAAAGGTAGTTTTGTTTTACACCGCTCTTAAAAAGACCTTATTGTCATTTCCGTTTAGCATTGGTGTTGTTGCATGGATTAATTCCACCCTGTCATCCTAGCTCATTTGTAGCGAGATCCAGTTTAAAATACTAAGGTGACCTTGCGGTTAATAAAGTGCATTACCGCAGTTGCTGCAATCTTGCCTATTATGGCTCAGGGGATCACGAATGGCGTCATGTTCTCTTGTTACCGTCCTGCTCTAAACGACTGTAAGCACTTAGCAATATCCCGTTATTAGAGTTTAAAGCCGGAGTAACGCTCCTCGCTATTTTATTCTCTATCTTTTGCCCTAAACCAGATAGTGCGTTGTTATTTACAGCATTTACTGCAAGTTCCGTTACTTTCTCTATCGCTATCATCTTCGCCAGCTGTACTCCCAATGCTTTCGCTAGCTCTATGATGGTCTTAAAAAAGTTTCCAACTTCAATCTTTCAAGCATTTTGATAGTTCAATACTCATAGGTCTTATTGGTAAAGGTTTATTTTCTGCTATAGCTTGCTGACGTTCTTTCGTGATTGCTTCCCAGCATCTGTAATCTTCATCTTGTCTTTTCATTAAATCAAATTGGGCAAGGTAGGTATTTAGCTTTTCTTGAGCATTTGTCACGTCTCCATCTTTAGCGTGTAAAAATTCTATTAAATGCGGGACATCTTCTGGAAATAGTCTTGGATTACACATTTGTATATAATTTACTATCAATAACCAACCTAAGTTACGTCTATCCTCTTTAGAATATTTAGGATAATTTATATATTTTTCATCATCCATAAAAACATAATCGAAATATTCTTCTAATATTTCTCCAGTATCATATAATTCGCCTAAATAAAAATGATATTGTTGATAATGTTTTAACATTACTTCTAAAAATTCACCTAAATTTTCTAAGGTTATATCTTCTACTGCTTTAAATTCTACAGAATCAAAGAAATATAAATCTATATATTCTTGAAGTGTTTTTCTGATATATGCATCTTCTTCATTTATTTTTTCATACCATAATTTATCTGTCATTATTTATTTCAGTTTTTTATATTCGGATCAGAAATATTGTTTATTTCATTTTGTTATTCCAATAATTTATACCGCTTCGAGGTTTCATTAAAGTTTTTATTACCTTATGTGCATGTTTTTGTTGTGATTAGGTTATTTTTTAAAACAGCGTCTCTCTCTATTTCTTTATATGTCCTTACATGAGCTGCATTACCACCTGTATTATCAAAGATTACAAACTGGTAATTTTTTATATCAACAGCAATAAGTCTTTCAGTATCATTACTTATTTTATAAGCATTTTTTAAAACCGCTTTAGGTTCTTTAGATGCTGGACTTTTTGAGCACTTGGATTGATGGTGATAATAAATGATTAGTATTTTAAGTTATTTTTTTGGATATCGTGGTCAAGCCACGGTATGATACGAATGCGTTTTTCTACACATTATTAGTATATCAGGTTCTACCACACCTATCACAAATAGGGCTATGGTTTTATTTAGAAAATGGTGCCAATGTGGGGATTTGAACCCCAGACCTACGCATTACGAATGCGCCGCTCTACCAGCTGAGCTACATCGGCTGAAATATGATTATTACGAGACATGTTTCATCATTGCGAGCGACTGACAAGGAGCGTGGCAATCCAATAAAAAAATTTTAAAATGCTAAAGATTAGCATCCTGAATTGGACCCCGTGGTCAAGCCACGGGGTGACAATGAAACATCTTTATAAATGCGTCGAAAATCTTAAATGGAAATGCTGCGTATCGTCATATTTTTTCTTCTTAATTGGGAAACCCCAATCCATTCTGATCGGTGCAAAACGTGTTACCCAAATAAAGCCGAAACCAACGGAAGCTCTAAGAGATTTATCGTTATAAAAACCGTTTGGAGTTTGATATTGTTTCTTATTTAGGCCTACTCCCCAAACACTTCCTAAATCCATAAAGACTGCACCGGTTAAATTAAATTCCTCAGGTACAGGTGTTGGGAAATTAAGCTCTGTTGAGAATGTGTAATATCGCTCACCGCCAAGTCCTTCGTTAGTGACCTTTTCACGAGGTCCTACACCACCGCTTGCAAAGCCTCTTAAACTATAATCACCTAAATTAAAGCGATCGGAAATTCTAATAATTTTTCCTCCAAGCCCTGCAATATCGCCTCCGGAAGCAGATAATTTTAAAGTAAGCTTGTTATGTATGAAAGATTTATAATATTTACCGTCAACCTCATGCTTTATATATTTGTTATCACCTCCAACGCCGGCAAATTCTTGTGTGCCGCTTACTAAGTAACCGTTCTTTGGAACAATTTTATTATCGGTTTGATCATAAGTAATAGTATGTCCTATAGCAGAAGTAATGAATCTTCCCATTTGCTCCTTTAAGAATATTGAGCTTGATGGAGTTGGGGCACTTAAAATATCACGTTTGATTAAATAATCTATTTCGTGACCTAAATACTCTTTAATTTCATAACCAAGAGAAATTTTGGCTCCTATAGAGTGTAACTTATAGCTTTGATCAGTTGTATTTAGTACACTAGCACCGCGTCCGGTATAGTTTCTAAATGCGTTTACGCCAAGTGATAAATCACGATCTAAAAAGTGCGGTGCGGTAATACCACCGTAATAGCTTGTAGTGTTTTTACTTACCTGTACACCGGCATTAAGCAGTTTCCCGGTACCGACTAAATTACGCTCTAAGAAAGAGAAACGTCCGAATAAACCGCCGGCAGTATTATATCCTAAATCAAAACCTATAGAGGAAGTAGATTTTTCATCAACTTCAACGTTAACATCATATTTATCTTTAGCTTTAGTCGGAGCTAAGCTAATTGCTACTTTCTCAAAATAATCTAAATTTCTAAGATTACGCTCACCTTTTTCAATATATGAACGATTAATTATATCACCTTCTTCTATTTTAAATTCTCTTCTTATAACATGGCCTTCGGTTTTAAGGTTATTAATAATATTAATTTTATTAATATAAACCTTATCGGCTTTTTCAATAATAAATTTAATATCTGCAGTATGATTAGCATTTTTCATTATATCCGGATAAACATTTACTGCAGGGTAACCGTTCGCTGTAAAATATTCTCCGATTTTTTCAGCTATACCATCAACCTTTTTCATATTGAAAACCTTGCCTTGCTTAATATTAACAATTTTATTAAGCGGTGTTATATCTATATTAGTTAGTTTATTGTCTATTGTAATATTACCGAAGCTATATTTTTCTCCCTCTTCAATGGAATAGGTAAGGGTGAAATATTCTTTAGTATTATTGAGTTCTGCTGATGCCGAAATTACTCTAAAATCTGCAAAGCCTACAGATTGATAAAACTCTCTCAGTAATTCTTTATCATACTCCACTCTATCAGGATCGTAAGTATCGTTACTTTCTAAAAAGCGAAACCAACGAGATTCTTTAGTTAAAACAATAGATTTAAGTTCTGAATTACTATAATTTTCATTACCGCTAAAATAAATATATTTAATACCGGTTTTTGGTCCTTCTGCTATATCAAAAATAACCTTAACTCTGTTGTTTTCTAAATTTTCGATTTTAGGTGTTACCGTAGTAGCAAAACGCCCGCTACGTTTATAAATTTCTAATATTTTCTTTACATCTAATTCAATTTTAGCTTGGCTAAGAGATTCGCCCGACATTGTATAAATTTCTTTAGCGAGCATATTAGTTTTGATTTTAGAATTACCGCTAAATACTACACTACTTATAAAAGGCGTTTCAGTAACGTTAACTATTAAATTACCATCATTTGTTATATGCATATTTATATTTCTAAAAAGTGAGGTGGCATATAAACGTTTTATTGCCTCATCTTCTTGAGAATTATTATAGGTTTCTCCTACCTTAAGCTTTAAATAGCTCTCAATAGTAGAACGCTCAACCCTGTGGTTACCTTCGATAGTTATTTTACGAATTACAGAGTCAGCTAATGAAATATGATAATAAAAAATCGTTAATAATAAAATTGTTAACTTACTAATTGATCTGATTGTCACCTAAAACCTTCTTTAAGATTTAATTTAAATTTCTGTGTTTAAACCCGATGTCATCCCGTGGCTTGACCACGGTAAAAATAATAAATTAGATACCGCGTTCAAGTCGCGGTATGACAAAGAACTGGATTCCCGCTTTTAGCTAAGAATAATACTAAAGTTCTCCTAACTAATGCATTCAAACATAATTAATATACTCCACTATAGTAGATAATATAAACGAGAGCAAGCAAATCTATAATTTAGGAAAACAAATTTTGTATATCGTTGGAAACAGAAATTATAATAAGAAAAATTATGATTATTGCTCCTAATTGTAACAAAATATTTTTAGTCTTAGGATTCGGTAATTTACCTGTAATTGCTTCATATAATATAAATACTAAATGTCCGCCGTCAAGCACCGGTATAGGTAGTAAGTTAAGTAACCCTAAATTAACGGAAAGCATTGCTATAAATAACAGATACATTTGGGTTCCACCAGCTATGGATTTGCTTGACTCTTTAGCAATAGCTACCGGTCCTCCTATCTCATCGAGTGAACGTTTTCCTACAATCATTTGCGATATTGCGTTTAGAGTTAAAGCAGACATATCTATAGTAGTATTAATAGCTTCCCAGAATCCTCCTAAAATTCCTATTTTAGTATGAATAGGTTCATTTTTAGCTATAATACCGATGCGAAGAGTTTTCTTAACTTGCTTTTCTTCGGGAGGTGATATAATTATTTCTTGAGGTATTATATTAACGATAAATTCCTCACTTTTTCTTTCTATAGTTAAAGTAGAAGAGCTAAAACCGTTAATTAATATCTCTCTCTGCACGTCCCCGAAATCTTTAACAGATTTATCGTTAACCTTAACAATTTTATCTCCTGCTCTTAAGTCTGCTCTCTCTGCCGGTGATGAAGCTACTACATCACCTATTATAGGAGGAATCTCTGTTTTTCCAAAGTAACAATAAAAACCTGCAAATATTATTACGGCAAGTAAATAATTAATTAACGGACCTGCTGCAACTATTAAAAAACGTTCTAAACAAGATTTAGCATCAAAAGCTACTTTTTCGTTAACTTCTTTAGTCTTATCCATAAGGCTGCGATTATAGCCGTAAATCTTGACATAACCGCCAAGCGGTATAAGGCAAACCTTCCACCTAACTCCTTTTTTATCGGTAATGCCTATTAGTGCTTTACCGAAACCTATCGAGAACTCCTCAACTTTTACATTAAAATATCTAGCAATACAATAATGCCCAAATTCATGGATAAATACCAAGATACTAATTGTTATAATAAATCCTATTATAGAGAGCATAAAAATTTTATAAGTTTACTAATAAATTATTTTAAGGTATACATTGCAAGGTTATAGATATCATTTTGTCGTTGTGAGTGGACGTTGCTCCTTGGTTTCCGATGTCATTCCCGCGAAAGCGGGAATCCACAGAAAAAAAATGAAGTAATCCAAATGTATTAGTTTTAAAAACTAATAGTATTTATGTTTTTTAATTACTGGATTCCCGCTTTCGCGGGAATGACATCACGCCATATCACACTCGCAATGACGAAAATTAAATTTTAAATTTCTTTTCTCTATGAGTTCAAATAAAATTAATAAAAAGTCGATTGCACGTATTGCAGCAGTGCAAGCTATTTATCAAAACATATTGCAAAATAACGATGATATGGATGATATCATGCAAAATGTACTTTCTTTTTATCAAAATAATAATTCTATAACAGATTTACCTGAGAATTTAAAAATATCATTAAGTATAAGTCATTTTAAAATGCTGGTAAAGTCAGTATTTGAAAATATTAATAAACTAGACGAAATTATCGACAATCATTTAACAAATGATAAAGGTCCTGCACATATGCCGATCTTACTCCGAGCTTTATTGCGTGTTAGTATATGTGAGCTATTATTTTGTCCTACTACGCCTGCTAAAGTAGTAATCAACGAATATACGGACATAGCAAATGATATGTTAAATGAGCATGAAATTGGTTTTGTTAATTCTGTATTAGATAAAATAGCAAAAGAGCATACTCGTTTAATTTGAAAAATTGGCTACAAGCACTGTGGTACTCAAGTGTTATTAACAGCTTTCGTTCCTCGTCTTGTGGATTCCTTGCTCTTTTCCAGATTAAACTTCGTCTACTTATTCTTCATTTATTTATAAGTATAAAAGATTTTATGACAAATAATTTAAGCGGTTATAGAAATAAATTCGTTAGAGTTAAGACTTCTAAAAAACGCACCGTCTCTTCTAGTAATTGGCTTAGACGCCAATTAAACGATCCGTATGTTGCAAAAACACGTATGGACGGCTTTAGGTCAAGAGCTGCATATAAACTACTTGAAATTCATGAAAAATTTAAACTTTTTACTCCTAACATGAAAATTGTTGATCTAGGAGCAGCTCCTGGGGGATGGAGTCAAGTAGCTTCCAAGCTTATTAAAGCTTCGGATAATGACCTAAATAATAAAATAATCTCTATCGATGTGTTAGAAATCGAACCTGTTGCTGGAGTTGAATTTTTTCAAAAAGACTTTTTTGAAGCAGAGACGGAAGAATTAATTATTCAGGCTTTAGACGGTAGAGCTGATATAGTAATGAGTGATATGGCATCAAATACCATAGGTCATAAAGCTACAGACCATATAAGAACCTTACTTTTATGTGAGCAAGCTTTTGAATTTGCTTTAAAAGTACTAAAACCCTCCGGTCATTTTATTGCTAAAATTTTTCGTGGCGGTGCAGAAAATGAATTATTAAATAAAGTAAAGCTTGAATTTAAAACAGTGAAACATTTTAAACCTTCATCCAGCCGCAGTGAATCTACGGAAATCTATTTAGTTGCTCTAAATAAGAAATAATGAATATGAAAGGTGATTTCTGCCTACAAATTTATTATATATGTTATTTTTTTATTTAACATATTAGAGGATATAGATGATAATTACTTATATCTCCTGTTGTTTTGACTTCCTGAGCATATTCTTGACTGCAGCTTTGAAAATTATTATACATCTCAACTAAATTAGCTCCGGTTTCAGTTTCAACTATTTGATTATATAAATTATTTTTTAAATTTAGAGTATTTTTAGCATATTTTTGTGTTGCTGCTTCCCAATCATCTACGGTTAAAGTAACATTCTGTTTCAAATCAGAAAAATTAACAAGTCCATGTTTACTGATTCCGGCTATGATTTCTTCAAAGCCTTCGACTATTCCATTAATTCCTAGATATTTTGTAACTTTTTGTTTGGCAAAATTATATAAATATGATGCCCATTCTTCTGATTGTGATAGTTCTGTTTTTTTACCAGGAAGTACCATTGTTGTTTTTCCCAAATGCTTATTAGTAATATTAATAAGATTATGTTTTGCATTATATATCTTGGAATGGGTAGCTAGCTCTTTTATTGGAGTTGTTACTTTTCCGGTAAATAAATTTTTTTCTATGCCTCTTTCAATTATCGGTTTTGAGCCAGGACTGTCAAAAGTTGTAGATTTATTAAAATGTAGGTTGCGAGAATGTATTTCTACTAAGGTTAAATCTGCAATTATTGCTCCAAGTGAATGACCGCTAGTATTAAAACTATATTCTGTGGCTTTACTTAAGCCGCCTAATTTATTAATTATTTCATTAACAAAATCCTGAAGTGGAGTTAGTTTAGTAGGTAAATAGTGCAGAGCGATAAGCAAGTCGTCTAATAAATCATATATATTGAATTTTGTGCCGGCACTAGCAATATGAACTTCTTTAGTTTCTTTATTTATAAATGCGACGGCTTTATAATCATATTTAGCAGTGCTGATATTATCACATGAAGCAGTCAGTATTTCCCAGCCGCTATCTGTTAATTGTTCATTGACCTTTGATGCTTTTAGCTTATAAATATTTAAATCATCTGTTTTATATGCGAGGTCTAACCCTATATAAGCAAGCTTTTTAGTGCTAATATGTTTAGAATTTTTGTACGTAGACATATCTACCTCTTTTTGATCAATTTTACCATAAAATATGGTTTTTCTAAAAAATGTCAAGTCAAATATTAATACTTATTAATCTATTATTAAATAAAGATTGACATTTGATTACTTTTGTTATACAGTGCATTTGCGTTATATTTAACAACCATGAAATATGGTGACTTAAACAAATAGGAGATAGACTATGTTTACATTATTAGTACGTAATTTATTCGGAAGTAATAAACCGATTACTTACTTATCTTTAATAGAAAAAGCAAAAGCAGATTATAGTTTTTATACAAAATTAGCATCAGGAAGCTTTTTTGCAGGAATAAGTAGTTTTTTTTCATCTAGTAGTTGGTTAAGCAAGATACCTTTAATAACAGGGGCTGTTTTTGGTACTAGTTATGGGGCAAAAGGCATTATGGATAGTAATGAACAAATAAAGCTTTTTACTAAGGCTCATGAAGCAACTAAAGTTGAAGAGTATTTGGCTACTTCGGGGTTAGGAAGTTTTGTATACGGTACTGCTGTAGATAAAAACGGTATAGATAAATTTACTGGTAAATATATTGAAGGAATAAATGGTAAGATAATATCTAATGCAATAACTCGCGTACCAACCTTAAGTTTAACGGAAGACGGCGTTGGTTACAAACATAATGGTGGCTATGAAATAGTGGAATCAACAGATCGTGCGTTATATCAGAAAATATCTGGCGTGAAAGGACAATATACAAATAAATTAGTTCTAGATACTAGTATTCTTTCTTTACATGCTTGTATTATTCAGCAGCTAATACAAAATGGCTATTCAAGTGAAGATGTTGAAAAAGCTTTAAGTTTAGGAACTGTTGCAAAGAGAGAAAGTTACAAAAATAAGCAATTAGCAGAATACAAGCCAAATTTGATAAGTGAGTTATGGTATGGTAAAGAAAAAGCTATGCAAAATAAAGGAGTAGAACTTTCAAAAGAAATACAGAAATATGCTGAAATAAATGAAGCTTATGAAGTATTATTTAATTATCATACTTCCAGTACTAGTGAAGAACAAGAAGAGCAGTTTTATAGCCTTGATTATAATAATCTTAATGATGATCAAACTCAAATCTTAGGAGATGAGGGAGATGAAGGGTATATATCTGATATTGCCTAGTAACTAAATACAAAACTTTCTAGAGAGTAAGGTTATAGATCTATAACCTTGCTCTTTTTTATTTAATAACCTCTTTAGCTCTCCTTTCAAAAGCTATAATCATTTTTTCGGTTGCTTTGGTAAAATAAGTGCCGATTAATTTATCCAGTATTACGGATTTCATTTTAAAATCAATAAAGAATTTTAATTTAGTTCCTGCCGTGCATGGAACAAATTGCCAAGTACTTTTTAAATATTCAAAAGGTCCTGAAATAGCTACCGTATTAATCAAATATATTCCATCATCTGTTATTTCACTTGTAACTCGTGAGTTATATTTTTCTGAAAAGCCTTTTAACTGAATTACTAATTCAGCAATAACCTCTTGATTATTTTCTGAAATAATTCTAGAAGCAGAACACCAAGGCAAGAATTTAGGATAAGATTTTACATCCCAGACCAAATCAAATAATTCTTGCGGTTTATAGGGTAAAATTTTAGTGTGTTGAAGGCAAGGCATTAGAAATCTGTGACTTTACCTTTATGTTGCCAGTCCCCGTATCTTGTCGGTTCTAGACCTTTAACACCGCCAATTTCTTTTTCTTTTGGTAAATTTTCTTCTTCTGATATATTATGAGACATCTTTCCAAACTTCGCTTCTAGAGGTAATTTAGACGTCGATCCGGTGCTCGCATCCTCAAGTATGTCCATATACGCTGTGGTGCTGCGTTCCGTGTCTCCTGTAAATTCCTCTCTATAAGCTGGTTTGGAAAGATGTCTATTATCTTTTTTATCGTCCATAGTACTAAATATATGAAATATAACCGTATTTATATTAATAGTCGTTTAGCTGAAAATAGCAAGATAGAATTAGCAAGTGATCATGTTCATTATGTTAAAACGGTGCTACGTCTTAAAGTAAATGATGGCTTGCGTCTCTTTAACGGTACGGATGGAGAATTTCTAGCACAAATTAACGATATAGGTAAAAATAACCTATCGGTTAGACTTAAAGAACAGTTAAAAAAGCCTTATACAGAATCTACGTTAACTCTTGCTGTTGCTATAATAAAGCAAGATAAATTAATGCTTGCGATAAATATGGTTACGCAACTCGGTATAACTAAAATTATTCCGTTAATTACTAGGCGGTGTCAATTTAGATCGGTAAATATCGAACGTTTAACGAAATGTGTTATTGAGGCAACAGAGCAATCAGAACGTCTTACTCCCCCGATAATTGAAAAAGCTATCACAATACAAGATTATTTAAAAAAGAATAATAATTTGATGTTATATGCTAATGAACATGAAAAAGAAGAAAATTCTATATTACGAATTTCATCATCACTTAGTAATAGTGATATAACTATTATTGTAGGACCGGAGGGAGGCTTTACTAATGATGAGCTGGAACTTCTTGCCTCATATAAGAATACAAAATCTATAAGTTTAGGAAGTAATACATTACGTGCTGAAACAGCAGCAATAACTGCTATAGCACAAGTGAGGTTGTTAGGTCGTCATTGCGAGGAAATTGCATAGCAATTGTACGGCCGCAATCTCAGGAGTTTGTTATGATTTCATGAGATTGCCACGCAGCCTACGGCTGCTCGCAATGACGAAAAGGTAGAGTTACTTCACCTTTTCTATTCCGGGTTTACAAAATAGCTTACCTAAACAAAGGAAAGAATATACACCACAAAAGCCTATAATTATATAAAGTATTGTAACAATAATTGGAAATGAGCCAAATAAAAGTGTGACTAAATTAAAATTAAATAATCCGACTAAGCCCCAATTTATAGCACCTATAGAAGATAATAAATGTACAGTAGTAATAAGCGGATTATTAGAAGTATTTATTAACATATTTAAGCTCCTTTTAGTTAAACGTAAAAGACCTTGTTGTGTGGCTCATACCTCTGTCATCCCACAACTTGATAGCAGGGTCCAGTTAAAATACTAAAATTACTAATATTATGGGTTACATTTTTGGATCCCGTGGCGAGGCCTTGGGATGACATTGTGTGCGTTTTTCGAGCCATGCAACAAAACTAACGTAAAATAATCATTTCTCATTTTGAGCTATATGTCTACTAAATTTTATAATTCTATAATTTATTAATCCTTCTTAAAAGTTTGATATATTACAGGTATAACAAAAATTGTAAATATAGTACCGATGCTTAATCCTCCAACTATTACAAAGCCTATAGAATTACGAGCAGCAGCACCGGCCCCGTCTGCAAAAACTAGAGGTAAAGCTCCGACTACGGCAGCAAGAGTAGTCATAAGAATTGGACGCAAGCGAAGTTTTGAGGATTCTATTATAGCTTCTTGAACCTTTACTCCTTTTTCTCTTAGCTGATTAGCAAATTCTACTATCATAATAGAATTCTTAGTAATTAATCCAATTAAAGTAATAAGTCCGATATTACTATACATATTAAGGCTATTACCGGCAAGCCAGAGAGCAAGTACACCGCCGGTTATTGAGAAAGGTACGGCGAGTAATATTAATAAAGGGTCAGTAAAGCTTTCAAATTGAGCTGCAAGCACTAAATAGATAAATATAAGAGCAAACACAAATGTTATAAGCATATTACTGTCTGCCTCTCTCATTTGTTTAATTTCTCCGATATATTCAATTATAGTATTACTAGGATCAAGTAACTTAGCGGCTATTTTATTGATTTCATTAATTGCATCATCAATTTTTCCGTCAGGAGCAAGATCGGAAGAAATAGTAACGGATTTTGAATTATTATAATGACTATATGATTTTACTGATATTTTTTCCGTAATATTGGCTATCGATTCAAGCGGTAACATATTATTATTTTTTGCTCTGATTAAAATTTTACTAAAATCGCTAATATCTTTTCGATCTTTTTGATTAAATTGTAATATAACGTTATATAAATCATTACTCATTCTAAAATCCCCGATTTGTTGACCTGCAAGTAAATATTGTATCGTTTTGCCTATATTTGCCAAATCCATTCCGTATAAATAAGCCTTATCACGGTTGACTTCTATACTTATAGTCGGCATTGCCGATTGTAAATTTCTATTGACGTTTAAGAAAATAGGATTTGTTTTCATTATATCAATAAATTGTTGTGATATTTTATCTAGATCATCATATTCAAGGTTCGTTTGAATAGTAAACTCGATAGGGCGACTTGCATTCCCGCTAACCATTGAACGTGGATCCATAGCGCAAATCGACATGCCCGGTATTTCAGAAAACTGCTTATTTAACATATTCTTAATAGTTTCTTGGGAACGAGAACGCTCACCCCAATTTTTTAGAGGAATGAATCCAAAAACATTATCGCTACCGCCTACACCTATTACCATCAGATAACCTAATATATCTTTATAATTAGCAAGGATTTTTTCGGCTTCTTTCACTACTTTAGTAGAAGATTCTAAACTAGAACCTTCAGGACCTTTAAGAGAAACTTGTAAAAATCCATCATCTTCTTGGGGTACGAAAATTTTTTGAGTAAATTTAAAACTAATAATCAGCACTATAAATGATGATGCAATAATGATGACAAATTTCTTTTTATTGTCAAAAGTTAGCTTTAGATAGTAAATATATTTATTTTGAATAAATTGTAGAATGTCGTTAAACCTTACTAAGAATTTTGGTAAGTCCGTATTATGTTTTGTAACCATACGACTTGACATCATAGGAGTTAAAGTTAAAGCAACAAATCCTGAGAACAAAACACAAAATGCTAAAGTCCAAGCAAATTCAATAAATAATTTCCCGATAAAACCCTCTATAAAACCCACGGGTAAAAATACGGCAGCAAGCGTAATAGTCATAGCAATGATTGCAAAGCCGATTTCTTTAGAAGCAAGCATAGCCGCCTCTATGGGTTTATGCCCCATTTCATTATATCTAAAAATGTTTTCAAGCATAACTATCGCATCATCGACCACTAAACCTATAGCAAGTATCATAGCAAGGAGTGTAAATATATTAATAGAAAATCCAAAAGCATACATTACGCTAAAAGTACCGATCAACGATACCGGAATCGTCACAAACGGAATTAAGGTAATTTTAGCAGAAGCAAGAAATAAATAAGTGACTAAAACTACTAATATTAAAGCTTCAAAAATTGTTTGAAATACTGCGTAAATTGATGCTTTTACAGGCGTTGCTCCATCATATGCGATACCCATGCTTATTCCTTTGGGCATGGATTCTTTAATTCTTTCTAGTGCTTTAGTTACTTCATGTGATAAATCTATGACGTTAGCTTTTGATTCTTTTATAAGACCAAGGGCAATAGAGCTTTTGCCGTTATATCTAAAAATTATGTCCTCATCGGGAGAAGTTAAAGATATTTTTGCTATATCTCGTAATTTTATGATACCTCCGTTTTGTACTTTTAGAATAATATTACCGAATTCTTCCGGTGTAGATAAAGAACCTTCAAGAGTTACTATAAAATTATTACTTTTTGTTTTAATCGTACCTGCGGGATAATCTTTATTTTGCTCTTTTATTGCGGATTCAATCTCCAATAAAGAAATTTTATGTTGATATAATTTTTTAGAATCTGGTTCTATTCTCATTATGTATTCCCGACCGCCGTAAATTTGTGACTGTCCTACGCTTTCAAGTTTATCTAACGGTGTTTGTAGATTATCTTCGACGATCTTTGTTAATTCTAAATCACTATATTGATCACTTTCAACGCTTATGAAGAGGCTTGGGGAACTATCGGCATCAAGTTTTGCAACTGACGGGGCTTGCATATCTTGCGGGAACATATAAATGATATCCGATATTTTGGTGCGGACGTCGTTTAGTGCTACTTCAATATCGGTAGATAATAGAAACGATAAAGTAATACTACTTTTGCCGGTAGAACTTTGAGAAGTTATATAATCTAAATTTTTAACCGTCTTTAAAGCTTTTTCTATACGTGTCGTTATTTCTTGCTCCATATATAAGGCATCGGCACCTGCATAATGAGCTTCGACATTTATAATGGGAACTGAAATATCCGGAGTGCCTCTAATTTGTAGTTTGGTAAAAACAATTGCTCCAAGAGCTACAATAACCAAATTCAAAACTGTAGTAAAGACAGGGCGTTTAATACAAATTTCAGACAATAACATTGGATTTAATATATTTTTCTTTAAAAATTTTATTTTAAATTAATGTGAATAGCGAATTATTACATAATCTGCTATTCGGTTAGAAATATTCTATATAAAAGGTGAAAGACGGTTTCCACTTTTTATGTAAATTAAGTATATATAATTTTTTATAGAGTAGAAAATTAGTTTTTGTAATTTACTACTGACAATAAATTAGGGGTTTAATGATAAATTTTCACTTTAATTACTTGATTAAGATAGTTTTAACAGTATAACTGATGTAAAATGGCTACATTTTTCTATAAATTAATATAATAACGTATATATTTTAAACTTTGTAAATAACTGGCATTTGTAGTATGTGGGTAGTTTGTTATAATTAACTCACATAAAAAATATATTGATGTATATTATTGCCAGTTATATATATTGTTTTATAAAAAAACATCAATACATATTAACCTATCAAAGGAGAGTTGATTTTATTATGAGTACACATAACAAAAAAGAACCAAAAAAAATAAATAAAACCGAATTTATAGCATTTATGACCGACCATGGTCATAATCATAAACATGCTTCACATAAAACATTAACAAAAGCTGAGGCCGAGAAAGCACTTAATTTAGTTCTTGATAGTGTGCTTAGTGCTATAAAGAGCAACCATAATATTAATATAACAGGTTTCGGTTCATTTGAAATACATCATAGAAAAGCACGTGAGGGTCGTAACCCAAAAACCGGAGCAAAAATGAAAATAGATGCTTACAATCAACCTACTTTTAGAGCCGGAAGAAAAATGAAAGAAGCTTGTAATTAAAAGAAGTAACGTATTTACAGTACTAATAATTTCCGAACCCCGTTACAAGCTTGCGGGGTGACACTAGAAAAACTGGCTCATGCAACAATGCTCTGCAAAAGCCGGAATGATATAGAATGCTTCTTAAGTACAATTCATAACGATATTACAACCATTGATAATTGAACGCCTAGAGTTTAACTTAAAACATAATAAGCTATACAATAGTTGGCTTATCGAAGCCGAAAATATAGAGCAAGCTTTAAAAGATTTAGAAGAGTTTATATATATTAAGCTTTTTAAGAATAGCATTCCTCTTGAAAACAATCCTGATTATCATTTCATCGCTAGGGAAACTTCAGCTACATCTAATGCTAAAAATATTTCTATTGAACAAATAAGAAAATTACAAGACTTCTTAAGTAAAACTTCTGCAATTTCAGGTTATAAAGTTGCAATAATTTATTCGGCGGATCTTATGAATTTGAATGCAGCGAATTCATGCTTAAAAATTCTTGAAGATGCACCAAAGAATAGTTACATTTTTTTAATTACTTCAAGAGCTGCAAGTATTATTTCTACAATTAGATCAAGATGTTTTAAAATTAATGTTAGATCATCTATCCATCATACTAAAAACGAATTATATTCCGAGTTTATTCAGTCGATAGCAGATAACAAAACGTTAGATTTTATTAATCGCTTTACTACTAAAGACCGAGAATTATGGCTAGATTTTATTGATAATTTATTATTATTAATGAATAGAATCCTTAAAAAATCTGCCAACGTTAATATTGAACTTCTAGATTTGGAAAATAAGATTTTTAATAAACTATCAAATAGACATCCTTCATATTTACTGCAAAAATTTACCGACATAAAAAAGTTAATATATAATACCATTGATTATGATTTGGACTTAAAAACAAGTTATATATTAGTGGTGAATGAGTTTTCTAGTAATTAACACGATATCACTATGTTCCTTTCTATGTTATCCATAAAACAACAAAATATATTGAGAGAAATATACTCCTTTTTTAAAAAAGAATAGTTAATAGATATTCAAGATAGAAAGCGGTTTCCCTCTAGAATATAAATTTAATTTATGTTTTATTTTGACTATTGTTCATTTACTCGTAGTATATATTAGGTTTTAGGGATTTTATAAATTAAATTATTTGCATGTTTAAAACTTTAACACAAAATTTAACGAAGATTTTTGATAAGCTAGTTAGCTCAGGCATTTTGACGGAAGCCCAAATAGATGCTGCTATGCGGGATATAAGAGTGGCTCTTTTAGAGTCAGATGTTGCATTACCGGTGATAAAAGATTTTATAGCGGAAGTTAAACAGAAAGCTTTAGGGCAGGAGGTTATTAAGTCTGTTTCACCTGGACAGATGATAATTAAAATTATCCATGAAGAGATGATAAATCTCTTAGCTTCAAGTGAAAGTGAGACAAAGCTAAATTTAAATTCAAAGCCGCCCGTGAATTTCCTAATGGTAGGGCTGCAAGGGAGCGGTAAAACTACGGCGAGTAGTAAGCTTGCTTTACGGCTTAGAAATCAAAATAAGAAAGTTTTACTTGTTTCTTTGGATACTTACAGACCGGCCGCACAAGAGCAACTCGCTATACTTGCAAACTCAGTACAGATTAATTCATTACCTATTGTGCAAGGTGAGAAACCCCTCGATATTGTCAAAAGAGCTATTGCTGAGGCTAAAATTTCTGCTTATGATGTCGTAATTTATGATACGGCAGGTCGTACACAAATTGATAAAGCGATGATGGAGGAAGCGCTTGCAATAAAAAAGATAGTGGAGCCTACAGAAACTTTGTTAGTAATCGACAGTATAACAGGGCAGGATGCAGTAGTTACGGCAAGTAGTTTTAATGAAAAGTTAGAAATTTCAGGATTAATTTTATCTAGAATTGACGGCGATTCCAAGGGTGGTGCAGCACTCAGTGTAAAATATATTACTAAAAAGCCGATTAAATTTTTAAGTAGCGGTGAAAACCTAACTGATTTAGAAGAATTCGATGCTGAACGTTTAGCTTCTCGAATACTGGATATGGGTGATATTATCTCTTTTGTTGAAAAAGCAGCTAGTATTGTTGATAGAGAAGAAGCCGAAAAAACGGCAGCTAAATTAAAAAAGGGTAAGTTTGATTTAAATGATTATCTTCAGCAAATGAGAAGTATAAAAAAAATGGGAGGTTTTGGAAGTATACTTAGTATGTTACCGGGTAGTGGTAAAATTATGGATCAAATAGATCAATCAAAATTAAATAGTAAAATAATTGAACATCAAGAAGCAATTATTTTATCTATGACGTCAAAAGAACGTAAAAATCCCGATATAATTAATGCTTCTCGTAGGAAACGTATAGCTGCTGGAGCAGGAACTACGGTACAAAAGGTAAATATTTTGCTAAAGCAATATAAACAAATAAGCGAGATGATGAAAAAAGCCAGTAAAATAAATCCTAAAAATCTATTACGTAGCGGAATTGGAAAATTGTTTTCTTGAATTTATATTATATCTACATTATGTCATTCCTTGCGAAGGCGGAAATCCAGTCAAGCATATAAAAACAAGTTTTTATATGGTTATTTTATCAAGTATGTAACTTTTGTAGCAATATTGAAGTTATTTTTCTGGATTCCCGCCTACGCGGGAATGACATCGAGTAGGTTTTCCGATCCATGCAACAATGCCGACTTGATCGCGGGATCCAGTTAAAAATACTAAAATTATATGGACCCTGTGGTCAAGCCACGGGGTGGCCTTTTCCTTAAGTTGACACCCATGTATCTTCGCAGGAATGACATCGACGGTTTTTTTTAAACTATCCGGTAGTATAATAAGTAACACATATTGACCTAGTATTAAATTTAATTAATTTTTAATTTCAAAGCATTTGCAAAAAATGTATAAATATTGATCAAATAATTGGCACTATCTTTTAAATCACTACCACTACCATGCCCACTATCTACACTTTCTAGAAAGTAAGTTTTAGTATTTGGGTTTTTCTCAAGCACATACTCAAAAATTCTTCCATGCCATGGGTGTACACGCTGCTCTAATACTGAATCTGTAATTAACATAGCTGGGTATTTGTGCGTTAAAGATAAATTCTCTAGCGGTGCATATTTTTTAATATGTACTAAATCTTCTACTTTTGCTGGATCACCATATTCTGTAACCCATGAATGTCCTGCTCCGAATTCTTTATATCGTATCAAGTATCGGCATTTACATGTTATAGCTCCAAATAAATCAGGACGCTGCGTTTACAACACTTACTAGCAATCCGCCGTTACTTCCCTCCTTTAATTCCTAAATACTCAGGGCTAGTAATATTTTGCTTTATTAAACCCTCTGCTACTGCAATAAAATCATTCAAGCCGGTTTGACGTTTTATTCCTTGAGCCGCCTTATGCCACTTAGGACCAAACTCTCCGCCACCTCTAATATTGGCAAGAACACTAACCACGCCATGTTTAACCCATACTTCATTTTCCATGCGAGAGAAATATGGAGAGTTGATTACTTGAAAACCGCCGTATGCTTCAAGTAATGTTGGATTCTTACCATCAAATTTTGTACCTTTTTTATAGACAATAAAATATGGTATTTTAACTCCATCCGAGCTTGTAGCTTCCTTTTGATCTACAAATAATTTTTGCTATCAAACGGATATAAAGGCTTTCTAATAACTTTTAATTCATGAGTTTTATCCCATAAATAGATAGTTGGAGGTACTATAGAATTTTCTATAGTAATTAATGCATCTTCTTCCTCATCATCAGACAACATACCACAAATTGTATTTTCATAAGGCAGTTTTAAAGTTACCGGTTTTGTCCATTCATTATTTTCTAATGTAAATGTTACTACTTTTGAAATAACATTCTCATAGCTAGTTAAAAATACCGTATCTTTAGTCATTCCTACAAAATACAATACTTCCCTCTCTGTTGGGGTAAATAATATTTTTAAGCTAGCTTTATCGCTATCTTCTTTTAGAAGATCAGCGTATTGTATGGCAACAAGTGAACCTGCTTTATATTACTATCTTTAAATTGCCAATCGGAACGCAGTAGCCAAAATACATATTCTTTAAAAGAACCTTCAGGTGTTGCATCTGATGGCATATTTATTTTTTGTCATTTTAAGCTTTCATCTTTAGTATCTAAAATATAATTATCGTAATTATAAAAATCCTTATCTGCAGATATCAATATTAAAGATGAAGAAATATTATCGGATAAAAGCTTACTGGCTGATACACGTATATAATTCTTTGGTATTTCAAATAGTTTTTTGGCTTTCTCTATAGGTTCCTCTCGCTTCCATATGTAGAGCGAGCTAGGATATAAAGAGTCAGTCACTTCCTCTTGATGCAAAACTGGATTAAATATAATAGTATCTTGATCAACCCAAGTAGGGACAGTAGATTTACCTTCTAGTAATTTTCCGCTACTTGTTTTTGGCTCAAAACCATTTTTTACAAAATCTTTTTTCTCTAAATCCCATTCTCTAAAAAACATCTCATCCTTACCGCCAAATGACATGGTAATTAAGAAACGATTAGGGTTTTAAAAACAATCACTCCTACCTCGATACATTACTTTTTTACCGAGTTTTTTGGATAATTTATCAAAATCGATTAGAACTTCCCAATTTGGTTTATCTTTCGAGTAATTCTCAACCAATGTCCTACGCCATAACCCTTGCAGGTTTTTATAATCCATCCAAAAATTATACACGTAACCTTTACGTATAGCACCAAAAGGAGTTTTTCTTTGATCATAGCAAACAGATTCTATTTCTTTCTTAACTACCTTATAAGTAGGCATAGATTGGCAAGCCTTTTCTGTTTTATCAGTACGCTCTTTTGCTCATTTTAGAGCTTCAGCTTCTTCTAGAAATTTAGTGTTTTTTGGGTTATATATTTGTTCATTATTACTTCCCATAGCTTGAACACAAAAAGTTAATAAAAAAATTATAGTGGGTAATTTTTTTTCATAATTTTAATAATATCTATTAAATTAAAAGCTTTATTTAAAGTTTTCTTTGAATTAGAATAGTGTTTTATCATACACCTTGAATAAAACCTAAGCTAGCACTAGCAAAAATACAAAATATGAGAGTTATGGCTAATGATTTAAGTATTTATATTCATTGGCCTTTTTGTTTGTCAAAATGTCCGTATTGTGATTTTAATTCTCATATGGCAAGTACTATAGATCATAATCAGTGGCTTAAATCTTATGAAACTGAAATTGAATATTTTAAGGATATTATTCAAAATAAATATATAAAATCTATTTTTTTTGGGGGCGGTACTCCCTCTTTAATGAATCCTGTAATAGTTGAAGGAATAATAAATAAAATCAGTAATCTAGCAATTATTGATAATCAAACCGAGATAACTCTAGAAACTAATCCCACATCCTTTGAAACTGAAAAATTTAAAGCATTCAAAGCCGCCGGAATTAATCGTGTTTCAATAGGAGTGCAATCCTTAAAAGAAGACGATTTAAAAAAATTAGGTAGAACTCATGATTGTATGCAGGCCATTAAAACAATTGAGGCGGCAAATACGATTTTTCTACGAGTGTCATTTGATTTAATATATGCACGTAGCGGTCAGACATTAAAAGACTGGCAAGAAGAATTAAAACAAGCTATGCAGCTCGCTACCTCGCATATTTCTCTTTATCAATTGACTATCGAAAAAGGTACGCCGTTTTATAAATTATTTAAGGAGGGTAATCTGATTTTGCCGCATTCAGATGCGGCAGCTGAAATGTATGAATGGACGAATCATTATCTAGAATCTAAAAAGTATTTTAGATATGAAATATCCAATTATGCTATGATAGGGCATGAATGTTTGCATAATTTGACTTATTGGAATTATAATAGCTATTTAGGTATAGGCCCTGGAGCTCATAGTAGAATCATTGAATCCTCAAGTTCGGTATCGGCAATTATGATGTGGCATAAACCTGAAAAATGGTTAGATTCGGTTAAAACAAAAAATGTTGGTGTTCAAACTAATACTAAGTTAACACATCAAGAGATTATTGAAGAAATGCTAATGATGGGTTTACGCCTTAGCAAAGGTATAAATATTTCTACATTAGAGCAGAAATTAAACACGAAATTAGAGAATATTTTAGACATGAATAATCTTAAGTATTATCAAGCGTTAGACTTAATTAGACTAGATGAAAATATCTATCTTACCGACAAAGGTTTAATGCTGCATAGCTACATAGTACCTAGATTGATTATATGAAAATTATTCAAGTAATTTTAAAGTTTATAATTATTTTTATTATTTCTTCTATTCATGTTATGGAATGTAAACTTGAGTTTAAGACCGAAAAGATATATGTGAATGGTGTTGAGTATGATCAAAAAGTCGGAAATCCAATTACACCGATAGCAGATGCTATTAAAGCAGATAATATTGATGAAGTAAAAAAATATTAGATGAGGGATATGGAGTAAATTAACCACACTTGGGCTGGACTCCTTTAGATTATGCTATATCGAATAATAATAGAAAAATTGCCGATTTTTTATTAAAGTGTGGTGCATCCATGAATTTAATCCATATAAATATAGGATTTATGAAGCCGGAAATTGCCGAACTTTTAATTAATCAGGGAATGAGTCCTAATTTAAGATATGAAGACGGTATTACCGGAATGATGCTAGCCGTAGAAAGAAATAATCTTGATTTAATAAAACTTTTGCTTAAGTTAGGTGTTAATCCTAATGTTCAAAATTCTAAAACCGGAATGACTTCCCTTATTATGCATCATCATATCTTAATGTTGAACCTACTCGTATTTTATTAGAATATGGGGCAGATCAAAAAATTAAAGATTTTAAAGGGAAAAGAGCTTTAGATTGGATAGTGGTGGATGCTAATAGAACTTTACATGCTTCTGACGCAGAATACTATACTGCTTTATTTGTTGCTCCATTTAAAACTAAACTGAAAATTATAAAAGAAAGAAATAGCATAAAGACTCAAAACAAAGAAAAGAAAAAAGAAATAAAAAAGCTTCTCAATTCTCACCGTTAAATTTTTGTAGCGTTTCTATTTATACTGCACAAGTTAGGATAAAAACCTATCTTAATTTTCTGCCTTATGTTCTGTCTCTGTCATTGCAAGAAAATTGCATAGCAATTGACGAAGTAAGGAAGAGAAAAAATTCTGATTTACAGAATTTTTTTATTATTTTTTGGGGAGTGCCATGCAGTCTACGACTGCATGTTGTTGCATGTATCGGACAAACGCATGCGATGTCATACTGTGGTTTGACTATTATATCTATAAAAATAACTTCTGATACTAATAATTTTAGTATTTTAAGCTGGATACCGCGATCAAGTCGCGGTATGACAACTGAAAAATCGATCCATGCAACAAGATCCTATCTACTGGACAATTACCACTATTCTATGAATGCTCGCAATGACGTTTTTACGTGATTTACATAAAACTGTCTGGTATGATGGTTATTATACCCATATCCAAGGGGTTGAGCAGCATTTGCTAATATACCTTGGTTTATATCTTTCACTGAATCTATTCTAATAAAATAATGGTCTTTCCCATCCCATTTAGGACTATAGCTATCTCTTTTATGTAAAACCGTTTTATTGCTTAATACAACAATATCACCGGACATAACATATATATAGTTTTGAATAGATTTTTGATCTACGATTCCTCTAATTTGATTTAAAAACCCTGCTGTTCTTTGTGTTTCAGGAATAGCATCCATTTTTATTCTGCTATAATAACCGGTAGCATGTTCTACTAATAAAGGGAGGTTCTTGCTCACTATTTTACATGAAAAAGAATCTGCACTTATTACTGTAAATTCATTACTAAGCCCGATTAAGATATCTTGGTAGCTCAATTGATTTAATATATCTTTAAGGCTAATATATACTATAGGTAGATTCTCATGTCCTTTATGTACAATCCCAAAAATTCAATAGTCAACTATAGGAGATAAGTTGTAACTCTTCTTGGTCATTGACAGTATGCAGCATCGACATGCCAATCTCAATCATTATACGGCAATTGAGAACTACGTTCATTATGAGAATTACGTCTTGGTGCTACTGCTCTAATAATATTCTTATCTTCCTCTTTATATAATACAGGCAAACTACCAATTATCCCTATTACTCCATACATATGACAAATTAATTCTTCTATTCCGCTAATCCGTACCTCACCGTCATAGGGAGTCATTATATCATAATTTTTTTGATCGATATTTTTTATATGTATCATTAATTTCTTTTGTATAATTATTTTGTATCTACTAAATATAAATCTTTGTTTTCTTTCAACCAGCTAGTTAATCTAACGATTTTATTGTTTAAATTTTCTAATTTTGCTATACAAGTTTTTTCATCTAAAATTTCCCTCCAAACATTATAGCACGCATTATTATAGTCAATATTAGTATCTTCAATGATGCAATAATCCCCTTCTTCAAAAATATTATTATGAAAATATTCTAAAATACCTATAGTATTAAAAGTATAGGATGTACTATTGCAGATATTTTTTCTTTTGAGAATATTACCTCTACTTTATTAGAATCACCTTGTAAAAATTCTATTCTATTATCTTCTTTTACGGCTTGATCAATATTTTCAAAATCGATATCTATACTAATAACTTTACCGTCTTTTACCGATAAACTTTGTATATCCACTAACCAAAGGGCGGAAGCTCCTTTAAAACTTCCAAATTCAATTATGGTTTTGGGTTTTAATGCTTGAATTAAACCTTGAGTAGTAACAATCTGAAAAGGACTTTTTTGTAATGGTATATTTTCCCAATTAATATCACAGCTATTTTCAGCGATAGAATACCAAAACGATTCAGGTATATCACTTACTGAAGTTCTATTATTTATAGATACAAACCTTTTTGATTGTACTGTATTATTTAGGAAATTTAGCATATATCTTCAACCTTAAGTTAAATAACTATTGTAGTGCATACTTTAGATTCTAAAATCAGTAGTTTTTTAAACCAAAAATTGAAAATAAGAAAAGAAATTTTGATAACTATATTTTAATTTCGCTTTTCCTTGGATTCCCGAGAAAGCGGGAATGACATAAAACGCATTTTTCAATCCAGATAACAATGCTTATAGTTGTTCACAATGACAATGTCTGGTCTTAGTCAGCAATATATCATTAAGATAAATATACTTCCTTATCTAAAGTATCTTCGCTGTTATCTATGATCATAGTAATTGTTGCATCACCGGTAATATTGATAGTAGTACGTAGCATATCAAGTATTCGGTCAATACCAGCAATAATTGCTACTCCCTCTATAGGTAAGTGAACCGAAGAAAGAACCATAGGAAGCATTATCAAAGAGGCACCAGGAATACCGGCACCACCGATAGATCCAAGTGTTGAGGTGAGAATAATTACTAAATAGTCGTGAGGAGCAAGTGTTACTCCAATCATCTGAGCAAAAAATATGGTGGTAAGAGATAAATTTATAGCAAAGCCGTCCATATTAATTGACGCACCTATCGGAAGTACGAACGAAGTACTAGACTCTGAAATGCCAAGCTTTTCACGACAAACTTGCATAGTAGTTGCAAGAGTCGCCTTGCTACTTGAAGTAGAAAAAGCAAGTATCTGATACTCAAAACTTTTCTTATAAAAAGGTATAGGTGAAACACGACAGAATACACATATAAGTAAGCCAAAAACTAAATATTGGAATGTCATCGCCACAACTACCGCTACAACCAGTTTCGATAAACTAATCATTACCTCAACTCCCTGCATGCCTACAATCCAGCCTGTTAAAGCAAAAGCACCGTAAGGGGATAATTGAATAACAAACGATATCATTTTTAGTATTAATTTTGACATTACATGAATTAAATCAGTAATAGGTTCACCGATAGATTTCATTTTGTTTAAGGTAATTCCAACAAAAATAGCAAAAAATACAACTTGTAAGACATCACCGTTTGCAAAAGCCCCAACAGCATTATCAGGGACGATATTTACAAAAAAATCAATTATATTAAATGAAGTTCTGCTTGTCGTTCCTGAAGAGGTGAAGTCTATATGTACGCCTACTCCTGGCTTTAATACTAAGGCAACAGTGAGTCCAAAAACCGTGGCAAAAAAAGTAGTACCTAAAAAAGCGGCTACCGCTTTCATTCCTACTCTACCAAGGGCAGAAGTATCATTCATACTAGTGATACCGGAAACCAAACTGAAGAAAATTAAAGGGGTAATGATCATTTTTATCAAACGTAAGAAAATGTCACCGATAGGTTTAATATAATTAACATATTGTGGTAAGTATATACCGAATATAATACCTAAGATTAACCCTAAGGTAACTTTTTGCCATAATTTCATAATTTACTTACTTAATTTTTAAATTTGCTCGACTATAAGTTTATTTATTATTTTGGTCAATCCATTCTAAGTACTTTTGAAAGCCATAGTCAATATTTATTTTTATTATTTGCGGTAATTCATAATTATGAATTTCAAGGAGTTTATTTTCAATTTCGTTATAATTAGAAGATTTTGTTTTAATTACAAGTCTATATTCAGTTTCTAAAGTTACTCTACCATCCCATCTAAAGTAACTTTTGACATCGTCAATTTGAATGCAGGTAGTAAGATTTAATTCTAACAAAACAGATGCTATTTTCTCGGCAATTTGCAAATCATTAGTAGTAGTTAAAATTAAACAGCAATCTTGCATGCTTAAACCTCAACAAAACAATTTGGTGTTTCATATAGTTTGAGGCTCGTTACGAAGAAGTTTTGACTTACGAAAAGTTTAGGAAAAATTTCATTCTTTAAATGCGTCGCTATATTTTCTGCAGTCGGGTTACTTTGCATGTAATATATTTTTTGACCAGTACAATTTTCTATTTGTTGTCCCATTTCCTTATCGTCTTGATGTAGGATTAAGCTATGATCAAAATTTTCATCAATCCATTTTTTAGCTAAATCCTTAATTAAACCAAAATCGATTACCATACCAAGTTTATCGGTTTTGTTTGCGGCTATAGCAATCTCAAGAACATAGCGATGACCGTGCAGGAATTGACATTTATTTTGATGTTCTATAATTCTATGTCCTGCATCGAACTCAATACGACGAGTACATTTTATCATTATTATATATTTCCTTTCTTTGAATGATTGTACCTTTTTTTCAAAGGGTAAAAACGGGACCACGTCATTGCGAGGAAAATTACGAAGTAATTGACGAAGCAATCTCAGGATATTTGATGAGATTGCCACGCAGCCTACGGCTGCTCGCAATGACAATTTTTTACAAATTTAACAATAACTTTTCAGGATTCTCAATAAGCTGCTTAATTTTTACCAAGAACGATACTCCTTCTTGCCCGTCAATTATACGATGATCGTAAGATAAAGCTATATACATCATCGGACGTATTTCAATTTTACCGTCTATAACTACAGCTCTTTCCTCGGTTTTATGTAAGCCTAGAATACCTGATTGAGGAGGATTAATAATCGGTGTAGATAATAATGAGCCATATACGCCTCCGTTAGAAATCGAGAATGTCCCACCTGACAAATCAGCCATAGAAAGCTTACCCTCACGAGCTTTTTTAGCCAAAATTCCTATAGCTTTCTCCACTTCGGCAAATCCCATTTTATCGGCATCCCTAACAACCGGTACAACAAGCCCTTGCTCTGTTCCAACAGCTACGCCTATATCATAGTAATTTTTATATACTAAATCATCGCCGTCTATTTCAGCATTGACCGACGGAATAAGCTTTAAAGCTTCAATTGTTGCTTTAACAAAGAAAGACATAAACCCAAGTTTCACAGCGTGCTTTTTCTCAAACTCTTCTTTATATTGATTACGCAAAGCAATTACTTTTGACATATCGATTTCATTAAAAGTAGTCAAAATAGCTGCTGTATTTTGTGAATCTTTTAAACGCTGTGCAATAGTTTTACGCAAGCGTGACATACGAACACGCTGCACTCTTTCTTCATTAGATTTACTTATTGCAGGAGCAGAAGTAGCCGTAGTGTTTATTGTTTCAAGCACGTCACCTTTGGTAATTCTACCGTCTCTACCTGTTCCTTTTATATTATTGGGGTCAAGCTTATTTTCGGTAACTAATTTTTGTACAGAAGGAGCAAGAGTATTATTAGCCACGGCAGGTTTTTCTACAGGCTTTCCTGAAGTAGGTTGCGTCACTGCTTGAGCTTTAGCAGATTCATTATTAGTACCGGCAGTATTTGCAGCTGCCCCTTCATTTATTTCGCCTATTTCTTCGCCAACTGCTACATTTGCACCGTCAGTTTTCGATATTTTACCTATAGTACCGTTGCAAGGAGCATTAACTTCTAAAGTCACTTTTTCGGTTTCGATTTCTAACAGTAATTCATCGGTTTTAACCGAATCGCCTTCTTTCTTATACCATTTGGCAATAGTTGCTTCCGTTACGGACTCCCCAAGCGACGGTACTATAATTTTAACGCTCATAATTTATTTTACTCCTATATTTGTATAGCATCGCCCTGTATAGTTTTATCGTCATTGCGAGAAGACGCTATAAGAGTCGACTAAGCAATCTCAGGAATTTGCCTGAGATTGCCACGCTCCTTTTAGTCGCTTGCAATGACGATTATTAGGCAATACCATAAGAATCATATTCCCAATGCTGCCCTTAATAGCTTCTCTTGCTGTTTATTATGTGCTTGCAGCGAGCCTACTGCCGGAGAGGCTGATTCCGCTCTACCTACATATTTAAATTCATTATTAATTCCTGCTTCTTTTAAAGCATCGTTTAAGTGAGACACTATATAACACCAAGTTCCCATATTCTTTGGTTCTTCCTGACACCAAATAAATTCCTGCGTCCTATTATATTTTTTTAATAGCGATGCTACAAGTTTTTTTTCAAAAGGGTATAATTGCTCAAGCCTAATAATCGCTATATTACTGTTATTGCCACGCATTTCAAATAGATCGTAATATACCTTACCGCTGCATAAAATTACTTTAGTAATATTGTTTGTATCTACTTTAGTTACTTCATCTAAAACCGGTAAGAAAGTAGTATTTTCACCTAGCTCGTCAAGTTTAGATACGGCATATTTATGACGTAATAATGATTTCGGCGACATTACGATTAACGGTTTACGGGTATCATCAAGTATTTGGCGACGTAGCAGATGGAAAATCGAAGCAGGGGTAGTAGGGTATGTAACATACATATTATTCTCAGCCGCCAGCTGTAAGAACCTCTCAAGTCTTGCCGAACTATGCTCCGGTCCTTGTCCCTCAAATGCATGAGGTAACAAAACCACAAGCCCGCTCATACGAAGCCATTTAGTTTCGCTGCTTGAAATAAACTGGTCAAAAATAATCTGAGCTCCATTAGCAAAATCACCGAATTGTGCTTCCCATAAAACTAAATTTTTTGGGTTTGCGAGTGAATAACCATACTCAAAACCAAGCGTTGCATATTCAGATAAATTACTATCGGCTACCTCGTATTTTGCTTGCTCTTTAGATAAATTATTTAGAGGTATATAGGTAGTATCATCAATTTGGTTGTGCAATACTGAATGACGATGCGAGAAAGTACCGCGTCCCGAATCTTGTCCGGTTAGCCTTATATTTGTGCCTGAAGCAAGCAAGCTTGCAAAAGCTAGCTGCTCTGCCGTTGCCCAATCAATAGGTTGATCAGCTGTTAGAGTAGCTTTTCGAGCTTTAAATAGTTTTACAAGTTTTGGATTAACGGCAAAATCTTTCGGTATTTCGCATAGTTTAGTTCCTAAATCGTGTAATATTTTTTTACTGATACCCGTTATTGTAGCTTGTGTACGAGTACGAGAAATACCTTGCCATAATCCGCCTAAGAAATGTGCTTCTTGCTTATAACTTTTTGCCTGCTCATATTCCTTATCTAGTTTTGCTTTAAATTCTTCTTTTAACTTAGCAAAATAATTATTGTCGATTACACCGCTTTTTACTAACTCATTTGCGTAAATATTTCCAGGGGTCAGTTTGTTTTTAATAATGTTATACATCTTGCCTTGAGTATACATCGGCTCATCGCCCTCATTATGCCCGTATTTACGGTAACAAATAATTTCTACTACAACATCCTTACCGAATTTCTGCCTGTATTCTACCGCAATATTGGTGGCTTTTAACACTGCTTCTATATCGTCACCATTAACGTGTAAAATCGGGGCAGCTATGATTTTAGCAAACTCCGTAGAATATCTACTAGCTCTAGTATCTGCAGTATTAGCCGTAAAACCTAACTGATTATTAATGACGAAATGCAATATCCCGCCGATATCATAAGCAGCTAAAGGTGACATTGATAGACTCTCGGCAACCACGCCCTGACCGCAAAAAGCAGCATCGCCATGCACTAAAATAGCTTTGACTTTGCTACGTTTAGTATCCCCAAGAATATCTTGCTTTGCTCTTACTTTTCCTGCAACTATAGGATTTACCGCTTCTAAATGTGAAGGGTTATAGGCTAGCGACAAGTGTATTTTCTTATCCTCTAGAGTTCTATCGGACGAATAGCCTAAATGGTATTTTACATCGCCTGAAATATTTAGCTCATCAGGAAATACGCTGCCGCTTATGAAGCCCGCAATAACGGCTTTATATGGCTTACCTACTACTTTAGTGAGAGTGTTTAATCTCCCTCGATGTGCCATACCTATAACGATTTCTGAGACGCCCTGATGCATGGATAAATCTATAGCTTTACTCATAGCAACTATAGAAGCATCACCACCCTCAACGGAAAAACGCTTAGCTCCGGGAAATTTTGTATGTAAATACTGCTCAAACCCTTCTACTTCTACTAAATCATTTAAGATAGTTTTTTTGTCTTCAGAAGAAAATGTAACTTCGCTTTCTAGCTTATTATATAACCAGTTTTTTCCTTCTACATTTTCTATTTGCTCAAACTCTACACCTATAGAACCTGTATAAACTTTATCGAACTTGGTCACTAATTCAGATAATTTACAGTTCCAAGTACCGACAAATTCATCCGTAATATTGATATTTTCTTCTAGCTGACCGCTATCAAGACCAAAAGTTTCTATATTAAGCTTTAAATCATTTTTTGTTTTACGTAGCTCAAGACCAAGCGGATCAAGATTCGCTAAATAGTGAGCATGCTTGCGATAAGCATTGATCATTTCTTTAGCTTTTAAACTATTTAAGTCTTCAGAAGATAAATTATTATTTAACGATTCTTTTTTTATTTCATCAGGGATAATTATTTTTGCCGTACTTTTATTGAGTAAAGTATTATTATCCTTAATGCCGGCAAAAAATTCTTGCCAAGTTTGATCAACCGAGGCAGGGTTGGCTAGATATTGCTTATATAGCTCTTCAACAAAAACAGCATTCCCGCCAAATAAATAACCTGTTTTTTTTAAGTCTTCTTCCATATTATTGTTTGTATTGTTTAGTTTTTGTCATAAGCCGTCATTGCGAAGATACCTAATCGTCATTGCGAGCGACTGCAAGGAGCGTGGCAATCTCAGCAATTCTCCCGAGATTGCTTCGTCAATGACTTCGTAATTTCCTCGCAATAACGATTTTATTACTATAAATACTTCCCTTCTAAATATCTTATATACACCTCAGGGTTAATTTTTTCCTCATCGCTAGCACTTTTTAATAAATCTGCTGAATTTTTTAACGAACCGAGATTTCTAAAATTCTTATTTAGATAATTATTTAGATTACTAAAATCACCCTTTAATATATCATCTTTTATATTTGAATGCCTCTCTTTTACTTTTTTCATCACCATTGATGCGATAATTGCACCGTTTGTATAGGCGGGAAAGTAACCGAAATTTCCGTGTGACCAATGAATATCTTGAAGACAGCCGTTACTAAAACTTATCGGTTTAACTCCTAAATATTCCTGCATCTTACTATCCCAACAGCTTGGTAACTCATCGAGATTCAAGTCGCCATTGATGAGCATTTCCTCTATCTCAAAACGTAATATTACATGCATCGGATAAGTTACTTCATCTGCATCTACTCTTATAAAATCAGGCGTAACTCTTGTAATTTTTCTATATAAACTTGCCGCTGAATATTCTTCGCTTTTAAAAGCAAATTCGTCTCTAAGTAATTTAGCTAAAAATTCAGTAAATTCTCTTGATCTACCTACTTGCATTTCCATAAATAAAGATTGGCTTTCATGGAAGGCCATACCTTTAGCAAGCCCAACCGGCTGCCCTTTATACATTTCCGGTAGATTCTGCTCATATAAAGCATGTCCTGTTTCGTGAATAATTCCCATTAAACCGCTTATGAAATTATCTTTATCATACCTAGTAGTTAAACGTATATCGTTTGGCGTTCCACCGCAAAAAGGATGAGTCGATTCATCTAATAGTCCTTTTGTTAGATCAAACTGCATAATTTCCATAATGCGTTTTCCGATACGCTTTTGCATTTCAGGAGCTAGTTCGCTGTTCTTTACTAGTTCTTTCTCGGTTTTCTGTTTTTCTAAAACTTTATTTATGAGCTGCGGGAGTTCTTTTTTAAGTACTGAAAAAACTTGTTTGATCTCGCTACTTTTTCTGCTTGGATCAAACATATCTATTAATGAGTCGTATAATCCGCAATTAAAAGCATCTGCTCGTACTTTAGCAACTTCTTTCGTATAATCTAAGACTTTTTGTAAGTGTGATTTGAATAAATTATAGTCGTTATGTTTTCTTGCTTCTCGCCAAACAAGTGTGGCTTTAGTAGTAGCTGCTACCAATTTCTTTTGTAGCTGCTCGTCAATACAATTTGCATCTGTTACTTTTCTCTCAATCTCTCTAATATTACCATTCTGCCATTCATCAAGGTTCTTTGATTCTTCTTTTGCCTTGCTAAGCAGCTCCTTTAGAATAGGAGATTTGAGCATAGAATGAACTAGCGACGTTAAAGTTACTATTTCGTTTGTCCTACTCTCACCTGAACCCATAGGCATATTTACGGCGACATCCCAGTATAATATGCTCAAGATATTATTAAAATGTGAGATGGTTGCAAATTCGTTTTCTAATTTTGTGTAGTTGTTGTTCATATGTTCCCTATTATGTGTCATTCCCGCTTTCGCAGGAATGATATAAAAACCGTACCGCTAGTGCCTATTACAAATGCAACAACTCCTTTGCTGCTTTTAAACTTGCTTTGGTGATTGTTTTACCTGAAATCATGCGGGCGAGTTCCTCCTGTCTTTCAGCTAAATTTAAAGCTTTTACCGTTACTTTCGTTTCTTTCTCTAGCTGTGTTTTCTCGATTTTTATATGCAAATCCGCTTTACCTGCTACTTGCGGCTGGTGCGTAATAACTATTACTTGAGTAACGCTACTAAGTTTTTTTAATCTTTCACCTACTTTATCTGCGACCTCTCCGCCAATCCCGACATCTATTTCATCAAATATAATAGATGGTTTTACCATTTTATCAAACAAAGAAGTTTTTAAAGCTAACATGAATCTTGATAATTCACCGCCGGAAGCGATTTTATTAATTACTGCAGCTGCCGTTCCCGGGTTAGTAGACGCTTTAAACACAATATCGTCATTACCGTCGGCTGTTGGTTCTTTAGCATTTATCTCAATCTCAAAAATTGCTTTCGCCATTTTAAGCTGCTTTAGCTCCTGATGCAATGATTCTTCTAGATGTTTTGCAACAATAAGACGCTTTGCAGATAAATTACTCGCTAGTTCATAATATTTTTTCTGCAGTAGTACTTCTTGAGCTTTCAACTCATTACTATTTGTTATTTTGTTTTTTAATATACTGAGCTGCTCTAAAGATTTATCTAAAAATACACCTAACCCATCAGCAGGGACATTATATTTACGGCTAATAGCTTTTATTAAAAATAATCTTTCTTCTGTTTCTTCAAGATTATATTCCTCATAATTAAAACTATCTAACAGATTTGATAATTCTTGGCGTGCTTCTTCTAGATTATTATAGGCTTCCTCTAAACTTGTAACGATAGCTTCAAAACGCTCATTGTTGCCTTGCCTTGCTAATAATTTCTCTGCTCTATTAATCGATGTATTTATTTCAGGGTTATTTATCTGTTCTAGAATATCTTTTATTAGCTGTAAATCCTTATCTTTATTTTGCAAATCTTTTCGTAGATTTGCTAATTTTTCTTCTTCACCTGTTTGAATGTTCAGTTTAGTTAATTCTTCCGTTGCAAAGCTCAAATAATCAATTTCTTGTTCTATAGAATTTTGCTTAAGTGTTATTTCGGCCATTTCTTTCCGAGTATTTTGCCAAGTCTGGTAGCATTTGGAAAGCTCCGCTCGAAAGTCCAAAAGATTTCCATAACTATCTAAAATATCACGCTGCGTATTTGCTTCTAGAAGAGAAATATTATTATTTTGTCCATGAAGCTCGAATAAATAAGCAGCTAATTGCTGCATAAGAGCTTTAGTAACCACTTGATTATTAATGAAAAAATTTTTTCGTCCTTCGGCTTTTTGCAGACACTTTACAAACAATAACTCTTCAGGTTCAATAAAATTTTGAATCAGAAAATTTTTTATTTCTTCATTTAAAGAGAATATTATATTAACAACAGCGTAATCTTTTCCACGCTTTATTATATTATTTGCAGTTTTATAACCTAAGCAAAATAAAATAGCATCAAGTAAAATAGATTTACCGGCTCCCGTTTCACCGGTAATAACACATAAACCTTTATTAAACTCAATTTCCAGCTTGTCTATCAGAATGAAGTTTTGAACTGCGAGACTGCAGAACATATGCCGCTTAATTTTGGTGGTTCTGAACTAGCCTGTACGCATAACTATACCATTGACTATCAGGATAGTTGTAACCTAGCACTGAGGCATATTTTTTTGCTTCATCCGGAAGTCCGAGCATCATATAACCCTCGGCTAAACGGTAAAGAGCTTCTACCGAGTGAGAAGTAGTTTGATAATTATCAATTACCTCTTCAAATCTATTTATAGCTGCCATAGGATTCTTTTTCTTTAAGTAAAACCGACCTACCATCATCTCTTTACCTGCTAAATGATCGTTTACTAGGTCAATTTTTAAAGATGAATCAATAGCATATTTAGTATTTGGGAATTTTGCTATTACGTCTTCAAAACTATCTTTAGCTAGGGAAGTTCTAGATTGATCATGCTTTACGTCTGAAATTAACATATAATATGATAATGCTTTAAGGTAATATGCATAAGCAATGTCAACATTTGCAGGGTGCAAATTAATGAACATATCAAGCACATCAACCGCTTCTTCATATTGAGTGGCGAGAAATAAAGAATAAGCCTGCATCAATTCGGCTTGCGGCGTCATTTCATTACCTGGATGCTGGTAAAATACTCTCCCGAATTCTTCTGCAGCTTTCTTATATTTTTTCTTTTCCAATAAGGTAATACCTTCATTATAAAGGGTAGGGATAGGGACTACTATGTCATCACTGGTTTTTTTGTTTTTACACCCGCCTAAAACTAACCCTATAACTAAAAGGGTACTCAATAATTTTGTTAATTTCATAAGAACTTAAATTCAGTTAATAACTAAATATACATATAGGCTTACAGAATTTCAAGGATTCAATTTAAAATCTCACAAACTTATAAATTAGACCTATTCAGAAACTCGTTTATAGGTAGGAATTTGAAGGAGACACAGAACGCAGAACCGCAGCGTACACTTGTACGTGAGGATTCGAGTACCGGATTGACGTACAAATTACCCCTAGAAGTAGAGTTTCTGAATAGGTCTATATTCTTGGACTTATTTCTCTACCCAATGTCCTTTATCATTTTTATGGTATTTTTTTTCTACGGCCGACCTGCTACTTTATGTGCAACTGTCTCTCTAGAGTCATTTCCACGTCTTTTATCGGCATCCTTATATTGTTCAAATGCATGATTAAAAGCTTCGCGATAAACATCCTTAGCATGGCTTGGAAGATGATTTTTAACTGAATTAGGTAAATCTTTATTATTGTTATAAGGCATAAAAACCTCCGGTAATATTATGCAAATAATATTTTTATAATATTGGAGATTTCCTTTCTATAAGAAAGGTAAATAAAATTTACGACCACAGACTTTTCATTTTATTAAAAAAGCTGCCGTCATTTTCTTTTTCATTTATGGATTCTTTTTTGAATTCTTCTAGTAATTCACGTTGTCTTTTAGATAAATTTTTAGGTACTTCGACATGAATATGCGCAAGCATATCACCCCTAATAGTTGATCTCATTTTAGACATGCCTTTGCTGCGTAGCCTTAATTGATCACCGTTTTGTGTGCCTGCAGGAATTGTTAAGTTTACTTTTCCGCCTTCAATTACCGGTACTTCTACCTCTCCTCCAAGAGCAGCATTCACAAAACTAATAGGTAGTTTACAATGTAGATGTGCTCCGTCTACTTTATAAATATCATGTGGTTTTATTGCTATATCAACGTATAAATCACCGCTATTACCGCCTCTAATACCTGCTTCCCCTTCTCCGGTATGTCTTATTCTAGTACCGTTTTCAATACCGGCAGGAATATTTACCGATAAATTTCGTTGTTTATGGTAACGTCCCATGCCATGACATTTCTTGCAAGGATTTTTTATAATGTGTCCGTTACCTTGGCATTTATGACAAGCTTGTTCGATCGTAAAGAATCCTTGCTGCATTCTAGTCGCTCCAACACCGCTGCAAGCATCGCAAGTAGTTACGGTTTCACCTTTTTCGGAACCGCTACCGTGACAAGTATCGCATTTTACTACGCTAGAAAAGCTAATATTTTTTTCTATACCGTGAAATGCTTCCTCTAGGTTAATTGTCAGATTATATTTTAAATCTGAGCCTCTAACTTTAGCTGAAGTTGGGCGTGATGATCTTCTGCTGCCTCCCATAAAGTCGCTAAAGAAATCACCGAATATGTCGTTAATATCGGGGTGAAAACCGCCATGATTTCCTCCTCCCCCTCGTGATTGTTGATTTTGAAAAGCGTCGTGTCCAAAACGGTCATAAGCGGCTCTTTTTTGCTCATCTTTTAGAACATCATAAGCGGCATTGATTTCTTTAAATTTCTTTTCAGCATCTTTAGCATCAGTAGTATCAGGGTGATATTGCTTGGCTAGCTTGAGGTAGGCTTTTTTAATGTCAGCTTGGCTAGCTGTTTTATTAACCCCTAGTATTTGGTAATAATTTTGTGACATAATTTAATTTATAAAATGAGATTGTAACGTCATTACGAGGAAAATTACATAGTAATTTGACTAAGCAATATCAGGATATTTAACGAGATTGCCACGCAGCCTATAGCTGCTCGCAATGACGAAATTACTTCTACTTCTTCTCTACATCTTGAAAGTCGGCATCTACTATTTTTTCATCATTAGCGGCACTTTCTTCAGCAGGTTGGCTCTCGCTTTGTGCTTTATACATCGCTTCACCGATTTTCATGCTAGCTGCAGTTAAACTTTCAGTCTTTTCTTTAATCAAAGCAGCATCTTCCGACTCAAGCACGGCTTTTAAAGCGGCTAGTGTTTCTTCAACAGCTCTTTTATCGTCTGATGATAATTTATCGCCATATTCTGTAAGAGTTTTTTCAGTAGAATAAACTAAACTATCGGCAGCATTTTTTGTTTCAATAAGTTCCTTACGCTTTTTGTCTTCATCAGCATTTTGTTCGGCATCTTTAACCATTTGTTCAATTTCCGCATCGCTAAGACCACCGGAAGCTTGAATAGTTACTTTCTGCTCTTTACCGCTTGCTTTATCTTTAGCTGAAACATGCACTATTCCGTTAGCATCAATGTCAAACGTTACTTCTATTTGCGGCAAACCTCTTGGTGCAGGAGGTATACCTTCGAGATTAAACTGACCAAGTAATTTATTATCTTTTGCCATTTCACGTTCACCTTGGAATACTCTAATGGTTACGGCATGCTGGTTATCATCAGCAGTTGAGAATACCTGACTTTTCTTAGTAGGTATAGTAGTATTACGATCGATTAATCTTGTAAATACGCCGCCAAGAGTTTCAATGCCAAGGGATAGAGGTGTAACGTCTAATAATAATATATCCGTTACTTCTTTGTTAAGTACTCCGCCTTGAATAGCAGCACCGAGAGCTACAACCTCATCGGGATTTACGCCTTTATGCGGCTCACGTCCGAAGAATTTTTTTACGGCTTCTTGTACTTTCGGCATTCTAGTCATACCGCCTACTAATACTACTTCTTGAATATCAGAAGCTTTAAAACCTGCATCCTGTAATGCTTTACGGCAAGGCTCAATTGTTTTTTCAATTAAATCATCTACTAATTTTTCTAGTTCAGCTCTAGTAAATTTAATATTTAAGTGTTTTGGACCGCTACTATCAGCCGTAATATAAGGTAAATTAATATCGGTAGTTATTGCAGAAGATAGCTCTTTCTTAGCTTTTTCCGCGGCTTCTTTCAAACGTTGAAGTGCTAAAGGATCTTTACTTAAATCTACACCGTTTTCTTTTTTGAATACATCTATTAAATGGTTTAATATTCTTGTATCGAAATCTTCACCGCCAAGGAATGTATCGCCGTTTGTTGATTTCACTTCAAAAACACCGTCAGCGATCTCAAGAATTGAAACATCGAATGTTCCGCCGCCAAGATCGTATACTGCAATAGTTTTACTTGCCGATTTCTCGAAACCGTAAGCAAGAGCCGCAGCAGTCGGCTCGTTGATTATTCTAAGGACCTCAAGACCTGCTATTTTACCTGCATCTTTCGTTGCTTGACGCTGTGCATCATTAAAATAAGCAGGTACGGTAATTACTGCTTGTGTTACTTTGTCCCCTAAATAATTCTCAGCAGTTTCTTTCATTTTTTGTAAAATGAATGCACTAATTTGACTTGGTGAATATTTATTATTATCCGCTTCAACCCATGCATCACCGTTATCGGCTTTAACTATATTATACGGTACAATACCTTGGTCTTTCCTAACCATAGGATCGATAAAATTTCTACCGATTAATCTCTTTACCGCATATATAGTATTGCGAGGGTTAGTTACTGCTTGCCTCTTAGCAGATTGCCCGACTAATTTTTCGCCGTTTGCAAAAGCTATTATTGACGGCGTAGTTCTTTCACCTTCTGCATTTTCTATTACCTTTGGTTCTTTACCTTCCATAACCGCAACACAAGAGTTGGTAGTCCCAAGGTCGATACCTATTACTTTTCCCATAAGATTCCTCGTTTTCTTTTTTTTTATTTTATTATGACTTTTGATTTGATATAGTGCGGCTTAAGTGATTTTACAAGGGGTGACAATGAAAAAACTACTGATTTTACTAAAACTTTTATTTATTATTAATTTAGTTTTCCTAAATAATATAGTTTTAGCATCTAGCGAAACAAGCACTATTATATTTGAAAAAGCAAAGAAAGCAATCGTAACGATCGATACTAGAATTGCCGTATCGGCATATGACGATACAAGTAGTTGGACTGGAACGGGATTTATCAACGATAAGAACAACGGTTATATAATTACTAATACTCATGTTGTCGGTGGTGCGTCTATCGGAACTTATTTTGTTACTTTTTATAACGGTGAGCAGGCAGAAGCAAAACTTATCTATTACGATATTTGGCAAGATTATGCCGTTTTAAAAGTAGAGAGTAAAGATATACCGGCATCAGCAATGCAAATATCTTTTGCAAGCGAACTTCCAAAATTAAATCAAAAGGTTTTTGTAGTCGGTAACACAGAAGCAAAAGGTTTTTCTTTCCATACCGGTTATTTGTCCGATCTTTATAATATTGAAGGTTTAATGCCGCAATGTACTTATGTTATTAATTTAAATACTACAGGAGGTGCTAGCGGTTCACCGGTATTAAACGATAAGATTGAGGCTATAGGAGTATTATATGGTGGCGGTAAAACTCATTCTCTAGCGCTGCACGGTGATTATGTAGCTCGCACTTTAGAAAGTTTAAAGAATAATAAACAACCAGACAGAAAACATATAGGAATAATAAGCGGGTTATATTCTTTAAATAAAGCAGTTAGACATCACAATTTCCCTAAAGAAGAAATGGATAAATATATAAAGAAATTTCCTGATAGTAGAAATAGAGTGATAAGCGTTAAGGCAGTTCTAGCCGGATCACCTGCCGAAAAATCTTTAAAAGCCGGTGATATTATTTGGGCAGTTAATGATAAGGAACTCGGCGGCAATCTAGCATTATTTGATAGAGCAATGGATAATTTCAAAGGAATAGCTATTAAACTTACTATATTTCGTGACGGAAAAAAGCTAGAACAAGCAGTAGATTTATATGATGTGAACAATAATAAAATCGCTAAAATGATAAATTTCGGCGGTGCAGTATTTTTTGAAGCCGATGATTATTTTAGTAATAAATCAGGTATTCCGCTTAAAGCTCTAAGTATAGCTTCCGTTCAATCCGGTAGTAGCTTTAGCTCTATACCAACGTTTTTTACTAAAGATTATAAAAATGTTTATAGATTGCAAATTTTTGAGATGAAAGATTTAGCTTTAAGTAATCTTGATGATTTGGTGAAATTCTTACCTGCTATTACTAAAGAGAAGTTTATAACGGTTAGATTTAGAAATTATCAACCTTATTATGCTAATTTCGGTTATAATGAACTTATCTCGTCGCATGATGATATGATTGCTGATGTAACTCTAGATTCTATAGATACTAAGCCTTATATATTAAAGTATAATACTATTTCTCATGATTGGGATATGGAAAATATAAAACTTCAGTAACTAATGACATTGTGATAAATTAACAATTCTTAATCAATGAAGTAATATATAATTCAACTTGGTTTGTTGTGTTATTATTCTTAAATTTATAATCTTATATTTTAGGAGAATTGCAAATTAGCTCAGAGTAGTTCGCCAACTAGGTCATTTTTGTGTGGATTGATAAATATTCTTTATGTTATTCCTGCAAAAGCGAGACAGCATTGTTGCGTGGATACATACTAAAACCGTCATTGCGAGCAGCCGTAGGCTGCGTGGCAATCTCATGCAATAATAACAAACTCCTGAGATTGCTTCGTCAATTGCTATGCAATTTCCTCGCAATGACAGAAAAAACGCCCCTTACTCACCACCTAAGAAACATAGCTAATTAACAATTCCTCCTAAAATAATTAATAATTAATAAATTTAGGAGAATTAATGACTAAAGAACAAATACCTACCTACAGTAGATAAAACAAAAAACATCTTTTTTTAAGTTTTTTACAAAAATATAGTAATAACTCTAATACTCAGGATTCACTAACATCACCACGTTCAGATGATGATGATATAGAGAGGGATGTTTCTAAAAAAGAAGCTTCTTAAGAAAATTCAAAGCATTAATAGACAAGAATGATGAAGATGAACTAAAAGCATTTCTATTTGATAAAAATAATAAGTATATTTTACATGATGCGGTTGAGGATAAAGAACAAACATTAGTTGAAAAAATATTAGAATTAGCTAAATACGTAACAGAGACAACCTATAACGATTCAACAGTGTTACATTCAGCAGTTACAGGAATTGCTAACAAAGAGATTATCAAAGCTTTATTAGCAAAAAATCCTTATTTAGTAATGATCAAAGATGCTTCAGGTCTTACTCCATCATATTATAATACTAGTAAAGAAATATTGCAAAATTGTAAACGAGATATTATAGACCGGCTTAATATAGAACCATGGCACGGTTGGGCAGAAGATATGCACAAATATTTAGAAGATGATATGTCTATAATCGGAAAAAACAAGCATACAATAATGGAGCTTGTATAAAAAATTTGTAAATTATCGAACAAGCATCTTCCTTGTAAATTTAACATAGAGTATTAAATTTGCAAGGAAGATATAGAGAGTTCTTTAACAAAAAACAGTAAGTATGTAAAACTTACCGATTAAATTTAAAGCTTAAAAAATTATAATTCAGTAATAGGGATATACTTGATATTGCCATCTTCTCCTATCAATGGGTAATACTCTGTTTGAGGGTTATAAGCATCATAACTAATTGATGTTTGTGATGATAGTTTTTGTGCTAATATTACCAATTTTTCTTCATATAACTCAAAAGATTTTTCTAAATCCTCTTTTGCAATCTTTACAGTTTTAGCTTCAGCTGTATTTACTTTGAGTGTTTCAATATTTTCTGTTGAGCTATATTTTGTTAAAGTTACTTTTTCTTTTGCTGGGAGGGAAAAACATATTCTTATTTTTACCAATGCCATTTGTATTGAAATACTTAGAACAAGTTTATTTAATAACATCTAATACCTTAAAAATTTTGAAGCAGCACTATACAAGCCTCACTTATTAATGTCAACATAAATTAACATATTATTACTATAAAAATATTAATAAATGCTAATTATTATAATTTTCTTTCACGAAATCGAAATAAACTGTTATTAATATAAAAAACCAATCTTAATCTAATATATGCGTTCTTTATTTGTAATAATTATATTCTTTCTAATGAGCAGTTGTAATTTAAAACCGGTATATAGTGAAAAATACAGTAGAAATAATGATTTAGAAGCTATTGAAGTTGAACCGATTCGAACAATTGAAGGAGCTGAGTTTTATCATCGTTTAACTAGTATTTTACCTCAGAAAGCACAAGCAAAATACCTGCTTAAAGTAAAGCTTATCGCAACAACTATGCCTGCTACTATTGAAAAAAACTCCAATGTTTTAAGGGAATATATTAATCAATTAGTTAGATATAAATTAATTGATATAGAAAGCCAAAAGGTTTTAATTGAAGAGAAATTTTACCAAAACACGTCATATAATGCTATTTTTGCACCATATGTAACAAATGTTGAAAGAGATGAAACAGGAATAGACTTGGCATATCAAGCAGCAGAAGAAATTCGTAGCAGATTAATTTTATATTTTACACGGAAATAGTTAAGCTATGAAGTTTTATTTTTCACAAATAGGTAGATTATTTGAACTAATCACATCCGGAAAGATTAGAGCTCTTTTACTATATGGTCCTGATAAAGGTTATATAGAAAAAATTTGTAAGCATTTAGTAAAAAGCTTAAATATGCTACAAACTTCTATAGAATACGCAGATCTTAATATTTCATCTTTAGAAATATTACTTAATTCGTCTAATTTTTTTGGTCAAAAAGAATTAATTAAAATTAGATCGGTTGGGAATTCAATCGATAAGAATTTAAAAACAATTCTAAGCAGTGATTATATAAATTTTCCTGTATTTATAGGTGAAGAAATGACTTCTAGTGGAAGCATTAGAAAGTTTTTTGAAACGGAAGAATATTTAGCGGCAGTTGCTTGTTATCATGACGATGAAGCAAAAATTGAACGAATTATTTTAGGTAAAGTAGAAAAAACTAATAAAGTTATAAGTAAAGAAGCTATCACTTATTTAAAAGCTCATTTAAAAGGTGATCATGATTTAATTTGTAGCGAAATAAATAAATTAATATATTTTGTTCACGATGCACGCGAAATTACTTTAAACGACGTTCTAGAAGTTATAAGTAGCGAAATTACGGCAAACGGCAGTGATTTAGCAATGTATTTTTCAAAAAAAGATTATAGTAATTTTCTGCAAGAGTTTGATATATTAAAAAAACAAAATATCAATGAAGTTTTAATTATTAGAGCATTAATAAGGCATTATTTAAACTTATATATAGTTTTGTCGAAAGTAAAAAACGGTGAGCGTTTGGAACTCGCAATAAAATCATTATCACCACCGATTTTCTATCAGTATATTAATGATTTTATGAAGATAGCAAACGGTCTTAGCCTCACTGAATGTCTAAAGACTTTAAAAGTGCTACAACAGGCAGAAGTAGATTATAAGTTAAATCCTGCTAGTTTCGATTTATTCCAAAGTATACTCCAAAGTAAATGAAGAGTAGACGAAGTTTAATTTGGAAAAGCGCAAGGAGACTATAAGGCGAGGAGCGAGCGGGGCGTATACTTAATACGTGAGCACCGTAGCTCTTATAAGATGACGTAGCCAATTTGTCAAATTAAACGAGTATACATTATGCCTAGACCTGATTTTTCTGATCCTGACAAACAAATTCACGAGATAATTAGAGTTAATCATGCCGGAGAATATGGTGCAAAAAGAATTTATCAAGGACAGCTAAAATATATTAAATCTCAAAATGATCATATATTGATTAAAGAAATGCTTGACCACGAAGAAGTGCATTTAAATTATTTTGAAAAAAAATTACTGGAAAAAGAAGTAAGACCCACGTTTTTATTATTTTTTTGGCATCATTACGGATTTTTACTTGGTGCTTTATCTTCTTTGATGGGAATAAAAACGGTGATGCTTATTACCGAGAGTGTAGAAGAAGTAATAGAAAAACATTATGAACAGCAAATAAATTATTTAGAAAATAAAAATGTTGAGCCAGAATTATTAAATAATATTATTAAATTTCGACTTGATGAAATTGAACATAAAAATATTGCTATAATGAATGATAGTACTGAGGCAATATTTGCAGAAATAACTAGTAAAATAGTGAAGATAATTTGTCGTATCTCTATAATTTTAAGTAAGAAAATTTAGAGTTAACAGCTTAATTAGTTGAAAAATCTAGAAATATTTTACTTCTAAGATATTAAGAAGATAATAAAAAAACATTAATAATATTATTAGAAATGGTGATGAAAAGAAAAACTTTTTTAAATTTTTTCTTTATTTTTTGTACTTGTATTTTTTAGAATTAATAAATCTTTATTTTTATCAAACATAGCTAATACTACTCGCAATTCCTTTATTTAATTTATGCCTAAACCTAATCTAGAATTAATAAATAAAGGTGCCAGTGGTTAAGCTCCGTTGCTGTAAGACAACAACCTCCATTATACTTCATGATTTTACTCGCTTATAATAATAGACTCCTGGCATAACTTAACATTAAGTTTTGACAGATTGGTCTTGCAACAATGGAGCTTAAACATTATTAGCGGTCCATATGTTAGTTGAATAATATAAAGAGTCAAGAGATTGTAGTTGTCATTAATAATAAATAATGTAATTCTGAGTTATGTGGCATATTTTTTATATAATCTGCTTCTAGAATTTGCTTTTACATCAATAATAATTTATATTTATTTTCACTCATGCGAATAACAGATTACTTTTGTAGTTTGTTATTGGTGATAATTAGGAAATATAAAATAACAATATGAGTCAAAAGATAATTTTAAATAATTCATATTCTATTACTAAATCGCACTTATTCCATATAGTAGACCCAAGCCCTTGGCCCGTCCTAACATCTTTTGCTTTACTTCTTTTGGTTATAGGCGGCGTCTCGTTCATGCATGGCTACAAATTTAATGTATATATTTTATCTGCAGGGATTATTTCAGTAGGTTACTGTTTATATTCTTGGTGGAGAGATGTAGTGAAAGAAGGAATAGTCGAACATCAGCATACTAGTCCTGTTAGAAAAGGTTTACAAATAGGTATGGCGTTATTTATCTTAACGGAAATAGTATTTTTTGGTGTATTTTTTGCTTCTTTTTTTAAATCAAGTCTATCACCCGTAGGTCTTTTAGACGGTGTATGGGTTGTAAAGCAGGGCATTTGGCCTCCACCTACAATTAAAACTTTTGAGCCGTTTGATATTCCTTTTATCAATACTTTAATACTACTCTTATCAGGCACTACCGTTACTTGGGCTCACTACGCCTTAGAAGAAAAAAATCAAAAAGATTGTGTAACTGCACTTGTTCTTACCATATTGCTTGGAATATTTTTTACAACTATGCAGGCATATGAATATTACCATGCGGCGTTTAAATTTACAGATGGTATATATGCTTCTAATTTTTATTTAGCCACGGGTTTTCATGGAGCTCATGTAATTATAGGTACTATATTTCTAATAATTTGCTGTTTTAGAGCAAAAAGAGGAGATTTTACTACAGAAGGTAATGGACATTTAGGGTTTGAATGTGCTGCATGGTACTGGCATTTTGTGGATGTGGTTTGGTTATTTTTATTTACGTTTGTTTATATATTTGGAAGTTAAATTATACTATATGTGATTATAATGTTACTTAAAATAAGTGTTTTTAAAATATTTTTGCATATTAATTAAAATTGCATATATTTAGGAGTTGATTTATATGTAAATAAATTATACATTATCCTTTAAATGCTAATTATTTTATTGAGGTAAAACATATGAACTTTCCTATTCGTAAATTAAACGAAGAATTAATCGGTTATAATCTATCATTACGCATATTATTTACTGTTCTAAGCGTGGCTATTATTATGGTAGCTTTTGATAGCTTAGGTAGTGGTAGTAATGCTGGCGATCCTGTAGGTGAGGCATTATGTAAGTTAATTAAAGTATTCAGAGGCAATACTGCAAAAGGTATAGCTGTTGTCGGTATAATTGTTCTGGGAATTCAAACATTAAGAGGGAAATTGCAGTGGGAAGTAGCTTTAGTGGTAGTTACTGCAATCATTATATTATTTAAAGCTCCAGATATTGTTAATATGGTATCAAGTGATACTAATAGCTCAAGTTGTGGTGTTTCCTAATACACGAAAAAATTATTATATCTTTAGTAATGCCCATAAGCTTCGGCTTATGGGTGTTTTTATTTTTAAGTGATGTTGTTGCATAGCCCCTATGTCATCCCCATATGGCATCGTTGCGTGGGGCGAAAAATGCGTTAGGTGTTATAGTGTGGCTTGACTCTCTATTGTATGAACGGTTAGTATGTCATTCCTGCAAAGGCAGGGATAAGACAACCTTAATATAGGTTACATATTTAATAAAAATAAACATATAAAAACAAGTTTTTATATGTTTTACTGGATTCCCGCCTACGTGGGGGGAATGACATCAATTGCCTTTGTACTCAGGTCAACGGCAACATTCGTACAATACTCAATAGTGTTTTAATTGTTTTGATGGACCACGTGGTTAAACCACGGGATGACAGTGGATTTTGTCGGTCTATGCAACAACGTCCTCACTTAAATAAAAGTCCTAATCTATTACCTATAGCAATATCAATATATTTTGCTGTAATAGGGATCCCTTCAATATTCATTTCTAGATATATTGCTTGTTTTGCAGGGATTTTTGTTTGTAGTTTTGTAATTGATACATATTCATCTAAAGCTTGATTATTAGTATCCATTACTCTCACTTTGATTATAGGATCGGAAATTAAATAATCAGACTCATTAGATAATTTATAAAATATCTTCATACCGCCTATATGACGAGATTTGCCTAAATTAATTTCTTCTATCTTTAATTGATCATATTTACCTAAGAATTTAAAGCTATCTATTAGTAATATCACTAAACAAAAAATTATAAAGCTAGTCCATAATATTGGAAATATATTATATTTTTTCTTAGGAGGAATATACGGTAAAATAACCGGCACATTAGCATTGTAATGATTTTTAATAGGGGTTTTAATAGTTCCCGTGTTTACTTTGTCTTTAAAATCATTTAATGTACTAGTATTATAGTCTAATTTCTGATACCACAAATGGCTACATTTGGAACATTTTACTCGTCGTCCGTTAGTACCTATTTGATTGCTTGTAACAATAAATCTTGTTTGGCAATTTGGGCAAGTAATATACATAGTTAATTATAATTATTATGTTTGACTTCATGATAATCTCATTTATTATTTTTGGCAATAAAACAGTTAAAAGATATGTCCTCTCTTATTAAAGAAATTGAAGAAGCTTGGCAAATTAAGGACAAACTTCTTCAAGATTCTTCAAAGCTTATAACATTAAAGCAAACTCTTAATGATAGTATAGAAAGCTTAAATCAAGGTACGATTCGTGTTTGTGAAAAGAAAGAAAATAGTTGGCAAGTTAATGAATGGGTAAAGAAAGCTATATTGCTATATTTTATCACTACGGAATCACAACTTTATAATAACAATTATAATAGTTGGTATGATAAAGTCGCTCCTAAATTTTCTGCAGATACTGATAAAAATACATTCAAAGAAGCAGCTATACGCAAAGTGCCCGGAGCTGTTGTTAGAACCGGTACTTATATAGCTAAAAATGTTGTAATTATGCCTTCTTTCATTAATATAGGTGCTTATATAGATGAGGGAACAATGATTGATACATGGGCTACTATCGGCTCATGTGCTCAAATCGGCAAGAATTGCCATATTTCAGGCGGTACGGGAATAGGTGGGGTGCTTGAGCCGTTGCAAGCAAAGCCTGTTATCATTGAAGATAATTGTTTTATCGGTGCAAGATCGGAAATAGCAGAAGGTGTAATAGTAGAGGAAGGAGCAGTAATTAGTATGGGGGTGTTTATCGGTAGCTCTACAAAAATAGTATACAGAGATACAGGTGAAATTATTTACGGCAGAATTCCGGCTTATTCCGTTGTAGTTCCAGGAGTATTACCTGCTAAGGAAGCCGGTAAGCCTGGACTTTATTGCGTAGTTATCGTAAAACAAGTCGATAAAACTACTAGAGCTAAAGTAAGCATAAATGATTTACTGAGATAAATAGATCAATGTGAGCGTTCATGGGTTTTTCACTGTCACCCCGTGGCCTGAACACGGGGTCCAAAAAAATAACTTCAATATTGTTACCTACACTACATGTTTAACAAAATAAACATATAAAAATAAATTTTTATATGTTTTACTGGATTCCGTGAATAAATCACGGGATGACAGAGAGGAATAATAAGCCGCTTAACACCAGTGAACGGTCACAGATCAATAATATCGCCGATTATACCATTAAGATATCCCTCTCTTTGTTGTTGTTCTGAAATATCTGTTTGTTGAATTGCATTATTATTTGGGGTTCCTAAGAAAGTATTGTATGCCATAAGCATTGCATCTCGTTGTTTTTACACCAGCTGCTTTAAAATATGATTCTGCAGCATCTGTTTCCTGTTGTTTTTTGAAAGCAAAGTTCATTTCCTTGGGCCATATATAAATCATATTTTATAGGCTTTTCATCCTTATTTATAAGACTGTCATAACATTTTAATATAGAGTCTAATTTATTATTCTTTCTATAAAATATGATAGCTGGGTCTTCACGTCCTAAGTTAAATAGCATATCGCCGATTTTATTGTACATTTCTTTAAGTTCTTCATTACATGTTAGAGCTGCATTATAATTAGCTAAAGCTCCATTATAATCTTCTTCTTCGCTCAATATATCGCCTATTTTAGAGTAGCAGCTAGTTATAGTTTGAGTCACTTCTGCTTTGTCCGAGTACTTATTTAACCACTCTATGGCTTCTTTATGATATTGCACTGGTTGATCGTGTTTAGGTTCTATATTTTTTATAGAAGATAGATAGTTATTTTGTATGAATAAATCGCATATTTCAATTAAGGAACTATAGCAATCATTGGATTGAGACCATGTTGTAGATAACATTTCTTCAAATAATGATAATTCTTTAATTTGTAGGTTTAATACATATCGGTAAGCTTGAATAACCGGTTTATTGTCTGTAAATTTCTCAATAGAGTCTAAAATTTGAAATATTACCCCTATAAGGTTATTAGCTTGTTTGTTTAATATGATAGCTTGAAATTCTGATAATTGTGCTAATCCTTCAAAACAAGAAAGAGTTTTTTCTATAGCCGGATATTGTATTGGAATATGGTTTAATATAACCCTCATAGTTATTATCTAAAAATTTTGAGTAGTTAAGAGGTGTATATACATTAAAGTCTTCAAAAATTGATTGGATAGTATTAATTTCTTGACCGTTTTCGATAATCTTAAGGTTGTTCTCAAGAGCATTTAAAAATGTGCTTTTTCCGCTATAAGGTAATCCTATTACTACTGTAGCTTCTGGTGTTTTTCCTGCTGGTATTAGTGAATAATTCACTTCAGTCAATGCATTTAGAATATTTGCTTTTAAAGAATCAAGAGCAGTTTCTTCTTCTGTGAAAGGTTTAATATCAACTTCTGTGGGAATTTTAAATTTCATATATAACCGCTAATCTATTCTTTAATATAAATTTTTATACTGTCGCTTTCGCCGCTATCGCTGATAGCTCTAATAATAAATTCACCGGCTTTTGCTTTCCATATTACTGCTTCGTTTGGTTTTGCGGTTGCTATTAATTCATTTTCCACAAACCAAAAAATGTTGTTGGTTTTATTATCGCTAATCGCACTAAAAGTAATGTTATCACTATTTTTAATTGAATGTACGGAATTTTTTAACGGGTATATAATTTTAGGTTTTTGATGATGCCAATTTATCAACCTATTGCAATGGTTTGTAGGTATCGATTTCGGTAATATATGTATTCCTGCTTTTTGATAAACCGAAAGCATATCTATTGGCCATAAATTTACTGTTTTATATTCTGTTTGTCCTTTAATAAAGTTACAAGCAGGCATACCGGTTTTTAAATCTATCAACATTTTTCTATAAATACCGGATTGTTTTATCGGTGATTTGCCTTTAATGAATAAGGTTTCTGCTTTAACCGTACACATGTCGTTATCGATATCTCCCGTATCTGCACAAACTTTTACTTTAGTAATATTTAGTGTATTAATTTTTGAAAGGATTAAATCCTCATCTTTATTTGGTCTAGCTATGGATTCGATAATATTAAAGAATAAAGGGGCTGCAGAAATATTACCCGTAAATGTTCCGTGAGTTTGCCCTTTGAAATCCCCAACCCAAACAGCAAGTACGTATTTTCCGAATATGCCGACACTAAGTGCATCTCTAAATGAGCTGGAAGTACCTGTTTTCCAATAAATCGGTAAGTTATGTCTTGTATTATTATAGGTAATAGGACGAGTCGTATCTTTTATAATATCAAGTGTTAAATAGCTTGCCTCGGGGGATAGTAGTACGGTGTCCGTGTCATCCTTGTCCTCTACTGTGTCATTCCTGCGAAAGCAGGAATCCAGTAAATCATATGAAATTTTTGTTCCAACATTTAGGTCATTTTTTATGGATTCCTGCTTTCGCAGGAATGGCATAGTAGAATCCAATACTTTTCTAAGCGGTTTATAAGTACCGAAATTAGCAAGCATAGCATAAAGAGTAGTTAACTCTTCAAGAGTAATTTCTGCTGTGCCGAGTACTATAGATAAGCCGTAATTTTCAGGTTTTCGTAAGCCGCTAATTTTTGCTTGTTGTAAGAACTCATAAAAATTCGGGTTTTTTAACTTAGACGCCAGAAATATTACAGGTACGTTACGGCTCTTTATTAACGATTCTCTAGCACTTAAACCGCCTGCAAACCTACTATCAAAATTTTCTGGTTTATAATGATCGTAGTAAGTAGGTGTATCCTTTAGTAAAGTTAACGGATGTATTAGTGATTGATCAAAACTAAGTGCATAAACAAACGGTTTTAAAGCTGAGCCTGGAGATCTATGGCTTTTAGTGCCGTTAATCTGTCCACAAATATCGTTATTAAAAAACTCTCCGGAGCCAATACTTGCAAGCACTTCCATAGTAGTAAAATCAATAAGGATTACGGAGGCATTATTAATGCCATATTTTTTCCGATCATTAATATATAGCCGAACTTGTTTTTCTATAGTAGCTTGCAGGTTTTTATCTATAGTAGTGCGTATAATAGGGCTATCATTATTTGCTAGTATGTCTAAAGTAAAATGCGGTGCAATAAAAGGAAGCTTTTTATTTTGATTAAATTTAATCGGCAAACTAATTAACTTATTATAAATAATATCTTGTGGGTGAATCGTGAGCCACTCGGTAAATAGATATTTACGTGCTTTAAAAATATTAATATCATTCCCGCCTCTTTTAAGCGGATTTTGTGGGATTACTGCAAGGCTTAGAATATCGATCAAATTTAAATCTTTTAGGTCACGATTAAAGTAAATATAACTGCCGGCTGCGATCCCTTCAATATTACTACCGTAAGGCACTAGATTTAGATAAGCTTCTAGGATTTCATCTTTTGAATAATGTAGCTCTACATGAATAGCTTTAATGATTTGATGGATTTTACCAAGAATAGTAGAAGAGTTTATTCCATATCTTAAACGTGCTACTTGCATTGTTATAGTAGAGCCGCCTATTTTACGATTATTCTGTAAATAAGTAGAATAAAAAGCTTTGGCTAAAGAAACGGGGTTAACGCCAAAATGCTCATAAAAATGCTTGTCTTCATATAATAGTACTGCTTCTATAAAACTTGCCGGTATTTCACGTATAGGAGTGAATATCCTATATTTATCGTCTTTAGAAAGCGAAATACGCATTAACTCGCCGTTTCGGTCAAATACTCTTTGTGAGAAACTTACGTCTTTCAGTAAAGGCGCAGGAGGAATAGCAAAATATAATATTATAATGCCGCTGATTGTAATAAAAAGTAATTTGGTTTTGAGAGACAAAGTATATACCTTATAATTTAATGTCATTCCCGCGTAGGCAAGAGAGCGCGGTTGCGTGGAACGATTTTTTCGTCATTGCGAGGAAAAACTGTAAGTTTTGACGAAGCAATATTGGAAAAATGCCTGAGATTGCCACGTTCACTAACATTCGCTCGCAATGACGACTTGGGTATTCATGCGGGAATGACATCATGTTATATAACAATCATTATAAAGCATTTTAAAAATAATGAAAATTTTAATAATATAGCTTGCATGTATAGAAGTAATACCGTATAATGCTCTACGAGATGTTAATAAATTAACTAAACGTAAAAATTAAGCTTTACATTTCCTATAAATACTAAAATATCATATAAAATCCACGTTACTATCCTATTTTATAGCCCATCAATATAAATTTTTGACATAATATTTTTTCATGTATCACTATTTTTAATAATAAAAAAAGTATTAATATTTTAAGTAATTGTTAAGATATATTAAAAAGAAATTAGATATTAAAAAATATTAAATCTATAAATTCTAAACTTACAAAATTATTCTTACTTAGCTGTGCTAATGCTGCAATCCTTACCGCTATGACCGGGGAAGCAAGAGCAGATATAGAAATCTATGATATATTAAACTATACTGCTGACTACCAAATATTAACGCCTGCTCAAAAGCTTAATGTTATAAAAGGAATTCAGGACCGTACGGATTTTGGTGACCTTGTTGACGATCTTATGCCGGGGGAAAGAAGATTATTCAATAACGAAATAATAGAAGTCACTAGACTTCAAGCAGTTGCTCCTGTACTTAACGGTGCTAGAGAAAGAAGAGAAGCACGTGCAGTCGGTGTTGAAGTTGTTGATTTAACAGGTAATACAACTTGATAAATTACCGCTGGACTTACAAAATCATATTACGGCAAGAAGTACTGAAATAAAAATAAAAGATGAACTACAAGATAAGAAAACAATTATATCAAAATGAAATAGAGAGAATTGTTGATAATTTTAATACTTTAAAATTTTCCGAATCTAGCTCTTAATAAAGAAGACGTATGCGATAATATAGTCCTTACTCCTAAAGCAAACGAAGTAAATACTCAAATAAATAATTGGATTAATAACAATATTGTTAATTTAACAGTGGAAAGTAATATAGATAGCGGCTAACATTTTTATAAAATAAAGCTGCACCAGCAACATTATCAAGAATTTATGAAACGGCAGTTGATACTAACGCTAGATTACTAAGAAAAGTTTTAGCCAATAATGCAGCTGGTTTATCTAAAGCTTCTAAAACCATTACAGAGCAAAATATAACAGACGCCGTACAAAATAATTTTAATGCAAAAATGAAAGCTTTAATAATACTAAAGATTTCTCAAAAGAGGCAATTGTAAAATTTCTTAATATAATAAGTGATGAGAAAATAGAAGCGGTATTAAAAGGAGTAAAAGCAGCGAAAGCTGCTAATACCTCTGTTGTTGTACCGGTAATAGTGGTAGCCGGTGGACTGCCACTACCTACGAGGGTAGGATATAATATAATCGGCTTGGTATGGACGGTTTAGTCAGAAAGAGGAACAAGCCTATCGAAAATCTTTTTCCTAAAAAAAATGCTATAAATTAGCATTTTTTTTATTTTTTGTGGATTGCCACGCAGCCTACGGCTGCTCGCAATGACGATTATGGACCCACGCTAGCAATGCACTCCCAAGAGTCGTAAATAATACTTATTACTCGTCTCTTACTACTAACACTGATATATCTGAATGACGGACGATTTTAGAAGCATTAGGTCCAAGCATATAATCTTTTAATTGTAGTCTGACTGCAGAGATTATTATTAAATCGGCTTTAATTTCATTAGAGTGCTTAATGATTTCATCATAAACGGCACCGCTACCTATATAATAATCTGTTTCAATTTCATCGGGAATATATTGTTTGATAAGCTCTTTAATTTGAGCTTTATACTTTTCTTTTTTCTCCGTTCTCCAATTTTTAGGTAAATAATCTTCAAACATTTTCGTACCGAATTCAGGAATTACATACATAAAATGTAATTTTGCTTGAAAGTTCGTCGCAAGCATTAAAGCCTTAGAAAGAATACCTTTTATAGATTTTTTATCATTTAAATCTATAGGTATAAGTATATTTTTAAATATAGTATTTTCAGACATAAGATATTGTTAGTTTTTGTTTCTTACTGAATCATGTTTTGGTAGAACAAAATTTTTAGTATCGGCGAAATAGTTAATGTCCAGGTTATTTAATAAGTAATTAGAAAGTTTAAAATTTGCTACGTTTCTATGAAAAGCTCCGATAAATTTATCTAAAATATCACGATTCGCCTCATCTCTAGTTACTAGGATTGCCGATACTTTTACTGTAGTTTGATCATCGGTAATCCCTGGATATAAGCCCTTATGAAGTATGGCTTTATGAAAAGCCCTATTTTGTTTTATTAATTCCGTTATTTTATCATTGTCAATTGAAACGAAATCAATTTCACACTTATTAGCTATTAAATTTACTAAGGGGTTAGAATGTCCAACCATCATTATTATAGCATCTATTGCCTTATTACAGAATTTATCACTAGAATCTTCATAATTAATGTGTAGCTCTTCAGGTTCCTTAGCAAATTTATATAAAGAACGTACGGCATCATAAGTAATATTACTACTGGAAAATGCTGGACCGTTAGTTATTTTTTTTCCGTCAATATCAGCAAAAACTTTTATTTTATCCTCATCTTTTACAATAACCGTAAAAAACTCATCATGTAGACTAAGCACCTGACGTAAATTTTGCATTTTTTCTTGATCGTGATAATAACCTATGCCCTCATATGCTTCTACTGCAATATTAGCTTGCACTAGGGCTAAATCAATTTTGCCTTGTTGTAATAATTTTAAATTTTCTATACTACCGTTTGTTGCAACAACTTCGCATTTAATATGTTCATTATTTTTATCATCATTTGTAATAGTCTTGCATAAATCAAGTCCAATAGCATAATATCCTTTTAAAATAGAGCCGGTACCGATTTTAATGACTTTTGGAGCAGCATAAATATTACTGCAAATAAGAAATATGCTAATAATAGTCGCTAGTTTAAAATTGTTCATAAAACTAATTTAAATTATTTGCGGTATTTTGGTCTTCTTTATGTTCACCAAGTTTTAGTTCTAATAAATTAATAGAACTGATATTTATTCCTTTGTCTGAAAACTCAATATCAAACTTAGCTTTTTCTATATTGTTGTAAGCCGAATTTGAATCATTTTGCTCTGTATTTAATTGCGCGTCGGAAGCTTTATTAATTGCTTTAGCAATAATTGTTTTAATTATTTTCTTAGAAAAAATAGTATTATTCGGTAATAATTTATCAACTATGGAATTATAATTTTCCAGCTCAAAATATAGTTTTCCTTTCGGTAATTTATTGGTAAAGAGTTGTAAAGTACCGTTTAAATTAACTTTAGAATCATTATCACAAGTAAAAATAAATTTTTCTATATTAAAATTTTGTAAAATAGCTGAATCTTCTCCGTCTTCAGCAAATTTTAAGGAAGCAGCAATATCTAAATTAGCATTTTTAAAATTCAAAATATCTTTTTCTGAATAATAATTCATATTTAAAAATAAGGATATATTTTCCTCACTTGCTAAATTCTGTTTTCTTATAAGAAATGCTAAATCATTAATTTTAAAGATTTCTTGATTATCTTTAAATATCAATAATGCTTTATTATTTAACTGAATTGATTTTAATATTTCTTTTAAATTATCATCTTTTGATATTTTATATAAAGGTTTATTAAATTTTCCTATACCCTTTATGTCATCATCGCTGCGTACATCATAGGTAAATGTTTTGTCGCCGTAATTATCGACTTCTCTAATAAAAGGACCGAAATTAAGAGCGGCTCTTTTAGTACTAAAAGCTATATTTAGGACAATATTTTCGCATGTAAATTCTTTAGAATTTACATGATCAATTAATTTTACTTTAGGATCCGTTACGGTAATTTTCCAATTAAAAGGATAGCCTGAAAACTTAACTGCATTATAAGATATTTTAAGATTATCGGATTCAGAATTCTTAATTAAACTTACAACGTTATTTTTTATAGTATATGCAGTTGCAAACCATATTATAGTAAAGGCTAAAAACACAAAAAGAAGTATTTTACGTATCACTTTTTTAATCCATTATAATTTTATATTACGAGTAGCAGAAGGAAGGCGTACTTTTATGCCGTCTAATTCTTCGGTTAAAATAATTTGACATCCCAATCTAGAAGTATCGGTAAGACCAAAGGCTAAGTCAAGCATATCTTCCTCTGCTTCCGTAGGTTTTTTTAATTTGTTGTAAAATTCTTCTTCTAAAATAACGTGACAAGTAGCACAAGCAAGCGATCCTTCACAAGCTCCCTCAAGGTCTAGATCGTTACTATGGGCAATTTCTAAAATAGAAAGCCCTATCGGTGCTTCTACTGTTTTTTCTTCTCCATCATTTATAATAAATGTTACTTTTATTTTTCCTGACATTCTTCTTATTTTTCCTTATCTAAATGAGTTCGATTATATATAATATATTATATATAACTGAGGCTATTTAATTTGATTGATATTTTTGCCTTTTAGCAAATCATTAATTATTATATTAAACTTTGTATCCATAGATTTTTTTATTTTGGATTTAAACTCTTTAATGGAATTATTAATTAAGATCCGATCTCTAGAGTGTGCGGCTTCTTTTATATTATCTAATAAAGAATTAATTATAGATATCTCACTTTCCGATAATAAAGTTGTTAATTCCGCTATAGCACGTTCTATGCTAAAGATTAAAGCCTCTGCTTCAATTACTGCTTCTTGTAATAATCTTGTAGTATAATCTATTTTAGCATTTTTATACGCGTTTTCTAACATAATATCAATCTCCGTTTTATCAATACCATGATTTGGCTTTACTTCTATAGCATGTGATGTATTGCTGATTTTCTCATAAGCATAAACGGATAATATACCGTCTGCGTCAATAGCAAAAGTAACTTCGGCTCTAATATATCCTGCTTTCATAGGAGGAAGTCCCTTTAACTCAAATCGGGCTAAACTGCGGCAATCGGCAGCCATTTCACGTTCACCTTGCAATATATGAAATTGTATACCGGTTTGATTATCGACATAAGTCGTAAATTCTTTTACTACCGAAATAGGAATCGGAGTATTATGCATGATGATTTTTTCAACTATACCGCCATATAATTCCATACCCAGCGATAAAGGTACTACATCAATCAATAATGAATTTGTATGTGGTGCTATTAAATTTTCTGCTTGTAATGCAGCCCCCCATACAACTGCTTTATCAGGATCGATATCTGATAGAATATCTATTTTAAATGCTTTATATAATTTGTCTTTTATTAAAGGAATGCGGGTTGCACCCCCTACTAAAATAACTCCGTCTATATTTGGATTGCCTGCTTGTTCTAAACACTCTTGAGCTATATTGATAGTACGTTCTACCAAGGGCAAAATTAATTGCTCCAATGTTTGCTTATTAATTGATATATTATCATAATTAAAACTATCTTTATATGTTAAAGTTTCTTTTGCTTTTTTTGCAAGTTGTAAAGTATCTATAGAATTAGGTAAATCAAATTTATTGCAAAGATATTGTGTAATTACTACATCTATATCGTTGCCACCAAGCATATTATCGCCGTTTGTTGCTATAACTTGAAAAATACCTTCTTGTATATTAAGAATAGATACGTCAAAAGTGCCGCCGCCTAGGTCATATACTAAATAACAGCCTTTTTGATTTTTGTTTAAGCCGTAAGCATAGGCAGCTGCAGTAGGTTCGGCAATTAGCCTTAATACTTCAAAACCTGCTATTTTAGCCGCAAGCATTACTTCGCCTCTTGCTGCATCGTTAAAATGTGCAGGTACTGTTATTACTGCTTTAGTTAGATTAGTCTTTAATTGTTCTTCTGCTTGATTTTTTAGGTAAATAAAAACTTCTGCTGCAATTTCAGAGACTCTCAGTTGTTTATTTGCAAAATTTAACTTAAGCTCACTACTATTTACATCTAGATAATCTTTAACTAACGAAAAAAGTGCCGGAGTATTTAGAATTTCTTTTAATGTTTTACCGAATAGTCTTTTAATAGAACGCAGTCCTTTATTATTACCTATAGTAAAATTGTTACTTGTAAAATCTATAGTAGTTGGGATTAATTCTTTATCATCTATAGATTTAATAACTTTAACTTTTCTATTAGCTGCAATAGCTATTAATGAGTTAGTAGTGCCAAAATCGATACCGACTGCTATTTGTCGTTCTTGCTTAAAATCAGCTTGCTCCGGTTCCCTAATTTCTATTATTTGCATGATTTTATTTTTTCTTGCAGTTTATGCAGCAATGTCCCAATATATTTAAGCTTGCTAGTTTTTATAGTTGCGTCTGATAGGTTTTGTTCTTCAAAAGCTTGTTTTAAAGAATCAATTTCAAGCTTTTTCATTAATTCATATTTGTCTTTGATTTTTTCTAAATCACTAAATAAGATAGTATTTTCGATTATTTCCATTTCATCCCAGAATATGCTTAATTCTAGCGGCGAAAGTAAACTACGTGTTTTTTCGTCATTCAAATTTATATTTTGCAAAAGCAGCATATATTCAGCACGCTTTAAGGCATCTTTAAGAGTAGAGTAAGCGTTATTTAATTCAGCCGCAGTAATTAGATTTTGTTCCTTTTCCTGCAAAGTTTTTGCTTTATCGGGATGATATTTTACCTGCATAGCAAAATATTGCTTTTCTAATATCTTTAAATTAATATTATACTCTTGCGGAAGTCCTAATAATTGAAAATAATTTTGCACTTTTCCTTTTTTGTAATTCTAAACTGCTCTATCATATATCAAAAATTAAAAAAATACAATTATGGAAGTAGATCTATTACATTTTGAAAAAAAATATCATAACTGTATTGTAGCAGGTATAGATGAAGCAGGTAGAGGACCGCTCGCAGGTCCGGTAGTAGCAAGTGCCGTTATAATAGATAACACCAATATTATAACGGGCATTAAAGATTCTAAAAAGCTTTCCAAAAAGAAAAGAGAATTACTATATGAACAAATCACTAGTAATTATGTTTGGGCAACTGCTATTATTTCTCATACCGAAATTGATGATATTAATATATTAGAGGCCACTAAAAAAGCTTGTTCTATTGCTGTGGCAAATCTTAGCCTTGAGCCAGAAATAGTGTTAGTTGACGGTAATATGCAGTTTAAGGATGAAAGATTTATCAGTATAATTAACGGTGATAATTTATCATTATCGATTGCTGCGGCTTCTATTGTTGCAAAAGTTACTAGGGATCGTTTGATGCTAGACTTAAGTGCTGAATTTCCCCAATATTTATGGCACAAAAATTCCGGCTACGGTACCAAAGAACATATCGAAGCTATTAATATACACGGCTTATCACCGTATCATCGTAGGAGTTTTAGGTGTTGTTAATGGTATTGCCTGTGTGGACAACACTGAATCGTCATTGCGAGCAGCCATAGGCTGCGTGGCAATCTCATGAAATAATAACAAACTCCTGAGATTGCTGCGTCAAAATTTACAGTTTTTCCTCGCAATGACGATGACGATTTTGGTATCCACAACGCACACCATTAACTCAACTCGAGTGCCGCCTCTTCTAGAGTTTTTAGCTGATCACGAAGTTTTGCGGCTTGTTCAAATTCAAGATTACTTGCGGCTTTAAGCATTTCTTTCTTTAATTTATCAATATGGGTTTTTAGCTTAGCAGGATTATCAAATAAAGTATGAGCTTGTTTTTTATCAAGCTTACTATCGATTTTCTCAAATTCTGCTAAAGCGTGAATAGCACGGTTGATGGTTTTTGGAATTATGCCGTGTTTTTCATTATATTCCTGCTGAATTTGCCTTCTACGCAACGTTTCACTAACGGCTTTATCGATAGATTTAGTCATTTTATCAGCATAAAGTATAACTCTACCCTCGCTATTTCTTGCAGCTCTTCCTATTGTTTGTATTAACGATACTTCCGACCGCAAAAACCCCTCTTTGTCTGCATCAAGTATAGCAACTAAGCCGCATTCAGGGATGTCAAGCCCCTCCCTTAATAGATTAATACCGACTAAAATATCAATAGTACCTTGTCTTAAATCTCGTAAAATCTCTATACGCTCTAGAGTATGAACGTTAGAATGTAAATAAGAAGTTTTATATTTTAGCTCCTGCAAATAGGCGGTTAAATCTTCTGCCATTTTTTTAGTTAAGGTGGTGACTAGAACACGAAAACCTTTAGCGATAGTGGTTTGAATTTCGCTAATTAAATCCTCAACTTGGTTAGTAGCGGGTTTGATGATACATTCAGGATCAAGCAGCCCCGTAGGTCTGATAATCAATTCTACAACCGTGCCGTCGGTTTCTTCTAACTCGAACGGTCCTGGAGTTGCAGATACAAACACAGTTTGTGGTCTAAATTTTTCCCATTCTTCAAATTTTAAAGGTCTGTTATCAAGTGCAGAGGGTAGACGAAACCCATGCTCTACCAAAACTTCTTTCCTTGCTCGATCGCCATTATACATCGCTCTAATTTGTGGTACGGATACATGGCTTTCATCAACAAATAATAATGCATCTTCTGGTAGGTATTCGAATAATGTAGGAGGCGGCTCACCGGCATTACGTCCTGTGAAAAAGCGAGAGTAGTTTTCAACGCCTTTACAGCTGCCGGTTTCCGTTAACATTTCAAGATCATATTGAGTACGTTGATTTAGCCTTTGAATTTCAAGTGGTTTGTCTTGTGACTTTAAAAACTCTAAGCGTTTTTGTAATTCTTCTTTAATACCTGATATGGCATTATTGACCGTTTCTTGAGGCATCACAAAATGTGAATTACCAAAAACCATAGCTTTATCGAGCTTAGCAAGTTTTTCACCTGTTAGGGGATCAAATTCATGGATATATTCGAGTTCATTACCGAAAAACGATAAACGCCAAGCTTTATCGCTGTAATGTGAGGGGAAAATATCGATGTTGTCGCCTTTAACTCTAAAACAGCCACGCTCAAATCCGATATCGTTACGCTCATATTGTAGATTTATCAAATCGTTTAGTAGCTGATCACGAGGGTAGCTTTGACCAGGCTCTAGATTAACCATCATTTGGTAATATAAATCGGGAGAGCCAAGCCCGTAAATACAGGAAACGGAAGAAACTACTATAACGTCACGACGCTCTAATAGCGATCTTGTAGCGGCATGACGCATTAAATCAATCTGTTCGTTAATTGATGAGTCTTTTTCTATAAAAGTATCGGTGCGTGCTATATAAGCTTCGGGCTGGTAATAATCATAATATGAGACAAAGTATTCAACGGCATTCTTTGGAAAAATCGATTTCATCTCTGAATAGATTTGGGCAGCTAAAGTTTTATTATGAGCCATAATAAGAGTAGGACGATTAGTTCTCGCTATAATATTTGCCATAGTAAAGGTTTTGCCTGATCCCGTAATACCAAGCAACATTTGTGAGCGTTTTTTGCTACTTAACCCTGCTATAACTTCATCTATTGCTTTTGGTTGATCGCCTGCCGGTTTATATTCTGAGATAATAGAAAAATTATTCATGCATTTTTACTTGCTTTAAAAACTACAGTTTAAGATAATATATTAAAATCTAACAAAAAAATATAACATTATGAATAAAGCTATATTACACACAATTATTATTTATACTCTAGCTAGTTGTCCTTATTGTATAAAAGCTAAAGCATTGCTTGATGAGAAAAATGTTGTTTATGAGGAAATTGAAGTAAGTAATTTTACTCAGGAGGAGAAAGAAAAATTTATTAAGAAATCCGGTGGAAAAAAGACCGTCCCGCAGATATTTATAGATAATATGCATGTTGGCGGTTGTGATGCTCTGTTTGATCTTGAAAAAGAGGGAAGGCTGGATAAGCTGTTAGAAAATCAGCCAAAGAAGACTTCACCTGCTGCCGGAGCGTAATTAATAAAAACGTCATTGCGAGGAAATTACGGAGTAATTGACGAAGCAATCTCAGGAGTTTGTTATTATTTCATGAGATTGCCACGCTCCCTACGGCTGCTCGCAATGACGATTTAGTATCCACGCGAGCAATGCCTGCTCGCAATGATGCTGAAAACTACAAAAACTTCAAAATGTCCAAAAACAAAACTCGCAAAAATTCATTCTATCTACTTCTGTCGTATTTATGGTCGAAGGATTTTGATATACGCCTGCATATTGTTACCTCTCTTATTTGTCTAGTCATAGCTAAAGTAATAAATATTTTCGTTCCTATTGTTTATAAATATATAATAGATGGGCTAAATAAAAACTTTGCTCTTTCGGTTATTATCGGGATTATTGTTGCATATTGCGGAACAAAAATACTTGTTCAAATTTTCAGTGAATTACGAAATATCATTTTTTCAAAAGTAGGGCATCAAGCAACTCGCTTAGTTGCTCTAAATGTCTTTAAGTACATGCATAATTTAAGTATGCGTTTTTACATTACTAGAAAAACAGGGTGCTTAAGTAGGTCAATAGAGTGTGGTACTAAAGGTATTGAAGCGGTACTGCGGTATTCGTTATTTAATATTTTTCCGACAAGCGTAGAAATTATATTAGTAAGCGGGATGTTATGGTATGTTTACGGTATTTGGCTTGCCGTAACTATTTTAATAACAATGATAGTTTATGTTGGTTATACTTGCCTAATCAGTACTTGGCGTATTTCTTTTGCAAGGGGAATGAACCAAAGCGATAGCACCGCCAATAATAGAGCAATCGATAGTTTACTGAATTTTGAGATCGTTAAATATTTCGGTAATGAAGAATATGAGGCGATAAAGTTTAATGAGGCTTTACAAACTTATGAAAAATCAGCTACTAAAACTACTAACAGCCTATCGATTTTAAATATCGGGCAAGATGTTATAATATCCTTAGGGCTTGTTAGCCTTATGATACTTTCAGCAAATGCTATTAACCAAAATAAAATGACCGTCGGCGATTTAATAATGGTTAATACTTATCTATTTCAGCTATCAATTCCGCTTTCAATACTTGGCTTTGCTTATAGAGAAATTAAAAACGCTAGTTAGTATGGAAGATATGTTTAAGCTGCTTGATATACCGGCAGAAGTAGAGGATGCTTTGAACGCTAAGGAGCTAATTATCTTAAAAGATCTTAAAAGGTGAGGTTAGTTTCGATAATGTTAGCTTTAATCAGGAACGTCCGATTTTACATAATATAAGTTTTACGATCAAGGGCGGTAAAACTTTAGCAGTAGTCGGTAGTAGCGGGGCAGGGAAATCGACGATATCACGCTTGCTTTTTAGGTTTTACGATATTAATAGCGGCAATATTACTATTGATGGTCAAGATATAAGAGAAGTCACGCAACAATCGCTGCGTAAATCTATTGGAATTGTCCCGTAAGATACGGTACTGTTTAACGATACGATATGTTACAACATCGCATACGGTAATAATGCAGTAAGCTACGATGAAATCATAGTAGCCTCAAAAAATGCTCATATTCATGAGTTTATTAGCACGTTACCCGAAGGGTATGAGACGCAGGTAGGCGAGAGAGGCTTAAAGCTTTCGGGCGGTGAGAAACAGCGTATTGCAATTGCAAGAACCATCTTAAAAAATCCAGCAATATATGTTTTTGATGAGGCAACAAGTTCGCTTGATACTAAGACTGAAAAGCTAATTCAAGCAAGCCTTAAAGAGATCTCGGCTCACCATACTACCCTTATCATTGCCCATAGACTCTCAACTATTATTGATGCAGATGAGATTATCGTTTTAGATAACGGTTATATAGTTGAGCGGGGCAACCATAAAACCTTGCTACAGCACAAAGGCTATTATGCCGAACTTTGGTATAAACAGCAAGAAGAGGAACATTCTTAAAATTTATCATTATATCAACTACAAGCTTTATTAAGTGGTTTGGTAAAACCAGCTCGATGTCATTCCCGCGGAGGCTTTGTTGCGTGGATATCAAGTCGTCATTGCGAGCGAACGTTAGTGAGCGTGGCAATCTCAGGAATTCTTCTCAAGATTGCTGCGTCAAATTACTATGTAATTTTCCTCGCAATGACGAAAAAACTGATCCACGCAGGAATGACATGGATAGCTAATTGATATTTCAAAAAATTGGCTAAAATCTCTTGCAAGAATAGCGGTGACGTTATTCCGGGGTTTCAAAGCCTATATCCTAAGCGGTATTATCAGCCGTATAAATGGTATAATCCTCGACTTCATGGTCGGGGCGATAGTAGCTATGTACAGGGTTTAAAGTGTAAGCTTTAAACCTAAAAGCTATTATAACTGTTCTGTGACGGTTCTTTGAACGCCCCAACCACCCGAAGTTAAAATCTTCGGTGGTTAAAACTTGAGCAATTTAAGTTTAATCACGGGAGCAACTACATGTTCAACAAAAATAATAAATTATTGTCTAAAATATTACCATTCTCTAAGAAAAATAAAGATTTAGAAAAACTAAGATCTAAGTTTAAACAAAGGTTAGAAGAACAGGTAACGGTAGATGAGATAACAAGAATAGAGCAGCGTTCATTATATTTAGAAAGTATAAAATAATTCTAATATATAATAAAGTTTGTTAACTCTTACGATTATGTTATTGCCTAGAGACGGTTGATGTCGTCATTGTAAGCGACTAAAGGCCTTGTTGTATGGCTCGTTTATGTCATTTCCACGAAAGCGGGAATCCAGTAAAAAATGATAAAACAAAGAAAATTACATAAAAATTTAGTATATAATTTGCTTAAAAAACTAGATTCCTGCTTTCACAGGAATGACATCGGCATCCGCGCAATAATGCCACGATTATAAATATAAGCAATCCTTGAAAGAAATTTATTATGTCTCTATTATTAAATATAATTCATTAAATTTAAGGCTAAGTAATCGTGACTGATAAATCTTCTTCTAATTTAGTACCGGTAAACATCGAAGATGAGATGAAAGTATCTTATCTTGATTATGCTATGAGCGTTATAGTAAGTAGAGCTATACCGGATGTTCGGGACGGCTTAAAGCCGGTACATCGCCGAATTATCTATTCCATGCATGAAGCCGGTAATCATGCTAGTAAACCTTACAGAAAATCCGCTAGAATAGTTGGTGACGTGATGGGTAAATACCATCCGCACGGCGATAGTGCTATTTACGACTCGTTAGTACGTATGGCACAAGATTTTTCCTTGCGTTTACCGCTTGTAGACGGGCAGGGTAATTTCGGCTCGATGGACGGTGATGCGGCAGCAGCAATGAGATATACCGAATCTCGAATGGCCAAAGTTTCGCATAAGCTCGTAGAGGATATCGATAAAGAGACTGTCAGCTTTAACCCTAATTACGATGGTTCTGAAGAAGAGCCTTCCGTGCTTCCTGCAATGTTTCCAAATTTATTGGTGAACGGTAGCGGAGGTATTGCGGTCGGTATGGCAACTAATATCCCGCCTCATAATCTTGGTGAGGTTATCGATGCGTGCTGTTTATATATAGATAATAACGATATAGAAATATTAGATTTACTTGAAGTCGTTAAAGGACCGGATTTTCCTACAGGTTCAATGATTTTAGGCATTAGCGGTATTAGATCGGCATATCTTACCGGTAGAGGTAGTATCATTATGCGAGGTCGAGCCGAGATTGAGAATATCGGTAATAGCCGTCAAGCAATTATTATTACCGAAATACCGTATATGGTAAATAAGGCAAGGCTCGTTGAGAAAATCGCTGAAATGGTTAAGGAAAAGCGTATAGAAGGTATAAGTGATTTACGTGATGAATCGAATAAAAACGGTGTAAGAATTTTTATTGAGTTAAAGAAAGACGTAGTTGCTGAAGTAGTCTTAAATCAAATATACGCATGTACGCAGTTACAAACTAGCTTCGGTGTTATTATGCTTGCTCTTAAAGACGGGCTACCAAAAGTGATGAATTTGAAAGAAGTAATTGCAGCTTTCGTTAGTTTTAGGGAAGTAGTCATTACTAACCGTACTATATATTTACTCAATAAAGCAAGAGATAGAGCTCATATTTTACTAGGACTAACTATTGCCGTTAGTAATATCGATGCAATAATACGTATTATTAAAGCTTCAAATGACCCGAATGCAGCTAAACAAGAATTAATGGCTCGTCAGTGGGAAGCATTAAATATCCTACCTCTTGTAAAGTTGGTTGATGATAAAGCAATGTTAAACGAGCAGGGTAAATGTAACTTTACCGAAGTGCAAGCTAAGGCAATCTTAGAGATGAGATTGCAACGCCTGACCGCTATGGAGAAAAACAAGCTTGAAGAGGATTTAAAGAACCTCGCTACGGAAATCACCGAATATCTTAATATACTCGGCTCTCGTACAAGGTTACTTGAAATTTTAAAGGAAGAGCTCATTAAAGTTAAAGAAGAATTTGCGACTCCTCGTCTTACTTCAATTGAATTCGGCGAATTTGATCAAGATATAGAAGATTTAATTCAGCGTGAAGAAATGGTTGTAACCGTAACGCTTGGCGGGTATATCAAGCGTGTACCTCTAAGTAGCTATCGTGCGCAAAAACGTGGCGGTAAAGGAAGATCAGGGCTTTCAATGCGTGATGAAGATATTACCACGCAAGTTTTTGTCGGTAGTACTCATACTCCTATGTTGTTCTTCTCCAATATCGGTCAGGTTTATAGTTTAAAACTGTATAAACTGCCTTTAAGTAATCCGCAGGGCAAGGGTAGACCGATGGTTAATATATTACCGTTGAAAGCAAATGAGCATATTACGAATATTATGCCGCTACCTGAAAATCAGGATGAGAGGGATAATTTAAATATTATGTTCGCAACTGCCAAGGGTAATATCAGAAGAAGCGATTTATTAGATTTCAAAAAGCTTCAGTCGAACGGTAAAATTGCTATTAGGCTTGATGAGGATGATAAATTAATAGCCGTAAAACCATGTAAAGAAGACGAGCATATTTTACTTGCTACCAAAGCCGGTAAAGCTTTAAGATTCCCTGTTGAATCGCTGCGTGTTATTAAGAGCCGTACTTCCGATGGGGTACGAGGTATGAAGCTTGCCAAAGAGGATTCCGTAATTTCTATGACTGTGCTTAAAGGTATTAGTAGTACAAAAGAGGATAGAGATGCTTATTTATCCGTGCCGTGGGAGCAGAGATTAGAGATTGCTAAAGGTGAGGCGTTTAATCCTGAAGAACTTGGCGTAAGCTTAACTGCCCCGGCTATTTTGGAAATGGCAAATTCCGAAGAATTCATTTTAACCGTAACTGAGAACGGTTTTGGTAAGAGAAGCTCAGCTTATGGCTATAGAATTACTGATCGTGGCGGCAGCGGTATAATCAATATGGATATTAACGACAAAACTGGTTTAGTCGTCGGTGTTATGCCGGTTAAAATGGATGATGAGTTAATGCTGATTACCAATAGTGGTAAGTTAATTCGCTGTAAACTTGAGTCAGTACGTGTTACGGGACGTAACACTAGCGGCGTAATCCTATTTAAGCTAGATAATGGTGAAAAAGTCGTGTCTGTCTCTTTAATTGCTGAAACTTCTGAAAGTGAAGAAGATAGTGAGTTAGAGGAAGAGGGATTAGAGCAATCTGAAGAGGTGTAAGGGCTGAGGCGTTGTTATTCCCGCATAGCTCTTAAAAAGTTCTCGATGTCATTCTTGCGAAAGCATTTTGCGTAGATACCTAAGTCGTCATTGCGAGGAGGTATTGTTGCGTGGACCGGTAAAACCCACTGTGTCACTCCGTGGTCAAGCCACGGGATGACAGAGGTGAAATTGATTCACGCAACAATGCCTTGCGAGTAGCCATAGGTTATGTGGCAATCTCATGAAATAATAAAACTCCTGAGATTGCGGACGTACAAATTACTTTGTAATTTTCCTCGCAATGACGTTAATTTATTAATTGATCTGCTTTTAGTTAACAATACCCCCCAAAGAACTTCTAGACAAGTATTGCAACACTAATTTTTCTCTCTATAATAACTGTATATTGAATTTATGAATATGCAAATATTAACTTTCCAGTCTTTTTTTACTACTACAACCGGTCTAAGCCGGTAACAATATCTCTATATCTTTCTTTTAATTATATCCATCTATTTAAATTAACTAATTATTATTAGGTAAGTTTTATATTGCGTAAAATGCCACTTATTTTAATGGCTATTATCATAGCTATCATATTGTTAAACCCACTAATGAGTTTAGAAGTACAAAGGTTATTGTATTCAATAAGTCTATCCATTAAATCTATACTTGGATTATTTCTGCCTTTAATTATTTTTGGCTTACTTTTTAAATCTGTTGTAATGCTAGCCAAAGATGCAACACGTATAGTTTTCTTAATATTATTACTAGTATGTGGGTCTAATTTTTGTTCTACTTTCATAAGTCTTATATTAGGTATATACATATCAATTCGATTTATCAATGATCTCTCCTATAGAAAATGATAGCTTAAAGCCTTTATGGTTGCTTAATTTTCCTATATTATTTCTAATAATAAAATCGTATTTAGTAGTATTATCTTAGGCTTTATTTCCTCAAAATTATGTGCTGAAGTTGCAATTGGATTGGCTTGCAAGCTAGAAGCATTTGTTGCAAAAATATTGCGATTGTTTATCTATATAATTCCCTTATTTATAATGGGCTTTATCGTAAAACTACAGTTTGATGAAGTATTAGATATAATTATTAAAGATTATATGTTCATTTTTGTGATGATCGCATTTGCTCAGTTTGGTTATATCTTTCTTGCTTATTTTATTTTAAGCAACTGTCGAGTTAAGGAATTCATAGCTAGCCTCAGTAATATGATGCCAGCGTCTATAAGTGGATTTAGTGCAATGTCTAGTGTTATAAGTATGCCACTTAGTATAGTAAGAGCGGAAAATAATACAAATAATAAAGCACTCGCTCGTACCGTTGTACCAATAACAGTAAATATTCATCTTGTTGGCGGATTGTTTTGCCATACCGATTTTGGCTTATGCTATACTAAAGAGTTATGGATTAGCTGAACCCACTTTATTTAATTATTTTATTTTTACTTTTTATTTTGTATTGGCAAAATTTTCAGTAGCAGCTATACCAGGTGGTGGAATTATTGTAATGCTCCCTATACTTGAACAATATCTAGGTTTTAATACTAATATGATGTCTCTGATTACAGCTCTTTATATCTTATTTGATCCTGTGATCACTTGTGCTAATGTTTTAGGAAATGGTGCTTTTGTTAAACTGATAGATAATATATATAGTGTAACTCAGAAAGCTTAATTTAAGCAAATTTGCATGGAGCAAGTCATGTGCCACCGTGAGTATTAATAAATATTTTAGCAATAGGACGAGGTTTCTCAAAATACTCTAGGTTCTTGCGTGCAGAAAATTAAATTATTTGTATTTTTAGATATTTTTGAGCAAAAATTAATAAGAACGCAAGAGCCTAATATCTCTTTTTCTTTTAAAGTAATTGTTGAATTATCTATATTTGATAAATTAGCTATTTGTGTTCCTTGAATTATTTTTTTACGAAGAATTAGTGAATTTTTTAACCAAATCTCAAATATTAATTAGATAATTGATTTAAAAGAGAAAAAGCATATAATCTTTGTGTGGAAAGTGATATATTGGTAATAAATTATGATGTGGTTATTAATTGCGGTTGGTTTAACCGTTGCGGTTCTTATTATAGGGGTAGTGTCGATGGCTATCGGAGGAAAGTTTGATAAGAAATTTAGTTCAAAGTTAATGACTTTAAGAGTTTTTTTTCAGGCAGTTGCTATATTTTTATTGATTATAATGTATTTTTATAAAGTTAATTTATAAATGTCTGAAAATAACTCAAAAGCTACTTAATCGATTTCTCTAATTTCTTCACGTAATTCTTCCCATTTGTCTAAAATTTCTTCTAATGTAACTTCTTCGACTTTCTTCTCTCCATCTTCAAAGTCCTTTAAATCTCTAATCAGTTTCTCTAGCTTTAATAATGAAATTTTTTTTTCATTATACTGATCGCTACAATGTTCTTCGAGTTGTTCGGCAATTTCTTCAATATCACCCCAATGCATTATTATTCCTCCTTAATTTTATGTAAGCCTTACTTATTAACATGTTATCTGATATTTGCTATTATTTTTTACTAAATATTATTAATGCGACAAATTATTGCAAATAGGTGAGTTTATTATGCAACTATTGTTGGAATTAGGCAGGTTTGCTTTCTTTACATTTTGGTGATTTTATGGTATATCAAAATAAAATATTAAGATTTAATTATGTCAATATTACCGATAGTAACGGCACCTGATGAAAGATTAAAGCAGAAATCTCAGCCGGTTTTAGAGTTTACCGATCAAACACGAAAATTTATGGATGATGTGCTTAAAACTATGTACCATGAAGACGGTGCAGGGCTTGCAGCAGTACAAGTAGGGGTATTGAAACGTATTTTAGTAATTGATATAAAAGATCATGATTCGGTAGTAAGACCAAAAGATTTTTATCCGCTTTTTATAGTGAATCCTGAAATAATAGAAAAATCAGAAGAGCTAGTTACGGCTAACGAAGGTTGTATCTCATTACCAGAGCAACGTATTGAGGTGGCAAGACCGGAATCTATAAAGATTAGGTATTTAGACTATCATGGTAAATCGCAAGAGCTTAAAGCAAATGATTGGCTTGCAAGAGTTATCCAGCATGAGTATGATCATTTAGAAGGTAAGCTTATGATTGATTATTTAAGTAATTTAAAACGAGATGTAGTACTTCGTAAGCTTAAGAAACTCAAAAATAATATAGTGTGAAAGTAATCTTTATGGGAACGCCTGAATTCGCTGTTCCCGCTCTTAAAAAACTTATAACTCATCACGAAGTTAAAGCTGTTTTTACACAGCAACCTAAAGCTAAGGGCAGAGGACTTAACTTAGCTAAATCTCCAATACATAAATTAGCATTTGAGCATCAAATTCCTGTTTATACTCCTTCTACTCTTCGTAATGATGAAATAATAAATCTAATTAATAAAGTTAATGCTGATATTATAGTTGTTATTGCATATGGTTTTATTGTGCCGAAAGCTATATTAGAAGCTAAGAAATACGGCTGTCTTAATATCCATCCATCCGATTTGCCTCGTCACAGAGGAGCGGCTCCTCTGCAGCGTACTATTATAGAGGGTGACCGGAAAAGTAGTGTATGTATTATGCGTATGGATACAGGGCTTGATACAGGTGATATATTGCTGAAAGAAGATTTTGATTTAGAAGAAAGAACAACATTGGAAGAACTGCATAACAAATGTGCAAATCTCGGGGCGGAGTTATTAATTAAAACACTTGCAAATATCGATAATATAGTACCAATAAAACAGTTAAGTGACGGCGTTACGTATGCTCATAAATTAACTAAAGAAGAAGGAAAAATTAATTGGCATGAATCCGCATATAAAATAGATTGTAAAATAAGGGGCATGAATCCTTGGCCCGGAGCATATTTTAGTTATAATGATAAAATAATTAAAATCCTTGAAGCAGAATATTTAAATGCGGCTCATCACTTTACTTCCGGTACCGTTATTAGCGATAAGCTGGAAATAGCTTGTGGAAGCGGTATATTACGAGTGAAAAAACTTCAGCAAGAGAGTAAAAAAGCTTTGAATATAGAAGAATTTTTACGTGGTACAAATATTTTAAAAGATACAGTATTAAAATAAGAGTATTATTATGGGTAAAGATGAAAAAGAAGTTAGGTTTAATGATAATTGAGACGTTAAGGAGTTTACCTCAAAGCTTGAAAAGAATAGTGATATTTATTCTGTAAAAAGGAAAGTAATTAATATAGTAGATGATGAAGTAGAGGATCAAACTAAGCTACTTACGGAAACTCAATTTCTTGTGAAAAAAACTCCACATGGTAAAACATCTCAATATGAAATTAGCAGCTTTATTAACAAAGCCGACGAACATATAAACGATCCAAAGCAAATAAAAGAAATTTCAAAATTATACGCTCATGCTGCATTTGCTGATTTACAGAAAAATATTTTAGGTAAATTTGATAAGAACGGTAATTTAAGTATAACTAAAGATTTTGCAATTGATGAAAATCTAGTCTTTAGAAAAGACGGTAAATTATTGTTTGTTAAAACTCAAAGCGGTTTGATAAACAGAGAAGGAGAAATGACAGCAGTAAATCATGTTTTACAAAAAGGCAGATTTTTGTTTGAAGATTTAGGCGGTAAGGTAGATACAACATTAGGGACCGCAAATCTAAACAAAAAGCCGACAAAGCCTACTTTAAAAAGAGGTTAAAATAACTTTAAGCCCTCTCATAAGAAATAAAATTAAAATTATTTGAAATTAGTGTTTGACAAGCTTTAAAAATATAGATATAAAGTCACCACACAAAGTTTGAAACGTAAAACTTTGTAGCTGTTTAAAAAGTTGATAAAGCTAAAAACTAAATACACCGCGATAATAAAAATTTATATCGTGAGTAGATGCTGAAAATAATTGTGGAATTGATTCTGTATGCATCGTGTAATCTCAAGTTAAAAGCGTAAGTAAATATAATAAGAGCATTTGGTGGATGCCTTGGCACTAGAAGGCGATGAAGGACGTGGTACGCTGCGATAAGCTTCGGGGAGTTGCGAATAAACTTTGATCCGAAGATTTCCGAATAGGGAAACCCACCTAATTTATTAGGTATTGTATAGTGAATACATAGCTATATGAGGCAAACCCAGCGAACTGAAATATCTAAGTAGCTGGAGGAAAGGACATCAACCGAGACTCCGTTAGTAGTGACGAGCGAACGCGGACCAGGCCAGTGGCTTCAAAAAAATAACTAAAACAACATGGAAAGGTTGACCATAGAGGGTGATAGTCCCGTATAGGTAAAAAGTTTGAAGTCCTTGAGTAAGGCGGGACACGTGAAATCCTGTTTGAACATAGGGGGACCACCCTCTAAGCCTAAGTACTCTCTAGTGACCGATAGTGGACAAGTACCGTGAGGGAAAGGTGAAAAGTACCCCGACAAGGGGAGTGAAATAGTATCTGAAACCAAATGCTTACAAGCAGTCGGAGCAAGCGTATTTATATGTCTTGTGACGGCGTACCTTTTGTATAATGGGTCAGCGACTTAGTTTATCTAGCAAGCTTAAGCCGTTAGGTGTAGGCGTAGCGAAAGCGAGTCTGAATAGGGCGTTTAGTTAGATGAATTAGACCCGAAACCGGGTGATCTAGCCATGGCCAGGTTGAAAGCGGAGTAAAATCCACTGAAGGACCGAACCCACTACTGTTGAAAAAGTAGGGGATGAGCTGTGGTTAGGGGTGAAAGGCCAATCAAACTCGGATATAGCTGGTTCTCCGCGAAATCTATTTAGGTAGAGCGTTATAGCGATTACCATCGAAGGTAGAGCACTGAATGAGCTAGGGGGTCCCACAGACTTACCAAACTCAATCAAACTCCGAATGTCGATGAGTACAGCATAGCAGACAGACTATGGGTGCTAAGGTCCATAGTCGAGAGGGAAAAAGCCCAGACCGCCATCTAAGGTCCCTAAATCATGACTAAGTGTTAAAGGATGTGAGAAGACCAAAACAACTAGGATGTTGGCTTAGAAGCAGCCATCATTTAAAGAAAGCGTAATAGCTCACTAGTCTAAATAAGTTTTCTTGCGCCAACAATGTAACGGGGCTCAAGTCATGTACCGAAGATGCGGGTTTATGCATTTGGCATAAATGGTAGCGGAGCGTTCCGTAAGCCTGCGAAGGTGAACCGTAAGGTTTGCTGGAGGTATCGGAAGTGAGAATGCTGACATAAGTAGCGATAAAGAATGTGAGAAACATTCTCGCCGAAAGTCCAAGGGTTCTTGCGTAAAGTTAATCTGCGCAAGGTTAGTCGGCCCCTAAGATGAGGCTGAAAGGCGTAATCGATGGGAATCAGGTTAATATTCCTGAACCTGAAGGATGTGACGAGAATAGTAAATTGTACAGTCTTATTGGATTGATTGTGCGGTGAATATTTTCCAGGAAATAACACCTTCATTATAGACCGTACCCGAAACCGACACAGGTGGACAGGTAGAGTATACCAAGGCGCTTGAGAGAACGATGCTGAAGGAACTAGGCAAATTGCATCTGTAACTTCGGAAGAAAGATGACCTGTATATGGGCAACCATGTGCAGGTGGCACAAGCTAGGGGGTAGCGACTGTTTATTAAAAACACAGGGCTCTGCAAAGTCAATAGACGACGTATAGGGTCTGACGCCTGCCCAGTGCTGGAAGATTAAAAGGAGGGGTGCAAGCTCTGAATTGAAGTCCCAGTGAACGGCGGCCGTAACTATGACGGTCCTAAGGTAGCGAAATTCCTTGTCGGGTAAGTTCCGACCCGCACGAATGGCGTAACGATTTCCCCACTGTCTCCAGTATCGACTCAGCGAAATTGAATTCTCCGTGAAGATGCGGAGTTCCCGCGGTCAGACGGAAAGACCCCGTGAACCTTTACTATAGCTTTGCACTGGTGTTAGGAACCGGATGTGCAGGATAGGTGGGAGACTACGAAGCGAAGGCGTCAGCCTTTGTGGAGTCATCCTTGAGATACCACCCTTTTGGTTCTTGACATCTAACCGAGATCCTTGAATCAGGATCCGAGACAATGCATGGTGGGTAGTTTGACTGGGGCGGTCGCCTCCCAAAGAGTAACGGAGGCGCGCGATGGTTAGCTCAGGTTGGTCGGAAATCAACTTTTAGAGTGCAATGGCATAAGCTAGCCTGACTGCGAGTCTGACAAGACAAGCAGAGACGAAAGTCGGTCATAGTGATCCGGTGGTTCCGAGTGGAAGGGCCATCGCTCAACGAATAAAAGGTACTCCGGGGATAACAGGCTGATGATTTCCAAGCGTCCATAGCGACGAAATCGTTTGGCACCTCGATGTCGGCTCATCACATCCTGGGGCTGGAGAAGGTCCCAAGGGTTCGGCTGTTCGCCGATTAAAGTGGTACGTGAGCTGGGTTTAGAACGTCGTGAGACAGTTCGGTCCCTATCTGCCGTGGGTGTAGGAAGTTTGAGAGGATCTGCCTTTAGTACGAGAGGACCGAGGTGGACGTACCCCTGGTGGACCAGTTGTCGTGCCAACGGCACAGCTGGGTAGCTAAGTACGGAAGGGATAACCGCTGAATGCATCTAAGCAGGAAACCCACCTCAAAACTAGACTTCCCCATTAGAGCCGTGGAAGACCACCACGTTGATAGGTCGGGTGTGGAAGCACAGTAATGTGTGCAGCTAACCGATACTAATAGCTCGATTGATTTACTTTGCTGTGAGATTACATATGTATATAGTGTTAATGCTATAAGAGTGTAGTATCAACTCACAAAGTTATCAGGTTAAATAGCTTTATCAACTAATAAAAATGTTATTGCATAACTAATGTTATACTGTAGCCCCGCCACGATATCCAGCGAAAATTATTTTGCTGAGTATCGTAGTAAAAGTTAAGATATGATGTTAAGAATTTTTTTGAGTCGTGCAATAACATTAACAGCAAACTATAATACAAATCTATCTTTTTAAAAGTTTGTATTGTTAGCTTGGTGGTTATAGCATGAGTGAAACACACGATCCCATCCCGAACTCGAACGTGAAACCTCATAGCGCTAATGGTACTATGTCATAAGGCATGGGAGAGTAAGTCGCTGCCAAGCTTGCAATGCAAGTTTTTAATTATCTTTCTTTCTCTTTATGAGATATTTTATATTCATAATTTTCACCTTTCTCTATATTAGTAATGCTTACGCATTAAAGAATAAACATCAATTTATTTCCATAGAATCGCTAAAATCTAACATAGAAATTAAAAAGCTATTTAAAGAAAAAAATATTGGTCAATTTATTTTAGAGTTACCAAACGGTACAGTAATTAATGAAGGTGGAATTTTAACTCAAGAAGGTTATATTCTACAAGATACTCAAACAATCTTAGGTGATCAACATCGTTTATTAAAAAAAACGAGATATTAATAATTGGCATCATTGGCTGCTACAAATTTTGCCTAGATTAATTATATTAAAAGAATCAGCTCTTGAATATGATCGTATCTATATTAATAATTTAAAATATTCATGGCAAATTAAGTCATGAGAAATAGTATTAAATTATTTAAATATACCGAAAGATAAGCTTTTTGTAGTAAATAGTGACTGTATAATTCAAGCTACTAGACTAATTGTTCCATCTGTACCGTTTATTCCGGTAAAAGGTACGCCTTTGCCTTTATGGTTAAAAAAAGATTTAAGAAATATTTTTATTAAAGATAATAGTAAAGCATACGATAAAATATATATTTCTCGTAAATACGCTGCTACCCGAAAAATAGTTAATGAAGAGGAATTAATAGAAAAAATTGAGAGATTCGGTTTTAAAGTAATATATCTAGAGCTATCCTCCCCGTATGAACAGGCCCAGCTTTTTAATAAAGCAAAAATAATAGTTGGACCGCACGGATCAGAATTTGCTAACTTTATTTTTGCGGTTCCAAAATGCAAAGTAGTAGAGATTGATCACGGTACAACTCCCTCTAGAAGTTTTTATAAAAGAATGGCAAATTATATGTCATGCGATTATTATCCTTTTTATGTAGATCAGACAACAGAAGAGCATTTAGAAGACGATATAAAGATCAATATTGATGAATTTATCTGTAAATAAATTTTAATTAGTGAAGTTAATTCTTAAAATCATTATTTAATAAATAAGATTCGCTATTCATTTCATTTAGTCTTGAAATAGTGCGTTTAAATTCTGCGGCCCGTGCTGAACCTTGATATATTTTATTTGGGTTATCTTCTAGGCTCATAAATAAGAGTATTTTATAGAAATAGGCATTATCGATAAAGTTGATAAATCTAACGGCTGTATTTGTATCGTTAGTATCGATAGTATGAACGTTCCCCACTATAATAACGTTGAAATTTTGGCAAATATTAACATAATCGATATAGCTTAAGTCTCTTGTAAATAATTCATTATAATCTGTTACTAATATTCTTTTATGCACTTTTTGCAAGGATATTTCTCTACCTAGAACCTGTATATTTTGAGGAGCAAGATTATTATCACTAATATCCGTGATAATTGTTTCAAGTTTGTTTTGGTTTTCTAAAGTTAAAGGATAAATTATCCTTGCCTTTTTAACTCTTAACGCTTTATCAAATCGATAATCATGGTAATTATCTAGATATTTAACATAAAATGTATTATTGATTATCTTTATAAAAGGTAAGAAAGATTCTCGTTGTAATCCGTCTTTGTACAGATTATTGGGACTCGTGTTAGAAGTTATAAAAATAAAAATATTTTGCTTTATTAATTCATTAAATAATCTACCGATTATCATTGCATCAGTAATATCTTTAATTTCAAACTCATCTATACATAACACTTTAGTTTGTTTAGCATAGTTTTTAGCAATTTTAGGGATGATATCTTTCTGATTTGCTGTTTGTAATTTATGCATAGATTTATGAATTTCCTGCATAAAGTCCTGATAATGTATTATTATTTTAGGTGTGGTTAATTCTTCAAAAAAAGAATTCATGAGCATAGTTTTACCGTTGCCCACCGGACCGTATAAATAAATTCCGCTTTTTAAGTTGTTTTGATTAAAGAATTTGAATAAACTTTTAGGCTTATGAAGTGCTGCTGCTAGCTGTTTTAATTCTTCTCGTAAAGCAGTTTGTTTTGAATCTAGTATTAATGAAGTAGAGGATTTAATCATACAAAATATTTTTTATCTAGTTTGTTATAGGTTTTTTCTAAAATGTCGTTCCTAGCTAAAAGCAGGAAGGCTTTGTTGCGTGGATCAATTTCACCTCTGTCATACCGTGGTTTGACCACGGGATCCAGTGAAAAATACTAACCTTTAGCATTTTTTTGTTATTTTTGCTAGATTGCCACGCTCCTTTTAGTCGCTCGCAATGACGGTTGTGATTATCATTTCCTACATAAAAGCGTTGCATCGCCGTAGCTAAAAAAACGCATTGCTTCTTTTATAGCATATTTATATAATTCATGCATCTCTTTAAAGCCGGCAAAAGCACATATAAGCATAAATAAAGTAGATTTAGGAAAATGGAAATTAGTAAGTAGCATATCGGCTGTTTGAAATTTAAAACCTGGGGTTATGAAAATATCGGTTTCAAAGCTACCTGCTTTTACGATGCCGTTATTGCAAGCACTCTCAAGTGTTCTAAGTGTTGTAGTGCCGACTGCGATAATACGTTTCCCTTCTTGCTTTGCTTTATTGATGATTTCAGCAGTGTCAGGAGTAATAGAGCAATATTCGGTATGCATTTTATGTTCATGAATATTTTCGGTTTTTACAGGTAAAAAAGTTCCAGCTCCCACATGTAATGTTAAAAATGTAGCTTGTATGCCTTCTGCCTTAAGCTTATCAAATATGTCCTTTGTAAAATGCAAGCCTGCCGTCGGTGCTGCAACTGAACCTTCTATTTGGCTATAGACAGTTTGATAGCGGTCGTTGTCGTTTTGAGTGTTTGTCATACCGTGGTTTGACCACGGTATCCAGTCATTATTTAAATATTTTTTGGATCCCGTGGTCGTAGCCACGGGATGACATAATGAGTGTGAACGCCTAATATAAACCGGTAGCGGCATCTCACCGTATTTATTTAAGAACTCGAATACAGAAATATCATTAAGTTCAAATTTTACTTTAATCTCACCCATTGCAAGTTTTTCGGTAATAATTACCTTATGATTATCAAAATAAAATTCATCATTTACGTGAAGCTTTCGAGCTGGTTTAGCAAAAGCCGACCAACTATCATCTGATAATTTTTGATTCAAATTTATTGTAATATTTTTCCCCAAATTTAACTTTGCTTTTATTACCTTACTATTATTAAAGACTAATAAGTCCCCTTCTTTTAAGTAATCTATTATGTTGTAGAATTTGGTTTTAATAGGCGGCGTAACAGCAATTAGTAAATCTGAGTTATCACGTTCACTAGATGGGTATTGTGCGATCAGTTCGCTTGGTAAATCAAAGTCAAAATCAGATAGTTTCATTGTTTAAATATTAGTGGCTAAAAAAGTGATTATAACAGCATATGACAATATTTAATATAATATTTTAGTTTATTGATTGCTTACTAATAAATAAACTATTTGCTGATAAAATGATTTTTTTCTGTACGATACAAAATACTATCAATTGAATCATTAAGGGAAATACTATGATAACCGATTATATAATTAGAAATAAATTTCATGAGATATTAAGCAGTAAAGATATAGCAGAACAGCAAAATATGGGATTTAATAATATATATAAAATAAAAAGATATGAATTTTTTAGAGAAAGTTTTATCAAAGAATTCAAAGCTTTGATTGAAGATCCAAATACAAATATTTCTAGTGTGTACAATATGGCATACTGCACTGTAGATAAAATAGCAAGATCTCCTGACACTGCTATATTTAAAGCGATTTGTCAAGGTGATTATGATTTAGTTGATAGTATGTTAACCGCTTTAAATATTGATCCAAATACAGAAGTATATACATAATATAGTCATGGTAACTAAATTGCTTGCTTATGGTGCTAATATGGAATTTATCCGTTGTGAAAAAACCGCATTTAAAAGTTTAGTAGACCTAACTAGAGATCTTAATGATAGGAAGCAGAGTACAGATATGGTAAAAGTATTTTTACGATATGGTGCTAATCCGGATATACTCGATCCTGACGGTCAAATGGTCCGTGACAAGGAAGTAATTTATGAACCTCTGAAAGCTCTTTTAACGCTTGAATCCGCATTTCGTAAGAATGATTACAAGAAAATTAAGGCTATTGACAAGAAAGATTTAGCTGCATTTGTTCAATGGAAAGCAGCAATATTACCGGTTGCAAAAGATGTTTCTAAGGATGAGTATATTAAAAGCCTATTAGAACTATATAAATTTTCAAATCAAATGAGTTTGGATTCGGATGATTCTATAAAACAACCATTAATAGAATTAGGAGAAAAGATAGCTAAATTGATAACGCCTTTAGAGTTTTTATGCATTTTAAAAATTGAAGATGTTATTGATAGTAACGCTACAGATAAGATAGAATTACTTGAGAGTGTAATAAAAGCGATGGTAGAGTATGGACTACTTCAAGTTGAAGCAACAGGAGAAACAGTGGCTCATAATGATTTAGTTTAAAGGTTGAGGCTGGTATTATGTCATTCCTGCGAAAGCAGGAATGACATAGAACATAGGTAATACCTACTCACACTATTAACCCTTTAACTTGAGAGTTCCATAATTTTTGATATAGCTTACTATTTTTTAGTAATTCTACATGGCTACCGTCATCGATTATACTTCCTTTTTCAAAAACTAAAATTCTATCCATATTGAGTAAAGTAGATAATCTGTGGGCAATGACTATCACGGTTTTATTTTGCATTAAATAATCCATTGACTCTTGAATCAGGCTTTCCGTCTCGCTATCTAAGCTACTTGTTGCTTCATCGAGAATTAAAATAGGAGCATTTTTTAAGATGGCTCTTGCTATGATAATTTTTTGACGCTGACCGCCTGATAAGTTATTCCCCCGTTCACCGCACATAGTATCGTAACCGTCCGGTAGATTATCGATAACATCATGAATATGTGCCGCTTTTGCTGCTTCTATAACCTCCTCAAGAGTAGCTTCTTTTTTCCCGTATCTGATATTGTCCAAAATGGTACGATGAAAAAGCACCGGTTCTTGAGGTATAAGGCTAATGGCTTTTCTTAAAGAATCTTGAGTTACGTTTTTAATATTTTGATTATCTATTAAAATCATTCCTTCTTCTATATCATGTAACCTAGTGAGTAAACTAATAAAAGTGGTTTTCCCTGAACCTGAAAATCCAACTAGTCCTACTTTTTGTTTACTCGGTATTAATACCGATTTATTATAAAATAGATTGTTGTTATGATGATAATTAAATGTAACATTTCTAAATTCAATAACCCCTTCTTTGATATCTAATGGAGTAGCGTTTTCAATATCAGTTATAATATGCGGTGCCATTAAAGATAAGCCTTGATTAAATGCCCCGACCTGCTCGAACATATCACCGATTTCTTGCGTTAAATCCCAAATATCGTCTGCTACATTTATACATAATGTTAGCACTAATACGCAATCACCTATGCTTATAGATAATTCGCTACGAAGTTTAGATAAATAATAAATCATTATAAAAATCATTATTGAACAAGAAGTCCCAAGAGCATAACGCAATTTGAACATAAGGAATTGCATAGTCTGTTCATCGGCTACGGCATTTTCTACTCTTGTTTCTAGATGTTGACGTTCAAATTTATGGGCTGTAAACATTCTAACCGCATTAATGTTGCTAATTGCATCTACGATACTACCGGCAACAAAAGATTGGCTTCTAGCATAATTTAATGAGTATTTATTGATTTTATCCGAGAAAAGAACACTAAGTCCTAAAAAAAACGTAATCCATAAAATAAATATCGTAGCAAAAACGTAATGTACCGAATATAAAGCAATTAATGCAAATACAATAATAGCGAGTTTACGAAGAATTTTTTCACCAAATATTGAAATAATCATCTCAAACGATCTTGCAGTTTCGGTAATACGATTGCTAATATGTCCTGCTAGATTATCCTGAAAGAATTTATGGCTATGATATTGGGTATAATTATAAAGTTCATTTAGTATTTTCCCTTTTATTACGGGTATAGTCTTGAGATACAAATAATCATATGAACGATATGCTATATTAATACTCTCCCACCAAAGAGCATAAGATACTGCCCAGTAAATCATGGAAGATAAAAGATTATTAGCGTTCTCATCGCTGAAAGATTCTATTAAATCAATGATTTTCCGAAGTAATATACTATCAATCGCCGGAATCATACCGAGTAAAATACAAATTACAGTCAATAAAGTCATTTTAACTTTATCGAATTTTAAAAAATAAATACCTAAGCTAAATGTTGATTTAGATAAAGTAGGGTATTTTATCACGATAATGTACCTCGATTTTAAAATAATATATTAATTCGTGTTATTTTGGAGCATATTTTAATTTAATTACAAAAATATACCTAAAAATATTAAATCTGTGGAAAAACAATAAACAAGCCTTGCTTCTTACCTTAAATAATGCTACAAAATTCGGAAAATAACTTCAACATCATTAGAAATGCAAGGAAAAGAATTATCTAATAATTTTTTAGAAGAACAAGAAAAGTCTAAGGAAGACGATTCTCCGTTCTTTGATGTAAAATATATTTGTCAAGCAAGTTTATTAATTACGGATTCTATCCGAAAAGGGTATGATGTAACGCAATTGCCCAATGGTGATATTAATGTTACAGAAGTAAGAATAGTAAATGTTCATTATAATTGGAACTCCGAAAAAGGAAAATTTGTTAAAACTAATCAGATAGAATTTAATAATAGCAAAGATGGATGATTAAATCAAATACTGTATACTCGCTTAATTTGAAAAATTGGCTACGTCGTCCTATAAGTACTGTGGTACTCACGTATTAAGTATACGTTATTACACTGGTAGTATATTGTTATTGTCACAAAGCTTCTTATCTTAGACAGCAGCTTAAATATGGAATTTGATCAAGTATTATTATCAAGGATTCAATTTGCTTTTACCATAAGTTTTCATATAATATTCCCTGCTTTTACTATAGGGCTTGCAAGTTTTTTAGCAGTAATTGAAGGGTTATGGTTAAAAACAAAAAAGCTGGTTTATCAAGAAATATACAAATTTTGGGTGAAGATTTTTGCCGTTACTTTCGGTATGGGAGTAGTTTCGGGCGTTGTAATGTCTTATCAATTCGGTACTAACTGGTCGAATTTTTCAGATAAAGTTGGAAATGTCCTCGGTCCGCTTCTCGGTTTTGAAGTATTTACTGCCTTTTTCCTCGAATCTTCTTTTTTAGGTATAATGTTATTCGGCTTTAATAAAGTCAGTAAAAAAGTACATTTTATTTCTACGTTAATAGTTGCCGTTGGTACTGTAATCTCAGCTTTTTGGATACTTGCAGCTAGTAGCTGGATGCATACGCCTGCTGGTTTTGAACTGCGAGGTGAAGGATTCTTTTATCCTTTAAATTGGCTAGAAATTATCTTTAACCCTTCTTTCCCATATCGCTTTTTCCATATGATTACGGCGGCTTATTTAACTACTTCTTTTGTTATCGGTGGTGTAGCTAGCTTTTATTTACTCAATAATCGTTATAAAGAGCATGCTAAAATTATGCTTTTTATGGCGGTGTTAATGGCGTTAATCGTTGCACCTATTCAAATAGTTATTGGTGATCTGCATGGTTTAAATACTCTTAAATATCAGCCGGTCAAGGTCTCGGCTATGGAAGGTATTTGGAATACAGAAAAAGGAGCAGCTTTTAATCTTATCGGCTTTCCTGACGGGGAAGAAGAAAAAACAAAATATGCTGTAGAAATACCTTATGCTAGTAGTTTAATCTTAACGCATAGCTTAGACGGTGAAGTGAAAGGATTAAAAGAATGGACAAAAGAAGAACGTCCGCCGGTTGCAGTAGTATTTTTTAGCTTTCGTATTATGGTAGGAATCGGTTGCTTAATGGTATTTACAGGTATTGCAGGGTTATATCTTTACTTGAAGAAAAGATTATATACTACGCATTGGTTTCAATATTGGTATATATTAATGTCACCTTCAGGTTTTATTGCAGTACTTGCCGGTTGGTTCGTAACCGAGGTAGGTAGACAACCTTATATAGTATATAATATTTTAAAAACCGTGGATACGGTATCACCGGTACTCGGCAAATATGTATTTATTTCTCTAATTGCTTTTATAGTAGTGTATGTGATCATTTTCGGAGCGGGTATATATTATATAATGCATTTGATAAAGAAAGGTATAGAAGCGATAGATAATAAAGAAATGTACGGAGAGAGTGGTCTGAATAACCCATTATTAGAAAAGTAATAAGCTTATGTTAAATTTTGCACCTTATATAGATTTACCGCTTGTTTGGGGTGGGCTTATAGCTACCGCTATTTGTTTATATGTTTTATTAGACGGTTTTGATTTAGGAGTAGGAATCTTATTTCCGTTTGCACCTACCGATGATTGCCGTCATAAAATGATCAATTCTATTGCTCCTTTTTGGGACGGTAACGAAACTTGGTTAGTACTTGGCGGCGGTGGTTTATTTGCGGCTTTCCCGTTGGCATATTCGCTATTAATGCCGGCTTTATATATTCCTATTATATTGATGTTACTCGGTCTAATATTTCGTGGTGTAGCTTTTGAATTCCGTTTTAAGGCTCATATAGGTCATCGTTATATTTGGGACTACGCTTTTCATTTCGGTTCTATGCTTGCTGTTTTTTGTCAAGGTTTAATGCTTGGTACGTTTGTCCAAGGAATAGAGATAGAAGGACGAGAATTTGCAGGAGGGAGCTTTGATTTTCTTACTCCCTTTTCCGTTATGACGGGGATAGCATTAATATTCGGTTATGCACTCTTGGGTGCTACTTGGCTTATTCTGAAAACAGAAAAGACAACACAAGATTGGGCTTATAAATCTGCTTTATATATTTTATTTTACGTTGCACTTTTTATGGGGCTTGTAAGCTTATGGGTTCCTTTCTTAAATAACCACATAAATCATCGTTGGTTTAGTGTACCTAATATTTACTATTTATCTATTGTACCTATTGTAACTGCTTTAATATTTATCAAGTTCATTAAAGCCGTTAAGCAGAAAAAAGAAGTAAAGCCGTTTATTTATACGATCTTGTTATTTTTATTAGGATATTTAGGGCTCGCGATAAGCATATGGCCATATATCGTTCCTTATAAAGTTACGCTTGAAACTGCAGCAGCAGCACCGGAGTCACAGTCTTTACTGTTGATAGGGGCTGGGATATTCCTACCTGTCATACTTGGTTACACATTCTATTGTTATTATATATTCCGTGGCAAATCATCTCATCATCCGATATATTAAAAAATTTAAAAAAATAACCTCTTGTCTCAAAGGGTGGCAATGGTTTATTATCCTATGGCTTAGCGGATTATTATCCACATTACTTTTAACTTATGTAGTTAAGCTGGTGTTTAGGGTGATAGTAGGAATATAACCTTGACAAAACGTACTGTTTATAGTACGTTATTAATATTAAGTCTCACTAACTATAAGGAAAAAATAATGGAAATATATAATACAAGCGAAGCAAGAAGTAAGCTTTATAAACTTATAGATTATGTTTCTGATGTACACAAACCTGTTTATATTAAAGGTAAAAGAAATAATGTAGTTATAATTTCAGAAGAAGATTATCGTAATATGGAAGAAACTTTATATTTATTATCTATTCCAAATATGCATAAGTCTATAATTGAAGGACGAGCAGAGCCTATAGAAAAGTGTAGCGATAAATTAAATTGGTAATTTTTTATAAATGTATATAATTCGTTATACTACACAAGCACAAAAAGATGCTAAGAAAATAGTGCAAGCCGGTTTAAAGAATAAAGTAGAAGTTTTGTTAAACATAGTTAGTATTGATCCTTGGAAAATTTACCCTCCATATGAAAAGCTCGTTGGTGACTTTAGCGGTTGCTATTCAAGAAGAATTAATATTCAACATAGGTTGGTTTATGAAGTTTATAAACAAGCAAAAGTTGTAAAAATTCTTAGAATGTATACGCATTATGAATAAGTCATTAACTGAAAAAATCTCAGCATTTATTATTACCAAAAATGAATCCGCAAGGGTAGCACGAGCTATAAATAGCGTAAAAAATGTTACTGATGAGGTGATAGTAGTCGATAGCGAAAGTACTGATGATACGGTAGCAATAGCTGAAAAATTAGGAGCAAAGGTAGTAATAAAACCGTGGCTTGGTTATGTAGAACAGAAATCTTTTGCCGAAAGCCTTTGCGTAAATGATTGGGTTCTTAATATTGATGCCGATGAGGAGTTATCTAAAGAGTTACAAGACGAAATAGAGTATATTTTTGCCTCTCATAATCAAGATCGTTATTTAGCTTATCAAATAAAGCTGTTAATAATGCATCGTAATGACCAAAAGCCACGAATGTTTGCTCCATTTAATAAATGTACTCGATTGTATAATAAAAAATTTGCAAGCTTTGCAAATACCGTAAATAGTACTACTCATGATTCGGTAATATTTAATAAAGATGTTGATTTTGCAGGTAAAATTTATCTATTAAATGAAGCTGCTTATCATTATTCGGGTACTTCAATTGAGCAGTTGGTCACTAAAGCAAATTTTTATTCTAGCGAGCAAGCAAAAGATTTAGTTAAGCAAGGAAAAAAGCTTTCAAATTTTCGTTTAACAACTGAAATGATATGGTGGTTTTTTAAAGCGTTTTTTATCAGACGCTATTTTGTATTTGGTTTTGACGGTTTTGTAGATTCAATAATTTTTGCTTTTGCAAGATTTCTAAGGCTTGCGAAGTTAAGAGAGTCATCGCTTAAATCAAAAAACGTCATTGCGAGCGACTATAAGGAGTGTGGCAATCTCATGAAGTAATATAAAATTCCTGAGATTGCCACGTCGATGCTATGCATCTCCTCGCAATGACGATTTAGAAAATAAAAGATAAATTATGAAAGAAAATTTTAATGTTAGTAAATTAAAAAACGGTTTGACAATTTTAACATATAATATGCCTTATGTTAATTCGGTAGCAATAAATTTAATTGCTAAAGTTGGAGCACGTTATGAGAATGCAGAAGAGGAAGGCATATCTCACTTTCTTGAGCATATGGCTTTTAAAGGTACAAAAACTAGAACGGCAAAACAGATAGCGGAAGAGTTTGACTCTATAGGCGGACATTTTAATGCCTATACCGGTCATGAGAATACGGTATATTATGCACGAGTCTTGTCTGAAAATTGTGATAAAGCACTTAATATACTTGCCGATATAGTTCAAAATTCTATTTTTGCTGATGAGGAAATAGCTAAGGAATATCAGGTGATCATGCAGGAAATTGCTCATCATCAGGATAATCCAGATGACCTAGTATATGAGAAATTTTATGATAAAGTTTATAGAGAACAACCGTTGGGTAAGTCAATCTTAGGTACTGCTAAAACCCTTGTAACTTTTACGAAAGAACATTTTTTTAATTTTATAGATAAACATTATAATGCTGAAAATCTCTATTTATCAATTGCCGGTAATATTGATCATGATAAAATAGTAATTATAGCGGAACAGTTATTTTCTTCTTTGAAGCAAGGAGTAAAAAGTAGCTTTATTCCGGCAAAATATATAGGCGGAAACGGCTTTATTAATAAGGAGTTAGAGCAAACTAGTTTAGTGCTAGGGTTTGAAGGTACATCATATATTAATTTAGAAAAGCTTTACCAAACCCATCTACTTTCTATAATATTCGGTGGCGGTATGTCATCGCGTTTATTTCAAAGTATTCGTGAGAAATTAGGTTTAGCATATGCAGTAGGTAGTTATAATAGTGCTTATTTTGATAGTGGAGTGTTTACAATTTATGCATCCACTGCACATGATAAATTAGAATTATTATATAGAGAGATTAAAAACGAAATAATAAAAATGACTGAACAAGTAAGCACAGAAGAGATTCTTAGAGCTAAAACACAACTGCGTAGTAATTTACAAATGGCTCAAGAGAAAAATACCTATAAGTCAGAAGAAATAGGTAAAAATTATTCTGTTTTCGGTAAATATATTTCTCCTGAAGAGATTATGGAAATTATCATGAGCATAAAAGCTGATGATATTATTAATACGGCAAATAAAATATTTAGTGGTACTACTACGTCGGCAATTGTCGGTCCGAATGATCTTCAGGGATTTTAATGATATGCTTGTGTGGATACCAGAGTCGTCATTGCGAGCGGCCTTAGGCTGCGTGGCAATCTCATGAAATAATAACAAATAACAAGTTCCTGAGATTGCTTCGTCAATTACTTCGTAATTTTCTCGCAATGACGAGGAAAATGAATTTTGAGACAAATAAATGAAAAAAAAATTATATGAAGGTTCAAGTAAAATTTTATATTCTGCCGAAGAAGATTTTTTACTTATAATGGCTTTTTCCGATAAGGCTATTTTAGAAACCGGTGAGACTATTGATATATCAGGTAAAGGAGTACTTAATAATAATATTTCTTCCTTTCTAATGGATAAACTGGAAATGATCGGCATTGAAAATCATTTTATCGAAAAAATAAATATGAGGGAGCAATTAATTCAATATGTCGAGGTTTTCCCGATACAAGTAATAATATCATCAGTAGCGTGCAGTAGATTTGTAAAAGAATTCGGAATTGATGAAGGGTATGTATTTGATAAACCTATCATTGATTTTAAGGTCCGAAGTCGTGAATTTAAATATCCGATAGTTAATGAGTATCAAATATTAAATTTTGGCTGGTTAACTAGGGATGAAATTAAAGCGGTAAAAGAGCAGGCTTTGCGTATATATGATTTTCTAAGCGGCTTATTTATTGGTGTTGGGATTCGGCTTGTTGAGTGTAAATTAGAATTTGGGCGTGTGTTTAACGGTGAAGAATATATCATTATGTTAACTGATGAAATTAGTCCGGATAATTGTAGGTTATGGCATATTAACAGTAATGAAAAATTGGGATTTGAATTGCTCGAAAAAGAACCAAATAAGGTTTTTGAATCATATCAGCTAATAGCTGATCGTTTAAAAGAAAAATAAATATATTTTTTAAGCGATATATGCTATTTTGGACTGTTTAAGGTTTTATTACAAAGTTCGGTTTTTCGTCATTGCGAGGAAAATTACAAAGTAATTGACGAAGCAATCTCAGGATATTTGATGAGATTGCAACGCAGCCTACGGCTGCTCGCAATGACGGTTAGGTGTCTACGCAGGAACAACATTTCTGATTTTTAATAATTTTTTACAGTAAAAAAGATGAAAATACGATTTATTATAATAAGCTTTATAGCTCTAATCCTAGTAGGGTGGGGATATGCTGCCTATAAATTTGAACATCAAAGTAAAGAAAATATTATCTCTATTCTTGATAAATATGAAGAATATATAACTTATGATGCAATAAAAGTTAATAAATATGGATTTAGTGTTACTTTAAATAAAGTAATGTTAAAACCTATAGATTTTTATTTTGATGAAATAGTTATTAGACATATACCGTTTTTGAATATTACAAAAATTGATTCTTACGGAAATAATGTAAAAATTACTACCGCTCAAGATGAAAAAAATATTTTTTACTCACCTGATCATCATACAACAATTTGGTTTAGAAAATCTTTGTTTAATAGAGAGCCTGATTATTGGAAATTAAGCTTGAGTGACAATAAATCAACTCTTTATAGTTCTCTAGATGCAGAAAAATTAGCAGAGAGTGATGTTAGTAATTCTGTAATTACTAATACTAAGACATCGGATAACCTTAATTTGTTAATTTTGGATGGAAAAAACACTGTTACTTTTATTTCTGAAAATTACAGAAGAAATTTATATGATAAAATTTTTAAATTGTTGAGATATAAAATAGCTAATGATTCTGATACTGCTTTCTTTGAGTATGGTTTGACAAAGTTAGATATATTAAATTTACCTATTTCTTACAATTCCAAATTAAAACTAAAATATAGTGATGAGTTAGTAGCTCTTGGGAAATTATTAATTCAAACTTTTTCTCTAGATCAAAAGCAAGATGAGAATATGCATGCTGTTATTTTTATGCAGATGTTAGGAGAATTAGTAAAAGGTAAGCCGTTTTTATTTGCTTGTGATATTGAAAGAAAAGGAAAAGTAGAAAGTAATTTATATAAATTAAATATAGAAAAAGATAAAATTTTTGATTTTGCTTTAAATATTAAATCTACTATAGAACCTTCTGAAACATACCAAAAAACGGCAGCTGAAGCTTTAGGAAGCTACTTTAGTAATGGTTTAAACAAAAGAGCTGAGTTAGATAAAATTTTTAAACTAACTAGCCCTATTACTCGAGAAGATGGGGAAAGAGTAATGGGTGTTTTTGCAAAAATAAATAATTCCGAATTTAATTTAAAAGGTGAGTTTGATCCTGAAGCAAAAAAATTATCCGGTAAAACTAGTATTGTAATGGATGATTTTAATTTTGCTATTGATATTGATATGCCTACTATAGATAATCCTCTGAATCTAGAAAGCGTAATAAAATTATCGGATCCGAGTGCGGTTATAAATAATTTTGTGCATTATACTAATAATGCTATTGTACCGGTGCTTAATAAAATAGAAGGTTCTAAGGAATTTGCTTTAAATCTAGGAAAACAATCTTCAGTAATAAAGCAATACGGCTTTAGGGCAATAGAAGTTTTTAGTAAAAATTCTGAATTAAAAGACGGTGAATCTTTAGTAGTTGATGTAAAAAGTAAAGACGCCGGACTAACCTTTAACGATAAAGCTATTGATCAGATCCTTAGTGATGCAAGAGTATTAGAATTTATGAATGCCATGGTTATGATAGATCAAGAAAGAAAGTAGTCTAAGTGTCATTCCTGCTTTTGCAGGAATGACATAAGAGCTACGAGATAAGGTACAAGTAAAAAATTGGAAGAAAAAATAAGTTATAAAAGAATGATTAATATTTCCTTTCCCGATGGGAGTATAAAACAATTTGCAAAAAACATTACCGCCTATGAAGTAGCAAATGCAATTTCAATGTCACTTGCTAAAGCAGCAATGGTTGCTGAAATAAACGGTGAGCTTCAAGACTTAAGTATCGTAATTGAAAATGATTGTAAGCTTCGTATTTTAACTGCGAAAGATCCTGAATGTCTCGAGATAATAAGGCACGATGCGGCACATTTAACAGCAGAAGCAGTAAAGGAACTATTCCCTGAAACTCAGGTAACGATTGGTCCTGCAATTGAAAACGGTTATTATTACGATTTTGCTCGTGATAAACCTTTTACCACTGATGATTTAGCCGTTATAGAAGCTAAAATGCAAGAACTTTCACAAAAGAACGAGAAAGTAACAAGAGAGCTGTGGGATAGGGATAAAGCCGTAGAGTTTTTTAAATCGATAGGAGAGCATTATAAAGCCGAAATTATTGCTTCAATTCCGGCAGGTGAGCCAATTACTTTATACAGGCAAGGTAATTTTATTGATCTATGCCGAGGTCCGCATGCTCCTTCTACAGGGGTTGTTAAGCATTTTAAGTTGATGAAAGTTGCAGGAGCGTATTGGCGAGGTGATAGTCGTAATGAGATGTTGCAGCGTATATACGGTACTGCTTGGGCCACGAAGGAGCAGCTAGATAGTTACCTCTTGATGCTTGAAGAAGCCGAAAAGCGTGATCATAGAAAGCTTGGGCGTGAGCTTGATTTATTCCACTTCCAAGAAGAAGCTCAAGGAATGGTATTTTGGCATGATAAAGGCTGGAGTATATATAATACCATTGAGCAGTATATTAGGAAAAAGATGCGTAAAAACGGTTATACCGAAGTTAAGACTCCTGTTTTGGTCGATAAAAGCCTTTGGGAGGCTTCAGGACATTGGGAAAAGTTTCGTGATGATATGTTTGCGTTAGAAACAGACGACAAGACATTAGCTTTGAAGCCGATGAACTGCCCTTGCCACGTGCAGATTTTCAAACAAGGTATCAAGAGTTATCGTGATTTACCTCTTCGTATGTCGGAGTTTGGTTTGTGCCATCGTAATGAGGCGTCCGGTGCGCTGCACGGTTTAATGAGGGTGCGGAGTTTAGTGCAAGACGATGCACATATATTTTGTGCTGAGGGACAAATTACCGATGAAACGGTTAGTTTTTGTAAATTACTGACTGAAGTTTATAAGGATTTCGGCTTTACTGATATAAAGGTAAAATTCTCTGATCGTCCTGAAATCAGAGCAGGGAGCGGTGAAGTTTGGAATAAGGCTGAGAATGCTTTAAAAGAAGCAGTAGAACAAGTAGGATTTACTTATACACTAAACCCGGGCGAGGGGGCATTTTACGGTCCGAAGCTTGAGTTTGTATTAACCGATGCGATAGGGCGGCAATGGCAATGCGGTACGCTTCAGATGGATTTTGTTTTGCCGGAGCGGTTAGACGCTAGCTATGTTGCAGCAAGCGGAGAGAAAAAAAGACCCGTAATGCTACATAGAGCGATCCTTGGCTCACTTGAGCGTTTTATTGGTATATTGATTGAAGAATATGCAGGTAGGTTTCCGCTTTGGCTTGCACCAGTGCAGGTTGCTATTGCAACTATTACCAGCGATTTGAACGATTATGCTTTGGAAGTGCAGAAAGCTTTAATTGATAACGGGGTAAGAACGGATTTTAATATCTCACCTGATAAAATTAACTATAAGATTCGTGAGTTTTCTAATCAAAAAATACCGATGATTGCAGTAATCGGTAAACAAGAGCAAGAAAATAAACAAGTAGCGATTAGAAGGCTCGGAACTACTGACCAAGAAGTATTATCGGTTGAGCAGTTAATAGCTGTGGTTAAAGAAGAGAATGAGAAATATTTGTAGATTTTAAATCTAAAGGATGATATAAGATAATAATATGTATCATAGGGATATGATATCCCAATTAGGAAAAAATCCTAAGGAGATTATGTGAGAACTATTATTAATATAGCTGATTCGCAAATTAAAATTCTAGATAAACTATCCAAGAAAAAAATATCAAGAGATAAAATTATTGGGCAAGCTTTAACTAGTTACATTGATAGTAATGATCACAATAATAAGGCATTTGAAAACGCTTTTGGACTCTGGAAAGATAAAAATCTAGATAGTTTAGAATATCAGGCTAAATTACGTAATGAGTGGAACGAATGAAAGCTACCTTTGATACTAATATATTAATAGATTATCTACAATAATGTCATTTCGTGGATCGCACATGGGTGACAACTTAAGGATCGATGTCATCCCCGCGAAGGCGGGAATCCAGGGTAAAGCGAGATAAATCGAGCTTTCCAAAAAAAATCTTTTAGACCAAGATTATAAGTTTTACTTTTCAAATAAAGCTTTAAGGTACTGGATTCCCGCTTTTGCGGGAATGACATAAGAGTCATGCAACAAGGGCACGCAGGTATGATGTAAAACGGGCCATGTAATAAGGTCGCTTTCATCTAAGAATAACATACATTTCTCAACTTATGAAAATCAAAACTTATCCTGTTTCTTTTTTATGGTCTGTTATAAAGCCGTATAAATTGTTTATTGGTATTTTGTTATGATGCTTGGGTCTATTGCAAGCGGCTTTTATCCTATTATATATCATTATGCCGTAAAGTTCTTGCTTGATTTATTTACCCAAAATGAAAAGATTATATTTGCTCAAAGTTATAAACCAATAATATGGTTTGTAGCAGCACAAGCTATACTTGATGGTGCTTGGCGTGCTCATAACTTTGCACAACTTAAAGCAATGTCTCATATCTTTCAAGGCATGATGAATAAAATATGTAATCACTGTTTTAATTTGTCGTATACTTATTTTCAAAATAACCTTTCCGGTGCTATCGTCGGGAGAGTACGGGGCATAGGTGATAATTATTATAAAATGCACAAAGCAATCGAGTATCAATTAAGCAAACCGTTATTAATTACCTTGCTGTCCAGTATTGCACTGGGTCTTACTAATATTAAAGTATTTGTTGTCATTAGTACCTTTATGGCTATTGACTTACCGCTTGCTTTACAGTTTTTTACTAAACTTGCTAAAATGGAACAAGATAAGCAAGATTCTTGGTATAGTAACTGATTGTATTACAAACATCTTTACTATTTTTTCGTTTGCAGCAAAGCAGCGAGAATTAAATAAAGTAAATGATTATTACCATAATGTACATAACCCTCTAACAATAAAATATTACAAATATGATTTAATTATTTGTATAATACTCAGTTTAGTATATTGGGTATATTTAACAGGTGTATTTGTGTATATAATTCATTTACGTCATCTTGGTGAAATTAGTATCGGCGATATTGCTTTTATTATGTCCCTTACTTTTTTAGTTACTGAAAATTCGTGGCATGCCACTATGGAACTTAAAGACTTTTTAGAATATATAGCAGAGTTTTGCTCCGCCTTTACAATCCCTTACAATCATACAAATCCCACAAGATACTATAAATAAAGAAAATGCTGCTGAATTAAAAATCTTCAAAGGGGAGATTATATTTAAGGATATATCGTTTGCTTATAAAGAGGGGAGTAGTGTACTCCAGTCTCTTAATTTGCATATTAAAGCCGGTGAGAAAGTGGGTATTGTCGGGCATTCAGGTAGCGGCACTTTAATTGCATTATTATTGAAAAATTTTAAAGCCGGAATTGGCGATATTATAATCGATAACCAAAGCCTTTTTAATTCCTCAAGATATTATGCTTTTTTATCGCTCAGTAGGTAATAATATCGGATATGCAAAAGAGAATGCTTTGCCTTGGGAAATAGAAAATGCCGCCAAAGCTGCGAATATCCATGGATTTATCGATAAGTTTACCGGAAAAATATAACACCATTGTCGGCGAGAGAGGAGTAAAGCTAAGTGGCGGACAGAGGCAACGTATAGCAATTGCCCATGCTATTCGTTAAAAACGCTCCGATTCTGGTTTTAGATGAAGCAACTTCAAGCCTTGATAGCCATACAAAGCAAGAAGTACAAAAATCTATTAATACCATGCTTGATATTGAGAATGTAACGATAATTGCTATAGCCCACAGATTATCTACTATCAAGCATATGGATAGAATTATTGTTATGGATAAAGGCAAGATCGTAGGAGACGGCACTTTTAAGGAACTCTAGGAGCATCAAGTTAACGGATTTGTTTAAACCGGCGTTATTAAGAATATGTAAGGTATCTCTAGGTAACAAAAAGCTAAATATGAAGTTCATAACCTAATCAAAGGCATTTATTACATTTATGATCAAATATTTCATGAAATGTTGTTTTGAATTGCCAATCTTTTTTACAAGATGGACAATTTGAATAATTAGAACGTGCATAAGAGTTTCCTGATACCGGTTCTGATATAGGGTAAAAAACATAATTGATTTTAAACATGCTTTTAAAAAAAGTATAAAATACTACTTTTCAAAGAAAAGAGTTATACTCCTAAGGCTTTTTTTCCTTTAGATTGTTCTTGTTCAATTGCTTGAGTATGAGACTTAACTTGAGGGATTGCAAGATCGACTCTATGTTCATATCTAACGCCATTTTCAAATAAAACTTGACCGCATTTATTCACTTGAATAACATCTTCTTTAGAGAATTTAGTTAAAATAACTTCCGTGATATTATAAAGGAATTGCCAAGATAGTTCTATTCTTTCTTGTAATGTCAGCTTTTTATTTTCTGGTTTTTGACTATTAAGGGCAACATTTGGCGAATCATCAATATTACCTCCTTCAGCAGGTAATATATTTTTTTTACGTGCTGCTATTTTCTTATACATTAAAAATATTAATAATAATGCTAAGCAACCTATGGCAATTAAAATATGAGTATTAGAATTAGACACTATTTTGCTCTTCCTTGTTGTTGAGTTAAGTTGTGTGTTTTAGAAAGTATAGTAACCACTGCTTTACCTATATTAACTAAGTTAGCCATATCAGGAGTTAGCTTTGCAATCATTGCTATGATTGGAGGCGGTAATAAGTTAGTTTTTATTGTTAGACTTATAACATTTCCGAGTTCTTTACTTCCTGGTATTACTCCTACTATTTTTTTTATATCGCTTGCAATTTCCGTAGCTTTTTCTGCTGCTTTACATAAGGATTCTATCTTTTCGCCACAAGAAGCTTCCGGATTTAATACTTTTGATAATTCTGTTTTAGCTTCATTTAGATTACCAGAAATAGTATTCTTTACAGAGTTTAATTTGTCAATATTTATATTTTGTGGAATTGCACTTTCAATATTACTTTTTAGTTCTGTTATTTTTTCTTCTACTTCATCTTTGCTTTTTGGTATAGCTTTAGCAGCTTTTACAACATTCTCTAGTGAAGCTTGGTTATTAGGGTTTTTATTTGCTATTTCAATAATTTTTCGAGGCGGTTCTTTTGATATTTCTGAAATTGCGGCAACTTTTTTGGCTTTTTCATAGATGTTTTCAAGCTTCTCATGAGATTTAGCCTCTTCCCTTATTTCTTTTATATCATTATGCAATTTTGTTATTTTTGGCAATAATTTTTCAGAGTCAATAAGATTATTTACTTTTTCAAGTATTCCGCTTGTTTGTATAAATATTCCAAGCATCGGTATTTGAGTCGATATAACCCCGACTAATATATTGTCTAATGATTCTATAATTTTTTTAGAAGCTCCAGGATAGAGTTTATCTAATTCTTGCTGAAATTTTAAAATTTGTTCTAAAACATTTAAACATTTTTCTACAATAATCCCGTCAAATAAAAAGATATCTTTTGTTTTTAACTGTTCTTGATATGATTTCTCAAGTGCTTCAGATAAAGTAGTTATAGATTCTTGGATTGTCCTATTAAAAAGTTTTTCTATTTTCGCTACATCGATATTTTCAGTGTGAGATAATTTATTTAAAGCATTTTGTAGAATATAAAATAAATGATCTTCTAAATCCTTTACATTCATTTTCAAAGATTTTGTAAAACCTTTTAATTTTATTAAAAGTCTTTGTAGTTCTTCTTGTTGTTCTTTATTTAATCCGCTGAAACTAGAAAAATCAATTGTAGACATAAAATTTATTATTTTGTTATCAAATATTAATTAATCTTAAAGCTTTATAACCGTAAAATAAAATGTAAAATAGTGATCATTGCCCTTGAGATTAATTTTTGTTATATTACGTGCTAACATTGCTACAATAGATTTATATTGTTTTATTAGGATATAGGTATATTCTTGAAAGATTAAACTAATCTAACTAACATATTATCAATTATTCAAGAAATTTATGCGTACATTAACTACATTTATTGTTACATTATTACTAACTAGTGCGGTTGCAGCAGTTGATTTGCAGGAAGCTTTAACTGAAGGATATAAGAATAATGAGGAGCTGAAAGCTGCTAGAATTAAGTTTTTAGACTCGATTGAGCAGTTTCCGCGAGCTTTTGCGGGGTTTATGCCTAGTGCCGGATTACAGATTAATAGACAAAATAATAAGACTAAATATAATAAAAAATATGCTGATAGGCTTGGTCTTACTCCAAGGAAAACAGATAGTGATCAAGGTGCATTAACAATTCAACAGTCTCTATTTAATGGTGGTTCTAGCGTTGCGGCTCTTAAAGCTGCTCAAGCAGGATTTAGAGCCGCACGGGGTGCATATTATGCCGGTGAACAAAAAATATTATTAAATTTAATAACTGCGTATCTTGATTGTTTTGAGAGCAAAGCGAAATATGATATTTCCGAAAGTAGAGTTCGCACTAACATACAACAAGTTAACACCGTTGAGGAAAAATTAAGACTTGGAGAAGCAACGGAAGTAGATATAGCAACCGCAAGAGCGGGGCTTGCAGCAGCAGAAACGAATAAACTAGCTGCTTATGCCGATTTTCAAGGAAAAAAAGCAAATTTTATTAGAGTATTTGGAATAGAGCCAACTAATATAACTATGCCTGAGTTACCTAAAATGTTACCTGCTTCATTAGATGAGTTAACCGGAAGAGCTGCTAAGCTCAATCCTGATATTGATTCGGCAAGGCATAATGTAACTTCGGCTAAAGCTTTAGAAATGGCAGAAAAAGGGAAGTTATTACCGCAAGTAAGTGTGCAACTGCAATCCGGTAGAACACACTACAATCCACAAGATGATATAAATGCTAGAAATGTAAATGCTATAAATAATAGAAGCTATACTGCTACTCTTTCGGTCAATATCCCTATTTATCCTGAGGGAGGAGCTCAATATTCAAGAATCAGATCGGCTAAAAATCAAACAAGAAATAGTGCAGTTCAGCTTGATAGTGCGATAAAGCAGACCCAAGCAGGGGTTGTAAGCGTGTGGGAGGGATTTGAAGCAGCAAAATCTCGTATTGTTGCCGCTAATCAAGGAGTGGATGCTGCTCAAATGTCATATGACGGTACTGTGCAAGAGGAAATAGTCGGATCTAAAACAATATTAGATGTTTTAACTGCCGAAGAAAAATTATACGAAGCAAAAATAACTCGTGTGGATGCGTATAAATCTTCAGTACTTGCGGCATATCAAATGAAATTGTTAACCGGCGAGCTAACGGCTCGAAGTTTAAAACTTAAAGTAAAATATTTTAGTCCTGAGGAAGAGTTTAAGACTATTAAAAAGAAAATGTTTATAGGTTTCTAACGTGAGTAAGGAAAATAAAAAGAACCAAGATATGTCGATAGAAGACATATTAAAATCGATTAAAGGAGTAATAAACGAGCGTAAAAATCCTATTCATGAAAATGATAGCGAAGATGAAGATGTATTAGAGCTAACAGAAATAGTAAATCAAGATGAAGAAGAAAAGTTAATATCAACTAAATCTGCTGAAGAGGTAGGTGATATTTTTAAAAATTTTACCGATACTATTAAAGGTAAAAAGCTGGATAATAATATCTCATCTAAAAATGCACTTGAAGAATTAGTCGTTGAGATGTTAAAACCAGAACTTAAAGCTTGGCTTGATAAAAATCTACCTGTACTTGTTAAAGAGTTAGTAGAGATTGAGATAAAGAAGTTGGTGCAGAATAGTAAGAGGTAGGGGAGTGAATGTCATTGCTAGCTAAACGCGGGGAGAGGTGTATGGTTCGTTTATGTCATTCCCGCGGAAGCGGGAATCCAGCAATTAAAAGGTATATACACAGTAAGTTTTTAATATTAAAAGCTCGATTTATCTCGCTTTACCCTGGATTCCTGCTTTCGCAGGAATGACATAAACGAACCATACACCTCCTGCTATCAAATAAATTATTTAATAAGGAATTATATGTTAAATAAATTATGTAAGATATTATTTTTTATAAATCTGTTATTAGTGACAGTTCAAAGTTATGCTTCACCTCCGCCCTTACCGCCATCATTACCGGCTGCCGGAGTAGATACTAAAGATAAGGATGTTTACTCTAGTGCCGATATTTCTTTTTTTAATAAATTTAAGCAATTTTTTAGTAAACCAAAAAAGAAAGATATACCCCCTAAACAAGCAAATGAACAAGCTAAAGCAGCCCATCAAGAAGAGCCAAAGCTAGCTTTCCAAGAGCCTAATGACAATGAACAAGCTGAGCCGTTTATAGATGTCGGTAATACAGCATTGCCTAGTGCTACAAGTGATAACGTTTATACAAATCCCAGTCATGAAAGTAGTGTAAATTTAGCTTCTCATGACATTCAGGAATCTAATGAAGCCGAGGCATCTGAACCTTTTATAGATATTGGTAGTGCAACGTTACCTAGTGTTACAAGTAATGAAATGCATGAAGAACAAGTTGCTTCTAATGAGCATAATGATACAAATTTAGCTTCTAATATTATAACTCCTAACGTACCGAGACCGATAGTATCTATGCCTCCGGCTCAAGCAGGAAGTTATGTAGTACCTCCGCAGCGACCGGTGCAAATATATAAACCAACCAATTTGCCGCCTGTGCATAAGCCTATTCCGCTTAATCACCCTCCTGATGCTAATAAAGAGGAAGAAAGCGTAGCACCGATAGCACCACCCTCTATACCTAATATGCCTGCTGTTTCTCCGCCTGTGATTAGCCCGCCGGTAACCCAAGATACTACATCAAGTACTATGCCGACAACAGTACCTCCTGCAGGAACTCCGGCAGTACCTAGTAATGTACCTGCACCTCCGGTAATGCCTACAAATCAACCTTCTACACAGCCTATAACACCGACTAGCCCAAATACACCCGTTACTACTCCGTCTAAAGTAATTCCTACAACCGATCCTTCGGCGGAACTCAATAACTCGCAAGAGACATTTGTGGCTGTTTCAGATGTCCCAAAAAAACAAGATTGGAATACGCCGCTTATACCAGTTGTTGTAGTGAAGCTGAATCAACTTCAGCCTTTAGAGAAGCAAATTAATAATAATCAAACTACAAATAATCAAAAGAAATCACCTCCGGTAAGCTTTCCAAATGTCACGATTCAAAAACAAGATAATAACGTAAATAATGAAACATTGGAGTTGGTAACAAAATTTGTTAAAGATGAAACACAAATGTTACTTTTACCTGATGATGATATAGTTCTTGGTAAACTAACAGAGCAGGCGACTTTAGAGCAGATGGATATGCATGCATATATAGAGCTGTTCCAAAAGAAAGAAGCATGGATAGCAAGTGCCGAAAGAAGAAAAGTTGTAGAGAGTTTTATTAAATATGATAATGATATAAATAAAAAGAAAGATATTTATGCCAATCTATCTTATTGTAGTGCAGTAGAGAATGCTTTTAGAGCAGTGGATAGAAACAATCTTTTTGGGTTGCGTGCGTTACTTGACGTTTATCCTATATTGCAAGAAAAAGGTAGAAGCGGTGAGACATTACTAACTGCTGCTATTTATAACGATAATTACTATTTAGCAAAATTTTTGGTCATACGAGGTATTAAAATTTCTACTCTAAATGATGAGTGCCAATATCCATTAGATATTGCACTAGCTCAAGGGAACGCTAACATAGCTTGTATGTTAATCAAAGCTAAGGGATATAATTGATAAGATTATTTTTATCGTCATTACGAGCGACTGTAAGGAGCATGGCAATCTCATGAAATAGTATAAAATCCTGAGATTGCTTCGTCAAAACTTACAGTTTTTTCTCGCAATGACGTAGAATTTTCAAACGATTTCTTTAAAGCTTAATTGCTTTTCTATGTTAAATAGTTTAATTTAGGAGAGAAAATAATTAATTAAATCTCTAATATATGAGCGATTTATTCAGCTTTAACAAAGAAAAGAAAAATAAGCTAGTCGATAATAACTATAGTGCAAAAGATATTGAAGTATTAGAGGGGCTTGAGCCTGTTCGTAAAAGACCGGGGATGTATATCGGGGGTACTGATTCAAATGCTATGCATCATTTAGTATCTGAGGTGCTGGATAATGCTATGGATGAAGCAGTCGCCGGCTTTGCAAGTATCATCACGATAAAAATGCATCATGATCATAGTATTACTATATTTGATAACGGTCGCGGTATCCCTATTGATAATCATCCTAAATTTCCTGACAAATCAGCTTTAGAAGTAATTTTAACTACTCTTCATTCAGGAGGTAAATTCTCAAATAATGTTTATCATACTGCAGGCGGATTGCATGGTGTTGGAATATCGGTAGTAAATGCTTTATCTAAACATTTAGAAATAAAGGTTTATAAACAAGGTAAATTATATAGCCAAAGTTATTCTAAAGGAGAAAAATTAACTGATTTAATATGTGAAGAATCATCTAAAAGGCTAAGAGGTACATCAATAAATTTCACTCCCGATCCGGAAATTTTTAGTGAAAAATTACATTTTAATCCTAAAAAGATTTATGAGCTTGCAAGGTCAAAAGCTTATTTATATCGCGGTGTTACTATAGAATGGGCATGCGAAGTAGAAGTACCGTCAGATATACCTAAAAAGGCATTAATAAGTTTCCCGAACGGTTTAAAAGATTATTTAAGTTCAAAAATAACTTTAGATAATTTAGTTATTCCGGGAATTTTTGTAGGTAATATAGAGTCTACGCCGGACAGGATAAAACTTGAATGGGCGATTTGTTGGCAAAATAACGATAGCTCGGCATTTATTCAATCATATTGTAATACTGTTCCGACTCCTCAAGGAGGAACACATGAGCAAGGACTTAAGTCGGCTATTTTACGTGGGCTTAAAGCATATGGTGAAATGATAGGGAATAAAAAAGCTGCTAATCTAACTATTGAGGATATTTTAGAAACCGCAAGTGTCGTACTTTCTATTTTTATAGCTGAGCCGTCTTTTCAAGGACAAACTAAGGAAAAATTAGTATCAAACGGTGTAAGTAAACCGGTCGAGAATATAATAAAAGATCATTTTGACCATTTTCTTAGTAGCGATAAAGCTTTAGCTACTAATTTACTTGAGCATGTAATTAGCATTGCTGAGTTTAGAATCAGTAAGAAAAACGAAAAAAATATTTTCCGTAAAAATGCCACTCAAAAATTACGTTTACCCGGTAAACTTGCCGATTGCACACGCACTTCACCTGAAGGGACGGAATTATTTATTGTAGAAGGTGATTCGGCAGGAGGCTCTGCAAAACAAGCACGTAATAGAGAAACGCAAGCAGTATTACCGTTATGGGGTAAAGTTCTAAATGTTGCGAGTTCTACGCTTGAGAAAATCGTTAATAATCAAGCAATACAAGATTTAGAAATAGCTCTTGCCTGCGGTAGTTTAAAGAATTATAAAAAAGAAAATCTGCGTTACGAAAAAATAATTATTATGACTGATGCAGATGTTGACGGTGCTCATATAGCTTCGCTATTAATGACTTTCTTTTTTTTACGAATGCCGAAATTGGTAGAAGAGGGGCATTTATATCTAGCTAAGCCTCCGCTTTATCGTTTAACGCAGTCTAATAAAACTTATTATGCAGGCGATGAAGAGGAAAAAGCTAAGTTAACGGATAAATTATTAAAAGCTAGTAAAGCTAAAATTGAAGTAGGTAGGTTTAAAGGTCTCGGTGAAATGATGCCTGCACAATTAAAGGAAACTACTATGCATCCGGAAAAAAGATCGCTTTTAAAGGTAACTTTAGAAGATTTTCAAAATGTCGATAAAATAGTAGATGATTTAATGGGTAAAAAGCCGGAAAAAAGATTTCAATTTATTTATGAACAGGCTTTAGTTAAAATGGATAAAATTATTAGTGAGCTGGATATTTAATAGTTATTACGAGGAGCCGTAGGCGACACGGCAATCTCGTCAAATATCCTGAGATTGCTTCGTCAATTACTTATGTAATTTCCTCGCAATGACGCTTTGCTTAAAAAACACACATATTTGGAGTATTATGTTATTACGTTTAATTATAACACTATTTTTTATTATAAATTCTATTTGTGCATTTGCAGAAGGAGAAAAAGAAACTGAAAATAAAATATCAAATCAGGAAGCTTATAAGCAATTTCAAGACGTATTTGAACGTATCGAAAAGGATTATGTACAGGTACCCGATAGGCAAAAAATGATAGATGAAGCAATTAACGGTATGTTAAACTCACTTGATCCTCATTCAAGCTATTATACCGATGAGGATTTAGAAGATATTTTTACTTTTACAAAAGGTGAATTCGGCGGAATCGGTGTTGAAATAATGTATGATAGCGGAGCAATTAAGATAATATCGCCTATTGACGATTTGCCGGCTTTCAAAGCAGGGCTTAAAGGCGGGGATTATATAGTAGGCGTGAATGACGAGTTAGTCTCTACGCTTGGTCCTAATAAAGCTATAAAAGAGATGCGTGGTACGCCTGGTACTAAGGTTAAATTGTTGATAATTAAGGAAGAAGAGGCAAAACCGCAAGAGCTAGAGCTTACTCGCGAAATAGTAAAAATCAAGCCGATAAAAGCACATTTAGAAAAAAATAATATTGCATATATACGTATAACTACTTTTAATGAGTCAACAATTTCTGAGCTGAAGGCAGCAGTAAAGAAGTTAAAAACTGAGAGTAAAGATGACCTTAAAGGTATAATTCTAGATTTACGTAATAATGCCGGAGGTATACTCGATCAAGCTATTGCCGTTAGTGATTATTTTATTGATTCCGGTGTAATTGTAACAACAAAAGGTAGAACTACATCAAGTAATAGCGAAACTAAAGCAAATGAGTTTTCGTTAAAAGCTCCCAAAGTACCTATGATAGTTTTAATAAACGGTAATTCTGCCTCTGCCTCGGAAATAGTTGCTGGAGCTTTGCAAGATCATAAAAGAGCAATAATACTTGGCACTAAGTCTTTCGGTAAAGGATCAGTTCAGGCTTTAACGCAAATCAATTCTAGGGCTGCCGTAAAACTAACTATATCTAAATATTACACCCCAAGCGGTCGTTCTATTCAAGCAGAAGGAATAGAGCCTGATATTTTAATTGAACCGGCGAAAGTTGAGTATCCAAAAGTGAAAAAAATAGATAAGCGTTTTTCTGAGAGTTCTTTAAAAAATTATTTGAAGAATGATAATGAAAAAAACAAAGATAGCAAAAAAGAAACAAAAGCCAAAAATAATAAACAAGAAGAGAATGAATTATCGGAATTATACAAAAAAGATTATCAATTTGCTCGTGCTTATGATGTAATTACAGGGTTGATTATTAATAAGAAGCTGGAAACAAAAGAGAAAGTTAAACAAGAAGATAAGTAGAAAGGATAATATCATTCTCGGTTTTACTGCATGGATAGATTCTTCGTCATAAGCTACGGAAAAACTGTAAGTTTTGTACGTACGCAATCTCAGGAACCTTGGTTTATGAGATTGCCACGCTCCTTTTAGTCACTCGCAATGACGATTTGGTATGCAAGCAAGCCTTCCGCAGGGATGACATCAGTTGAGCTAAAAATAACTACTAGGTCTTATAATGAACCATAATAAGTATATAGTAAGATTGTCATTCATTATATTGTTTCTTAATATTGTCATAAATATGATGTTTTATCGTTATTTTATGATAAAAGAAATGATAGTAAAACAAGTAGCTTTGGAACATACTAAAATTGTAGAACTTTACACTAATAATATTTGGAATACTCATCAGAACGTAATCAGTAGATTACATAAATTCGATTATTTAAAACTATTACAAGATCAAGATTTTATTAATTTTGCAAAGATTACCGCTCAATGGTTTACCAATCTTAATATTAATATTTCTCTCTACGATCTCAAAGGTAATAAATTCATCACTAGTAATATGTTACATATGTATAGTGTAGACAATTATAAGGATGATAGTTTGGTTGAGATAGTTACCGCAAAAATCGATAAATTTTTTTTAAAATCCTTTACTTCAAAAGCTCCGCTTCGAGATGCTTTTGAAGGTATTACAAGTCATATATTATTACCAAAGGTAGTAATAGAAAATGAAAGTGATTTAACAGTGGAAGAGGCTTCTTTTGTTACTAGCTATATCCCTGTTATAGATAATAATTTAGATTTTCCCATAGATGCAGTATTTGAGATTAACACTAATATTACCAGCCAGTGGCAAAATATGACCTCTCTTGAGCAAAAGGTTTTTATAACTTTTATCATTATTTTTATAATATTCTGCACTATAATTATTAGTAATACTAACTATGCTAGACAAATTATTGAGGAGCAGCTTGAAACAAATAGAAATTTAAAAGCTCAAATAATAAAAGTAGAAAAAACCAGCTCTTCAAATACAAAGTTTTTTACTAATATTAGTCATGAATTGCGTACACTGCTTAATGCTATAATAGGCTTTTCGGAAATTCTTATGTCGGAAAAAGATGCAGAAAAAAGTAAAAATTATATTAAAGATATAAATGATGCCGGTAAGCATTTGCTTAGTATGATTAATGATATTTTAGATCTTTCTAAAGCTTCTGCCGATAAATTAAAAGTAGATAGTATAGATCTTGATTTAAATAAATTAATTAGTTCTTCGCTGATACTTGTTAAGCCTCGTGCCGATCAAGCCGAAGTGGCTTTAATTAGTAGATTACCGAAAGAGCATGTGGTTATAAAGGCTGATCCAAAAAGGCTAAAACAAGTATTCTTAAATCTTTTATCAAATGCCGTGAAATTTACAAATTCTGGAGGAAGTGTTACTATTGCACTTGAAAAAGATGAATTAGCAAAATTAGTATATATAAAAGTTATAGATACCGGTATCGGTATTGAGGAAAAAGATATCCCAAAAACTTTATCGGCGTTCGGTCAAATTGATAGTGAGCTTAGTAGAAAATATGAAGGTACCGGTCTTGGGTTGCCGCTTACTAAAAAGCTGGTTGAACTTATGAACGGTAAATTTGATTTGCACAGTAAGATAAATGAAGGTACCACCATAACAATAACTTTTACATATGACGGTAGTATTGAAATATAAAAAATTGTGTGGAATATTAAAAAATTTTCGGTATTATAAAAAAATTATAAATTTTTAAAAAATATATGAAACTGATTGTCTTATTATTTACTTTTTTATTTTCTATGTTTTCTTTCGGAGAAAGCGAAACTATTAAAGGAAAGCCTTTAAAATATGCAGCAAATAATGATTTTGAAAATAGACTAGATGAACAGGAACAAGAAATCAGAAGGCTAATCGGTAAAGTTGAGGTTTTACAGCATAAAATTGATATGCTAACGCAGCACTCAAATATTTCAAATCAAGAAGAAAATACTGAAGTTTTAGAAGCCGGTGATTCAAAAAAACAAGATGTTTTTGATATAGCTTTGCTTAAAGATATGCCGGATAATGCTCCTAAAAAACCTATTGCGGTTAATAAGGATATAGCTCCTGATAAGCAAGCTTACGATTTGGCTCTTGCTGCTTATAAAGATAATAAACTTACTGAAGCAAAAGATAAGTTTAAAAATTTTATCCAAAAATATCCTAACAGTTCGCTAATTAGTAATGCTTATTTCTGGTATGGGGAATGCTTTTTTAAACAAAAAGACTATAATGGGGCAGCGGTTAACTATTTAAAAGGCTATAAAGAGTCACCGAAAGGAGCAAAATCTTCCGATGGGTTATTGAAGTTAGCACTTTCCTTAGGTGAACTAAAAAAAACTCAGGAAGCATGTAATATGCTTGCTAAGCTTGATAAGGAATTTCCAACTAATAGAACTGCAGCATCCAAGAAAATGGCAGAAGATGCTAAGATTAAATTTGGCTGTAAAAATAAATAAAAATAATAAAATATGACTGATATTTTGGATGAAGTACTGAGTGATCAAAATGAAGAAAAAAGGTTAATTTTTTTCAAAAAGCTTTTACCTATAATAATAATCATTTCTATAATAGCTATTACTATAATGGTTGTTATTAATAATAATAAAGATAAAAGAATTAAAAATAACCAAAAAAACGGAGATATTCTTGTTAAGACTGTTGGTTTGGAAACAACAAAAGATAATGAAGAATTAGCTTTTAATACTTTAGAGAATTTAGTTACTACTAGTAATACTAAAATCAAAGAAATAGCTGCATTAGAACAAGTAGCCATAAAGATTTCAGAAAAAAAATATTCAAAAGCGAAAAACCTGCTTAATAAAATTATTGAAAATAAAGAATATTCCGAAATTTCTACTGCTTATGCACGTATTTCATGGTGTGGTCTTGTTATTGATGATCAAAATCTAGATGTTCAAGATAAAGAGAAATTGATCAAATATTTAAACTATTTTGATGACGAGAAAAAACCTTTTTGGGCTACAGCAACTATTATGAAAGCTATGTGGGATATTAAGAATAATATGAAACCGCAAGCAGAAAAAAATCTAAAAAATTTATTAATTTCAAATAATGTATCTGATCTAATAAAAGATCAGGCTAAAGCATTGCTTGTAAATTTAAATAAATAATAATTCGTACTTAAGGAAAAATATGACAAAAAAAATAGCACTTCTGTTATTACCGTTTATTTTAATTTCATGTAACGGGCTTGGACCAAAAAGGGTAAAAAATATTGTTGAGTTGACTCCTAAATTAGCAATTCAGACTCATGAGCCTATATATTTAGATTCTAATGCAAATATATATGCATTTAATGCAAATATGCTTAAGAATAAACAGTATAATTTCGCTAGAAGCAAAACGATTACCGAGCCGGTTTTTATAGGTGATATGATTTATGCATTGGATATTAGATCGAATATTTCTGCATTTTCTATAGAGAAAAATAAGATTATTTGGTCTTATAATTTAAGTAGACATAAAAAAGATAATTATATAGGTGGCGGAATTTTACACCATAACGGAAAATTATACGTAACATACGGTTCAAGGTTGTTAGTAGTGCTAGATGCAAAATCAGGTTATGAAATAATTAGAAAAGAACTTCCGGATATTATTAGAATTAAGCCTATTGTGCTCAATGATAATACTGTCTTAGTGCAAACTATCAGTAATCAAACTATTGCTTTAAATGCAGAAACTTTAAAAACCGTATGGGAACATGAAAGCCTAGCGGAAATTTTGTCGGCTAGTTATTTTATGACGCCGATAGTACAGTATGACAATGTAATAGTAACTTATAATTCCGGGCAGATACTTGCCTTAAATATAACAAACGGTGAAGTAAAATGGAATTTTGAGTTTGCAAATCTTAATGATCGTACAGCTATACCGAATTTTGACGAATCAAGTATTTTATGTACTCCCGTTCATGATAATATGAATCTGTATATAGCAACCGGTCTTGGTAAGCTTATTAAGCTTAATGTAGCAACCGGCAGTGTGATTTGGCAGGTAAATGCCGAGGATATTCAATCAATGTCTTTAATCGGTAATAGCCTATTTGTAACAAATAATGCTAGACAAATAGCAGCATTTAATCCTGAAACAGGGAAAGTAAAGTTTGTAGCTGATTTAAATGATGGAAAAGATCCTAAGAAACTAAAATCTGCTGCTTTTTTAGTACCTTTTGTTGGAGTTGATAATAACAATAAGCGAAGTTTAAATGTTATTTCCGTTAACGGTGTTTTATATAGTTTTGATGTTGATAATAATGGATTAAACATGATACCTCATATTGTCAAAATTATAAAAAATATTCGTTATTATGGGCTAAGAGCAAATAATAATTTATATTTTTCTACCGATAGAAAAATAATATTCGGAAGTAAATAAATTATATTTAGCTTGACAGATAGCGGGTATTAATGCTATTAAATATGTTGCTTGATTCTTTAATTTTAAATTCTAATTAAAAAGATACTATTGTGAAAACTTACTCGGCAAAGCCATCGGAAATTGAAAAGAAATGGTGGGTCATAGACGCAAAAGATATTGTACTAGGACGACTCGCTAGCAGAGTTGCTAATATGCTACGCGGTAAGCATAAGCCTAGCTTTGCACCTCATTTAGATTGTGGTGATAATATAATCATAATAAATGCGGGGCATGTAAAATTAACAGGTAAAAAAGCGAATCCCAAAGACGGAAAAATATATTACAGATATACAGGATTTCCAGGTGGGATAAAAGATACTACGGCAGGTAAAATCTTAAGTGGTAAACACCCTGAGAGGGTTATTAAAATGGCCGTAAAAAGAATGATTACAAGAAATGCTTTAGGTGCTAAGCAAATGAGTAATTTGTATGTTTATGCAAATGGTGATCATCCTCATATGGCACAGCAACCTACTGTTTATGATTTTGCAAGCCAAAATCCAAAAAATAAAAAGTAATAGAATATGCCCGAGTTAAAAATTAAAACAGAAAAAGTAGAAAAGCATTTAACTAAAGAACCTTTAGTATTAAAAACTCCTAAAGAAAAAATAGATAATTCAGGTAAGCTTTATGCTACAGGTAAAAGAAAAAATGCTATAGCACGAGTATGGCTTAAAGTAGGAAAAGGAAAAATAGTTGTTAATAAAAAAACAATAGCCCAGTATTTTCCTTCTGAAACTTATGTGAAAACTATCTTACAGCCGTTTGTCTTAACAAAAACTATTGATCAGTATGATGTAATTTGTACTGTTAGAGGTGGAGGAATTTCAGGACAGAAAGGTGCTATTTTACATGGAATTTCTAAAGCTTTAGATAAATCTGCTCCGGATTTTCATGCTATTTTGCGTAAAGGCGGCCTTTTAACACGTGATTCTAGGGTAGTAGAGCGTAAGAAATACGGACAACGTAAAGCACGTAAGAAAACACAATTCTCTAAACGTTAAGATAAAATTTGAGAAGTTGCTAGTCAATTGTTGCATGGATCAATTTTTTTATTGTCATCCCACGACTTGATCGTGGGATCCAGCTTAAAATATTTAAATTATTAGTATTTTAAGCTATTTTTTTGGGGATACCGTGGTCAAGCCACGGTATGACACTCAGTACATTTTCCAAGCCATGCAACCGCTTTTATCTAGAATGACACTTCTTAACAAATTATATAAACACTTTTCCCCTGGCGGGGTAGCTCAGCTGGTTAGAGCGACGGAATCATAATCCGTGTGTCGGGGGTTCAAATCCCTCCCTCGCTACCATTCATTCGTCTTTTTGACAGTTCTATAGTAAACTGATTTGAACTTTTTGTTCATCCTCTCGTCTGTTATATATATAGGCTCTACCTTCGTGCCTGTCACAAAATGGGGTTGAGTTTACCATAGTACTGTTAACAGTCCCATAGTTTTTAATAAAATTTTGTATAAGATAAATATTAGACTTCTTACATAACCTATTTTATAAAGAGGAATTTGAAGGAGGCACGGAACATAGAACCGGAGCGTAGCCAAATCTATGTAAGGATTCGAGTACCGGATCGACATACAAATTACCTTTAGAAAGAGATTATGCAAGGAGTCTATTTTATATTAGGTTCTGTGAAGATCTATAAAAAGATTTGATTTGCACTAAAAAATATCTCAAAATAACAAATCAATTAGAAATCTTTACAAAGTCTAGCATTTTATGAAATTGATTTTAACAAGTTTAATTTTTATATTTATGAGCTTTCTTCCAATATATGCTAAATCCTTACCTAAAGGGTTCGTGTATCTGAAAGATATCGACCCTACAATTATTCAAAATATGCATTATTATTCAGATGAAAATTTTGTTGGTAAAAAGGTAGATGGTTATAAAGCACCGGAAGCAATTTTAACCATAGAAGCTGTTAAGGCTCTTAAAGCAGTACAGCTGAGATACAAAAAGATGGTTATTCACTGATTATATATGATGCATATAGACCACAAAAAGCTGTACAACATTTTTTAAGATGGAGCAAAGATAATATTGATCAAAAAAATACTGAAACAACAACAAATCACTGTCTAAGTAATTTTATTATAAACTTATTTCATATAAGAGAAGGATTTTATTGCTAATATAACTATATCTAATCTAGCAAATGCATTTACTGCACATATAATTGGTGATAATAATTATAACCTAATAAAGAATGATGGTACATATTATATGATTGAATCTAGTTGCGATAAAGATATTAGTTTATTGTCTAGAGGAACAAATGAGTGTGCTGTATTTACTTTAGGCAATGATACGGATGCTTCATTATAAATTCTGATTACCATGATGATAGCGATCAACATAATACATGTCTAGGTCAAATAGAGGATCAAGAGGCTCTAAATAATTAAGTATAGTAAAAGAAATTGAACATAATTCAACTTCTTTTACTATATATAAAATTTTTACTGAATTAATGACTCAAATTCTTTTACGACGGCTTGGTAAAGTTTACGTTTAAACGGTATTATAATAGATAAGAGTTCATCAAGTGATGCCCAACGCCATTGGTCAAATTCCGGATTAGAGGTATTTATATTAATATCTTCGTTATTTCCGGTAAACCTAATTAAAAACCAGCGTTGTTTTTGTCCACGAAAATTACCGTTCCACAGTTTAGGTATTAAAAATCTTGGTACATCATAACTATACCAGCATTTGCTTTCGGCAATAATATATCCTTTATCGCTGCCTATTTCTTCTAACATCTCACGCATTGCTGCAATACTTGGTGTTTCGCCGGGAACTATCCCACCTTGCGGCATTTGCCATGCAGATATTCTTGTATCTATTCTTTTACCGACGAATATATGGTTATCGGCATTTAATATCATCATGCCGACTCCTGGTCTATATGGTAAATCAAGATGTTTTTTGGAAGAATTGCTCATTATTTTTTTACTTTAAAAAATCAATTATAATTTTACTACTTTATTTTTACCCGTTGTTTTAGCTTCATACATAGCTTTGTCAGCACGTTCAATGAAAGATTCTATTGATTCTTCTTTTTTATATTTCGTAACTCCGATTGAAATAGTTGTTTTTAAAGGTTCAATTTGATCTTCAATGTGAAAATCCATATACTCTATTTTAACTCTAACTCTCTCCGCAGTTTCAATTGCTTTAGAAATATCTATATCCGTTAAGAGTATAGTAAATTCTTCACCGCCGAATCTTGCTATTAAGTCTGTTACTCTGAGAGTATTCTTCAAAATACGGGATACAATTGTTAAAACCTTATCACCTGCTTGATGACCGTAAGTATCGTTTACATGTTTAAAATTGTCGATATCGCACATAAGTAAATATAATTTAATACTTTCTTTATTAGCTTTCTCAATCATTTGTTTGAGATGTATATCGAAATAGCGACGATTAAATAAGCCGGTTAGACCGTCTTTAGCTGCTAAATTGACACTTTGTTCAAGATCATTACGTAAATTATCTTGATATTGCTTACGTCTTAATTGTGTTCTAATTCTAGCAAGCAATTCGCTTTCCTCTATAGGATAAACGAAATAATCATTAATACTGAGTTCAATACCTTTCACAACCAAAGGCATACCGTCTTCATCAATTTGTAAAATTATTACTACGCCGCTTATTTCTGCTTTACCTCTTAAAATAACACTGATCCTCAAAGGATCGTCATTTTCGAGTGTACTACTGATAATTACTAAATCGGTGGTATATTCATTTATAATATCTAATTCATCGGAATTACTTATTACCTTTACGTTTTGGGTAATCTTAAGTAACATTTGTTTTATATTTTTAGCTTGTACCACATCATCATTAATTAGTAATATTTTTTTATCTGTAAAAGTGTCATGCATTTCGATATTTGTTATGCCTAATAATGCATTAGTGCTATTACGAAGCTTTAACTCATCAATTAAGCTTTTCATTCTAGATAGCGATTTAAGTCTTACAAATAGAGCAGTATCGTTAATCGGCTTTGTTAAAAACTCATCAGCTCCTGCCTCAAGACCTTTAACTCGATCATCAATATCAGAAAGTGCAGTTACCATTACAACCGGTATATGAGTAGTTTCCGGATCGGTTTTTATCGTTTTACATACCTCAAATCCATCCATTTCCGGCATCATAACATCAAGTAGTATAATATCAATTTTTCCCTTTTTAAGAATTGCTAGTGCTTCTTTGCCGCTATTTGCAGTAAGAACCGTATAATACTCTTTTAAAAGTTTGGCTGTTAGTAACTTAATATTGGGTTCTATATCATCTACTACTAATATTGTGGTCATAAGATTAAATTCTTGTTTTTAAAGGAAATAATTTGTATATTTATACTTTAATAAGTCTTAAATGTATGATATATGAAAATTTCAGCAAATTCAATTAGAACAGGTAACATATTGGTTTATAATAATGATTTATGGGTTGTAAGCAAAACACCGGAACATACTCAACCTGGGAAAGGTGGGGCTTATGTACAAGTTGAGATGAAAAATTTAAAAACAGGGACAAAGCGTAACGAAAGATTCAGTTCTTCCGATTATTTAGAAAAAGCCGCACTTGAACAAAAAGATTATCAATTTTTATATTTTGAAGGTGATGATTTGGTATTAATGGATACCAAACATTTTGATCAAATAAATATTCCCAAGGAAATGTTAGAAGAAAAATTATCTTTCTTAACTGAAAATATGATTGTTAAAGTCGAATTTTATAATGACAAGCCTTTAAATATTGAGCTTCCTCCAACTGTTATACTTGAAATTAGTGAAACTGATCCGGTAATAAAAGGAGCAACCGCTACCGCTTCTTATAAACCAGCAATTTTAGAAAACGGTATTAAAGTTAAGGTCCCGCAATATTTAGAAATAGGAGAAAAAATTGTTGTTAAAACTGATGATATGACATATGTCGAGCGAGCGAAGTAAGCTGTTTTATTGAACTATGGATGTCATTCCAGCGAAGGCATTGCCCGTGTGGATACCACCCCGTCATTGCAAGCAGCCGTAGGCTGCGTGGCAATCTCGTCAAATATTCTGAGATTGCTTCGTCAAAACTTACAGTTTTTCCTCGCAATGACGACCTTCAGCATCCACTCAGGCAATGCTTTTAGCTAGGAATGGTATCGATTTTTTAAAGCCATACGACATAATTTCTAAAACTAATATCTTAAATTAAAAATATCAAATGCAACCTATAACTAATTTATTAATTCATGTCCTGCGTAAAGCTGTTAAGTTTTTGCATAGAGATTTTTTAGAACTCGAAATGCTACAAAAAAATTCTGTAAGAAATGAAGAATTTTGTAAGCGATCTTATTTAAAATTAAAAACTTTATTATGTGAAGAATTACAAAAACATACACAATATTTATTTTTTCCGGAGGATAAATTCAATTTAAATAATAATTATGAGAGTGTTTTTTTAATTAATCCTATAGATAGCCCAAATAATTTCGCCAGAAGCATACCTTTTTTTGCGATATCCGTAACTTATTTAAAAAGGAATCAAGAAGTTTTAACTCCTACTTCTACAGTAATATATTTTCCTGCTCTTTATGAAATTTATTATGCTGAAAAAGGTAAGGGAGCTTGGATAGAAAAAAATAATTTAAACTCTAATTATCAAGGATTAAGACTTAGAGTTTCCGATAATGCCGATTTAAAAAACTGTTTAGCAATTATTGAAGATGTAAATCATAATGATTTGGAGGAGATAGGGGTAGATAATATTAGATCTTTTGGTTCTCCTTGCTACGGGGCTACGCTTGTAGCGTCAGGTAAAGCGGATTTAATATGTTTATCATTATTAAATTTTACATTATATTATGCATTTGAGCTTTTTATTAAGGAAGCAGGCGGGATAATTATAGATTCTAGCGATAAATTTCTATATTCAAATCGTTATATTGCTAAAAAACTTGAAAAATATTAGACAAGAAATTATTTTAGATTTGCATTTTTATTGTTATAATAATATTAATATAATTATTAATTCATAAAGTTATGGCACATTATAAAGAGTTTGAATTTGACTGCGACTTTGGTGGACAAAGAGCCAAGTTTAAGTTTTATATAGGTACGCCTCAAGAAGGGCATCATCCGCTACAATTTCAAGCAAAATGGTTATCTGACGAAAGAGGCGGTACTATTCCTGATGATGTTATGAAAGCAATGTCACAGCTAAATGATCTTGCCAAAAAAAACGGTGTTCCACTCCCGGATTTATGCGTATATGCTCTTGGTTTTGCGCAAGAAGCCCAAGCTACCCCTCAAGACGAAGATGAAGACGAGAGTGAGAACCAAGAGGATAAAGCAGAGCAGGCATAGTTAAAAATAATAAGGAGATTCATAGAGATTAAAATGAAACAATATAATGATTTATTTAAAATTATTCACCGCGAAGGATATATATTTATTGCTAGCTTTGCGTTAGTAAGTTTTTTATTAGCATCATTTAATGAAAAACTTGGCTGTATTGGGTGTATTGCTACTGCTTGGTGTATTTATTTTTTCCGTAATCCTGATCGCTTTGTGCCTATAAGTGATGATCTGGTAATAAGTCCTGCAGATGGAATAATTCAAGAAATTAAGGAAGCATTGCCGCCCCCGGAATTAGGGTTTGGTGATGTGGAAATGATTAGAGTTAGTATTTTTCTAAATATTTTTAATGTCCATGTTAATAGAATCCCGGCAAACGGAAAAATTTTAGCACTTCATTATAATCCGGGAAAATTTTTTAATGCTTCACTCGATAAAGCTAGTATTTATAATGAGCGTCAATCAGTATTAATGGAAACTGCTCAAGGGCAGAAAATTGTTTTTGTTCAAATAGCCGGACTTATAGCAAGGCGTATAGTTTGTGATTTAGAAGAGGGTAATGAAGTTAAAACGGGTGAGCGGTACGGTATAATTCGTTTCGGTAGTAGAGTAGATGTTTATCTACCGTTGAAAACAGCTTTATTAGTGAGTAAAGGGCAGACTGCTATAGGCGGTGAAACTATCATTGCTGATTTTGGACGTAAAAAGACAACAGAATTTAAGTTTGAGAGGAAGTAAGCCTCATAACTTTAAAACCGTCATTGCGAGCAGCTGTAAGCATGGCTTGTTTATGTCATTCCCGCGTAGGCGGGAATCCAGTGAAACGTAAAAAAACAAGTTTTTTATCTGTTTATTTTATCAAATATATAATTTTTGTACCAATTAAGATTATTTTTTTCTGAATTCCTGCTTTCGTAGGAATGAGACATTGAAAGCCATGCAACCACACTGTTTTTTCCTTGCAATGACGTTATAAATACATTTTGAGTATAAAAATTGTTAAAAATTCGTAAATCTATAATCACTAAGCCTGTACCTCTAATAAAATTAATTCCCAACTTTATTACGTTGCTTGGTTTAGTAACCGGTATGAGTTCTATAAAATTTGCTTTGGATAGCAGATGGGAACTTGCGGTATATTGCATTATAGTAGCGGCAATTATTGACGGTCTCGATGGTAGAATAGCAAGGATGCTAAATGCAGCTAGCCCATTTGGTGCAGAGCTTGATTCATTATGCGATTTTGCTAATTTCGGTATAGCTCCTGCCTACCTGATATATTTATGGTCTTTTCAACAATATGAGTATAAGGTATTTTCATCAGCGGTAATGTTATTATTTATAGTGTGTATGGCACTACGTTTAGCTCGCTTTAACGTTGGTATTTATCAACTGAAACAAGATAAAAAAACTGACTATTTTTTTACCGGTGTACCTGCCCCATGCGGTGCTTTACTTGCTTTAACGCCTGTAATGATAGATTTTGAAATCGGTACGTTATTAAATATCAATACCCGTACTCACACTATAACAATTAATATATATTTGGCTATTATAGCTTTTCTACTTGCTAGTAGGTTTCCTACAATCTCAACAAAAAATTTGAGTATTAAACCTGAATATTTATCGCTTGCAATGATTTTAGTTGCTATTGTTATTATAAATCTTATCATATATCCATGGTATTCACTGCCGTTAATTGCAGTTATATATATTCTTTCTATACCAATTTGTTATTTTTTAAAACATAGAGGGTATTGGTAAAGTTAATTATGCCGAGTGCATTACAACAAGCTATCGACAAATATAAACATCATCCATTTACTAAATATGTAATTATTATAGCCTTAATCATATTTATTTATTTGGGATATAGAATTTATGTTTGGGCAAATACACAATCCACGGATAATGCTTACATAGATGCAGATATTTCAAATGTTAGTGCTGAAGTTAGCGGTGTTTTAACAAAGTTATTTGTTACCGATAATACTAAAGTTAATAAAGGCGATCTGATAGGTGAAATTGACGATAGAGATTATAAGGCAAAGCTTGCAGCACTTGAAGCATCTATTGAAGCTTGCATAAAAAATATAGAAATTATAGAGCAAAAAATCTTAATAGGGCAGATTAGCCTAGAGCAAGCAGCTGAAAAATTAAAGCTTAATAAAATAAGCTTTGATATTGTTGCAACAGATTTTATTAGAGTGCAGGAATTAAATAAGGCAAAATTTGCTAGCTCTAAAACGTTAGATGATTCTAAAAACGCATATCAAAAAGCCAAAACGGATTATAAACAAGCACAGTTAGATTTAGATATATCTAAGCAACATTTACAGCTTCTTGAGCTTGAAAAAGCAGCAGAACAGGAAAAACTTAAAGAGCTAACAGAAAATAAAAAAGTAACCTTAAGGAGCTTACAAAATACTAAACTTATTGCTATGGTACCTGGTATATTCGGTAATAGTAGTTTAGAAGTCGGAAATTACATAGTACCGGGTAGGGCGTTGTTTTCTATAGTTCAAGATAATACTATGTATATTCAGGCTAATTTTAAAGAAACACAAATTCAGAAATTTAAGTCCGGCATGAAAGTCAAAATTGAATTTGATGCTTTGCCTAAAAAGGTAATTTACGGGAAGATTCGTAATATTGCTCCTGCTACCGGCTCTAAATTTAGCTTAATCCCACCAGATCATGCTACCGGTAATTTTACTAAAAGCGTACAACGTGTACCTGTTTTAATAGATTTTGAATCCCCAAATGCTAATCTAGTTCCCGGCATGTCAGCAATCGTATCCATTAGAACGGATCAAAGTACGTAATTTTTGTTAAAAAATAGCAGTAATTATTCTATTAAAAGTACATATTCTGGTATTATTTACTGATTACTTAAAAAGCTATATAATATGAGTAATACCAAAAGTAATAATTAATATGCAAAGATATTTAGATCCCCCTAATGATAGTGTATTTAAAAAAATCTTTCGTGATTTAGAGAGGTTCAAGGAATTTATCAATGCAGTTCTTGAACTACCTGAGGGGCTTAGAATTAAAGCAATAGAATTTATACCTGTAGAGCAAGTACCTATGCTCGATAAAGGGAACAAAAAGCATATTTGATTTAAAGGTTAAAGATGAAGCCGGTAGCTGGTATATAATCGAGATGCAAAAAAGAAATGAAAGCGATTACTTAAAAAGAGTGCAATATTATTCTGCTCATTCTTACGTACAGCAACTTACACAAGGAATAAAGCATAAAGATTTATTACCGGTAATAGTTATTTCACTTATTAAGACTAAAATGTTTGATGATGAAGTACCTTGTATAAGTCTTCATAAAATGCTTGAAACTAAAACAAATAAGCAATATTTATTTGATTTTTCCTATGTATTTATAGAGTTTAAAAAATTTGATAAAAGCTTGAAACTACTATAGATGAGTGGCTACATTTATTTAAGTGTGCAGAAACAGAAAACAGCCCACCTGCAAATATAAAGAGCGAGAAAGTATTAGATGCATACAATATAATAGAAATGCATAACCTCACCGCCGAAGAATATGATGCCTATATAAGAGCGAAATTAATGGAAGATGCCGAGGAAATAGCTTTAGAAGAAAAGTGTGAAAAAGGGAAAGCTGAAAGAAGCATAGAAATAGCAAAGAACTTGTTACTTAAAGATATAGATGTCAATATAATAGCAGATTCAACAGGGCTAACTATAGAAGAAGAGCTAAAAGCAAAAATAGAAAATTCTGAAACTAGTTGATTAATTATTTGCTCTTTAACTCTGCTAATTCTTTCTTGAGTTTTATTACTAAAGTTTGTAATTTGTCAAATTCTTCGCGAGTGACATAATTACCTTTAAGTATTTTATCCTCAATTATGCCACAGCTTTTATCCGTTATACTATTTAAGGCTTTTTGTGCTACGCTGCTAGCTCCAACGGCTACTTTTAAAATATTATTTGTTTTCATAGTACCTCTATCGATAAAGCATGCAAGCCGCTATTAAATTCATCGGCAAGTAAGTTATTAATAGTGCGATGATTGGCAATTAGGCTTTTTCCCTGTAATGTTTCTGCAGAAATTCTTATTTTTATATGGCTGTGTATCCCGTTATAATGACTAGCATGTTTATAGCTTTCATCTATTATTTCTTGGAAATGTGGTTTTAACACACGTAATTTTTCTTGTATCCTTTCTATGCGGCTCATATTTTTATTTCATTTACAGTAAAAATGTCCTAATATTCTTAAGTATATAATTTTATGATACACATGGCAATGTCGGAATTAATAACGGATTATAAAGATTTACAAGATGCGATAGATAAATTGGAAAAAGGCGTATGTTTTGCTTGTAGATTAGTTAATTATGATGAAATAGAATTTATAGAGCAGGGTAAGTATTTTATAATTGAAGATTTAGATCAAATCATTGAAGATGTAAGCAAAGAACTTAATATTTTTTCAAAGTTTAAGAAAATAAAGAAAGATAGAATATTATTTATTCTAAATACTACTGATTCTGACTTAATTAAAAATTTTGCTAGAAAATTATATTTATTTTTGCAGCTTTATATTAATGAACAGAAGCCGGCAATTTATATGAATTGTTATATTGCTAGTATTAAATTTCCAAAAGTAAGTAATAATGCTAAAGAAATTGAAAAAACATTAAATATGTTACTTTCACAAAATAATAATTATTATTACCGTGAATATAGTAGTACAGAACATGATTTGGAAAATATAAGAAAATCTAATCTTCAGCTTAACTTACTACGACAAGCCTTAGCAAAAAAGACTATGCGATTTGCTTATCAGCCTATAATAGATCGCAATACTATGCAGATTCATTATTATGAATGTCTACTTCGTATACCTGACGAGAACGGTGTTTATATTTCCGTAGGTCCTATAATCCCTATTGCTGAAAATAAAGGATTAATTTTTATAATTGATCAAATTGTTTTAGAAATGACTGTTAATGAACTTGCCCGCAACCCAAATTTAATGTTAGCCGTTAATATTTCAAATATAGGAACAGGCGATGAAGCTTTATGGGAAATAGCAGAAAACTTATTAAAAGCTCATAATGTTCGGGATCGTTTAATTATTGAAATTACGGAAACTTCCTTCAATGAGAATTATGATAAAATCACTTTATTTATTAATAAACTACGTAAGTACGGATGTAAATTTGCATTAGACGATTTTGGTGCGGGTTTTACTTCTTTTAAACAACTTCAAAGCTTACCAATTGATATTATCAAAATTGACGGTAAATATGTGCGTAGTATTACAAGTGATGTACAAAATAGGTATTTCGTAGAAAGATTAATTAAAATTTCAGAAGATTTAGGTATTAAAACGGTAGCTGAATTCGTAGAAAACGGAGAAATAGCTAAATTTTTAATTGATCTAAAAGTCGGTGGGCTACAAGGAAACTTCTATTCCGAAGCAAAATTTGATAGGGTGGATGAGGTTTAATGATTGTCATACTGAACCGGTTTTGTTGCATGGCTCTTGCAAAAGACTCCGATGTCATGCCGTGACTTGACCACGGTATCCATAAAAATAACTTTTAATATCAATGATTTTAATATTTTAAACTGGATACCGCGATTAAGTCGCGGTATGACACAGTTAGTGCTTGACAATGTTACTTAAAACCTATATGCAGAACTCAATTTTAAATGATTAAACTTAGATGCTGTTACTTGAATTAAAAAAAACTAATCAAACCTTAGAAACTATACATTTTATAGGTATCGGTGGCGTTGGCATGAGCGGTATTGCCGAGATATTACATAATCTAGGTTATAAAGTACAAGGTTCCGATTTAGTAGAAAATTATAATACTAAAAGGCTTGAGTCATACGGCATTAAAATATTTTTAGGGCACGCCGAGCAGAACATTACCAATGTGTCGTATGTTGTTATTTCATCGGCAATTAATCCAAAGAATCCTGAAATAAAAGAAGCTTTGGAGCGTAAAATTCCAATTATTAGACGTGCGGACATGCTTGCTGAACTTATGAGATTAAAATGTTCAGTAGCAGTTTCGGGATCGCACGGTAAAACCACTACTACTTCTTTAGTTGCTTGTTTATTTGAGGCAGCCGGTTTATGTCCTACGGTTATTAACGGTGGGATCATAAATAATAAATCGACTAATGCATATCTTGGTTCAAGTAATTATTTAATTGCGGAGGCCGATGAATCGGATGCAACGTTTATTCATATTCCATCAACTATTGCGATAATAACTAACATTGATCCTGAACATTTAGATTATTATAAAGATTTTGAAACATTAATTGGTGCTTTTAGAAGCTTTATTACTAATTTGCCGTTTTACGGTTTTGCCGTTTGTTGTATCGATCATAAAATAGTTCGTAAGTTAGTAGACGATATTACTGAAAGAAAGACTGTTACTTATGGCATCGATTCGGAAGATGCTCATATTATAGCGTTTAATATTAACACTGATATTGCCTCCTCTACTTTTGACGTAAAAATTAGTCTACCAAATGTACTAGGTACAACGATTATTGAAAAAATTACTATTCCAACGCCCGGAAGACATAATATTTTAAATAGTCTTGCTGCAATTGCCGTTGGGATAGAATTAGATTTCGGTATTAAAGCTATTAAAAACGGTTTTAATAATTTTAAAGGAGTGAAGAGGAGATTTACTAAAGTAGCTGAATATAATAAGGCCTCAATTATCGATGATTACGCTCATCACCCTGAGGAAATCAAAGCAACGCTTGCGACGGCTAAAAATATAGCAAATAAACAAAACGGTAAAGTGATTGCTATTTTTCAGCCTCACAGATATTCAAGAATGCAGTATTTATTTGATGATTTTATGCTTTGCTTTGCTGATGCCGATATACTCTATATTACTGATATATATGCTGCAGGTGAAAACCCTATAGAAGGAATTACAGGACAAAGTTTAGTTGATAAGATTACTAAGAATAAACATCACGATAAAGCAAATTTTCTAGCAGAGCTAGATGATGCGGTTGGAGTTATTATAGATAATGCAGCTTCCGGTGATATGATAATTATGATGGGAGCAGGTAATATTTCAAGTTTTGCTAATGAATTAGATGGGAGATTGTCATCCCGTGGCTTCAGCTGTCATACCGTGGTTTGACCGGTCTTGTTGCATGGCTCTTATGTCATTCCCGCTTTCGCGGGAATGACATCTGTTCGTATAACATAGGGTCAAGCGAACTAGGGGACCAAAGAGTGAAGATGACAGTAAAGCGGATAGCAGGACTAAATATGTTAATTTTACCGATAGTAAAAGGCGAGTATAAAAAAGATTATAATTTAAAACACTTAACATGGTTTAAAGTAGGCGGTAATGCTGAAATTTTCTTTAAACCTTTAGATAGCGAAGATTTAAAAAGTTTCTTAATACAAAATAAGCAAAAATTACCTATAAAGACTTTTGGAGCAGGCTCAAATATTATTATAAGAGACGGTGGCATAGAAGGGGTCGTTATAAAACTTGGTCAGAATTTTAGCAATATTGAGTTTATAGATAATCATTTAATAGTAGGTAGCAGCTGCCTTAATTATAATTTAGCAACATTTTGTCAAGCAAATGCTATTTCCGGTTTTGAGTTTTTAGTAGGTATTCCAGGGACTATCGGCGGCGGTGTTGCTATGAATGCCGGTGCTTATGGCTCTGAATTTAAAGATATTATAGTGCAGATTGAAGCGATTGATTTTGCAGGAAACGTTTTAACATTCACAAATGAAGAAATCGGTTTTAAATATCGCAGTAATAATTTACCAAAGAATTTAATTATTCTCAAAGCTGTTTTTAAAATAAATAAAGGCGATAGTGAAAATATATTATTACGGATGAATGAAATAAATAACGCAAGATCATCTACACAGCCTATTAAAGAGCGTACGGGCGGTAGTACTTTTGCAAATCCTGAAGGGCGTAAATCTTGGGAACTTATTGACAAAGCGGGGCTTAGAGGCTATAGAATAGGCGGTGCTTCGATGTCAGAACTTCATTGTAATTTTATGATAAATAACGGTGATGCTACCGCTAAGGATTTAGAAGATTTAGGTGATTTCGTCCGGCAGAAAGTATTTGAAGATAGCGGGGTTAAGTTAGAGTGGGAGATTAAGAGAATCGGACGTTATCCCTAATTAAAAGTGGCGTTGTTGCAGCTAGTTTTATGTCATTCCCGCGAAGGCGGGAATCCAGTAAAACATATAAAAACAAGTTTTTTATATGTTTATTTTATAATATGTAACTTCTATATCAATATTGAAGTTATTTTTCTGGATCCCCGCCTACGCGGGGATGACATCGAGTAGGTTTTTCGAGCTATGCAACAAGGCCGCTTTTAGTTAGGAATTACAATGGATTTAATAAGAAAGGAAAAAACATGCATAAATATCAAACACATTGGGTGGAACACTCTATAGTCAAAATATTAAGTAGTACCGGTAAAAAGCATATAGCATTAATGGCGGGCGGTATGTCTGCTGAGCGTGAAGTATCGTTAGTGTCAAGCGAGGGAGTTAGTAAGGCTTTAATTGAATTAGGATATAGAGTTACCTTTATTGATATGGGAGCGGATATTGCAGTTAGATTACAAGAAATAAAACCTGATATCGTTTTTAATTGTCTGCACGGTACATACGGTGAAGACGGTTGTTTACCAGGATTACTTAATATAATGCGGATTCCTTATACTCATAGCGGTGTGTTATCTTCAGCTTTAGCATTCGATAAAATACATTCTAGGAGCTGGTTTTTAACGCATAATATTAATATGGCAGAAAGCATTGTTGTAAATAAAAGCGATAATATAAAAAATGATCCTATGAAACGACCGTACGTTATTAAGCCTCTTGCGCAAGGCTCAAGTATTGGTGTTGAGGTGATATTTGCAGAAGATGATTTTAACTTTGCCGATTATGATTTTCCTTACGGTGATCAGGTAATAATAGAACAATATATAAAAGGGCGAGAATTGCAAGTAGTGGTATTAAACGGCAAAGCTCTTGGAGCTTTAGAGATTAAATTACTAAAGAATCGTTTCTATGATTATGAAACTAAATATACCGAAGGATTTGCTGATCATCTTTGTCCTGCTCCGCTACCTGCTAATTTACATGAGAAATTACTTATAGAATCAGAAAAAATTTATAAAACAATGAATTGTAAAGGTCCTGCTAGAGCAGAGTTTATTTTAGAAGAGCAGACAAACAAGTTATATGCTTTGGAGATAAATACTCACCCAGGTATGACGCCTTTATCAATAGTGCCGGAAATTGCAGCTTATGCGGGGATAAATTTTACTAACTTAATTGAAGAAATTATAAAGACGGCAAGCTTTGAATCATGAGAAAAAAAACAAGCTCTAATAAAAAAAAAACTAATAATATCTCATTACGCCGAAAATTAGGACTAATTTACAAAAAAGCAATATTAGGGCTTAAGATTGCTTTAATTATCTTTGTATGTCTATTTGTTTTTACAAAATATTTTGCCGGCATAAAAACCTACTTAACAACAAATATATACCAAACAACAACAAAACTTGGGTTTAAACTTGAGAATGTTATCATTGAAGGACAGCAAAATGTCGATGAGCCTACAATATTAAAGGTTTTAAATGCGAATAAGGGCAGTCCTATTTTTGCTCTTAAATTAGACGAAATTAGAAATAATTTAAAGAAAAATAAATGGATCAAGGAAGTATATGTCAGTAGAAGATTACCAAATACGGTATATATAAAATTATTTGAAAGAGAACCTATTGCTATTTGGCAAATTAATAATCAGCTTTTCTTAGTCGATGAAGAAGGTTACGAAATTAGTAAAAATATTCAACCTTTTCCTCATTTATTACATGTTGTAGGGGAAGGAGCAAATGTCTATGCAGGTACATTAGTATTAGAGCTGCAGAAATATCCGGCATTAATGAATAAAACTTCAGCTGCTGTAAGACTCGGAGATAGAAGGTGGGATTTAAATCTTAAAGGTAATATAAGTATTAAGTTACCTGAAAAAGAGTTTGAAGAAGCATTAAAATATGTCGATGCACTAAATAAAGCTAACAAGCTATTTAACCAAAATTATAAGGCTTTGGATTTAAGGGATAAGAATAAGTATTATATAGAGAAGTACTGAGAATCGTCATTGCGAAGAGAAACGTAGTTTCGACGTGGCACTCTTGTTAGGCATCCTGAGATTGCTTCGTCGCATTACTTTGTAATTCTTCGCGCAATGACGTTTTTGGAATAACAAGCATAAAAAAATGAAAGAGAAAATATCAAATTTTGTTACACTTGATTTCGGTAGTAGTAAGATTGCCGTAATTGCTGCCTATATTAGTAAAAAAGGTGAAATTAAAGTAGCTAGCCAAAATTTACATCATTCTAAAGGTATTAAATCAGGAGTTATATCAGATTTAAAAAATGCTGAAACTAGCATTGTTTCGGCAATTTACGCACTTGAAAAAGATTGCGGTAAAAATATCAAAAAAGTTATATTATCGTTATCAGGTGCCGACACTAAATCTTATTATATTAATTATACCATTAAAGTTAACGGACAAACCGTAACGCAGCAGGATATTAAAAAGTTACTACAAAAAGCATTACTTGAATTTAAAGTTAAAAACCAAGAAATTATTCATTATTTTCCTCTTGAATTTACCCTTGATAATAATTCAGTCGAGAATCCTATAGGTATGTACGGTAGAGAACTTAGTTGTGAATTACATATTATTGCTGCTAGTTCAAATATGTTATCAAATATTGTACAATGCTTCGCTAAATGTCATGTTGAAGTCACAAATATTACTCTAGCAATTTATGCTTCTGCTATTAGCTGTCTTACGAATGATGAAAAAAATCTAGGTTCACTTATCATCGACATGGGGGATAAAACTACCTCTTTCGGCATTTTTTTTGCTGGTAAATTAATATATACGGGGCATGTAAATATAGGTAGTTTTCATATTAGCTCGGATATTGCTAAAGTCTTTGGTATTGATCTTGTTACGGCAGAGAAATTAAAAATTTTATACGGTAATGCAATGATACCTTTATTTGAGAAAGATAGTATTATAAATATAGAGGATTTTCAGGTTGATACTCATCATACCTTAAATACTTCCGTAACAATTTATAAATTGGCTGAGGTAATAAGAGCAAGAGCCGAAGAAATATTATCAATGGTAAAAGCCGAATATGATAAAGCAACAAAAGGGCAGGTTGAAGTTTTGAGAGTTGTAATTACCGGTGGCGGGTCTCAGCTTAGAGGACTTAAAGAGCTTTCAAATAAAATTTTTGAAAAACAGAGTAGAATCGGTAAACCGGAGATTATTGCCGGTTTTATAGAAGACTATAATCCGGCCATGTATTCAGCAACTATAGGAATGCTAAAAATTCATGCTCTAAAACAGCAAAAAGAATTTGCTCATATTAGACTTGATGCAAATAGTAGCTTCTTTAAAAAAGCTTTTGATTGGTTTAAAGAGAATGTTTAGAGCGGTTGCCCGCGTTGGACCGGAAAATGCATTTAGTGTCATTCCCGCTTCCGTGGGAATGACATAAAATGATCCACGCAACAATACCTACTTGCAATGATGACTTGTATTTACGCGGGCAATGTCATTTAGAAATATTTTGCTAAGAATTATTATTAGGTTTTTCTCTAGAACAAATTAGTACATTCCCTTTAACTTCGATAATAAAAAGTCGGTCGCCTGTTTTTGCATCGATTTCATTTGGAACAAGGTAAGCATTCATAATAGCACCGGACCATCTTACTTGTCCTATAGTATCAGAAGAAACTGTAGAACTATAAACCTCTACCGTTTGGCCTATCATATCCGAGTAATTTTTTGTTTTATCAGTTTTATTATAAACATATTTTTTAAGAGGATAATATAATATGCAAAACCAAGTAAGCGATAATATGCCAAGAAATGTTATTTGATTTGTTAAGCTAACTAGAGGGCAGTTATATACCACAAGAGTGTTTGATAACGCTCCAAGCCCAAAGAATAAGAATCCAATACTTGGAACTGCAAAGAATTCAACAACTATGCAAATTATGCCGATTATTAACCATATTTCGGTGAGATAATTATTTATCATGAACATAAGTTTTTAAAAATAATATTACGTCAGCTATGTCTTGTGGTTTTGAGATACCGGCAAAGGACATTTTAGTTCCTGGTGCATAGCTACTTGGTTTATGTAAGAAAGCAAATAAACTATCATCATCCCATACGCCGCCAAGTTTTGATAGAGCAGGGGAATATTTATAGTCTGCTATGCTTGCTTTTGGTCTGCCTGCTACATCCCAAAGATGCGGTCCTAGTTTATTTGGACTGTCTTTATCAAGAGAATGACACATTAAACATTTCTTGGCTATTTCACGACCGTTATCGGCGTTAGCAGTCTTCATTAATTCTGGTATATTTACCGGTGCTTGCTTTAGTGTGGTAGTATTTTGATTTTCTGATGATTCTTGAACTGCAACGCTGTAGCCGCGATGTTGTAACTCTAGAGTGGGCTTGTATAATATATTTGCAACAAATCCAACCATCATAGCAATTAAACTAGCAAATAAGATGGCTGCAACAATTTTATTTAATTCTTTTCCAGACATTTATTTTGTTTTTTTATTAGAATTTATACTATAATTTAAGTTGTAAGAGAAGTTAATTAAATAAATAAAAGAAAAGTTTATAAAAATATTTGTTCTTTGGAGAGAAAAATAAATGTTTGATTCAAAAAAATCAAGGGTTAGAAAAATATTTAATAAGTTAGAATCTTATTGGACTAGTTTTAGACAAAGTAAAATCGGTAAAATATTGTTTAGCAATAGTTTAAGTTATGCAGTTTCCATAGCTTCTATAGCAATTGCAGTTTCTGGACTTTTGACTCCTATATCACCGATAATTATAGCTGTAGCTGTTGTTTCAGGAGTTAGCGTAGGAATTCAAGCTGTAAATGAGACTTTGAAAGTGCATGATTTGCGTAAACTTCATAAAGAGAATAATTTATTAGTACATAACAGAAATGCTAAAAGTCAGCAAGATTATATATTATCATTAGAACCAAGCTTAAAAGATATTTTGAAAAATGAATTATATACGCCGCAAACGGCAGGTAAGGATGCTATTCAAGATAAGTATGAGTTAAATGTAAATAAATTGAAAAGTACAGGACGAATATTTGGAAATAATTTAGGTGGAGCCGTAAATTTGGCCGCCTCTATTATTAAAGGTGCTAACGGTAATGTGCTTGATATATTAAAAGCTACGGGTTACGGTGTAGTTACGACCGCATCATTAATTATCGACGGTCTTACTGAAAAGGAAAAAATAGAAATAAAAGCAATATTTAAATTAAATATAAATGAAGAATATAAAAAACAAGATACTCCTATATATGAAAATTTAGAACAATTAGAGAATTATACTAAGAATCAAGTATTGCAAACATTAGCTTTAAAAAAATTAATAACGGATAAGAATTATTGGAGTATGAATAAAGACCAAAAAATACAAAAATTTCGAGAAATAAGAGGCAGTTTTAATTTTGAAATAAAAAGAAACGGTTTAGAAGAATTTTTTAGAGAAAATAAAATAACAATGGATAATAGAAAAGAGAGCTATGTTAAAGATATTAAAAATGTAATGAATCCATTTTATGAAAATCCTAGTAAAGCTGAAGGATATAGTCCTTTAACTAAAGCTATGGATAAAGATAAAGTTAATAATGCTGAAATAAAAAGGACAAAAAGTGAAAATTTAAAAAGGATACAAAAAAGGAAGCGAAATTTAACAATATGAAATGATTATTATAACTCACTGCTAGTTACAAATTTGTAAGAGGTGGTATCGCTAAATATCCTATGCAATAGTTCATTATTAAGAGCATGACTGGTTTTGTAGCCTTTAATTGCACTTACGATGCTAGTGCCGCTGGTATATAAATCACCGAACAAATCTAATAGTTTATGGCGAACAAATTCATCTTCATAACGTAAGCCGTTTGGGTTTAAGATTTTATCCTGCTCATCTATTCCTATAGCATTCTCAAATGAGGCACCTTGGGCAAGCCCTTTGCTTTTCAAATAATCAACATCTCTTATAAAGCCAAAAGTTCTAGCATCCGCAATATTTTTAGTAAAAGATTCTTGATCCCCAAAACTTAGATTTTGTCTGCCTATAGCTTTACTACTAAAATCAATGGTTAAATCTACAGTCATGTGATCGGAAGGAGTACAATATAATTCACAATCTTTATGAACTACTTTTATATCTTTTAAAATTTTTAGATATTTTTTAGGAGCATTTTGTAATTTTTTTCCTGCACACTCAATCATAAACACAAAAGGTTTACTACTGCCGTCCATAATTGGTACTTCAGGACCGTCAATTTTAATAATTGCATTATCAATGCTGCATCCCCAAAGTGCTGCCATTAAATGTTCAATTGTTGAAATTTGAACTTTATGATCATTACTGATAGTGGTAGATAACAAGGTATCGGAAACATTGAAATAGCTAGCGTCAATATAATTATTTTCAGAAGATATATCGGTTCTAATGAATATAATTCCGGTATTTTCTTTAGCGGGTTCTATAGTTAATTGGGTACGTTTTCCTGAGTGAACCCCAATCCCGTAACAACTAACCGGTTTTAATAATGTACTTTGCTGCATTTTAGGCATTGTAAAAATATATTTGAATATTAATATTTAATGCCAAATTATACAAGTTATATTATATTACAGAATATTACACATATACTCGATGAACTTCAAAAATTGGCTGCGTCATCCTACAAGAGTTGCGATACTCACGTATTAAGTATACGCGCCGTTCCTCACCTTGTGGATTCCTTGCTCTTTTTGAAGTTGATCTTCGTCTATGTATAGTATAAGACTTCTTGCATAACTTGCTTCTAAAGGTAATTTGTACGTCGATCCGGTACTCGAATCCTCACGTTACTTGCGTGTACGCTGCGGTTCTGCGTTCCGTGTCTCCTTCAAATTTCTCCTTATTAGCAAGTTATGCAAGAAGTCTTATTAAAATCTATATAATGTATACTTAATAAAATACCAAAAATGATAAGCTACAAAACTACCGACTACGGCAAAAACGGAAAATAAGAAATCACTGCCGTTAATAGTGCCGTAAGGTACATGAGATGATAAAGCTCCGGCATATATACCGATGCTGCACATTGAAAAATACGAAAATAAAGCTGTCCTAAGTTCGTAATCCCTAAATTTATCAATTAGTATTAAAATATTGCAAATATAAATGGATCCTAAACAACTACCGATTAGTATTATATATAATATATTAAGGTTTTTATTAGTTCCATGAAGCGGTAGTAGAATAAAGCAGACGAGCAGAATTATAGTTAGTGATAAATTAGCCAAATATTTATTTACTTTGCTTAATATATAGCATATAGGAATTATAGAAAAACATATTGCTAGAAAAATATATTTTAGTATAAGTCTTAAATTAATTAATGCTAATTCTTTCTTTAATGCAAAAGCTTCATAATACCATAATATATCCAAGGTGACATAAGCAACTACGAAGCCTGTCAATAATTGTAATTCGACATTTTTTATTAAGGATGAAAATTTGGAATTTAAATTTAATTTATGAGATGTAGGATTATAATGCAGAAATTCGGTTAGTATATTGATACAATATAACAATGCACAAATTACTATAGTATTATTTGTCGGTTTTATAAATGGATTTAATAAATCTACCATTAAGTTTCCACCCGCCCATAACAACATTATACAAGCTAAAAAAAAATATTTCTTTTCTTTGCTATTCTCAATAATGTCTAATGTTATAGAAGTGAAATATGCAAATGTTCCAAAATTAATTACAATAAAATTAATTTTAATTAGAGTATAATTATTTAATAAAATTAGGTTTATTGTACAAATAATTAATAAAGACAAGCTAATTAAAATAATTTTTTGATTACTTAACTTATTAATTAACTGTGTTAAGGCAAAGCCTGCGATTATCGAACCTATAAATTTAGTTTGATTTATATGATTTATTTGTTCTCCGCCTAGATTTTTATTTATCAGTAGAAAGATTTTAAAATTATAAAAATTTATAGCATTGATACAGGAAAAAATAAATATTCCCAAAAGTGAGAAAAAAATAGTTTTGTAATCGTTTTTTAAAGTCATAAATTAAGTGTTTGCTAAACATAAATACATGGTATATAACTCATAATTATAATGATTAAGATTATTATCTTAAAAATTAAAGAGATTTGTAATTCCATTATTTAAGTATATATGGATAGTTATTAGATTATCAGTTTTTAATCAAGTATGGTAGTCTTATTTATAATTTGTATATAATTATTGTTGAATTTTAAAAAAATTAATGAATTAAATAATATGAAAATATTTTAATGTAAGAAAAATAATAATATATTTTTTAGTATTTTAAAGAGGTGTTATTTGAGGTTTATCTAGAATTTCATTTTTGCTCTTTACTCATAGATAAATTATCTATTTAAATAAATTAATACAAGATAAACAATGATTTTTCTTAAGATACAAGCATTATATTAATTATTTGTTCTTCAAGTTAGTGAGCAAGATAAATGAATAAAAAGATTATAATTGATGCTAATTTTCCAAGCGAAACAAGAGTAGTTTTATTAGGACAAAGCAACAATATAGAAGATATTGAATTTCAAACAACCGTAAGACAACAAAATAAAGGTAACATTTATTTAGCAAAAGTTACAAGAATAGAACCGTCGCTACAAGCTGTTTTTATAGAGTACGGAATGGATAAAAGCGGTTTTTTACCTTTTAGTGAAATCCATCCTAACTATTACAATTTGCCTACCTCGGAGAGGAATTTTCCGGTTAATGCTTTTCCTGAAATAGCTCTTTCAAATATTACGGTTGAGGATGATAAAGAGAAACCGGCTGCTATATATGATGCTTTGGTTGATAGTGAAGAAATTGACCTGAAAACCATAGAAGATTTAGTAGAGAGTAAATTCCAGTCAGAACTTAATTTAGAAGCGGCTGATGATATTGAAATTATTCAAAGCGGTACCCCTGAGTCAAATATTCAGCAATATAAACAATATAAAGTTCAAGAAGTAATAAGAAAAAACCAAGTATTATTAGTGCAGGTTACTAAGGAGGAACGAGGAAATAAGTGCGCCGCTTTTACTACTTATATATCCTTGGCTGGTAAATATTGTGTTTTAATGCCTAATAAAGGTTCGCAAAACGGTATATCGCGTAAAATCTCAAACGTGGAAGAAAGAAAAAGACTGAAAGATATTTTAAATAAAATAGTAAGCGGTGACAAAAATGCTTATAGCGTCATTATTAGAACCGCAGGTAGAGGAAGTAGCACCTTAGATTTAAAGAAAGACTATAATTATTTAGTAAGGTTATGGAATAAAATTCGTAAAAGTACTATTAAATTTCCGGCTCCGTGTTTTATTCATGAGGAAGATAGTATAATACGTAAAACCATACGTGATATGTGCGATCACAATGTTACAGAGGTGGTAATTCAAGGACAAGAGGGTTATGAAGACGCTTCAAAATTTATGCAGGATTTATTACCTTCAGAGCTTGCAAAGCTGAAAGAGCATAGAAGTAAAACTCCTATATTTACTAAGTTTCAAGTAGAAGAGCAATTAGTTAAATTATATCAGCCTGTAGTGACGTTACCTTCAGGAGGATATATCGTTATTAATCCTACGGAAGCTCTTATTTCAATTGATGTAAATTCCGGTAAGTCAACTTCTGAACAAAATATTGAAGAAACGGCACTAAAAACTAATTTAGAAGCAGTCAAAGAAGTAGCAAAGCAAGTAAAGCTTAGAGATCTATCAGGTTTGATAGTTGTTGATTTTATAGACATGAGCGAAGCTAAGAATCGTAAAATTATTGAACGATCCTTTAAAGAGTTTTTAAGTCGTGATCGTGCTCGTATACAAACCGGTAATATTAGTCAGTTTGGACTACTTGAATTCTCAAGACAGAGATTACGTTCTTCTTTCTTAGAAACTAATTCGGCAATTTGTTCTCATTGTAACGGTAAAGGAGTCATTAGAGCGAGTGACGCTAATGCTATGTTAATTTTACGTACTATAGAGAATGAAATTTTTGAAGAAAGAATTGATGTAATAAATGTTTTTACCAATATCGTTTCAGTTATTTATCTACTTAATAATAAACGTGCTGAGATAAAATTTATTGAAGAAAAATATGATATAAAGCTTAATTTTTATTCCGATCCTAATGCTACATCAGATAGTTATTCGATTGAAAAAGTGAAGCTGTTGAAGAAAAATAATAATGTTAATTCTGTTAAGCCGGTAATTCAGAATCATAGTGCCGATTATACTGAAGAAGAGCCGAAAAAAGAACAGTTACGCAAAAATAAACATAAATGGAAAACAGCTAATAATATTGCTAATGAAGTGAAAGATAAGAGTTTAGAGGCAAAAGAATCGGTAGAGCAAACCGTAAGCGTTGTGGAAGAGGTGGAAGTTGTAGAAAGTAATGCCGACTTAGAAGAAGCACAAGCTGCTCCAAAAAAGACAAAACGTAGATATCGTAATAAAACATCAAATAAGAAACGTCCTTCTAATACCGTCGAAGATACGGAAAAGAATGCAGAGTCTTGATTTGAGGGCTATAATATGTCATTCCTTGCATGGCTCGTTTTATGTCATTCCTGCGAAAGCAGGAATCCAGTAATCCTTAATGTCGCCCCATGGCTTGACCACGGGGTCCATAAAAATAATACAAAATACTAATATTATTAGTATTTTTAGCTGGATCCCGCTATCAAGTCGCGGGATGATAAATGATAAACCTATCCACGCAACAAGGCTTACGCGGGGATGACATAGCAATGCCGTAATGACGTAAAAAACATAAACTTAAAATAAAAGTGCAGAAAAGTTTAATTACAAAATGGTTGTGTATAAGTTGTATAATGATCATAGCGACGATTGTTATAGGGGGGATAACAAGGCTTACCGGTTCTGGTTTATCTATAGTTGAGTGGCGTCCGGTAACCGGTATTTTGCCGCCTTTTAGTTTTGAAAGCTGGCAAGCGGAATTTGCTAAATATAAAGCTTTTCCTGAATATAACTCCGTTAATTACGAAATTACTTTATCACAGTTTAAGTTTATTTATCTGTTAGAGTTTATACATCGATTACTCGGTAGAATTACAGCTTTAATATATATTGTACCTTTAATATATTTTTATTTTAAAGATGTTATAAAAAATCGTGATATGCTACCTTATATAATTGCTTTGTTGTTATTTTGCGTACAAGGCTTTATGGGGTGGTATATGGTTAAAAGCGGCTTGTTGGATAGCCCGTATGTTAGTCATTTTCGACTTGCTTTTCATTTAATTATCGCCGTAATTATTTATCACATACTTTTTTATCAACTAATAAAAAATCGTTGTGATATTTTGTTAATCCCGTCACAAACAGATTTAAAATTACCATTAATATTTTTCGGTATTGCTATTACTGTAGTATATGTGCAAATTTTTTTAGGTGCTTTAGTTGCAGGGCTTGATGCAGGGCTGATATATAATAGTTTTCCGCTAATGGATGATAGCTTTATCCCGATGGAGATAAAAGATAATTTCTTTGATCTTAAAAATTTGTATGATCCGGTTTTTATACAATTCATACATCGTTTAGGCGGCTATAGCGTATTTTTGGTTGTTGTAGTTTTGATAATTTGCTTGTTAAAAATAGAACATCCGAAATTAAATAAGATAGCGTATTTTCTAATGATTGCATTATTGATGCAGGTATCTACCGGAATAATTACTCTTTTATACTCTGTACCTATAATAATTGCCTCTATACATCAGCTTTTTGCTATAATCCTTTTATCTATAATAATTTGGTGCTATTTTTTAATAAGAAGTTCCTAATTTATTAAAAATATGATCATCGATGTCAATACTCCTATTTCTTCTAGATTAGATAAATATTTAAAACGTCTATATCCCTTATTGACTCAAGGAGTAATAGAGAAAGCATTACGTCAAAAACAAATTACCGTTAATTCTCAGAAAGCAGAAGCAAGTTTAAGAGTAAAGGGCGGCGATAAAATTTTTATTAACGATAAGTTTAATTTACCTGTTAAGCAACCTGAAAAATTAGTTTTTACCGACGCTGAAATTAAGCTAGCGAAGAAAATTACTACCGATTATTTGATATATGCAGATGATAATTTAATATCTATAAATAAACCTGCAGGTCTTGCTACTCAAGGCGGCAGTAAAATAAATTTATCTATTGACTCTGCATTAAAATATTTGAATTATAAAGGTGCTGATTTTAAGCTAGTACATAGATTAGATAAAGAAACAAGCGGTTTGCTCTTAATAGCCAAAAATTATTTAAGTAGTGTAAAACTTCATGATGCTTTAAAAGAAAAATTGGTTGTAAAAACATATTTTGCCGTAACCTATGGGAAGCCAATTAAAAATGTAGGCGGAGTTAGAAGTAATATAGAAAAGAGTAAAGGAAGTACACCTCAAATTACTGATATTGATAGTGAAAATGGTAAACTTGCCATTACTTATTATAAAGTACTTAAATCACTTGATAGTAACTTATTTTTAATTGAATTTACGCCGGTTACAGGTAGAATGCATCAATTAAGGTTGCATGCTAAATTATTAGGTTGTCCGATACTTGGAGATGATAAATATGGTAATAAAGAAATAATGCCGTATAGTAAATATATGTTCTTGCATGCTAATAATATATGTTTATCTGAAAAAATTTTTGGTAAAGAGATTAAGTTAGAAGCAAAATTACCGTTTTATTTTAATAGACGTCTTACATAACTTGCTTCTAAAGGTAATTTGTACGTCGATCCGGTACTCGAATCCTCATGTCAAGTGTACGCTGTGGTTTTGCGTTCCGTGTCTCCTTCAAATTTCTCTTTATTAGTTGCGTTATGTAAGACGTCTATTGATAAGTTTGTGGAGTGTTGAAGTTATGATTCGTAGATATTTTTTATTGCTGCTTTTTTTTATTACTAATTGTATTGATTGTTTTGCAGATATACAGCAAAGAATCAATGAAGCAGAAAAAGAATATATAAGTAATAGATTTTTAAATGCCGTTTTTATGTTTGCTGATGATTATAAACCTTTATTAACCGGTGCTAAAGGAATTTTTGCTTTAAACGGTGAACAATTAAAAGCAAATGAAATGATGCCTATTGCTTCTGCTACAAAGCCTTTTACAGCAGCGGGAATCTTAAAATTACAAGAACAGGCATTATTAAATATTAACGATAAAATTTATAAATATCTTGATCCGGAAATGTGGGGTGGAAAAGTGCCGGATTGGGCATATAAAATATCTATCCATAATTTATTAACGCATAGTAGCGGTATTGCTGAATATTTTAGTTTTGTTAAACTTGATTTAAATATGCCTAAGAAAGAGATTTACAAGAAAATATTACAATTTGTTGCTTCTAAGCCTTTAGAAATATCTATAGGGAAAAAATTTAAATATAGTAATACTAATTTTGTTATACTCGGTATGATTATAGAAAAGGTGGCTAAAAAAGATTTAGCTAACTTTTTTTATGATGAATTTTTTAAACCGCTTAATATGAAATCTACTAGTTTTGCTTCATATAGTGAAGCCGCTAGAATCCAAAAAAACGTTATTAGTTCTAATTATCCGGTAAGATATTTTTTAACGCCTAATAATAGTAATAAACCTATATTTACTCCTGTAACTGCTGATTTTTTAGCAGTTCCTTGTGCTGACGGTGGTATAATATCAACACCGGTTGATCTTATTAAATGGTATAGGGCATTAAATGAGGAGAAAATTCTTTCTAAGAAGTCGTATAAACTTATGACTACTAAATATTTTTTAGCAAAAGATATAGAAGGGCGTAAGTCTTATATGGGTTACGGTATTTTTCTTACTGATCTTGATTCTAAGCGTTTAATGATTCATTATACGGGAAAAGCCCTTGGAATACAAAGTGAAGCAGGATATGTTTTGCCTGATAATCTTTATTTTGCTATACTCAGTAATACTATGATGAAAATTCCTGAAGAAGAAAAAGATAAAATTGACATGAAAAATCCTTTAAATCAAATTGGAATAGTTTATTTTAGAGATGCAATAATAGGGGCAGCTATAAAAAATTAAATAGATTTGTTGTATAACATATCTTATAAAGAGGAATTTGAAAGAAACACGGAACGCAGCACCGCATCGTACACTTAGTACGTGAGGATGCGAGTACCGGATTGACATACAAATTACCTTTAGAAGGAGGTGATACAACAAGTCTAATGAAGATAGTTACTTGGAATATTAATTCATTGCGTCTACGGATCGATTTATTAAGAAAATTAGCATATGAACATCAGCCGGATATTATTTTACTTCAAGAAACAAAGGTAGCTGACTCATTATTTCCTCTTGAAGTTATTAAAAATATAGGCTATGAACATGTAATATATTCAGGGCAGAAATCATATAACGGTGTTGCTATTATTTCAAAATTTCCTTTGAATAATGTTTTTTCATTGGAGTTATATAATAGTGATAAAAGGCATATAGCAGCTATAGTTAATGATATAGAAATACATAATTTTTATGTTCCTGCCGGCGGTGATATACCTGATATCGAGGTAAATACAAAATTTAAGCATAAGCTCGAATATGTAAGGTTAATGCAGGAATGGTTAACGACTAACCGTACTAAAAATGATAAAATGATTATTGTCGGGGACTTGAACATTGCTCCGCATGAACATGATGTATGGTCTAGTGAGCAGTTGCGAAATGTTATCAGCCATACCGATATTGAACGCTCGTTATTGGTAGAGCTACAAAATGCGTTAGGTTTTATTGATAGTAGCAGACATTTCGTATCGCTTGACGAAAAATTTTATACTTGGTGGAGTTATAGAAATATAGATTGGAAAAAATCTAACAGAGGTAGAAGGCTTGATCATATTTGGGTTAGCGATAATTTAAAAGATGCATTATTTTCTATGCATTTACTACCAGAAGCACGTGATTGGTCTCCACCTTCGGATCATGTACCATATTTTGTGACTTTTAATTTACAGATGTCACCCCGTGGCTTGACCACGGGGTCCAGTTCAAAATAAAAAAAAGACTGGATCCCGTGGTCAAGCCACGGGATGACAATAGTCTTAAGGAGTAATTAGTGGATATTAAGTTAGGAAAATATAAGCCGATAAAGGAAGAATATATAAAAAGTTTTAAAGATATGCTCCTACTGCGTCGTTTTGAAGAAAAATGCGGTCAATTATACGGAATGGGAGAAATCGGTGGTTTTTGTCATTTATATATAGGGCAAGAAGCAGTAATTTCTGCAGTAGATATGGTTAAACAAAAAGGTGATAGCACTATTACTAGCTATCGTGACCATGCTCATATTATTTTAGCAGGAACTGAGCCTAAGTATGTTCTTGCCGAGCTTATGGGGCGTGCTACAGGTTGTTCGAAAGGTAAGGGTGGCTCGATGCATTTATTTGATGTACCAAACAAATTTTACGGTGGACACGGTATAGTAGGGGCTCAAGTACCGATAGGCACAGGGCTTGCGTTTGCTGAAAAATATAACGATACGCATAATATCTGTTTTAATTTTTTAGGTGACGGTGCCGTTAATCAAGGTCAGGTATATGAAGCTTTTAATATGGCTGCTTTATGGGGTTTGCCGGTAGTTTATATTATTGAAAATAACGAATATTCGATGGGGACGTCTGTAGCACGTTCTACCTTTATGCGTAATTTATATAAGAAAGGGGCATCGTTTGGGATTAAAGGATTTCAGCTAGACGGTATGGATTTTGAAGAAATGTATGACGGCTCTAAGCAAGCAGCCGAGTATGTTAGAGAAAATAGCTTTCCGCTGATATTAGAGGTAAAAACTTATCGTTATCGTGGGCATTCGATGTCCGACCCGGCAAAATATCGCAGTAAAGAAGAAGTTGAGCAATATAAAGAGCGTGATCCGTTGGTAATAATAAGAAAAACGATACTCGACAATAAATATGTAACCGAAGCGGATTTAAAAGAAATAGAACAGTCGGTAAAAGAAATTGTGAAAGAAGCAGTAGAATTCTCAGAAAATTCACCGTTACCTGATGAAGGGGAGTTGTATACACAGGTGTACTGTTAAGTTGTCATTGCGAGGAAAAACTGTAAGTTTTTACGAAGCAATCTCAGGAATTTGTTATTATTTCATGAGATTGCCACGCAGCCTACGGCTGCTCGCAATGACGTTTAATTTAATCAAATAAAAAAGAAAAATGCAAATAACGGTACGTGAAGCGTTGCGTGATGCAATGCAAGAAGAGATGATAAGAGACGACAAGGTTTTCGTCATAGGCGAGGAAGTTGCAGAATATCAAGGAGCTTACAAGGTAACTCAAGGATTACTAGAGCGATTTGGTCCTAAGAGGGTAATTGATACACCGATAACGGAATATGGTTTTGCAGGGCTTGCAGTCGGAGCAGCTTTTGCAGGACTTCGCCCGATCGTGGAGTTTATGACCTTTAACTTTGCTATGCAAGCATTCGATCACATAGTTAATTCAGCTGCAAAAACGCATTACATGTCAGGCGGGCAGGTCAAATGTCCGATAGTATTTAGAGGACCAAACGGAGCAGCAAGTAGAGTAGCTGCACAACATAGCCAAAATTATACAGCTTGCTATTCCCACATTCCGGGATTAAAAGTAGTAGCTCCTTATAGTGCAGAAGATCATAAAGGACTTATGCTTACAGCTATTAGGGACGATAATCCCGTTGTTTTTTTAGAAAATGAAATTTTATACGGTCATAGTTTTGACGTACCGGAAACAATCGAGCCTATACCCTTTGGTCAGGCAAAAATTTTAAGAGAGGGTAGTAGTGTCACTATAGTAACTTTCTCGATTCAAGTAAAACTTGCCTTAGATGCGGCAAATGTTTTGCAGAATGATAATATTGATTGCGAGGTTATTGATCTTCGCACTATTAAACCGCTTGATACTGAGACAATAATAGAATCAGTGAAAAAAACTAATCGTTTAGTTGTAGTGGAAGAAGGGTGGTTTTTTGCAGGTGTTGGTGCAAGTATAGCTGCTATTGTTATGAAAGAAGCGTTTGATTATTTAGATGCTCCGATAGAGATTGTAAGCGGCAAAGATCTGCCCCTTCCTTATGCTGTTAATTTAGAAACACTAGCTCTGCCGAGTGAGAGCGATGTAATAGAAGCCGTTAAAAAGGTTTGTTATTATAGTATTTAATGTATTAGCTTAGTTTTTTCGTCATTGCGAGCAACTGAAAGGCGCGTGGCAATCTCATAAAGCAAGATTCTAGAGATTGCTTAGTCAAAACTTACAGTTTTTCCTCGCAATGACGATGTCAACTTTTTTTAGGCATACCTACTTTGCAGCTCTTTTACGGTCGTTAGGGTCAAGTAGCGCTTTACGTAAACGAATAGATTTCGGTGTTACTTCAACTCGCTCGTCATCTTGTATATAGCTGATTGCCTGCTCTAACGTTAAAAGCATTGGCGGAGTTAGCCTTATGGCTTCGTCTTTACCTGCTGCTCTAACGTTGCTCAGTTGTTTCGCTTTTAGTGGGTTTACCTCTAAATCATTATCACGATTATGTTCGCCGATAATCATGCCTCTATATACTTTGTCACTAGGGTTTATAAACATTTTTCCCCTTTCTTCTAGATTCCATAGAGCATATGCGACCGCTGCCCCGTCACCGTTAGAGATAAGCACGCCGTTACGTCTTCCCTCGATATTTCCTTTATAATCAGCGTATCCGTGGAAAATACGATTCATAATCCCTGTGCCTCGTGTTTCGGTTAAAAACTGGCTGTGATAGCCGATTAACCCTCTAGATGGTCCGATAAACGTAACACGGCTTTTACCGCCGCCTGACGGCCTCATATCAGTCATTTCGGCTTTTCTCAGTGCTAAAGATTTTACGACTACTCCAACATAATCATCATCAACGTCAACTTGGATTTCTTCCATCGGTTCTTGCTTATTACCTTTCTCATCAGTTTGGAATAATACTTCGGGTCTGCTAATAGATAGCTCAAACCCTTCACGACGCATAGTTTCAATTAAGATACCAAGTTGTAACTCACCACGCCCTGCAACTTGGAAAGCATTTTTCTCGGCAACTTCAGTAACTTTTAATGCAACGTTACTTTCAAGCTCACGCATTAACCTAGCTCCAATTAAGCTCGACGTAACTTTTGTCCCTTCGCTTCCTGCAAGCGGTGAGTCATTAACGCTAAAAGTCATGGATAAAGTTGGCGGATCGATAGGTAGAGACGGTACGGCCTCGGTTACCTCAGGGGAGCAGATAGTATCGGTAACGTTGGCGTTTTCAACACCTGCTACGGCAATAATATCGCCGGCTGTAGCATCATTTATAGCGATTCGCTCTAAGCCTCTAAAGGCTAATATTTTAGTGATACGTCCGGTTTCAAGTACTTTATTCTCACGATTTAATACTTTTACGTTTTGGTTAATTTTAACAGTGCCGCTTTGTACACGACCTGTTAAAACCCTACCGAAGAAAGAATTATATTCTCTAGTAGTAACAAGCATAGAAAACGATGCTTTGTCATCGGTTAAGGGTTTTGGTACATGTTGTACTATAAGGTTGAAAAGCGGTGCTAAATCATCTGCTAAATTGTCTAAAGGATTAATTTTATCATCAAAGGTTAAAGATGCTCTACCTACTCTACCTGATGCATAAACTATAGGGAAGTCAAGCTGATCGTTGTTTGCTTCAAGTGCCACAAATAGCTCAAATACTTCATCGATAACTTCTTGAATTCTTTGGTCATCTCTATCGATTTTATTAATAACGACAATAGGTTTTAAGCCGAGATTTAACGCTTTAGAAAGCACGAATTTTGTTTGCGGCATTGGTCCTTCCGATGCATCGACAAGTAGTACTACACCGTCAACCATGCTAAGGATGCGTTCTACTTCACCGCCAAAATCGGCGTGTCCTGGCGTATCAACTATATTGATACGGATATTGTTCCACATAAGAGCAGTGCATTTGGCAAGTATCGTGATTCCACGCTCACGCTCAAGATCGTTAGAGTCCATAGCACGCTCAGCAACTGCTTGGTTAGCTCTAAATGTTCCGCTTTGTTTAAGCATGTTATCAACAAGCGTAGTTTTCCCATGATCAACGTGGGCAATAATTGCTATATTACGAATAGATGTCATCTTTAAAAATTCTCACAAGTTTACAATAGTTTTTCGTATTATACACTAAAATACCAAAGATTGGAATATCAAGTTCTTGAAAAAGAAATTGATTTAACTGTAGAATAAAAATTACCAAGAGTTTTTAAACTTTAAAATAAGAGAAATTAATGAACGATAATACAGCTTTATTTATATTTGATTGTGACAATACTTTAGTTGGACATTCGCATAATTATATGAGAGGTTAGGAGGTTTAATAGCACGTAATATACAAAATCGCTTTTTTAGCTTCTATGAAGAACGAGAGCAAGAAAAAGTTAGGCTTGAGCATTTTCTATAGAGCTGATGGAGAAATTCCTAGATAATGAAATAGGTTGGAAAAATGAAGAGCAAATAGCACGCCTTTTTAAGAATATTATATTATCCAGTCATAAAATAGCTATAGCATCATTTAATGATTATCCTCATGCTGTAAAATATGCATTAGAAAGGTTACTAGGAAAGGAAGATGCAGCAAAAATTTATATAAAATCAGCTTTACCTTCTAATAATTTTGAAGAAATACAAAATTGTACTAAAAAAGAATATATAAGAGAAATAACTAATAAAAAAAATGTATTTTTCATGGATGATTATATTAAACATGTCAATGCTGCAAAAGACTATGGTATTACAGCAGTTTTGGTTAAGAACAAAGGAACAGAGCATATTCATGAAGCTTTTAATTTTTTATATGAATTTAATGAACAGCATGAAATTTATGTTGAGCGAGAAGAACCGGCTACTGAACTTTTGCTTAGTGATGAAGAGAGTACCTATTTAAGTCCTGAAGCAATAAAAGCTATTTCGTTTGAACCTATTTCTAGTGATTATTATTCGGATGGCGAATATACACCATGGGGAGGCGGGAATGTGCCAATGTTAGGTAAAGGTTAAGTTTTTAATTATAGACAAATTGCTTGATGTTATTTATTCTTAGATTAATAAGGAGTGTTGCTCCAGTGTCATTCCCGCGTAGGCGGGAATCCAGTCATCTTGAATGTCGTCCCGCGACTTGATCGCGGGATCTCAGGATATTGCCTGTGACACAAGATTCCGTGGTCAAGCCACGGGATGACAATCCTAGACGACACCGTTTAATCTAAAAGGATCAAGGATGATATACCGAATATTATGTTTATGCATATTCATAATAAATTTCTCAACGATTACGGAGGCACAAAATGTGCCAATTAAAGAAGATAATTTTAAAGTTAGAGTAGCTGTTGCTGATGTACAATCTATATTGGAAGGTTCGATCGCTATAAAAGATTTGCGTAATAAAATCGAAAAGCTTAATCATAAAATTCAAGAGGATATTGCTGCAAAAGAAGCAGAATTTAAACCGCTGGAAGAGAAGCTGCTAAATGAGCGTTCTCATTTAAGTGAAACCGAATTTGAGCATAAAGTAAACGAATTTAATGCAAAAGTTAGCCATGTTAGAAAAGAAATTCAGATTAAGAAAACAAAGCTTGAACAAGTCCACGCTGAGGCTATGAGTAGAGTACATGAAACAACTATTACAATAATTAGTGAACTTGCCGAGAAATATAACCTTAATTTGGTAATTCCAAGTGCTCAAGTCTTATATGCCAAAAATAATTTGAATATAACTTCCGAAGTGACTTTTATGTTGAATGAGAGATTAAAAGAAGTAACGATAAACTATTGATAGTGTTGTATGGATTTTTGTGTGTCATTCCCGCGTAGGCTGGAATCCAGAAAAATAACTTCAATATTGATACAGAAGTTACATATTTGATAAAATAAATCTATAAAAACTAGTTTTTATAGGTTTTACTGGATTCCAGCCTACGCGGGAATGACATAAACAAGAGAGTATTTAATATGGCAGAATTTACACCGATTACAATTGCATACGGGGATGGTATAGGTCCTGAAATAATGGAGGCAGTGCTTTATATATTACGTAAAGCCGAGGCTCGTATTTGTTTAGAAACCATTGAAGTAGGTGAAAAGCTTTACAAGAAGCATTATACTTCAGGCATAAGCGAGGAAAGTTGGGAATCAATACAACGCACCGGTATTATACTTAAAGCCCCGATTACTACTCCGCAAGGTGGAGGATATAAAAGTTTAAATGTCACGATTCGTAAAACATTACAGCTTTTTGCTAATATTCGTCCTTCCGTTTCGTTTTATCCTTTTACTAGAACATTACATCCAAATTTGAACCTAACTATTATACGTGAGAATGAGGAAGATTTATACGCAGGTATAGAATACCGCCAAACGCATAATATGTATGAATCAATGAAGTTGATAAGTCATACAGGATGTGAGAAGATTATTAGATATGCTTTTGAATATGCAGTAAAAAATAACCGCAAAAAAGTCACGTGTTTAAGCAAAGATAATATTATGAAATTTTCCGATGGGGTTTTGCATAAAGTATTTAATGAGATTGCAAAAGAATACCCGCAAATTAATAACGCGCATTATATTATCGATATCGGGACGGCAAGGCTTGCTACCAAACCGGAAATATTTGACGTTATCGTAACTTCTAATTTATACGGTGATATCATATCTGACGTAGCTGCTGAAATTTCAGGCTCGGTAGGTCTTGCAGGTTCTGCAAATATTGGGCAGCATTATGCGATGTTTGAAGCGGTACATGGAAGTGCTCCTGATATTGCCGGTAAAGATATCGCAAATCCGTCAGGGCTTTTAAATGCTGCAATAATGATGCTAGTACATATAGGGCAGGGTGATATCGCTACATTAATCGAAAATGCTTGGAAAAAAACTATAGAGGATGGCGTTCATACAGCCGATATATATAACGAGCAGAGTTCTAATAAAAAAGTCGGTACAAAAGAATTTGCCGAAGAAGTAACGAAAAGATTGGGACAGTTACCGACAAAGCTACCTAAAGCAGATTATCCCTTAATTGCTGAGAAGCAAGAAAGCAATATAGATTATAAAATTGATACTAAAGAAGTTAAGAAATTGGTCGGTACGGATATATTTGTGAATATGAATGTATCGTCCGCTCACGATATGGCAGATAAAATTAATAAACTTGATCTTGGTAATTTTGAGTTAAAAACAATCTCGTCAAAAGGATTAAAGCTGTGGCCTCGTGATACAAGGTTTGAAACTGTTTCCGATCATTGGTGTTGTCGTTTTATGAATAAAGACAGCACAGAAATAAAGCATTTAGATATAACAAGATTGCTTGAAGCTTTAAGCACAGCAAATATCGATTTTATCAAAGTAGAGAATCTGTTTGAATTTGACGGGGTTGCAGGTTATAGCTTGGCTCAAGGTGAGTAAAAACGTCATTGCGAGTGAACTTTAGTTCATGCGGCAATCTCAGGACTTTTGCATGAGATTGCTTCGTCAATTATTTCATAATTTCCTCGCAATGACGAAAAAAGGATAAACACAATGACACTATACTATATAGGAATTTTATTAGTAATTATTGGATTATTTGCTATATTTTCAGGAATAATCGGTTTTTTTAGATTTCCTGATTTTTATACTAAATTACATGCAGCAAGTGTTATTGAGAGTTTCGGCGTGCCTATTTGCTTAATAGGTTTTGCGTGCATTGAAGCAGATATTGTGAACTCTGTTAAATTAATTTTAGCGGCTTTATTGATTTTTATACTAAATCCGGTAGCAACTCATGCACTTGGTAAAGCATCTTTATTTATGAAAATTAGAGCTTATAGTACCGTCATTGCGAGGAAAATTACGAAGTAATTGACGAAGCAATCTCAAGATGCTTGATAAGATTGCCACGTCGAAATTACGTTTCTCCTCGCAATGACGTTAAATTTTAACAACCATATGACAGTAAAGACAGCTTTAAATTTTGATCTCGGCAATTACCTACTTAACTTAATTGTTTTTTTATTGATCTTAATCTCGATAAAAATAATTTTTGCTAAAGATTTACTAAATGCAGTGATTGCTGCTTCTGTATTTAGCTTATTAATTGGTGTATCCTATCTTATTATGGATGCTCCTGATGTCGCAATGACCGAGGCAGCACTTGGAGCTTGCTTATCAACATGCGTATATTTGAATTTGTTGCGTAAATTACCTTCGGATTTAAAGAATATTGAGAGAACTAATATTATTCCAGCAAGTTTAATATGTTTATTGTTTGTAGTAACTCTTGCTTATATGGGGCTAGAATTACCGAATTACGGTGATGATAATGCTCCTATTCATATGCATTTAAGTAAATATTATATCGAAAATACCTCTAGAGATATAGGTGTACCTTCTTTTGTTGCAGCTATTCTTGCAAGTTATCGTGGATATGATACTTTAGGTGAAACTAGCGTAATTTTAATTGCAGGAATTGCCATGCTGTTGATATTTTCAAGAAAGTCTTATGATGTCATACCGCGACTTGATCGCGGTATCTCAGTACACAGCAGGCGATACAAGATCCCGTGGTCAAGCCACGGGATGACAAATCCAATAATAAAACATATTACTAGTTTTATAATACCTTATATAATTTTATATAGTATATATATTCAGCTTAACGGTGAGTCTTCACCGGGTGGTGGGTTTCAAGCAGGTGTTATATTTGCATCTAGCCTTATTGCTTATGATTTAGTTTACGGTAATCGGAAATTAAGCAGATATTTTCCTCCTAACGTGCTAGTTTGTATTGCGGTTTTAGGTGTAGCAATATATGCAATTGTAGGAACCATATCACTCTTTTTTAACGATAATTATTTAAATTATTATTCACTAACAAATTTTATCAATGATACGCTACTTGCTCAGCATATTGCGATAGTTATTGTTGAAATTGGTATAGGTTTAACTGTTGCAGCTATTATGTACTTAATTTACAACGTATTTAATAATTATGAATAGTCTATTTGTACTAATTAAGCGTGAATTTATAGTGCAGAATCGCATTAATAATATAATTAAATATCTAGTTATATTTTTTTTATTTTGCATAATTAGTACTGTTTTAATTAACAGTGAAAGGGATATTAACAAATTTGGTTTAATTTTTTCGGTAATTTGTTTATTAATTTCATTAATCGGTTTTTCTTCGGTTATATTTAAATCTGATTTGGAAGACGGAAGCTTAGAGTTATTATTATCAATTGTTAGTCATGAAAAAATTATATTGGCTAAATTTTTTGCTATATTTATCAGCAGTACGATAGGGCTGGTTTTTGTTTTACCAATTATTTATGTTTTTTTTGATCAAACTTTGCTTGAGATAATATTTTTCTTTATTAGTGTATGGATGATATTAGTGTTATCAAGTAGTTTAGTAGTGTTATCCGGTAGCGTGCAATGTTATTTTAAGAAGAATGCTAACTTTGTCGGTACGTTTATCATGCCGTTATTAATTCCGAATATTATAATGACAGGTTTAATATTACAAGATAATAACTTACAATTAATTTTTGTTATGATAGGAATTAATTTAGTATTTTTACCGATTTCATTCTTTTTGAGTTCCTGTTTAATTAAAAATATTTATAATATTACGTGATTTTGCTTTATTTTTACTAATGTAGTGATATAAAATAAGATGAATGTTATTAATAAATTTTTTTGAGCAAAATATATGTATATGTGGCAGGCTTTACGAAGGTTAATGGCAGCAAATCCTATGGGATTTTTTCTGTGGTCTATTATCACTAAATGGTATTTAATTATAGCAGTTGCTTCCTTAATTACTTTATATTATACAGTATTGGGCTTTAAAAAAATTGGGTTTATAGATTATTTTACTGAAGCTACAGTCGAGATATTAGATACAACTAAAGCAGTTGCCCAAAATTGTACTACAAAACTCGGTCCTAATTGGAATCATTTAGTTAGTTTTTGGAATTGCTTAAGTGATCCTGGCGAATACAAGTATGAAGAAGGGACAGGAGCAAAAGTGTTAGAAGATGAAATAAATAAGTTTACGCCAAAACAAGCAGATAGTGCTGCAGACGCTGAACGTCCTATAATAAATCCTTATGAAGAACTAGAAAATCCAAATAATCTTAATAATATCCCAAGCGGTAGTAATAATAATCGTTAATTTATGTCACTTTAATATTATATGTTGGATACTGAAGATAATAAAAACAAACAAACAACACGTCGTGATTTTATGGTTCTAACGGCTAGTAGTATTGCAGCAGTTGGGGCAGCATGTACTCTTTGGCCTCTCGTTGATTCTTTAAACCCTTCTGCGGACGTGCTAGCTTTATCATCAATTGAGGTTGATTTATCAAATATTGCGGTAGGTCAAACAGTTACGGTTAAATGGCAAGGTAAACCGGTTTTTATCACTAACCGTACGCCTGACAAAATAGCTGAAGCAAGAGCCGTTAAAATGTCAGAGCTGATTGATCCTGAAGCAGATGAAGCACGTGTGAAAGCAGGGCATGATAATTGGCTGGTGACGATCGGGGTCTGCACGCATTTAGGTTGTGTGCCGCTTGCTAATCAAGGTGAATATGATGGATGGTTTTGTCCGTGCCATGGTTCACAATATGATTCTTCAGGTAGAGTTAGAAGAGGTCCTGCTCCTTTAAATTTGGCTGTGCCGCCTTACACTTTTATTAGCGACAAAAAAATTAGAATCGGGTAATTATTTATGAATGAAGATATTACCCCTAAAAAGCCTAATGCTATTATAGAATGGATAGATTATCGTCTTCCTATTTTTGCGTTCCTAAAGCATTTTAGTCATTATCAAACTCCGAAAAATCTTAGCTATTTGTGGAATTTAGGCTCTATTGCCGGTATTGCGTTAGTGATTCAGATAATCACCGGCGTCATACTTGCTATGCACTATACTCCGCATGTTGATCATGCTTTCGATAGTGTTGAGCGAATCATGCGTAACGTGAATTACGGTTGGTTATTGCGTTATACTCATGCGGTAGGTGCATCGATGTTTTTTGCCGCCGTATACTTACACATAGCAAGAGGTTTGTATTACGGCTCTTATAAAGCACCTAGAGAACTGCTTTGGCATATCGGTATCATCATTTTTCTAACCATGATGGCTACTGCTTTCATGGGTTACGTGCTGCCTTGGGGGCAGATGAGCTACTGGGGAGCAACGGTTATTACTAATTTATTTTCCGCTATTCCGTTAATAGGGGAATTCATAGTTACGTGGTTATGGGGTGGTTTTTCTGTTGATAATCCGACATTAAATAGGTTCTTCTCACTGCATTATTTATTGCCGTTTATTATTGTTGCTTTAGTGATGCTGCATTTAGTGGCCTTGCATCAGCATGGTTCAAATAACCCAAAAGGTATAGATGTTAAAAGCCCTAAAGATACTATTCCGTTCCACCCTTATTATACCGTAAAGGATTTTGTCGGTTTCGGAGTTTATTTCATAATATTTGCTTATTTTATTTTTTACGAACCTAATTATTTAGGACATCCCGATAATTACATTCCGGCAAATCCGTTAGTTACGCCTGCCCACATTGTCCCTGAATGGTATTTTCTGCCGTTTTATGCAATACTTAGAGCCGTGCCGTCTAAGCTCGGTGGGGTGCTATTAATGTTCGGAAGTATATTTGTGTTATTCTTACTACCTTGGCTTGATACTTCAAAAGTTAGAAGTAGCAATTATAGACCGATATACCGAATTACTTTTTGGATATTTATGGCAGATTGTTTATTGCTTGGTTATTTAGGCGGGCAGCCGGCAGAAGAGCCGTATATTACCACTAGCCGTTTTGCTGCTTGTTATTACTTTTTTCATTTCTTAGTAGCTCTGCCGCTGATAGGTAAATATGAAAAACCGCTGCCATTGCCGGAGGAGTTGTAAGAGTTAAGTCATTGCGAGGAAATTGCATAGCAATTGACGAAGCAATCTCAGTAGTTTGTTATTATTGCATGAGATTGCCGTGCAGCCTGTGGCTGCTCGCAATGACGTTTTTTGTATTATACAAATTTGTGAAGTAACCAATAGTATATATAGTAACTAACAAGAAAAATGGTATACTCTATACTGGTGTTACTTCTAATTTAATAACACAAAAATGATACAATTAAGGGGTTTAGTAAAAAGTATAATTGCAAAATTTTAGTATTTTATGAGATTCATCAAACTATGAATTCAGCAATAAATAGAGAAAAACAAATTAAAGCTGGTTTAAGAGACAAAAAAATTAAATTAATAGAACAAACAAATATAAATTGGGATGATTTGTATAATGAAATTATTCTGTAATAAAAACATCATTGCAAGGAAAGACGAAATCTCAACACGACAATCTTATAAAATAATAATAAACTCCTGAGATTGCTTCGTCAAAGTTTTCAATTTTTCCTCGCAATGACGACTCAAAAAAATTTATGAAAACTAAACTACTTATCTCTATCATCATACTACTAACTTCGTGCTTAAGTTTAGCCAACGAAGAAGTATTACATCCAAAAAAGATGAAATGGTCGTTTGACGGCGTATTTGGTACAGTTAATCGTGAAGCAGCACAAAGAGGTTTTCAGGTCTATAAGGAAGTTTGTAGTGTCTGCCACGGTTTAAACAATTTATATTACCGTAATCTTAAAGATATCGGCTTTTCGGATGACGAGGTAAAAGAGATTGCCAAAGGCTATACGATAAAAGACGGACCTAATGATGATGGTGAGATGTTTGACCGCCACGCTCTTCCCTCTGATCGTTTTGTACCTCCTTACCCTAATGAGCAAGCAGCAAGAGCAGCTAATAACGGTGCCCATCCTCCTGATTTATCGTTGATAATAAAAGCACGTCATGACGGAGCTAATTATATATATTCGCTACTTACCGGCTATACTGAACCGCCGGCAGATTTTAAGCTGATGCAGGGAACTCATTATAATCCCTATTTCCCTGGTGAGCAAATAGCAATGCCGCCGCCGCTTACAGACGGGCAGGTAACCTATATGGACGGTACTAACGCAAGTGTAGAGCAGATGTCGCAAGACGTTGCAGTATTTCTACAATGGGCAGCTGAGCCGGAAATGGAACATCGTAAATCTATGGGTCTTAAAGTTATGATGTTTTTAGCGGTATTTACTATCTTTTTCTATATTGCAAAAAACCGCATTTGGTCTAATTTAAAGTAATTGTTGAGTGGGTCAGTTTTCCTATTATTGGCGTTGTTGCATGGATCATTAAACATGTTCGATGTCCTTTCTGCGAAAGCAGGAATCCAGTTTTTTAATCTAATTATATACTAAATTTTTATATAGTTTGCTGTGTTTTTATCATTTTTTACTGGATTCCTGCTTTCGCAGAAAGGACATAAATAATCAGTCCATGCTGCCCCTTTTTGCCTCTTTCTTAGTATAATGACTTATCTTTGCTAACTTATCCTAAAATTTATATAGATAGGTATTTATGATTACTTTACTTGCGGCGATAACAGGATTTATTAGTTCAATAATTCCTGAAATTTTGAAAATATATAAAGATATTAACTATTAACGACAAAAAATACGAGATAAATATTTTAGACCGTCAAATTGCTAATAACAAACTTAATCAGTCTAAAACTTTTACAGAGCTTATCATATCACAAGAAATGGCAGAGCAATATTCTCTTTACTCCACTTATAAATCAGGTGTTAGTTGGGTTGATGCTTTAAATGGTTCGGTAAGACCCGTGCTTGCCTATAGCTTTTTTGCAATGTATGGAGGAGTTCAATATAAGTCGTTCAAAAGTTCTGCTCTGCTAGTTGAATATCTAGATATATTATGGAGCATAGAAGATCAAACTATTTTTGCGGAGATTATTAGTTTTTATTTTGGGCAGCGTACTTTCAGCAAATTATGGAAATGTAAGACTTGAATTTTAAATAGATAATTTTATATATTTAAATATATAACTAACAAAATTAATGGTGGTTTTATGTTAAAGAGCGTAAGATTATATATTCCGTCTATAGCAGCTATGATTTTATCTAGTAATATTGCAATAGCTAATAAGAATTATGATTCCGGTAATGCAACGCCACTGCGTCAGGTAGCAGATTTAATAGATAATCAAATTACAAATATTGATAATTTATTTAAAAATAGATTGCCGCTTTATGAATCTAATAGCATAAAAAGCAATTTTATTACTAAAGATAAGCAGTATATTATTGTTATGGAAGTACCTGGCTTTGATAAAAGTCAAATTAAGGTTAAAGTAAACGGTAATAAATTATTTATTACAGGGAATATAGAAGAAAAAAATAAAGCTGATGATTCAGATAATTATATGAATAAAAATTTTAATTATGTAATATCATTATATGAAGATGTAGATCAGGCAAATATCTCTTCAAGCCTTAAGAATGGAATACTTACTATTATTCTACCTCGTATTGAGATTAAAGAACAAGAAGCAAGAGAGATAGTAATTGATTAATCAAGCATTGCTAAATATTAGCATTTAATTTTTCTGAAACAAAACCTTTCTCTATATAGTGAGGTAATTTTATTAGCTCCTGCTTTAGTTCATTATCTACTCCCATGGTTTCAAATTTTCGATCAAGAAAATTATAGGTTTAGTGTTATGAATAAAGAAGAAGTCAAAATTCGGTTTGTTATCAAAATATCGATTAACACGAGGAAAATGATAAGCATGAGTAACAATAGCAATTTCGGCGTTACTTAAGTCAATATTATCGTTTTCATGCCCTTTATATAGAGTTTTAAATTGTTCGTCGGTATTGGTTTGGTTTTCCGGCAGCGTAAAAATATAAAAATTTTCTTTTGGATAATCGGTAATAATATTTTTATCAAGCGCTTCTTGTAGTAATTTATTCGCTTTTTAGCTTTGCTAGATCTTGAAGGGTAGGTAGGAATTTTTCAAGCTTTTTAGGTAATGTTGCTGTAAGCTTAAATTGTGGTACTCCTATTGGTTTTTGGATGCCTTCTATAGCGTATTCTACAGTAATACCTTGTTTTTCTTCGCACAAAATTAATCCAATTGTAGGATTATCCGAATTATCTTTAATTGTGCGATCCATTAAATTAAGATAAAAATTTAGTTTACCGACATATTCCGGCTTAAAATTGCCGGTTTTTAATTCAATAACAACATAGCATTTGAGTTTTATGTGATAAAAAACTAAATCCAAATAATAATCTTCTCCCTCAAGTTCTATATGATACTGATTGCCAACAAATGCAAAACCTTGTCCTAACTCTAATAATTTTAATTAAATCAGTATATGATTCATTACTTAAAGTATTGCTCATTGATTTTCACTACTTCTTACCACCCGCATTCATAGCAAGGTTTGCGGAAACAAATTCTTCAAGGTCACCGTCAAGCACTCCTTTAGTATCGGAAGTTTCATAATCGGTACGTAAATCTTTTACCATTTGATAAGGTTGCAAAACATATGATCTAATTTGATGTCCCCAGCTATTATCGGTTTTAGCGGCATTCTGCTCGTTAACGCTATCGGTACGTTTTTGCATTTCAAGCTCATAGAGTTTGGCTTGAAGCATTTTCATAGCTTGAGCTTTATTTTTATGCTGCGATCTATCGCTTTGGCATTGTGTTACCGTACCGGTCGGTATATGAGTGATACGTACAGCTGAATCGGTAGTATTAACGTGCTGCCCGCCGGCTCCCGATGCTCTAAAAGTATCGATTCTTAAATCTTTATCCTCAATAGTAATTGCTATATTATCATCAATTTCGGGATATACCCAGCTACTTGCAAAGCTAGTCATTCTTTTACCGGCTGCATTAAACGGAGAAATACGCACTAATCTGTGAACGCCAGCTTCGGTCTTAAACCAGCCGTAAGCACGCTTTCCTATTATTCTAATCGTGCATGATTTAATGCCTGCCTCTTCGCCGTTAATCATATTGATTATTTCGGTTTTAAAGCCGAGTCTTTCGGCAAAACGCAAATACATACGCATCATAATAGACGCCCAGTCATGGCTTTCAGTTCCCCCGGCTCCAGCATTAATCTCTAAAAAGCAATTATTACCGTCTGCTTCATCTGAAAACAAACATTCCGTTTCAAATTTGGCAGTAATGATGCTTAAATTTTTTAAGTCCTGTTCAATTTGTGAAAGTGTGTCTAAATCGTTTTCGGCTTCAGCCATTTCTTCAAGTTCTAAAGCATCTTTTAAATTGGATTTGAGTTTATTAAAAGCGTTTAGTTTTTCTTCTAGATTACTTTTTTCTCGCAGTAATTTTTGAGCATTAGCCTGATCATTCCATAAACTAGGATCGGCTGTTAATTCTTCTAACGCGTTCAGTCTTTCAGTTGATGCTTCAACGTCAAAGTGACCTCCAAAGTAGTTCTAAAGACTGCTCAATTTTTTTTACATAATTTTCTATTTCAGCTCGCATTATTTTTTCCTGTTATAAATTTCGATTTTGTTATATATTATCGTGGTTTAGTGTCATCCCGCGACTTGATCGCGGGATAACAGACAATAAACAAATGCAAATTATACCACAATAATTATGAATAATCAAAAATATATAAGGAACTTCTCAATAATCGCCCATATTGATCACGGTAAATCTACGTTAGCCGATAGGTTCATTGAACATTGCGGCGGCTTGCAGGCTAGGGAAATGAGCCAGCAAGTGCTAGATTCGATGGATATTGAAAAAGAGAGAGGTATAACTATTAAGGCACAAACCGTGCGGCTTGTATATAAAGCTAAAGACGGTAACACCTACTATTTGAATCTAATGGATACTCCCGGGCATGTCGATTTTGCTTATGAAGTTAGTAGGTCACTTGCTGCTTGTGAAGGCTCGTTATTGGTAGTTGATAGTACGCAAGGAGTAGAAGCACAAACGCTTGCCAATGTTTACCAAGCAATCGAGAATGATCATAAGATTGTACCGGTGCTTAACAAGCTTGACCTACCGGCGTCAGAACCTGAACAGGTTAAGCAGCAAATAGAGGATATAATCGGAATCGATGCAAGTGAGGCTGTGCTAATCTCTGCTAAAAGCGGTATAGGGATTGATTTAGTTTTAGAGGCTGTAGTAAATAAATTACCTCCGCCAAAAGAAAGTAGTTCTGATATTTTGAAAGCTTTGCTTGTTGATAGTTGGTATGACCCATATCTTGGCGTGGTTATTTTAGTACGTGTTATTGATGGCTACTTACGTAAGAATATGCGTATTAAAATGATGGCTACTAACTCGGTTTATACCGTTGAGAATGTTGGCTATTTTACTCCGAAAAAACATATTTCGGATGTTCTGCATGCAGGCGAAATCGGCTTCTTTACTGCGGCTATAAAGCAAGTAGCGGATTGTAAAGTTGGGGATACTATCACTGATGAAAAAAAGCCTTGTGAGCAAGCTCTACCGGGTTTTAAACCAAACTTACCCGTAGTGTTTTGTGGTCTTTATCCAATGGATAGCTCGGAATTTGAGCATCTAAAGGATTCACTAGCTAAATTACGCCTTAATGATGCTAGTTTTGAGTATGAAATGGAAAGCTCTTCGGCACTCGGAGTAGGTTTTAGATGCGGCTTTTTAGGGTTGTTACATTTAGAGATAATCCAAGAACGTTTAAGTAGGGAATTCGATTTAGATTTAATCACTACCGCTCCAAGCGTGGTGTATAAAATTCATATGCGGGACGGTGAGAGCTTAGAAATACATAACCCGGCAGATTTGCCTGATTTACAAAAAATCGAATCAATGGAAGAGCCTTGGATTAAGGCAACTATAATGGTACCTGATGAGTTTTTAGGTGCGGTACTATCGCTTTGTACGGAAAAGAGAGGGGTACAGCTCGATCATAGCTATATAGCAAATAGGGCTAAAATAATTTATAAATTACCGCTAAATGAGATAGTTTACGATTTCTACGATCGTTTAAAAAGCTGTTCTAAAGGTTATGCAAGTTTTGAATGGCAAATGGATGTTTATGAACCTGCCGAACTTGTTAAGCTTGGGATTTTGGTTAACGCAGAGGCGGTTGATGCACTATCCACAATCGTACACCGCTCACGTGCCGAGCAAAGGGGGAGGGCATTATGCGTAAGGTTAAAGGATTTAATACCGAGACAACAGATTGATATAGCAATTCAAGCAAGTATAGGTAGCCGTATTATCGCTCGTGAGACTATTAAAGCCCTACGTAAAGATGTTTTATCTAAATGTTACGGCGGTGATATAAGTCGTAAACGTAAATTACTTGAGAAACAAAAAGCAGGTAAAAAGAGAATGAGACAGTATGGTAATATCGAAATTCCGCAATCTGCGTTTATTGCAGCTTTAAAAATAGGTGATGAATAAAACTTTTTTATTTTATATAAAGAAAACGCTAGACGTTATAATAAAGATTTGTTATAAGGAAGTATCTGAATCTTCCAGATGCTTCTAATGTTCCTCGGTAGCTTAGTGGTAGAGCAAACGGCTGTTAACCGTTCGGTCGCTGGTTCGAGTCCGGCCCGGGGAGCCATTCCTCGATTTTTGACAAATTTACGAATGAATCAAACGGCGAATGCAGCATAAAGTCAAGCTTTTTGCCTGTTAATTTAATTGTCGAAAACACAGTTTTTATTAGATGTCTGTTTCCCTCAGCATTCGACAAAACAAAATATTGATGTGCATTGGCAACTAAATTTAGTACATCTATCATTTTTTCTGTAAAACAATCATCACCTTTATTATGCTCTGCTATCTCTAACATTACTTTATCACGACGTGTTGTTAATTTATATTTATCTTCTTCGTATTCTTCATTTGTAAATATACATTCTAAAAGTTTACTTCTAAGCTTATCAAGGCTATTTTTTACACTGATAAGCTCTTGATTTAATTCTGTTATTCTTGTGTTATAATAATCTTTTTCATATTTTGCCGATTCTTTAACACTTTTAATTATTTTGATCAATAAATCAGGCTCAATATACATTGATGCAAAAACTTTTTCTATTTGTTCTATAATTCTTTAGTAACAATAGGCTCGTAAATATGAGGGTAGTATTTGTTGCCTTTTTTATAATGTATTACTCTGTGATAAAAAGTATTATTTAATATTTTATGTCGGGCAATGGGGCGTATTAGATGTGTTAGTTAACCCTTATGCACTTGGTACAAGCGACGGTATAAGAATAAGATTTATGCAGGATATCAATATTGCCATAAGACATCCTGAACCTTTTGCCGTTGCTAGGAAATAATCAACTAGCTTTTCTTGCTACTTCCATAGTACGAATACGATTTTAATGTGAGGTCATTCATGACGCTGAGCTAATTTTAAATCATATCTTGCTTGTAAATTAATCCATAACTGGGCTGAAGTGTGAAAATATTTACCTAATCTCAGTGCCATATCAGCCGTAAGAGTTCGTTTGTCATGCACTAATAGCGTGAATATGGTTAGGTGGTACATCAATATCACAAGCTAGCTGGTTTTGACTTATATTCAAAGGCTTTATAAATTCTTCATATAAGACATCACCAGGGATTATAAGGTCAAGTAATTGGGTCATAAATATTCTCCTAATGATCATTAACAGCTATGGTTAATGGGTATATGTATTATACATGAAATCATAATCAGAATAGCAGGACCCAGTTTACTCTTACTGACAGTTGCAGAAGTATAGCAAATAACAGTAGATGAATGGTATCATTGGCTCGCTTATTTTAGACTGAAAAAATCTAGAAAACAGAACAACCTAAGAAAATAAAGGTCAAAATATTTAATTATTTTTTATTTAATAAGCTTTATTTAATAAGCGTTTTTGGTTATTTTGTATCTCAGAATTTATTGAATCAAGTTCAAGTGCCTTATTATAAGCCTCAAGTACTAACCTATATTGACCTAGCTTTTCTAAAGTTAGACCTTTATTATTATATATTTTTGAAAATTTAGGATTTAACTCAATAGCTAATTCATATTTTCCTAAAATAGCTAAATTAGTACCTTTATTATAATAATATACTGAAGAGTCTCTCTTATCCTCTAATGCCAAAGCTGGATTAATTTGAATAAAGATTAATATAAGACTTAAAATTAAATATTGTCGGTAGTTTTGCATATTTTTCTTGTGAATTAAATTTTAGTATAAAAATACACTGAAAATAAACCATTAGAAAGAATAAAAATTATTGTAAGTAAATAAGACTACTAAGGAAGTTAGAGTAACTTTTCGGGGGATTGATAAAACTAGGGGGAGGGGCTGATGTTGTGCCTTTGATGTTGCAACCAAAGGCAACACCTGCCGTGGTAACCTAGTTGTTCTGGCTTTGCAATTCAGCCGGGCTATCGGTATCCACAAAAATTTTGTTCACCTAGACCGCAGAATTGATTACACTGATTTAAAGCAAATCAATTAGCACTCTTACGCAAGAACCTAGAAATTTACCAGCACTTTTAAGCTACCTTGTTGAGCAAAATATTTACTCGTCACATTCGCATCATAATTAACGCCGTATCCCATCATTTGGTGTTTGGCAGTCACACCGACACCAAAGTTAAAGCTAGTTTTAGCAGGCTTAAAGCTATTAGTCGTAAATGGGCTGTCCATCCCTTGTAACCTAGCATCGATAGCAGGAGTTTTATCTTTAAAGTTATAGTCTAGCATGCCGTAAATTGCAGGGATTAAAACTATATTTTCTACGTTAATATCTTTTGACATCCTAACACCTGCAAGTCCTTCAATCATATTATACTTCTTCCCTTTAACGATTAAGTTTTGGAAAGTCGTACCGGTCTCAGTATATACTGAATCTCTAATATCGGAATATCTAATCCCCACGGTCGGTGTTAAATTAATCGCTTTCAGAGCTAAATAACTGTAACCGGCTAAAATCTGTCCAGTATATGAACGTGATTTATATTTACCGATTGCCGTTTCATAACTGATCAAATTCCTACCCAAAGCAATATTACGCTGTGAATAATTCTAATAATTTACAAAAAGTTTTTAATAATGATGTTTATATAAATCAGTTAAAACCAACTGCGAAAGCAGCAATGCTTATTCGTAAACCAATTGATCAAGTATTTGAAGCTTTTATAAATCCTAATATTACCTCAAAATTTTGGTTTACTAAAAGTAGCGATAAGCTAGAAGTTAAGAAACAATATTAGTAAGCTGAAGTTTGCAAGTGAAATAATTCAAGATGCAAAAATAAGGTTGAAAACCAGTAATTTTAAATTACTAGATGCCGGGGCAAATAAAAGATTAGATGCCTATGAAATTAAGATAGATAGCCACAATAAAACACTAAAAGCTAGTGGAACAAACAAAAAGCAGAAATCTTTAGAGAAATTGAAAGTTTAGCACAAGAAAGCCAATTATTATATGATTACTGTAATGCATTTTATTGGAATATAAAAAATATCATAAATGCTTGCTGTATTGCTGAAACTAAAATATTTAAAAATAATATTAATGAGAAAGAGGGTATAATAAAAATATTAGCAAAAGGTATAGATTTAATAACGCAGTTTCTTAATAGATATATTAACAGATTTGGCTTGCAGTATAGTAGCAGCAAGGCATGAGAGAAAGCATGGAAATAAAATAATTAGTATAGACGATATTATTCGCAATAAAATTGGAATGGAAGATTTAGACGATAACTTAAAGAAAATAGCTATTATTAAAACACAAGAACGTAGAAACGAAATAATAAATCTCTCAAAAACACCTATATCAAGTTCTTATTCCACTAAATTGCGAGCTAATATAAAAGAATTAGGTAATGTAGTTAAAGAATTTGGGCTTCCTAAAGCTATAGAAAGACATGATAAGGACAATTATAGCTGTGCAACTAGCTTTAAAGGACTCTATTTTATTTATTGAATCTTTATATACAAACCGTGATGATATCTTGAATGAAAAAAGTGATATATTTTTTAGAAGAAGATAATATAAAGAAGAAAGTTTTTGGCAGATAAGCTTTATACGGGATAAGCAATAACAGCACTAATAAAACATAATGAAGTTGCTTAAATACCAAATAGACAAAATACCTCATACTTGTTTTTGTTCTCTATTTAAACTTGTTTGTGCTTTCTCATAGCCGAGCATAAATTCTTTATAAAAAATTAAATTGTAAAGAAATCTATACTGTTTTATATAAAAGTCAACGCTTTATACGAAAATCAGAAAGTGAAGTGCAACTTATTATTAATTTATGTTATCCATTTTGTAAATATAATTGTACTAGTTTAAAGCGGTATGTCCGTGTACCTGAGCATTCATCACAAGCCCAAAGCCGATTAGCATGGATGCGATCATTGTTCCGCCGTAAGAAATAAACGGCAGCGGTACGCCTACTACGGGAAGCAAGCCCATAACCATAGCTATATTAATAAATACGTGACTAAATAAGATTGAAGTAATACCTATTATCATTAATTTACTAAAAATCTCTCGGCAATTTGCGGCAATTAATAAAGAAATAGTTATAAGTGCAAAATATAATATTAGTAAAAACATTCCTCCTATAAAGCCGAACTCTTCAGCGAAGGTAGCAAAGATAAAGTCAGTTTGATGTTCGGGAAGAAAATCCAAATGGCTTTGGCTACCTTGATTTAAACCGCGTCCAAATAGGCTACCTGAACCTATAGCGATTTTAGACTGAATAATATTATAACTAGCACCGAGCGGATCATGTTCGGGATCTAAAAAAACCATTACCCGTTTTTTTTGATAATCATACATCATATTCCAAGCAATAGGTAGGCTAATAAGAGCAGCAAGACCTAGTATTATAAAATATTTTATTCTAAAACCTGCCGTAAAAAATATAATTGCCGAAACAATTAAAACAATCATTCCCGTACCTAAATCCGGTTCTCTAATTATTAGAAAAGCCGGTATTAAAACTCCTATAATCGGTATAATAACTTTATGAAATTTTGTAAGATCATCAATTGTTAGTGAATGGAAATATCTAGCAAGCATTAGTACAACGGCGATTTTTATCGGTTCGGAAGGTTGAAGCTTAACTATACCGATATCAATCCATCTTTTACCGCCCATGGCAGTTGAGCCGAAAAGCTCCACGGCTACTAGTAAAGCGAGTATGCACAAATAAAAGATATACGATAACCTAAATATTATGTGTAAATCAATTAATGCAATAATAATAGCTAAAGGCAAGAATATACAAAAATTTATAATTTGTTTGTAAGCCCAGGGCTGCAAATTGCTATTTGCTGCAGAATAAAGTACAATGAAACCAATACAGCAAATTAAGCTAATTAGTAAAATTAAAGTAATCGGTAATTTTTGTAATTGTTCTAGATAATTTTTATGCATTGTTTTTGTATTCAGTAGAGGTGTTGTATGTCATTCCTGCGAAAGCAGGAATGACATAACAGGCTTCCAGCAACAAATCTGTTAACTAAACAACATCAAACACCTTGAAAATAAATACTAATTCGTCAGCTAGCTCTTTCAGATAATCAAAACGACCGGCAGAACCTTTATGTCCCGTATCCATATTTGTTTTTAATAATAAGGGATTATTGTCCATTTTTAGTTCTCGTAATTTTGCTACCCATTTAGCAGGTTCCCAGTAACCTACACGTGGGTCGGATATACCGCAAGTAACGAATAGAGCAGGGTAGTTTTGCGCTTTTACGTTATCATAAGGGGAATATGATTTAATATATTCAAAATATTCTTTCTCTTTCGGATTACCCCACTCATTATATTCCAAGAGAGTTAATGGTAAGCTTTCGTCAAGCATGGTACTCAACACATCAACAAACGGTACATGCGCGATTGCTGCTCTATAGATTTCCGGTTTTTCGTTGAGTACGTAACCGATTAACATACCGCCGGCACTACCGCCCATTATTACTATATTGTTGTTACTTGTATATTGCTCGTTAATTAAAGCTCTACTACAGGCTATGAAGTCTTCAAATGTTCTTTTTTTAGTTAAAAACTTAGCAGCTTCATACCAATCATGACCTAGATCATCGCCACCTCTAATATGAGCAACTGCGTAAATAAAACCGCGATCGGCAAGTGTCACTGCTGTATTTCTAAAATTGACGGGCATAGCGATGCCATAAGCACCGTAACCCATTAGATATAAAGGATTTGAACCGTCTTTTTTAAATAAAGATTTTTTATAAAACAAGGTTATAGGTACTTTTACATCTTCATTATCTGCAAATATTCTCTCTACTTTATACTCCTCCGGGTTAAAGCCTGAAGGTATTTCGTGGCTCTTTAATATCGTTAATTTATCGCTATTAAAATCGTAGCTATAAATGGTATTGGGTCTTGCTAGAGAAGAGTAATCTATTCTGATATCGTCTTCCTCAAAGTTTGTAGAAAAACTACTTGCTTGGAAACTTGCATCGGGAAAATGAATTGTGTTTTCTTGTAAATCTTTAAATCGCTTTATTTTAATTAGCGGTAAACCTTGGTCACGATAGTTTAAGATTAAATAATTATTTGTAACATTAAAGCTTTTTAAATATTTGTCTTGTTCTTCCTTAATATAAATATCATCCCAATCATCCCAGCTAGTATTTTCAAAATTATTTACCGGCAGTTTTATAACATGGAAATTTTTAGCTTTATAATTAGTTTTAATATAAAAATAATCGCCATTATATTCTATTTCATAGAATATTTTGTTTTCTGCAGCTCGTACTAATTTAGGCGTAAAACTATCATCCTGCATAGAAATTACGTAAATTTCATTTTCATTATGATCGCCTGAATTTATAAAAATATATTCATGACTTGCTGATTTCTCGCAGCTGATAAAATGAAGAGGGTTTTTTACCTCGAATATTAATTTATCCTGAGTGACCTCTTCACCTAGACGGTGAAACATTACCTTATCCCAGCGTTGATTCTCATTAATAGTAATATAGAAAAAGCCGTTTAAGTGTTCATGCCAAATTATAGTAGGAGCTACAGCTAAATCTCGATCGCTTGATACAAGCGAATTTTGCGGCATTCGCATATGCTCACGTACATTTGTACGTTCCGCAGGCTCTTCCTGAAATTCATCTTGTCTGAAGCGATCGAGATTTAGCTGTACATTGCCTAATTCATCAGGTAAGTATTTTTGTTCTTTAAGGTTGTATATTTTGATATTGTATTGTTCATTACCTGTAAAATTAACACTATAAGCCATTAAATTGTGATCAGGTGACATTGCAACTGTAGCAACATCAGTGAAACCGCTATTTGGAGCAAGCAGGTTGACATCTAATATTACTTCTTCCGCTGAATCTATATTATTATGCTTTCTGCAATATATCGGATAATTTTTATTCTCCTCTACTCTATGGTAATAGTAATAATCTTTGTTCTTAACATAAACCGATTCATCGTCTAATTTAACCCGTCCTTTTAATTCTTCAAAAATCTTTTCCTTATCATTTTGCAGATCGGCAAAGAAATTTTCGGTATATTGATTCTCAGCTTTTAAATAATCTAAAATTTTAGAGTCTTCTACATTTGGCCACTTAGGATCACGCAGCCAGTGATAATCATCGTTTATTGTTGCTTCGTGAACTTCAAAGCTGTAATTTTGTTTGTCTGTTATTGGTGGTTTCATGTTTTTTATTTTTTTGTGTTGTTATGCCTAAAGTCGTCATTGCGAGGAGCCGTAGGCGACGCGGCAATCTAGTAAAATAATAAAAAAATTCTGTAATCAGAATTTTTTACTGGATTGCTTTGCCGAAACTTACAGTTTCTTCTCGCAATGACGATTTTGGTATCTATACAACAATGACATCGAATTATTGTAGTGTTAAAATCAAACTAATTAATAGGAATAATACAATCAATATAGCAGTTTGCTGATTATGCCAAGCAGATATTTTACTTAAAATATTATCCCAAATAACCTTAAAATTAAGATATTCTGTCGCATCTTCGTTATTGTCTGCCGTTTCTTTATATTTATCGATACTGAAATATATAAATTTTTCAATATATTGGTATAGGTCAAGGTTTATGTTTTCTGTCGAAATGCGTGGTATTTTTCTAAATATTAAAGCCAATAACAGTGAGATTGCAAGGATAACTAGCTTAAAGTTAGCAGTATGTGATATTTGAATAGGGTAGAATAAACATATGCATAAAGTTATGATGCAGAAAGAGAGGTAGGTTATAGTTCTTATATCATTCCCGCGAAGGCGGGAATCCAGAAATATTATAAAGCTTTTATTTTTAAGGTTTTTACTGGATTCCTGCTTTCGCAGGAATGACATAAAGAGAGACAGGAATGACGTAGCACTCTCCATCAACAACCCAAATAATACGGTACAAGTCGCTATCTTGGAAAATAGCATTACACTATTCTCATTTAAAATATTAGCTATTTCATCTTTAATATAAGAAGAACTAATAGGCAGTATAGATGTATAGATCAATATACTAATAACAAATCCGCTTAATAAAATAAAATTAATTTGAGTATTCTGAAGATCTTGGTAATTTTTAATATCATACTCATCTTCCATATAAGCGAAATATAAAGCAAATAACCCGTTATATAATATATGTATGAATATAAAGCTTGTAATAAGATAAGCTATATTTGGAGAGTTTATGCTAATAGCCGTTAATATAAAACCAAGCTGTGATACGGTAAGATAACATATTAATCGTTTAAGTTTTTTTTCAATTAGAGAAAATACTAATCCGTAAATGATCATTGATATCCCAAAAAACTTTAATATCTCAAGACCGCTAAATAACTTTAAAATGATAATTAAAGTAACTTTAGTAGTAAAACTAATTAAATATACAATACCGCTACTTGAAGCTATAGGATAGCAATGAACCACCCAGCCGTTTACAAAAATAGCCGAGGCATTAATTAAACAACCTGCAAGTATGAATATTGCTGGTAACTCAAAATTATTTACTGATTCCGTTAAAGAAGTAAAAGTCGTATTACTTGTTGTTTGGATTAGAAGAGTCATACCGATTAAGATTAGCCCGCTGCTGAATAAATGGGTGAGGAAATATTGACGTGCCGGTTTTATCTTTAATTGGTCACAAAAAATAATTATGCAGGCAAAAATCGTCATGAATTCAAGCGAGATTATCATGGAAATAAAATCAGCTGCAAATACGCATATAATAGAGGATAAACAGTATAAACTACCTATCAAGCATTCTAATTTTCTATTTTGGGAAATTGTATAAAGATTTAAGATAGCAGTAACAATTAGAAATGCTAGAGCTATTAGCTGATTTTGTGGGTGAAAATCAAACATAAGCTCAAAATTAGTAAGCGGAAATGTACACTTGGTATTTTGCATAAACATTTTAATCTTTAGAAGAAACTGTTAAAACCTCTAGTCCCTGGATTCTTTTAAAGTCTTTTACATTTAGAGTTAATATCGGAAAACCTTTTGTAATAGCAGTTGCTGCAATAAGCATATCATGAGTTCCTATAGTTATACGTTGTGTGTATAAATCATGAATAATACGTGCACATGTATATACTTCTTCAATACCGAAGGGTAATATAGTAAACAGACTTTTTACGTATTCTATAAAAGCTAAACATTTTATACGTTTATTCTCATTCTCGACTCTATCTACTCCTATTAATAGTTCAGTTAACACAATAGGGCTAATATAAGCCTGACCGTAATGTGACCATTGCTTAGTACTGACCTTTCCTCTTTCTAAAGCTATGATTATAGCAGTATCAATAATTAATCCCATCTTTCAACCAATTTTTTAATATCTTGTTTAGTATTGCGTCTTATTTTTTCGAGATTTTTCATGAATTGATCAGCATCTTCAGGATCAAGATGTGGACCATTTTTAAAAGCTTCCTCTAAGTCTCTTACTGCTACAGAAGGCTTGATTTCTGCAGGTGTAATCCTTGCTACGATATGATTACCTTTTTGAACGTCAAAGCTTTCGCCTTTATAGTAAACTCTATTCATAATATCTGAAAAAGATCGTACAAATTCTGTTGCTCTAATAATTTGTGCCATATTTATCCTCAAAAATAATTACCATATTTATACCTTTGATACTTCAAGATTTGGTACGTCAAATTTCGGGATTCACCTGTGCTCACGTACTATTACGTTGTGCAGGTGCACTGCTTATTTGACTTCCAACTTTTGAAGTATCTGCAGTATACATATTATATGATTATGTGTAAATTATGTAAATATGTTTATGTAATATAAGCTAAAAATTCTCTGATTAAGATTTGAATAAAATAGAAAAGAGTTACGGCACAGCAGCACATTATTATACTAATTTGCATAGAGTAGGGGAGTGGTTTTGTTACGCTAGATTCTACTAAAGAAGGTTTATAAATAGAGCTTAATATTTTGAGCAGGTAAAGGCTTGAGAATATACTACTAGCTATTACGACAATCATAACAATGATTTGATTCTGTTCGCTTGCGGCAAGTAATATTGAGAATTTGCTAATAAATCCGCTAAAGATAGGTATACCGATTAATGATAATGAAGAGATAGATATAATAAAAGAAATTAAAGGAAATTCTTCGGATGTACCATGTAAATTCTGTACTTGATTGGCTTTCTTTAAACTGTAAATACTTCCCATACTATAAAATAAGCAGATTTTTGTAAAAGAATGTGAAACTAAATGGAGTATTGCGGCTCCAAGTGCCTTAGGTGTTAACATGAAAGCGCTAAGCAATGCAAGGCTTAATTGATTCATAGTGGAGTAGGCGAGTATTTTTTTGATATTATCCGTGTCTAGGGCTTTGATTGAACTATAAAATATGCTTACTATCGGTATAAAAATTAACCAGTTAAACTCGGCAAATATCATTTGTAAATACGATAAACCGAATATATATAATAGGATTTTATAAATACAAAATAATCCGGTTTTAACCACTATTACGGCATGCAGCAAACTACTAATGGGGTAATGTGCAACCATTGCAGCAGGAAGCCATGAATGCACCGGAAAAATTGCAGTTTTAGCAATACCGCAAATAAACATTAACAATAAAATAATTGACTGGTTTTTGGAAAAATAATTTTCTACTAAACTCCCACTTGCAAAATCTCCGTTACCGGCTTTAGTATAAATAATTATCACTGCCGGTAAAAATAATATTGTGGCAGAAATCATCAGAATTTTTAGATATTTATATAACCCGCTAAGTACTATATTATTTTTGGTATGTCCTATTAAAAAAGCTGTAGAAATAGTTAAAAGCTCATAGCAAATAAACATCGTGAATAAGTTGCTAGATAAAGCAATTAAAACACCGATCAGAATAGTTAAGTTAAAGAAAAATAAGAATCTAGAAGAATAGTCTATATTATTAATAGCAAGATATTTAGGAGTGTAAAGTAAAGCACAAATCCATAAAAAGCCTATTAAGCTTAAGAAAATAAGACCTAAAGGTTCAAGATGGAATCCTATAGAGTAATTACCAAATATATTAAATTCAAATCCTGCTCTAATACCTTTTAAAAACAACCAGTCTATAATTAAAATATTACCGAAGAAAAAAATAGCGATAGTAATAAGTAAAAAATTACGTATAAAGCTATCTTTTTGAGTGGCATACGGGCTAGTTAAGTTTAATGCACCAACTAGCAAAGTTGATAGAATCAAAAGACTCGGAGTAGTAAATTGTGTAATCATGATAAGCTGTTGTACTTTTTTTGATAGTATGGTTAGAGCATTACCTGTATGGCTTTCTATGTCATGCCTAGCTAAAAGTGGGAATCCAGAAAAAGCGAGATAAATCGTGCTTTTAGTTTTTAAAACTTACTGTGTTTATATTTTTTAATTACTGGATTCCTGCTTTCGCAGGAATGACAATAGTACCATTTTATAATGGTAAAATAACGATCCTACGGAGCTAAGTAAAATTATAATAAAATCTAATAGTAGATTTTGTGTTAATAATAATTCAAGAATATTTACTTTGATAAAAAATAATGGACTGATAGGTAAGCCACAGCTGCAAATAATAGCGATTATTATTAAAACTTTGTTAGGTTCTCTTTTACAGCTTTCATTATAAGCATCTATCAAGAAAAGAGCTATTTTATTTATACTATCCACAAGTAATAAACTTGGTAAAACTATTATACCGTTTTCGGTTACGTATAATAAAAATACGTAACCTATTTGAGTGAAACATGAATAAATTATAATATTCTTGAAATCTTTTGCTTGGTAAGCAAAATACGGGGCTATAATAAGAGTAGCTAAAGCGATAGGTTTTATAAAATTTGTAATAGCCGTTTTAATTGTCTCATAGCCTATAATAATATAAGTAAATTTATATATTACATATATTCCTATTATAGTAGAAATCCCTGCTAAATATACTAAAATAACTGAGGCCGTGTTATTATAAGCTCTCATCATCCAAAAATGCATAGGGAAAAAAGCTGTTTTTAAAATAGCACCTATTAAGAAAAAACCAATAGCTATAGTGATTATACGGGAATTAGTATGTTCTTGTAAATAAGCTGCAATTTCTGCCATATTCAAACTACCCGTAATGCTTAGCAAAAATCCTATAGATATAAGAATAAGAGTTGCACCGATACTACCTATTATCAAATAATCAAAAGCTCCGATTAAAGATTTTGGATTATTACCTGAGGCTATCAGGACATAGCTACTAAGTGCCGAAATCTCTATAAATATATATAGATTAAAAAAATCGTGAGTAGCAATCATCCCTAAATAGCCCGTATGAGAGAATAATAATATACCGTAAAATAAAGATTTTCTATTATTGTTTATATGTTTTAAGATAGTTTGATTAGTAATCTTATGACAAAAAACTAAAAAGAATAATAAAACCAAGTTAAGATAAATAATAATAGCTTGGTTTAGTGCATTTAGCCGATATTCTATTCCTATTTTTGAAGTCCATCCTCCCATGGTGTAAGATAGCTCCGTATTTTGTATAATGCTATATCCATAAACACTGACCAAAAGGCTAGATAAAATGCAAATCGTAGTAATTATTCGTGCAAAGGTAATAAAGCGAAAAGATATTATTGAGAGTAAAGCCCCGAATAAAGGGAATAATATTTGTATGATAGGGACATGGTTAGCTAGAATCATTTATCAAAATTAATTTCATTTTCTGATATTGTACCAAAATGTTTATAAATTTGATATATTAAACTTAAAGCTACGCTAAGAGTAGCAAACCCAACTACTATAGCAGTTAGCATTAATACATGAGGCAAAGGGCTAGTGTAAGTAGTGATGCCCTCTTGTAAAATAGGTACACCGCCTGTTTTAATTTTTCCGATACTTAAATAAAATACTAACACCGAACTTTGAAAGATTCCAAGCCCAATAATTTTATGAATATAATTATGACTTGTAAGCATTACAAATAAGCCGCTAGTTAGTAAGATCAAGGTAAAGAAATATATTAAATGATGCATAATTATTATATTGTTATTGTAAGAAAAGCATTGTTACGCGAATCAGTTTCGTCGTCATTGCCACGCTCCTTTTAGTCGCTTGCAAATGACGTTGGTAGACATTAATACGCTTTGAAAGACTGATTAAATACGCATGTAACTTTTTTGCCCTTACGTATAGCGAGCTTAGGAAAAACCTGTTCAAGGATCACCATATTAGGATTATCTTGAGCAAGGCGATAATTTACTAAAGATTCTCGAAGTGAATCATCTACAGCAAAAATACCGGAAATTTCAGAGTTTTTATCTCTAAATTGCAGATAAGTAAACTCGCCGTCGTCAAAAATTTTAATAGGAGCTATTTCTTCGCTACCGCTAATATAGTAATTAAAGTTGTATTTTTCAGGATGAGTCAGATCGGGACTTGCTAGGGCAGCAGAAAAAGTTTGCATATGACCGCTCATATTGTCATTTTCGTCATCCGGATAAAGAAACTTTACGTTAAAGACCATTTCAGGATCACGCATATCAAGAGTTTCGGCGGCATATAGTTCAAAGAAGTAAGTCCGTTTATTAGTAATTAAAGTCATATTAGTAGTAGCATCCGGTTCCATCGGTTTAATAAAAATCCTATGACCGGCAGGTACTATTTGCCATGAAGTAGTATCTCCCATAGAAATACTTACTATTTCCTCGTCTTTTGCTAGTTCTATACTTGCTTGATAGCCGTAATATCCTGTGAATTTGAAAACATCGTCAGGGTTATAAGTCATAACTCTTAGACGTGGGTCTCGACCTAGAGGTCGTGATATAGTAAGAGCAAATACATCTAATGTAAGTATTATAAAAGTACAAAATATTATTAGTTGCTTCATATTATTTCTGATTTTTATTCCTTAATAACTTTAGCTTGTAACTAGTAACGGTAAAATTGAACGGCATACCAGGTGATATACTTGTACTGATAGAATCCATTATAAATCCGATTCTTGCTTCCCATACCATATTTTCTAAAATTGCACCCGTACTATTTTTTGCCAATGATTCAAAAGTAACAACTGCTTCGTTATCGTTTATATTTTTAGTTGATAATATATTAATTGAGCGTCTATATAGTTTTTGATATCTCATGACCGGTGATAATGGGTTATCAATATTCATAAAATTAGCAAATTGCATATAAACAATACTCGTAGAAGCATTTTTGATAAAGGTAAATTGTTCTTTTAATACATCGTAATTGTATTCTTCTCGTTGGTTTACATAATTCTGAAGCATAATATTTGCAACAGAGATATAAGGATTTGCTAATGTTGAATGTTTAGTATTAGTAACGGTAGCTTGTTTTTCGCCATCATCTTTTATTAAATAACTTACTTTTTTGTTTATTGGTAGCAACATGTTGATATTTATACAAATTAAGGTTAATAATAAGATAAAAATCGTGCATATTAAAAGCAGAAGACTTCTATGACTTAACGGTAAGATATACTTAAAATTATACCATTTTCTTGCGTCAATAAAATATTCGCCGGATTTTATATATTCTTGTATTGCGTTGGTTAATGGGTCCATAATTACTAGATTAATATCTAATTATTATTCTGTTTTAACTCTATCATAACTATTATAATATGATTATGATTTGTTAATTTAATGTTATTTAAGCTATAAAATAAGTTTATATTGTTGCTACAATACCAAATGTTGTTTAACTTTAAAATAAATTATAAATTAAAATTATACAATAACAATTATTGATGGTAGTTATTATGTTATACTCGTCTCACTTGCAAAATTGGCGACAATGTCTTTAGTCCGCAGGTAACCACGTATTTAAGTATACGCTCTGCTCCCAAGCTGAACTTCGTATAACTACTCTTTATTTACTTCAGAGTAATAGTTTACAATCTTTTTAATATTTTTTTATATTTATAAATAGATTTTTTCAAAAAATGCTTGTGAACTATTGTATAGTAAGGTAATTTTAAAATAGTAACAAGATAATTTGATAATGTATAATTGGAATGTTAAAATCATTAAAGCTTCTATTAGTATTAATTATGCTTGCTCAATTGTTGTCATGTACCCCTTCAGCTCCTTATGAAATTAAAAGCCCGTGCGTTTCTGCTGATATAGATGATGGCTCGAGTGTAAGCGTAAATCCTTGTATAAGAAGACCTGTTAATTCAGTAAATATAGCATAAAAGTAATAGTTTTACACAATAACAATGTAATAATAAAAATACCTTTGATATGAATAATATATTTGGTTTCTTTAAAGCAAGTAATAACTCGCAAAGCGGTTCAGGAGGTACACAAACGCAGGAAAGTATTAAATCGGCTAATCCTTTAAAAATTACTCAGAATTGGTATGAAGAGCGATCTGATAAGTTACTTGTTCAACGTAACTTGCTTATCATATTAATAATACTACTAGCCATTTTTATGGTTATATCAACTTTAGTAATAGCATTTGTAGTAAAATCTAAACAGTTTGATCCTTTTGTTATTCAGCTTAATAGTAATACCGGACGTGCCTTGGTGGTAGAACCTATTTCATCACCGGTGTTAACGGCGAATGAGTCTCTTACAAGGTATTTTATAAAGAAATACATAACGGCACGAGAAACATATAATCCGGTTGATTTTGCGACGATAGCTCGTACGACAATAAGATTATTTTCAACAAGCAGTGTTTATTACAATTATCTTGGCTATATAAGAAATAAAGATTTTGATCCTACTTTAAAATATAAAGAAGAGAATACTACATTTTTAGTAATAAAATCATGGTCAAAAATCGCAGCAGATAAATATATAGTTAGATTTTCCGTAAATGAAACATCAGGCAACCAATTAGTTTATAATAAAATAGCGGTAGTAAGTTATGCTTATGTGCCTATGCAATTAATAGATTCAGAACTTGATGTAAATCCGGTAGGGTTTCAAGTTAACGGATATAGGGTAGACGATGACAATAGTTAGATTTTATTTTTTAGTTTTTATATTATTAAGCGGTTTTACAGTACAACGAGAATGTCCACTTGTAGATGATCCATATAATAGTAGTAATAATTATGTAGATGATTTATCTATAACTAAAGATAATAGGATAAAAACTTATATATATAATCCAAATGAAGTTTATTTATTGGTTTTGCATTTTGGCTTTCAATCGCATATAGAATTTGCTAAAAATGAAGAAATCCAAAATATAATTCTTGGGGATGCTTATGCTTGGAAAATAACTCCTTTGGCAAATAGATTATTTATTAAGCCTCTTGAAAAAGATATTCGTACAAATATGACTATTATAACTAATAAAAGAATATATGAATTTGATATCGCTTCTACGGAACTTATGATGGGTAACGAAAGGGATTTAGTATATGTAATTAAATTTTACTACCCTAAGAAAAATAGTAATTACATGGCAAGATTTTAATCGATATCATTTCTGCGTAGATACGTCATTGCGAGCAGCCGTAGGCTGCGTGGCAATCTCATGAAATAATACAAACTCCTGAGATTGCGGACGTACAATTGCTCTGCAATTTCCTCGCAATGACGGAAAAACCGATCCACGCAACAATGACAATAAAAACACTTTAACTAATATAATTTAGATATGGCTGAAGAGCAAAATAACAATCATAATACCGATTCTTTATCAGGAGCAGATTCTCCTGAAGTACAAAGAGAATTATCAAAAGTTTCGGTTAGCTTTAATAAGAGTATTGCGATAGTAGTCGTAATTTGTGGTATTTTTATATATATTTTTTATACTCTTTTTTTCGGTACTGAAAAAGAAGAAATACCGAAGACTCAGATACCGAGTAATATTATAAAACCTGTTACGGAGGTTGATGATAATATTCCGGAGATTCCAAGGTTACCTGATCCGCCTAAGCTTGAGACGCCCACCGCTCCTCCACTGCCTCCTCCTCCGGTAGTAAAAGTTCCACCGGTCTTACCTCTTACTACTCCTGTAGAAGAGAATAAAGACAAAACGCTTCCATTGCCGCCGGTTTCGTTGCCTTCGACTGCAGGAACGTTAGTTGAGAGCGATGCAGAGAAGCAACGTCGTGAAGCAAAAAGAAAATCAGCTATAGTGTTAATTGGTGGTGTAGAGCCTAAAAAAACACCGGAACAGATTACGGCAGAAGCGACCTTTAAAGATCGCGGTGATATGTCTTTGGTTCTCGGACGCGGTAAATTAATTGATGCAGTCCTTGAGACGGCAATAAATAGTGATCTCGGCGGTGAAATAAGAGCCATTATTAGTAGAGACGTATTTTCTGAGAAAGATAAAGTTATATTGATACCGAAAGGGTCAAAAATATTCGGTAAATATGCAACCTCAATTTCGTCAGATAGTTACGGTAGAGTTTCTATAATATGGGATAGAATCGATTTAACTAACGGTTATACTATAGAATTTGACTCACCTGCAGTTGATAATTTAGGTAGACCGGGATTACAAGGAAGAGTTGATAATAAATATAAAGAACAATTTGCAAATGCCGTATTACGATCCGGCTTTAATATAGGGCTTGCTAAAGTCCTTGATAAGTTAGTACCGCCTCCTATAAATTCTCAGGCAGCGGCTACCAATAGTGCTACGGCAACACAATTGTTAAACACTGCTCAAACTATTGCGTCTAATACCGCTATGGATGCAAATACTAGGATAGTTACAATTTGTACTAATATACTTGCTGCTATTACCGATAAAACTTCGACTGCTTATACTACTATGACTCAAGCATGTACAACCGCACAAACTGCTTCTTCAGCGAATACTGCTGAGCAGAGACTTCAAACCTTAGTACAGGCAGTTAATACGGCAGCTTCAAGTTTGCTTACTACTACCTCTATAGCATCAACTCCGACGCAAGCACAACAAGCTTCTACTCAAGCTTTTACGGATGTGACGAATGTTGTACAAAATATGATAACTCAGCAGCAGTTTAAGCCGACGACAACGGTTAATCAAGGTACGCCGGTTAGAATATACGTTAATAAGGATTATAAATTCCCAAAAGCCGTTTTATTAAAATCGAAGGTAATGAAATGAATGAAGAATTTGCAGCCTTAGAGACGTTTTTACTTCCTTTTAAAAATTTATTTGCTGAAGACGGTATTAACGAAATTATGGTTAATAAGCCCGGAGAAGCATGGGTTGAAAAAAAAGGCGATATATATTCTAAGCAAATACCGGAACTGGATAGCGAACATCTACTTGCATTAGGGCGTTTAGTTGCTCAATCTACCGAACAGATGATTTCAGAAGAAAAACCGCTTCTTTCGGCAACTTTGCCGAATGGCTACCGTATTCAAATAGTATTTCCTCCTGCTTGTGAGATAGGACAAATCATTTATGCTATAAGAAAGCCTAGCGGTATGAATCTAACTTTAGATGAATATGCTAAAATGGGGGCATTTGATGATACTGCAACAGAGAGTTTAGTAGATGAAGATGCAGTAATTTTAAATAATTTCTTAGCTGAAAAAAAGATTAAAGAATTTATTAGACATGCAGTTGTTTCAAAGAAAAATATCATAATTAGTGGCGGTACTTCAACCGGTAAAACTACTTTTACTAATGCGGCACTTACTGAAATACCTGCAATAGAAAGATTAATTACTGTAGAAGATGCTCGTGAGGTTGTGCTATCAAGCCATCCTAACAGAGTGCATTTACTGGCTTCCAAAGGAGGACAGGGGCGTGCAAATGTTACTACTCAAGATTTAATAGAGGCCTGTTTGCGTTTAAGACCAGATAGGATTATAGTAGGTGAGCTTCGAGGTAAGGAAGCTTTCAGTTTTTTGCGTGCTATTAATACAGGTCACCCCGGTTCAATATCAACACTGCATGCTGATAGTCCCGCTATGGCTATTGAGCAGTTAAAGCTTATGGTTATGCAAGCAGATCTTGGTATGCCGCCTGAAGAAGTAAAGAAGTATATTTTAACCGTTGTCGATATCGTTGTGCAGTTAAAACGCGGTAGCGGCGGGAAAAGATATGTTTCGGAAGTATATTATAAGAAGAACAAGAACGCTGAGGGGATGGTTTAAAAACGTCATTGCGAGGAAATTACGAATTAATTGACGAAGCAATCTCAGGCCACAATCCTGAGATTGCCACGCTCCTTTTAGTCGCTCGCAATGACGTAAAAATTACTCCACGCAAAAACTAATATATAAGAATAAACTAGGAATATCAATTCATGGAATTGCATAAGATACTTAAAGTTACTAGAAATGTATTCGGTCATGCTATAATTCATCCGGTTGTTATTTTTTGTACCATTTGGATAAGCGGTGCATTTGTTGCAACTTTTACTAATGAGGTTGGAGCTTTAGGTATAGATATAAATGCTATAAATATTGCTTATAAGTGGGCTTACTGGCTTATTAACGTTTGGGGGCAGTTAAAAATTGCCGACTATAATTATTTAAAATTGAAGCTACTTGCCTCTCTTCTCGGTCCGGCTATTATTGTTATAATATTTTACATTAAAAATTTTGAAAGAATAAAATCATTACAATTTTTCAAACAAGATGAAAAAGTATATGGGGATGCAAGCTGGGCTAATCCGTCAGATATAGAGGCTGCAGGTCTTAGATCTAAGAAAGGTATGCTGATCGGTGTTGATGCCGGTGGATATTTTGTTGCAGATGGGTTCCAGCATGCTTTATTATTTGCTCCTACCGGTTCAGGTAAAGGTGTAGGGTTTGTGATACCTAACTTGTTATTTTGGAGTGATTCGGTAGTAGTGCATGACATAAAGCTCGAAAATCACGGGTTGACAAGTGGTTGGCGTGAGAAGCAAGGGCAGAAAGTTTTTGTATGGGAGCCTTCTAATCCTGATGGTGTTACTCATTGTTATAATCCGATTGATTGGGTTAGTACTAAGCCTGGTCAAATGGTTGATGACGTTCAAAAAATTTCAAATCTTATAATGCCGGAAAAGGATTTTTGGAATAATGAGGCACGAAGCTTATTTTTAGGCGTAACTCTATATTTAATAGCCGATCCTACTAAAACTAAATCTTTCGGTGAAGTAGTGCGTACTATGAGGAGTGACGACGTAGTTTATAATCTAGCGGTCGTACTCGATACGCTTGGTGGTGTAATTCATCCTGTTGCATATATGAATATTGCTGCATTTTTGCAAAAAGCCGATAAAGAGCGTTCCGGTGTAATATCTACAATGAACTCATCGCTTGAATTATGGGCAAATCCACTTATTGATTCAGCTACAGCATCTTCTGATTTCAATATACAAGAATTTAAAAAAGTAAAAACAACCGTATATGTAGGGTTAACACCCGATAATATACAGCGTTTACAAAAATTAATGCAGGTGTTTTATCAGCAGGCGACAGAATTTTTAAGCCGCAAAATGCCGGATTTAAAGGAAGAGCCGTATGGAGTAATGTTCTTACTTGACGAGTTCCCGACGCTTGGGAAGATGGATACTTTTAAAGCCGGTATAGCTTATTTTAGAGGTTATAGAGTTCGTTTATTTTTAATTATTCAAGATACGCAGCAGTTAAAAGGAACATATGAAGATGCAGGGATGAATTCTTTCTTATCTAATGCAACATATCGTATTACTTTTGCCGCTAATAACTATGAAACGGCAAATTTAATATCGCAGCTTGTCGGTAATAAGACGGTAGCACAAAGATCATTTAGTAAACCTTTATTTTTTGATCTTAATATTTCTACTAGAACCCAAAACGTTTCTCAGGTTCAAAGAGCTTTACTTTTACCTCAAGAAGTAATACAGTTACCGAGAGATGAGCAAATTGTTTTAATAGAATCCTTTCCGCCTATAAAATCTCGTAAAATTAAGTATTACGAAGATAAGTTTTTTACTAGTAGATTATTACCGCCGACTTTTGTACCTACTCAAGTACCTTTTGATCCTAGGGCAAATAATAATGAGGCTTCTGAAGAGACCGAAACAATAACTGTTCCGGAAAATAATGAGTAAGATCCAAAAATGCGTTCAGCTATTATTGATATTGGTTCAAATGCTTTAAGAGCTGTAGTTTATGAAAGTGATGAGCTTGGAGCGCCGGAAATTTTTAATTATAAATTTAGAAATTATCTTACAAATTTACTTAATTTAGATAATTTAGACGTAAAACATCAAACATATTTATCTCTACAATATCTTATTCATATTTTTACCAAACTGTCCGTTACTAATATTAGATGTGTTGCAACAGCTATACTTAGGGGGCATCCTAAAGCAGATGAATTCAAAGCTATAATTAAAAAGAGATTCAATATTGATATTGAAATTATCTCAGGTGAACGTGAAGCTTATTTAACTGCTGCCGGATTAATTTCCGGTATTAGTGATGCTTTCGGTATTGTAGCCGATCTTGGAGGTGGAAGTCTTGAGCTTGCACAGATTGGAAATAAAAAAGTCGGTAAATTAAAATCATTGCCGCTTGGTACAACAATTATTGCTAGTAGCAATTTTGGTGATGTCGGGCTGATTACTAAAATGCTAGAGGAAGAATTTGGAGCTGCCCATTATCCTAATTTATATTTAATTGGCGGTGCATTACGTCTAATGAGCCGTATATACATGGAGTCTATAAATTATCCCCTTAAAAATTTACATAATTTTGAAATAAATCGTGTAGAGTTTGAGTTATATTTAGAGAAATTATCGCAAATTGATAAATTAAAGCTGAGTTATTACGAGCAGAAAGCCATAAATTATAATGCAGTTTTAGTAATAAAAGCAATGATTAAGGTATTTTCACCGGAAAAAATTATTATCTCAAATTACGGTTTAAAAGAAGGAGTAAGATTTGACTCGTTGCCGTCTCATGAAACAGAAAAAGATATTATTTATGAGAGGGTGAAGAGATTAGTAAAATTTGATAGAAATATATGTAAAATTGAAAAATATATTGAAGCAGTACAATATCTTTTAATTAATTCCGATGCCACGACTCTTATTATTATTGAACTCGCTATAATGCTAGCGCAATACAATAAAAATATTGATAAAACGCTCAGAGCAAATTTTGTTTCGGAATTTATATTATCTTCAGATATTCCTTTTAGTCATAGACAGCGTCTTATGCTAGGTATTGCCCTTACGGTTACTTATACTGCTAAAACTGACATGCAGATTAATAAAATAGCTAAGAAAATGATTAGTAAAAGTGATTATTACAATAGTCATATAATCGGTTATTATATAAAAATTGCTAGAGAAATTGATGGGCCGGAATTTCAAGAGCCTTCTTTTTCGATTAAATTAAAAGACGATAAGTTTTTACAAATTAATGCTTCAAATATCTTGCCTAAACAAGTCTTTGAAAAGATTTGTGAACGTTTAAAAGATATAAGTTCTGCTAGAAAAAATATTAGGTATAATTTTAGTGATTAGGGTTTTTTTGTTATAGTACCGGATAGTTTTCGAAAAGCCAGTGATGTCATCCCTGCGAAAGCAGGGATCCAGGCTAAAAAAATCTTGATTGCAAAGATTTTTTTATTATATTGTTTCACTTTTAAAGTAAAATCTTTAAAAAGCTTTAAAGTACTGGATTCCTGCTTTCGCAGGAATGACATAGAAAATCACAGGGTGACATGCTGCCTTTAAAAAAATGGAAATCATAAATGTTTAAAAAATATATATTTATTCTAATATTATTTATTGCTTCTATAGCTTGTGCAGAAATTATAGAAGTGGATAGTTTAAATAAAATAAAACAAGATTTTAAAGAAAATTATAATAAAAATTATGTACCTCAGGATTTATTAGTAGTAACGGTTCTAGATGAATTTTTGTTTAAGTCTTTAGTGCCTATCGTTGAACAGCTTGATGAAGACATTTATCTTACACTAACTCCTCTTTTACGTAATATTAATAAAAATCTAAAAGCTATTTATATAAATCAATTGATTTTAACTAATGATAGCTATAAGAAAGAATTACAAGAATCTGATTTTCCAAATTTTGTAAATGAAATGAGTAATAGTAAAATCCCCATAATAGCAGTAAATGATGGGTTTACCGGTAATTTTAATAATATTCCTAAATTTGAGATATGGTTTGCCGATTATTTAAAGAAAAATTTCGATATTGATTTTTCAAATAGTTTTCCAAACAATAATTATATTATTTTTAATAATTTAGACAGTTTTGCTAATACTTATCCGGTATTTTATAAGGGTATATTGACGAGTAATAATATATCGGAAGCGGAAATGATGCTCAATTTCCTTGTTCAAATGAATTTTATACCGAAATGCTTTATAATGATTAGTAGTAGCATAGAATTGCTAAGCTCAATGGAATTGCAACTTAGTAGTTATAGTTCTAATATATTATTTATTGGTTATCATTATAGTAATAAAAATACTCCGAAAAACAAAGATATTGCATATTATACTAAACTGATTAATGATTTAATACCTCAAATAAATAAGCTAAAAAGAAATAATCCACCTTTAAAGAATAATAATGCAAAAGGTAAAAATCCTTATGACACGAATAAATAAAGTTTTATTGAGTTTACTTTGCTTAGTTATTTCGTATGCGGGCTACGGTCAAATTATTCCTACTTATTCCGTAGATTCAGTAACAATGAAAAACTTATTACCGAAGATAGATGCAGATACGCTGGTACTTATAAATATAGATAATACTATCATAACACCGAAATCCAAATTATTTCGATATCAGGATAATTCTTATATAAATTTTACTAAACATTTATATAGTCTTGCAGCGGATAACGCATCAGTTAATAAAACTATTGCAAAATTGATAGTGCAGCGTCAAATGATGCTTGTTGAATCTAAATGGGTAGATTTAATTAATAAGATGAAACAGCAAGGTGCAACGGTTTTAGGTCTTCAGGAAATAACGGCCCCATGTAATTTAATTGAAAATTATGAAAGATGGTTATATACCTTACTTTACAGACTCAATATTAATTTTACTAATAAAGTTAATGATAAAGATGTATTTAGATTTAATCCAAGCGATGCTGAAGCCCCTATTTTTTATTTAGGTATAATATTTACCGGTAATATAAATAGAGTAAAAGCTCTTATAGAGTTCTTAAAAATTATACCGAAACAACCTAAAAAAATAGTAATTTTTGCAAATAATAAAAAAGATTTAGAAAATATGGACTCTTATTTAAGTATGGTTGATATAGGATATTATGGAATTGAATATTTGGGGTGGCAAATGTTACCTGGGTCACCTGATCATCAAATCGCTGAGTTGCAGCAATCTACGTTTTTAAATACCGGTCAGTGGTTAGAAGATGATACAGCTGCAAAGATGTTAAATAAATAATTATGAATGACAATTTAATTAATGCTTTAAAAGATTTAATTATTAATACCGGCAAGATTGCACTAGATATAAAAAAGGCAGGAATATTGACTGATATTAAGTCAGATGGGTCAGTAGTCACTAATGCCGATAAGGAAATTAGTAAAATAATTTATCAAACTCTACAAACCTTAACCTCTCAAATAGCTATAGTATGCGAAGAGCAGCCGCTACCTATATTCAGCAGTGATACTTTTTGGTTAATCGATCCTATTGATGGGACATGGAGCTATGTAAATGGTAAAAGTACATATACGGTCAATATAGGGCTTATTGAAAACGGTTTTCCAACCATCGGCTTTATATATCACCCTGAAACAGCAAAGCTATATTATACCGATGTAAACGGTCGGTTAAAAATCGAACAGAATTCTAAAGAAATATTTGTTAATCATGAACCTAAACATGAAGAGCTTAATGCGGTAATAGGTTTTTATAATTCAAATAAAGCTACTAAAGAATTTTTAAGTAAGTATTCATTCGGTCAAATAAATGCAATATGCAGTTCAATTAAACTATGCTTAATTGCTGAAGGAGCAGCTGATATATATCCAAAATTCGGTCAAACTATGGAATGGGACATAGCGGCAGGTCATGCTTTAATTAAAGCCGGCGGTGGTAATATTTTAGATACGCATGGACAAGAAATTACTTACGGTAAAGAAAGTTTCGCTAATCCTAATTTTTTTGCCTGTAGTAAATATTGGTTGGAAAGGGAGGCAAGGTTGCATAGAGACTAGATCGTCATTGCGAGCAGCCGTAGGCTGCGTGGCAATCTCATGAAATCATAACAAACTCCTGAGATTGCTTCGTCAAAACTTGCAGTTTTTCCTCGCAATGATGAAAAAACTGATCCACGCAGGCATTGCCAAACTCGCATCAAACCAACTCCTTTAACTCATAAATTAACTCAAGTGCTTCTTTAGGTGATAGTTTATCAGGATCGATAGTGCTGAATTTTTCATCTAATTTGCTGCTTATAGTAGTTTTATTAGGTTCAAGATTAAACAAACTCAAATTATTTGATTCCGTTGATAAAATATTTTTTCCTTTACCTGTAGAAGTTTTTTCAAATTTAAGCAGAATCTGCTCAGCTCTGTTTATAACACTCGCAGGAAGACCGGCAAGAGCCGCAACATGAAGACCGTAGGACCTATCGGCAGCACCTGATATAATATTATGTAAAAATAGAATATCTTTACCTGACTCCTCAATAGCAATAGTATAATTTTGCAAAGCCGGCAGGAAATTACTCATAACGGTTAGCTCATGATAGTGCGTTGCAAATAAACAGCGACATTTCAGCTTATCATGAATATATTCAAGCACCGACCATGCTATAGATACCCCGTCATAAGTGGATGTGCCTCTACCTACCTCATCAAGTATGATTAGTGAGTTTTTTGTAGATTGAGCAAGAATTGCTGAGGTTTCAAGCATCTCTGCCATAAAGGTCGATTGTCCCTTAATTAAGTCATCGGCAGCACCTATTCGGCTAAATATTTTGTCGACTACCCCTATTTTAGCACTTTTTGCCGGCACAAACGAACCTATTTGAGCAATAATTGCAATAATGGCGTTTTGACGTAAAAAAGTACTTTTACCTGCCATATTAGGACCGGTAATTAACCAAATACGCTCAAGCTCCGATAAATGACAATCATTATATACAAAGCTTTTGCTTTCTCGCTGTAGTGCTTTCTCTACTACAGGATGCCGTCCTTTAACGATATCAAAGCTTAAATCATCGGTAAACTTAGGCTTAACATAATCATATTCATCAGCGATGTAAGCAAAATTACAAAATACGTCAAGCCAGCTTAAGGAGCTTGCAAGCATTCGTAAATAGGAAGCTTTTTCGATTAATTGGCTACAAATATCCGCATATAATTCTTTTTCTAAGCTTATTACTAAGGTTTTAGCATTGACTAACTCACTTTCAAGCTTTTGTAGTTCAGCAGTAGTGTAACGAACATGATTAACCGTTGTTTGACGGTGAATAAATTTGGGATCAAGGATTTTATTAACATTTTTAGCGGTGATATCGATAAAAAACCCTATAACATTATTATGAGATATTTTTAAACTGTCTATTCCCGTTTCTTTGCGATATTGATCTCTTAGCTTTTCAATATGTAATTTTCCGTTATTAATTAAATCATGTAATTGAGCTATTTTCGGATGATATTCATGTTTTATTATACCTCCGTCATTTAAATTATTCGGTGCATCCTCTCGTATTGTTTCGTCTATTAAATTATATAATTCTGCATCGCCTGATAGAGGTTTAATAATTTTTTCGATAAAATCAGGTAAATTAAAACCGTAAGCGTCAAAGAATACTCCTTTAATAATCGTTGCCGTTTCTAAAGTATATTTAATGCTAAGTAAATCACGACCTGAACTTCTGTTCATCGTAATACGTGTTAAGCAGCGTTCTATATCACTAGTTTTTTTTAGAAGTTCTCTAATTTTTTTTACTATTTCTAAGTTGGAATAAAAGAACTCGGTAATATTTAAACGATGATTTATTTTAGCAATGTTGGTTAAAGGACTTGAAAGAAAATTATATAGTAAACGTCCGCCTTGTTTAGTAACCGTATGATTAAGGGTGCTTAATAAACTTCCTTGCGAGCTGCCTTGTGAGTTTGTTACAATTTCAAGGTTGCGTCTAGTAGAGAAATCAATAGTCATATAGCTATGAAAATTGATAATTCTAGGGATTGGCAAATGAGGAATATTTTGTTTTTGCGTTAACGATAAATATTCTAAAACGCTACCTATGGAACAAATTTGACTACTAGATATCTCGCCGATTCCTTTAATATCTTTCATTTTATAAAAATCTAAAATGATTTTTTCGCATTTATTAATCGCAAAAAAACTATCAACTTGATAGGTAATACGAAAATTTAATTGTTTGAAAATACTATCCGCAAGATTAGAAGATCTCAGATTTTCGCTAAGCAGAATTTCACGAGGTTTTAAACGAGCCAGCTCATTAAGAATTTCCGTTTCCGGTACATTAACTACAACAATTTCGGAAGTAGAAAGATCAACATAACAAAGGCTAGCTGTTTCTTTATTTTTCGGTATTACGAGACTTGCTAAATAATTAGGTTCGGCTGAAGCAATTAAATTTTCTTCAATTATAGTTCCCGGAGTTATAATACGTGTAACATCCCTAGTAACTACCGCTTTATAACCGCCTCTATTCTTTGCTTCTTCAGGTGTTTCTAGTTGATCACAAATAGCAACCTTATAATTTTCTTCAATTAACTTAGTTAAATAACTCTCAAGGGCATGATAAGGTACTCCGCACATCGCAATTTCTTCTTCGCCGTTTTTGCCGCGCTTTGTTAAAGCAATGCCAAGTACATTGCTTGCTAGAATTGCATCTTCATAGAACATTTCATAAAAATCACCCATTCTAAATAGTAGTAAACAATCTAAATGAGCAAATTTAATGTCTAGATATTGCTGCATCATTTTCGTTGCAACATCGTAATTATATTTTTGTTTCAACTCTTGAAGATTCATATTAAGCAGCATAATTTATATTATAGTTTGGCTTTATTGCATGGATACCGAATCGTCATTGCGAGCGACTGCAAGGAGCGTGGCAATCTTATGAAATAGTGCAAAATGCCTGAGATTGCCACGTCGAGGCTTTGCCCATCCTCACAATGACGGATAATAACAATGTTTAACAGTTTATACAACTATTTTATTTTTGATAGGCGGGTGCTATGTCTGCCGCCTTCAAATTGGGTAGTTAAAAACTTATCTATAATATCAAATACTATTTTTTGGTCTATGGTTTTTGCTCCGAGTATCAAGATATTAGCGTCATTATGAGCTTTAGCATTTTCGGCAGTTAATATATCGTTGCACAAAGCAGCTCTTATTTCCGAGCTACGATTCGCAGCTATAGACATACCAATCCCCGTATCACTAATTAAAATACCGATAGGTGCTGATTTTTCAATAATAATATCTACTACTTTCTTAGCATAATCAGGATAATCAACGGTTTGTGTATTATTTGTTCCGCAGTCATAAATCTTTAGAGATTTCTGCTTTAAATAATTGATAATTTCAGACTTAAGCTCATAACCTGAATGATCACTAGCTATGACAATATTATAAGTTTTCATAGTTAATTTTTTGATGGAAAATAATGATAAAAATTATATACTATGTAAGATTTGTTTTCTAATGTAAATAATAGTTTTGTTAAATATATGAAACATCCTGTTGTACTTAGTATCGTTATATGTTTTTGTTTAGTTGCTTGTGTTGATCAGCTACCGGCTCCAATTGAGTATAAAGTAGGAGATGTTACTGCAAATAATGATTCTACCGAACTAGATCACGATGAGGGCATGATAGTTCAAAGAACTATGGAAGACAATCCCGTGTCAGAAAAAGTTAGCGGTAGACTCGAAGAGCCAAAGGCAAAAATTATAGAAGATGATAATGATGATATTGAGATTCCTATGTCTCTGAATGAAGACGAAGATGAAGAAGCGATAGAACAATTAAACTTTGTAAAACCGTTAAATGGGGTAGTTATTACCGAGTTTAAAGCAGGTAAAAGTAAAGGGATAGATATTGCAGCTAAAGGATATAGTGAAGTTAAATCGATAGCTGCAGGAACGGTAATATATTCAGGTTACAATAAGCAATTCGGTAATTTAGTAATAGTTAAATTAGATAAAGACGATCTAGAAGTAGCATATGCGAGTTTAGATGATTTATTACTGAAGAAAGGTGATAAAATTGTTAGAAATAGTGTTATCGGACATGTAGAACATAAATTATATTTTGCTATGCGTAAAAATAAAATAGCAGTTGATCCTAATAAGTATATAGAATTTTAAATGGAAGATTTTATTACTCTTACCAAATATGGTGAACCTCAAAATGTTATAGTAAGAAGGAGTAGCAAAGCTAAAAATATAGCCATCCGCATTACGTCTAAAGGTGCAGAGCTTGTATTACCTCTTAAGGTAGAAGCCGAAAAAGGTCATAATTTTTTGTTAAGTAAAGAATATTGGGTTAGGCAAAAATTACGTCGTAATGTAACTGCGATACCAAAAGATGAAGATAAGATTTCTATTTTGGGTAAATCTTATGAAATAATACATATTGATTCGTCTAAAAATCAGATAAAATTAAATGATTCTACGTTAGAAGTGTATTGTAGTCAGGTACTAAAAAAACTTAGTATAGAAGTATTCCTTAAAAAGAAATTATTAGCAGAAATAAAAATAATAGTAGAGAATATATCTAAAAAACATAATTTGACTTATTCCAATATTAGAATAATGGAAAATGTTAGCCGTTGGGGGAGTTGTTGTAGCAAAGGGAATCTTGTTTTTAATTGGCGGGTAGTTTTTGCTCCCTTTGAAGTACTGAAATATTTAGTAGCTCATGAAATGGCACATTTAAAAGAAATGAACCATAGTAAAAATTTTTGGGAGCTAGTTGAGGATATATATAACGAATACCAACCGGCAAAATTATGGCTAAAAAGAAACGGTAAGAATTTATATAGTTATTTTCCATAACTTTATGTCATTCCTGCAGAAGTGTATGGGTGTCAACTTAAGGATCGATGTCATTCCCGCGGAAGCGGGAATCCAATCCAATACTTTAAAGCTTTTTAAAAGCTCGATTTATCTCGCTTTACGCTGGATTCCTGCTTTCGCAGGAATGACATCGGGATGTACGCAACAACGTTCTGCGGGAATGACATTGGAAAGGTTAATTTAAAGAAAAACATAAAGGATAAATAGAATGCACAACACCACAAAAAGAGTAACAGTCCCGGCACTTGAAGAAATCTTATATGAGCCTATAAAAGTGTTAGATTATGGCTTTATTAGAGTTATCGACTATATGGGGGATGATAGTGCTATAGTACAAGCAGCTCGTGTTTCTTACGGTAAGGGTACGAAGCAATTAAACCAAGATAAAGGGCTGATAAACTACTTGCTTCGTCATTATCATACCACTCCTTTTGAGATGTGTGATATCAAGTTCCATATTAAACTACCGATATTTATTGCAAGGCAATGGATTAGGCATAGAACAGCTAGCGTTAACGAATATTCGGCAAGGTATTCTATTTTAGGTAATGAATTTTATCTACCTGAGCCGGCAAATATTGCTTCCCAATCTGCTGTAAATAAACAATGTAGGGAAGGGGATAGCTTACCGAAAGAAGTGGCTGAAAAGGTCCTTGCAATTTTAGAGGAAGATGCTAGACAGTGCTACGGGCATTATAAGGAACTGATGAATGCCGATGAAGAGGGTAATATTATAGATGAGAACGTCACAGGGATAGCAAGAGAGCTTGCTCGTATGAATTTAACTTTAAATTATTATACGGAATGGTATTGGAAGATTAATTTACATAATTTACTTCATTTTTTAAGATTGCGAGCCGACCCTCACGCTCAATATGAAATTAGAGTTTATGCTGAAAAGATGCTTGAGATAGTCAAAGCTTGGGTTCCTTTTGCTTATGAAGCTTTTGAAGAATATCGTTTGCAGGGAGCAAATATTTCACGTAAAGGTTTGGATGTAATTAAAAGAATGATAAACGGTGAAAAAGTTACCCATGAAACTAGTAATATGACTAAGAGAGAATGGGAAGAACTGATGAAGATTTTTGGGTAATGTATGTCATTCCTGCGAAAGCAGGAATGACATACAACAACCATAACGGAATTTGATAAAAAGGAGTATTTTAAGTGAGAAATATTATATATTTTATATTATCACTATTATTTAGCTTTACCAGCTATGCACTTGAAACAATAAACATTGAGCATGGGCGAGCTGACCCGACACCTATAGCGGTCAATAAATTTGATGCCGATAATTCTGCCGCTGATGTATTAGGTCACGATATGGTTAAAGTTATTTCTAATGATTTAAAGCTTTCGGGGTTATTCCGTCCTATTTCTGCTGCCTCTTTTATAGAAGAGAAGACAGGAATAGAATATAAACCGCTTTTTGCTGCATGGCGTCAAATTAATGCTAGTCTTTTAGTAAACGGTGAAGTTAAAAAACTAGAAAGCGGTAGATTTAAAATTAGCTTTATATTATGGGATACGTTGCTTGAAAAACAGCTCGTCGGTGAAATTCTTGAAGTACCGGAAAATCTATGGAGAAGAGCAGCACATAAAATTGCAGATAAAATTTATGAAAAAATTACCGGTGATGCCGGTTATTTTGACACTAAAATAGTGTATGTATCAGAAAGCAGCTCTTTACCGAAAATAAAAAGAATTGCTTTGATGGATTATGACGGGGCTAATAATAAATACCTTACCAATGGAAAGTCACTAGTCTTAACCCCAAGATTTGCTCGTTCGGCGGATAAGATTTTTTACGTTTCATATGCTACTAAAAGAAGAGCACTCGTTTATGAAAAAGATTTAAAAACAGGCAAAGAAAGTGTAGTAGGTGATTTTTCCGGTATATCTTTTGCTCCTAGATTCTCACCAGACGGTAGAAAAGCTGTAATGTCGATAGCTAAAAACGGCTCGACGCATATTTATGAAATCGACCTTGCTACTAAACGGCTTCATAAATTAACTGACGGATTCGGTATTAATACCTCTCCTAGCTATTCACCGGACGGTAAAAAAATTGTATATAATTCCGATAGAAACGGTGTGCCTCAATTATATATCATGAATTCAGACGGAAGTGACGTTCAGCGTATTAGTTTTGGCAGTGGTTCTTACGCAGCTCCTAGCTGGTCGCCTAGAGGAGACTATATAGCATTTACTAAGATTACTAGAGGAGACGGAGGAAAAACTTTTAATATCGGAATTATGAAAGCATGTCCCCAAGATGATGAGAATAGTGAAAGGATAATAACAAGCGGATATTTAGTTGAAAGTCCTTGTTGGTCGCCTAACGGACGAGTTATTATGTTTGCTAAAGGTTGGCCGTCGAGCGCTAAAGCTCCGGGAAAAAACAAAATTTTTGCAATTGATCTAACAGGTCATAATGAAAGAGAAATTATGACACCGGCAGATGCTTCTGATCCAGAATGGTCAGGTGTACTGAACTAATGTCATTTCTACGAAAGCATTGTTGGGTGAATCGTTTTCCTGTTGTCATACCGCGACTTGATCGCGGTATCCGGTTAAAAATACTAACATTGTTAGTATTTTTAGTTATTTTTGGATACCGTGGTCAAGCCACAGGATGACAGTCCAATAAGGCTTAAGCTACTTCTCTACTATGGTTTAAAATAAACTTCTTTATTTTTTCAAAAGCCGTATTTTCTATTTGTCTAATACGTTCCTTAGAAATATTATACTCATTGCTTAGAATATCTAGAGTTTTAGGAGTATCCGTTAATTTACGCTCTGTTAAAATACGAAGTTCCCTATCGTTTAAAATCTTCATAGCATTTGATAGTAACTGCCTTTTACTGTTAGAATTTTGCTTACTAATAGCCATAGCTTCAGGAGTAGGGCGTGTTTCCGGTAATAGTTCTATTAATTCTCCGGATTCTGCATCGTCACTATTTATAGAGTTATTTAACGATAAATCAGGACCTGAAATTCTAGTATTCATTTCAGAAACTTCATTAACCGAAACGCCTAGCTCATCTGCTATTTGTGCAAAATCATCGGTAGTAATAGACCTTGAGTATAAATTAGTAATTTTATGCTTAACTTTATTAAGACTAAAAAATAATTTTTTTTGTGCGGCCGTTGTTCCCATCTTTACTAATGACCAAGATTTTAATATATATTCTTGTATGGCTGCTTTAATCCACCACATCGCATATGTTGATAGGCGAAAACCAAGTTCGGGATTGAATTTTTTTACTGCCTGCATTAAACCTACATTACCTTCTGAAACCAATTCGGTAATAGGAAGACCGTAAGTCCTATAGCCGCTTGCAATTTTTGCAACAAGTTTAAGATGGCTTGTTACTAATTTATGTGCAGCTTGTAAATCATTCCCTTCTAAATAGGATTTTGCTAATAACAATTCTTCTTCTTGCGTAAGTGAAGGAATTTTATTGATTTTCTGTAAGTAGCTATAAAATCCTGATTCGCTAGAAATTGCTAATACATTAATATTATTAGTCATACTAACCTTAAAAACTATTTTTTTTATACTAACACATATATGATCTAAAATAAACTTTTTCTAGAATATTTTTAAATAAAATCAAATAATGTCTAAAAAATCCAATAAAAATTTAGCTTTTTCCTTGCTGGGATTAATAATTAGTATGGTGTTACTCAGTTTTGCTTCCGTACCTATCTATAATTTATTCTGTAAAGTTACAGGATATGGTGGCACTACTGCAAAAGAAACGGTGAGTGTATATTCTAAGGTAAAAGGCACTAAACCTATAATTATCGAGTTTGATGCTAATGTTGATAAAGATTTACCTTGGCGGTTTATTCCAAGGCAGCAAAGAGTGCAAATTGTTCCGGGGCAGAATACTCTAGTGTTCTATGAAACGGAGAATCTAAGCGATAACGATATAATAGGTACTTCCGTGTATAATGTTACTCCAAATAAAGCAGGAAAATATTTCGTAAAAATTCATTGTTTTTGTTTTGAAGAACAATTATTAAAAGCCGGCGAAAAAGTCTTAATGCCGGTTACATTTTATATAGATAAGGATTTTGAGCTTGACCCTGAAATGCAAGACATTAAAGTACTTACTTTATCTTATAGTTTTTTTAAAGTACGAGAGATGTCGTCATTGCGAGGAAATTACGTAAGTAATTGACGAAGCAATCTCAGGAGTTTATTATTATTTCATGAGATTGCCACGCTCCTTTTAGTCGCTCGCAATGACGGCTTTGGAATTATGCAACAACACCGGCTCATTGAGTATACTTGATAACCCATTTACGAAGTCTAACAATCGGCGGAGTATTTATAAGGGCGGTAGAAGGTAAAACTTTGCCGTTAGTATTAAAATTAATTATAGGATCTATACCGTATATGCTATACCAAGGTTTTAACGGTGAGCTATTTGAATATTTACGGTGGAACCAATATAAAGAAGGTGTTATTTCTTCATATTCTATTACTTTAACCGATTGTGGATTTTTATGATATATAAGGCTAAGTACCGATTGATCGGAATGATGCCATTTATATTCATCGTAATTAGGATGGATATTATAATCTTTGCCTGAAAGAATTCTAATATCTTCACAACTTTTTAGCCATTTTTCAATGAAAGAACGAGAAAGCTTGGTATTACGCACAATAATAACGGCACTCCAAATGTGATCGTCATTTCTGCATTCGTCTGTAAGGCAATCCATTAAAGCAAAAGTTTCGCCTTTAACAAAACTACCGTTTTTACGATTGCGATCATGTACCAGTAATATGTCATTATCGCCTAAAAGATTTGTTAAATTACTGATATGCTTTTTAATAACAAATGCTGAATCTAAATATACTATAATAGCTCCTTCTGGTGCATTTTTCATTGTTTCAAGTATAATATAAGGCTTCCATAGCCATAACCCCGCTCCTGCAGGTTCATTAAAAATTTCTTGGTTTTTTTCTATAAACGCTTGATTTATGTGCTTTTTCTTATAGTTAAATATGAAGTCTATACCTTTATTAATTGCATAATGAGTGGTTGCATTTTGATTACGATAAACATACTCCGGACCGTCGGCATAAGAAACTAAATAAATTGGTTCCTTTATGGAATTCTGAATAGATAAATCTACTTTTTGTAACGATAAGTCATTAATAAAACCTTGACGTGCATATTCTAAAATAATCAGTATGAAATAAATTAGAGCTAATTTAATAACTGTTTTGTATAATATTTTAAATAACATATAAGTTTTTGCATTATTTGAAGCATTTTGTCATTCCCACGTGGATTAGTAAATCGTCATTGCGAGGAAATACGAAGTATTGACGAAGCAATCTCAGGAGTTTATTATTATTTCATGAGATTGTCACGTAGCCTACGGTTGTTCGCAATGACGAAATCGATAATTACTAGACAACGCCAATTATAGCATTTTAATATATTAAAAGATAGTGTTGTAATTTAATTATAAATTTAGTATAATCTGCTGTTTGTTTAAGGTTGGTATGATTAATTTAGGGGATAAGCAGTCTACTATAGTTGTCGCAATGTCAGGCGGGGTTGATAGTTCGGCGGTTGCTGCAATGCTGCATGAACAAGGACATAATGTTATAGGTATTACCTTGCAGCTATATGATCACGGTATGGCAGTAGGGAAGAAAAATGCCTGTTGTGCTGGTCAGGATATTTACGATGCTAAAATGGTAGCAAATAAGCTAGGTATTCCCCATTATGTACTTGATTATGAGAGCAAATTTAAAGAGTCGGTAATAGATAATTTCGTCGATAGCTATTTACAAGGTGAAACACCGCTTCCATGTGTGCAATGTAATAAATCGGTAAAGTTCGGGGATCTAGTTAAAACGGTTAGAGAGCTTGGAGCAGATAAGCTTGCTACCGGTCATTACGTACGAAAAATAAACGGTGATAATGGAGCGGAATTACATACAGGGCTTGATCCAACAAAAGATCAAAGTTATTTTTTATTTACGACAACTAAAGAGCAATTAGAATATTTACGTTTCCCTCTAGGAGGGCTTACTAAGGATGAAACACGAAAGCTTGCTAGTAAATTTGGGCTTGAGGTAGCGGATAAGCCAGACAGCCAAGATATTTGTTTCGTACCTGACGGAAATTATAAGGGCATAATAAATAAAATACGTCCAAATAGCAGTAAAAGCGGTAAAATTATTCACGTAAAAGGGTTTGAGCTAGGAGAGCATAGCGGTATAATTAACTACACCATAGGGCAACGTCGTGGTCTTGGTATAGCTTATAATGAGCCTTTATATGTAGTAAAGATTGATCCTAAGGACAATATAGTATATGTAGGACCGGGGTCCGCATTAAACGTGCAGGAATTTATCATTAGAGATGTGAATTGGCTTGCAGATGAGATTAAAGATAACGAAAAGTTAGAAGTAGCAGTTAAAATTCGCTCGACAAGACCGCCGCGTCTAGCCGAAATAAGTAAACTCGGTGATGATAAAATGAAAGTAAAATTTTTATGCGAAGAAAAAGCCGTTGCCCCTGGGCAGGCATGCGTTATTTATGCCGGCGAAAGAGTACTTGGTGGCGGATGGATTACTAGAGAGATAAGGTAATTGCGTCATTGCGAGGAGCGAAGCGACGTGGCAATCTAGTTAGATCTCCTGAGATTGCCACGCTCCTTTTAGTCGCTCGCAATGACACAATTCACAAAAAAATAAGCTCACTAAAACAGGAGAAACTAATGAGTTTTTTAAGGAAGAAAAGTTTTGAATCAGTAAAAGAGATAGGCAGCTCAAGCGGTCTTAGCAAGACGCTTGGAGCATTCGATTTAATATTACTGGGTCTTGGTGCGATGATCGGCACGGGCGTATTCGTCGTTACTGGTATAATTGCTGCTAAATATTCAGGACCTGCAGTAATGTTATCTTATGCGATTGCAGGTATTACCTGTATCTTTGTAGCGCTTGTTTATACTGAACTTGCTGCAATGCTTCCGACATCAGGAAGTATTTATACTTATTCCTATGTAGCATTTGGCGAAGTATTTGCTTGGATGATCGGTAGTGTTATAATATTAGAACTTGGTGTTGCTGCAGGAATAGTAGCTGCAGGCTGGTCGGGCTACGTACAAGGAATACTAGCAGCAGGTGGAATCAATTTACCGAAAGAATTAACTACTGTACCGACAAACGGCGGTATAATAAATTTACCGGCATTTTTAATCTCGGGATTTATTGGATTTATTTTATATTTAGGTACTAAAGATAGTAAGAGACTAAATGCAATTTTAGTTTTCATAAAAATGGTTGCAATATTCGTATTTATACTCGCTGCTGCCCCTCATTTTGATGCTACTAACTGGAGTAATTTTATGCCTTTCGGTTTTAGTAATGTTTTAGTAGGTGCGTCTATTTTATTCTTAGCTTTTACGGGTTTTGGAACGATTGCAACCGCAGCTGAGGAGTGTAAAAACCCAAAACGCGATATAATGATCGGTATTATTGGCTCACTTGTTCTAACTACTATAGTTTATGTAACGATGGCAGGGCTTGTTACCGGTATTGCACCTTTTGATCAGTTAAATAACGATCAACCGCTTGCTTATTCTTTAACTATCAATAATAGCAAGATCGGCTCTGCTATTGTTGCAACTGGAGCAGTTTGCGGTATGATGACGGTGTTGATGATGAATATTTACGGTACTTCTCGTATTTTTTATGCTATTGCACGTGACGGTTTACTACCGAAAAGTTTTGCAAAGCTGCACCCAAAATATGATAGTCCGTATATTACGATTATAATATTTGCTTCTTTAGCCGCTATCCTTGGAGGATTTTGTTCTACGGAATTATTAACGCAATTAACTTCAATGGGAGCTCTTATTGATTATATAACCGTTACAATAATAGTGGTATTATTTAGGGTAACGCTATCTGATGCTCAAAGACCTTTTAGATGTCCTTTAGTATTTATTATCGTACCGTTTATTTTAATTGCTTGTGCATATTTACTATTTATTCAAATATATGACGGTGAATTTAATCTATTAACCGCAGGTCGTGTATTAATATATTGGTTTATTACAATATTTGTTTTATATATTATAAGATCGTTTTTTATGAAAAAAGAGCAGAATTAAGAGGGGGCTATCCGTCATTGCGAGCGAACGTAGAGAGCGTGGCAATCTCATGAAGTAGTACAAAATTCCTGAGATTGCCACGTCGAGGCTTTGCCTCTCCTCGCAATGACGAGTTAGTAGTATCCACGCAACAAAACAAAATTAACCAAATGACTGAAAAGCTGCAACCACTCCGAGGAATGAAAGATCTCTTGCCGGATGATTATAAAGTTCACGACTATATAATTAACAAAGCAAGAGATGTTGGAGTATTGTACGGCTATAAACAAATAAGTACTCCTATTTTGGAGTATACTAAAGTCTTTAACCGTTCGATGGGTGAAAGCTCTGACGTAATCAGCAAAGAAATCTATAGTTTTTTAGATAAAAGCAATGATTCCGTAGCATTACGACCTGAATTTACAGCATGTATTATAAGAAGCCTCATCTCAAACGGATTACAACATAAATTACCATTAAAGTTTTTCTCTACCGGTCCTGTTTTTCGTTATGATAGACCGCAAGCAGGGCGTCAAAGACAATTTCACCAACTAAATTATGAGTATATCGGTGCTAAAGGAGCAGTTACTGATGCTGACACTTTGAAGTTAGCCGTTGATATATTAAAAGCACTCGAAATAGAGCAGGATACTACCTTAGAGCTTAACTCTCTTGGATGTAATGAATCAAGAAGTGTTTATCAGCAAAAATTAGTAGAATATCTCAATGATTTTAAAGATCAATTATCAGAAGAAAGCAAAATAAGATTATCCAAAAATCCAATGCGGATACTTGATTCTAAAAGTGAGACCGATCAGAAAATAATAGCAAACGCACCGGTTTTATCTGAATATTACACTGATGAATCCAAAGAATATTTTGAGGAGTTAATAAAGTATCTAGATATTTTAGGCGTGAAATATAGCATAAATCCACGCTTGGTTAGAGGGCTTGATTATTATTGCCATACTGCTTTTGAATTCACTACAAAAAAGCTAGGGAGCCAATCTACTATTCTAGCCGGTGGACGTTATGACGGGCTTGCTAAAATCATGGGTAATAACGATGATGTGCCGGCTATCGGTTTTGCTGCCGGTATTGAGCGAATTGCTTTAATGCGGGAATATAATATATCTGAAGTTAAGCCGGTACTTGTATTACCTATAGGCAAAAATAATATTTGCTATGCTTTAGAAATTGTAGATAAACTGCGAACAGAAAATATTGCTACTATCATAGAACCACTAGGTAAAATAGCTAAAAGAATGCAACGCATTTTTAATGAAAATGCTAAATTTATTATTTTTATAGGTGATGAAGAGCAGGCGAATAATAACTTAAAAATCAAAGACTTAAAAAAAGAAGAAGAATATATAGTAGATTTTGCAAAAGCTCTTGAGCTATTGAAGAAATAAGATTTTTTATTGTTATACTGTGAACCTTCCATGGTATCCATCAAAACTAGCTTTAAGTAATAAGCATTTATGAATCTTGCCACAAGCTCGGCATTGCCTGCATGGCTCTTATGTTATGCCTGCATAGGTCTTGTTGTGTGGATACTGCAGGTCGTCATTGCAAGGAAAAACTGTAAGTTTTGATGAAGCAATCTAGTAAAAAATTCTGATTTACAGAATTTTTTTATTATTGTTTTGGACTGCCACGCAGTCTACGACTGCTCGCAATGACGGGGCGGTATCTACGCAATAACGTCTTCGCTGGAATGACATAAAACGAGTCATGCAACAAGATCTGCAGTTGTTCACAATGGCGATTAGGTGTCTATACAATAACACCATTTAACCACGATATCTAAAAATATGATTATTATAAACGATTTAGCCTGAGTTATGGTACAAGAATACTATTTACTGATGTAAATTTGCATATTAAACACAATAAACGATATGGTTTAGTAGGTGCCAACGGAGCAGGTCAAACAACTTTTTTCAAAGTCTTAACTAAGGAAGAAGAGCCAGCTTTCGGTGAGATTAACATACCAGAAAACTCCAAAATAGGCTGTTTAAAACAAGATCAGTTTCTTTATGAAAATACTAAAATTATAGATACGGTAATAGCAGGGAATAAGGAGTTATGGAAAGCTTTACAGGAAAAAGAAGAGATATTAAATCGGCAGGAATGTAGCGGTGAAGATGGGTATAAGTTTTGTGAACTTGAACAGGTAATATACGATAATGACGGTTATACTGCTGAAATTTTTGCAGCTAGCTTGCTTGTAGGTCTTGGAATAGCCGAAAAATACCATTATGAGCCGCTTTCTGCGTTGTCAGAAGGTTATAAGCTTCGTGTATTACTCGTACAAAGTCTATTTAATAATCCCGATATTTTACTACTCGACGAACCGACAAACCATCTTGATATTATTTCAATATATTGGCTTGAGAATTATTTAAAAAACTCTTTTAAAGGAATATTAATTTTTATATTTTGTGCAAGAAAAGCAGATAATAGCTGCTCAGAAGCTAAGCGAGCGAAATTTCTTAGAAAAGAAAATAGAAAATATGCAGGCTTGGGTTGATAAATTTAGAGCAGGGACGAGAGCAAGGCAAAGTGCCTCCCGAGAAAAGCAGTTAGCGAAAATAGAATTACCGGATATACAGAAATCTTCAAGCATTAGTCCGTTATTTAGATTTAAGCAGCTAAGCAATTCAGGAAAATTAGTATTAAAAATTGATCAAATGACTAAAGATTTTGAGAATAAGCAAATATTAAATAAAGTTAGTTTTAACGTATCATGAGGAGAAAAAATTATTATTATTGGTGCAAACGATATCGGTAAATCTACTTTATTAAAAATCTTAATGAATAAAATATCAGCAGATCAAGGTAGCTATGAGTGGGGATATGAATCGCAAATATCTTATTTCGCTCAAGACCATCATGAGCTACTTAATGAAAATATTAGTATTATTATTAGTATTATTGATTGGCTTAAAAAGCAATCTGAAAAAAAACGGAAAATACAATTAGCAATACGCTCGGACAAGTATTATTTCGCAGTGATGAAGTAAATAAAAATATTTTAAGTTTAAGCGGCGGTGAGGTGGCAAGATTATTACTTGCTAAAATGATGCTAGAAAAAAGTAATATTTTGGTTCTTGATGAACTGACAAATCATCTTGATATAGAGTCAAGAGAAGCTCTTAAAAAATCTCTAATTGATTTTGATGGTACGGTAATATTAGTAACGTACGATCGGAATTATTGCTCTTTCCTATAGGAAAAAGATTGTTGATTTTAAAGGTAAACATGATGATTATATTGAGAAATACGGCAACGATTATTTAAGTTCTACTACAAAATTATCCTAAGTTTTAGGCATTGCTCATTAAATATAGATGTCGTCATTGCGAGGCGGCGTTGTTGCGTGGATACCACCACGTCATTGCGAGCAGCCATAGGCTGCGTAGCAATCTCGTCAAATATCCTGAGATTGCTTCGTCAATTGCTATGCAATTTCCTCGCAATGACGATAAAAATCGAGTCATACAACAAAGCAGCATCTTAAAGTTAATCACTCCACATTATAAAACTCCAAATGATGATCGCTAATAAACTTTTTTACTTCAGCATGGTTACCATACTCATCAACATTTAATAATAACCCTTGTTCATTAAAATATAATATATTCGTACATAATCGGTCATCACAGTCCCACTTAGCTTTAAAAGCATTTTCCTTAATAAGTTTAACTCCGTTTACTCCGTGTTTGTGATATATTGTGCCTTTTTTTAAAGCAGAAACAAAAGAGGTAACTTTACTTTTATCAAAGGTATTATAGATTTTTTTAGACATTGTACCGTAACAATCAAATCCTCTATATTTGTCAAGAAATTTAGCCGTACCTTTTGTTACTTCCTGATTATCAATTTTAATTTGACCTTCTTTAGGAATATTCCAAGAATTATTATTGCAGTTGGTAATCTTTTGAATGGCTAGATAAAATTCATGTTTCTTTTTTAGTTGATAATATTGTTGAAGGGTTAATTGTTCTAAGTTTTCTATTTGCTTATTATCTGGGGAATAGCTTGCAATAATCCCTTCTTGTTTTTTTGACTTAATTTACTTGCATATTCTTGTACTTTTTTGGGTTATTATTTAATAAGGCGGTAACTACTCCAATTTCTAAGGTGTTTTCATTGCAAGAATCATTTTGCAGAGCATTTTCAACATTTTAGAAAATCTTTTCAGATTTTTCAGAAGTTAATTTAGTCTCGTTATCTGCTATTAAACCGGTATTAACGGCGTTAAGAACCTCTGCTTTTTCATTGGACGTTAGAGTATTATTTTGAGGTAACGTATAATTTGGGTCCACGTAACTCCGAAGTTTTATAATATTTATAATAGCCTTTTCATACAAATTTATTTTATGCTCAGGTATCTTATTTAAAAGATCAGAAGCCGTTTTAAATTGCTTACTACATAGGGCAAGTGAGAATGCTAGAAGTATGTTGTGTGGGGTATCACTAATTGCTTTTAGTTTTTCGGTTAATATTGATTGCTGGTTTTTGTTAATTTTTTTTTATTAGAAATTCTGTTATAAAAAGCCATGTATTCACAGCCATCAGATATTGATGAATAGAAAGGAACTAAGGTATTTTTTTAATTACATCTAACGTCTTATAAGAAATTTCATATGGATTAGTTAACATTTCTAGAATGTATTTTATATATTCTACCGGCACATATTGTATTAAGTCATTAGCTTTATCACATTCGTCTTGTATTCTATAATTAGACCATAAATGATAGGCTGCTGTTGGATGTGTGGGTAGAGGCACAAAAGCATGTTCATAACATTTAGTGGACATATCATAGCTTCCGGTTTCTTCATAAACACGACCTGTTCTATAATACCACTGGGCTAAAACCTGATTTTCAGTATTAGTATTTAACGAAAAAATAGATTCTTCAAGTAAAGCTTTTGCCTCTTCAAAATTTTTATTTTCCATTAATAAATCAGAGAATTGACCTGACAAATCTAAGCTGGATTTTATATACGGTACTAGTGCTTGGGTAATTTTAAGCTTAGATTCCGGTTCAATAAGCTTTAGCACGGGGAGTAGATATTCTGCACATTTGCTATATTGTTCAACTTCTTTTGCAAAGTAATTAAAATATAGATTTATTGCTGCAATTATACATTTAAATATCTCTTTAGCAGCATCATTGTGTCTATTTAATATACTACATTGAAAGGCAAGACTCATTATTTGAATTTTGGTTAGCGTATCAGGTGGTATAGAAATGATTTTATCCGGCATCCATTTTATGAGTTCACCATCTAATTGATATTCAAAAAAGCCTGGTCTCTGTATTATTTCATAATTTTTCAACAATTCATGATTTGTGTAACTTTCATATGGATAATTAGGCATTAATTTATGTATTAGTGAATGCTTAATTTCTGTAGCTTTCTTGCTACTTACTGTAGATTTTTCACTACAAATATATAATGCATTACTTCTATAGCGGCACCAACAGTTGGTATAGATGAAAAGTTTTTATCCATTTCTACTACATCAAGACCGGAAAAGTTTTTTCTAAAATTTCTTATGTTACTTTCTGATAATATATTGGGGGTGTTATAAACCGTGGTAATATCAAGCTTAAAAGTAATTGAAGGTTCTGCATTTTTCATGAATATAATTTAGTATTAGTTGGGCTTAAGAACTGCTACAATGTGATAGGAAAGGTTTAAAATTTTACATAGAATTATTATTAAAAACTTACAGTGTATGAACTTTTTATTACTGGATTCCTGCTTCTAGCTAGGAATGACATCGAGAGGCTAAATTAACTCACAAAGCAATTCTTTCTAAGTAATGTCTATTCAAACCCAAATCCAGTAAAATATTTATGAAAATATCCGGTATCATGACCTATCATTTTAACTTTATCATAATGATGAGGTGATTCAGATTCACGATATATAGTTGTGCCGTCATCCATATAGTAAATAGAGTAAGATGGAAGGCCATAAGGTCTAAAAAAAGTGTCTTTACGTATAACTTTAGGAGCTTTATCGGATTTTTGTATATTTTCTGATTTCAGCATATTAATTTTCTTAATAAATGATTATTTTATTAATATATAATTTTTATATATTATCACAAGAATAATTATAATAGCTATCTACAGAACCTAGAAATTTAGATTTATCAATTGCAGTATTATATTCATAAGGATATTCTAAGTATTTTTGCAATTTTAAAGTATTTTCTTGAAACAATGGGAATTATTTGATGGTTCGTGCTTTGATAAATTGAAATATTTTCTCGCTAAGAATTTCTTATCTTGAACATTATTAAAATTAAAAGCTTTGATTTTTGAATATCCGTCTTGTTGTTTTTCTTGTAAAAAATAGTCTTCATAGTCCTTATAATTCTTTGGAAGATTTAATATAAATCTAGCATATTGTTCCAACTGAAAGTTAGTTAATCAAGTAAATATAGAATATAAATTTGCTCTATAGTCCGAAGAAAAAATAATAACAACTTCTGATTGCTTTATCTCTTCTATTTTCTCTCTTTCAATAACGTTATTAGATAATATAAATAACTCTTTATTAAAATGTTTTTTATTTTCTTGAGCTTGGATGATTATATCAAACAGCTCAATTTCTGATTCGTCTGAGGTAAATAATTGTTTGTATTTATTAAGCCATGGGCCAAAAGCTATAGATTCAAGTTTCTTTAAATATTGAATTAATTTTACATACAACTTTAAGTTAAATTTAAGAGCGGCATTTTATATGAACAATGAACGTAGGTCAAGAGATATTAAATTAATGGTTTAAAAATATGTGTCACCTCGTTATTTATTCACGGAATCCAGTTAAAAATACTAATATTATTTAGTATTTTTAGTTGTTTTCTGGATACCGTGGTCAAGCCACGGTATGACACTGAAGTGTTTTTCAAAAGCCATACTAAATTAATTACTAAAATTTTTCACATAACCTAATGACAAAAATAAAATATGAATATATTATTTAATTTTAGAATAATTTAAATGATATATATTCAATGAGTGCCGATACTAATATTAGCGACGGTTTAGAAGTCGTTACGCAAGATCATTTATCGATTTTTTCTTTAATAAGCTCCTCCGACATTATCGGTAAGTCAGTTATGCTGATGTTGCTTATTGCCTCTATTTGGTCATGGGCTATTATTTTGGATAAAATATTTAAGCTAGTGCAAGTGCAGAAAAGCATGCGGGCATTTGAAAATGTGTTTTGGTCCGGTGGAGTATTAGAGCGATTATATGAAAGCATAAAGAGGTCGGTTAATAATCCGCTAGCTTTAATTTTTGTCTTAGCTATGGATGAGTGTAAAAGCTTAAGCACTAAAGGGCTTTCTGAAGGCTTAAAAAACAACCATAAAGAGCGTATAACGGGGGCAATGTACTTAGCTCAAAATAGGGAAGTCGCAAAGCTCGAGAAAAATTTAAGCTTCTTGGCAACTGTTGGATCAAGTGCTCCTTTCGTAGGTTTATTCGGTACCGTTTGGGGGATTATGCATAGCTTCCAATCGATTGCTACTTCAAAAAATACTTCTCTTGCCGTAGTAGCTCCAGGAATTGCCGAGGCGTTACTTGCAACTGCGATAGGCTTATTTGCAGCTATTCCGGCAGTAATTTTTTATAATTATCTGATTTCCCGTATTACTCTTATCAATAATAAGATTGAAGATTTTATTAGTGAGTTAAACTCTATACTTTCTAAGGCAATTGATCAGGAAAAAATGTAATGGCTATAAAGCTTGCCGGAAGTAATAGAAAAAGTAAAAGAGCGGTAGTTAGCGAAATTAACGTTACGCCGCTTGTTGATGTGATGCTTGTGCTATTAATTATTTTCATGATTACTTCTCCAATGCTTGTTTCAGGAGTAAACGTGGATTTGCCTGAGACAAATTCAAAACCGATTTCAGGTCAGGATGAGCCTTTGGTTGTTACTATCAATAATAAAGGCAAAATTTTCTTACTTGAAATTCCAATAGAAAGAATGCATTTAACCGACAAGCTTGCAAATATCACTAAAGAAAAAAAGGATGCTAGAATTTTTGTAAGAGGCGATAGAAATGTTTCTTATGGACAGGTAGTAGAGATAGTTGCCGAAATTCATGCTGCTGGCTTTTCTCGTGTAGCTCTTATTTCAAATATTAAAAATAATGAAAAGTAATCAAAATAAGGATAATTTTACGGTTTTCCTTAGCTTCTCTGTTGTTCTGCACTTACTTCTTTTATATTTTTTTCTATTCGGTATGCCGTCACTTTTTGAAAAATTACCGGAAGAGCAAACTATAACTTTTGAAATGTTACCTGTTAGCGATAAATCAAATATTATCACTCAGACAAAGCAAAAAGAAGCCCCTATAGAAAACGAAGACGTTAAAAAATCTGAGCAGAGTAAGCCAAAAGAAGAACCGCAAGATTTGCCTAAAGAAGAAAAAGCAAAAGAGCCTGAGGCTAAAACAATGGAAGAAAAGCCTAAAATAGAAGAGAAAAAACCTATAGAAGAACCAAAGTCTGAAGAAGCAAAAGAAGCGTTACCTGAGAAGAAAGAAGAAGTAAAGGAAGAAAAACCTAAAGAAGAAGAAAAAAAACAAGCAGAAGAAAAGAAGAAGCCCGAAGAAAAGAAAGAGGGAAAGAAACCGGCTGAGAAACATAAAGAGGTGAAGAAAAAAGAACCTAAAACCGATGAGCTTGATTCTTTGCTGAGGAATTTAGAGCAATCTTCGGAAGGGGATAATGTAAAATCCAATAAGCATCAAAGGTCAAAAAAAGCTGATAATGCAAAAGAAGCTAAAGGGGTTTATACGGATGGGCTGCCTCTTTCCGATAGTGAAACATCTTTGATAAAAAGACAAATTGAAAGACATTGGAGTAATGTACCGGCAGGAGTTAGAGGTAATAATAAGGTAAAAGTCATTATTAGTATTACGCTAGATAAAGCAGGTAATGTTGAGCAGGTAAAGGTTAACGAAAAAATCTGTCCTAATATTCCGGCTAGTGTTTGTGAAGCTTTGGCGGATAATGCAATTAGAGCGGTATGGCAAGCAAGCCCTATCGAAAACCTTGACTCTGCACGCTTTAACCATTGGAAAGAGATTAATTTTAGCTTTGATCCAAGTAAATTGTAGGTTGGGCATTGCCTGCGTGGATACCACCCCGTCATTGCGAGCAGTCGTAGACTGCGTGGCAATCTCATGAAATAATAACAAACTCCTGAGATTGCTTAGTCAATTGCTATGCAATTTCCTCGCAATGACTATTTTCGAGTCACGTAGGCAGGCCTTTCGCAGGAATGAAATTAAGAACCATGCAATAATTAAAAAATATTATTTATCATGTTCGTGGTGATCACCGATTAATTCAAGCCCCATATCTTTTTGCTCATTATTGAAACAACAGTAGCAGCAATAACCAAACAAGAATAATAAGGTTGCTTCTATTAAAAATAGGGTCAAAGCAGCATTACTGAGCTTGCTAACTCATATTCTGAAGGTAATAAAATCCGTAGGGATGTCTTTGTTCATAAAACTTAGTTATTATGTTTACTATTTGTAAATAAAAAAACTCTATAACTTTGTCTATTAAAATTACATTTATTTCACAAAGTTTTAAGAGTAGGATAAGTAAATAATAATACATGGCATAAATTTAGACCGAAATGAACTATCATAGAGCATAATATATGCATAACCATAGAAAAAAACCGCATATAGTGCTTAAAGCTATATTATATATATATTAGTCCGCCTTGAAAAATGTGCGATCCCAAATATTAAAGATGCTATAATAACAGCTAAAATCTGCTGTTTTGGTAAAAGATTTTGTAATGTTCTTTGTAAAAACTTCGAAAGAATACTTCCTCAGCCATACAGACGAAAAAGAAATATTTTTGTAATGAGAAAAATGTAGGTGATAGTTAAGGATGACATATAAACCTTTGTAAAAAACTATTTTTAATATATAGTTATTTTTTAGCATTAAAAATAGAAAAATTATTAAATATAGAGATTTTTAATAAATAATAATTGGATTTTAAAAAGAAAATATAAAATATAATCATAAAAAAAACAATAAAATAATATATATAGAATGGGGCGATTTGATGAAGGATATAGAATATTGGGAAAAAAATTTTGAAAGCTGTAAATATTCAGATAAATTAATCGAAAGGCTTTTATTTTTAAATACCCAAGTAAAACAACCTATCGATATTAGAGAAGTTAAAAAAGGTATTTATTATGCTCGTAAATATCATGGTGAGCAAATGCGTCAATCAGGTGACCCTTATTATTCTCATCCAATCGCAGTAACAATTATGGTAGCGGAATTTGTAGCAAAAGAAGTGCCTAAACTCTTTACTTTTAGAATGCTACAAGCTGCATTACTTCATGACACTATTGAAGATACTGCACTTACTGAAGAAATGATTAGCAATATTTTTGATGCAGAAGTAGCAAGGCATGTAACAGGTCTAACTAGAATTAAACCTTGGGGAAAAATAAGTAGTGAGAAAAGTCTTATTTTATTAATTAAACAAAAAAGATACGATACTGCTCTTATAAAACTTTTTGATAGAATACATAATTTACAAACTTTGGAAGCAAAATCGCCTGAAAAAGCTCATAAAATAATTAAAGAGACATTAAAAAGCTTTTTAGTGTTAAGTGAAATACTTGAAATACCTTCAGTTTCAGAGCTGATATATGCTGAATGTCATAAAAATAATTTAAAGTTTAATATAAATTCTACTTTTAATAAAATTATAAATTTCGATTCGTTTCCATTTTCTCAAAATAAGTTACTCCCATAAAGAAAGTTATACCTACCGGAATGAAAATTAAAAATAATCCCCAATATCCTAGATAATTGGTAATATAAACTAAACCAAATGACGTTATAATATAAGTAAATAATTTTGCTATTGCACTTAGCATACTAGTATATGTAAATCTCTTAAAAACCGGAAAATATTTATAAAATATAGGAGCTGCTGGTACGTGATCAAATACGAATAATGCAGCTAAACATTGAAAAATAAAAATATATAAAGGAGTAGGGTTATAATTTAACATTATAGGAAAAAAAATGAGAGAGGTAAAAAATAGATATAATTTTACCTTTAGGATTTTTAAAGGATGGATTTTATAGCTAATAAATGCAAGACCGATAATACCGAGTAAATCTATTATAGATACCCAAAAATTTTGATTTATAATTTGACTTGGAGTAAATCCGCATTCTCTTTTTAATATATCACCGCAATATATATATACGAAATAAAAACACGGTGGTCTAGCACACTGGATAAAGAAATACCAAATAGAAGTGGTGTTTGGAACTTTTTGATCTAGAATATCTTTGTCAATTTCTTCAAGCATAATATTATTTTCTTGAAGTCTTAGTTTTAATTTGTTTCTTTTATTTGAAAATGCATCTGCTTCTTTTAAACTAGTCCTTGCAATAGTACCTACAAAAGCGATAGTTGCACCAACGAAAAAGGCTATACGCCAACTTGATTCATGGTGATAAATATTTTGATTAGTAAAAATTGATGCAATACCTAGTGCTACCGTAGTGCCTACGGCAGAAAATACAGTTATAATTGTGACTAATGGATATTGTATAGGAGGAGATGAATTTTCGGTTAAGTACAGCTCTGCACCTCGTGCTTCTGCAGTTGCTGACATACCTTGAATTATACGACATATAGTAAGAACCCAAGAGGCTGTTATACCTATCTGTGCATATGTTGGCATGCTGCCTATAATCACACAAGTAATAGCCATTAATAGGGTAGTTAAAACAACTACAATCTTACGTCCAAAATGATCGCCTATATACCCAAATATTAATGCTCCTATAGGTCTTAGCAAATAGGTAGAACAGAAAGAAAAGGCAGTAAGCAACGAAAAAGTGAAAGGATCATATTCCGGAAAAAATAAATTATTTAAAAGCACCGCCATATGCACATAAAGCATAAGGTCAAAATACTCTAGAAATGTACCTATAGAAAGTAATCCGACTGCTTGTTTTTGTTCTGTATTTAAACTTCTTTGTTCCTTCTCGTAGCCTAACATAACCTTTACATATAATTGGATTACAAAATAAGCTATACTTCTTTTGGTTCAAAGTCAATAAAGGATTAAGAATTTTTAATAAATATTGTTAAAATATTTAGGTTCCGTAAAGTTATCTAACTTAAAATTTTCAAATTATCTATTTTTCTCTGAAAGCTTTAAATGCAGTATCAGTAACGGGATCAAGTAAATATCTAAGTAGTGTTCTAGTACCTGTTACGATTTGTACCTCAGCTTGCATACCGGGGTGTAATTCAAGATTTTTAACCTTAGCAACTTTGTTAAATTCATCCATATCGATTTCAACTCTTGCAACATAATAATTATCTTGCTGTTGTCCCGGATGCTGTCTTTCATCTTGTACGATATCGGGAGATATGCTTACTACTTTACCGGTAAATGTTGGAGTTGTTCTTGATTTAAATGCACTGAAACGTATTTTTGCAACTAATCCCTCATGTACTGAGTCAATGTTTTTTTGAGATACCCTTGCTTCTATTATTAATGGGTCATTAGTTGGCGAAATTTCCATAATAGGTTGTCCGTGACTTATAACACCGCCTATTGTATGATATTTTAAATTATTAACTATACCGTCAACAGGTGATCTGATTATCACACGATTAAGCGAATCCGTCAGGGCATTATATTTTTCTTTAAGAGATGCGGTTTGTACTTGAGCTTCACGAAGCTCTGTTAAAGTCCGTTCAGTGTATTTATTTTGTTGATTTATAATTTTAATTTGAGTTTCGGTAATAGCATGGCGTATTCCTGCTATTTCGGCTTCAGTTGTTGCAACATCGCTTTTTGAAGCGGCAACTTTTGCCTCTTGGTCTAATAAGGCTGCTTTTTGTACAAAGCCTTTTTCTTTTAACGTTCTTAAAGCTTTTAAACGGTCTTGATAAACTTCAGCAGTTTTGGAGGCGGCAACTTTTTTTGCTTCTAAACCTTCAATTTTTTTCTCAAGTTGAGCAATATTTTGATGTAATGCATCTTTCTCTGAGTTATATACTTCTTTTCTAGATCTAAATAAATTTTCCTGCGTATGAATTATTTTAGCTACTTCCGGTAAATTGATATCCTGTATTAGAAAATCAGAGAATTCGATTTGTTCTAAATTATCACGTTCGGCAATTAAACGATTTTCAGTTGCTAAAAAATTACGGTACTGACCAAGAATATTTTCATGTTCGCTTTTTATTCTAGTTTCTTCAAGCTCTATTAATTTATCGCCTTCTTTGACTTTATCACCTTGCTTCACATAAATGGCATTGATTATTCCGCCTTCATGATGTTGAATCGTTTTTTTATTTGTGCTTGGCATTACGATACCGACAGCTACAGCACCACTATCAAGCGGAGCAAGAGCCGCCCATAATCCGCCTATTAATACTAAAAAGATCATAACATAAATACCGAAAAGTATAGGTGACCTTGCAGCTTGGGCTACGTTATTACGATCTTTATCGGTTTTCTTGGTAATAAAATTAACAAACCTATCAAGTTTTACTAATAAGAATTCTATAGCATGAGAGGTTTTCTTTAATGTAGTATTTATTAAAGCTTTACGTTTAGAACTTTGACCTTTAAGGTTTAACGCATCTTCTCTTAAGGACAATAATTGTTTTAATTGTTCCGGAGTAATTTGAGGTTTATTGTGTTTTAAGTCCTGCATAATATTTAATCATTATTATATTTAGTCAGCATTGTTTGTATTTTGCGTCATTGCGAGGACATGACGTAGTAATTGACGAAGTAATCTCGATAGAATTCATGAGATTGCCACGCTCACTAACGTTCGTTCGCAATGATGATTTGGAAGCCACGCAACAATGCCAATCAAGTCACGATATGACACTTTAGTTATTAATATGAATTGTACCGCTTTTTAAAGTTTTAAAGTGTTTTTGAATCTCTTCTTCCGTTCCGTAAACTGCAATGGCTCCATCCTGTAATATTAGAATTTTATCAACAACGGATAATACGGATGGTCTATGTGAAATTACAAGAACTGCTATTCCTTTAAGTTTTGCTTGTTTTAAGGCACTTGCAAGGGCAACTTCACCTGCCTCATCTAAATTAGCATTAGGCTCATCTAAAATGATGAGTTTTGGATTACCGTAAAAAGCTCTCGCAAGCCCGATGCGCTGTCTTTGACCACCTGATAGATTAGAGCCTGCAGGACCGATATCAGAATCATAACCGTTAGGAAATCTTAATATCATTTCATGAGCTCCGGCTATTTTAGCTGCTTCAATAACTTTTTGCGGATCGGCATCTTCTTCCATTCTAGCTATATTTTGTTTAATACTACCGCTAAAAAGTTCTATTCCTTGAGGAAGATAGCCGACATGTCTACCGAAATCTTCTCTATTCCAACGATAAATTTCAGCACTATCTAAACGTACGGAACCTGATGATTCTTTCCATACCCCGACTATGATTTTAGCTAAAGTTGATTTTCCTGTAGCCGAAGGACCGATAATTGCTAAAATTTCGCCCGGTTGTACTGCAAAACTAACGCCTTTTAAGATATATTTCGGTACGGGAGGTTGCGGTAAATGTTTCGGTATAGGGTGAGCATAATAAATATTTTCAACAGTAAGATGACCATCAACGTTCGGAATTGGCATCGTTTCGTCTCTAGAAGAATAAGTGTTAAATAAATTATTAATGTTTTTGTATGATTTAATAGCACCGCTAATACTTTTCCATAAGTCAATAGCATTATCGAAAGGAGCAAGAGCTCTACCGACTATGATAGAACTCATAATCATATTACCGGGAGTCATATCTGCACTGTGAGATTTTACAACAATGTAAGCACCGACTCCGGTAACAGCCATTTGCATTATATTACGGATAAACCTTGAAAAGTTAGAAATAACACCGTTACGATAGCTAGCAACCGATTGCTTATCAAGTGCTAATATGTTAAATTTATGCCAATTTTTTGTAACATTCTTCATCATTCCCATTGCTTCAATTGCTTCTGCATTTCTGTTTGCAATATCGGCTTGTGTCATACCTTTTATCGAAAATTCGGTAGCTTCACCGAGTGTTTTATTAGTAGCTGCAGCGTTAAAGAAAGCGGTTGAAACTATTATAATTGCACCAAAAACGGTAATAAGACCGATATATGGATGAATTGAAAAAATAACCGCAATATAGATAAGGCTCCAAGGGGCATCGAATAAAGTATTAATTCCGGTACTTGTTAGGAATGTTTTGACGGTTTGAAAATCACGTAATAATTGGCTAGAACCCATATTTGCTCGTGTTGCAGCTGCAGAAATTGAAGAAGCAAAAATTACGGGAGCTACTGTTCTATCAAGCCATTCTCCTACCTTTATAAGTGTAAAAGAACGAGCAATTTGTAATAATCCGTAAACAAAATAAATATATGCGATTATTATTGATAAAAATAATAATGTTTGTAGATTACCGCTTCCAAGGACTCTATCAAGAACTTGTAGTGAGTAAAGAGGAGTAATTAACATTAGTAAGTTGATTACAAAAGCAAACCAAAAGACTATCCAAAAAGCTGTTCTACATTCGCCTAATGCTATTACTAGCGGGTTTTTTTTATTTAGATTATTATTTTTATTATTCATATTTAGTTATATTATAAATAATTATTAATTAATTCTTCAGCAATTTGAACACTGTTTAAAGCTGCTCCTTTACGTAAGTTATCACATGTGATCCATAAATTTATCGTATTATCTTTACTTACGTCATTTCTAATTCGGGAGACATATACGGCATCTTCGCCTACTACTTCAACGGGTGAGATATACGCAAGGTCATTATTATTAGAAATTGTAACAATTCCATCGGCATCTTGTAATATTTCTTCGACTTCTTTGGCATCAATTTTGTCGTTAAATTCTATGTTAACCGATATAGAATGACCGATAAATACCGGTACTCTAACAGAAGTAACGCTAGCTTTAAAGTGATTACCTATAATTTTGTTTAGTTCAGAAGCAATTTTTGCTTCTTCACTTGTATAGCCATCTTTATTTAAATCACCTATATGAGGAAAAAGATTAAATGCAATCTGTTTTGGAAATTTCTTAGGATCATTCTCTCCAAAAATATATTTAGATTTTGTTTGGTCGTAGAGTTCGTCCATTCCTGCTTTACCTGCTCCTGATACTGATTGATAAGTAGATATCACTACTCTTTTAATCTTTATTTCATTATCTAGCGGTTTTAATGCTACTGCAAGCGGAATGACGATACAGTTAGGGTTAGCTATGATATTTTTAGTATTAAACTCTTTAAGTGTTGATAAATTAACCTCAGGTACAATTAACGGCACTTGATTATCAACTCTAAAAAGTGAGGATTTGTCGATAACTACACAATTACTAGCAGTAGCTTTTGGTATAAATTCTTTTGAAACTTCTGAACCTGCACAAAAAAAAGCAATATCGATATCGTCAAAATGTAAACTTTTTAAACTATTAATTTGTAGTATTTTTTCTCCAAAGCTTACTTCCCGCCCTAGAGAGCTATCTGAAGCTATAGCATAAACTTTATTAATGGGGAAATTACGCTCAGCTAGAATATTTAGAGTTTCACGCCCTACATTTCCTGTAGCTCCGATTACTGCAATATTGTATTTTTTAGTCATTATTTATTAATCCGATGAGTTTTTCACCTCCGATAATATGGAAATGGAAATGAAAAATAGTTTGTCCCGATTTCTCGCCTTTATTAGTTATTAAACGATAACCGTCTTTATCTAAACCCGCTTCATTTGCTATATCAGAAATTTTAGCAAAGAAATGTTTTATTTCGTCTGTAGAAGCTTTAGAAATGAAATCGGCATAATCTATATATTCGTTTTTAGGTATAACGATAATATGTACAGGTGCTACGGGTGCTATATCTTTGAATGCTAAAATTTGTTCGTCTTCATAAATTATTTCTGCCGGAAGGTTTTTACCTATGATTTTTGCAAAAACATTTTCTTTGTTATACATCATTTTATTCATGTTAAAAGCTTTATTGCATGGCTTGATTTTCCATCATTACGAGTAAAAAATGTAAGTTTTGACGAAGCAACCCAGTAAGAAATGCTAATTTTAGCATTTCTTTAATTTTTTTTCTGGATTACCGTGCAGTCTACGACTGCTCGCAATGACGATTTAATATTTATGAAACTACGTTTCTGTTAAACAAGCATACTACGTTTTAGAAATTTTAATTCAGCTTCAATTCTAGAGTTGGCAATTATTATATCTTCTAGTCGGTAATTATTTCTTTTTAAATAATCTTCTCTAATATCTGAAGCAAAAAAGCCGAAGCCTAATATTAAGGCTATCTTAAATATAAACTTTAACTCTTCGATATTAATCGCCGTAACGATTATATTTGCTATTACGGCAATAGCAACAACTAACCACATTTTATGGTATAATGCCCAAAATATACTTAAAAGAGCCGCTGTCCATGAAAAACCTTCTTCAATAACAATAAAATTATTATTTTTTTGTGTGAAGTTAATGTATATTGCGTATATATTCATTATTTAAGTTTAAGCCTTGAAAATTCAAGGGACAATAATTAATTAAATTGGATTAGTCAAGTATACTCGTTTAATTTGGAAAATTGGCTAAGTCGTCTTGGTAAGTCCTCGGATGCTCACGTATTAATATACGCTCCGCTCCTCGGCTTACAGACTCCTTGCTCTTTTCCAAATTAAACTTCGTCTTAACAGTAATTCTAATAGTACTTAATTAACAACTTAATATCAATAAATTTTATATTATGTCAGATAATTTAACCTTACACGGCACAACAATACTTTGTTTAAAAAAGAACGAAGAAATAATTATAGCAGCAGATGGACAAGTCTCGCATGGTAATACCGTACTAAAATCTACAGCACGAAAACTTCGGACTATAGCAAATAATAAAATTATTGCTGGTTTTGCGGGTTCTACGGCTGACGGTCTTGCGTTATTTGAAAAACTTGCAGTAAAGATAGAGCAACATAAGCATAATTTACTTAGAAGTGCAGTTGAGCTTGCAAAAGATTGGCGTAGCGATAAATATTTGAGACGTTTGGAAGCAATGATGATTGTTGCTGATCGTAGTCATATATTAATTTTAACCGGTAACGGTGATGTCGTAGAGCCTGAAAATAATGTTGCAGCAATAGGTTCAGGTGGTTTATTTGCACTATCTGCCGCTCGCGCTCTAATGTCTTACGAGAATAATTTAACTGCTGAAGAAATTGCTTTAAAATCTATGAATATAGCCGCAGATTTGTGTGTATTTTCTAATCATAATATTATAATGGAAAAAGTTGTATGAAAGCTACTAAAACTACTTATAAAAAAGACCCTATGGGGCTTACCCCTTCTCAAATAGTGAATGAACTTAATAGATTTATCGTAGGTCAAGAAAAGGCCAAAAAAGCCGTTGCTATTGCACTTAGAAATCGTTGTCGTCGTAAAAGAGTAGAAGGTAATTTACGTAATGAAATAGTACCGAAAAATATTTTAATGATTGGTTCAACCGGTGTCGGGAAAACGGAAATAGCAAGACGCCTTGCAAAGCTGACTAGTTCTCCTTTCTATAAAATTGAAGCAACTAAATTTACCGAAGTTGGATATGTAGGGCGTGATGTAGAATCAATAATTCGTGATTTAGTCGAAATAGCCGTTAATACTGAAAAAACTTTAGCAAAAACGAAAGTAGATATTAGTGCCCGTGAAAAAGCGATAGAGAGAATATTAGATAGTTTAGTAGGTAAAACTTCTAGTAGTGAGACTAGAGAAAAGTTCAAAGAAAAAATTTTAAACGGCGAACTTGATGATACGGAAATTGAAATTAGCGTAGCTGATACTACACCTGTCGGCTGTGGAAGTTTTGAAATACCGGGCATGCCGGGAGCATCTATGGGCGTTCTTAATCTTGGCGATATGATTGGACGAGCCCTTGGCAGCAGCAAGACTAAAACAAAAAAAATGCTAGTTAAAGATGCTATGGCTATTATTATACCTGAAGAATCAGAAAAATTAATAGACCAAGAAAAAATTATTCAGCAAGCTATAAATTTAGCTGAAAATGACGGTATAGTTTTTATTGACGAAATTGATAAAATAGCTTCGACTGGTAGTTCCGGGGCAAAAAATGCCGAAATAAGTAGAGAGGGAGTGCAAAGAGATTTGCTACCTTTGATAGAGGGCACGACGATTAATACTAAATATGGACCGGTTAAAACCGATCATATATTATTTATTGCTTCCGGTGCTTTCCATATTGCCAAACCTTCTGATTTATTACCGGAGTTACAAGGAAGGTTACCGATTAGAGTAGAATTAAATTCGCTTACCAAAGATGATATGATTAAAATATTGCTTGAGCCTGAAACTAGTTTAATAAAACAATATTCGGCGTTAATAGGTACTGAAGACGTGCGTCTTGAATTTGATGCTTCTGCTATTGAGAAGATAGCGGATTATGCGATCACTGTTAATTTAGAAGTCGAAGATATAGGGGCTAGAAGGCTGCATACTATACTTGAAAATTTGCTTGAGGATATAAGCTTTGAAGCTAGTGAAATGAAAGGCAAAAAAATAACTATCGATAATAAATTCGTAGAAAATCAATTATCAAAAATAATAACTAATCTTGACTTAGCTAAGTTTGTTCTATAGTATGTTTTTCGATCAATGGTTGAGATAAGATTGTTATTTTTCATCATTACGAGGAAATTACGTCAGTAATTGACGAAGCAATCTCAGGATTTTGTTATTATTTCATGAGATTGCCACGCAGCCTATGGCTGCTCGCAATGACGATTTAGTAGTATCCATGCAATAACATCTACAACCTAGCAAAATAGCATTTTAAGAAAGATTTCATGATAATGCATATAGCAAGTCTAACGTTTAATAGAATTGATATTATCGATGTTGACGTGCAGGTACAAATATCACTGGGTATCCCTGCTTTTACTATAGTAGGACTTGCCGATAAAACTATAGCTGAATCAAAAGAACGAGTTAAAGCAGCGTTACCTTCTATAGGGCTTGCACTACCTACTAAAAAGATTTTAATAAATTTAGCTCCGGCAGATTTAGTAAAAGAAGGAAGCCACTTCGATCTTGCGATTGCTTGTGCGATACTTACCGCAATGAATATTTTACCTGAACTTGAAATTGCGGAATATTTGATAATAGGAGAGCTATCATTAGACGGTTCAATCTTACCGGTAAGCGGAGCTTTACCTGCAGCGATTGGGGCTTCTGTTAGAGGTAAAGGTCTTATTTGTTCAAGTAAAAACAGCTCGGAAGTTGCTTGATCAGGTAATGATAATATACTTGTTGCAGGTAATTTAATTGAACTAGTAAATCATTTTAAAGGTTCACAAGTTTTAACTCCTCCGGAAGCTAAGCTACAAGATGAGCCGATAAATTATCCCGATTTAAAAGATATAAAAGGTCAAAAAATTGCTAAACGAGCTTTAGAAATTGTAGCATCAGGTGGGCATAACCTTTTAATGTTCGGTCCTCCCGGAACCGGTAAATCAAGACTTACTGCCTGTCTTCCCGGTATACTACCTAAAATGTCTACAAAAGAAATTTTAGAATGTAGCACGATTACGAGTATTGCAGGAAAATTTTTAGACGGTAAACTTACCAAAGCAAGGCCGTGCAGAACTCCACATTATTCATGCTCACTGGCCGCTATGGTCGGTGGCGGTGTCGGAAAAAAAGTAAAACCTAGGGAAATTACGCTAGCTCATAACGAAGTATTATTTTTAGATGAACTACCTGAATTTCCACAGCATGTTATTGATGCATGAAGACAGCCTATTGAAAACGGTGAAATACTAATCTCACGATCAAATGCTCATATAAAATATCCAGCAAATTTCCAGTTAATAGCAGCTATGAATCCTTGTAAACGCGATTATTGAGGCGATTCTTATATGTGCTAGCGACTATCAAATGAAAGTATCTGGACCTATTATGGATAGATTTGATTTGCCTATAGAAGTATCTAGTATTAATGTTTATAATTATGACTTGATTGTAGATAACTCTGAGGAAGAATCTGAATATATAGCTGCAAGAGTCGAGAAAGTACGTTTAATTCAAGAAAAGAGATATGAGGGCTATAATATTAAAACAAATAACAGATTAGATGGGCAGTTGTTAATAGATTACGCTATGCCTGCGGATGAAGGTAAAGGTTTACTGAATGAAGAGGCAAATAAATTTCGTTTATCAATTGCGTGCTTATAACCGAATACTTAGAGTAGCGCGCACGATTGCCGATTTTGAGAATGTTGATAAGGTCTTGAAAGTGCATATTGCGGAAGTTTTGAGTTACCGTAAAATGGAATTTAATAATATGTATACGAAGATCAACTTCAAAAATGCTACGTCGTCCTACAAGAGCTTCGGCATTCACGTGTTAAATATACGCTGCGTTCCTCGCCTTGTGGACTCCTTGCTCTTTTTGAAGTTGATCTTCGTATACTGTCTTCATTTTTTGCAATATATTTAAGGATAAAAGATATGAGTACTATAATATAATAAGTTTTGATTACGCTATAAAATATTTGTTAAAAAATAAAGGGGATTATGAAATAGTCGAGGGATTTATTTCGGCTATTCTTAAAGATGCTGGTTATAGTTCTGTTAAAATAAAAGCCCTACTAAAAAGTGGCAGTAATAAAGAAAATGATAGCTTAAAATCTAGCGTAGCAGATGTCATTGTGGAAGATGAATAAGGGCATAAATATAGTAGTAGAAATAGATAAATCCTATACAAACCTTTTTATGCATAAAGCTTGTTTTAATTCTAGTAGATTAATAGTTGATAGTATTTTTAAGAGCGAGGATTATTCTACTATAAAAAAATATTTCATATTAATTTATTGTATTTTCCTTTTGATAATATGAAAGCACCTTTATATCACGGTAAGACTATTTTTAGAGAAGTTGATAAAAAACACCCTATGAAATTTTCTTTGGGAGATATGAGAGGTAAAATATTTGATTTATATAATGTATTTCCAGAATATGTTGTAATATCAGTACCATTATTTAATGATGTTATAAGAGATGAATTGGATGAATGGCTATATGTAGTAAAACATTCTGAAGTTAAGAAAGATTTTAAATCACCATATATGAAGAAAGTAGCAAGACGTCTTGATATACTTAAGATTACTCCTAAAGAGCAAATAATTTATCGTGCCTATATGAATAAAAGCTATAAAGAGCGTGATTATATAGTTTCTGCTGAAGAAAAAGGTAGAGAGCAAGATATGGCAAAAGGAATAGAAGAGGGAAGGAAAAAAGTAAACAAGAAGGTATACAAGAAGGCGAAGTTACAAAAAGTATAAAAATAGCAAAAAAGATGTTAATGAACAAAACTCGATAGAAGAAATACATGAGATTACTGAAGTATCTATAAAAGAAATAGAGCGATTACAAACAGAAATTGAGAACCTTAAAAAATAACTATCTTTAATGACAAAAATTTACTTTATAGCTGGTGAGGTGTCAGGAGACTTTGTAGGTGGTCGTATAATGCGGCATTTAAAAAACAATACAGGAGTACAACTAAATTCACCTGTATCAAGCTTTGTGAATGATGCTGTACAGTTTGTTGGTGTTGGCGGCAAATATATGGAGGAAGCCGGTAGCTTTAAAAGCTTATTTCCTATTACTTCCATAAATTTAATGGGTTTTGTAGAAATTTTGCCTCATATTTTTAAGCTTAAAAAATTAATTGATAAAACTGTGGAGGATATAATAAATAGTAAAGCTGATTTATTAATTACCATAGATTCACCAGGGTTTACTTATCGTGTGGCAAAGCGAGTAAGGAAACTTTTACCAAAGCTGAAAATGATTCATATCGTTGCACCGTCAGTTTGGGCATATAAAGAGGGTAGGGCAGTAAAATACGCTAAAATTTATGATTGTTTATTTGCTTTACTACCGTTTGAACCTCCATATTTTACTAAAGTTGGTCTTGATTGTAGATATATAGGTCATCCGATTATGGAGCAAGAGTTTTATAGTGATAAAATAGCTTTACGTGAAGAGTTTAAAATAGATGAGAATGAGAGAGTTTTGTGTGTTACTCTTGGTAGTAGAAAGGGTGAGATTCTAAGGCATTTATCGGTTTTTGTTTCTTCTATTGAAGAAATATTCAAGAGTTGTAATAATCTTAAAGTTATATTTACTCTTGTACATCCTGCTCATGAGGCAATAATAAAACCGTTTCTAGAAGATGTTAAGTTTAATTATTTATTTTCAAGTGAGAGACTTAAAACTTATGCTGTTGCGGATGTAGCTTTAGCAAAATCCGGTACTAATACTTTAGAGATAGCAGCTTCCGGTACTCCTATGATTGTGGCTTATAAAGTTAGTCTTATAAGCTTTTTTATTATCAGGCTATTGATAAAAATAAAATATGTTACGTTGATAAATATTATAGCCGATAAAGAAATAATTCCGGAATTTGTCCAATTTAATTGCCGAGCTAATCTTATTAGTAATAAGCTTCAAGAGTTATTATTTAATTCTAAAAAAGCTTATGAGCAGGTAATAGAAAGCCAAAAAATTTTGCAGCAATTAGGATTTAAATCAAACCGATTACAGCTAAATTCAGAAAGATTTAGACACGATGAGCTTAGCTTGGAAAATTTGCTTGTATCAGGTGATCAAGATGACGCTGTACCTTCTTATATAGCTGCAGAAATTATTAAACAGGAGTTCTTAGAACCTAAAATAAAGTTATTAAAAGAGAAAGATTAATACTTGAAACTGGTGGTCCACAACATTTTCTGAATTATAATAAACATTAATATTAATATAATAACAAAATATATTTCCATGTTTTTTCTTATAGTATTAATTTGTTTCATTAAAATTTTTAAATCATTGGAAATTTTTTTGTATTCCTCATTGTTATCAGAACGCATTGTTGTCAAGAAACCGGATAAGTTTCCTAACTTATTTTGTAAAGCTTTTAACCTTTCAGTATGTTCTTCGTGTTTTAGATCGGTATTGTGATCTTGTATCATAATATATAATGCCCATTATAAGATCAGTATTAACGCCGGTATAGTAATATGAACTATGAATAAAGATTTATATTTTTTGTTTGTAATAAAAATTCTAACTTTTCATTTTACAGGAGTATACTATTGTTATAGTAAATTGGTTTGCGTTATTAATTTGTTGCTCATTAGTCATCTAATTTTAATATTTTAATTACCAAATATTCAAACTATTGATTGATTTAGCAAAAAAAAAGTTAGTTTTACTATATGTTATTTCAAATGTCAAGAAAAAACCATATTTTGTGGTATTGTTTTATCAATATTTCTAAGCCTTATAAAAATAATAGTTATTATGTTAAACAACCTATTAAAAACTACACTTTTTTTAGTTATAGTATCTCTAACTATATTTATTACTTTACTGAATTTTAGTATATTTTATATTTTTGTGCCGGGTAATCTTACTCAAAATAAAACGATAATTATTGAACCTAAATTATCCGTAAATCAAATAGTTACAAAACTTTATTCTAATGAAGTAATCAAATATCCAAGAATTTTTAAGGTAATTGCTAAAATTTATTCTATAAAAAGACCTCTTAAAAGCGGTGAATATGTGTTTACTCGTAATATATCGCCTCTGCAAACTTTAAGAATATTAGCAAGCGGTAAATCTATAATACATAAGATAGTTGTCCCGGAAGGTACGGTAGTTAGTGAAGTTATAAAGAAAATTAATGAAGAAAGTCGATTACTTGGAGAAATAAAAGGGATAATACCTGAAGGTTTTTTAATGCCTTCCACGTATTTTTTTTCTTATGGTGATCAAAAAGAGCAGATAATTGATCACATGAGAAATTTAATGTCTGCTAATTTAGATAAAGTAATGCAAAATCTTGCACCGGATTCTCCATTAAAAACTAGACTTGAGGTATTAACGCTAGCTTCAATAATTGAAAAAGAAGCCGGCTCAAATGCAGAAAAGCCTATTATAGCAGCAGTATTCATTAATCGTTTAAAGAAAAATATGAAGCTACAAGCCGATTCGACTACTATATATGCTTTGACTGAAGGAAAATTTAAATTAGCAAGAGCTTTAACAAAAAAAGATTTATTGCAAGAACTACCCTATAATACTTATTATATAAAAGGTTTACCACCCGGTCCGATTTCTTGTCCGTCGTTAAAATCTTTAGAAGCAGTGGTAAAATCTGCTAAAACGGATGCATTATTTTTTGTAGTTGACGGTAAAGGCGGGCATAATTTTTCTAACAATCTTAATGATCATAATAGATTCGTTGAAACTTATCGAAAAAGTTTGATTAAAGTACCTGAGCCGGCAATTGATCCTGAAAAACCATCTACTCGATGAACTTCAAAAATTGGCTACGTCGTCTTATAAGAGCTGTGGTGCTCACGTATTAAGTATATGCTCCGCTCCTTGCCTTATAGACTCCTTGCTCTTTTTGAAGTTGATTTGCGTATATTTTTATTTACTTAAGGGATGTTATCATGAATAATAGTGAATTTAGTAAAATAGCCGAGACAACAATTGCATATATAGCAGAAAAGATAGAAGAGCAGGATAAAGAAGCAAGTATAGATGTAGATTTACAAGGCGATATATTAAACCTTGATACTGATCAAGGGGTATATGTAATAAATAAACAAAGTGCCGCCAAAGAAATTTGGTTGTCGTCGCCGGTTAGCGGTCCTTATCATTTTTTTTATGAACAAGGCAAATGGACAAATAGAGCAGGGCTTGAATTAATGGCTATTTTAACTGAAGAACTTGATATTAAATTTGATACTCGCCCCACTTGAAAAATTAGCAACAATGTCTTTGTAAGACCTCGGATGCTGAACGTTTAATATACGCTCCGCTACTCGGCTTACAGACCGATTACTCTTTTCCAAGTTAAACTTCGTATCACTACTCTTCATTTTACTTCGGAGTATATATGGAAGATTTTGAAACTGCCGATAGTGCCGAAAAAGTTTATGATTTAATAATAAAAAATGCTCCTACTCGTGCATCTATATTCATTGATGTTGACGATACGCTTATAACTCCTAAATCAAAAACTTTTAAGAAGCCGCCTTATAATCAAATAATTGATAGAATTAAGGAAAATAAAAGTAGTTATGACAATTATGAGGAAATTATCAGTAATTGGCGTTTGCAGCGAAAAGTAATATTAATTGATGAAGAGTGGGTAGAAGTTATAAACAAGCTCAAGGAAAAATTTCCGGTTTATGGTCTTACACAAATGAATACGGGAGCATTCGGCAATATTCCTTCTATGCAAGATTGGTGATATAAAGAACTAAAAGAGTTGGGTATCGAATTTTCAGATAATGAAAAATACAAAAGGATGATGCTATTTTTTATAAAGGTATATTTATAACCGGTCATCACTCAAAAAGTGGTACTTTATCAAAATTTTCTGAAGAGCTAAATGCTAGTTTTATTGTATTTGTTGATGATCGTGCAAAGCATATTGAAGATGTAGGAGATTGTTGTAAAAAGAATAAAATAGGTTTTTTAGACATTTTATTTGACGGGCTTAAAAATTTAGCAGGCGAACCTGATCCTACACTTGCCGAATTTTAAGAATCATATTTAATAGAAAACGCTAAATGGCTTGAAGACATAGAAGCTTATGGGCTAATGGTCAGGAAGTAATAATTAAATAGAATACATGCCTACACATAGATATCGTCATTGTGAGCAGCCATATAGGCGGTGTGGCAATCCATAAAAAATAATAAAAATTCTGTAAATCAGAATTTTTAACTAGATTGCTTCGTCAATTACTTCGTAATTTTCCTCGCAATGACGACTCAGTATCCACGCAACAATGCCACGCAGGAATGGTATCGAGAGTCGCACAACACTCTAAATAATCCCTAAAATCCATGAGTTTTAAAAATGTACTTTCTAAAAAATTTTTTGATAATATTCATAATTCTAATTTCAAATCTAGCATCCGCAAATACTTATAGGCAGATAAATTATAAAATAACACCTTTGTCTAATACGTTTGTTTCAGCTATCAAAGTTGAGACAGAAATAATCGGCAATATGAGTGGTGAGGTTGTTTTAGATTTACCCTATGCATGGGCAAATGCTACATATTACAAGCAAATCAAAAATGTTAAGCTAGAATATCCTATTGGAAAATTACAGTTGAGAAATCAAGACTCGAATGAAGCTATTTTAAATACGGGAAAAATCAATATTATTCGTTTAAGCTATGAAATATATCAAAAAACCGGTAATCCTTGTGATAGAAGCAATAATTAGACAAAATTTAATTCATTCACCGGGTTATGGGCTTTTTGCTACTCCCGGTGATCTAAATGGAAATGATATAGTAGCGTTTAACATTGAATGGAATAATATTCCTGATAGCTGGAAAACAATATCAGATTATGGTCTTGGTAAAAGCGTGAAATTTAAAACTATGCCGATTGAATTATATAGTGTAGTTTATGCAGCGGGTGATTTACGTGTTTACAAAATTGTCGATCAAAAAAATCCTGTATATCTTTCGTTACATGGTCAATTTGATCTTAAAGATGAAGAAATAGCTTCTTATATAAATAAAATTATCAAGGGACAAAGAACATTTTTCCATGATAATGATTTTCCTTATTATCTAATGAGCTTAATCGAGGGGAATCAACCTAGACATATGGGCGGAACTCATAGTTTTACTGCATTTATTCCTCAAGGTTTGGACAAACGGGATTATATAACGTTACTTGCTCATGAACATCTACATAATTGGACAGGGCAGAAAATACGTAATAACTTAGAACGATTAAATTATTGGTGGAGTGAGGGATTTACCGATTATTATAGCAGGGTTTTGGCCTTACGTTCCAGTGTTATAACGCTTGAGGAATTTGTAGAAGAATTTAATAAATTCTTTGAGAATTATTATTTATCACCTGTTATAAATGAACCTAATAATTTAATCGAAACAGATTATTGGCAAGATTATGCAGTACAAAGATTGCCATATTATCGTGGATTTGTTTTGGCACTTTTATTTGGACAATTTCATTAAATAGAACAAGGTAAAACTATAGATTTAGCTAATGTTGCTAAAGTGCTGCCGATCGAGAAAATAACAATGGGGGCATATGATCGTGGTTTTGATAGAGATGCTTTAATAAATAATTATACAATAAAAAATATTAACGAAAATAGTAACGCTTATAAATCTAGACTTAGAAACGGGGACATAGTTATAAAATATGATTTTCCTAAATGTGGTTCTCCTGATCAGATAGTTACAATCAACACAATTAAAGGCGAGTTTCAATTTAGACCTGAAAGTGCTAATAAAAAAGATATATACAGGTTCAAGCCTACTTTGTCTAAAGAAGATAAGCTAAAAATCAAAAAGTTTTTTGACAGCTAAACCTTCTTTTTATCTTAAAGTATTATTAATTTTTTAATTATTTATTAATAATATCCATTGACACAATCCAACATTTAAGTTATAATTGCATCACGATTTAATTTTAAGGGGAAAAATCATGACAAAAAACTATACGGGGCCACAAACTTCAAAAAAAAACATCCAGTTACTTTGACAGTGCTACAATTCATTTTCAAAATGCTACCAAAGCTGCGACAGATTTTACAATGTTATGCTACCTTAGCAACGGAACATGCTATTAATGTGATAGAAAACGGTGCAAAAACTGTATGTTCTGTTCAAGGTTTTGTTTCTGATGTGAACAACTCTAATTATTCTGTTGTATCTACATTTGCTCAAGCAACCGTAGTAAGCATTGCAACTTTTGCTTATTACAATTCTCCGGTTCTTATCGGTGCTTTTACCTTAGGAGCAATTTTAATTTCGCCGTCCGATTCTATCGAATGTGTAAAAAATACAGTAAAAGCAGGACTAACTGCAGGATATGTAGCTTATGAAACTGTGGAAGGTTTAGTAGCAGGAACAGTAGGTATAGTTTCTCTTATTGCCGATAATATTTACGGTGATACCGCAGAGCTTCTTGCCGGTACTATTAATACTAACATGATAGAGTATTATAGTTAAAATATTGTCATACTCAACCGTCATTGCGAGGAGTTGCATGGCTTCTATGTCATTCCCGCGAAAGCGGGAATCCAGTAAAAATAATCTTATTGGTACAAAAATTGTATATTTGGTAAAATAAACATATAAAAACAAGTTTTTATATGTTTTACTAGATTACCGCTTTCGCGGGAATGACATAGAGAATCACGCACTAGTTAAACGCTTTATTATCTCTTCTCTATCAATCAAAGGTAAAACGCCTGCGATTTCCGGTCCTGATTCTCTGGCGGTTAAAGCAAGGCGAAGAGGTAAAAATAACTCCTTACCTTTCCTGCCTGTTATATTTGTTATTTCTTTAGTCCAAATGTTCCAGCTGTCTTTAGTGATTTCACCTTTCGGTAATAATTCTGCTGCTTGCTTTAAATATTCCTTATCTAAATTTAGATTTTCTACATTCGGAGTTTGATGGCAAATTTCCCACCAATCTTTTACATCACGTAATTTTTGCAAGTTAGGGCTTACCGATAACCAAAAATTTTCATCAATATACTCGGCATCTATTTCTTTAAGGCGTTCTTTTACTGTATCAAAATCTAAACTTATAAGTAATTTATGATTTAATCTTTCTAAATCTTCCGGCTGATAGATAGTTGGACTTTTAGAGAAACTACTTATCTCAAATTGATTTGCTAGCTTCTCCATTGATTTATAAGGCAAGATTTGTGCTGATGAACCAAGTAAACTAAAAAAGCTAGCGATTGCCATAGCTTCGATTCCGACTTCTTTTCTAAGAGTTGCGATCTCAAACCCTCCAACTCTTTTAGAAATTTTCTCATCTTTATTGACTATTAAACTTAAATGCCCAAAAGTCGGAGGAGTAGTATTTAAAGCCTCAAACATTTGAATTTGAATGGCGGTATTGCTAACGTGATCTTCACCCCTAATAATATGAGTAATATCATAATCAATATCGTCAATAACTGAGCATAACATATAGGTCATACTACCGTCTGCTCTTATCACTATTGGGTCGCTTAAAGCCTTGCCGTCATATTTAGCTTCGCCTTTGATCATATCATGCCAGCTAATCGGTTCATGATTTACCAAAAATCTATAATGCGGTTTTCTTCCTTGTTCTATATATTTCTTTGCTTGCTCTTCAGTTAGATTTAAGCTAGCTCGATCATAAATCGGTGGTAAACCTTTAGATAATTGAAATTTACGCTTTAATTCTAGCTCTTCAGGAGTCTCATAGCAGGCATATAATCTTTTTTTGTCTAGTAATAGATTTTTGATTTCATCATATCTACTTAAACGACTTAATTGATTAAATGTCTGATCCCAATTAATATTTAAAAATTTTAGATCTTCCTCGATAGCGTCTTTATATTCCTGTTTACTACGCTCTAAATCCGTATCGTCAAATCTTAAAATAAACTGTCCGTTATGCTTCTTTGCATATAGCCAGTTAAGCAATGCTGTCCTGATATTCCCGACATGTAACATACCGGTCGGTGACGGAGCAAATCGTGTTATAACTTTTGTCATAAATAAGTAATTTTATTAATTGTCATCCCGTGGCTTGACCATGGGATCTTGTATCACAGCCTGTGTCCTGAGACCACGTGATCAAGTCACGGGGTGACACTAAAACCATTTACGCCTGTTTCTTCTCTAATTTCGCTTTATTCTCTTCAATTAGCTTCATCGCATCATCTAAGCTTAAATTTAGAAAATCATATTTTTTTTGCACCGAAATAAATTTACCCATATATTTTATGTAAGGACCGAATTTACCGTATCCTATCATAATTTCCTCGTCGCTATCTTTATGAATACCTATTTTTAGCGGTAAGCTTAGAAGCTTTAATGCTATATCAAGTGTAATATCATTTTGGTTCAAGCTAGCAGGCACGGGGCTACGTTTCGGCTTTACTTTGCCTTCTTGTTCACCAAGTTGAATATAAGGTCCGTAAGGTCCTTTTTTAAGATATATTCCTACTCCGTCTTTATCCGTACCTAAAACTTTATTCTCATTAGGCATAGTGGCAGGCTCGCCTTCATTCTCGTTATTATCGTTACCGCTAACAATAGATTTTCTAAAAGTACATTCAGGGTAATTACTACATGCTAAAAACGCTCCGAACTTACCAAGCTTTAAGCTAAGCTCGCCCGTGTTACATGAAGGACAAACTTTAGATTCTTTATTCTCACCGAACAAGTGATAATCAAGGGCTTTCTGTACATAGCTAATAATCTCGGTTATTTTCTGCTCGTTTACTGATTCAATATTATGGTTAAAACCGCTCCAAAAATTATTTAAAGCAGCTTTCCATTCAAGTTTGCCGGCTGCTATTTCGTCTAATTCATTTTCAAGTCCTGCAGTAAAATCATATTCAACGTATTTTGTGAAGAAACCGACTAAAAATACCGTTACCAAACGTCCAAGCTCTTCAGGTATAAATCGTTTTTTCTCAAGAGCAACATATTTTCGATCTTGTAAAACCGATAAAATACTAGCATAGGTCGAAGGACGACCGATCCCAAGCTCTTCAAGTTTTTTCACTAAACTTGCTTCTGAATATCTTGGAGGCGGTTCGGTAAAATGTTGATTTGGAATAACTTCTTTAGTTTTAAGCGACTCTTGTTCTTTTAAAGGCGGCAGCATTTTATTTTCTTCTTCGGCGTCATCGTCCACACTTTCACGATAAACCTTATAAAATCCGTCAAAGGCTATAGTCGATCCGTTTGCTTTTGCCAAATATTCTTTATTTTCCGAAGCTAAATTTGCAACTACCAAATCCATTATAACATTTTCCATTTGGCAGGCTATAGTTCTTTTCCAAATCAACTCATAAAGCTTATAATAATCCTTTTCTAGCTTTTCTTTTAAGCTATCAGGAGTATAAGTAATATTTGTGGGTCTTATTGCTTCATGAGCTTCTTGAGCATTTTTTACTTTGGATTTATAAATTCTAGGGCTAATCGGTAAATATTTATCGCCGTAACTTTTATCGATTAACTTACGTATATCTGCTATTGCATCATTTGATAATGTCACGCCGTCGGTTCTCATATAAGTAATAAGCCCTATAGTTTCCTTACCTATATCAACACCCTCATAAAGTTTTTGTGCTATTTGCATAGTCTTTTTAGCACTAAAACCTAATTTTCTTGCTGCTTCTTGTTGTAGTGATGAAGTAATAAAAGGAGGTTGTGGTTGACGTTTTTGTTGTTTTTTTTCTATCTTATCAACATGAAATTTTTGAGATTTTAATTTTTCGGTTAAATCTTTGGCGTTTTTTTCGTTAATAATTGAGAATTGTTCTAACTTCTGATCGTTTACGTGAGTCAATTTAGCAGTAAATAGTTCGTTATTACTATTTTGCATTTTAAGGCTAATATCCCAATATTCTTCTGACTTAAAACGCTCTATTGCATCTTCTCGCTCACATATTAATCGCAGAGCTACGGACTGCACACGTCCTGCCGATTTACATCCCGGTAACTTACGCCATAAAAGAGGTGAAAGGGTAAAGCCGACTAAATAGTCTAAAGCTCTTCTTGCTTGTTGGGCATTTACTAAGTTAGTGTCAAGTTTCCTAGGGTTTTCAACGGCATGAATAATTGCTTTTTTAGTGATTTCGTTAAATGCTACCCTTTTGAAAAAATCATCGGATTTAACTTGATTCTTTTCTTTTATTACCTCTGCAACATGCCATGAGATAGATTCACCCTCACGATCAGGATCGGTTGCAAGATATACTGCATCAGCTTTTTTAGCATCTTTAACTATGGCATCTACATATTTACCGGCTTTATCGGAAATATCATATTTCATTGCAAAATTTTCATCAGGTAACACCGAGCCTTTTTTAGAAGGTAAATCTCTAATATGACCGAATGATGCAATAACCTTAAACTCATCACCTAAATATTTATTTATCGTTTTTGCCTTTGCCGGCGATTCTACTATTACTAATTTCATCTACTTATTATAAACTAATGATATTTTATTACCGGCGTGACGCATTACTGTCCCGGCGAGTTCTAATTCTAATATTACCGTATATATGATAGGAAGCGGTAATTCTATTTCTTTTTGTAAATATTCAAAGTCTATGGGTACTGCCGATAATAATTCCAATATAGCAGTACGCTCCTTTTGTGACGGTTCTTTAACATATCTCGTATTTACTGTGCCTAGCTCAACAAAATCCTTAAATAATCCATCATCTTTTTTTATAAATTCTTCATATTGCGGTAAATTAGCTACAATATCGTCTACTGATTCCACTAAATATGCTCCCTCTCTAATCAATTTATTTGTACATTGACATCTTGGATCTAAAGGAAAGCCGGGAACGGCAAATATTTCCCTGTTTTGTTCAAGTGCAAATTTTGTAGTTATTAATGAACCGGATTTTAGCTTGCTTCTACTACCACTACTCCTAAGGCTAGTCCCGATATTATCCTATTACGCTGTGGAAAATGTTTTCCAAGCGGGGTAGAGCCGATAGGTAACTCAGCTAATATTAAACCTTCTTCTGCTAAATTTTCAAATAGTTTTTTATTTTCCGGTGGATATATATGATCAATACCGCCTGCAATAACTCCGATAGTTTGAGAAATTGCAGCTTGATGTACGCTGCTATCTATTCCTCGTGCTAACCCTGAAACGGTTATGTAACCTTCTTTTACTAAATCATTTGCAATTTTATGAGCAAAGCTTCTTCCGTTTGCAGCAGCGTTTTTTATACCTACTATTGCTATGATTTAATAACTCTATATTACCTTTATAGATTAATATTGGCGGTGGATCATAAATTATAATTTTAATATTCCGGAGATTTATATGTGATGATCTTAGCATTGTCTTTTTCGAGAAGCTCTAACTCTTTTTCAGCATCGCTTTTACTGAAAATTTTAATTGGTTTTGACTTCCCGCCTCGCAATGAAAAATCCAGAACGTTATCTATGGCAGTTGCTGCATCACCGAATAATTTAATTACACTAAGACGTAAAATATTAATTGTTTCAATATTATAAAATATTTTAGGAGCAGAAAATAATTCTTTCAACATTATTTAGGGTTATTTGATATTGCGTTAGTGCTTTATGTCATTCCTGCCTAGGCGGGAATCCAGTCAAACATATAAAAATTTGTGTTTTTATATGCTTATTTTATCAATGTTAAGGTTATTTTTTTTCTGGATTCCCGCTTTCGCGGGAATGACATCAGAACCATGCAACAACACTAGACAAGCCACGGTAGGACAGTTTCCCACTTTAATAATACAGTAACATATTACAGCTTCTCTGCATGTGAGCTTAAATAATGTGCTATACCTTCATGTGATGGGGTAATTGCTTCCTCACCTTTATGCCAGCCGGCAGGACAAACTTCGCCGTACTTTTGATGATGAGTTAAAGCATCGATTACTTTTAATGTATAATTAATATCACGACCGATAGGTAAGTCGTTAACTAGCATGTGACGTACTATGAAATCCTTATCGATTAAAAAAGTTCCACGCAAAGCAACACCGTCTTCATTAAGTACATTATATTTTGAAGAAATATCCTTTTTTATATCGGAAACCATTGGGAATTGTACTTGTCCAAGTCCGCCTTTATTATGCGGAGTATTTTTCCAAGCTAAATGGCTAAAATGAGAATCAATGCTAACAGCTACTACTTTAGTACGTCTTTCGGTAAATTCACCAAGCTTATTGTGAAATGCTATAATTTCCGATGGACAAACAAAAGTAAAATCTAGGGGATAAAAAAATAACACTATATTATCCCCTGCAGCATAATCGCTAAGTTTAAACTTATCGTCTATATTATTATTAGGCATAATAGCTTTAGCTGTAAAATCCGGAGCAGTTTTGCCGACAAGTACTGACATATCCATAACCTTTTATTAATTAATAATCTGATATGATATATAAAACTAATTATTATTACAATAATAAATCTTTATAAATTGCTACTTATCTATTTTCGTTCCCGAAGAAGCTTTTAATTGGTTAAATATAGTTAACGCTCCGGTTATAAAACTACTCGGTTCTGAAAGATTTGCGGGTAAAATTACGGTGTTGGTATCTTTAGCCAAATTACCGAACGCACTAATATATTGCTCGGCTATTTTAAGAGCTACTGCATCACTTCCTCCCGTTTTTTGTACGGCAGTTGCGACAATCTCAATACTATTTGCTGTAGCGGTAGCGACTAAGCCTATTGCTTCAGCTTCACCTTTTGCCCTGTTAACTTGATCTGTATAAGAAGCTTCTGAATTCAGTACGATTTGTGCTTTTTCACCTTCTGCATGGTTAATTTTTGCTTGTCTATTACCTTCCGACTCTAGAATTTGAGCTCTTTTTTGACGCTCTGCCGCTACCTGCAATTCCATAGCTTTAAGTATAGTTTGCGGAGGTTGAATATCTTTAATTTCATAACGCATACATTGTATGCCCCAATTTATAGCAGCCTGATTAATAGCTGCTACAATTGCTACGTTTAAAGTTTCGCGCTCTTCAAAAGTTCTATCTAAAGGGAGTTTACCGATTTCCGAACGCATAGTAGTTTGAGCAAGCTGTGTTATGGCATAGTAAGGATTATTAACACCATAAGATGCTGCCATTGGATCAATGATCTTAACGTATAAAACACCGTCTATAGATAATGTTACGTTATCGTTTGAAATAGCTGTTTGAGCGGTAACGTCTATTGCTTCTTCTTTTAAAGTATGTTTGTATGCTACTCTCTGAATGACAGGGATGAGTAAATTTAAGCCAGGCTGCAGTACCTTATCGAATTTTCCAAGTCTTTCTACTACCCATGCTTGTTGTTGCGGTACAACTTTAACCATTTGTATTATAACTAAAATCGCTATAATACTGAAAATTAATAATGCATATTCCATAATTCAATACCTTTTTTTATTTCCACTCTATATTATTTTTAATTATAAAAAAAGGATTTAAGTTAAACGGTACTTAATTATATATTTTTTTATCACTAAAATGGGTTTTAATTACTTTGAGTAAAGAAAGAATGCTTGAATATTCTTCAAGTTGTTCATTTACATTTTTTATCTCATTTAAAGCGCTATTAAAATCTTTCTGCAATAAATACGTTTCAGCAGCTTTATTTTGTTCTAGTGTTTTAAGTAAAATGCTTTGTAAAAATCTATAATAATAATCGTCTAGTTTAGGTATATCAGACATAATAATAAATCATATAATTATTGAGTTCTTAATTTATATATAAATTTTTTAATAATTCAATAATTTTTAACTAGATTTACATATACTTAAGTCTTTATTTATTATGTCTGAATCTATATTTAAACAGTCAAGGATTGAATGAAATACATAATCATGGCTAATTTCGGTATTAGCATAATTTTTAATTGAAGATACTGATTTAGGATATTTGGCTTGAAAATCATCTGATACCCAAACTATAAGAGGTACGGTTATTTGTTCTGCAAGTAGTGGACCGCCGTGACCGTAATAACCATTTTCTCCGAGGGACTCGCCGTGATCAGATACATATAATAAAAATGCATTTTTATCTTTAAGCAAATCTATTAAATTAGACAAAAAAAAATCGGTATATAAAATAGAGTTATCATAACTGTTAACTAAAGCAAGCTTATCGCAATCACTTGCATCTCCCTTAATCTTAATAGGACAGGTAGGGGTAAAATACTCAAACTCTTTTGGATATCTCGCATTATAGTTCCAATGGCTGCCGGAAGTGTGAACTACTAAAAATTGTTTCTCTGAGTTTGTTATTATTTCTTTTATAAAAGGCAATATTTTTTCATCATGATCATTTAAAGAAAATAGGGCAGAGCCGCCCGGTACTATAGTAAAATTAACGTCATTATATATATTACTGAGGTCAAAATTTGCAAAACTCCTCATTAAAGTTTGAGTACCGATCCAGGTAGTATTAAAGCCAAGATTTGTTAAAATTGATAAAAAGCTGTTCTCTTGTCTACTATTTTCAATTTGACTTGCAGGATAGCGTGAAAGTAACGACGGTACGGAAAGATAGGTAAGGTTAGAAGAAGATTTAGCTTTGAAAGAAATTAGGTTTTGAGTAGTCTTTAAGTAAGGAGTCGTATCTCTTTCATAACCGTTAATACCGAAATGATCAAATCTTGCTGATTCTCCTATAACTAAAACACCGATAATATCTTTATCTGACTTATCTATAAAGTTATATTGTTTGCTAATATCTATACATGCATAATTTTTATCACCGAAATTTCCGGCAAAATTAAGGTAGCTATTATGTAAATACTGAATGGGAAAATAATTTTTTAGTATCTTAAATGAAGGAGTAATAATATTATATACAAAAATAAGTAAGCAAGCGGCAGATAATAGTTTTGTTACGAATGATTTAGAATTTTCGGCGGCAAAAGATTTGAGAGTATAAAAACAGGTAAAAAGGCAAAAAATTATCCATATTATTAACTTAATGCTGGTTAATTCATAAACTTCGTTTAAATCCGTTGAGAAAAAACTACCTATTACTTGTTTAGTAGGATTGATTTTGAAGAAATAAATGTAATAACTAGCAATAGCGGATGTTATAAATAAAAACCCCACGCCGATTTTTAACACTAATCTATGTACGCTAAGACCGAAAAATGCTATAAAAGAAAATATATAAATATAGCAAAAATCTTTTGATAACTCTAATATCCCTCTAAAGATTGTTGCTTTATAATAATCAAATTTATAAATCAATATTGCGGTATTAAATAATAAACAATAAATAAAGGCTAAAATCGCCGATAATTTAATTAATTTCGTATCTAAATGTTTCTGAATAATTTTTAGCATAAATAATAATTAATAAAGTAATTTTTATAACTATCATGATCATAAAAAATCTTCAAGAATTTTATCGGCTTTTAATACCAAATGCTCCGCTTATCGCTATTGATTACGGAAGCAAAAAATTAGGAATCGCATTATCTAATCAAAAACGTAGTATTGCTATGCCCTTAAATACTATAACCGAGATAAATAAAAAAATTTTTATTACTTCCTTGCTTAATATCATCGAGAAATATAAAGTTTGCGGTGTTATAATAGGTCTACCGATTGATATGAGCGGAGCAGTAACGGAGCAAACAAATATAGTGATGAAATTTGCTGAAGAGCTAGCAAAATCTATAAACTTGCCTATATATTTACAAGATGAAAGATTAACTACCAAAGCTGCAAATAATTTCCTTAAATCGTTTGGAGTGAAAAGAAAAGACCGTAATAATAACGATGATGCAGTAGCTGCTAGTATGATTCTTGAAACCGTGCTTGATTCTATAAAAAATATTTAATTAGGAAAGAATTGAGGAGTTGTTGCATGGACTGTTTCATGTCATTCCCGCGAAAGTGGGGATCCAGCAAAATAACTTCAATATTGATATAGAAGTTGCATATTTGACAAAATAAACCTATAAAAACAAGTTTTTATAGGTTTTACTGGATTCCCGCCTACGCGGGAATGACATAAAACAGTCCATGCAACAAAGCCAAGAATTTATGACAAACAAATTACCTCCTATTTCACCGGGACAAATTTTACTAGCAGAATTTATGGAACCTATGGGGATTAGTCAAAGCAAACTTGCTCGTAATATTGATGTACCCGTTACTAGGATCAATAATATAATTAAGCATCATCGTTCAATTACCGCTGATACAGCCCTTCGTTTGGGTAAGTATTTTAATATTAATCCTCGTTGGTGGATGAATATGCAAGACCAATATTATTTAGAGCTTGCAGAAGATGAAGGTTGGGAAATTACAGAAGATAGAATAAGAACCTTTTCTATAGCAAGTTAATTATTTATAACTCAATATTGTTACGCACTCAAAACACTATTGTAAAGATATGTTATTTATGATAGAACCGATTCGGTAAAAATAAATAAAATATACTATGAAAATATTAATTTTAGGTGTTACCGGTATGCTAGGTAATAGCATATTCAGGTTTTTAAGTAGTGATAAAAAATTTGACATTTTTGCGACAGCCCGAAATAATTCAGCTCGTTCTTACTTTTCTAAGGATTTATCCGATAAATTAATTACAAGTGTAGATGTTGAGAACCATGATTCGTTAGTTGAGGTATTTAATCAAACAAAACCCGACATAGTAATAAATTGTATAGGGCTTGTAAAACAATTGGCAGATGCTAATGACCCGTTAAAAGCATTACCGATAAATAGTTTGCTGCCTCATAGGCTAGCTAATTTATGTAAACTAGCTAATTCAAGGTTAATCCATATTAGTACTGATTGTGTGTTTTCAGGAAAAAAAGGTAATTATAAGGAAAGCGATTTTTCTGACTGTTATGACCTTTACGGTCGTTCAAAATTTCTTGGTGAGGTAGATTATCCGCATGCTATCACATTGCGTACTTCCATTATAGGTCATGAGCTAGCAGGCAATAGAAGCTTAATCAGTTGGTTTTTAAGTGCAGAAGGTTCAGTGAAAGGGTTTGAGAAAGCTATTTATTCAGGATTCCCGACAGTAGAGTTTGCAAGAATAATAAGGGATTTTGTGTTACCTAATAAAGAGTTGCACGGGCTTTATCATGTTGCCTCAAAACCGATTAATAAGTTAGAATTGTTAAAATTAGTAGCAGAAATATATAATAAAGAAATCGATATTATTCCGTCAGATGAGCTTGTAATAGATCGCTCACTAGATAGCACTCGTTTTAATGAGGTGACGGGATATGCGCCTCCTGAATGGCGTGAGCTTGTAAAGCGTATGTGTGAGTTTAAGTAAATTGTCATTGCGAGTGTAGGTTTGTCCACTTTTGTCATCCCGTGGCTTGTCCTATAGTACTGGACAGTTTTTAAAAAGATCTCAATGTCATCCCCGCGAAAGCGAGGATCCAGAATAAAAAATCTTTCATTTTAAAGATTTTTTATTATATAGTTTTTTTTAAGTAAAGCTTTTAAAAAAAAGCTGTGCTTTACTGGATTCCCGCCTACGCGGGAATGACATAGAAGAAAAATGTCCAGTACTATAGGCTTGTACACGGAATCCAGCATAAAGTGAGATAAATCGAGCTTTTTATGTTTGTATTTTTTATAACTGGACCCTGTGGACAAGCCACAGGATGACTACCTTAGAGTGTTCCTCGATTGACACAATGACAGAATGAATAATAACAAAATAGGTATTTATATATAATGTTTGTAGATAAAACTTTAATGATTACAGGAGGCACCGGTTCGTTTGGTAATGCGGTGCTTTCTCGTTTTCTTAAATCCGATATTATTAACGATATTAAGGAAATTCGTATTTTCAGTAGAGATGAAAAAAAGCAAGAGGATATGCGTATTGCTTTAAATAATCCGAAACTTAAATTCTATATCGGTGACGTACGCAATTATAAAAGTATTGATGAGGCAATGCACGGTGTAGATTATGTATTCCATGCCGCTGCTTTAAAGCAGGTTCCGACTTGTGAATTTTATCCTATGGAAGCAATAAATACTAACGTCTTAGGTGCTGAAAATGTTTTAAGTGCTGCTATTAATAACAAAGTTACAAAAGTTATTGTACTGAGTACCGATAAGGCTGTATATCCAATTAATGCAATGGGATTATCTAAAGCATTAATGGAAAAGTTAGCAATAGCAAAAGCACGTATGCGTTCTCCAGGTGAGACTGTGCTTTGCGTCACTAGATACGGTAACGTTATGGCTTCTAGAGGTTCGGTAATTCCTCTTTTTATCAATCAAATAAAACAAGGTAAGGAATTAACCATTACAGAACCGTCAATGACACGTTTTTTAATGTCGCTTGTAGATTCGGTGGATTTAGTTTTATATGCGTTTGAGCATGGTCATCAGGGTGATATTTTCGTACAAAAATCTCCGGCAAGCACAATTGAAGTACTCGCAAAAGCGTTACAAGATATATTCGATAGCAAAAATGAAATACGTTTTATCGGTACACGTCACGGCGAAAAACATTACGAATCATTAGTATCATCAGAAGAAATGGCAAAAGCTGATGATTTAAGGGATTATTACCGTATTCCTATGGACGGGCGCGATCTTAATTATGCAAAATATTTTGTTGAAGGTGAAAAGAAAGTAGCACTTTTAGAGGATTACACTTCCCATAATACAAAACGTTTAAATTTAGAAGAAGTAAAAGAGTTATTACTGACTCTTGATTACGTACAAGAGGAGCTAAAAAATGCTTAAGGTAATGACGATTGTCGGTACTCGTCCTGAACTTATTAAACTATGCTGCGTGATTTCCGAGTTTGATAAATATACTAATCACATCCTAGTTCACACCGGTCAAAATTATGCATATGAATTACATCAGGTTTTTTTTGATGATATGGGAATTAGAAAACCCGATTATTTCTTAGAAGTAGCAGCAGATAATACGGCAAAATCTATCGGGTTTATTATCGAAAAAGTTGATGAAGTACTTGAGAAAGAAAAGCCCGACGCCGTTTTATTTTACGGTGATACTAATTCATGTCTATCGGCAATTGCCGCTAAACGCCGTAAAATTCCGATTTTTCATATGGAAGCGGGAAATCGTTGTTTTGATCAGCGTGTACCTGAAGAAATAAACCGTAAAATCATTGATCATATTAGTGACGTTAACATTACGTTAACCGAGCATGCAAGACGTTATTTAATTTTCGAAGGTTTACCGCCTGAGCTTATTTTTAAATCAGGTTCGCATATGCCTGAGGTCCTTGATCGCTTTATGCCTAAAATATTAAAGTCTGATATTTTAGATAAATTGTCACTTACCACAAAGCAATATTTCTTAATTAGCTCACATCGTGAGGAAAATGTTGATGTCAAAAATAATCTGAAAGAATTATTAAGTAGTTTACAAACGCTTATTAAAGAGTATAATTTTCCTGTAATCTTCTCAACACACCCAAGGACTAAAAAAAGGCTTGAGGATTTAGAGGGGTTTAAAGAACTTGGCGATAAAATAAGATTTTTGCCGGCCTTCGGGTTTACGGACTACGTCAAACTTCAGATGAATGCATTTTGTATTTTATCCGATAGCGGTACTATCACTGAAGAGGCTTCTATACTTAATTTACCTGCTTTAAATATTCGAGAAGCACATGAACGTCCTGAAGGTATGGACGCCGGAACGCTTATTATGTCGGGTTTTAAGGCTGAACGGGTACTACAATCGGTGAAAGCTATTACGGCAGAACACGAGAATAATAAACGCTTGCAAGATATCGTGCCGGATTATGCAGAAGCAGGACTTGTATCAAAGAAGATATTACGTATAGTTTTAAGTTATGTGGATTATGTTAACCGTACAGTATGGTTTAAAAAGTAATCCTATTCATTATTATCATATCAAAAACATGAAATTCTTTAAATTAATAAAACTTAACACTTTATGTGTTTTTTTACTAATAACTCTTATATCTTCTTTTTGCTATTCCAAAGAAAATTCTTATAAAAAAATAGTTTTCCTTGTTAGTACAGAGACATTCGGCGGCAAAGGCGTATACGCAATGTATAATGAGATGAAAAAAATAGGTCATGATGTCAAAATTGTAATAGTACCTCATCCTCATCCCAATATTCAAGGAGGAATAGATACCGGGTTTATTAGTAAATTTGATACACAAGATGTGATATATCCATGCGGTAAGTATGCTTCTTATTCAAATGTTAATACAAAATGTGAAATTTCTGAACTAAAAAATTATCAGCCGGATTTTATCTTTACGCAAAACCCTTACGAAAATTTTCAAGGCTATATATCAGAACCTTTTACGGCTGCTAATTTGTATAAGAGCTTTAGAGGAACTAAAACAAAAATTATGTATATAGTCTATGGTCCGCATATCTTTCATCAAAAAAATATTGATGATGATAAGTTATCAAGTTGCATAGAGACGGTATTTGTTGATTCAGAAAGTACAAAGGATATCTTTATTAGTAATTATAAATTTCCTAAGGATAGAGTTATTGTTTCAGGTTATCAACCATACTATGAAGTAAGAAATTATAATATTAAAGAAAAACCAAACTCGGAAACCATTTTATGGCTTCCTAGATGGGAATTATCATTTAAAAATAGAGATTTATATGAAGGAGGTTCTACTTTCTTAAATTATCACTATTTTTTCTATAATTATGCATTACAACATCCTAATATTCATTTTATTATAAGACCGCATGTTACACTATTTACCTATGCGGTCGGTAAAAATTACTTAAGCCAAAGTGATATGGATAATATATTAAGTAGATTTAACTCTTTAAAGAATGTTACTGTTTCTGCACATGCATTCAGGTCGTTACTGGATGATATAATGGTGTCAGATATTGTAATAAGTGACGGTACTTCATCTCTTGCTGAAGTAGTAGTTGCCGATAAGCCTATAATTTACTTAAGTAATGGTTGGAATAATGAATTTAATAGCAATGCTCTATCTAAAGAATTAAAAAAATATATGTATTTTGCTTATGAGCCGCAAGATATTATTAACTATATAGAATTTATTAAGCAAAATCATTATTTACCTTATCATGAAAATAGTAATGGCAGAAATCAATTTAAAAGGATGCTTGATCCTGTAGAAAACCCTGCTGCATTTATTGCCGAATATTTATTCAAATTATAATAGTTTAAATAATTTATGTTAGAAGAAATTTATAATGATGGAGAAAGATTAATTCCTGGGGAAACTTATGATGTTTGAGAGGTAATGCGTCATAAAAGTAGCTATAAGATTTTTAAAAAAATTATAGAAGCCGATATACTTAATAGCCCATTAATGCTAAATCAAAAAATAAAAATTTTAGATATAGGTTGTGGAACGGGACACGGAACTTTCATGCTTAGCGATATATTAGGAGTAGAAATTACAGCAATAGATATCAGTAAAGAATCTATAATTTATGCTGAACAAAATTATGGAGCATCTAATATACAATATATTAAATCTGATTTAGTTAGTTTTATTAAAAAGGCAGAAGAATATGATTATATTGTATTACGACATGCACTTGAGCATATTGAAGATTGGTTAAATCTAGCACTTAATCTTAAATATAAAAAACGATTAATAGTAAATGCACCTTTTAATGAACCGGAAGGGAATATACATCATTTAGTTAATTGAATTACTGAAAAAGACTTTGAATCATATCCGAACAAAGAATTTTTTTTATGAAGGAGTAGATGGTGTAACTAACGACACGCATTCTGAAAAAATCCTCCTAATTCTATAATCTGTATATCTAGTAACTCAGATTTAAAGCCTATAAAACAATTATTTAACTATCCAATCTCAGCTTGGACTCCGGAATTTTTAGAAAAGCTAGGTTTGCAATCCCAAGATGTATTAAAACAATTTCTGCAAACTAGAGATGCATTTAAAAATAGCGAAGAGAAAAACTTAAACTATGAAATTAAATAATACTGTAACAGAGCTAAATAATGCTTTAGAAGAAATAAAAATTCTTAAAAATAAACTTCACTAATAATTAGTTTATTTTAATTATTAGTGAAGAAGAAAAATCTATTTTTCTAAAGCTCTATAGAAAATTTAAACAATAAAACTAACATTTTATAAATTATTTTTAAAAGTTATGACAACTAGCAAAGATAAACCTCTAAATATTTATCATACTTTAGTTTCTATTATTATACCTGTCTATAATGGGGCTAATTATATGAAAGAAGCTATAAATAGTGCTTTAGCACAAACTTACAAAAATATTGAAATTATTGTTGTTAATGATGGTTCAAAAGATAATGGAGAGACAGAACGTGTAGCATTATCATATGGTGATAAAATACGCTATTTTCATAAAGAAAACGGAGGTTGTGGTTCGGCCTTAAATTACGGTATAAAAAACATGAAAGGGGAATATTTTTCGTGGCTTAGCCATGATGATATATATTATCCTAATAAAATCGAGCATCAAGTTGACATATTAAATAAATTAGATAATAAAGATACTATCATTTACGGTGGTTATGAATTAATCGATGAAAAAGGCAACTTTCTACGTTATATTAAACCGGATAGTGTGCTACCTATAAATAAACTTAATATTTCTTTATTGCCTTTATTACGAGGATTAATACATGGTTGTTCGTTATTGATTCCTGCTAAATATTTTCATGAAGTCGGTATATTTAATGAGGCTTTACCGACAACGCAAGATTATGATTTATGGTTTAAAATTTTCCGTGTTGCCCCTATTCATTTTGACGAATCTATCCTAATTAAATCTCGTTTTCATTCAGAGCAAGGTAGTAAAAAAATATCAAATCATAACGAAGAATGTAATGTATTATGGTCATCGTTTCTTCACGAGTTAACAGAAGAAGAAATGATCAAAATGGAAGGTTCTCCTTATTTATTTTTAACTCGTACAGCTACTTTTTTATCCAATAATACTCCGTATAAAAAAGCCTGTGATTTAGCAAATACTATGGCTAAACAAGTACTAAATGATACTAAAATTAGTGTTATTATACCGGTATATAATAGAATAAATTGGGCAATTGAAGCTATAGAAAGTGTACTTATTCAAACACACAAAAATTTTGAGATACTTATAATAGATGATGGGTCGACTGATGATATATCAGAATTAACTTCAATATGCAAAAAAGATAAAAGAATAAAATATTTTCATAAAAAAAATGAAGGACCTGCTGCCGCACGTAACTTAGGTATTAAAAATGCTATAGGAAAATATATTGCTTTCCTTGATTCGGACGATTTATTTTATAAGGATAAAATAGAAATCCAATTAAAGTTTATGGAAGAAAATAATTTTATATTTTCTCATACTTCATATCAAAAAATAAATGAAAAAGGAAAATATATAGAATCTGTTCATTCCGGGTTTTTTAGTGGCAATGTTTTTCCTCAAGTCATACAAACTTGTCCAATAGCAATGCCGACAGTTATGGGAACTTTGACATTATTCCAAGAAAATTTATTTCCTGAAAATATAAGAAGCGGTGAAGATTGTTGTTTATGGATATCTATTGCTAGTAAAAACTCAATAGGCGGTATAGACAAAGAATTGTCTAAAGTACGAATTAGCGGTGGTACTAATACGTTTATGGACCCAAATAAATATTCAGTAGGTTTAATAAATATTACTTCTTATGTTCTTAATGATTCTTATTTAAGTAAATTTAGTCCGTTTACTATTAATTTGTTATTAGCAGCTGTTACACAATTAAGATTACTAGAAAACAACAATGAAGACTATAAAAAAAGTAATATTTCTTTTTTCAAAAATAACTATGTAATTCAAAAAATACGAACCTATTGCTTTGTGACAAAAATTTTGATTTTATTAACTATTACTTCTATAAGGCAAGAAGGAATACGTGCAACAATCTCTAGAATACAGAGATGGCTTAAAAAGCATATATAAATAACTATTCCTCAAGTATCTTAACTTTTGAGCCGTCACCAATTTTAGTCATACCTTCGGTAACGACTAAGTCACCTGCTTTAATATCGTCAGAGATAATTTCAATTAGACCTTCTGTACGTGTACCGATTTTTACATATAATTGTTTTATCGTATAACCGTCTATTTTATAAATAAAATTACCTTGATTATTTCGTTGAATACAACTTTCAGGAACGGTTAGGTTTTTATGAGGGTTAATTATAAGCTTAACATCTACAAAGCTATTATGCAGGATTTTTGTACCCATAGGTAAAATAATTTTAGCTGTTAAAGTACCATTATCTGATAAGTAATGCGATACTGCCCCGATTTTACTTTTAATTTTTCCTGCAATTAAAACTTCAGTATCGACTCCAACTTTTCCGCTTAAAGACTCCGGCAATTCAATAAAAATACTTTGTGAATTTTCTGTTCCGATAATGCTAAAAAGATAGTCACCTATTTTTACTTCATCGCCGACCATAGACTTAATTACGCCTATTTTACCGGAGTAGGGTGCAGTAATTATCATATCATTATATGTTTTTAGAGCTTTGGAGTAATTAAATTTTGCATCTTCAAGCTCGCTTTTTGACCTTTTATATTCCTCGTTGCTTACAAATTTTTTAGCGAATAAAGCTTCTTTTCTATTATAATCTTCTTGTTTTGTATTTAATAACGCTGCTGCTCTAGATTTGGTGGTTTCTGCTATGTTTTTATCTATAACTAGCAATATATCCCCTTTTTTTACTATTTCTCCTTGATGTGCTGAGACTTGTTCAACTACTCCGGTGGCATTAGCATAATAATCACGACTATTATCATTCTGGCATTGTCCTACAATATTAAATATGTCGTAAAGTTCGGCAATTTGTACTTTAGTTGCTTTTACTCCTGTAATTTTTTCTTCTTCCTTTTTACTTGCCATAGTAGAAAGTGAGATAAGTAAGGTAAAAAGAACAATAAGTTTTGCAGACATAATTATACTCTAAGGTGAATAGGTGTCATCTAGTAGTTTGTCCACGGCATCTAGGAAAAGCAACTAAAAGTGTATGTTGTTGTGATATTTTTAGCTGGATACTGTGGACAAGCTACTAGATGACAAAGTATGCTTTTTAAGTTCCTCATCCGTTAACCATTTATATTCTTTTTCTAGAATTTCAAATCTAATTTTTTCTAATTGTGCATCAAGAACAGGTTCAGGAACGATAGCAGAACCGGTAAACTCAAATCCTTGATAGTTAATTTTTAGTTTCTTACAAATTTCTTGTAATGATAATAAATTTTCTTCTATATCATCGATAAATATTATTGATTGTGGATAATAATTTGTTTTTCGTAATACATACTCAAGCATGCTTCCTTTATCATATTTCGCAGTGTAAATTATTCCGTCTTTTAATGTGGGTTTACCGTAGCCGGCATTAAAATCTTCTATTATTATCTCATCTTCTAAAGGTGAAAATTCTTGAAAATTTACCTTTAATTCAGTGAGTTCACGAATTCTCCATTCGATCATATCTTCAATTACGCCGAATTTACCGGTAGGAAGTTTAGTAAGACCCATTGCCGGTACATTTTTTTCTGTAAGTAGAGCAAATATCGTTAAGATATCTGGGTTAACAAATCTAGCTGTCCTATCTTTAAGAACAATACTAAGTAATAATTCACATTCTTTTCTAGTAAGTCTTTTTTCAATGTTCTTCATTAATTCTTTTCTATAATCATGTGTTAACCTAGATTCATCACTATCCATTACAATTACTTCATCTACATCAAAAAGCACCAAGCTAGTATTATCGGCTTGTTTTACCGCTTCTATAACTTCTTTAAAATCATGAACTTTATTTATTTTGCTATACATATTTATTGTTTATTTAATATTACTTAAGAGTCTAATTACTTCTTCTAAGGAATTTGTCATTACCTTTAAATCTTCTTCTCTAGATAAATTATGGTGACCGTCTTTAATTAGCTTCATTACTATTTGTTTGCTCGTTATTTTTTCTAATAATTTTACTGAAACATTATAAGGCACGTCTTCATCTAACATCCCATGAATTAGATGTACCGGTATATTTATATCAATCTGTTTCTTTGTCAATAATAAATGTTTTTTTGCATCTTCTATCAGTTTATAGCTTATAGGATATTTATGCTCACAATTTTTACCGCTTACTTCTAGTATTCCCTCTTTTTGCATCTTATTTTGATCATTTAGAGATATATTTTGCCAAATATTTTCAGTAAAATCTGGAGCAGGGGCTACACACACAAGTCCCTTTATTTTATCAGGAAATCTTAAAGCCGCAAGGAGTGCTAGCCATCCTCCCATGCTCGAACCTACTAATATCGCCTCCGTATTAATTAATTTGTCTAAAATTAGTGATACTCCTTCTAACCAATCACTAATTGTTTGATCCTTAAATTGGCCCGATGTGTTCCCATGGCCGAAATTATCAAAAACAATAAAATTATAATTGTTTTTTTTACAATAATCTATTAAATAGATAGCCTTAGTTGATTGCATACTAGACATCAAGCCGTGTAAAAAAATTACAGATGGAATATTTGTATTAATTATTCTATAATTATCATAGACAATAAATTTGTCTTGTGTTTTATTATAAAGCTTGTGCATTTTAAATAATTATTTTAATAGATTGAGATTTAATGCCTTCATTAAAGTCAAGTAAACGATACAATAAATATACTATTTTGCAAGTAGTTCCTGCTCTAGTTTCGGGAGGGGTTGAAAGAGGTACTATAGAAGTTGCAAAATATCTTAAAATTCTCGGTCATACTCCTATCATAATTTCAGCAGGCGGTACTCTAGTTAAAGAGTTAGATAAGGAAGATATACTGCATATTGAAATGAATAGTAGCAGTAAAAATCCTTTTGTAATTCTGAATAATGCAAAATTGATAGCAGAAATAATCAAAAAATATAATGTTGATATAGTTCATACAAGATCAAGAGCACCGGCATGGAGTTCATATCTAGCAACAAAATGGACAGATGCTAAATTTTTGACTACCTTTCATGGGGTTTATAATATTCCGAATAGTTTTAAAAAATATTATAATAGCATAATGCTAAAAGGTAAGAAAGTTATTGCCGTGTCTAATTTTGTAAAACAACACTTGCTCGAAAACTATAAAATTGATGAAGATAAAATAGTAGTAATTGAGCGTGGAGTGAATTGTGATTATTTCGATCCTGCAAATTTAACGCCGGAAAAACTTGAAAAATGTTGTGATAAATATGATGCACCGAGTAACATGCCGATAATATTAATGCCTTCTAGAATGACAAGCTGGAAAGGACATCTTGTTCTAGTAGAAGCATTAAGTAAATTAAAACATAGAGACTTTTATTGTTTAATGGTCGGTGATATATCTAGGCATCCCAATTTTACTAATAGAGTAAAAGAGCTTATAGCTAATCTAAAACTTCAAAATAAAATTCAAATTTTCGGTAATGATTCGGATATAATAAACCTATATGGGATTTCCGATATTATCGTTTCTGCCTCAATCGAGCCTGAAGCTTTCGGGCGTACTATTATAGAAGGGCAGGCGATGGAGAAGCTTGTTATTGCAACTAATATCGGTGGGGCAGTAGAGACAATAAATAATAATATAACTGGTTTCCACGTAGAACCAAATAATGCCAAAGCGTTAGCACAGAAAATCGATTATTGTTTCTCGATTTTAGGTACTGATACTGCTAAGAAAATCCAAGAAGCGGCAAGACATACGGTAATTAATAATTTCTCTCTTGATCTGATGCTAAGAAAAAACCTTGAAATCTATAAAGAAATCTTAAAAAACTCCCATAATTGAACATCTAGATTTAGTATATACTCATGATAAATGAAAAGTAGTCAAGCATATAGGGTTGCATAGAATAGCTATTCTCCTAATAATTTTATTTCAGCATACAAATCTTCAAGATTTATATACTGATCATAAAAATTATTATAGTCATGAGATTTACCGTCATGATGCACTACAAGCATTAAAGTTTCCGGTAAAAATTCTTTTAAAGTTTGTTGTGCATTTTCTATAGATATTTTATCAAGATTAGCAAATACCTCGTCTAAAATTAATATTTTAGGGTTTGAAATTATAGCTTTAATGATTCCAATTTTTTTCTTTTGACTGCCACTTGGTGCATTTATTACATCATAATTTTTATCACTTAAGTGTGTAATTAATGTACCTAGATCTAATTTTATAAATAGTGTGTTAATTTTTGCTTCTAATAATTGCTTATTACTTTTAATGATTGATCAAGGCCGGAGGTTATTATTTCAAATAAAGTAGATTAAACAGGTATGTAACTATTCTGATCAATAAATATTATTTTTGGATTTTGATAATGGGTAGGTATGGAAATTTCACCAACGCTATGGCATGGATCAGCAATACAATTGACTAAACTCTTTAAAAAAGTAGTGTTGCCTTTTCCTGAGGAAGCTGAAAGAAGATAATGTGCTCCTAGTGTGAATACTAATTTTTCAAAACTCAAAATAGTTCTTTCTTCTATAATTAGGTTATAATCAGAAATTACAAGTTCATCGTTTGTATCATTAGTAGACCATGTTATTCCTTTTTTATTCTCAGAAGAAATTGCCTCTATTAATTTTGTAATTCTCGCTTGTGATATAACTGCTCCACTAAAGATTATTTTTAATTAGGCACTTGTTAAGAATGATTTTAAAGTTTCAAGCCAAGGATTAAGTAGTAGAGCTTGCTCAGGCGTAATCTCTCCATTTTTTACTTTATAAATATAGTAAAGTGATTTTATGAATTTATCGGAGATGTCTAGTATAGTAGTTATAGTATTTTTTGTGCTATCTAAAAACAACATTTTCTTTGATATTTCTTTTTTAGCTTTAAGTTGCTTGGCATGCAGAATCAGTTAACAAGATATTTGAAGTATTAGAGGATATATTTCTTACTATAAAAGCTTTATTTTCGTTAATTTTCTCTGCTTCTTGCCTGTAAGAAATATCCAGTTGATATAATATATTTAAAAATATTTAAAACTCCTTGCTTAATATTTTCAAACTCATTAAATATAATAGCTCCTGGAACTAAATTCATTATATATTGCAATGCAATAAGCTGTATAATTTTTTGAGTGGTTAAATTCCCTAATTGTAAAATTCCAATAGTGAAAGTATTATTAAGATTATTAAATAAATTATTAGTAATAGCTTCTATATCCTTTAATCCTAAGATTTTACTTTTATATTCCTCGTTTAGTAACAGTTCTAAAGCTTTTTGTTCGATTAAATCTTGAGTATTTTGTGTTAAAGAAGCTTTATATGATTGGAATAGTGTGCTTATTATATTTTTCCCACACCATAAAATACTGATTTTTGCTCCTTGAGGAACAAGAGGTCCTATAGCAGCATTAGGGTCCTGTATGAGTAAGGTTAATGCAATTAATGTATTGCCATCATTTCCGGTATAGTTAATAAAACTACTATTTATGTATGCTTCAATTAAATCTAAAACCCTTCGGTTATTAAGATTTCATCAGCAAGAGTTGCCGAAACAAAAAGACTGCTTCCTGTTGTCCCATTTACAATAAAACCAGTTATATCGCTAATTATTAAATGCGTTTCATATGCTAACTTCTTGGAAAAGGTAGAAGCAGCATTATTTATTAAAAATAGATATCGTCATCGTGAGCGGGCGTTGTTGTGTGTATCGAAAAAGGCACTCGGTGTCATACCGTAGTTTGACCACGGTATCCAAAAACAACTAAAAATGCTAATAATGTTAGTATTTTTAACTGGATCCCGCGATCAAGTTGCTGGATGACAACTGAAAAACTGATCCACGCAGCAATACCTTTCGAGCGATTGAAAGTAGCGTGGCACTCCATAAAAATAATAAAAAAATGCTAAAAATTAGCATTTTTATACTTCCTTGCTTCGTCAAAAATTACAGTTTTTCTTAGCTCAGACGTTAAATTCTTAATTAATCTATCTTTAACAAACGCTGCTGAATTAGGTGATAAGTTGTATTATAGTATAAAGAAAAAATGTAGGTGTAGGGAAGAAAGTAAAAAGGCAGATAAATAAAATCTGCCTTTTTGTAATTATTAACGAGAATATAACTCGATTACTAAATGCACTTCTGCTTCAAAAGGATATGGGACATCAGAAAGAGCAGGAACTCTTAAATATTTACCGGTTAATGAAGGCACATCAAATGATAAATACCCCGGTGTTGTTTGACCTTGTTTTGAAACGGATTCTTGGATAAGCGGTATTTGTTTTACGGATTCTTTAACTTCTATAACATCGCCTGCCTTTAGTCGTATGCTTGCGATATTGGCTTTCTTACCGTTTAATTTAATATGTCCGTGTGAAACTAACTGTCTTGCAGCAAAAATAGTTGGAGCTATATTCATTCTATAAACTACCGTATCAAGTCTACTTTCAAGTAACCCAATGAAGTTTTCACCGGTATTACCTTTCATTTTTTGAGCAAGTGCAAAAATATTTCTAAATTGTTTTTCAGTGACACGACCGTAGTGGCATTTCAATCTTTGCTTAGCTTTTAAATGTAAACCATAATCTGAAGTTTTAATCATGGCATTCTGCCCATGTTGCCCGGGACGATAATTTCGTGTATTGAAAGCATCCTTGCTATCACCCCATAGACTTACTCCAAGTCTTCTACTAGCTTTATATTTAGAACGAACAATTTTTGTCACTGATAATATCCTTAACTTATTATTTGAATTACAAAAAAATATATACATTTCTTGCATCAAAGTCAATCATTGATTTTTAACCTAAAACTTTTTATATTTAATTAAAAAATATTTCATATGAATTCTTTAGTAAGACCAATCAATTTAGGTAAAATCAATCATTCACAAAGTACTGTTAAAGACTATATTTTACTTATGAAACCGCGTGTAATGTCGCTTGTGATTTTTACGGGTTTTGTAGGTATGTGGCTTGCTCCTTATTCCGTGCATCCGTTTATTGCTGGTATTGCAGTTGTTTGCATAGCTCTTGGGGCAGGTAGTGCAGGGGCAATTAATATGTGGTACGATAGAGACATCGATAGCTTAATGAAACGTACCCAAAAAAGACCGATAGTAAGAGGAGTTATAGAATCTGATGAAGCTTTATCTTTTGGTTTGATAACGGGATTTTTTGCAGTATTTTTTATGGCTTTATGTGTTAATCTACTTGCATCCTTTTTACTGCTATTCACTATTTTTTATTATATCTGTATTTATACTATTTGGTTAAAGCGTTGTTCTATACAAAATGTCGTTATTGGCGGAGTATCGGGAGCATTACCTCCTGTGATAGGTTATGCAGCGGTAAGCAATACTATATCTCTAGAGTCGATTATATTATTTTTGATTATTTTTATTTGGACGCCGCCGCATTCATGGGCTCTTGCTTTATTCTGTAACGATGACTATAAAAACTGTAAAGTACCGATGATGCCTGCAGTAAAAGGGACTTTATATACTAAAAAACAAATTCTAATTTACAGTATTCTTTTATTTATTGTTTCGCTAATGCCTTTTTTTATTGGAATGAATAATTTGATATATTTAATAATTTCTGGTATTCTTGGAGTAGTATTTCTATATTATGCCGGTTCTTTATTCTATGACACCCCTGATAACAAACAAGCTAAACGATTTTTTGCCTATTCGATATTTTACTTGTTTTTTATATTTTTACTTTTGTACTCAACTAACACTGTATCCACTATTAGCTGAGAGATATATAGTGTTGGGTTACTTTTGTGGAAGATAAAATTGAAACCCAACGTGAAAAAACATATCATAAGTTTATTTTCATGCAAGTGATTTTTTATTTATAACTGTAATTTTTAAATTTTATGCTTTTGTTTCGTAATTTTGATAAGTAGGAAGAGTTAGAATATATATCGTATTTTATTCCATGGGAGCAACCTGTCATGCAACACACTCCATCGTTGGATAAAACTACTCTTAATACCGGCTTTATAACGTACCGCCTTGCCTCCATATTCGCTTACTTTATTTTCCTGTATATTTGGTTGCCAAATTAAAGCTTCGCTCTCTAATCTATTTGAGGCAATATTTCTTTCATGCTGCTTATCGTTATGCGTTAAAAATATGCATTCCGCTTTTATAAACGGTTTATATTGGTTATTTATCATGTATGGAGCTAAATCTTCAAATAACTTTGCATATTCGGTAAGCCAGCCTTCATAAGTAATAATAGGAGCAAAGTTTAGATGAACTTCGTAACCTGCTTCAATAAAAATATTCACCGTTTTTATTCTCTCGATAATTGGACTCGTTTTTGGCTCTAATATCTCACTCATTCTTGCCGGCATCAAACTAAATCTAATCCTTATTTTGTTTTCAGGATTAAAATTAAGTAATTTAGGATTGACACATTTAGTAGCAAAAGTTGCTTTAGCACGTGGATCTTCTTTAAAGAAATTAAGTATCTTTAGCCAATTAGTGTGTTTCCAATGCAAACTTACATCGGCAACTTATATCATATGTCCAATATTTAGAATCTGTTTGATTGGAAATTTTAGTCGGTAAATTTGCTATATGTTTATCCAATACGTCAAGTATTTGATCTATATTTTCATTGATATATAATGTCTCATAATTATGACGCATAACATAACAATAACTATTTCTGCAACCTCCGGCACAGCCATACATGAAGTTAGGCGTTATGTAATCAGCTGATCTTCCATTAGGACGTACGTGCAAAGTTTTCGTGTTTTGTACTATTTTCTTAATCATACGATTTTAAATTAAAGTTTATTTAAAATACTTACTTAGCTTTACAAACTTCAGATTTATTTACTTACATTGAAATTGTAGTTATAAATTATTAATTACAAATATATCATAAGTTACGGAAAAACCAAGCTATCTAAATTTTGATAATAAAAGTTATAAATGGAAAAATGCTATTGAGTCTCGTAAATGCCCGGAAAGCTATAGAGTAGGTAAAGGTGAGCAAGGAGTATGCATTTGTCAACCATATAAAAATGAAATTTTGCCTTATTGGAAGTTTAAAACTCCTGAAGTTGCTAAAGAAAGTAGTGAAAAAATATATGAAATATTTTTAAAATACTTAGAGGATAATGATTTTGTTGGAGCTGATATGGCGCGTAAATATTTGCAGATGGGTTTTACTAGAAGTAGACGTTATGCTAATTATAAAGATGGGAAAAAATATAACAAAGAACATGATTATAAGAAATTAGAAAGAGGAGTGGGATCCAAAAAAAATCATTATATGAAGACCTTATTATTTTGTTGAAAAAGGCAAATTATGATGAAGAAACAGCAAAAATTACTAAAGCAATTCAAGATTTCCCTAAAAACATACCTAATTTGTTATTAGATACTGAGGAAACAAAGGATGTGTATCCATTAGGTTTGGCACAGGAATAACTGTATCAAAAAGTGGGTATTTACGAGTTTTTCACTGTCATCTAGTTTGCTTGCTAACTAAGTCTAGAAAAAATAACTTCAACATTGTTACTACACTATATGTTTTGTTGGATGATGACATAGAGAGGAATAATAAGTCACACAACACCCGTGACGGTCACATCAAAACAGTTTCTTCAATCCTTTTTGTAGAAGCTTATTCACAGGATCTGCTTGTTGGTTTTCCTGTGAGGGGCTGCTTTGTTCCTCTGTATTTGTATCCTTTGTCTTTCTGAGACCCAAAGCATCTTTAATAATATTTTCAGGTTTCTTCTCTCCGCTTTTTAAGTCTTTAATAACGCTATTAAATACGTTTTTAACTAAATATGTTTGAAAGGCTTGAACGTCTAATTTATGCTGCGGATTATTTATGAATCCGTATAATTTAACGGCTATAGGCGGTAAATCCGCAATAGTAACGCTTGCACTAACATCCATCATATATTGTGGTAAGTTAATTTGACCGCTTGCATTTGTTGTGGCAGGTGAAGCATCTAAACTACATTCATTTAAATTAAGCTTGCCTTGCGTTACATTTCCGCTGGCAATTAAATTTTTGAAAGATGTGGATCCGCCACTAAAGGAGCTGTTAATAAGTCGCAATACTCCTTCGGTATTTTTAGCATTATTGACCGCATCTGCGATTCGGTTTAAATCAAATCCGCTTATTTTCCCGTTATCGCTATTTACGTTAAATTGTCCATTTAGATTATTAACATATGTATAAACGCTATTACCGTGAGAAGTAAGATCGGCTTTAAAGCTTAGTCGCCCATCAGTTATTTTTATTTTACCCGATTGCGGAGTGAAACTTTTGAGATAGGCATTTTTTAAATCGATTTTAATTGCAGCGTTTTGATCTTTTGCTGAACTCACATAACCGGTGCTACTTAGCTTGCCACCGTAAATGCTTGCATTAACTGAAATAATATTCAGTGTGCCGCCGGTGATATTTAATTTTGCTTTTAAATTATTTATGATTAATGAGTCGTTAGTTAATTTATCAATATTTGCGGATAATTGCCCTTCAATTTCATTTAAAAACCCTAAATTAATAGGATTATTTGACCAAGGAGAATTATTTTTAGCTGTAGGTATGTTTTGAGTAGCAGGACTATTAGTTTTATTTGGAGCAGGAGTAGGACTATTACTTGTAAGAATTTTATCCAAATTAACTAACGGACTGTATAAGTTAAGATTAAAATTTGGCTTCTGAGTTGCTAAATTAATATCTCCTTTAATAGATATATTAGCATTAAAAGCGGATATTTTATTATTAATATGGAAAGTATCTTTAATTTTTTGCACTTCCCCGTTTAACTGCAATACTCCAATCTTACTTAAATTACTTACTCCCATAAGAGACATAAACGACTCAAAATTATTAATTTTTAGATTGTGCGAAATAGTTATATCTTGTGCTAAATTTTTAAGATCAATATCTCCCGTTAGATTACTATTTGCAGCCGATAAATTAATATTTTGTAATTTTATTGCTTGAGAATTACAAATTACATTAGAAGTAAGTATAAGTTTTTGGTTAATAATAGGCGGTAATTTATCGGTCTTTAGTTTTAGAGCATCAAGTATAGGTTTTAAACTATCAGCTTGTAGCATAATATTTGTCTTATCTAAATTAGAGCTAATCTCGGTTACAATGTTACCGGGATTGATAATAATATTTGATTTTAGGTTATTACGCTCTATATCATAATTTGCATTTGCTAGTAATTCTATATTTGGATAATTAAGTCTAGCATCTTTAATAGCTATATTTTTACTATCGGCAGTAATTGCCGTAGTTAGCTTGTAGTCATTTTGTAAATCAGCAGGCATACCTAAAGTTTTAGCATTACCTTTAATATTTGCGTTACCTATGAAAGAATTATTTTCGCTATCAAATTTTCCTTCGATTTTAATTTTTTCACCGGCAAGATTAATATTGGCACTTAACGGAATTATTTTACCGATTTCTTTAATATTCCCGTCTATATTAATTTGCTGTTCCAAAGCCTTTAAAGCTAAAGTCAAATCTATAGGACCTTTAAGGCTTTTAATTTTAGTCTCTAAGTTAATATCGTTAAATATTTTCTCACTGTTTTTTTCTATATATATTACTTTGCCGTCTATAATTTTAAAATGACTAATCAAAATAGGAAGTGCTAATTCAGTTTTAGTATCGGTAGATTCTACAGAGCTAATTTCATTTGTTTTGGATGCATTATTAGGTGTAGAAAATTGCCAATTTTTTTGTCCATTACTTAAAACTTCTAGATTTATAATCGGTTTTTGCAGTTCTATAGAAGCTACTTCAATTGCTCCTCTAAAAAGAGGAAAAAGTCGCAATGACACTTTAGCACCTTCAACGGAAACTAGATGAGGTTCTTTTGTACCGTTTATTGATGATAATTTAATTTCTGATAGTGATATTGCAGGATTCGGTAGTAAAGATAATTTTATGTTGCCGTTAATAGTTAAATCTCTATTTGTAGCCTCTTTAACTTTATCTATTACTATTCCTTTATAATTATTTAAAGGAATAAAGAAAGGAATAACAATTAATAATAATATTATACTTATAAATATAATAAGTGAGTATTTTAAAGTTTTAGGCATAGAGCTTAACCTTCTATGTTATATATATATATTAATTATAGTATTTAAGGATTAATTGTCAATTTTATGTAATTTACTCAATTAAGGATTGAAATAATTATATTCTATGTCATTCCACGAGGCGTTGTTGTGTGGATCGGTTTTTCCGTCATTGCGAGTAGGCATTGTTGCGTGGACCGGTAAAACCCACTGTGTCATCCCGTGGTCACGCCACGGGATGACAGAGGTGAATAAGAATCGTAGGGTACTATAAAGAAATTGAAAACTACGGTAAATTATTCAAACTTCTCTTTGATAATTTAAAATCACATAATCTTTAGTTATAATAGGAAAAAATTCTTTATTGAAAGGTAATAATTCGGTTGTTTGATCTGAAAATGCTATTTCAATTATGTCACCGGCACCAAAGTTAAGAATATTTTTAATTTTGCCTATTTCTTTATGATCTTGGTTTAATACCGGTAAATGAGTTAAATCCGCTATATAAAATTCATCTTCTTCTAGTTCCGGTAAACTTGCTCTTAAGCAAAATATTTTATAACCTTTTAAATTTTCAGCTTCATTTCGAGTAGCTATATCATTAAATGTACAAATTAATTCTCCTTTGGCATTTTGGCTAATTAGCTTAATATGTATATTTGCTCCTGACTCATTTACTAAATTTCTTTCAAGTATTTTTGTAGCAGGGTCGGTAAAAGATTTTAACATTACATGACCTTTAATTCCGTGACATGATTTTATTACACCGACTAAAATTAAATTTTCTAAAGAATTCATTAATTTGCCTTTAAATTTTGATAATTATATATAATAATATATTTAAAGACTTTTTTACAGACATGATAAAAAAAATAGCTGCCGGCGTCATAATTTGTTTCTCATTATTATTATTTATAATGTTTGGTGCATTATCGTTTGTTAACTATAATTCGGTTACTAGTAATTTTACCAGTCATTTAGGAATTGCGAAAGAAAATATCGGAAAAATAAAGATGAATAAATTTCCTTTGTCCTATTTAGTTATTGAGACGATAAGAGAAGAAGGAAAGTTAGATTTAGAGCAGATTAAAATTCATTTTTCGTTGTGGTCGCTTATAAAATTTAATCCTAAAATTAATAAAATAGATATATTAGATGCTAAATTTTATTCACATTCTAATGTATTAAATATTTATAATCATGAAGAGTTAATAAAGAATTTCTTTAAATATAAATTACAAAATATAAATCTAAATGTTACTAATCTAAGTATTATTAATAAACAAGATTATTCTATTTTAAATTTTAATAATTGTATATTAAAAAAAGAAAATGCTTTATCGTCTAATTACATATTTAAAACTACAAGTAACTATATGGGTAAAATTTCAGGTTCAATTAATAAACGTGACGATATAGTAGATTTTAGTCTTAATATTGATAATAATGATTATGGTTTTAAGTTATCGCAAATTTACAAAGATTCTAAGCTTACTAGCGGTAGTGGTGAATATCAGATTAAAAATTTAGCATCGGTAATGTATAATATATTACCGGATTTAAACCATATTTTTAATAAATTTAATAAACATGAGGCAGTAAAAGTTAAATTTAATATTTCAAATAATGAAGATGAAATAGAGCTAAAAGACATAGTAATAGCATCGTCTTTTATTATTGGTAATGGATTTGTTAACATTGCTAAAAATGATAATATTACTACTAATGTAAAACTAGATTTTCCTAAAATAGATTTAAGTTCGTTAATTTCTCCAAATGCAGAGGTAACATTTAATACTTCTTCTTCAAATATTAGATTTATTTTTGCCGATAAATTACTTAAAGCAGACGTGACAATTAACGAAATAATTTTAAGTAATAATGAAGAACTAGAAAAAATAGTCTTTTCTTCTAACTTATCAAAGGGTACTTTAAAGATAAATGAATTTTCAGGTAATATTAAATCAGGTGGAGAATTTAAGCTTACAGGTAATGTAACACAGAATGTCGTTAGAAGTATGTTCGATGGACAGCTATATTTAAAGCACAACGATATAAATTCGTTACTGAATATTTTAGGATTTAACGACGTTACTATTAAAGAAGCTATTCCTTTTAGCTTGTCATCGGATTTAAAACTCACTTTAATAGATTTATTTTTTAAAAATTTATTACTCAAAACAGATAATTTAAATTTATCAGGAAATTTTTCTAGTAAATTTATTGCTCAAACACCTCGTTTAGACGCTACGCTTAATATATCTTCGCTTGACTTAAGCAGTAGAACGTATCCAATAATTTCGCCGCTTATCGAATTTACAAAAAATTTAACTAAAGATATGAAAGCTCTAGATTATCCAAGTAAATTCATCCCTATTAGAACAATAGGATATTTAGCTAATTTAGATATTCTGATAGATAGCGTTAAGTATAACGATCATGTATTTGACAAAATGAGTTTGCTTGCTAAAATCGTACCAGCTAATATAAAAATTAGTAATTTAGATTTTAAAACTGCTAACAGCTATTTATCAACTAGCTGGAACTTAGATGCATCGAGTGTATTACCGTCTTTGACCGTAGAAATTAAGGACGGTAATCTTACTACTGATTTATTATCACCGGCAGGAATGCTTAATTTAAGAAATAAATTAATAAATGATTATAGTTTAGATAAAGCTACCTTACAAGTTTTCGGTACATTGTCGACATTATTACAAAATGATTTAATATTGAAAAATGTTAAATTTTATGTAGCAAGTAATAATAATTTATTACAATTTAATAATATTGAAGCAGAATTATTAGGCGGTAAGCTTCAAGGTAACGGCAATATTTTATTAGAACCTTATGCTATAAATTTCGTATATGCTTTAAATACAATAGATTTAAACAAAGTTTCGGCTCTTATGCCTAAAATATTTACTGCAGGTAGCGGAAAAATAAGTATAAGCGGTAGTTTAGGAACTAACGGTAACACTCTTCAAAGCCAGCTATATAACCTTACTACAAAATCACAATTTGCTATAAACAATATAGATGTTAATAATTTTGCAATTGATTCTTTTATAGAAAAAATTGACACAGCTGATTATAAGGTACAAAATTTAGATAAAGATATAAATAGTGCTATAACCACAGGACAAGAAAATATTAGAGGTATAAGCGGTGATATTGAACTACAAAAAGGTATTGCCATTTTAAAGAAAGTAAAATTTGCAACACAATATAGTAGCGGTGCGGCCTCTTTTGCAGTTAATATATATAATTTTGATATGGATGCATCTAGTATTTTATCATTTTACGTACCGGCAAGGCTTGTTAAGTTAAATACTTCAAATACAAGTTCTGATAAAGATAGTTTGGCACATCTTAATATAAAAATGCAAGGGAGTATTTTTGCTCCTAAGAAAACTTTTGATAGTAGTGAGCTAAAAAAATTACTTATACCCCAAACAACTGAAGACAAAACTACTACAGATAACCATTAAAAAATAAAAATAAATGACTAATACTAAAACTTTAGAAGCAAATATTAGCTTTGAAGAAGCTTTAAAAGAGCTTGAGGAAATTGTTAAAAAAATAGATAACGGACAAGAGAGTCTAGAGACGGCAGTTAATAGCTTTGAAAGAGGTATTTTACTTAAGAATTATTGTGAGAAAAAGCTAAAAGAAGCTCGGTTAAAAATTGAAAAAATTACTAAACTTGCTGATTCTACAGTGGTCTTAGAAGAGACGGAAGTGTAGTGTTGACGTAAAGCATACATTGTACTAATATCATAAGATGACAAAGAAATGTAATTATAGCTTTTCTGCTGAAAAAAATTATAAGTTAATAAGTGAGCGCAAGGTAAGTTTTGAAGTAAATAATATCAGTTATAGAAAGTAATTGTTTATTGGATATAATAGAACATTCAAATCCTAATAAATATTCAGAGCAAAAAATGTATATAGTTAAATTTAACGAATACGCCTATTTAGTGCCTTTTATTATTGAAGTTGATGGAACAGTTTTTTTAAAGACTATTATTCCACGTCGCAAAGCTACTCAGAAATAAAATAGGAAAAAGTAATGAGAAATAAAGAGAATATATCAAATATAATACTAGATGCTAAAGAAAACGCATTGCTGGAATCTTTTGAAAATGATGAGTGGCAAAGAATTAAAAATTTTGAACAAGAGAAACATATAGCACAAGTGGCAGCAGCTAATTATTTAAAAAAAGATACTCGAATAAATATTCGTATTTCTAGTAATGATTTAATGAGAATAAAACAAAAAGCTGCTTATGAGGGATTACCTTATCAAACTCTTATTTCTAGTATATTACATAAATATTCAGCAGGACATGGTTAATAATACCTATGGTTAATCATATAATTGACTTTATCTATACCGTTCCTAATATTGTTTTATTCATCATAATAAATATTGTTTTGATGAGTTTTTGTGCGGGATGTTTATATTTAACAAAATACATTATTCCTAATAATTTTCAAAAAGAAGAGCTTGGAAGTCTTGCGGGTTTTTATCGGGTATAGTCGGTAGTATGTATGCGGTATCAACCGGTTTTGTATTGATTTATTTACTCGGTAAAATTATACCAAAGATGTAATGCAGCGTGAATGGCAATTAATGAAAGACGGCAAGCAAATCGGTCATGAAGCTCTTAGTTTCCTCTAAGATATTAATAAGAGACTACAAGCTTATAAAGCAAGCGAGCAAATGCAGCTATTGACTAAGCAGGAAATCATTGAGGAGATAAAAGAGCTTTATACCGTAAGGTATAACAGGATTAAAATGTCCTATTTTTCCTTAAATATTTAATATTGGGTAGTTGTATGTATAATGACTGCTATTAATTTAATTTTTGTCTGTATGCTTGGCACCAAGCTTTATTTACATAAGATTTCGGTTGGTTTAGTTTGTATCACTTCATCATCAATGCTTTTGTTATTATTTATATTAGACAAACCTTTTCGAGGTCCTTTCGCCGTAAATCAATTTAATAAGGTCATAATGACCTTATTAAGGCTATACATTATATTGAGAGATTAAATTAGTGATATCTGTAACAACATAACGCCATAATTTATCCGTACCTTTCGTAATACCTATACGAGCAGTAGTAGAGTAGGGTAGCTTTAAGCCGATATCGCCGACAAAAAATTCGTTGTTATTTATAAGATCGCATTTATTATGAGAAATATTAATTCCTAAATATTTGCATAATTTACCCGGACCGTTGAGGTATAGATTTTCAGGCGAAATAACATGTACGCCTCTTATTAAGGTCGCAGCAGGGAAGCCTTTAGCTTCAGTTACGAAATTTAAACAATAATACATTCCGTAAATTAAATAGACATAGCTAAAGCCTGCAGGACCAAACATTATATTCGTTCTTTTTGTCCGCCCTCTTGCTGCATGGCAAGCAGGATCATTCCGTCCTATATAGCTTTCAGTTTCAGTAATGATAGCTGTTTTACCTTGGAAATAAAGAGCTTTACCGATTAACTCAGTGCTTACTACATTAGTATCTCTTGCAAAAAATTCACGAGGTAAAAGGGTTAGTTTATTCATGTTTTTGAAAAAAAATATTTAAATTCTTATGCCATTTTGTAGGAGTGAAGTTAGTAATTTCATATTCAGCTATATTATTTATATAAAAAGGATCTTCTTTTAATATATCTTTAAGCTGACTTAGTTTTTCTATATTAGCTAAAATAATACCGCAAATTCTTGGATGTATAGGACCTGATAAAATAAAATATCCTTTATCATAACATGTATCTAAAATTTTCTATGTTCCGTAATAAATTTTTCAATAGAAGAAAGGTCTAAGCCTAAGGTATATTTAAGGTTTACAATAAACATAATTTATATTTTTTTATTAAGTGGTTTAGAATTTTTTATAGAGATTGGAACGGTATCATATCCGCCGTCGCAAAACGGTTGGCATTTGATGATTCTTTTAAAGGTAAGCCACAAGCCTTTTATGCTGCCGTGCATTGATATAGCTTCTTTGGCATATTCAGAACAAGTGGGGTGAAACCGGCAATTATTGCCAAGTAGTGGAGAAATGAAATATTGATAAAATCTAAGTAATAATAATAAGATTCTAGTCATTTTGAAGCTTGTCTATTATTTTTGCCATTTTTTCTTGAGTTAGATCTTCATAATAATCGTCATTAATCTGTACGACCGGCGCGTTAACGCATGCTCCCAAACATTCTATCTCGCTTAAAGTAAATTTTTGATCTTCAGTAGTTTCTGCGAGTTTTACACCTAATTTCTTTTCGCAAATTTTCATTATATCATCACTACCACGCAGCCAGCAAGGAGTAGTAGTACATACTTGGATATGATATTTACCAACTCGCTTTAAGTTAAACATAGTATAAAATGTTGCAGCCTCATAAGCCCGTATATAAGGCATTTCTAACATATTTGCTACATATTCGATAGCAGGAACAGGTAGCCAGCCGCCGTTTTGACGTTGTGCTAGATCAAGCAGAGGAAGTATTGCACTTCTTTTTCCATGCGGTGGATATTTTTTTATAATCTCTTCTGCTAGATTTAAATTTTTCTTATCAAATGTAAAATTTGTAATTTTTGTATTCATATATTTTTAGTACGGTATAGTTTTATGTCATTCCTGCGAAAGCAGGAATCCATAGAACTATTCAATTAAATCTTTCCATTCAGGATTAGTTTTTTCTATCAGTTCTATTTTCCAACTATGTTGCCATTTTTGCAAGTTTTTTTCTCTTGTAAGTGTTTCTTGAATATCAGTAAATTCTTCTGTATAAACAAGCTTTATAATATTATATTTTGAGGTAAAACCTTTTATTATTTTTTGTTTATGTTCATAAGTACGACGTATTGTATTATTAGTAATACCAATATATAAAGTACCATGCTTATTAGAGCATAATATATATACCCAATACATTTTTTGTTTTTTAGTTTTATTTTATGGATTCCTGCTTTCGCAGGAATGACAGAGCAACGCAAGTACAAGCCCACGGCATGACAAATATATTACCTATCTATCTCACCAAATACTATATCAAGCGTTGCAATAATAGTAATAACATCTGCCATTAAATGACCTTTAGACATAAAATCTAGTCCTTGCAAATGAGCAAAGCCTGGTGCTTTAATACGACATCTATAAGGTCTATTACCTCCTTGCGAGTATAAATATACACCAAATTCGCCTTTAGGGGCTTCTACGGCTTTATAGGTCTCGCCGGCTGGAACGTCATATCCTTCCGTATAGAGCTTAAAATGATTAATCATTGCTTCCATAGATTCTTTCATTTTGGCTCTTGTCGGTGGCGTTAATTTAGGATCATCGGTTTTAACTGCACCTTTCGGCATTTTTTCTATACATTGCTTGATTATCTTGATTGATTCATACATTTCAAGCATACGAACGAAATATCTGTCGTAACAATCACCGTTTTTGCCGATTGGTACTTTAAAGTCCATTTCATCGTAAACGTCATAAGGGTTTGACTTGCGTAAATCCCAAGCTATACCCGAACCTCTAAGCATTGGTCCTGAAAACCCCCAGTCCATTGCCTCTTTTTGAGACGCAACGCCGATATCTACTAAACGTTGTTTCCATAATCTATTTTCATTTAGTAGACTTTCAATATCGTGAAGTTTAGGAGGAAACTGTTCTATAAACTTATCTATATCCTCAAGTAAACCTTCGGGTAAATCTGCTGCAACCCCGCCCGGTCTAAAGTAGTTTGAATGCATACGAGAGCCGGAAACACGCTCGTAAAATTCCATGATCTTTTCTCGCTCTTCAAAGAGCCATAATAAAGGAGTAGTAGCACCGATATCTAAAGCTTGACTGCCAATATTCAAAGTATGGTTCAAAATTCTTGTTAGCTCTGAGAATAGTACCCTGATAAACTGAGCTCTTCGTGGGACTTCGCATTCTAATAACGACTCGACAGCTAAAGCAAATGCATGTTCCTGACACATCGGCGAAACATAATCAAGACGATCAAAATATGGTATAGCCTGCAAATATGTTTTATGCTCAATAAGCTTTTCCGTACCACGATGAAGTAACCCAATATGAGGGGCGGCATTATTTACTACTTCCCCGTCCATCTCAAGGATTAACCTTAAAACTCCGTGAGTTGCCGGATGCTGTGGACCAAGGTTTAGAGTTATAGTTTTGGTGTTGTTAGTCATAGTATTTTTCCTACTGCCACCTAGTTCAGTCTTTTTTATTTTTTCTGGATCCCGCGATCAAGTCACAGGATGACATTCATTTTATTTCTGGATTCCTGCTTTCGCAGGAATGACATCGGTTGCCTTCTCATCACCTGGCAATACATAACTCGGGCTATGCCAGTGCGAGCTAAAATCAAACTCACGATATTCTATGTCTAAATCGACCAGTTCATAAGCTACTTTCTTTAGTTTCTCATCATATTTAACTTGTGTATAGCCTGTTAAAGGGAAATCTTTACGTAATGGATGACCCTCAAATTCGTAATCGGTTAGTATGCGTCTTTTATCGTCATTACCCTCGAAATTTACCCCGTACATATCATAAACTTCACGCTCATACCAACAAGCAGCACTAAATATATTCATTGCTGAAGGTATAGTTTCTTTTTCAGATATATATACTTTTATTATAAGACGCTTATTTAATTTTAAGCTTAATAAATTATATACTACTTCAAACCTTTTATAGTCAATTGATTTGGACTCGCCTACATTGTCGCTCGTCGCTCTCCTATTAGTTATATGCTTCGCGCCTTGCTCCTTGTAGCCAAGCCCAACTGAATTGACTACGTTATTCTGAGGAAAATCAGCCCCAAATAAATCAGTAAGTAAAATGAAGCGTAATTCTTCCGATTCTTTCAAAGCTTTTAAAAACGGCAATAAAAAATTCGGCTCAATTTTATAAGCTAGGTAATCTTTAACTGTGATCGGAGTTATTAAAATGTTAGATTTAGCTGCAAGTCTTTCAATGAGTTTGTCTAGCGTCATACTTAAAACCTGTAGTGCGTTTAATTTTTTTCTGTAACTGCATAAGCCCGTAAATTAATGCTTCGGCGGTAGGAGGGCAGCCAGGGACATATATGTCAACCGGTACAATTCTATCACAGCCACGCACTACCGAATAGGAAAAGTGGTAATAGCCGCCGCCATTGGCACAGCTACCCATTGAAAGCACCCATTTAGGTTCAGCCATCTGATCATATACTTTACGTAGAGCCGGTGCCATTTTGTTAGTAAGCGTTCCTGCAATTATCATAAGGTCGGACTGTCTTGGACTTGGTCTAAATAACATACCGAAGCGATCCATATCATATCTACTTGCTGCTGCCTGCATCATCTCAACAGCACAACAAGCAAGCCCAAAAGTCATAGGCCATAAGGAATTAGCTCTCGCCCAGCCTATAACGTCATCAACTTTAGTGAGTAAAAATCCTCTATTAGAAAGCTCATTACTTAATAATTCGTCTTCTTGATAAAAATTATTTTTCATATTACTACCAGTCTAAAGCTCCTTTCTTCCATTCATATATGAACCCGATAATAAGTACGAATAAGAAAAACATCATTGAGAAAAAGCCTATTTTACCTATCGTATTAAGACTAATAGCCCAAGGCACTAAAAATGCAATTTCAAGATCAAAGATAATAAATAAAATAGCAACTAAGTAAAAACGTATGTCAAATTTTGATCTTGCATCGCTAAAAGGCTCAAAACCGCACTCATAAGGTTCTAGCTTATCTTTATTATATTTTTTTGTCGATAATAAGTTAGGTAGAATCATTATTAAACCGGAAACCAATACCGCAATACCGAAAAATATAGCAATCGGTAGATATTCTTGTAAAAGTTCTGAGTTTTGTAGCATATGTTTTTTATTATATTTTTCCGTCATTGCGAGAAGAATTGTACAGTAATGCGACGAAGCAATCTCAGGATATTTGATGAGATTGCCACGCAGCCTACGGCTGCTTGCGATGACGTAGGTTTAATGACACTTAACTCTATATTTACCTCAAATAGCATCAATTATCAATGACAATATCAGGTTTAACTAGTAGCTTCATTAAAACTAGTACCCAAATACCGCTTGATATCCACCATATTTGCCAAATATTATATGAAATCATGCCGATAATATAGTAATTTATAAAACATGCATAGGAAATTGCCTTGAAATTTTTATTTTCGAGATTACTAATTTGTTTGAGATATTTATAAACTAAGCATAAAAATAATATTAAACCTATTATACCGAGTTCAAGAGTAATTTGTAATATATTATTATGAGGATGAAGCGGCAAAGGATGCCATTTTTCTCCGTTGTAATCGATCATTTCACTATCACCAGCTTTGATATATTTAGAAGAAGCTAAGCCATAGCCTAAAATCGGCTTTTCAATGATTTTGTTTGCGACGAAATGCCAAATAAATAAACGATGAGCAGCGGAAGGTTGTGTAGCTAAATATTTTTCAGATAAATCTCGTGGTTCTATTTGTTTAGCTATCACAGGAAATAGTAACGAGCCGGTAATTAAACTTATTGCGATTAATTTGAAAAATATCGGCTTCATAGATCTTGTTAAAATAAATATTACTCCTCCTATACCGAAGCCTAAAAAACTTGCTAAACTATCAGAAATACTTAGTAAATAAAGCACTAATATATATAGCATTAATGCATGTCGTTTTTTACCGTTAGAAAGTAAAATTATAATCGCTACCCAAGCGGTAATTGAAAGTAAAGCACAACCACGATCTAGCATATATAAGCCAAAATTAGCTTTGAATATTCTTGTTAAAAATCCATGAGAAGAATATTCGATGAAGAATAATAATATTGCTGTGAGAATTCCGAATATTAAGGCTTTTTTAAGCTGTAAGCGATTTTGAAAAGGAGCAGAATTACTAACTGCAAAGCCAAGAAATAAGAGTATAAAAACTTGAGTAAAAGTAGCTAAGCTATTAATAAGATGAATTGCGAATAAACAAGATATAAAACACCAAGCGGTGAATAACATTGTCATACTGCGAGCTTGTAGCTGTATCCAGTCTTTTTTTATTTTTTGGATACCGTGGTCAAGCCACGGTATGACATTGTTACTGGATTGCCACGCTCCTTTCAGTCGCTCGCAATGACGATTAATACCTCGCAGGAATGATATAAGCAAAAAAATTGTAACAGTAGCTGCGGCTGATAAGCCTGCCAGCATCCCAAGGCTTGGAATTAAAAATATTAAACTTGAAATTAAATATTGCATCTAAAAACAATCTTTAGCAAAAATTTCGTAGATTGGGTGTTCAAACGTTGAAAGTGAAATGCTTGAAGAAATCATCCATCCTTGAAAGAGTAAATTAGGATCTTCGTCTATTTTATATTCCGTTATGGTCATCAACAAATAATTATCTTCATTATATGGATCAAGGTTTTTTATACATTTGTGCAATTTGATTTTTATATTACCGAAATATTTTTCTTCCCCGACTTTAAAATCTATCTCTTCAGAAGTAGCAGTAATGTTATTTAGAGCAATAATTTTGCCATTTGTATAATTCTTAAACTCAGAACTATCATTAATATTATCGTTTGGATTTAAAATAGGATGATTTTCATCAAGAGGGATAAATACGTCATTTTCAATATCTTCGGTTGTAGTAACCGACTCTAAATTTTCTGCGAATATAGGAAAATTAATGCATATAGTAATGATAAAAATAATTTTTAGTAATTTCATAGATAAATATATTATTTTTCAAAATTATATACTATAGGGGATTAATGGCAATGATAATTTATGATAAGGTTTTAAGGTCATTGCAAGCGACTTCAAGGAGCGTAGCGATCTCAGGAATCTTGCCTGAGGTTGCTTCGTCAAAACTTACAATTTTTCTTCGCAATGACGATTAATGGTTTTAGATTTGCAACATCGGTTGGAGGATCGGCAACAGGTGAGGGCGGTGATATCTTAATTATCGATGATCCTCATAACCCCACGCAAATTCATTCTTATAAAATACGTAAGAAAGTTATAGATTGGTTTGAGCAAACTTTTGTTAGCAGACTAAATAATCGTAATAAGGGAGCGATAGTTTTAGTTATGCAGCGTCTGCATACAGATGATTTATCCGGTTATCTACTTAATAATAGCAATTCATGGCATCATTTAAAAATTCCGGCGATTAGCATTTAAGATTACTCCTTTAAATTAATGAATAAAGAATATCAATATCTTAGTGGTAAAGTATTAGACAGCTATAAAGAACCTCCTGATTGTTTAATGAAATTAGAGCAGGAAATAGGTAGCTATAATGATAATGCTCAATATTTACAAGAACCGATAGCACAAAGGTCATCGTTACTGAACATGGAAGATATTAGCTTTTATGAAAATCTACCTTCAAGATTTGATTATTTTGTGCAAAGCTGGGATACGGCAATTAAGATTTCCGAAGATGCCGATTATAGTGTTTGTACTATATGGGGGATTCTTGAACAGAAATATTATCTAGTATCATTAGTACGGAAAAAAATTAATTATCCTGAGCTTAAGAATTTGATGGAAAAATTAGCTAGAGAATATCAGCCAAAATTTATATTAATCGAAGATAAAGCAAGTGGTCAACAATTGATTCAAGATATAGGATTTTTAGGTGGTAATATTAGAGTGATAGGGATTAAGCCAAGATTTGATAAAGTTACAAGATTCGCCTCGGTAGTTCCTTTATTTCAATCAGCTAGTGTTCTAATACCTAAACAATCAAGCATAATTTTAAAGGAATTACTGAATTTTCCCCATATTAAAAATGACGATATAGTAGATTCAGTTAGCCAGTTCTTGAATTTTATGAAGGATAAATCGTTTAAATATCCTGCAAGGATTAGGAGTTTAATATAAAAATAGTTGCTTTTTTGTATGGATGTTGGTAGTATCCATGTCATTCCCGCGAAAGCGGGAATCCAGTAAAAGTGCAATTATCCGTTTATGGATTCCTGCTCGCGCAGGAATGACATAGGATTGTGGTATGACACTGATTAGGCTGGGTAGCAAAGTGGTAATGCCGTGGACTGCAAATCCTCTATTCGTCGGTTCGATTCCGACCCTGGCCTCCATTATAGAAATTAAAACATCTTATGGGATTTATTTCGCAATTCCTAGAAATGCTTTTAGCCGAGAGAGCATTGTCAAAAAATTCCATACTTAGCTATAAGCGTGACTTATTCGATTTTCAAAATTATCTTGCTAAACAAAAATTATCCGAATTAAATATTACTACTGAGAATATTAGAGACTGGATTGAGTATCTAGCAAGTAATGATTTGCAAGCACGCTCAATCAACAGAAAAGTCTCAACTATAAAAAGTTATTATGAATTTTTAATTAGCGAAAACCATACCGCTTTTAATCCGGTTCTTAACGTAGATTTGCCCAAATATCAAAATAAACTTCCCGAAATATTATCTATAGATCAAATTAAATCTTTACTTGAACATTGCTCTCAAGATAATTCTCCTGAAGGTATCAGGCTTAATGCTATGATTCATTTGCTTTATGCTAGCGGTCTTAGAGTCTCGGAGCTTGTTAGTCTTAAGCTTGCTGATATTCTGACTAATAAAACGTCTAAAGGAGAAGTAAGAAAAATATTTTCGGTACTTGGTAAAGGTAATAAGGAAAGAGTCATAGTAATAAATGAACAGGCAGTTATCAGTATTGCTAAATATCTTGCAATTAGAGATGTTTTTGTGAATAAAGCTAAACCAAGAAATCTAATTTATTTATTTCCCTCATCAGCTTTAGCGGGTTATATGACTAGGCAAAATTTTGCTATTCTGTTAAAATCTGCTGCCCTTTATGCAGGACTTAACCCTGAGCATATTTCTCCGCATATATTACGTCACAGTTTTGCAAGTCATTTGCTTGAGGGCGGAGCAGACTTAAGAGTAATTCAAGAGCTGCTTGGTCACGCTGATATATCTACTACCCAAATATATACTCATCTTCAAACTAATCATCTCAAAAAAGCATTGTTGTATCATCCTCTCAATAAAAATTAATTTATCTTAATCTTCTATAAAGTACTTGTTAATATTTCTTAACTAAATATAATGTTCTTTTTTAATGTAAGGAATAAATTATATGAAGCTAAAAGAAATGATGATCTCTTGTATTAGTAAACCTAGAGAAATTGAAAAAGAATATTCTAGATTAGCTCAAAAGCAAGAATCAGGATGCAATGTTTATGTCGGGTTAGGATGCAAAAATCAAGAAGTAGAATTTAGCAACTATTATGAGTTACTTAAAAAAATTCAACAAGGAGCAATAACTTTAGAAGTTCTAGAAAATTTAAGGAAATTAAAAGTATATGATAAAAAATCTTTTCTAGCAGATGCAGAAGAGATGATACCTAACAATAGGTTACATGAGCTTAATGAAAAAATAATGAAACATGCTTTAGATTTAGTTGATTCTAAAGATGCAGCTTTTTTACTTCGTAGAACAAAAGAGGATAGTATATTTCGAGATCTAATATATTTAGAAGCAAAAGCAAACAGGTTTACTGTAGAAATTGATCAAAAAGGAACTTTGAAAATTAACTTTCCTAGTGGGGTACTTGAGCTTTACAAGCTATTAATTGATAATTTCTATTTGAAAAAATTTGAGGAGAAGGAATTGCAGAAAAAATTATATCAAGAATTGTTCACTAATTGCGAAATTCCTTTTGAAGAACTAATTGAAAAAAAGGAATTGCAGGAAAAATTATATCAAGAATTATTACCTGATTTCAAAATTCCTTTTGAAGAACTAAATTTTTTTGAAAATTTTATTAAATGCTTAAAAGAATTTTATATTAAAAATAGTTTAGCACGAAGCATAATGGGTTTATTTGTAAGTAGAGATATTAAAGAACATGCTGTATGTGAAGAATTACTTGAATTAGATACATTTAAAAAATTATTTGAGGCAAAAATGTCATTATATGGAACTTCTGCTGATTCTAAATTATTAGTGGTTGATTATGTATTAAATGATGTAAAAGGTGTTTATATTAGCAATTTAGCATCTTCAAATATTTTAGATTTAGTAATGCATAGTCAATCGCATAATGAAACAATAGAATCAATAGAAATTTTGGGTAATACCATTATGACTTGCTAGATACTGTTTTAAAGTTTTGATTATAAATATAGTAAAAACATCTAGAAATTAATTTAATCTATCATTAATATTTAAATAATTATAAGTTAGATTAATACTAAATATGGCTACAAAAAATAAAAAAGAAACAGTGAATACTGAAACAAAAAATTTAGCAAATTTAGTTATCCAAAAAATAGGTGACGAAAATTGTGATTTTGGTGTTTTGCAAAAGATGCAGAAGGCTTTTAGTACTGCAAGTAAGCAAAAACAAAGAGAAGCTTTTATAAGTTTGTTAGATAAAAAGCTTAATAAAGAGCAATTACATAAACTCAATCAAGCAATAATGGAAAATGCAAATGAATTAATGCCGGATAACGATCATAATTTCGTTTGTCGTACTCCTAATAATAAAGTTTTTCAAGAAATATTATTATTGGAAGCCAAACGCTCAGGTATGAAAGCAAAATTTAATGATAAAGGAGAATTACAATCTCTTGATGTAAAAGATATAACACAGGAAATATTAGATCACTATCGTGTTTTACAAGAAAAATTTTATCCCAAAAGAGATTCTAAAGATTTGATAGATAGTAGAATAGCTCAAAGTATTAATTTTTTATTATATGCTCCACTTTTCCGGGAATCAGATATATATACAAAATTAGGTTTAAAATCTGCTGAGATAGAGCGAGAAATACAAGATCCTAACGGTAAGTATGCTAAACAATTAGTAGATGCTAAAATAGGAACTAGTATAAATTTTAATACCAAAGAAAATTTAGAAAATAGAGCACATGCAGGAAAAGAAACTAAGATATCTTCAATAATTGAAAAAGCAATAACAAAACTCGAGAAAGACAAAAAAGTAAATATTGAAGATAAGAGACAAGGAGAAATAAAAAGGCATTTATCTAAATCCTTAGAAGGAGCTTCTGATTATATATTAACATTCAAAAAAAATGATTTAGTAGTTTAAATGTAATATATCAAGGATTAGATAAAAGACAAACTTGGTAGTCAAAGATTGTTAATTATATAGGTATAAAATCATATTCCATTTCTAAAGAAAATCTTGAGAAAATAGGCACAATAATAAATAGTGAAATGAAAAATTCTCATACTCCTTTAAAGATAGAAGTACAAGAACAGTTAAAACAAATCTCAAAAGAGTTAAATAGATTAAATAATTCGGCATTGCCGTTAGAGGCTAAAAAGGTTCAGGCAAAATCTAAAAAACCGCCTGTTCCTCCAAAACCTGAACACCTCAAAAAAAGAAATCATGGATTGTGATGATTTTATTGTGTGACTTGCAAAATACAGTTGTCATCCCGTGATTTATTCACGGGATCTAGCTTAAAATACTAATATTATTAGTATTTTTTATTGTTTTTATGGACCACGTGGTCAAGCCACGGGGTGACACAGTGGATTTTATTGATCCACACAAGCAAGCCTTTTGCGGGAATGACATTAATCCCTACAATAATTTATTACTTCCCATAATATTATAACCGCAATCTACATAATGGATTTCACCGGTAACACCTTTAGCTAATTCACTAAATAAATATACTGCTGCTCCTCCTACATCTTCTTGGGTAGTATTACGTTTTAACGGTGCGGTTGCAGCGTGAGATTTAAGCATAGTACTAAAATCACCTATTGCACTAGATGCTAAGGTTTTGATAGGTCCTGCCGAAATAGCATTTACCCTAATATTATTTTCTCCCATATCGTTTGCTAGATATTTTATACTAGCCTCAAGTGCAGCTTTGGCTACTCCCATAACGTTATAATTAGGTATAACTTTTTCAGCGCCGTAGTAAGTTAATGTCACAATGCTTCCGCCGTCATGCATTAAGGCTTCTGCGGACCTTGAGAGTTCTAAAAGAGAGTAACATGATATATGTAAAGAATTATGAAAATTTTCTAAGCTAGTATCAACATAACGTCCTTTTAATTCATTTTTATCGGCAAAAGCCATACCGTGAAGTAAGAAATCGAAGCTACCCCATTTCTCTTTTATATCATCAAATAAATTACTAATTGATTTTGGATTCGTAACATCAAGTTCGCTAACAAAATTACAACCTATTTCCTCAGCGAGTGGTTTAACTCGTTTTTCTAGTACTTCCGATTGATAAGTAAACCATAGCTCTGCTCCGTGTTTTTTAGCAAGCTGTGCAATCGCCCACGATATTGACATATTATTTGCAATACCTGTAATTAAGCCTTTTTTTCCTTGTAGTAATCCTGTAGTCATTTATTTACTCATTATATTAAAACTTGCTGAAATGATAGCATGATGTATTATTTTGTAAACAAATAATCGATAAAAATGTATAAACCTAAAATCATATGTTTACTGCTAGGGATATTAAGCGGTTTAGTTTTTGCTCCGACTTTCTTTATACCGGCATTATTAACGTTATCTTACTTATGTTATATAGTTCAAAAATCCGAAAATTGGCAAGAAGCCACAAAATTTGGTTATTTATTCGGTTTTGGGCATTTTTTAAGTGGAATATATTGGATAAGTATCGGTGTTAGTGTTTATATTACAGATTTTTGGTGGGCAATTCCTTTTGCGTTATTTGGACTACCTATAGTTTTAGCTTGCTTTATATCGGCAAGCTGCACGCTTAGTTTTTTTGCTAAAAATAATAAATATTACCAATTTATATTCTGTTTATGTTGGGTATTATTTGAATGGGTACGTTCGTGGATTTTTACCGGTCTTCCTTGGAATTTGATCGGTTATGCTTTTTCGTTTTCAGATATTTTAATACAGCCTTTAAGTATAATAGGGATATATGGGCTTAGTTTTATAGTTATATATATTTCTACATCAGCTTATCCTTTATTTAGCAAGCAATTTACTCAGTTAAAAATATTACTAGCTAGTTCAGTCCTAGTATTAACCGTAATTGTCATTTACGGAGCAGTAAGGCTAAGTAATAACCATACAAATTTCACTGATATAAAAGTACGATTAGTGCAACCTTCAATACCTCAAACCGAAAAATGGAATGAAGAAGAATTGTGGCATAATTTAATGCTACATATTAATTTGTCGGAAAATTTGGAACCTACCGATTTAATTATTTGGTCTGAGGCAGCATTAGTAGTACCTGATGATATACCGCAAGTTAAATCAAAATTATTAAAAATGCTAAATTCTACAAATGCTATTTTGATAACAGGAGGAATTTCGGATAATAAAAAACAAGGTGATGAGTTTGAACTTTACTCAGCTATGTATGCTCTTGATAAAAATAATCATAAATTATTTGAATACCATAAATCACATTTAGTACCTTTCGGTGAGTATATGCCCCTTAAAAAGATACTACCGTTTAAAAAATTAACTCATGGTTTAATTGATTATAAAGAAGGAAACGGAGGGCTTGTTTATCTTGAAAAATACAATCTTAAAATTAAACCTTTGATTTGTTATGAATCTATTTTTCCTGATTTTGTACGTACGAATAATGAAATAGCCGATGTAATAATTAATATTACAAATGATGCATGGTATGGTAAATCAAGCGGTCCATATCAGCATTTTCATATTAGTAGAAGTAGAGCTGTAGAGAACGGTTTACCTATGATTAGAGTAGCGAATAACGGTGTTTCAGCTATAGTAGATCCTTTTGGCAGAACAATAAAAAAACTGAATCTAAATGAAATAAATTATACCCAAGGTTTAATTCCTAAAAAACTAATCTCTCCCACTATATTCTCGCAATTCGGTAATTTTACTATTCTATTACTCATCGTTTTTATACTTTTAATTAATTATTTATTAGCCTTGATTCTTGATAACTAAAGGGTTTTAGCATTATTATATTAAATTTTTAATAAAGTTGCTTGATTAAATATAAAGTAATATATACTACATTTAAAGTTGAATAGACTTTATTAATAATTAAAGCTTATTGTTAAAATGAATGATTCAATAAAACATCCGGACAAACTCACAAGTGAATATTTAAAAGAACGACGTCTTGCTGTAGGTATTAGCCAAAAAGAATTAGGGCAAGCTTGAGATATTAGTGCTCTCCAAGTTAAAAAATATGAAGAAGGTTTAAGTAATATACCTATAAGTAGGTTATATGTTTTTGCAAAAGTTTTAAATACGCCTTTAAAATATTTCTTTAATAGTTCTGAAGAAGAAAAGTTAAAAGCTAACGATGAAAATACTCCTAATAATAAAATTGAATATCTATTCAAAGAAATAGAAAGTGATTTCTTAAATAATATTGCTGAAGAAGGGCAATATGAACATGGCGTCTCTTTTGATTATAAAGAATTATCAAGGACTATGGAAAGAGCACTTTTATCGTTAACTAGAGCATTTACTAGAGTACAAAATCCAAATATTAGAAAAATAATCATTGAACTTGTCAGATCAGTATCGATACCTTGTGAATAATATTTAAATTTTCATTGACTTAGCATTACCAAAGTATTAATTCTTGCTAAGGTTTAGTCAATTCTGAACCGTCAACAATTATTAAACATATTTTATTAAATATTATTAAATATATTGGAGGAAGTTTATGAGTAAAAGTAAGGCTATCGAAAATAACGGCATTAGTAATACCAATAGTCCAAACGGTAAATATATGGCTCCAAGACCGGAAGGAGTAAAACCTACCTGTGTAGTAATTACTTATTCTGTAAGCAAGGATATTAAGGCTGCTCGTGAAGTATTGGATGAGCGAGGTGCAAGTGTTCATTACATAATTGATAAGGATGGGACTCAAAAAGAATATCATAATGATTTAACAGATCAAGCTTTTTATGCGGGCAAGAGTAGTTGGAAAGGAGAAGTAGGTGTTAATAAGTTTGGTATTGGAGTCATGCTTATTAATGATGCAAAAAGTGATTTTCCTGAAGAGCAAATAGGGAAATTAAAAGAATTTCTTAAGGATGTAGCAGAAAGATATCCAGATTTAGATTTAAAACATGATTTAGTCGGTCTTGGTGAAGTAACTGTAAACCGAGAAGGAAATGCTCATATAGCTCCTGGATCAAAATTTCCTTGGAAAGAATTAGCTGAAGCTGGTTTTGGTAGATATTTTGAGACTACGCAAGAGCAAAAGAGTGAATTATTATTAAGTCTTGATAGTACTGGAGAAAAAGTTAATACTTTACAGAAAAATTTAAGAGAATATGGTTATGGAGTAGAATCCACAAGTACATTTGATCAATTTACTCAGCAAGCAGTTAGAGTATTTAATGATCGTTATGGTACAGGTTTACCAAACGAAGAGCCACCTGTAAGTTGGACTGAAGCAGGTCAAGATGTTCTATCGCAATTACTAGGACAAACGGTATTAGAACAAGCAGAAAATGCATAGTTTAAGAAATGAATTCCTTTTTCATTTTGCAAGCCTTGTGCATGGGTACTGAATCGTCATTAAGAGGATGAATGGTTTGTTTAGGTCATTCCTGTGTGGATCGACTCCACCCCTGTCATCCCGCGACTTGATCGCGGGATCCAGTTTAAAATACTAAAAATTTAATATTTTTAAGTTACTTTTATGGATACTGTGGTCAAGCCACGGTATGACACCAAATGCGTTTTTCGATCCACGCAACAATGTTATGCGGGGATGACCTCGAGTAGGTTTTTTGTAGCCGTGCAACAACCTTATGCAATAATAATGTTTCGCAAAAGCGGTCATGACATCGAAGTATAGGCTATCTCAAGTAATTCTTTTAGGCAATACTATTTATTGGTTATTGACATAATCTTAAAATGGTGCTAAACATTAAAAATTAAGAGGCTACCTGTAAATATTGATAAGATTTTTGAAAGAATATTACTTTATATTTCAAAAAAGTCTTACAATTTGCAGTAAAAAATAATTTAATTACCAATTAAAACTTATTTACAGGTAGTCTCTAAGGTAGAGCTTTCTTGACTATTAAGCTTCTAGTCAAAGCAAGGTAAGTTTTTTATCTTTACTTTATATTTCTACAGTTAAAAATATTTATGATATCTTTAAAGGTTAATAGTTTAATACAAAATTGGCGTTGGCGTAGATAATTTTTTGCGTTTATGTGTTTGCTATATGCAAATTTAAATTTTGATTATTAAATTATAACTTATAACAGGATATTAAAATGTTTATCTCTAATATTTTTCAAAAATTTTTTTCTTTTCTTTTTGTTTTATTCATCACAGCTGTAGTTTATGCGGATCAAAAAAAAGTAGCAGTCATTGTTCCACTTGAACATGCCGCAATGACTGAGATTATATCAGGAATTAAAGAGTCGCTAAAAGATATAGATGCAGAAATTATAGTTAAAAATGCTCATGCTGATTCTAATATTTTACTTGCCATTATAAAGCAAATAACAGATCAGGATATTGATGTAATAATTCCAATAGGCACGACAGCCAGCCAAACTGTTATTTCTCATATAACAAATAAACCGATTGTTTGTGCTGCTGCTATGATTAATAGTAAAAACCTACCTTTAGTTACCGGTGTTAACGATGAGATAAAAATCACTGACACCATTAGTAAATTACCTTTTTTACAGAATATCACTTTGATTTATAGCAGTAGCGAGAAAGTTATACCTGAAGTAGAAATGTTAAAATTATATGCTGGAAAAAACAATATTTCTTTGCACACGGTAATGATACAAAATTTCAATGATATACCTGTGGCTGTAAAAAATGCTCCTGAAAATACGCAGAGTTTTATAATTTTGAAAGATCATTTAATAGTCAGTGGGATTAATATTTTAAAGCAAGAAGCATTTAAACGCCGTATTCCGATAATTGCTTCCGATGAAGGTTCGGTAATGAGCGGGGCAACTATTGCGGTAGGAGTACAAGAGAAGCAAATAGGCGTAGAAGCAGGTTTAATGGCAAAAAAAATCTTACAAGGAATAGAACCGAAAGATATTCCATTTGGGGATATGAAAGACTTAACTTTATTTATTAACCTTAAATCATTTGTTAAACAAGATATTCTTACTAAAGAAAATTTATCCGTACTTCCTTTCACGCGTCAAGAATTTGAAGAGTAGTAACATGAACATTTTAGTTACTGCTCTTGAGCAATCCTTAATAATGCTGCCGCTTATTTTAGGGATGTATATAAGTTATCGGATTCTCAAAATTACCGATCTTACCGTAGACGGTACTTATGTACTTGGTGCGGCAGTGTTTGCCCGCAGCCTTTCATTTGGGTTATTTCCTGCATTAATATTTGCCGTAATAGCAGGTGGAATTATAGGCAGTATAGTTAGTTTTATGCAGAAGAATAACCGCATTAACGGGCTTATAGCCGGAATACTTGCAAGTTTTATGCTTTATTCGGTTAACTTACAAATTATGCAGCGTCCTAATATATCGGTTCTTGGTATGCCGACTCTATTATCTATATTAGATCTCAAAAATTGGTTAATACCTTTAGTAATAATCAATTGTCTTATTATATGTTCAGTTATAATTTTATTAAAAGGTAAGCTCGGTTTATTTCTTCGTGCTTTTGGTTTTAATAAAGATTTATTGATTAATTTAGGAAAACCTACCGAGCTTTACCGTACTATCGGTCTTAGCATAAGTAATTGTTTGGCTGCTTTAACCGGTACTTTATCTGCACAAGTAAATGGTTTTGCCGATATTCATATGGGTTTCGGGGTGGCACTAGTCGGTCTCGGTGCGATTGTTATAGGGCGTCATATTTTAATCCATGCTAATAATTTTAATGCGTTTAAAGAGATATTTTCTTGTTTGATAGGTATATTATTTTACTTTATTGCTTTGGGCGTTTTACTCCGAATTGACATCGATCCCATAAATCTTAAGCTTATTTTAGGGATAGTATTGTTTATTTCGTTGAGTTCTGTAAAAAGAGAGGTTTTATGAAACCTTATTTATATGCAGCAAATATACAGTTCAAAGTTAAAGAAAGAACCGAACCTATAATTGCTGAAACTACTTTAAATATTGCTAAAGAAGAGTTTGTTGTAATATTGGGTCATAACGGTAGCGGTAAGTCTACTTTAGCTAAAATACTTGCCGGCTATTTAAAACCTACTAGTGGGAAAGTGTTTCTAGATCAAGTCAGAATCGATAAAATACCTAAAGGACAAAAAGCTTCTACATTAGTTACATTAACACAAAAAGCTGAAGAGAGGCTATTTACCGAGCTAACCCTTGAAGAAAATATCATTTTGTGGGAAAGTAGATTCTCTAGTAATGAACGGTTAACAAGTAGCGAGTTGTTAAGGCTTACAGGTTCGCCTAAACGCTTTTTGCCTTTACTTTCACAGCCATTAGGTAAATTTTCCGGCGGAGAAAAGCAGATTATACTGCTAGCACTTAGCATAGCTCATCCACCTAAAGTATTATTTCTAGACGAACATACGGCAAATTTAGATCCAAAAGCTTCTTTGGAAGTGATGAAAAAAACAGCAGAGATTATAGAGAAACATAAGATAACTTCCGTTATGATCACGCATAATTTAGAAGATGCCGTAAATTATGGCAAAAGGCTTATAGTCTTAGATAGTGGTAAGGTAGTACTAGACTACCTAAAACCACCGGGTTTTTCTTTAAAAGAACTTAAAGAGATTTTAAATTAGAATTGAATATCTGCACCTATCTGTTCGGCTAATTCAGTACCGAAAGAATATTCACAAATATAATCTATTAACTCACTTTTTACATTCTCGCTAGTAGTCTGATAAAGAAGCACGAAATTAATAATATCATCCTTATTTTCCCTATTGTGAAGGCGTGTCTTAACTTTAGCCGATAACTTTTCTTCTGTTGAAGTTGATGGAACCGGTACTACTATAGGGGTTGCTACAGGAGTAACTAATGCTGGAGCTGCTACAGGATTATTATCATTAACATTATAATTTAAAACTTTTTCTATTAACTCTGCTCTTGTATCTTCATTAATACTAATCTCAATTAATGTATTAATAATGCCATCTTTATCTTCACCGTTTTTAAGACGTTATCCGGTAAATCATAATTATAATCATTAACATCCATGTCTTTATAATTGTTGGCTGATTTTGCACCCAAGTATTTTTGTATGGTGTTAATTTTTAATTGCTCATTAATATGAGAATTATATTTTTTAAGCATAAACTATCTTTTCTTTATCAACACCTATCTTTACAAGTCCTGCTATACTGTGATCGAATGGATTACGCAATAGAACGCCTTGTCCTATATCAGCACCTTTAGATATTAACTTCTCAAGTAACCATTTATCTCTTGATGTTAGTGCGTGATTAAAAATTGACTCACCACACGCATTAATGTTAAGATTAACGTTGTTATTTAAAAAGAAGTCCAGTAACGTTTTATTTTGACCTGATTCATGCTTTAGTAGCAAATAGAAAAAAGGTGTGCTGCCATAATTGTCTACTGTATCAATTTCACTGCCGGGTTGTAATAAAATTTTAGCTATTTCTTTAGTGCTTGCATAAAATAATGCCGTATTTCCTTTTTCATCCTTAGCATTGACATCATGACCTTGCTCAATTAATTCTTGCTTTTCAATTGGTGTGATGGTTTGACTTTGCATTATGCTTGTTAAAGGAGTGAAACCAAAATTAGCATCAGCACCATTTTTAAGTAAAAGCTCGGCAGCCTTAATATTTTCATCAAATACTGAAGAATATAAAGGAGTAAAGCCGTAATGATTTTTTATTTCTAAATCAGTATTAGTGGCATTTTGAAGTAAAAATTCCATTTTATCTATAGAATTAAATGATATGAGTTTATGTAAAATCGTTTGTCCGTAATTATCCTTAATATTAGGACTAGCATTATGTTCAAGTAATAATTTAGCTCTGTCCTAAATAATGTATGGTGTAATGCTGTTTCTCCACGTGTATTTTTGTGTTCGTCAAGATTAACGCCTTTTTTTAATAAAGCTTGAACTTCGCTAAGCTCACCAAAAGCGAGTGTTGCGAATAGATTATTTTCATGATCATTCATCATAGTTTTTTCTCTTTTTTAAATTAGTTGAAATTATTATTTTTATACAATTCCTAACTAATTCTTAAAAAATTGAAATATATAAAAATATTGGAATTGTCATTATACACAATATTTTTAATTTTTGCAAGTTAATAGTTAATTTTTTAACTATTTATTAGATTTTGGATAAAACCAAACGAGGAGTAAACAGATTAGAAGACCGATATTTAAGAGTAGATTATACTCTGTCATAGAAATACCAAAGATTTTGATGGTGGGTTTCGTGCAGGACGTGATTGGCTGCGAGTAGAACATTTGTTTGATGTGTTGTATAGACAAGCCTTTCGGGATACGAATCATTGATGAACAAAGAGCACTTGGTTGTACTATGCCTCTTTCTACGAAGTGATGATAGGTTGATAATATGCAAGAGCTAAGGATAGTTAGGAGAATGAATATTAAAGTATACTTACTTAACTGTCGGATGATTAAAGCAGTTAAGCAAATTTTGATTAGGGTTAAATAGGGAAATCGTTCGTAAACGCATAAAGGACAGGGTGTATAATGGAATATATATTCAGCAATATAAGCGGTAGCAAGTGCTATTATAGAAATTGCAATCAGTCCTAAATGTAGAACTTTATAGCTATCTTTTCTGATATAATTTATAATAGTATTAAATGGCATGGTTTTTTGTTCTTAATGTCATTGCGAGCGACTGCCAGGAGAGTGGCAATCTCAGGAAGTTTGATGAGACCACCACGTCGCTTCGCTCCTCGCAATGACGGTGTTTAATTTGGTATTTTACAAATAAATAAATTTAGTATATTGTCACTAATTATTAATTAAAGTGCAAGAAAAATAAATGTCAGAAATTTGGGAAGATGCTATTAAGTCAAACGCGTGGCCTTTTGTTGAGGCTAAGAAGATATTAGACAGCTTAAATGGTAAAATTCCTGAGAAGGGGTATGTATTATTTGAAACGGGTTACGGTCCTTCAGGTTTACCTCATATCGGTACTTTTGGTGAAAATGCCCGTATGGTGATGGTACAGAAAGCATTTGAGCAATTATCCAATATGCCGACTAAACTAATTTGCTTTTCCGATGATATGGACGGGCTTCGTAAAGTACCTAGCAATATCCCAAATCCTGAAATGGTGGCACAGTATATAGATATGCCGCTTACTTCTATCCCTGATACATTCGGTGAATGTGAAAGTTATGGGCATTATATGAATGCAAAGCTTCGCTCATTCCTTGATAAATTCGGCTTTGAGTATGAATTTTATAGCAGTACTAACTGTTATAAAGCTGGTATGTTTGATGGGATGCTGATAATGGTGCTTGAGAAATATGACGAGATAATGGAGCTAATGCTACCGACTTTTAGAGAAGAGCGCAAGGCTACCTATTCACCTTTCATGCCTATATGTCCGAAAACAGGTAAGGTACTGCAAGTACCTATAGAGAAATGGGATGCTAAAGCAGGCACTGTAACGTATAAAGACGAAGCCGGTAATTATATGGAAGTACCGGTAACGGGGGGGCATTGCAAATTACAGTGGAAGCCGGATTTTGGTATGCGTTGGGCTGCGCTTAAAGTCGATTATGAGATGTACGGCAAAGACCATTTGGCAAATGCTCGTCTTTATTCGGAAATTTGCCGAATCCTAGGAGGAAAGCCGCCGGTGCAGTTATGTTATGAGTTATTCTTAGATGAAAACGGTGAGAAAATATCAAAATCAAAAGGTAATAGTATTAGCGTTGATGATTGGCTTAAATATGCTCCTGTTGAAAGTATGGCGTTATTTATGTATCAAAATCCGACTAGAGCTAAGCGTTTGTTTTTTGATGTAATTCCTAAAAATGTTGATGAATATATTACTTTTAACCAGAAATATCATTTAGAAGAGGATAGGGTAAAGCGTTTTGCAAATCCCGTTTATCACATCCATCACGGAAATGTACCGAAAATTGAGACTTTTGGAATTACCTATTCGTTGCTTTTAAATCTTACTTCTGTGTGTAATCCTTCGGATAAATCGGTGCTTTGGGGATTTATTAGCAAATATGAGCCAAAAGCAACTCCAAATACTAGCCCTTATCTTGACCATTTAGCGGAATTTGCTATAAGATATTATAATGACTTTATTAAAGCACATAAATCATATTTATCTCCTTCTGAAAAGCATAAGGTTATTTTGCAGGATATATTAGATATGTTATCTGATATAGCTGATCAAACCGAAGCTGAAGCAATTCAGAAAGCAATATATGATATAGGAATGAAAGCAGGATATGAAAATCTGCGTGATTACTTCAAAGATTTATATCAAATATTGTTTGGACAGAATGAAGGTCCAAGACTTGGGACTTTTATAAAGCTTTACGGGGTGCAGGAAATGAAAAAGCTGGTTGAAGGGCAGTTGTAGCCTATATGTCATGCCAGCATGGGTATCTAAGCGTCATTGCGAATGAACGAAGTAAGAGTAGCAATCTCAGGAAGTTTGACTAGATTGCCACGTTGCTTCGCTCCTCGCAATGACGTTAAAATAAAAACTATTAACAAATGAATGAAATTTTTTGTAGTACGTTACCTATTTTTTTAATTACGCTGCTTGGTAGTATTATCAAAAATAAATGGTTAACTTCAGAAGAATTTTGGCGTGGTATTGAGAAATTATCGTATTTTGTACTATTTCCTGCCATGCTGTTTAATTACGTATCTACTGCCGATTTAAGCGTTGCATCCATAATTAAATTATTAGTGTCTCTTATTATATCCACTATTCTTGTATCAATCGGTCTTATAATTTACCAAAAAAAATACAACATAGATAAAGTCCAATTTACTTCCATTTTTCAAGGATCGATTCGTTATAATAGCTACATTTTTTTTGGGGTAAGTAGTCCCTTGCTTGGCCCTAGCGGGCTTTCAATCGTTGCCGTTATTTCTTCTTATATGATTATTTTTACCAATATTTTATCGGTAATGATTTTTGCTTATTATATCCCTAATAAATCCGTTACTAATACTATTAGAACTAGTTTTGTTTTAATGATGAAATTAATTGTGCGTAATCCGTTAATTATCGCAAGTTTAGTAGGATTCGTTTTTAATTACTCAAATCTTGAATTACATTTAGGGCTTAAGAAAACATTAGATAGCCTTTCTAATGCCGCTTTAGCTATCGGTATGCTAAATGTTGGGGCAGGGCTTAATTTTACTATTAGACAAGAGCTTTTACATAATGTAATGTTTACAAGCTTTGTTAAATTAGTTGCATTTCCTCTAGTTAGTGTAGTAGTACTATGGTTAATGTCTATTGACGGATTAGATAGATCGGTAGGAATATTATATAGCGGCCTTCCATGTGCGAGTACGGCTTATGTTTTATCTCGTCAACTTGGCGGTGATCCTGATTCTATGGCGTCGATTATAACATTTACTACTTTTTTCTCGGTAGTTACTATATCAATTATTATGTATATAATGGGGTGAATTTACCACGTCATTGCGAGCGACTGAAAGGAGCGTGGCAATCTCAGGAATGTTGCCTGAGATTGCTTCGTCGACGCCTATTGCGTCTGCTTGCAATGACGAAAACCAAAACAAACAAATAAAACAGGAATTTCTAAAATGGATGAAATGAATAAAATAAATTATGCTGAGGCCCTTGAATATCATAAAAAAGATAAGCCTGGTAAGATCGCTATTTCTGCAACAAAGTCTTTAGTTACTCAGCAAGATTTATCACTTGCTTATTCCCCAGGGGTTGCGGCTCCTTGCCTTGAAATTGCTAAAAATTTAGAGGATGTATATAAATATACTGCTCGCGGTAATTTAGTTGCCGTAATCTCTAACGGTACTGCCGTACTTGGGCTTGGTAATTTAGGAGCTGCCGCTTCAAAACCGGTGATGGAAGGTAAAGCGGTACTATTCAAAAAATTTGCTGATATTGATGCAATTGACTTGGAAGTGAATACGGAAAACCCTGAAGAATTTATTAATGCCGTGAAGTATCTCAGTTATAGTTTTGGGGGTATTAATCTTGAAGATATTAAAGCTCCGGAATGTTTTATTATAGAAGAAAAATTAAAATCTTTAATGGATATACCGGTCTTTCATGACGATCAGCATGGAACGGCGATTATTACCGCCGCAGGGCTAATAAATGCTGCGTATCTTACTAATCGCAATCTTGAAGATTTAAAAATCGTAGTTAACGGAGCAGGTGCAGCAGCTATTGCTTGCATTGATTTATTAATTGCTCTTGGAGCCGATAAATCAAAGATTATTGTATGTGATACTAAAGGCGTTGTTTACAAAGGACGCCTAGAAGGTATGAATAAATGGAAAGAGCTATATGCAAGTGACACCAAGTTTAGAACTTTAGCGGAAAGCTTAAATAACGCTGATGTATTTATAGGGTTATCGGTAAAAGGGGCAGTAACTAAAGATATGGTGAGTAGAATGGCAAGTAATCCGATTATTTTTGCTATGGCTAACCCTGATCCGGAAATTACTCCGGAAGATATAAAACTTGTGCGCGATGATGCGATTATAGCAACAGGGCGCTCTGATTATAATAATCAGATTAATAATGTTATGGGATTTCCTTATATTTTTAGAGGAGCATTAGATGTAAGAGCTAAGACTATTAATACGGAAATGAAAATAGCTGCAGCAAAAGCCATTGCAGATTTAGCCCGTAGACCTGTACCGGAAGAGGTGTATAAAGCTTACTCAGGGCGTAAGATGGTTTTTGGTAAGGAATATATCATTCCCGTACCGTTTGATCCTCGTTTAATTATCGTAGTAGCAGCGGCGGTTGCCGTTGCTGCAATAGAAAGCGGCGTTGCTAGGGTTAAAGATTTTAGTATAGGTAAATATAAGAAAGAATTAGGTAGCAGATTAAATCCTACTGCTAACTATATGAATTTCTTAGCTGAAAAAATTCATAATGCACCGCTTAAACGGATTGTTTTTGCTGAAGGTGAAGAAGAAGAAGTAATTTCTGCCGCTCTTATGATGCGAGACAAGAAATACGGTCATCCGATTATAATTGGTCGTGTTGAACGAATTGAGGCTACGTTAAAAAAGATAGGTCAAGATATTAGCTTAGACGGAATTCAAATAATGAATGCGGCCTTAAGCGATAGTTTAGAGAAATATACTGATTATTTATATAAAAGACTTCAGAGAAAAGGTTATTTATACCGTGATTGTGCAAAGCTTGTTAAAACTGATAAGAATATTTTCGCTGCTTGTATGTTAGCATGCGGTGACGGTGATGCTCTTTTAACCGGTGTTACGAAAAGTTATATCGATAGTTTAGAAGATATCATGAAAGTCATTTCACCAAAAACTAATCGTAGCATCCTTGGCTATTCAATTATGATTGCTAAAGATAATAATATTATTATTGCCGATAATTGTATTACAGAATATCCAAACAGCTGGGAACTTGCACAAATAGCAACCCAAACTGCAGAAATTGCTAAAAATATGGGAATCACTCCTCGTGTTGCACTTCTTTCTTTTTCAACATTCGGTAATTCTTCTAAGGCAAAAACAGCTCGTATTCGTGAAGCAGTAAATATACTAGATAATTTTAGCAAAGACAAAGAAGAGCTGAGCGGCATGAAGGTAGATTTTGAATATGACGGAGAGATGTCGGTTAAAGTGGCTTTAGATGGTGATTTACGTAAATTATATAAATTTTGTAGATTATCAGGATCTGCAAATGTATTAATTATGCCTGGTTTAAATTCAGCTGCTATTTCTACTGAGTTGTTACAAGAATTTTCGTCAAACAGCTTTATAGGTCCTATAACAAACGGTTTTGAAAAACCCGTTCAAATACTTCAAGCTACAGCAACAGCTAATGAAATACTAAAAATAGCAACTTTTGCTTGCGTTGAAGCTATAAAAGAGGTTTAATATATATTTAAAATCAATTAACTTGTGAGAGGTAAAATGGCGCCGATTATAGAACTTCATAAAAATATACAAGAAATTACAAAAGATTTACGAAAACATGATCCTCAAATACCTGATACCAGTAAAAAACCGTTAGCTTCTAGAGAAAATTTTGAAGATCTAATACATTCTGATTTAGGAAAGCCTGTACGCAATAAACCGCTTTCTTTTGATGAAGAGTTAAAGAAAAAAGTTCAAAGCAGACAAGTAAAGGATTCTTTCGAGCGGCAAACAAAGAGTACAGAAGAAAAAATAGATAATTATGCAAAACGTATAGAAGAATTAAAGCAAAAACAGAAAGAACTAGAAGAGAGGCAAAAGGGGCTTGAAGAAAAAAAAGCTAATTCTAATATTACTAGAGAAGCAAGATGGAAAATCGCTGCAGAATTAGAAGCTATTAATAATCAATTTAAGGCTATAGAAAAAGAACATAATACTATTAATAGTGCTTCCGATAGAGAAAAAAAGTTTGATAATAAAAATAAACACTTAACTTCTACAAAAAGAGAGCCGGTAGCTGCAGATTTACAGCAACAAGGAGCATTAGCAGCTATAAAACGTATGAAAGAAGAGAAGATAAAGCAGCAGCAAGCAGAAGCTGTTAATCAATCTTCAAAAAATACTCCAACTATGCCTAGTGGTACTATACCGATGCCGCCTCCAATGCCTGGAAGCGGTATTCCTATTCCCCCATCGCCTCCACCACCACCTATATCAATTCCAAAAACTATAAAAAAAGAGGCAAAGGATGTTGGTAGACAAATGCCTCAAGGAGGAGATAAGCATAAAGAAGAACTAGCAAAAGCTATGAAAGCACGAAGAGAAAAAATAGAAAAGCAAAACTTAGGAATATGAAGGTAATTATTATAGTATCATAATGGCTCTTTTTTCAAATTTTATCATAAAATGAGCTGTTAGTCTCTATGAAGATTTCTAATTGATTTGCTATTTTGAGGTATTTTTTAGCGAAAATTAATAAGATTTTTGAAAGAATAGCTACTCCTATTTCAAAAAAAAAACTTATAATTTGCAGCAAAAAATAACCAAAATTAAATCCTCTTAGCAATCTGCATAGAGCCTAGCGAATTAGAACGATTTTACAATTTAATTGTAGTTTAGCCCAAATTTTATCTGCAGTATATATAGGATAGCCTGTAATTAATCCTAGGCTAATGCAGGCTCTGTCACCAAGAGATAAGCCAAATTGTTCTGTTTCTTTCTTTAAGCGTCCAATTTCTATAGCTTGATCAAAATCTAAGGCTACAATTTTATTTATTGAAGCTGAGATCATTTCTTTACTTTGAATAAAAGATATGTTCAATTTTTTATCTAGTTCAGCTACTACTTCTGTTCTATTTACTGTAGACATAATAGATAACGGTAATAATTCTTCGACCTTGTCACTACCAGTTTCTGAGTTAAATAATGCAAGTAAAGCAGATGAATCTAAAATATATTTATTCATTATTAAATTCTTTTCTTCTTGATTCAATTAAAGAGTCAACTAATGATATGTTATCTTTATTTCTAGATTTTACTAATGCTTGAAATTCTTTAATTTTATTTTTTAGAGGAATCAATGTTAATTCTTTATCAAGTATTAGCATTAACTGATCTCCTGAAGCAAGATGTAATTGATCACGAATTTTTGCAGGAATATTTATTCTGCCATTTTCAGATATAGTAACTTTATATTCTAAGTGCATATTTTTAAAACGGTTAAAAATTGAATATATACCAAATATAAAATATTATAATTAAAACTACAATAGTAAAATAAATATAAAAGATTTCTATATTGAAATTATGCTGTAGTTGTTCCTATTTCAAAAAAATCTTATAATTTGTAGACAAAAAGGGTAAAAATAGATTAAATTAATTTTCTTCCACACAGCCTAAATAGTTGGTATCATATGATGTTGCCACAAAAAGAAAATATTATATGTCTAATTCAGCTTTTTTAGTTGCATTTTTTACAACGATTATCCGTTATTATGATTATGCTCTATTCGGTTTATCGGCTAGTGTTCTTGCACAAAATTTCTTACCTAATATAGAGCAGGATAAACAACTACTCGGTTTTTTTGCTATTCTTAGTGCAGCCGTTATAGTACGACCTTTAGGGTCCTTAATTTTTGGATTTATCGGAGATAAATACGGGCGTACTAAATCTATCAAGATATCAATGTTCATGAGTAGCATTTCTACCGGATTAATTGCTATTACCCCTTCCTTTGAGATAATAGGTATTTTTGCTACAGTAATACTAACATTATGTCGAATGGTTTTTTTAGCAAGCCTTGCCGGAGAAGTTGACGGAATAAAGGTTTATGTAGCTGAAAAAACAGGAGATAATCGGAAAAATTTAAATATAGGAATAGTTTCATGCTGTAGCCAAATAGGTGCATTACTTGCGGCTATAGCTTATTATTACGCTAGTAATTCCGATATCCAATATTTATGGCGTTTTAATTTCTTTATTGGTGCAATATTTGGTTTATTTGCTATTTTGATGAGAAATTTTTTAAAAGAAAGTAGCGAATTTTTAAGGACGTTATCAAGAAGTACCTTGCGGCAAATTATATGGAATAATAAACTATCCATTATAATAGCATTACTAATAAACGGTGCTATTGGAGGAGTGTATCACTTTTTAGTAATTTTCTTAGGAGTTTTTTTAACAAAAATATCTTTTATAAATCATCCTGAAATAAGATTTATGAATATAGCTCTTACTACTACCTATGGAATATCAGCTGTTTTTGCAGGGCTGTTTGCCGATAAAATAAACCCTTTAAGACAGATTACATGGGCTTTATTTGCCAGCATTATTGTTGTTTTAGGAATGCAAATAATGTTATACAAACAAATATTTAATATTCTCTGTCCCGTTATATTAATAGGACTTGCAGCATTTTATGCAGTACCGCTACAAATTATTGTTCAATCCTTATTTAAGACTAATGTTAAAATGAGGCTTTATAGTCTATCACATTCTTTTGGAGGTATTATTCTATCCTCAACTACTCCTTTCTTTAGTATGTTGTTATGGCAAAATTTTCAGTCACTATCTCTAACTTTAAGCTTTTTCATATTTTTGCTTATAATATTAATGAGTACAGTATTGGTTTTACGTAGGATGTCATCCTCACAAAAGTAAAGCCTTGTTGCATGGCTCGAAAAACCTACTCAATGTCCTCCCCGCGAAAGCGGGGATCTAGAAAAATAACTTCAATATTGATACAGAATTTACATATTTGACAAAATAAACACATAAAAAACTTGTTTTTTATGTGTTTTACTGGATTCCCGCCTCCGCGGGAATGACATAAACGAGCCATGCAACAAGACCCAAAAACAAGAATAACATCAATGGCCTTAGATATTTCTTCCGTCTTTACTGCAACCTGTAGGTTTTATGCTAGGACTACTTGAAGATTTGGAGTTTTGCTGTGCTTGTGTCCCAATTTGCTTCGCTTATTTTGCTAAGTTTTCAAATTTGTCTTTTAAGCTTTTTGTATTGCCTTTTAGCTTTAAATCGTGAGTTATTTAATATTCAATTTTTCAGGAGTTGGATGATATAGGCTCTTTAGATTGAGTATGTTTAGAATGTTCTATTGCAAATTTTGTACGATGTCTTATCAGTTCATTCTCTTTCCCTGTACCTTTCTGTTTTTCTTCCTCCCATTTATCCCATTCCGCTGGTGATGTCCAGTATCTTGTTATTTTACTATCAAAGCCTTTTTCAAATTTGTTTATTAAATTTTTGGTGCTATTCTCTTTAATTTCTGTACCTCGATTTTCAAACTCAAAATTTTTCTTTTTTCTTAGGAGTTATATAGTCAGATTGAGTATTTTCATGTTGTTTTTCTACTAATATATCATTAATTCTCTCATCTTGTTGAGAAGTCGATACCATACTTGCTAAAATTCACTTCTTCCTAAATTTCTATTAACATTACTTCAATATAGAGGTATGGTAGAGGCTTTAGTATAATCTTGTGGAAATTTATCGATCTCTTCTTTAAACCTCTTTAAGAACTTTATTGTATCATCGAATATAGGATGAGTTGCCAGGAAAGAGCAGGAGGAGTCGGTATTGCTTCCTGCATTGGATGAGTTATTGCCTCAACTTGTTTCGGGGATGTATCTTTAGATAGCTTTTCATTTTGTAGCTCAGATATATAATCATCTACTGCTTCTTTTAATTTATCTAAAACGGCACTATTTTGGGAAGGAGGCAGCATTCCGTTGTCATTCCACTCTAAATCAGTATCAGTAGTTAGCATTCCAGTATCATCCCGCTCTAAAGCGATATTATCGCTTCTACGCTCCTCACGAGGATCAGTTAGCTTATAGTAATTTTTATTTAATAAACGAGGAACACGTGAATTGTCGCTCTTTTCATATTCCTTAATTTCTTCAAATATACCTAGTGTCTTATAAATATTATCTATTTCTTCTTGAGTAAGTCTTTCATTGCTTACTTCTTTTTGTTGGATAGATTTTTGTAGTGTTTTTATTGCCGTTAACTTATCTTTTGCTGTATTTGAATTTGATAAAATTTTCGCTTGTGCTAAATCAAGAGCTTCAATTAAATTAGTAGAGCTGCTTTTTCCAAATGTGGTAGATAATTCTTCTTGACTTGAGCCTATTCCTGAATCAATAGAAGAAGATCTAGAAACGGTATTAGATTTAGGATTAATATTTGCCTGTTGTACATAAGATTTGCCGGCACCTATTAATATTTTATCAGTGAATTGTGCTAGTGCATTGAATGAATTTTCTAGTTTTGCAAAAAGTTCTGTTGAGGAATGTACTGTTGCCGGTGATAACTTAGGTATAGAATCTTCAGGTATGGTTTCTAAAGAAGGAGAATATTTACCTGTTTCTTTTTGTAGTACCGATTCATTTTGCTTGATTAAATTTGATATATTTTTAAATTTATTTGCTAATTCTTCAGATAATATATCAATCTTGTTATTGTTATTACTTCCGACATATAAGACTAGAGCCTCCTTTATATTTTGCGAGATATTATCTGCATGATCTATTAACAACATCTTATATTGTAAATCTAATTTGCTTGAATTATTAGTATTACGGAAGTAATTTTTATTTACTGATATACTTTTGCTGAGTATATTTTTAGAAGCTTCTATAAGTGCTTTTTCCCCTATCTCTTCTTTATTTTTTAAATAAATTTTGTAAACCAAAATCCCCGGCATTATAAGGTATAAAAATTTACTTCTTATAATCTCTTGTGCTTTTTGATTGGAAGCTTGTTGCACTTTTTGTTTCTCTTGCATTACTCCTAGAATGATATTTTTATCTAATGAATTAATCACATCATAAAAATTTTTCATTTCATCTAATTTTTCTCTAGGCTCTTTTATTTTTTGTAATCTCTCTCTATAATTCTTGAAATTTATCCCATTCATGTTGTTTAAGAAAAAATCCCTCTATTTTTGTATTTTTAGTATTAGGGCTTTCTCCGCTACTCAGGATTTTATTTTTAGCTGTCTGTAATCTAGATGGTTGACGAGAGTTGATATTATTAATCAAATCTAAAATTTCTTTTGATGTCTTATTAAATTCTTCATTATTAGTTGGATTTTTGATTGTTTCTTGAACTGCTTTCCTTAACTTGATTATTTCTTCTTTAAGGCTAAGCTCTAATTTTTGTTGACCGTGTGTTATAGCTTGTTCGTTTTTTTGTGAGGTAAGTACTTTTTTATCTTGCTGTATATTTAAGCTCTTTTTCCCTACTTTCTGAACAACTTCTTCCATCAATTGCAATAGATTAATATTGTCCTTTATTTCTAGTTCTTGCTCATTAGTGATCGGTAATGAATTACTTAGTCTTAATAATGCTGAAAAATCTGAAGGGGATATTAGGACATCAAGTTGAGCCTTTGTTTTTCTACCTTTTCCGTCTTCCTTAAAGCCTTCAACTTTACCAATACTAATAGGTAGATTTTTTAAATAAATTTCTTTACTAGCACTCTGTATATTTTTATCATTTGCTACTTTGAAGTTAGCTTGTTGCTGAGAAACATACGGTCCCGGCGTCCTAGGGTCTATTTTGTTTATTAGAGCTTCTATAAAATTAGTTGTACGTGTTATAGCTAGTTTATCTGTTTCTAAAATATTATTTAAATTAGTATTTTTTATTAAATAAAGATTTCTTATTAGCCGGTCTAATTCATTCTTATGTTTCATAATTTCCCTCTATTAATAAAAATAAACCAAAATGTAATACCATTTATGTTCAATTAACAATACTAATAATTAGTATTAATTCAATATTTTAAATCTTGTTGCATTTGTGCTTCAATAATATAATTTTATCATTTATTTTATCGTCTCAATGAGTTTTTTAACTCCCTCGACTGATTTATCAAATAGTGCTTTTTCCTCTGCGGTTAACTGTAGTTCTATTACTTTTAGAACACCTTCTTTACCGATCATAATAGGCACTCCGACATATAAATCATGTACGCCGTACTCACCTTGTAAATGAGCGGCACAAGTTAGAATCTGACGTTTATCTTTTAAATATGACTCAAGCATTTCTATTGCTGAGGCTGCGGGAGCATAATAAGCAGAACCTGTTTTAAGTAATGCAACAATCTCACCGCCGCCGTTTCTAGTACGATCGATTATTTTTTCAATATTTTCATTACTTGATAAGCCCATTTTTATCAAGTCAGGTATCGGCACGCCTGATATTGTAGAATATCTTGCAAGAGGTACCATAGCATCGCCGTGACCGCCGAGAACCATGCTATTAACATTGCTAACCGATACTTTAAACTCTTCAGCAAGAAAAAGATTAAATCTTGATGAGTCAAGTACTCCTGCCATACCGATTACTTTATTGTGAGGCAATCCGCTTTCTTTAAGCATGACATATACCATAACATCAAGTGGGTTGGTAATTACTATTACAAAGGCATCAGGAGCGTATTTTTTAACATTTGCTGCAACCGTTTTCATGATACCGGTGTTAATGCTAATTAAATCGTCTCTACTCATTCCTGGTTTTCTTGGTAAACCGGCAGTAATAATTATGGCATCAGATCCTTCAATATCTTTATAGTCGTTTGTGCCTTTTATTTTGATATCAGACCCGGCTATTGTACTGGCTTGCATGAGATCCAATGCTTTTCCTTGCGGTACTCCTTCAGTCACATCAAATAACACGATATCGCCGAGTTCTCTAAGGCTAATTAAGTGAGCAAGCGTACCACCTATATTACCGCTACCTATTAATGAGATTTTTGGATTTTGTTTCATTACTCCCTCTACAAATATTAAATATGCCTATTACTATATTACAAATAGATTCAAGAAAAAAGAATTTTTAAATTATATTGTTAATTGGTTAATTCATAAAAATTAACCATTCACATTGACTTTATTAAAATAGATTAATATAATGCCGAGTCGAAAATACCATGAAACATGAAATTTTAATAAAATAACTAAAAAAAATAATTATGCCTAAAATTTCTAAGTTAATAAATATTTTTAAATCTTGTATAGGAAAGGGGAGTAATGCAAGAGAATATAAAACCGCTCCAGAAATGTTTCATGATTTACGCATTAGTATTAACAATAGTCTTAATAGTAAAACAGTAAAGATGTTAGTTTTGATACAATAGATAGCCCAGAAAACAAAAGTACCCTACATTATGTAACTGACTTAGTAGATCTTAAAGAGTTACTGCAAAAAGGTATTGATCCTAATATACAAGATGAGAATGGTGATACTGCTTTAGAGGTACAGGTAATTTTAAAAAAGCCAAAATGTTACTTGAATATGGTGCTACGGTGAATGACAGATGGGTGAAGTATTACATTACTGTGGTCGTAACTCAGTAGAAAACAAAATTATTCTTTCACTATTAATGTATAACAATGCTAATACTAATTTTACAAAAGCAAATTTAGTAAGACAATGTAAAGAACCGTATGAAGAGGCAGAGCGGTTAATAAAACAAATTGAAAAAATAGAGGGCTTAATATATCAAAGTAAAGAAGTAGAGACGTTAAGAGTATGATTACAGTAGCTTAAAAAATAAATATGAAAAAGCAAAGGATAGTAGCCAAGCTGTTTTAAAAATAATATTAGATTGTATTAAAAATCAATAGAGTGATGGTTTAAAAGCTAAACTTGTTATTACTCGCAAAATCTAGGGTTAATCGAAGATTATTCGGAAGTAGCTGAAAATGCAGTATATAAGTGCTTGGATGAGGCTTGTGATTTGCTTGATCAAGGATTAATAGGAGAGGATGTTCAAAATACAGTAGTTTGATTCATAGCATCAAGCAATTTTTGAAAAGCATTGGTCATTCCTGTTCAGCATTGTATGCATGGATCGTTTTATGTCATTCCCGCTTTCGGGCCTTGTTGCGTGGATCAGTTTTCCCGATGTCCATCACGTGACTTGATCGCGGGATCCAGTTAAAAATACTAAAATTATTAGTATTTTTTATTTGTTTTTATGGATCCCGTGTTCAAGTCACGTGATGGACATCGGGAAAACTGATCCACGCAACAAGGCCCGAAAGCGGGAATGACATCGTACGCCTTTTCTGAGTCATGCAACAACGCCTACGTAGCTCATGAAGATTAGGTATCAACGCAAGCAAGCCTTCGCAGGAATGGATATCCTTATCAACGTTGTATCATCTTATTATAATATTTCGATAAAACTTTCACGCCATATAGCCATAATAGACATACGATAATAAAGCTAAACATCAATAAACCTGCTATGTCGTTATGTACGGCGTTCGGGAAAATACTAAAGGATATGAATTGAATAATAGCACCTATTGATTTACCGATTTTAGCACCCATAACATCAACTGCAGCTTTACCTTTGGTCTTCATTTCACTATCGAGCGGAATATATACCATTTCTTTAGTAGCATCAAAAAGTGAATATTTTACTGATTTAGAAAGTACATGCCAAAGCCCGCCGATAAAAACTATAACGACAAGCGGCGTACTATAGCCGAGAGTATTTACGATATTTCCTAGGTGATTTTCAAAAACCGTGAATGAAAAGAACATAACACCTGCTCCAAACATCATAATCGGTGTTATAATAGCTCCCCAAAACCAGCCGCATATTCTAATTAAACTACTGCCTAAAAACGCACTAACTAACGTGAGTATTCCCGTCCAAAAAAACACTTTACCGTGATAGGCTATAAAATCCTTTGTAGTGGGATAGAGTTGCTTTACTTTGGACATCCATAATCCTTCTATTAGGCTAATGCTCATAGAATAAGACATTACAAGAAGACAAATAAAACCGAGATATCTAGAAGTGAATATTACTTTTGCACTTTCGATCAAGCTTAATTTTAATATATCCGTTCTTTGGTTTTTAAATTTAATATTTTTGTCAGCTTCTACGACTGATTTATCAATAAGTTTATGAAGAGCTAGACAAATTAATCCGGATATTAAAATAACCGTAATAAATGATTTTAAAAGAATTTCATTTGTATCGTTTAGATGAGAAAATAAAGGTAATAAGAAATGCTCACTCTTAGCAAAATAAATAATTACGGTTCCTGAGATGAGTAAATTAGTTTGTCCGAATAAAGTAAAAAATGAGTAAAATCTTGGTGCTTCTTCGACTTTAGTAATTTTATTTGCAAGCTGCCAATATAAAAGAGTAAAGACTATAACCGGCCATAACTCTCCCATAATATAAAATAATACCAAACTCCACTGTCCCCAAATTATTAAAAACCATTTTAAGTGAGGAAGAACAGTGATATAGTACTTAATTAATTCGGGATCGGGATGAAAAAACTCTCTGTACGGAAATAAAATAAAACCAAAAATTGCGAAGAAAAATAAAAAAGTACCGGTAATTATCCTAAAAACTTGCTCTGTTGTCATAATATTACAGAGTTTAGAATAAAAAATAACAAATAAAATTCCCATCGGCATTTCGCCCCAAAGTTTGATAAAACTCAATACTTCCGAGCTAATTAAGGTAACAACAAAACTATCTTTAATACTACGAACTAAGTTTTGATTAAGTAGAATAAAAAACATTAGTAAAGCCATTGGGATGAACTTGGTTAATTCATACGATCTAATCGGCCATACTATATGCCTAAATTTACTGTTTCTGGCTTTATTCCAAATTGCGAAATGAGAATCCACGCTATCCATTGATTTACTATGAGCTTATTTTTTGAGTACCGGATAGTTTTAAAAATGTTATGTTTTTGCAAGGCTTAGAGTTTTATAGGTCATTCCCGCGTATGCGGGAATGACCTCAAACGCTTTTCAGAAACTGTCCAGCTATATTATTTTTTATGCACCCTAGACTATAATAAAAACTATGTCAAGATCTTTTAAAATAGTCTCATACATTGTTGTTAATTACATTTGTTATACTCAATCGCTGCTTTAATAAACTGAATAAATAACGGATGAGCTTCAAAAGGTTTAGATTTAAATTCCGGATGAAATTGTACTCCTACGAACCAACGCAGTAGCGGTAGTTCAATTATTTCTACAATCTCTTCATCTTTTGAAAAACCGCTAAATACTATTCCGTGTTTTTCAAAAATATTTTGAAATTCATTATTAAATTTATATCTATGACGATGTCTCTCATTTATTTCAAGGCTTTTATAAGCATTAGCTGCAATGGTACTTGCGACCAAACTACAAGGATAAGAGCCGAGCCTCATAGTCTTTTTTACATTTTCAATTGTTATTTTTGAGTCTTCACAGTTTTTATTTATTTTCTCAATAATTTTTGTACCGTCTACTTTAAATTCTTCTGTTACTGCATCTTTAATACCGATTAAATTCTGAGCTATTTCGATCGTCGCAAGTTGCATACCGAAACATATTCCAAAAAAAGGTATGTTATTAGTACGGGCATATTTTATTGCCATAATTTTTCCTTTAGTTGCCCGTTCTCCAAATCCGCCTGGTACTAAAATCCCATCTATATCTAATAATTTTTTATTAATATTCTCTTCAGTTAGATTTTCAGCATTTATCCATACTAAATCAATTTTGTATTTGTAATAAATACCTGCATGATCAAGTGCCTCGATTACTGATTTATAAGCATCTTTTAATTTATGATATTTAGCTATTATAGCGATTCTTACTTTTGAATTAGAATCTTTTAGCCTATTAATTATATCATACCATTTATCTAATTTAGACGGCGTGACATTAATATTAAAAAATTTTAATACTTTATTGTCAAGACCTGCATTATGATATGCAATTGGTACTAAATATATATTTTTTTGATCTATTGCCGGAACAACATACTCAGATTCTATATTACAAAATAAAGCTATTTTATCTATTTTGCCTTTTGAAATGTTACGTTCTGCACGACACACTAGTATATTAGGTGAAATACCTATAGCGCGTAATGCTTTAACTGAGTGTTGGGTAGGTTTTATTTTTAATTCACGGGCGGTTTTAACATAAGGTAATAACGTTAAATGAATAAATAAACAATTTTCGCTTTTTAATTTGTTACCAATTTGCCTTATAGCTTCAAAAAACGGTAGACCTTCAATATCACCGACTGTGCCGCCTATTTCACAAATAATAAAATCAAAACCCTTGGTGTTTGAAAGTATAAAATCTTTTATTATATTTGTAACATGCGGAATGACTTGAACAGTAACGCCGGCGTAATTTCCTAAACGTTCATCTTTAAGTAATTTTGAGTATATCGCACCTGTTGTGATGCTATCAAATTTGCATGCGGAAACTCCGGTAAAACGTTCATAATGTCCAAGATCTAAATCGGTTTCTGCTCCGTCATCGGTTACATATACCTCACCATGTTCGTGAGGATTCATAGTTCCCGGGTCAACGTTAAGATAAGGGTCTAGTTTTCGTACACTTACTCTAAAACCTTTCGCTTGCAATAGCATAGCAAGAGATGCTGCCGTTAGACCTTTACCGAGTGATGAAACAACGCCGCCGGTAACAAAAATGAAATGTACCATTATTATAAACCTAGTTTACTAATGTTTTCGTAAAATTTTACTGCTTTTTTTAAGTCTTCTTCCGTATCTACGGAAATAGGAATATTCTCAACTAAACATGTACCTATAGTCATGCCGTTTTCAAGGACACGTAATTGTTCTAAACGTTCTGTTTTTTCTAAAAAAGTTGGCTTAAGAGATACAAATTTTTCTAAAGCGTTTTTGCGAAAACCATACATGCCTACATGATATAAAAATTCTTTTGCACCGTTTGGAATAAGACTACGCGAAAAATACAATGCTGTCCCCGCCGAGTCAACCGCTACGGTAACATTACTACTAGCTTCCACTGATCCCCTATCTACTTTTACTATCGGTGTAACAATATCGTATTCGCTGTTTTTTAAATATCCTATAATTTTCAAAATAGAGCTAGGTTCAATGAAAGGCATATCTCCCTGTACATTAACTATGTAATTAATGTTTTGATTATTTGGAATTAATTTAAAAGCTTCATAAGTACGATCAGTACCGGTTGGGATAGCACTATCCGTGAATATTACTTTTCCTCCGACTTTTTTAATAACGCTTGCTATCTCTTCCGAGTCGGTCGCAACATATGTATGCTCAAGGCCCGCTTGATTTACTTGTTTGAATACCCACTCGATTAAAGTTATAGAGCCGATAAGCTGTAGCGGTTTTTGTTTAAGCCTAGTTGAACTTAGCCTTGAGGGGATAATTATAGCCACGTCCTGATGCTGCATAAACTTCCTACATTTAAATTAAAAAATAATTGTTGACAGACTAGCCCTTTTCGGCGATAAAGTAAAACATAATTTTTGAATATATGTAATATGTTTAAGAGCTCGTAGCTCAGCCGGTAGAGCATTTGACTTTTAATCAAAGGGTCCCGGGTTCGAATCCCGGCGAGCTCACCATACTTCTACACTGTGGGTTTGTAGCTCAGCTGGTTAGAGCACACGCCTGATAAGCGTGAGGTCGGAAGTTCAAGTCTTCTCAAACCCACCATTCAATCCGCTACAACAATAAAATCTGTATTATCATAATTATAAATCAAGGTGATCATTTATTAATATTGCTAAGTTAGGATGATATTGTCAAACTAAGGTTTAGATTATGAAAAAATACAAATTTACTGAACAAGAACAAGAAATACTAGATTTATTTTGAACAAGATGAGCTTTTAGAGTTACCTAAAAAAGAACTAGAGAGCCAAAAAATATAGCTAAAATTGCCGCAGCTAATTTTTTTAAAAAATCGGAAAGAATTAATATTAGACTGCCGTTATACGATTTAAATCATATAAAAAGAATTGCAGCACAAGAAAGAATGCCTTATCAAACTCTTATTGCTAGTATTTTACACAAATACGCGTCCGGATATTTAAAATTAGATAAACTTAGTTAATCAATACTTTTTTTATATAAATAACATTTTTTCTCAATGAGTCTTTTTAGAGGTAGAAAAAGGTTAGAGGGTAAATTATCAAGCACAAACCACTACCAACTTTCTACTTTATGAGGCTCAAGATTCTGTAATTCATGCTCATTTAAACAATGAGCTTTAAGGAAAATCAAGACGTAATGCTTTTGTTCTTTTCCAAAAATATCGTTAGTCACCGCTATAAATTGTGGGTTTTCAATGATCAGATTTGTTTCTTCTAAAACTTCACGGATAGCACATTCTTCAAATGTTTCTCCAAATTCTAAATGTTCACCGACAGGAGCATAACTAGACTCACCATGGGCACTAATACGTTTACCTAATAAAATTTCATTCCTATTATTAAAGATTAAAATACCGATACGTAGGTGGTTAGTCATATCTAACTATTAACTCTTGATTGACTTATTAATATCGTATGTTAGTTTCTAAAGCAAATAAAAAAATATTGCTTATTTAAATACCGTGAGCTATTTGTAGATTATATTTAATATTTACCTGTAGTTATGAATTCTACCAATCAATTACAAAATAATAGCTTAACTAATTCTTGGCTTAAGCTTGGTATTTTATCCTTGGGATTTGCGGGTTTATATTCAATTATTTTGGTGGTACTACGTACCCCGCAATTATCAAACTTTTTCCCAAATCCGCATATTTTCAAATCTGCTTTAATTATTCATGTTAATTTATCGGTATTGATTTGGTTATTGTCCGTTACGGCTAGTGTTTGGGGGGGTGAAACGTCATTGCGAGGAGAGGCAAAGCCTCGACGCGGCAATCTCATGAAACAATACAAAATTTCTGAGATTGCCACGCTCTCTACGTTCGTTCGCAATGACGTGTTTCGCCTTTACCCCAAACTTGCTTTTCTAGCTACTCTTCTAATCGCCATCTCCCCAATAGCCGGGCATAATCCGGTGATGAATAATTATATACCGATGCTTGAAAATATCGTATTTATTTTGGGGTTAAGCTTATTTGGTGTTACGTTGCTATTGTACGCTATAAATATTTTATATTTCTTCGATTGGACGCACTTAAATAGTCTAGTTAATTTTACCGTATTATCGACTATTATAATGTTTATTTTAAGCTTTGTTTGTTTTGGATGGTCTTATAATGGCTTGCAAAACATCATTCAAATTATTCCAATCGAGATAGAATTTTATTATGAATTACTTTTTTGGAGCGGAGGTCATTTACTGCAATTTATATATACTCAAATATTAATATTTATTTGGGTTAGTTTATTTAGAGAGTTAATAGCTAGAGAATTGAAATTTCAAAAATTCTATCTTTTCTTACTTTATTTAAATTTTATTTTCGGAATTCTTACACTTTGCGGTCATATATTTTATGATATTATCGATGGAGCCTTCAAAGTATTCTATACAAATCATATGAAATATCTAGGCGGCATTGCTCCTGTTTTATGTTTAATAGGTATGGGGGTTGAGTTGGTGTGGGTATTTGTCATCCCGCGGCTTGACCGCGAGATCCAAACAAAATATCAGAATAATGTTATAGATCTCGCAGTCAAGCCGCGGGATGACACGGTTACAATAAATGACAGAGTAATCAAAACCATCTTACTTTGTTCTATTACTTTATTCTTACTTGGCGGGCTTATAGCAATGAATATCACAGGTATAAATGTAGCAATTCCTGCTCATTATCATGGGTCTATAGTAGGGATTAGCATTGCTTGTATGGGGTGTAGTTATTTGGGTATTGGGAGGTATCAACGTCATTGCGAGCGACTAAAAAGAGCGTGGCAATCTCATGAGGTAATACAAAAACTCCCTAGATTGCCGTGTCGGCACTTCGTGTCTCCTCGCAATGACAATATTATTAATTTTACATTTTACCTCCTAACATTCGGGCAGATTCTGCACATACTAGGTCTAGCATTCGCCGGTGGTTACGGTGTTATGCGGAAAGACCCAAATAGTGTAATGCCGATGTCAGCTAAGCTATTAATGGGAATGATGGGCGGAGGAGGGTTTATTGCTATAGTAGGTGGCTTGATGTTTGTATATATTTGTGTTAAAGTAATGTTTTTAAAAGTATAAAACTAGCACATGAGTAAACCAACTAGAGAAGAAGCTAAAGAGGCAGTAAGAACGTTACTAAAATTCATTGGTGAAGATCCAAGCAGAGAAGGGCTACTTAAAACGCCTGATAGAGTAATTAATAGCTACGCAGAAATATTTTCCGGTTATGGAAAGGATGTAGCAGAAATATTAAATACCAAGTTTTATGAAACTTGTAATTTTCAAGATTTTATCTTACTGAATATAAAATTTACCTCTTTCTGTGAACATCATATATTACCTTTTAACGGTACAGTAGATATAGCTTATGTTCCTGATAATTGTATTGTCGGCATAAGTAAGCTAGCACGAATAGTAAATATTTTTGCTAGAAGACTACAAATCCAAGAAAAAATGACGGTACAGATAGCAGAAAGCGTGCAGGAGAATTTAAAGCCGCTTGGCGTTGCCGTTAAGATTTCTGCCGTACATAGCTGTATGTCAATGCGTGGCGTAATGCAAGATAATAGCGTTATGAATACCATGCATTATACGGGTATATTTGCCGAACAGCAAAAATATCGTCATGAGTTTTTAAACCTTACTGCTAAAAGGTGATACGTTATTAATGTCATTTCTGCGGAAGCGGGAATCCAGTAATTTTGTCATCCCGTGGCTTGGCCACGGGATGACAAAATAAATGATTATAAATATAGCAAGAAAGCAAATAAAATATGTTATTATCAAAATATTTTTTACCTGTGTTAAAGGAAGAGCCAAGTGAAGCTCAAGTAACTTCGCATAAATTAATGCTTAGAAGCGGAATGATTAGGCAGCAAGCAGCAGGGATTTATACTTGGCTTCCGCTTGGCTTAAAAGTATTGAAGAATATCGAGAATATAGTACGCTTAAATATGAATAAAGCGGGAGCTTTGGAAGTTCTAATGCCTTGCATTCAGCCGGCACATTTATGGATGGAATCGGGACGTTTTGATAATTACGGTAAAGAAATGCTGAAATTTCAAGATCGTCACGATAATACTTTACTATTTGGTCCTACTAACGAAGATATGATTACGGATATTTTTCGTCATAATATTAAGTCATATAAGGATTTGCCGAAAAATCTTTATCATATCCAATGGAAATTTCGTGATGAGATTAGACCTCGTTTTGGTGTTATGAGAGGACGAGAGTTTTTAATGAAAGATGCTTATTCTTTTGATATAAATGAAGAAAATGCCGTTAAAACCTATAATCAAATGTATAAGGCTTATATCAATGCTTTCAGGGATTTAGGCGTGTTTGCTATCCCTGTTATTGCCGATAACGGTCCGATTGGTGGCAATTTAAGCCATGAGTTTCATGTAATCGCTGAAACTGGTGAAAGTACTATTTATTACGATAAAAAATTTAAGACATTAAAAGATAATCCTGATATCGATGTAGAAGAAATTAAAAGTTGGTACGCGGCAGCTGAAGAAAAACACGAAGTAAATAAATTACCTATATCTGAACAAGAAATAACCAGCAGTAAAGGAATAGAAGTCGGGCATATTTTTTATATAGGCTCAAAATATTCGGTTAATATGAATGCACTTATTAATGATGAGCACGGTAAACTAACTCCTATAGAAATGAGTTCTTACGGCATAGGCATTTCAAGGTTAGTTGCGGCTATCATAGAAGCAAATTGCGATAAGAAAGGTATCATATGGCCTTCTAGCGTTGCTCCTTTCAAAGTTTCTCTAATTAATTTAAATATTCATGATAGTAAATGCGTAGAGCTTGCGGAAATGGCTTATAAAGAGCTATCAGATAAAAATATAGAAGTGTTATATGACGATACCGAAGCACGTCCAGGCAGTAAATTTGCAACGCATGATCTTATAGGTTCACCTCATCAAATTATAATTGGTCCTAAAAAAGCCGTAAATAATACTGTTGAATTAAAAGATCGTAAAAGTGGTGTTATAGAAGATATTGAGGTAGGTAGTCTAATGAGTGTATTGTAAAATAAAGAGATATACGTCATTACGAGGAAATGGCATAGCAATTGATTAGGCAATCTCAGGAGTTTGTTATTATTTCATGAGATTGCCATGCTGCAGTCTACGGCTGTTCACAATGACGATTTTGGAGTCATGCAATAAGGCTAATACCCTATGGGAATGATATAGAAAAAATATTCTTCGTAGACAATGATACTATCATATAATGAATAGTAAAACGTCTTTTCAAATAACTAATAAAATCTTGGAGTTATCACAAGATATTTCTTATGAGTTTGGTATTTTAACCGGTAGCAAGCTTTACTCTCAACCTATAAAACTTAGAAAAAATAATCAAATTAAAACCATCCATTCTTCTTTAGCAATTGAAGGAAATAGTTTAAGCGTAGAGCAGATAACCGATATAATAAACGGCAAGTGTGTACTCGCACCTGAAAAAGATATTTTAGAAGTAAAAAATGCTATAAAACTATACAATAATCTGACTATATTGAATCCCTTCAAAATTGAATCATTATTAAAAGCACATGAGATATTAATGCAAGGATTAGTAGAAGATAACGGAAAGTGGCGTAAAGGTAATGCTGTTATATTTAAAGGCACAGAGATTATACATTTTGCCCCTACGGCAAGCCGTGTATCTTTATTAATGCAGGATTTATTTGAGTTTATAGCACAAGATAAGAAAATTTCTGGAATAGTTAAAGCTTGTATATTTCATTATGAGTTTGAATTTATCCATCCTTTTTCAGACGGTAACGGACGAATCGGTAGATTATGGCAACAATTATTACTAATGCAAGCTAATAAAATTTTTGAGTATATTTCCGTTGAAAGTTTGATAAGGAATAATCAAAGTGAATATTATAGTGTTTTAAGTAAGTTTGATAAGCTTGGTGAATCGACCTTATTTATCGAGTTTATGCTTGATAAGATAGTTGTAGCATTAAGATTATATAGTAATAATATTACATATGAGGCAAATACGCCTTTATCTAGAATGGAATTTGCTAAGGTTAATTTAATAGATCAATGGTTTTCTAGAAAAGATTATATTACTGTACATAAAAATATTTCTACGGCAACGGCTAGCAGAGATTTGTTATATGGTTTAGAGCGTAAACTTTTAATAAGTAAAGGGGATAAGAATCAAACTTATTATAAGTTTGTGTAGTTTTTAATGTCATTCCCGCTTTCGTGTATGAGTGTTAACTTAAGAGAAGCAAAAACCTCTGATGCCATTCCCGCGAAAGCGGGAATCCAGTACTTTAAAGCTTTTTAAAAGCGCGATTTATCTTGCTTTACCCCTAGATTTCTGCTTTCGCAGGAATAACATCATATCACTGATTCAAAAAGAGATTAACATGAAAAATTTTATAAAATATTTGTTTTTTACCGGTCTATATATAGTAGTGACGATAATAGTTGCTTATATGGTTTTGGCTCAAACTATTCCTAATGATGGGCAGTGTCATATGATGGATAGACCGCTTGTTATTCATTACATCTTAGCAGCAATTACTACTGCTTTACCGACACTAATTTTAATATATAGTAAAAAGAAAAAGTAAATATATGATCGGTAAATTAAGTGGTAAAGTTGATTCCCAAGGCGATGATTACGTTATAATTGATGTAAACGGGGTAGGGTACTTAGTCTATGCTTCAGGTAAAACTTTAGGTAAACTTGCTGAAGGGGAGTTTTATAAACTATTTATCGAAACCCATGTTAGAGAGGAACATATTCATCTTTACGGTTTTTTGACTCTAGAAGAGAAGAATTTTTTTAATTTGCTACAATCAGTAAACGGTATAGGTACAAGAATGGCTTTATCTATCTTATCAAGCCTTACGCCTTCGGATATTCAAATTGCTGTAAATAATGAAGATAAAAATATATTTAAAGCAATATCCGGAGTAGGGGCTAAACTTGCTGAACGTATAGTGCTAGAGCTGAAAGGTAAAGTAGCGAAAATATCAAGCGGTTCAGCTATTATTAAAGATAGCTTAAATATTAAGAATATCACACCCGTTGCAAGTAATGAAGTAATAAAAGCTCTAGTAAATCTAGGATTTTCTAGATTTGAAGCTCAAAACGCCGTTCAAGGCATCATTACCCAAAATCCCGAAATCTCTATTGATGAATTAATCAAAACAGCCCTGAAAAATCGAAATTCTAATTTTTAGTTGATAAATTAGCAGTTATTTTATATTAATTTTAATTACTAAAATTAATAGGTAAAATATATATCCAAGTTAATAGAATATTTAGAAAAAATACAGGCTGAAGAAATATTAAAAGAGCTAGAGAAAGACCCTGCTACTTTAAGTATTACCGAGGTTAATTTTGTACCACAATCACCGGTATTTACAGCTGCTGGATACTCTAAAATTCCTGAAGATGCTTTAAATGGGTTATTTAATGCTTTACAAGGAGATGCTACTACAAAGTACTTAAGCACTGATAGTTTTTCGTGGAGTTTAAAATCAATAAAGTTATTTGCTGAATTTTTTAAAGATCCGCTATGCCGAATTACCGACATTAGTTTTATAAATGCTTTGAATAATGTTAATAAGATAGATGTTCTTTTTGATACCTTAAGAGTAAACGGAACTATAGAAGATATTAAACTAGCTCATAATTATTTAAGAGATAAGGGATTAGATAGATTAATAAATAATTTATTTAAGCAATCTATAAAAACTTTAGAATTGCAAAATACAAATATAAGATTAGACAATGTAATAATAAATAATTTTATTAAATTTCTTAAAGAATCTAATATTGAATCTCTTGATATTTCATCAAATCCTATAACACAAGAAAATTTAATAAAATTACTCGAAGATATAAACGAAACAAAAATAAGCGATTTAGATATAAGTGGGATATTTTTTGATAATAATAATGTTCCTGCCTGATCCTCATTTGTTAAAAATACTAAACTTGCCGGATTGAATTTTTCATTAAGTACAGAAGTAAACGAGGAATCAAAGAAAGCCTTATCGGATGCTATAAAAGATAATAAAAGCTTAATTGGATGTAATATTTTAGGTTATAAGATAGGAATGAAATCTCAAGGTAGACAAGAATTGAACGCACAAATTACAGAAATAACTGGTGAAAATAACCTTACTCTAAAAGATGTAGCAGAAGTTTTGAAAAATTATTATGAAAATCCTAATATAATATTATCAAATGAGATATTTGGTCATTATTTCAAGTTATATAAAGGATTAAATAAAAATTACCTTAAAGAAGCATTACAAAACTTAGGCGTCACTGATACAGAAAAATTTTTTGAAACCATAGATAAACTTAGAGAATGGGTAACTAGTTTCTATGAAGAGGGCTAATATAAAAGTCTAAAATAATTTATAGCATAAAACTATTTTTTAGCTATTATTAGTCATTATATTCGATTTAAAATAATGACTAATATATTATCACCTGAAAAAAGTGAAAATGATCAAGAATTGCCGATAAGGCCGTCATATTTGCAAGAATTTGTCGGTCAACAGCAGATTAAAGAAAATCTTTCGGTATTTATTAAGGCTGCAAAATCTCGAAATGAGCATCTTGATCATACTTTATTTTACGGTCCGCCCGGGCTTGGTAAAACTACGCTTGCTAAAATTATCTCTAACGAAATCGGCGGTAATTTTAAATCCACCTCCGGTCCTGCTATACTTAAGGTAGCTGATCTTGCTGCTATTCTTACCAATCTTGAAAAGAACGATGTATTATTTATTGATGAAATCCACCGCTTAAATACTGCGGTTGAAGAGGTTTTATATCCTGCTATGGAAGATTTTGAGCTTGATATAATTATCGGTGAAGGATCTGCTGCAAGGTCAGTGAAAATAACCTTGCCGAAATTTACCTTAATCGGTGCTACCACACGCCTCGGGCTGCTTAGTAATCCTTTGCGTGATAGGTTCGGTATTCCTATGCGGCTAAATTTTTATAATACCGAGGAATTGAAGAAAGTTCTAAATAGAGCAAGTAAACTACTTGATATTGATTTGACCGATTCGGGTTCTGAAGAAATAGCTAAAAGAAGTAGAGGAACGCCAAGAATTGCATTAAGATTGCTTCGTCGTATAAGAGATTTTGCAGCAGTTGACGGTAAATCAAGAGTAGATAAGGAAATCTCTGATTTTGGGTTAAATCGTTTGGAAGTTGATCGCATAGGACTTGATAGCAATGATTATCGTTATCTAAAATTCATAGCGGATAATTATAACGGCGGTCCTGTCGGAATTGAAACGATCGCAGCTGCCTTGTCTGAACAACGTGACGCACTTGAAGAAACCATAGAGCCTTATCTTATACAGATAGGTTTACTACAAAGAACTCCTAGAGGTAGGGTAATCACGATTGCCGCTTTTGAGCATTTGAAAATGCCTATACCGAATCAATCACATCATCAATTTAATATTTTTAACGAGAATGAATAACAATAATTTAAATGATAACTACACAGCCGCAGATGTTATAAAAAGGCTGATAAAAGATCATGTTAAACCTTACGCAAATAAAATATATTTTTCGATATTTTGTATGGTTGTTGCAGCACTTTGTACGGCAGTGATCGTACATGCGGCTAGACCTATTATTGATAAGGTTTTTTTAACGCATGATAAGAAAATGCTTATAATAATGCCTATAGTGCTTACTGTAACTTTTGTTATAAAAGGAATTTCAGAGTATTATCAGAATTATCTAATAAAATTTGTTGGGCAGAGGGTACTAAACGATTTACAGATAAAAATGTATGAGCATTTGTTATTTGCCGATATTTCTTTTATTCAAAAACAATCTTCAGGACGTTTAATATCTCGTTTTACTAATGATATTTCTTTGATGCGTGGAGCTGTTTCTAACTTACTTGTCGGATGTGCTAAACATTTCCTAACTGTAGTATGTTTAATAGCAACAATGTTTCATTTAGAACCGCTATTATCTTGCGTAGTTTTTCTTGTTTTCCCTTTAGCTGTTTATCCGGTGCAAAGGATGGGTAGAAAGATAAGAAGAATATTTGCACAGTCACAAGAAGAGCTTGGGCATTATACCTCTCGGCTTGATGAAACATTTCAGTCAATTAAGATTATTAAATCTTTTGTAGGCGAAAAAATAGAAAGTAATAGAGCATCGTTGATTATTAATAATATTTTAGAGTTCTACAAAAAAACATCTAAGCTAGATGCGATGGTTTCACCGATTATGGAGGGTTTAAGCGGTTTTGCAGTTGGAGGGATGGTATGGTATGGAGGTAATCTAGTCCTTGAGGGGAAAAGTACGCCAGGGGCTCTTTTTGCTTTTTTGGCTTCTTTTGCAGCGGCTTATAGACCGTTTAAAAGTTTGGTATCGTTAAATATTAATTTACAAGAAGGAATAGCAGCAGCTAAGAGGGTATTTAGTATTTTGGATACCGAGCCTCTTATTAAAGATCATGAAGATGCTAAAGACGTAGATTTATATAATCCACAAATTACTTTTGAAAAACTAGCTTTAAGGTTTGAGAGTAAAATAGCTATAAAATATATAGATTTAAGGCTAGAGCCTCATAAAATTATTGCGTTTGTCGGGCGTTCAGGTAGTGCTAAGACTTCGCTTAGTAATTTATTAGTGCGTTTTTATGATCCAAATGAAGGAAGAATTTTAATTAATAATCATGATATTAAAGATATTAAGCTTACTTCACTTAGAGGTCAGATTTCCTTAGTTACTCAAGATACTCATTTATTTGATACAAGCGTTGCAGAAAATATAGCATACGGTCAGGAAAACGCTACAAGAGAAGAAATAATTAGAGCAGCAAAATATGCCGATGCTCATGAGTTTATTATGCATCTGCCGAACGGTTACGACACGCAGATAGGGGGGCAGGGGACGACTCTTTCAGGAGGTCAGCGTCAGCGTTTATCTATTGCTAGAGCTTTCTTAAAAGATGCACCTATTTTAATTTGGGATGAAGCAACAAGCAGCTTAGACCAAGCTTCCGAACAGAAAATTCTAGAATCGTTAAAGAAATTACGCCAAGGAAAAACCACTTTAATTATTACGCATCGTTTAAGCAGTATTACCGATCTTGATAATATTATCGTCATGAAAAACGGTGAGATTTGTGAACAAGGAACTCATACACAATTGCTTAAGAATAAAGATGAATATTATAGGTTGTATAATAAGGAGTTAAGAGAAAATGGTTGATTTATAAAGTAAATAGCTTATATTTCTTATTGCAACACTAATATTTTCGTCATTGCGAGGAAATTATGTAAGTAGTTGACGAAGCAATCTCAGGATGCTTGACAAGATCGTCACTTCGGGACTATGTCCCTCCTCGCAATGACGATTTAATGGAATATCACAATGCTCATTACCAAGATTTTTAAAGACTATCGATTATTTGAAATATTTATTTTAGGAATAGTTAGCGGTATGCCGCTGGTTATAATTTTTTCTACTCTTGCGGTATGGTTAAAAGAATCCGGTATAGATATCGCCGTTATTACTACTTTTGCGGTTGCAAGGTTATCATATTCGTTAAAAGTATTTTGGTCGCCTCTAGTCGACAATTTTAAAATACCTTTTTTAAGTAGGTGGGGACATCGCAAAAGCTGGCTTATATTATGTAGCTCTTTAATGGCTTTAGTACTAATTGCTATGAGCAAGGAAAATCCTGAAGTTTCTTTAACTTCTTTATATTTTTTGACTATATTATTAGGCTTTTTATCTAGCACGTTTGATATTGCTGTTGATGCGTTGCGTATAGATAAGTTTGATCAAGAAACACAAAGCATAGCCAGTGCAACTGCCGTATTCGGTTATCGAATCGGTATGCTTATTACAGGGGCAGGTGCTTTGTATCTTGCAGAAATAACTGGAAATAATTGGCAACTAACTTTCTGTGTTATAGCTATAATATTTGTCGTTGCAACGATATTTATAATAACCGTAAACGAAAAAGAATTAGTAAGAGAAAAAATTAATATTATTTCTATTACTTCATGGATTTCTACAGTAATTAATCCTTTCAAGGATTTTTTCAAAAGAGAATTTGCCGTAGCTATTTTACTTGCGGTAATATTTTTTAAATTAGGCGATGCTATGCTTGGAGCGGTTGCCTCACCTTTTTATATAGAGCTTGGTTATACAAAAGGCGAAATAGCAATAATAGCTAAACTTTATGGATTGATTGCAACCTTAGTCGGCGGTTTTGTCGGTGGTATTGTAATGTATAGGGTGGGGAATTTTAAAGGTTTGATTATTACCGGTATTGCCCAAAGCTTAACGCATTTTGCATTTATTTGGCTTAATCATCAGCCTCCTTCTTTTGAAGCTTTATTAATTGCTATTACTATAGAGAATTTTGCTGCCGCTATGGGTGCTACTGCTTTAGTCGGATATATAGGTAATTTATGTAATAAAAAATATTCCGCAACACAATATGCTTTACTTAGTAGTGCTAGTAGTTTATGTAACAATACTGTCACTATTTATGCTGGAAAACTCGTAAATATGATGGGCTGGGACGGTTTTTTCATCTTTACTATAATTTTAGCCTTGCCTGCTTTGTTTATATTAATGTATCTTAATAAAAAGGTTAATGTGTAGTAAGTATTATTTTCATCGTCATTGCGAGTGACCGTAGGAAGCGTGACAATCTAGGAAAATAATAAAAAAATGCTATGCACTTTTTACTGGATTGCTTCGTCAAAATTTTCAATTTTTCCTCGCAATGACGAAAAATCACGCTTGATTTAATTTGAATAATATTTTATTTATTTAAAATGTTTAGGAGATTTTTATTACCTTATATTTTTGTTGTAACATTTTTCTTTGCTCCTGTAAGCGAAGCAAAAAAAACCGTAAAAAATACCCCTAAACCTCCTGTTCAAACTAGTTTAGTAATTGATGCAAAAAGCGGTAAAGTGTTGCAGGCCCATAATTCACAAATTCGGATTTACCCCGCTTCTTTAACTAAGCTAATGACTCTATACTTAATGTTTGAAGCAATTGAAGCCGGTAAGTTACCTTTAGATAAAAAATTACTTGTATCAGCAAAAGCTTCAAAAATGCCGCCTTGTAAGCTGGGTTTAAAAGCAGGGGAAACTATAACCGTTCGAGAGGCAATTAATGGATTAATTATAAAATCTGCTAATGATGCTGCTGTAACGGTTGCTGAGGGCATGAAAGGTTCAGAGAAGGCTTTTGCTCATTTAATGAATGTTAAAGCTAAACAGCTCGGTATGAAGAATACCTATTTTAAAAATGCTTCAGGTTGGCATGACCCATTGCAGCAAACTACCGCACGAGATATGGCTAAACTTGCTATGGCTTTGAAGAGAGATTATCCTAAATTTTATCCGTTATTTGCTAAAACCAGCTTTGTATTTCGTGGAAACGTAGTAAACGGACATAATATGGTTACTAAAAATTATCAAGGTGCAGAAGGGATGAAAACAGGTTTTCATACACCGGCAGGTTATAATTTAGTAACTACTGCTTCTAGGAACGGTAAATCATTGATTGCCGTTGTTACAGGCGGCAAAAGTGCCGCATCTCGTGATCAAAAGATGATGGGGCTACTAGATCAGCATTTTAATATTAAGCCTATAGTCCCTAAACCTTCAATCAAGCTTGCCTCTAATAATAAATCTACTACAAAAACTAAATCAAAAATAATAAAGAAAAAGAATATACGTAGTTGATATGTATCGTCATTGCGAGACCACAAAGTGGTCGTGGCAATCTCATGAGGTAATACAAAAACTCCTGAGATTGCTTCATCGAAACTTAAGTTGCTCCTCGCAATGACGTTAAAAATCGAGCCATGCAACAACGCCTACGACTACTGTAATATTCACACATCTTTTAAGGACTTACTGCCAATTTATACTTTAAATTTACAAGTTTTATATGACAATTAACGCTACATTTGTTGTTTTTTGTAACTTTAGTAGATGAAGATTTTTTAGAGTTTTTAGCTAAAGTTTTACTTTGTGGTTTTTTTAGATTAATATTTTTTAGAAATTTCTCAGTTTCATTAGGTAAATATTCTATTTTTACTTTAGTTATACCTTGATTTTTAAATGCTAAAATTTCAGCCGCTTTTTGAGAAACATCTATTATACGATTTTTCTTAAAAGGACCTCTATCATTAACCATTAAAATTACTGCTTTATTATTGGCTTTGTTGGTAACTTTAACTAAGCAAGGGAGCGGAAGAGTTTTATGTGCAGCAGTTAATAAATTTCTATTAAATCTATCGCCGTTAGCTGTTTTTTTACCGTGAAAACCGTCTTTACGTCCACCGTACCATGAGGCATAACCTGTTTCGGTAAAAGATTTAGGGTTGTGAGGTTTGTAAGTCTTTCCTTTTATTTTATAATTTTTACCGACTTTATAATGTCCTTTATAAGTTAGATTATGAGGATCATCTTTTGATAATTCTTTGTAAGAATATTTGTGGGAATAAGGTAATCTTTTTGAGGTATTACAACCGCTTAGACCAAAACAAAAAATTAACAAAAGTAATAAACCCTTTGCATAACCTCCTTCTAAAGGTAATTTATATATCTTTGATACTTCAAGATTTGGTACGTTAAATTTCGGGATTTGCCTATGCTCACGTATTTTTATACGCTGTGTAGGCTCACCACTTATTTGATTTCCAACTTTTGAAATATCTGCGGTACACGTCAATCCGGTACTCGCATCCTCACGTACTAAAGTGTACGCTGCGGTGCTACGTGCCGTATTTCCTTCAAATTTCTCTTTATTAGCTTCGTTCTGCAAGAGGTCTAATTTGAATTTATGATTCTTCACTATTATCATTATTTGTGTTAAAGTTATTCATTATTTTAGCGTAACACACAACTTTTTCAACACCTTTTATTTTTGATGCAATAGAAGCAAGTTTTTCTAGCTCTTCTTTTGATCTTGCAACTCCAAATAAATAAACAATATTATCTATAGTTAGAATAGTATAATTAGCAAATTTAATGTCTTTTCTGACTAAATTTTTAGCTTTAATTTGCGTGGTTATCATACTATCTTTAGTATATTGGGCTAAGTCAAAATGATTACTGTTTTTATTTACTTTCAACTCATTAATAACTTCTTTTACGCTTTTTTGATTCCAAGCAATTTCTACGGCTTTTAACGCATCAGATTCTTTTTGAATATTTCCTGTTAATAATACTCTTCCTTGTGATACTTCAACCTTTATTTTAGCACCTAAATCTCTAAAATTATTTTTTACTAAATCAGCTTTAATGCTGGCAGAAATCCTTGAATCATTTAATGTTTCAGACATTGGTTGATCTTTTGAAGCAACAATGCCGGTAGTGGTTGCTGCGGTAAAAATAGCAGGTAAACAAGCAGATAGACTAAAAGAAAGAGCTATAAAAATTAGAACTCGTAATATCATAACAATAGTACCATACGATTTTTAAAAAGATTGTATTTGTTCAAGAATTAACTGTTTATTATAGTACCGGACAATTTGTAAAAAGCCATCGGTGTTATTTTTGTGAAAGCAGGGATCCAGTGCTTTTCTGTGTCATCCAGCGACTTGATCGTGGGATCTAGCTTAAAATACTAATAATATTAGTATTTTAAATTGTTTGTATGGACCCCGTGGTCAAGCCACGGGGTGACACAGTGGATTTTACCGGTCCATGCAACAAAGCCTACGCGGTAATGACATAAAGTAAAAATAGTAAGGTATTATATATCATATCTTACTATCCGGTAATTTATTCTTTAATAAAAGAGGTAATTGCAGTAAAATAAATATAAAAGTAATAGGTATTACACCGAATACTTTGAATTTTACCCATGTTTCATCTGAGAAATTACGCCAAACTACTTCATTAACTACGGCCATAAAAAAGAAAAAAGCCGCTGTTCTATAGCTTAAGGTTATCCAACTTTCTTCTTTAAGACGTACTATACTCTCTAAAGCATATTTGATAAAAGGATTTTTTCTTATACCACTCATGAGAAATATTATTCCAAAAATAACATATAATATAGTAGGTTTGATTTTTATATACATTGAATCGCCGCTAATTAAAGTAATGCTTCCCGAAACTAATAAAACAGTCGTAGAAATAATAGAAAGCTTGGATACTTTCTTATCTATAACATAACAAAGGGTAATACAAATAACAGAGGTAATAAGCATATAAAGAGTAGCGTGTTGTATACCGCCTCCATAAAAAAAGCCTGCAAAAAATGCTATTACTGGACCAATTTCTGATAAAAGTTTTAACATATTTAATTGTGCTCTTTGATAAAATTAATTTGATTCATTTTTTTGTACTGATATTAAGTTATTTTTGGAATATCTTAATTTTATTTGTATGACAATATTTATCAGTAATATAGTAGTAAAATAAGCCAGTACTTGTAGCCCGTTAGGTCTTGCAATATAACCGGTAACAATATGTAAGATTTTACCTATCATACTTCTATCTGCTACTAACCATGAACTATCCCAAAGTTGATCGGATAAAAACATAATTAGACCGGAAGAGGTTAAAATACCTGCAGCACTTGCTGCAAATCCGCCTGCTATTAGCATTAATAATGCGGTAGAGATTTTAAAAATATATTTTTGATTAGCAATCTTAATGAAACCAAAATATATTACTAAACCAAGTAAGAAGCCACTTGTAGCACCTATTATCACTCCTTGCAAGTAAATACTGCTTGATATTGTTTCAACTGAAGATATGCTATATACTAAAATAATAATTTCTGCACCTTCTCGTAATATAGTAGTGGCAACTAAAAAAACCAACATGAAATAACTGGCATTACCTTCATGAATTTTTACTGATAAGTCGTTTATATGTTGCTTTACTTTTATACCGTAACCTTGCATCCATATTATTGTCCAGCTAATCAGCATTGTTATTAGTATCATAATTCCGGAATCGAATAACTCGTCGCCTATTCCGCCAAAAGATAAAGATAATTTACGTGTAAAAAATGCAAAAATTGAAGCAAATACTACTCCAAGCATTACTCCAGCAATAATATAAAGACGAGATTTTTCTATTTGTTTTGTTACGACGAGTATTACACCAAGTAATAAGGATATTTCTAAACATTCACGAAACACTACTAAAGCAATTTTAAACATATTTTTTATCTAATCATTAACAATTATAAAACCCTGAGCCGTATCTTGATGAAAATCTCCAAAAAATTCATATTTTCCGGACTTGAGAGGTGCAAGTATAATATGTATTGACTCATTTGGCATAACTATTTTTTCACGATGTAAATCATGACTTTCAAACTCTTCTACCGTATCATCTTCATTATGAACAATTAACCTTATCTTAGTCGATTTTGGTACTTCAACTATATTCGGAACAAATTTATGATCTTGTATAGCTATCTTTACTTCTAATATATTATCGTTTGTTTTATTATCGGAACTCTTACTTGTAGAGATATAAATAATTACTGCTAGAAATATTAAACCTACTAACATAATAATATTTTTGTTTTTTTTAATAATTTCCACACTAAACTCCTAGCGTAATTAAAGTTTAAAGTAAGATGCTTATATACTCGTTTAATTTGAGTTTTAAATTTTTAATAATTACAAAATTTATCCTGCAATTTTTATTAATGTTATAAGATATACAATTATTATCATTATGACAAGGATAGATGATAAAATATAATTTTTTTGTCTTTGAATTTTATTTTGTTTCATATTTATTTAATTTTGTTTAAAATCTCCTAGTTCAAGCAAAAGATATTCATTTATCGGTAACGATTCATGAGAAATAATTTTATTTATGTTAGAACCTAAAGTTTTAAATGTTTTGCCTTCAGCAATAACACTGCGTGTTCCAACCGTTACTTTACCTTGCAAGGCGTAAGAAAAAATTAAAGGATATGTAATATCACCGATTTTCATATCTATTTGTTGTCCTTTTGCTTTTGAATCATATAGTATTTTACCGTTCGATAAGCGAGTAATTTTAGCATTAAAGCTTACTTTTTCACCACATAATAAAGGAACACGATAAGCTATCTCATCGTCATAAATTTTAACTTCATTACTTTTAACAAAATTTTGCGGTAATATGGATTTTAAAATTACATTAACTTTATAATTATAAGCATCATCGAAGATAATATTATTACTATTATTAACGGCATATTTTGCCGGAATAATAGCTTCTCGTGCTTCTCCTACCATCATACCAATTATTACATTATCTAAGCCAAGCATTACAGGAGCAGAGCCTAAAGTAAAAGTCTTAGTATCTTCAGATATTAAAGTATTGTTCATATCTGATATTTGATAAAATACGGTAACTACATGTCCGCAAGAAGCGGGGCCGATATTACCGCTACCGAGCGTATTAATTTTGAACAGTGTTTTTACTAAATCCTTACGTACTTCAATAGTGTAATCATTAGGATTGATAGGTCCATTTAATGGTTGTAAAATATTTTCAAAAAATGCTTTCCCTTCTTCGGTTTTAAGAGCATTTATTACTATTTTTGAAACCGTACGTTCAAATAAGTTACCGTTTAATGAAATAGGGGGCTCATTATTTATACTAGTTTGGTTTTCATCGGTAGATGAATTATTTGAAGCTGTTTGCTCTACAGTTGTAGGATTATTGTTGTCGGGGGATATTTTTAACTTTACTATATTGTAAAGTATTAGAATTACAATTATTAAAGATAAAAATTTTTGCATATACTTTAGTATAACAAAGTTTACTATAACAATCAATTACTTAATAATCAAATGAGAATAAAAATAATTTGATTAATAAAAATAATTGATTTAAATTTAGATGCAGAATTTTATAAATATAGTGGTGAAAAGTGAAAAAATTTATATTTTGTTTTTTATGTTTATGGACATTAAACATATTTGCTGCTTCTAAAACTTACCCTAATAAGCTTAATCGTTGTAAAATTACTAGAAATATATTTAATGATTATGAGCCGAAAGTTTTTGAAACTACTAATAATTTATTACGTAAAACAGGAAGATTATCAAAATTTTACGGTGAAAGGATATTAATTAAAGGAAAAGTATTAGATCAAAATTGCGTGCCGGTTGCGGATGCTAAAGTTTATTTATGGCAAGCAGGAAGCGGAGGTAAATATCCTTACGAACCTTTAAAAACTAGAGTTGATAAAAGAAGATTTACAAGTAAAAGCAATTCAAGCTTTACCGGTTCCGGTATTGCTACTACTAATAATAAAGGAGAATATTACTTTATTAGCATGTTGCCTTATAAATCTTCTCGTTATTTGAGAAGTGCAAATATAAGAATAGAGCATCCTAATCTTACTACTCTCGAAACACGCTTAGACTTATCTGATAAAAATATGTGTGATAATGAGTGCGGTGAAGTAAATCCGATATTGATCGAACCGCAAGAAAATATGCCGTCTTATTGTTTTGACTTAGTTTTGCAAGGTACGACGCTTAAGAGGTATTGATACAGTACGTCATTGCGAGGAAAATTACGAAGTAATTTGACGAAGCAACCTCAGGATATTTGACGAGATTGCCACGCAGTCTACGACTGCTCGCAATGACGTTTTGCCTCTTTCTGCGGTGCTTCTAAAGGCTTTTTTATACCACAACCACATAATGTAAGTGCTAATACGAATAAATAAAATGTCTTCATTACTATAAATTATTATATGACCTTAAGAAATTATAATAAATATCTTATATGTATTATAGTATTTTTATTATCTATAATAATTTTTATTCCTAAAATTCATGCTAAGCTCTATGAGAAGCCTAAGGGTAAATTAGCATTTTTAAGAGGTTCAAGCGTTCCTGATAATATAATTTTTTTTGATGAAGAAAAAAATCAATATTCTCTTGATCAGTTTGAAGGAAAGACTATATTGTTAGTGTTTTGGGCTACTTGGAGTGCTCCTTGTGTCAAAGAAATGCCTGATCTTGATATGTTGCAAAAAGATTTTAGGAAATTACCTTTTTCAGTAATTCCGATTTCAGAAGATTATCAAGACATAAAAGCTGTGAAAGAATATTTTAAAAGCTATCAAATAAGATATTTGCCGATTTATCATGATTATAGAAATGAATTATTTAAAGCCTTAGGGGTTGTTAGTTTACCGACTAGTATATTAATAGACCCAAACGGCAAAATAGTAACTAGCTTTGTCGGCAATACAAATTGGTATGACGAAAAAGTTAGAGATACTATTTTATCTGCCATTCCCGGAAATTATCCTGAACCTAAAAGTAGTTATAACGAGCAATCTCTGAATAAACCGGCTAAGCCTTTGCCGCCAATAAAAAAGGACGCTATAGTAACTCCAAGTAAATAGACTAAGTGTAATTTGGAAAAGAGCAAGGAGTCTATAAGGTGAGGAGCGGAGCGTATACTTAATAGGTGAGTACCACAGATCTTATAAGACGACATAGCCAATTTTTCAAATTAAACGAGTATATTAAATTAAAAGTGAGTAAAATTAATGAATGAAGTAAATAAATCAACTATGGCGAATGCTGAATTTGATCAGATAATAACCAAACGGCAGATAAGTAAATTAGATCAATTATTTGCTTCGGTTTTTGGTGATTCTAAAGAGGTGATTGCCGTTTTACGCCTTAGCGGTGTTATCGGTAAAGTAAGTACTATGCAATCGGGACTTACGTTAGAATCATTAAATGAACTAATAGAAAAAGCTTTTAAAATAAAGAAATTAAAAGCATTATGTTTAATTATTAATTCTCCCGGTGGTTCTCCGGTACAATCTGAACTTATTGCAAAACGTATTCGTGACCTTGCTAAAGAAAATAAAATAAAAATTTATAGTTTTATTGAAGATATGGCGGCTTCAGGCGGATATTGGCTTGCTTGCAGTGGTGACCGGATATATGCTTTGCCGAGTTCGGTTATCGGTAGTATCGGAGTAGTATCAAGCGGATTCGGTTTTCATGAAGCAATTAATAAACTTGGGATAGAGAGAAGAGTTTATACGGAAGGCAAGAATAAATCAGTATTGGATCCGTTTAAACCTATTAATAAAGATGATCTTAAAATTATCAAAGATTTGCAAAAGCAGGTTTATGAACATTTCATAGAATATGTAAAAACAAGAAGAGCAGGGAAGTTAACTCAGCAAGACGAAATTTTATTTAACGGTGAATTTTGGGCAGGGCAAACGGCGCTTGATTACGGCTTAATTGACGGCATAGGTGATATGTATAGCGTAATGAAAGAAAAATTCGGTGATAATATTAAGTTTCAATATCTGTGTGCTAAGCAGCCTTGGCTTAAAAAGAAACTTGGCATGGGAAGTAAGATATTAACCGATAATCTTGCTAATTCTTTAATTGATGCGGTAGAAAATAAAATTATTAACGATAAATTTGATATGAAATAATATGACAATAACACAAGTTAAAATTAAAAAACTAGAAAATTTTTCCGGCAGTCTGCCGGAATATGCTACAGAGCATAGTGCGGGGATGGATTTAATAGCTGCAAACGAGCAACCTATAACAATAAAAGCAGGCGCAATACAGCTAATTCCAACAGGCATCGCTATAGCACTACCGGATTCGTTTGAAGCCCAAATAAGACCCCGTTCGGGTCTTGCCGTTAAACACGGTATCACGGTTGCTAATTCACCCGGTACTATTGATGCAGATTATCGAGGTGAAATAAAGGTCATTCTTATTAATCTCGGTAAAGAAGATTTCATTATAGAAAAAGGCATGCGAATTGCACAGATGATAATCGCAAAGTACAAACGTATATTATGGGAAGAAAGTAGTAGTCTTATGGGAACGATGCGTGGTAGCGGTGGCTTTGGTTCTACGGGTGTTTAGTTGGTCTCTATGTCATTCCCGCGTAGGCGGGAATCCAGAAAAAATAACCTTAATATTGATACAAAAATTACATATTAGGTAAAAATAAACCTATAAAAAATAAGTTTTTTATAAGTTTTACTGGATTCCTGCTTTTGCGGGAATGACATAAACGAGCCATGCAACAACGCTTTTAGTAGCTCGTAATGACCATTAGGTATCCACGCAACAAATCATAAAACTTATGAAAATCACAATAAAATTATTAACTTCTATATTCTTGTTATTAGCTTTGAAAGTAAATGCTAATTCTGATTCTGTAGATAATGTTAAGCAAGTTTTTACCTATATCGATCAAAAAAATTGGTCACAAGCCGAAGATTTAGCTCGAGAAGTAAATAATAAAATTTTAACAAAAATTGTACTTTCTCAGAAATATTTAGATAATAAATATTCAGATAATAGTTTTGAACATGTAATAAGGTTTTTATGCAATAATCCGGATTGGCCTCAAAATAAGCTGCTTGAAGAAAGAGCGGAAGAATATCTAAATAATAATACAAATAAAAAAGTAATTTTTGATTGGTTTAGTAAACATCCTCCTCTTACCGGCAAAGGTTATAAATTTTATGCGGCAGCTGCAAGTAGTTTAATCAAAGATCAGAAGATATTACTACCTATTATTAAAGAGGCTTGGGTATACGCCAATTTCACTCCTGAAGAAGAAAATGCATATTACAATAAGTGGCATAAATATTTAACTGCGAGTGATCATTTAGAGCGAATAGAAGAACATTTATGGAAAAATGATATTAGATCTGCTGAGCAATCACTGAAATATGTAGATCAAGGTTACCGTAATTCTTTTAAAGTCCAAATTGCGATTATAGGTAAATCGCCAAATGCTGAAAAGCTTTTTAAAAGTGTTCCTGAAAAATACTATACTTCCGGTTTATTATATCGTTATTTAGATTTTAAAAAAATGCAAAAGCCGACAAAGGAAATTATTACTTTGTTTAAGAAAGCTAAAAATAACCGTAAACATTTTGCTAAATGGTGTCGTATTCAGTCCTATTATGCTCGTGAATTCATCGATTACAAAGATTTTGCTAATAGCTATAGAATGGCAACGCTTCCTTTTGCTACTTGTCCTGAAACTATCAGGGAGCAGGAGTGGCTTGCGGGCTGGCTTTCTTTAAGTTTTTTAAAAAAGCCAGATCAAGCATTAGTACATTTTAATAAGTTTATTAAAGTTGTTAAGACTCCGATTAGTTTGGCACGTGGGCTTTATTGGCTCGGTCGTACTTATGCAGCAAAAGGCGATAAGCAAACGGCTAGAAAATTTTACGAGCAGGCAGCCAAATATTCTTTTACCTTTTATGGGCAGGTAGCAAATATTGAATTAAATAGGACAAAGTTAGTTTTACCTCATATTCCCGTAATAACTTCTGAAGAAAGGAAAATTATAGAAAATAAAGAGATTATTAAAGCAATAAGGTTATTGGTTAAATATAATAAAAACTACTTAGCCCTGATATATTCCAAGGCAGCAATGAAAAACACTAAAAATTCTGCAGAAATTCAAATAATTGCGAATATTATTAAAGCAAATAATAATACTAATCATATGGTTGAGGTGGCAAAAATTGCTGCCCAAAATAATGCTTTTATTCCGGATTGTGCTTTTCCAACGCCTTATAATCTAGTAGGTTTGCCTATCCCACTTCATTTAACTTATGGAATAATTAGACAAGAATCGGTTTTTGATCATAAAGCAGTAAGTTATGCAAATGCTATGGGTCTCATGCAACTTATTAAAGGTACTGCTTGTGATACCGCAAGATCCATAAATGTTAAATGTAATTTAGCAGACTTAACTAGAAATCCGGTATATAATATTAAACTTGGTTCGCATCATTTCAAAAAATTATTAGATGATCATAAAGGTTCTTATATTCTATCCATTGCTTCTTACAATGCCGGAAGTCATAATGTAGTAAAATGGATAGATAGGTTTGGTGATCCAAGGGATATAAAAGATACAAGAAAAGTTATTGACTGGATAGAACTTATACCTTATAGAGAAACAAGAGATTACGTTCAAAGAGTACTTGAAAATGTTCAGATTTATCGGGTAATCTTAAATAAGAATAGTAGTTTGTATTTTAAGCGTGACTTACATGCTTGTGATATAGCAAAAAGTTAATTTCTATTAGTGTTTTATTGTGACATATAGTAATATATAAGTATGATATGGACACTAATTAAAAATATAAATTAAGGAGGAAAGTATGAAAAAATTAGAGCCACACTTTAAAAAACAGCTTAATGATATCGATATTCAAGTAAAGAAATATAAAAACGATCTTAATGTAATCGGCATTAGATATGACCATCAATTTGCACATGTTGAAGTTCCAAATCATGCTACCGGCGGGTTTGAATATTTTAAATGGGATTGGATGAAAAGCACTACGGGTAGTCATTAAGAAATAGTACCAAGATTTAAGAAAATAGTAAGCACTTTAAAAGAAGCTAAAAGTAACCCAGCCCAGTATGAAAACTTAGTATCTAACTTGGATGCTAGTACTAAAAATGCACTTGAGGCTACTATTAAGAGTAATAATATTACTCTATCGACACAAGACACTAATAAGGTAATGTCAGAAATATTATTAGGAATGCAAACATGGCTAGATACAAAAAGTCATATCCTTATGGACCTTAAACAAAAATTCTTAGATTTAGGTTCTAATAATTTAGAACTATTCATAAAAGCTGCTTATAACAAATTTAACAATACGTGGATAGTTAAAGAGTTTCTTGATAATGCTGTAAAAACTGGAGAAGAAGGTAGAAAATATCTAGCCGATTGTGATTGTAGTTCAACTGACCAGCTATGGACAAAGCTTGTTGAACCTAAAATAGAAAACATTAGAATAAGCGAAAATTCAACTGATAAATCTGAAGATGATGAAATATCAGAGGCTTCGGCGGATAAACTTGGAGAAAAAGTAAAGACTTTAGCACTATCTAGTACTCATGAACTACCAGCACAAAAAGAAGCATTAAAGCTTGTATATGATATGAGGAAAGGTAATATAGATAAAGCAACTGTTGTTATAATTTTTTTGGTCAGGACGCTACTTTATTAGGTTAGTTTGTAGAATATAGTGGCCTTACTATTGACCAAATCAAGGCCAAAGCAGTAGAGCTTACCGGTGATGATGCTGCTTTTTATTTAGAATAGTTTCTTAAGGTTATTCTCATTTTCTATGTCATTCTAGCTAAAATGGGAATCCAGTGCTTGCCTCTGTCATAGCGTGGTTTGTCCACGGTATCTAGAAAAAATAAAATAAAGACTGGATGTCGTGGTCAAGCCACGGCATGACATAGTAGGTTTACCTGTTCATATAACAATACCTATCAATTATATTCATGATTCTTAAAAATATATCTTTACTAATAATATTATTTTTTTCAATATCAACTTTTTCTGCTGGTCATAGTCTAAAAAATATCTCTATTACTGTTGTTGCTCCGGCAACAGGAGTGGATAATAAAACCTTGTCGGATTTAAAAAATATTAATGGACTAAATTTACAAATTCCTTCTAAGTGTTTTGTTAAAGGTAATCTACCCTTTCTTGCAAGTAGCGATGAAGTAAGATTTAATTGCCTGCGGGATGCATTATTTGATGAGTCTGATAATATAGTATGGAGTTTACGAGGTGGTTATGGCTCTGCGAGAATAATTCCCGATTTACTAAAGCTATCAAAACCAAATAAAGAGAAATTCTTTATAGGATATAGCGATATAACGGCGTTACATCTTTTTCTATCACAAGAATGGGGCTGGAAAACTATTCACGGCAGTAATATAGCCGATCTCTTAAAACCGGAACAAGATCAAGGTAATTTTACCAAGCTTGCTGAGATATTAAAAGGTAAAGTAAAGCAGGTTACTATAGATAATTTAGTGCCTCTTAACGATATAGCAAAATCAAGTGATCTTGTTAACGGCAAACTAACAGGCGGTAACTTAACTATGGTGCAGACTAGTATAGGAACGAGTTGGCAAATAAAGACTAAGGGCAAAATTCTTTTTTTAGAAGATGTGAATGTAGCTCCTTTTAGATTAGATCGTGAGCTTTTACACTTAAAGCAAGCAGGGTTACTTGAGGATGTTAAGGCTATAATATTTGGTTCATTTGGTAAAGATCTTGATACCACAATGTTAGTGCTTCGTAATTTTGCAGATAGTTTAGATATACCGGTATTTAAAACAAATAGATTCGGTCATGAAAAAATTAACGATCCGATTATTTATAATACGAATAGTAAGATTATTAAAAGTAAAGAATTTAAGTTAGTGATGGGGTTGTAAGCACTATTGCGAGCAGTTGCTAAGCCGTCATTGCGAGCGACTGAAAGCCTTGTTGCATGGTTTGTTTATGTCATTCCCGCGTAGGCGGGAGTCTAGGGTAAAGCGAGATAAATCGAGCTTTAAAAAAAGTTTTAAAGTACTGGATTCCCGCCTACGCGGGAATGACATCGAGTCTTAAGTTGACACCCATGCACCTTCGCAGGAATGACATAATTAGCCTATCGACTCAAATGCAAATAATCATTATACTTTGATAAATTCAAATCATAAGAAAAGAATTTATTTGTAATATAATGTTCAAGTAATTTTACTAATCCTGCTTTATGTCTATTTAAAGTCTCGATGCTTAAAGCTATTTCCGTTGTTTGCACATAAGGTTCGGTACTAGTTATTTTTACGTAGGCGATAGTAATATTGTTATTCATAACTGGATTCCCGCGAAAGCGGGAATAACACAAAAGGGGCTGGGAATGACATAAAAGGGACAGAGAATTACATTTTGTAAATCCGTTTTCTAGTAACATCAAACTTTCTATGATAAGTTGCGGAGAGAGTCCAAGCTCTATTTCTTTCTTAGTCGGAATAGTACCGGTCTTATAATCTAGTATAGTTATATTGTTTGATTTACTTATTTCAATTCGGTCAGCTATACCGATTATTTTTATATCTTGACCTACAATATTTAGCCGTAACTCCCCTTTAGTTTCAAAATAGATTTCTTTGCAGTTTTTTCGGCGTTCTATATCAAATAAAATAAAAGCTTTGCTGAAAGCCGTGAGTTTTATTTGCCAAGTTTTTTTTGTGTAGCTTGGTAAAATAGTGCTATATAAAATATGATTACCAATATTTATTAAAGCATTTTGTTTATCAAGCAAATTTAAATTAATATATTGTTTGTCGTAATTTTTAGAATATTCCTCTAAAACTTTATGAATCAAATTACCGAAATCCGATATTTTAGGCTCTTCCCATATATGATCTTTTTTACGTAGTCCAAGAATTTTCTTAGCATAAAAACCGTATGGGTTTCTTATTAATGTTTCTATTTCGGTTACTGATAAGGTAGTTGGGAAAGAGGGGCTGTGGATCTCAATACTCTTGTCATACCGTGGCTTGACCACGGTATCCATATAATTATTGGACCCCGTGATCAAGTCACGGGGTGACACAGAACCTTTTTCTAGCTTCAAAAATAAATTACTCGGCACTGACAACTTCCCATCATATTTTTTAGCATTCAGTATAACTATTTGTTTATTTTGTAGAAATAAATTGAAGTAATCTGAATATAGAGTAGGGGCGATTTCATCGTAATCTATATTTAGTATCTGCAAGGCTTTCTTGCTAAGCCATGGGTGAGCTTTAGCACTAAGTGTCCAGTTTTCATTATTAAAATGCGGTAATATAATTAAGTCAAATTCACATAATGCTAAATCTTCAGGCCGTCCTATAATAATACTAGCAGCGTCGGTATTTTTGTAATATTTGATATTAGAAAGTAAAAAAGAAAAAATTTTAGGAAAATCCTTTTTATCCGTTGAATTTATATATTTACTATATGAGGTTAAATTTGTTAAAAACTCAAGTAGTTCTGCTCCTCCTTCTTTTTCCCAAATAGTAGGCAAAAGTTTTTCAGTTATTTCTTTAGTTAAGGTTAGAATAGCTTGTATATTATGTGGAGTACTGGTAAATAAAATATCTATTAAGTTACGGCAATACTCTCTTATATCCTCATTATCAAATTGTAATTGCAATAAATGTTTCGGTGAGGATATAAAACGGTTTTTATTAGATAGCATTAACTCTAACTTCTGCACAGTAGGGCAGTTAATTAAAGGATTTTTAAGTAATAAAAATAGAAGTTTTAAATCAAAATTATTACATAATATTTTAATAATGGAAGTTAGTAATTCACCTATATTAGTAAGCCTTAAGTCATTACCTAGTAGATCTTCATATTTGTCTAAAAAATTACAATATACTCTTTTAAGCTTATTATTATTTGTAACGATTGCAATCCGTCTGTCTTTATTACGGCTACATATATAAGCTATTTGTTTAGTTTCCTCATAAATGTCATTAGGTTCATAATAAGATATACCATCGCTAATCTGCTTGGAGGTAGGATTATGGTGAATTATGTAATCCTGTAATTCTTCTTCAAATCTGTTTAAAAAAACATTAGGCTTGAATATTCCGGCGAGTATTACCTGCTTATGTCCCTTTTTTATTTTTATTATTTCTTCTTGTAATAGCTTTAATTTATAAACTGCTTTAGTTTGTTTTTGAGTAAACGATATTTCTTCTTGCCATCTTAAAAAGCAATATTCTAGAAATTTATAAATCTTTTGCCAATAGTTAGAATTGTTATAGACTTCAATTAATTTTATATCGATATTATTGATTATAAGATCATTAAACAATTTTCTTAAAAGTTCTGCAGCTTTTAATGATTCATTTTTATTAAAAGGTAATTCTTTATATTCGGTGATAATGGATGATAAAATAAGTAATTCTTCTATTTTAGATATATAATCCGAGTCGGTTTTTTTTGAAATAAGAGAATTAAAAGGAATAATGATAGGTAATTTAATTTTATATTTATCGGTTAAAATCTTCTTTAATTCTAGGCATGAGAAATTATTAGGCAATATTATTTGAACTTCTGTACCTTTACCTAATTTATCAATGATATACTCAGCAAAACTTTTCAAAAAAGAATAATCAGCAGTCATAAATAATGTTTTTGACGATAATATAGCAGATCAAAGGTCCTAAATCTTATTTAAAATAATAATTAAAATGATAATATAGTACAATAAATAATATTTGATTATTAGTTTCTTATTAAGTACCTTAAAATATATTAATTTAAATTTAATAAATAAGGTATCATATGAAAATTTTTATTATATTATTTACTATTATAGTCTCTATAACATCACGAGCTTATGCTAATAATTTAAACTCACATATAGCTTATTGTGATAATATACAAGTAGAACAACAAGAAGATTTGGTAATACAAAAATTGGTTAAACTATTTGTGACTGAAATGAATTGTATTATTAGCGGCTTTTTACAACAATGGGATGTGCAAGATAACCTGGTAAAATATTCAATTGCTTGGCAAGAACAATGTGGGCCTGTAATTTATGTTCAGTATCAACTAGAAGACAATGGTAGAGGTTCTACTTTCGTATATGAACGCTCTAAAAAATTCCGTATGTTGTTGGCCGCTTGGATATGAATATAATAAAGCGTTTGTAATATGTTAATCTAATGATGTTAAAAACTAATATTTACTTACTAACTTTTACGAATTCTTTAAATAATTCTAAATCTACTCCATTATCGTTAAGATATTCAGGATGCCATTGAACGCCGATAGCAAATTTATGTTTCGTTGATTCAATGGCTTCAATTATACCGTCTTCTGCTTTTGCAGATACGATAAGATCATTACCAAGTTGTTTAGCAGCCTGGTGATGAGTCGAATTAACCATAGTTTGTAGCTGATTATTAGCTATTTTAGCAAGTTTAGTATTTGCTTCTATATTAATTGCATGCGAAACGATGTTTTTAGGCGAAGGTTGTGTATGATTAATTACAGTTTCAATATAATCAGGAATATGTTTAATAAGCGTACCCTTAAAAATAACGTTTAATAACTGCATACCTCGGCATATTCCTAAAACCGGAATATCTCTCTCTAATGCTTTCTTTAAAACTAATATCTCAAAATTATCACGTTCTTCATTGGAAACTACTACATCTTCGGCGTATTCCGGCTCATAAAATTTAGGATGTATGTCCTCATCACCGCCTGGCATTACAACACCATCAACAAGTTCCATAAGCTGATTTATTGTATCACTTTGATAAGGTAATAATAGCGGTACACCGCCGGCTGCAATAATCGCATCGGTATAGTTTCTTCGCAAGGCGTACCATGGAAAAGCAGCGTAAGTATATTTTTCACAGTTTTGAGCTAAATCAGGTGTAACACCTATTATCGGTTTTTTATACATTTTATTATCGTTTTATTATTTTTCTGTCAGCTATGTCATTCTTCATAGTACCAGACAGTTCATAAAGGTCCCGTCATTGCGAGCCAGCATTTATACTGACGTGGCAATCTCAGGAGTTTTTTTATATTATCTCATGAGATTGCCGCGTCGTTGCTAGCGCAACTCCTCGCAATGATGACTTGGCATCCACGCAGCAAAGCCACTATTACCCCTCAATATGCGGTGGTGTTTCAAAAGTATGGAACGGCGGTGGTGAGGTAAGTGTCCACTCTAATGTGTCTGCTCCTTCTCCCCAAGGATTGTTTGGACAATTTTTGCCGTATTTTAGCGTATAGAAAACGATAAATACAAAATAAAGGGCAGCAAACATAGAAATACCTGCTCCTATCGACGAAACCATATTCCAGCCGGCGAAAGCCTCAGGGTAGTCCGGTATTCTTCTTGGCATGCCCGCAAGACCTAAGAAATGCTGTGGGAAGAAAGTTAAATTAACGCCTATAAAGGTAATCCAAAAATGAATTTTGCCTAAAATGTCCGGATATTGTTTACCGGATATTTTGCCAAACCAATAATAAAAGCCTGCAAATGCCGTAAATAAAGCACCGAGTGACATCGTATAATGGAAATGTGCAACAACATAATATGTATCGTGCAGAACTCTATCAAGTGCCGAATTTGATAGGATTATGCCGGTTACGCCGCCGATCGTGAATAATATAATAAATCCTATCGAAAATAGCATAGGAGTTGGGAATGTAATCGAACCACCCCACATGGTCGCTATCCAGCTAAATATTTTAATACCCGTCGGAACTGCTATAATCATCGTTCCGGCAGTGAAATATATAAGTGCATTATAAGAAAGCCCAACAGTAAACATATGGTGAGCCCATACGATAAATCCAACAAAGCCTATTATCACCATAGCCCCGACCATACCTTGATAGCCGAATATAGGTTTGCGTGAAAAAGTTGAAATAACTTGACTTACTATACCAAAGCCTGGAAGTATTACGATATATACTTCAGGATGACCGAAAAACCAAAATAGATGCTGAAATAATACAGGATCACCGCCGCCGTCAGGCTTAAAGAAAGTAGTTCCAAAATTACGATCTGTAAGTAGCATAGTAATAGCTCCACCAAGTACCGGCATAGCAAGAATTATTAGAAATGCGGTAACTAAAATAGACCAAACGAATAACGGCATCTTGAAAAGCCCCATTCCCGGAGCTCTCATGTTAAAGATAGTAACGATTAAGTTAATTGATCCAAGGATTGACGATAGACCGGTTAAATGTAAACTGAAAATAGCCATATCAACGGCTGCACCGGGGTGACCGCTTAAATTACTTAAAGGAGGGTAGAGCGTCCAGCCCGTTCCCGGCCCACCGTCAACAAAAGCTGATCCCATAAGTAAAAGAAAAGCAGGAACTAGTAGCCAAAAACTGATATTGTTAAGGCGTGGAAATGCCATATCGGGAGCCCCTATTAACAGAGGTATGAAATAGTTACCAAAGCCACCGAACAAAGCCGGCATAATCATAAAGAATACCATAATAACTGCATGTGCTGTGATAAGCACGTTATATAGCTGGAAATCATGATTTAAGAAAGTGCCGCCGGGCATTGCAAGCTCTAACCTAAAAAGCAGTGAGAACAAACCTCCGACAATTCCGGCAAAAACGGCAAATATGATATACATAACGCCGATATCTTTGTGATTGGTAGAAAAAAGCCATCGCCTCCAACCGTGTGGGGTGTGGTGGTCATCGTGATAAATTTCGGTAGTAGTTATATCCATAATTATTATTCTGCCTGTTTTAATTTTTCGATATCTGCTCCAACAATTGCCGGAATATTCTGAGTGATTTTATCATAATCTCAATCCCACCATTTAATTTTCAGTAATTGCTCAACTATCTCATCAGGAAATCTATAGCGTACTATCTTTGCAGGATTACCGACAACAATACTATACGGTGGTACATCTTTAGCTACTACTGAGCAAGCACCGATAATTGCTCCGTCACCTATATTATTAACTCCGGGCAAAATGGTATAGTTTATACCAAACCATACATCATTTCCTATAACGGTGTCTCTTCTTTTGTTAGGTGAAGGCGTGTAATTATTCCAATTTTCAAAAATAAAGAAAAGATAAGTAGAAAAGCCGTCCATAGGATGATTCATATCATCGGTTATAAAACTAGTACCCATAGCAATAGCACAAAATTTTCCTATAATCAATTTAACAAAATAAACTTCTCTAACATTTTCATATTCAAATTTCTCAGGGTGATTAGCGTCACTGTAATAAGTGTAATCTCCGACCATTATATTTGGATTATGGATAAAATGTTTTAAAAATATCATTTCTTTCGCTTGTTTAGGAAAAAGATGGGGATAAGGGTTATTGTGGTTAGTCATATATTAAAAAATTTAAAGTAATAGTTTTAGTTTATAAAATACTTTCTTTATAAATTACCATGCTTCTTTACCTGCTGAATCATCACTACTTAATAATTTCTTGATGTCGATTAGAATCGGTTATATCGTTTAGTAATTTATCTAGTTCAGATATTTTTGTATTATAATTTTTCATAGAACTTCTAAATATAATTAGTTAGCTGCCAATTTTGGCTTCTTGCCATTCATAGCCGTCTTATTCTTGCTTGCAATCCAATTGTCAAAATCCTCTTTACTTACTACTTCTATAGCAATCGGCATGAAACCGTGATGGATGCCGCATAGTTCGGAGCATTGTCCGTAATATACGCCTTTTTTAGCCACTCTTGTCCAGGTTTCGTTTATTCTGCCTGGGACTGCGTCTATTTTAAACCCAAGTGATGGAACGGCAAAACTATGTATTACGTCACCTGCGGTAATGAGAAACCTTACGGTAGCATTTTCAGGGATAACAATTCGATTATCAACATCTAATAATCTTTTTTGATTAGGTTTTAAATTCTCATCAGAGATCATTACGCTATCAAATTCTAAATTATCATGATCAGGATATATATAATGCCAATACCATTGATAACCTACTACTTTAATAGTTAAATCCGTTTCGGGTATTTTTTCGGCATGACGCAATATTTTAAAAGACGGCACTGCAATAATAACTAAAATTATTATAGGTATTACAGTCCAAATTATTTCTATTAAAACATTATGTGAAAATTTTGCTGGTACGGGATTATTTTTTGCATTAAATCTGATGCATACAAAGCCAAGTAATCCGGCAACAAATAAAACAATAGCTGTTGAGATATAAAGCAGAAAATTATGAAAATGATGTAATTCCTCCATAATCGGACTTGCCGGCGGCTGGAACGTTACTTGCCAAGGTAACGGCTCGGAAGCAAAGCAATTACTACTAACAATCAAAAAACAAATTAAAGCAATAGACATCTTTCCAAATTTCGCTTTTGGAGGTAATTTATACGTCGATCCGGTACTCGAATCCTCACGTACGCTTTTGTATGCTGCGGTTCGAGGGGGAGTGTCTCCTTTAAATTCCTCTCTATAAGCTGGTTTAGAAAGATGTCTAATAATATTTTTCATAGCACATATTATAAGTTATTTATATTTAATATAAATGGATATACAGTTTTATTAAAGTAAAAATCGATAAATTTTTGTAAAAACCACATATTTTTAATATATTTGAGCTAGAAAGTGTACCTAATATTAGGATGTTGCAGTAAGTCAATAACTTCTATTACTTTCGCATTTATTAATTTTGCTTGAATTTATTTATTAACTGAGGATCGTGTTTTGTTACGGCGATTACAGAAGGACAAATATTTTGCACTAACCGAGCGTAATCATTAAAATCTTTTAGTTTAGGTAATATAATAAGTACTTTATCAACAAATGTGAAAGAACTTAAAATTTTTGCTCGTTGTAATTGATTATGGATAGGTTGACATTTTTTATATTTAATAATTGTTTCATCCGGCTCTAAAGCAACGATTAAGTATTTACCGTGTTTTTTAGCTTTGCGTAGAAATTCTATATGACCGTAATGTAATAAATCAAAACAACCGCCTACTAGAACTATTTCACTATTTATAGGACAATTTTTATTTAAAGAAATATTCTCATAATATTCTATTTTGGGTAATTTGACAGTATTATGGCTAGATGAGCAGGACATAAGATTTATAAAAATTAATAAAAATAGGATAAAGTCTAGGCATAATATTTATCTATATAAGTTAATGAAAATTAACTTATATAAAAAATTAAATTTTAATCAATAAAAAACTAATAAGACAGAAATAAAACAAAATTTTACAATTTTCTGTTGTAATTTGTTTGTATATAGTTCATATTATTATTAGTAATGAAAAATTGATTCAAATAATCTTCAGAGCAATTTTAATGAATGATACCGCACTATCTTATGATTTTAATGGCATATTACCATCATCTTTTATTAGTGCATGTCTCAGGAAAATCCTCACCTCTGCCTCCTTATTATTATTTATAGGATTAGTTGTTTTTGTCTCTTTTGCCGTTAATAATTATGTTAACGACACTTTATCCATAACTTTAGTACAACCTGATAGTAGTGCAGAAGAAACAATTTCATTTAAAGAAGTAGTAGTAAAAAAAGGCGATACTATAAAGTCAATTTTGATAGAACAACATATCCCTAAAAATGAAATAGACAAAATTGTAAGTTTAATAAAAGAGGGAAAATTATCTTCTGCTCTTAAAATAGGGCAGCAAATTACTTTTGAATATGAAACAAAAATTACCGAAAACGAGGATGAAGATTTAACCTCAGAGGTAGCATTCTTAAATAAAATCGTTATAATTATCGATAAGCTAAAAACTATTGAAGTAATTAGAGAAGGTGATAATTTTAAAGTTGAAGAAATTGTAGTACCTTTAAGTAAAAAAGTTGCTAAATCGTCGGTAAGTATTGAAGCAAATTTGATGTCAGCTCTTAAAAAACTGGGCTTATCGAATAACAGTATAATAGAGCTGATTAATGCTTATGCTTATCAAATTGATTTTCAGCGTCAAATAAAAAGCGGTGATACTGCAACCGTAATAACGGAAAAATACGTAACGGAAGACGGTAAATTTTCCCACCACGGTAAAGTTCTATATGTTTCATTAAATCTTTCAGGGAAAGAATATAATATATATCGTTACTCTCATGACAATAACGCAAATAATCATGCATTTTTTTCCGAAGACGGTAAAAGCGTAAAAAGAAGCTTACTTAAAACTCCGCTAAAAGTTATAAAAGTTTCTTCACATTACGGTAATAGAAAGCATCCGATACTCGGTTATACTAAAATGCATAAGGGGGTTGACTTTGCAGCTCCAACCGGTACGCCTATATATTCCGCAGGAAACGGAGTTATAACAGAAATAGGTTGGAAGTCGGGTTATGGAAAATTTATTCAGGTAAAACATAGCGGTACGCTATCTACTGCTTATGCGCATGCTTCAAATTTTGCAAAAAATTTAAAAGTGGGAAGTATCGTAAAACAAGGACAAATCATCGCATATGTCGGAAGTACCGGCAGAGCTACAGCTCCACATTTACATTATGAAGTTAAAATTGATGGCAAACATGTTAATCCTATGTCAGTTAAAACAACACCGGGTATAGAATTAAACGGAAAAAATTTAGAGAAATTTAAACAATTTAAAAAAGAAATAAAAACTTTAAATGTTAAGCTTGATAAGGAATTGCAAGCTGATAAAGCAGCCACAGTTTCATTGTAGAGTGAATCCTTGTCATACCGTAATCAACTTGGTGTTGTACGACTCTTATGTCATTCCCGCGAAAGCGGGAATCTAGTAAAATCTATACAAAACTTGTTTTTTATAGGTTTATTTTATCAAATATATAATTTTGTATTAATATTAAGGTTGTTTTTTTCTGGATTCCCGCTTTCGCGGGAATGATATTTACAATTATGCTCCCACTACTAAAAAAACTATATCTCACATTTGCTCGTAGTAGTCGTATAATAATAACCTTAGTGATTATTGATCAGTTAAGTAAATGGTGGTTTATTGATAATTTGAGATGGAAGCCGGGCTTAATGCTTAAGGTTACTTCTTTCTTAAATATGGTTTATACTTGGAATTACGGTATTAGCTTTGGTCTAATGCGTGAATATTATCAATATAGCAATGCTATTTTCTTAATAACGAACACGATTATTGTCTGTTATTTATATTATTTGATAGTACGTTCAAAAACGATCGGAAGCTTTGCCGGTTATAGCTTTGTAATCGGCGGAGCTGTTGGTAATCTAATTGATAGATTTTTTAGAGGAGCAGTTTTTGACTTCATCCATTTTCATTATCAGAATTATAGCTTCCCCGTATTTAATTTAGCTGATTGCTTTATTACAATAGGAGTAATTATCTTAATAGAAGATTATTATAGTACTAAAAAAGTTATTGAAGAAAAGGCCAAAGGGAATTATGATAATGCTCAAATTGAAGCTATGGCTGAAAAAATTCGTAATACCGATAAGGGTGGTAACGATAAAATAGACTCCTTGCAAAATTAAACTTATAGAGAGGGATTTGAAGGAAACACGGAACACAGAACCGTATCGTAGTAGACCTACGTGAGGATTCGAGTACCGGATTGACGTACAAATTACCTCTAGAAGTTCATTTTGCAAGGAGTCTAATATTAATTTTAATTTATAGGTGTTTAAGTGAAAAAGATTTTTTTATTATTTACTGTTTTATTAATTACTTCTGCTTGTAGTAAAAAGTTAAAAGAAACCGTAGGTATATCAACAGCTGGACCTAATGAGTATCAAGTACAGCGTGCTAAAGCACTAGAAGTTCCGCCTCATTATTATTTACCTAATCCTGGGCATAGCAAAACAACTTACAGTAATGTAAAAGGACAAGGTGAATTTAATGAAGGTGAACAAGCATTAATGCAGGACATGAATTAGTATACTCGATCAACTTCAAAAATTGGCTAAGTCGTTTTACAAGATCTGCGGTGCTCACGTATTAAGTATACGCTCCGCTCCTCGACTTGTAAACTCCTTGCTCTTTTTGAAGTTGATCTTCATATACCTGTTCTTGAATACTAAGACTGCAATGTTCTTTCAAATTAATTCATGAATTCTCATACAAAACAAAAAATAGGTGTTTTTGGGCTTGGTAAAACCGGTATATCGGTTTACGAGGAATTGCAAAATAAATATGATGTAATTGTTTATGATGATTTAAAAGCAAATAGAGATATATTTGAAGAATTATACAGTAAAACCGCTATCGCTGCTTTATCTGATTCAAGATGGCAAAATTTAGATACAATTGTCTTAAGTCCTGGAATTCCTTTAACGCATGAGATAGTCAATATTGCAAAAAATTTTAATATTCCAATCACTTCCGATATAGACTTATTATTTGCAAAATCAAAAAACTTAAAATTTATAGCTATAACCGGTACAAACGGTAAAAGTACTACTACTGCTTTAATAAGCCATATCTTAAATAGTAGCGGTTTAGACTATCCAGTTGCCGGTAATATTGGAGTTTCTGCTTTGCAAGCTAAAGCCAGTAAGGATGGATATGTACTTGAATTGTCTTCTTTTCAGCTAGATCTAGTAAAAACATTTACAGCTAAAATAGCCGTGCTTCTTAATATAACTCCCGACCATTTAGATAGACATCAGGATATGACCTGCTATATTGCAGCAAAATCTAAGATCTTTGATCGAATGGATCAAGAGAGTTATGCGGTAATTAATATCGATAATGATTATTGTCGTGAAGTCTTTATAAAATTGCAGCAAGAGCAGCGTATAAAGCTAATTCCTTTTTCGGTTACTAAAATTCTTGAAAACGGTATTTCGGTAGTTGATGATAAAATTAGCGCTAATTTTTTTGATGATATAAGTTTTGAATTACAGCGTAATTCAGAAAGTTTTAGACAAGATGAACTTCAAGGTGAGCCTGCGGAGCGTATAAAAATACATGAGCACAGGCGAGATCTGCAAAATGCGTTTGTATCAAGCTTTATGAATTATGCTGTACCTTTTAATAAAAACCTGCAAGGAGTTCATAATTGTGAGAATATTGCAGCAAGTTATGCAGTAGCTAAAATAATAGGAGTAGAACCTAAAAAAATACTTGAATCTATAAGTAGTTTTCAAAGTTTACCTCATAGAATGCAATATATCGGTAGTATAAATAATATAAGTTTTTACAATGATAGTAAAGCGACAAATGCCATATCTGCCGTGCAATCAATTAAAGCACTTGATAATATTTACTGGCTTGCGGGAGGAATCCCTAAAGAGGGTGGTATTGAGGAAATAAAGCCTTATTTCAGTCAAATTAAGAAAGCTTATTTTTATGGTCAAGCTAAAGAAATATTTGCAAATACTGCTAAGAATATAGTAGATTTTGTAATATGTGATAATCTTGAGCAGGCTTTCGATCTTGCTTATAAGGATGCAGTAGGTGATAATGCGGAGGTAAAAAATATCTTGTTAGCACCTAGTTGTAGCTCATATGATCAGTTTAAAAATTTTGAAGAGCGTGGCGAGTTATTTATAAAATTGTGTAGTATCCTGTCACCCCATGGCTTGACCACGTGGTCTAGTTAAAAATACTAAATAATATTAGTATTTTTTATTGTTTTTCTGGATACCGTGGTCAAACCACGGGGTGACATCGAGGGTGTTTTCCGATCCATGCAATAACATTATAAATATAGCCATAATTGAATAACTATAATATGAATAACGAAATATCTAATAACTTTATAAAATTATGGTGGCGGAGTACCGATAGGCAAATAATAATTTCTTTAATTATCTTATTTGCTTTTAGTCTAATGCTTGTTACTACCTCAGGTTCAGCAGTAGCAAGTAGAATAGGTCTTGAAGAAAGTTATTTTGCATCTAGACAAATATTTTATTTAGCTGCCGCTTCAGGACTTATATTATTATTTTCATGTCTTAATAAAAAATGGTTAAGGCGTTTTGCAATAGTTGGATTTATTGCTAGTATAGTTTTATTAATAGCAGTTAAATTTTTTGGCTATGAAGTAAAAGGCGCAGTGCGATGGATTAATATTCTAGGTCTATCTATTCAACCTTCGGAATTTATCAAACCGTTTTTTGTAGTTGTTACGGGCTGGATATTATCGCTAAAATTTAATGATGATTTTCCAAGTTTTACTATTTGTGTAATACTTTATTCTATTGTTGCTATTCTCTTAATTATTCAGCCGGATTTTGGAATGCTTGTAATGATTACGGCAGTTTTCGGTATTCAACTGTTTATTGCGGGTATGCCGATATTTTGGATTGTTTTAGCTGGTTTTTTAGGAATGATAGGAGTGACTATTGCTTATTTTTGGCTACCGCACGTAACGCAAAGAATTAATTCGTTTTTAGATCCAGATAGTAGCGAGAATTATCAAGTTAGTAAGTCTCTTAAGGCTTTTGAGCATGGCGGGTTATATGGACGAGGTCCAGGGGAGGGGGCAGTAAAGCAGGTACTACCCGACCCGCATACGGATTTTATTTTTGCTGTAGCAGGTGAGGAGTTTGGAGCTATTATTTGCCTTATTGTTATAGGTATATTTGCTTTTATAGTATTAAGAAGTCTTATTAAGTTATTAAACGAAACAGATAAATTTGTACAATTCGCTGCTAGCGGTATAATTGCACAATTAGGGCTTCAGGCAATAATTAATATGGGCGTGACTTTACATTTACTTCCTACTAAAGGTATGACATTACCGTTTATTAGTTACGGTGGTTCTTCAACGCTTGCAATAGCTATCGCTACCGGTATGCTTCTTGGCTTTACAAGACACCGAACGCCGTTAAATTCGTACAAAATTCGTAATATTGAAATATGAAAAAAATCATTTTGGTAGCAGGAGGGACGGGGGGACATTTTTTCCCGGCAGTTGCTCTTGGAGAAGAATTAATCAAACGTGGCTATGAAGTTCATTTTATTACTGATTTAAGATGCAAACAATATATAAAACAGGATATGAAAGTAATTTTTCATATCCTAGATTTAAAACGCTCAGGTAATATTTTCTTGTTTTTACCTAGGTTATCAATTGCAGTTTTAAAGGCTATTAAATTATTATATAATATGAAGCCTTCCGTCACTGTAGGGTTTGGCGGTTATCCTGTTATAGCTCCAATGTTTGCGGCAATTTTTTTAAGGGTACCGATTATAATTCATGAACAGAATTCTTACCTTGGAAAAGTTAATAAATTTTTTGCAAGCTTTGCTAAAAAGATAGCTATTTCTTATGAAAAAATAAAGAATTTACCGGAATTTGCAAAAAGTAAAATAGTAGTTACCGGTGGGGTAGTTAGAGAGAATATTAGGGAATTAAAGGTTATAGAAATGTCGTCCCGTGGCTTGACCACGGGGTCCAAAAAGTCTTTAATAAAAGCACTGGACTCTGTGGTCAAGCCACGGAATGACAAGCTTTTTACAATATTCATCTTTGGTGGTAGTCAAGGAGCTAAGTTATTTTCAGAGCTGATACCTGCAAGTATCCAAATTTTGATGCAAAAACAGCCAAGTCTTGAATTAAATATAATCCAGCAAGCAGCATTAGATGATCAAGTAAAAATAAAAGATATATACTCGAAATTAAACATTACTTATGAATTTGCTGAATTTTTTGATAATATTGCATTGCAATATAAAGAAGCCGATTTAGTGATTGCAAGAGCAGGAGCATCTACTATAGAAGAATTGACCTATATAGGGTTGCCGGCAATCTTTATTCCACTGCCTAGTGCTGCGGATAATCATCAATATTACAATGCAAAATTATTGGAAGATAAAAAAACAGGATGGTGTTTAGAGCAAAATAATATTTCTGCAGGAAAATTAGCAGATAAAATACTCGATTTGATAAGTAATCCAAAAATATTAGAGGATGCTTCACAAAATTTATTAAAAAGAAGAAAAGAAGGGCATAAGCTATTAAGTAACCTAATAGAAGAGGTGATTTAGATTTTGTTTTCCGTCATTGCGAGGCAAGACTGTAAGTTTTGATTAAGCAATCTCGTGCTAAAGTCCTGAGATTGCCACGCTCCTTTTAGTCGCTTGCAATGACGGGGTGGGGGACATACAACAAGACCAAAAATACCTCAGAATAACAATAATTTAATTAAGCACATAGCAGTTCGGCTCTTTATCCTTGCAAGTTTGGCTATTATGTGGCATTAATCATAATAGATTTTCTGCATAACTTGCTTCTAAGGGTAATTTGTGCGTCGATCCGGTACTCGCATCCTCACGTACCAAAGCGTACGCTGCTGTGTTGTGTTCCGTGTCTCCTACAAATTCCTCCTTATTAGCTAAGTTGTACAGGAAGTCTAATAAAAGTTTTGGAATAATATAAATATATGTTAAAAAAAATTATAATATTATTTTTAGGAATATTTTTACTTTCAGCCTGTACAGATAATTTTAGAAGCTATTTTCAAAGATCAGCAAATAACAGATTGGTTGATAGCAAAGGTGCTAAAGGCGGTAAGAGAAAACCTGTATATAATAATAAATATATTACTTTGGCTAAAAAGAATATAGTAGAAGATAATCTTGATTATGATAACGACGATGATGATGAATATGATAGCGATAGTCCTTTAAGAGGAGAAAGAATCGATCCTGTAAAGAGAAATCGTGAAATGTATCTTAAGATGATTAAAAGGGATATAGCAAGGCAAAAAGCAGAAGCCGGCTTCGCTGAATCCGATGATGATATGACTTTAAGTAGAGCGAATAAAAAGGTTAGAAAAGACGATAGCGGTAAAGAAAAAAAGATACAAGAGGAATTAAATCAGATAAAAGCCATGCTTAGAGAAACTAAGCGTGATATATCAAAATATACTTGTCCAAATGCTGTAGTAAATCAAAAGCATTATGCCCCGCCCGTTACAAATTATGAGCCTGTAAATTATCCACCGGTAAAAAATAGTAAGCCGTATAATAACAATTCTAAGGTAAAGCAAAAATTTATCCGTGAAGATGATGATAACGGCAGTAATGCTTGTTCGATATAATAAGTCTATTCTTAGCTAAAAGCAGAAATCTCCAGTCTTTAGATATATACAGCAATCTCTGATGTGATATTAGGTTTATTATTTATTAATAAAAATTAATATTTGAATATAGAAATATGTTAAATTTATTAATGGGTATATTATGAAAAGTAAACTCTCAGCAAGTACTGCTAGTCTTACCTTTATAAAAGGCCTTCAAAACCCTATTGTTACTGAAATAAAAGAATTAACAAAAAAATTACATTTTAAAGATCAAGAGTTTGAAAAAGCTTACGGGATGGATAGCTTCAGATGATGTTTCCATTCAAGCAACAAGAGAACAGATATTATATGCTTTAAGAGCTGTGGAATCTGCAAAACAACATTCAACAGACAAGACACAAGCATTTATTGAATGATTACGGTATTTGTGTTGCTTACTCATTTGCTAATTATAAAAGAAGCGGTAAGGACATACTAGAATTTGTATCACCTTATTTATTAAAAAACGCATCTGATATGGAATATATTAAGGCATATATTCCTGAAGCATATATAAAAGAAAGTAATAAAAATGATGCTATGGAATTGCTTGGTAAACGAGAAGTAAGAGACTATTTAGATCAAAAATCTTCTGAGTTAGTAAGCACATCGCCGTACCGTCTACTCCTTCTACAACGGACACATTTAATTATGATAGTGATGAAATTACGGTTGCTGGAGCAGAGAAAACGATGCCGAATACTGAACAAGCTTGATACCACTGTCACGCCGTGGCTTGTCCACAGGGTCTAGTTAAAAATACTAATATTATTAGTATTTTTAGTTGTTTTTCTGGATATCGTGGTCAAGCCAGGGTATAACACCGAACGAGTTTCTCGCGCCATACAACAACATTAAGGTTTCCAATTTAATTCCGGATAGTTTCTAATTTCAGCTTTATAATTGCTATGCTTTAACCATTTCTTAGCTGTTTCTAAATATAGGCAAATTATCGGTGTGATGTAAAGAGTAAGTAATTGCAATGTGAGTAAACCTCCCACTACTGCAAGCCCTAGTGATCTTCTCTCTGCTCCTGTTGCTCCGGCTCCAAGAGCAATAGGCATAGCTCTCATTAAGGCAGCTAGGGTAGTCATCATAATCGGTCTGAATCGTATTATACATGCTTCATAAATTGCTTGATGCGAAGATTTATTGCCAGTTCTCTCAAGTTCTAAGGCAAAATCGATAATCATGATAGCGTTTTTCTTTACTATACCGATTAACATTATAAGTCCGACAAATCCGTACATATCAAGTTCGCTATTAAATATTTATTGCTTGATTAACTTTTGGAACGGCATCACTAATTGAATATCCATCTTGCAGGTTAAATGATACCGTAACTGAAGGTAATTGCCCGAAATGTGAAATACTAAGCGGGCCAACAGTATTAACAATTTTGGCAAGGGTAGTTAGCGGTACTAAATTGCCGCTTGCGGAGTTAATATTGACTAAAACGTCATATTGAGCTGTTGGGGCATATAATGTGGAAATCTGCTCAGCACCGTAAGCGGCATATAAGATATTCTGGGCGTGCTCGACTGATATACCGGGTTTTGCAGCCTTATATCTATCAATCTGCACTAAAGTTTGTGGTTGTGCTATTTGTAAATCCGAAGTTACGTCAATAAAACCTAGCAGCCGTGTGAGCTTGTCCTTTAATTTCGGTGCAAAGCTAAATAGCACATCTTGATCGAGTTCTTGCATAGTATATTGATATTGGCTTTTGGTTGCTTGTCCGTCGATCGTAATAGTAGGTACGTTCTGGATATATACCCTTAAACCTTTAAACCTACTAAATGATTTAGTTTTGAACGTAACTGATCTATAACGGCGTCAGCTCCTATTCTTTGATCACGAGGTTTTAAGCTAATCAAAATCGTACCCTGATTTACGGCAGAGTTTCTACCTGAAACACCTACTGCAGAAAAAAATGAATCTATATTAGGATTTTTAAGTAATACATCGCTTACTTGTTGCTGTTCTTGCACCATCGCATCAAAAGAAATAGTTTGAGCGTGGTCGGTAAAAACTAAGATTTGTCCCGTATCGGAATCAGGCATAAAGCCTTTGCGTACTTTCTCAAATAAATAAGCCGTTGCGATGATTACTAAGAGAAATATAAGCATAGTAGTTTTTGAATGCTCTACTACTGTTTTTAGACTGCTACCATATTTTTGTTTGACATATTCAAAGGCTTTTTCGGTTAGTGGTAGGTCGTCATTGCGAGGCATCAAAGACGCCGTGGCAATCTCGGTTGGTTGCCCTGAGAGTGCTTCGTCACTACGTTCCTCGCAATGACGATTCCGCAAAAACACATTACATAACATAGGAGTTACGGTTATCGAGATAACTCCCGAAAGCAAAATAGCGGTAGTAATAACAACGGTAAGTTCGTGCAGTAGCTTCCCTAAAATTCCGCTCATAAATAATATTGGGATGAATATCGTCATTAGGGATAAAGCCCTTGAGACGATCGGAATAATCACGGACCGTCAGTTATGTAGAAAGAGAAATATAGCAATCACTACGAGTATTAAAGCGAGTAGCATAGTAAAATTGGCATCATTTACCGATTCTCTGATAGAAATTGACCTATCAAACATGATTAATATTAATGTCCTCAGGGATTTGCCTGCGAAGCAACGGCAATACTTCTTTTATAGAGTCGACTATTTCAATAGTATTAGTATCCGGTTGTTTTTGAATAGCAAGTATTACCCTCGGCTTATCCCTATACCAAGCGGCTATTTTATTATTAGCTACGCTATAAATGGCTTTCCCGATATTTTTAAGAAAAAGCGGATTACCGTTTTTATAAGTTAATATTAACTCATTATATTCTTTAGCATTTTGTAATTGCCCAGGGGCTCTAATGCTTGAGTAGATATCTTTACCGTATAAAGCTTTGGTCGGTAAATTAACGTTAGCAGAGCTGATGATGTTTGATACTTGGTCAAGCCTTATATTATTTGCTGCCATTTTAACAGGGTCAACCTGCACACGCACTGCATATTACTGTGAGCCGTAAACTTGTACCTGTGCAACACCCGGCAGCATAGATAAACGCTCAGCCATAATTGTTTCGTCGTAATAGTCCACGGTATATAAGGGGGAGAGTATCAGAGGTTAAAGATAAATAAAATATATGTGCGTCGGCAGGATTTACTTTACGATATGAGGGCGGGGTAGGTAAGTCGTTCGGTAGCTGCTTGTACGTCTTGTGTTGCTGCATCTATATCTCGGTCTAAATTAAACTGCAAAGTAATTTGAGTAGTACCGTTACTATTAACCGAACTCATCGAGTTAATATCTGATATCGTCGAGAATTGCTTTTCAAGCGGTAATGCAACTGAAGACGTCATAGTAGTAGGTTCAGCTCCAGGCAAGCTTACTGAAAACTGAATAGTCGGGCAGTTGATGTCAGGTAAAACGTTTACCGGTAATAGCCTATAGCCGAATGCTCCAAACAGCAAAATAGTTGCCATGAATAAAGTAGCAAGAACCAGACGCTTAATAAATATTTCTGAAATACCCAATTATTTTTTTCCTGTTTTATGGATTTTTTCCGTCATACATATCGTCATTGCGGGCGACTGTAAGAAGCGTGGCAATCTCATGAAACAAACTCCTAAGATTGCTTCGTCAATTACTTTGTAATTTCCTTGCAATGACGCCTGCTTGCAATGATGATTTGACACTACTCCTCCCTAACACTCACCTCTGCTCCGTTAGATAATCGTAGCTGCCCGTTGGTGATTACCGTTCCTCCCTCATCTATACCGCTTTTAATAACAATAAAATCATCATTAGAAAACACTATATCTATATTCTTGACCACGGCTTTATTGTCTTGATCGACAACAAATACATAAGGACCTTGATCGTTAGTTTGCATGGCTTTAGACGGGACTATATACGATCGAGATATTTTTCAGGTACGGAGAAGCTGATATAAATAGGCGAGATAGTATTTATAGTTACTAGACTCACAAAATCCAGCGATACTAAATCACCTATATCTACATTATGCTCACTAAGTTTACCATCAAAAGGAGCTACTATTTTTGAATACTCGATTTGTAAATTAGCGTCTGCAATAATTGCTTTATCGCGTTCCACGGTGGCCCTAAGCATATTCATATTAGTTAGCATCTGTAAATACTGCTCTTCCGAAACGGCTTTTTCCTCGTATAAAGCACGATATCTTGCCTCTTCTTTTATAGCATCTTCAAGGTTATAAGTATCACTTAGTAAATTTGCTTGTGCTTGCTGTAATTGATTTTGAAACGGACGAGAATCGATTTCATATAATAAATCACCTGCTTTTACTTCTTGTCCGTCATCAAAATTTACACTTAATATTTGGCCCGTAACTTGAGATTGAATATCGGCACTTTGGTAAGTTTCAGCTACTCCTGCAAGTTCTATCACATCAGGTACGTCTTTTTTGATAACTTGTGTTACCTCAACCGGAGCTGCTATAGTGATTTGTTTACTGCTTTTATGATAATGTTTTATTACCCAAACCACTAATACTACTATTAGTACTAGTAATGTTATCAATATCAAATTCTGCATTATTGTTTTAAGCATTGTTATTTGCCAAAATCAAAAATAGGTCCTGCTATGTTGCTGCCTACCTGCCAAGTCTCAGCTGAGTTAGTAAACAGAGTATTAAGTTTATTGCTACCGAATCCTAATAAGCCTGTTAAAGAAATTTGTGGAAAATAAGTAGCTTTTATTGTTTTTAAGTTTGCATCTACTGCTAGTAAATTCTGCTCTGCTGCTTTAATATTCGGTCTTTGCTCTAAAAGCTCTGATGGTAATATTTTAGGTAATACCGGTAGAGTAGAGAAGTAATCTATTGGTTTATCACGATAAATTAAGCCGTTTACTATATTTTCAGGAATTCTACCTACTAAAATTTTTAAAGCGGTTTCCTGCTCATGTCTTTGTTGTTTTAAAGGCGGCAATGATAACTTAGTAAGTGCAAGCTCGGAAGCAGCTTCACTAACCGATATTAAATCACCTACGCCAAGATTATATAATTTCTGATTTAATTTATAAATTTCCGTTTGAGCCTCAATTAGCTTTTCAGTTAGATAGATTTGTTTGTCTAATGCTAAAAGATTAAAGTAACTTATAGTGACGTTACTTATAACCGATAAACATACCGCTGCCTTGCTATACTCACTTGCAAGGAAAGTTTTTTTAGCCGATTCGCTAGCGTTGGCGGCTGCCCCCATAAATCCAGCTCGTAATTAAGCACGCTTGCTAGCCCAAAATTATTAGAGAATTTCGGCTCATTCGGTGTTTTTGTTTCTTTATTGATTTGTGGAAATCTATAAGAATTAACAAGGTTAAGCTGTGCTTTCGCTGCTAGCACATTACTCATTGCCAGCTCAATATCGGAGTTACCGGTTAAAGATTCTTCGATTAGGTTATTTAACACCGGATAGTTAAATTGCAGCCATCACTTGGAGGATGCATTATTATTTTGTTTTAGAGAATAATTATTCCAAGTAGTAGGTAATGAGAGTTTAGGGGGAATATTATCGTGTTTTGTATTACAACCACATAGAAGAAATGATGCAATCGATAAAACTAGAATATATTTTAAGTAAATGAAAAATCGGCATACGAAGTTCATCGAGTAGGTTCATTAAAATAAATTCATATTACTTAATATTAATTATGAATCTTTAAACCGCTATGTCAATATAGACTATTATTTTTTCAACTAACTATTTTTATAATTACGTAATAATGTTGTTACAGCGTATTTTAGAAAGCTTGATATAAGTGAGTCTTGCAGGATTCGCCTGTGTTCACGTATTTTTATATGCTGTGTAGGCTCACCCTTAAATTCATCTTATATGAAGCTTTCTAAAATATGCTGTAACTTTTCAGAAACAACTTTAATGTCATAATTTTGTTTGAGAGTAAGGTAGGCGTTTTTAGAAAATTCTTTTGCTTTTATAGGGTTCTCTATTAGATAGACAATTTTTTCTGCTAAATCTTCAGCAGAGCCGGCTTTACAAATAAGCCCGTCTTGCGTGTCGCTTAAGATTGCTGCAGGTCCTTCAGTATCTGTACTAACGATAGACACGCTTGCCTCCATTGCTTCAAGCACTATAATTCCAAACGGTTCATGAAGAGACGGTAAGCAAAAAATATCTATTTGTTTAAAGAATTTATCTCTATCGTTAACCCATCCCGTAAATGATATTTGATCTTGTAAATTAAGTTTATGTGCTAAAGCAATTAAATTATCTTTTTTCTCGCCGCTTCCACCTATAACTGCATGAAGATCATATTTTTTTTCTTTTAAAATTTTGATAGCTTTAATAAAAACATCAACACCTTTCTTAGCTACAAATCTTGCTAGTACACCAATTACAACAGGTTTTCTATATGTTTTATTTGGAATAAATTCTTTAGCAATATTTATCATATTCGGTAGGATGCATATCCTAGATTCAGCAAAGTTATTTTTTAGTAAAAATTCTTTCATATGATGCGTCAAGGCAATAACAAAATCACATTTACGTAGTCCTTTTAAACTATAATTATGAGCGATACCGATTAATTTTATATTTTGTGATTTAGCAAATTTACTAAAATTTATTGCTCTATTACCGTGTGCTATAATTATATCGGGCTTAGTCTTATGAATTATATACTTAAGAATAAGTACCGAGAGTAAATCAAACGGTACTATATTAGGTAGTTTTAAGCTTTGTTTGTGTAGAAAGGAATTTATTTTTGCCTTGTAAGAAGTGATATTTATAACCTCAATTTTTTGCATCTCTAAAGCAGTGCTATAATCTAAAAATGCTTGTTGAATGCCGCCAAGGTCACGACTTAGCATAATATTAAGGATCTTCATTACTTTAAACCGGTAAAATCTATAATTTTATCTAAAGGTTTATTTTTTACTAACATTTTTTTAGCTATAGAAATTTTTTGTCTTGCTTCCCCTTTAGCTTCAGCATCCATAATTTTCTGCTCTTCTACGGCTAGATTATCCATTTCGGTTTTTATCATTTTTTCATAAGTATTTAACTCTTTTTCAGACCAACTAGCTTGATCCAAAGCATAAAAAACTTTTTTAATAATAAAATCAGGACCTATCAAATTCTCCATTTCTTCTAGAGTGCTTTCATGTGCATGTTTTATGCCCATTTTTCTTGAAGGTTCTTTAATTGATCTAATTCTTTATTAAATTTCTCAAGCTCTACAAAGATAAAATAAAAATCTTGTAAATTGTTCTCATAAGTTTTAGTACCAAGTAATCTATGATCTGATCTCCAATCTTTTTTATCGGGCAATAAAATAAAATCGGCAATAGCTAAGAATATTACTCCTCGAAGTTTTGCATATACTGCCATTTTTTTTATGATCTTCATCTTCTTTTATTATTTGTCTTGAATAGGCCTTTGCTGCATAAAGCTGAGCTCATTTTTCAAAACCTGGATGTTTGCTGACCTGCATCTCTACAATAAATTGAGTACCGTATTTATCTCTACATAATACATCAACTATAGATTGTCTATAAGCAGCGATATCGGAATCTTAGATTGTTTTTAAAAAAGTAACTTCGGTAATTACTTCTTTTCCCGTATAACCTAAAATGTCATTTAGAAAATGAATAAGTATATCCTTATTTTTTTCTGTACCGAAAATTTTTAAAAATGCATAGTTATTTTTATGGTCTAAGAAACGTGAAATTAGCATAATAGTCTATATTTTTATATATCATCACTTCATTATAGCAAATTCCAAGAAATTTGCTATAATACAATTTCCTAATATGTAAAACTATGATTAGTAAAATTAATTTTGTAAAAATGCATGGTCTCGGTAATGATTTTGTTATTGTTAACAAACGAGATTTATCAAGTTCATATGATTTATCGCAGTTAGCAAAAAATATGGCTGAGCGTCATACAGGTATCGGTTGCGATCAGTTTATTATTTATGAAGAGCATAATGATTTTTATGAAATGATTATATATAACATAGACGGCTCTAGTGCTAAATTATGCGGTAATGCTACAAGATGTTTAGCCAAGTTAATTTATCTTGATACGGGAAAGAAAGATATTACCGTAATGGTAGGCAATAAAAAATTGCTATGTAATGTCAATGATGAAAATAATATTAGCGTTAATGTAGGAAGCGTTAGTTTTAATGAAGCTTGGATGCCAAGTCGTGATAAAGTTTGGGAATTTGCAGAGCGTTATATGATTGATTTAAAGGAAACTATTTGCGTTGATATAGGTAACCCGCATTTGGTTATTGTTAGTAAGTTAGAACCTCAAGATCAAAAAATTGTCGGTGAAAAATTGCAGGCTAAGGAGTTATTCGCAGATGGGGTAAACGTTAATTTTGCTGAAGTAAAAGATAATAAAATCTATTTATCCGTTTGGGAGCGGGGGGCAGGGTTAACGCTTGCTTGCGGAAGCGGAGCTTGTGGTAGTTTTGCTGCCGGTTTAAAGCTCGGTTTTATCCATTCACCAAGTACTATAGTCTTTAAGCACGGTAACCTTACTATGAAAGAAGAAAACGGTAATATAATAATGCAAGGGGCAGCTACGCTTGTGGCACGTGGGGAATATTATTGTGAGCAATAATTTAAGACAATACGTAGTAACATTTGGCTGTAGACTTAATATTTACGAAAGTGAGATAATACGAAAAAACTTGGAATTGTCTGGTATCGATAATGTTGCAATATTCAATACTTGTGCGGTAACTAAAGCAGCTGAGAAACAAGCAAGACAAGCTATACGCAAGGCTAAAAAAAATAATCCTGATTTAAAAATTATTGTTACCGGCTGTAGTGCTCAAACAAGTCCGCAAATGTACGGTAATATGCCGGAAGTTGACAAAGTTATAGGTAATG